>NZ_REFD01000002.1:0-224637 GCF_003688355.1 Acidovorax sp. 100 | reverse complement strand
TCAAACGTGCCGCCCCAGCTTGTCCAGTAGCCCGTCGGGATCTTGATCTGCGCCAGGCCTTGTTCGGCTTCTGCAACGAAGGAGCCCACATCGCGGCCGCGCACGTTGGCGCTCACCACGATGCGCCGCTTGCCGTTCTCGCGGCTGACCTGGTTAGGGCCGGGGCGAGCTCAAAGGAAGCGACTTCGGCAAGTGGGATGAAGTTGGTCCGCGCTTCCGCAGTGCCCGCTGAGCGAGGCAGCGGGATGGGCAGTCGCTTCATGCCTTCCATGTCATTGCGGATCGCTTCGGGCAGGCGCCAGGATGTCAAATCGCCGATCACCCTCGAACATCGTTCCGGCTTCACGTCCACCGATGGCTGTGGCCACCGTGTCCTGGATGTCGGCCACGTTCAGGCCATAGCGAGCGCCTTCTGGCGGTCGATATTCACCGTGAGCATCGGCAGCCCGGTTGTCTGCTCGACCTTCACCTCCGATGCCCTTGGATCTTCTGCAGCATCGAAGAGATCTCTTCTGCCGACTTGTTCAGGACGTCCATGTCGTCCCGAAGTCTTGACCGCGACGTCGCTGCGCACGCCGGAGATAAGTTCGTTGAAGCGCAACTGGATCGGCTGCGAGAACTCGTAGTTGTTGCCGGGGAATCTTGCCGACACCTCTTGGATGGCGGTAAAGCAGTTCGTCACGAGTCTTGCGTGGCTCGGGCCATTGGTCCAATGGGCTTGAGCCATGATGTAACCCGTCCGAGATGTTCGGCGGGCATGGGGTCCGAGGCAATTTCTGCAAGTGCCGGTTCTGGCAAATACCCGGTCGATTTCAGGGAACTTCTCTTTCAGCGTCCCTTCGATCTGGCGCTGCATGGCGAATAGATTGCGAGAGGCTGGTACCGGGGATTCGCAGCGCCTGGATGGCAAGGTCACCCTCATTGAGTTGGGGAACGAACTCGCTGCCCATTCGGGTCGCGATCAATCCGCAGAGCACCACGGCCACTGCGGCAATGGAGAGCACTACTGCCTTGGCGGACATGACGCGATCCCAGGAGCGGCGCATAGATTCGCTTCGCATGGCCGAGCAGGAAGTTTCCTTCTCGCTGACCCGGTTGCCTATGAACAGTGCGACTGCGGCGGGGATGAAAGTCACCG
Source organism: Acidovorax sp. 100 (assembly GCF_003688355.1). Taxonomy (NCBI): domain Bacteria; kingdom Pseudomonadati; phylum Pseudomonadota; class Betaproteobacteria; order Burkholderiales; family Comamonadaceae; genus Acidovorax; species Acidovorax sp. 100. The sequence continues at coordinate 223,499 of NZ_REFD01000002.1, read as the reverse complement.
ACAGGATCATTGCGCCGACAAGTGCCGCGACCACGGTAAACGCCATCGGGTGGAACATCTTTCCTTCGACGCCAGTGAGGGCGAAGATCGGCAGGTACACCACCATGATGATGAGCTGACCAAACAGAAGGGCGCGGCGAGACTCTTTCGATGCCAGAAACACTTCATGGAAGCGCTCGGGCCCGTGTCAGTGGTCGACCATGGTGGGCTTGGGCGTGCGCCAGGCGGCGAACGCAGTTCTCCACGATCACAACCGCGCCGTCAATGATGATGCCGAAGTCCAGCGCTCCAAGGCTCATCAGGTTGGCACTGACCTTGTAGTTCACCATGCCGGTGAACGTGAAAAGCATCGACAGCGGAATCACCGTTGCCGTGATCACCGCAGCCCGGATATTGCCCAGGAAAAGGAAGAGGATCACGATCACCAGGATCGCGCCTTCCATGAGGTTCTTCTTCACCGTGCTGATGGCCTTGTCCACCAGGACAGTGCGGTCGTAGACGGTGACCGCGTGCACGCCTTCTGGCAAGTTGCGGTTGATCTCCACCATCTTCTTGTCCACGGCTTGCGACACGGTACGGCTGTTCTCGCCGATGAGCATGAAGACCGTACCGAGCACGACCTCACGGCCGTTGTCCGTGGCAGCGCCAGTGCGCAGTTCCCGGCCGATCGATACGTCGGCGACATCCCGCACACGCACAGGGACACCGTTGGCACTGCTCAAGATCACGTTGCCGATATCTTCCATCGACTTGACCTGGCCAGGGGCGCGAACCAGGTACTGTTCGCCGCGCTTCTCGATGTAGCCCGCGCCAACGTTGCCGTTGTTGCGGTCCAGAAGCAGTGACGATGTCTTGCAGCGTCACGCCGAGGGATGCCAGGCGCTCGGGGATTGGCGCAATCTGGTATTCCTTCGCAAAACCGCCGATGGAGTTGATTTCGGTGACGCCTGGAACATTGCGCAGCTGCGGCTTGATGATCCAATCCTGGATTTCACGCAGGTCTGTCGGGGTGTAGGGGTTGCCGTCTGGCTTCTTGGCTCCATCCTTGGTTTCAACCGTCCACAGGTAGATTTCGCCCAGGCCGGTCGAGATAGGTCCCAGCGCAGGGGTGATGCCTGCCGGCAACTTATCCCGGGCCTCCTGGATGCGTTCGTTCACCAACTGGCGCGCGAAGTAGATGTCGGTGCCGTCCTTGAAGATCACCGTGACCTGGGAAAGGCCGTAGCGTGACAACGACCGGGTCTGCTCCAGATTGGGGAGACCGGCCATGACCGTCTCGATGGGGTAGGTCACGCGCTGCTCTGTCTCCAGTGGTGAGTAACCGGCGGCTTGCGTGTTGATCTGCACCTGGACGTTGGTGATGTCCGGAACAGCGTCGATGGGAAGCTTCTGGTAGTTGAAGACGCCCAGGGCACCCATTGCAATGGGCAGCGAGCAGCACCAGCCATCGCTGCTCGATCGAAAATCGAATCAGTTTTTCAAAACATGTGTGAGGCTCCGTGATCAGTGCGTGTGCTCGGCGGACGCCTTGCCCAGTTCGGACTTCACGACGAAGCTGCCGGACGCTGCGTAGGGCGTTCCGGGCTTGATGCCCTGAAGAACCTCGATACGCTTGCCATCGCTGCGTCCCAACTGCACGGGCTGGGCAATGAAGCCTCCATTGACCTTGAGGAAGACAACAGGCTTGTCCCCAACCGTCTGGACTGCGTCTGCAGCGATCGTCACGGGCACAGTTGCCTCATCAGCCACGACCTCGACGTTCACGAACAGGCCTGGCCGCCATGCTCCCTTGGGGTTATCCAACACCACCCGCGCCTTGGCGGTTCGGGTTTGCTCACCGATGAGCGCGCCCACGAAGGCCACAGTGCCCGTCGCTGAAGCGTCGAACGCGGTGGCCTTGATGGTGACTTTCTCACCGACCCGCACGAGAGGGAGATCCTTGGCTGGAACGTTGATTTCCGCCCACACCTGGCTCAGATCAGAAATCGTGAACACGGCGGCGTCTTCCTTGACGGCTTCGCCGAGGCTCAGATGCTTCTCGATGACGATCCCATCAAAGGGCGCACGCAGCTCAAGCCGGTTCAGGCCCGAGGCGGAAGAGGACGACAGACCCAATGCCCCCAACTTCTGGTTGGCGTTGGCGACAGCAACTTCGGCTTCGTTGAGTGCCTGCTTGGCCTGCAGGTAGTCCTGCTCCGCCGAGACCTTCTGCTCCCAAAGCTTCTTCTCCCGCTCGTAGGTCGTCTTTGCCAAGGCCATGCGCTTTTGGGCCGTCTGCAGCTCGCTGCGCTGCTCCGATGCTGTGGGACTCGCGATAGCGGCCAGCACCTGCCCCTTCTTGACGACCTGGCCCAAGCTGGCGTTAACGCTTTCCACCACGCCAGCAAGGCGTGGAACCACGTGCGAGGTGCGATCTTCGTTGAGGCGGATCTCGCCGGGCAGCAGCAGCGCAGACTTGATGCTCGCAGCAGATGCCGAGTCAACGCCGATGGCTGCCGCCTTGATCTGGGCATCGGTCAGCTCGACCTTGCCTTCTTCCTTGCTCATCACGAACATGAAAGGCTCATTGCCCTTTTGCGCAATGATCTCGATGTCAAACGCGTGTGGTTCTGCCACGCTCTCGCGGCTCACCCACCCGTCCTTTTCCTGGATGAACGAGAGCGTCTGTTTTTTCACCCGTCGGCCGGGTAATTGTTGCGGCGACCGTGGCGGCGCTCTGCGGCAGTGGCGTGTCCTTGTCGAACATCCAGACGCGAAGGCGCGGCTCGCCGCCGTCTTCCGCAAGCAGAGCTTCCAGGCCGAAGTCGCCTTCCTTGAAGAGGCTGCCACCGTTCGTCCCTTGGACTCACTCTTCTCGTGATGCTCCCCGTCGGCATGGCCTTTGTCGTCATCATGGCCCTTGCCATCCGCTTTGCCATGGTGCTCGCCGTCCTCCGTGCCCCTTGGCTTCAGTGTGGGTGCCGTGGCCGTGGCCATCTCCCTCACCGGCCGCAGCCTTCGTCTTGCCTCCCTGCAGAATGAGGGCGCCAGCACCAACGCCCATCGCGATGACGACGGCGATGGCGATCAGGTGCTTCTTGCTGATGCTTGATTTGATGGAGTTCATGGTCGATCTCAGTTTTGCTTGTTGGTCGGTGCATTGGGCGTCTGGCTGCCCAGGAGTCGGTCGATCTCCGCGGCTGCTCGATGGGCTTCGGCCAACGCCTTGAGGTACTGCGACTTGGCTGTGAAGTACGTGCGCTGTGCGTCGAGAACTTCGAGGAAGTTAAATTTGCCGTTCTCGAACCCCACGGTTGCTGCGTCGTAGGCCGACTTGGAACCAGGGAGCACGTCACCTCGCAACGCCTGCACTTCGGTAGTGATCGTTGCCAGTCGATCGTGGGCTTGGGTCACCTCGCTGTGCAGCCGCACGGTGGTGGCTTGCAATTCGTCCCTTGCTTTGTCCTCAAGCTTCAGGGCCTCCAGCAGGTTGCCCTGGTTGCGGTCGAACAGTTGTAGAGGCACAGACACTCCGAGCAGGAGCATGTTGCGCTGTGTCTCATTGCTGCGCTGCATACCTGCGCTCACAGTGACGTCCGGCACCCGCTTGCTCTGCTCCACCTCGGTCAAGGCGATGCGCCGATCCACTTCGACCTTGGCGACAACAACGGCAGGGGATGACGCAACCAGGGATTGCAGCGCCGCGATATCAGGAACGGCAGGAAGGCTCTCGGCCTCGCCTTCCAGCAGGAGGGTCATCCCGGTGGTTCGGCCCAACAGTGCATAGAGGCGGGTCAGTGCATTGCGCTCTTCGCCCGCCGCCTGCGCCAACTCCACGCGTATGCCGGCTTCCGCAACGCGTGCCTTCGTCTCCTCGACGGGGGAGACCTTGCCCGCAGCCACACGCTTCGCAACGGTGTCAGTGGATGACTTGGCAAGCGCTGCACTGTCCTTTGCCAAGGCCAACCGCTCTTGGGCCGTCAGTGCTTCGAAGTAGGCGGCAACCACATTGGCACGCACCGTGGATTTCACCTCAGCGAGCTGAGCCTGTGCCTGCTCCCGGGCCCTTTCCGCGGCCTTGGTCCGTGCCGTGCGCTTACCGCCGAGTTCAATCGGAAGGTTGAGCTGCCAGCTTTGCGTGCGCGTTTTGGACCGGGTGTCTTCGAGCGAGTACGCAAACTCCGGATTTGGGCGCGCGCGTCCCTGAATGACTTGCCCTTCTGATGCCTCGACCTGGCGCATGGCCGCGGCAACGTCTGCATTCCCTTCCAGTGCCAAGTCGATGGCCCTGGCCAACGACAACGGGGCTGCGGACGACGCCAACGCGCTGTGAGCAATTATCGATTGGCTTCCTTGGGTGCCTGCGGGCACGCCCTGGGCGAGCGCGACCGATCCGCTCGCAAAAATCGTGGCGGCAACAACTGCTGTGACCGCAAAACTCTTTCGGCCGGGTACAGCGACCAGGCGATTTGAAACATGAATTCCCTTGAACATCCGATTCTCCAGTGACCTTGAAACACGGGGAAATCGGCGGGATGGCAACAACAACGTCACCTAGCTGCTCAAGTCCATTTCGGCTGCGGCGCGCGCGGCGACTCCGCCCTATCGAAGGCGGATAAAGAATGGATCGAGGAAGAAGCCCCGCCGATTAGGCGAGGGAGGGCCACTGAGGGCGGTCTGGGGGGATGGGGCTGACGCCTGCTAGCGGTGACAAGACCGGGGCGTTCATTCCGTTACCGCGATCTGCAGGCATTTTGGAATCTGGCACGTAGACTGCACCGAGTCCAAGGCCATGGCATGAGCGGCAATCGGGGTCGAACTTGTCGAGATTCTTCTCGCCCACTTTGGCGTTGCCAACGGTCGTATCCGATTCATGCTGGTGTTCGTGATGACCCACGTGCTGCACAGTAGAGGCGGACGTAGCGCGCTCATGCTGGCAGTACGAAGCTACCGCAGCCCAGCTGAACTGGAGCGGTAGCAGTACGAGCATCAAAGCGACGACCCAGCGACTCATTTTTTCAGTCTAGCATGGCAAGTTGAATTCTGAGCACTAGGTATCGAAGAACAGCGCCGCAGCTTCACATGCCTCGGACGCTCCCCGTGTAGCCGCGTTCCGCTGCCACGTCCGCAGTGTGACTGCCACGGTACATGCCTGGAAATACGTCCTTGAGCATGCGCCCGTCTTCACCATTGGCGACGATCTCTCCGTGAAGAATTGCCTCGGCCAGTTCATGTTTGACTTCGTCGCGCGACTTCGGCGAAACAGCCGCCACTGCCTGCGAAGGATAGCTCCCTGGAGCGATCTCATTCAACTTAGCACCAGATTCGCCAGCGGCCATCATCTCTCCTGACTTGATCGCTTGGCCCAGTTCCTGCTGCACTTGCTCACGCGTCTTCTTGGGCGCGGTTGCTGCTTGCGCAGGATAGGCGCGGGGGTTCATTTGGCGTAGCGTCATGCTCGACTCACCGCTGCCCATGATGTCGCCGCTGCGAATGGCTTGGAACAGTTCAGCGCGAACCTGTTCACGGGTGAGTGGAGCCGATTGCGCAGAGGCGAGCAGAGGTGCGGCGCCCAGAGCGGCGAGAAGGAGTGCGGTCTTGAATTTCATGGTGTGGTCCTTTGAGTTAATGTGATTGAATAAATGAAGGGCGGATTACGGCAGCTGTTGGGCGTTGACCCACCCAGCTTCGCCGCCCATGTCGCGCATGCCATCTGCTGTGATCGGGTTGCGCTTGGCATATTCGAGCTCCTGCAGCACCTGGTCCCGGCTCTTGGTGAGGGTCGGCGCTTTGACGAGCGGGTAGGTGGCGGGATAGCCACGGCTGATCCATTGGAGCGAGCCGTCTTGCTGGGCTACAAGCACGGTATTGCGAACGGAGTCCCGGCTCACGGTGTTACCCAGGTGGTCGGGAGTAAACACAGCTCCCTGCTCCTGCACTGGGCTGGCGTGATAGGCCGACGCGGCGAACGAAGTCGTAGCGACGGTGGCCAGGCCAACGATGATGAGTGCGTTGCGAACTTTCATGATGTTCTCCAGTTGCACCGGACGCCTCTTTTTTTGGCTACCGGGGTGACACGCTTTGCATCACGAAGAGAAGTCTAAAAATCTCGCCCTATCAAGGCAGTGACTGCCGGATTACGCTTTTGACAGCTTGGATCTCCACTGCTGAGTTGGATACTCTTCGAACCTGAAACCTTGGGGCTGGCGGGAGGGCTCCTGATAGCAAAGTCGCTCAGTCCCCAAAGAACATACAAGATCGAAGCGGTCGCGCCGATCACGGGGCCAGGCCTCCGTGCGCCTGTCGGCGAGCAGGCCGAGTAGGTGGATGGCAAGCAATCAGGTAATTTCGGAGGGGCAAACTCGTTACTTTTCTTGCAGTTGATGTCGCGTTAAATGCGAAAGCCCCCATTGCCGACGCAAGATCAGAATGGTCTCTGCCGACCTGGAGCTGCCACGCTGAAAGTCGGTTTAGCAGCGATTGCAGTCGGTCAGGGTTATGTCGCTGGCTGGCCGCTGACCGCCAAGAAGCGGGCACTGGCTTTTGGCCACCTCCGGGTAAGTCACCCCGCCCGTCACCAAGCGTTCCATAGGTCGGCTGCCGCATCGACGAAGGCATCGCAGTTGGCCTGGTTCCAGCACACGTGGTGGCCATCCCGCAGCAAGTAGTACTGCTCGTTGGCGCAGACCAGATCCTTCTTGACGGCGTCACTGCGGTACCAGTTGATCACATTGACGACGCAGGTCTGGTAGTCGGTGTGGAACTTTTCGCTCGGCACGTTGTACAGCAGCCCCTCGAGGTAGTACGACGGGGCGACCCCCTTGGCGATCATGCCGTCGTCGACCAACCGGCTCCTCATGTTCTTGAAGATTCGCGCGACCGGCTTGAACCACTTGGAGGTGTCCTTGTGCTTCTGCGTCAGATTGGCGGAATGCTGTCGCGGGTAGTTCGCGATGCGCTCGCCCTTGGCGTTGTAGAAGCAGATGCCCTCGGTGAACTCCGAGTCGCTGATCGATTTGAACTTCGTGTACCGGCGGAACTGGATGGCAGAAATCACATCGGCCTTGCGCCGGGATCCGTTGGCGTCGATGGCGATGGCCTTGTCGCCGACTTGGACTGCATTGCCGTACTGGTCGACAAGCACTTTGACCACGTCTGCCTTGAACTCCACGTGTGTGTATGTGGCGCCGGTGAAGGCTGCTTGGTAGGCCGCCTTGTCTTCCTCGGAAAGCCGATCAATGTCCCTCTGAAAACAGTCATTGAGGCAGATGACGATGTCCACGTCGCTCTCGGCGTAGATGTTCGTGTCGTTGCCGTAGGAGCCCTGCAGGAAGACCTTGAAGTTCTTGCCGGTGTACGGCGTGCCGCTGCCTTCCAGGATGCCTTTGATGCTGTTGTACGTGGTCGACGACTGCGTGATGGACCCTTGGTGCGACCACGTATCGAGTTGGGATTCAGGGATGGCCATGGTTCGAGGTCTTTCAGAGCAGGAATGTGGCCAGTTGCTTTTCGTGCGCCGAGAAAGACTCTCGGCCGCGCGTGAACAGGACGTTCAATTTCCTGACGTCGTGCTCCAGCAGATCGGTGGCCATGGCCGGCTGGGTGAAGGCGTCGCTGATGCGGATGGTTGGCACGTCGTGAAACAGCACCTGACGCAGCTGGTCCATGGACTGGGTATTGATCTCCAGCGTCTTCTGCAGCAATTCGACACCGTAGAGGAAGTTCTTGGCGAACCACATGCTGAGCTTCTTGGGCTCCGGATAGACGCCACAGCCGACGCTGACAATGCGGATGTCCTCGCGCGCCCGCTTGAGCGCGTGCACAGCGTCGGCGATCGCATACAGGGTCGGGTTGTTGGCGCAGTACCCACCGTCGATCAATTCGATCTGCTCGCCCGTTGACGTCTTGACTGTGGTGCGCTCGAAGAACGGATAAGCAGAACAGGATGCCTGCACAGCGTCAGCGATTCGAACGCCGAAGCCTGGTACGAACGTCGCAGGCCGGCCGTGCGCCTGCTCGACGCTGCCCTTGAAGATCATGGGCCGCTCGCTCAGCCACTTCGCGGCAACGATGCCAACGCGAGTCTTGACGTCGGTGAACGCAGCGTCGAGGAACACCTCGTTGGCCAGCTTGTTGAGCGCCCTGGTGCGTGTCGCTCGCCTTCGGTTGGACATCACCTTGGGCACATGCTCGCGATAGAGCGCCAGGATTTCCTCGACCGTTTTACCCAGTGCTATCAGCGCCGCGATGATGGACCCGGTGCTGGTCCCGAAGATCAGGTCGAACTTTTCATGAAGTGGGCAGCCGCTCATCGCCTCGATCTCCTTAAGCACCCCCAAGGTGTAGAAGCCTTTGGCGCCACCGCCGTCCAGCGTCAGAACGCGCAGCGGCTTCGCCGGCGCGTCAACGGTATCCAGGATAGTCATTGTTCCCTCACTCGGTATCGCCGCCACGTCAGGCGGTTGCCGTCACGGATCGCAGCGTGGACCTTAGGCCGTCCATCGTCTGCTTGGCCGGGTCAGCGACGCCATGCTCTCTCGCGACCTGGCGGACCAGGTCGTCCATCTCGACCGACAGGCTTGTGAGCCCTTCGAACTTCTTCTCGGTATCCAGGATGGTGCGAAGTCCATCCGGCGTCTTGAGCTTTTTGGCCTCGGTGCGGTGCACCGCCAGATAGTCGAGGTGGCGCTGTGCCTCTCCAAGAATGGACATCTCGGAGACGATGCCGTAGCGGAGCCACAGCTCGTTGGCGTGGTACATCAAGGCCGCAATATCAAAGCTGGGCAGCGCGACGGTGCGGCCGTCGGCTTCCATGTCGGCCTTGAGCTGCTTGCACAGGCGGATGGCCTTGCGCAAACCGCCATAGGTGGCGTTGCATTGCTCGGTGATTCGGTGGATGTGCAGGAACGGCAGGTTCTCGATCGTCTTGCCGTTTTTGACATCGAGGATGGTGACGCCGCGGTCTCGCTCGAGCTGCGACAGTTGGTACTCGGCGGTGTCATGCCAGTGTGATGGAACAACGTCGACAAAGCGCCGAAGTGATCCCCCCGAGATGCTGACCGCCTTGGAGCCAGGTTCCACCGTAGCCCGCGGAAACGCGTCCTCCAGACAGGTGATGATCCCGCGACGAAGATTCGTCAGCACCGTGGAAGACATCCTGGCAGGCAGGCCAAGGTACACCCCGCGGCCGGCCATGACGCCGTGGCGGTCGTAGGTGAGATGACTCCTGTCTAGCGCTAAGAGGTCGACGTCGCTAACTCGTCGGATATGGACGTCGAGCGCGACCGAGCCCTGGATGCGGTACTCGGTCGGAATTCCTCGCGCGGCCAATCGCGGCTTGAGTTGATCCTCAACCCGTTTGGCCTCCTCAAGGCTCACCCGCGTGTACTGCGCGTCAACGGGCTGCATGGCCCCAATCGCATAGGCGGTGAACGGCTTGCTCTGGCGCTTCTCCTCCCACGACTCGTTGGATGGCGTCAGCGACTTGATCAACGCGTCGCGGGTCTCCGCCGCGTCCAGCAGCGTCCGCGTTGGACGGTCATCACCCACGCGTCGGGCGCGCAGTTGGATCAACCGCTTCTGTATGTCGGCCATGCGTCCTCCCTGGACTTACTCGTTCTGGCACTCCCCTGAGCGTTCTTGCGCCCTAGGAGTTGCTTGGCATGAACCGCGATGTTAGCGGTGTTCCAGGGACCCCCGCCCCTTTGTGCGCTGCGTCCTGATGCCACTGGTGCAGATCCTCATCTCCAAAGCACGACGAACACACCCGATCGGGCATGACCACTCCCTTATTGTTTTGCTTCCGCTCAGGGGCGGAAGCAGTCACCCGAAACCGCTGAGGCGAAGGACTGCAACCAGCCTGAAGCAGCCCACCGCCCCTCCCCTCCACATGCATCGATACATGAACCGCCTCAAATGAGGCGGCATTAATTTCTCAATACGGAATTTCCCCGACGGACTTTATTTACGTCCGACGCACTTTATTTGTTGGAGTCACCGGCCATAGGCCTTGGAGTTGCTGGTTTTGTCGGATGCTGTATATTTATCCAGTGTGAAGCATGACCCACAGCCTATCCTCATCTCCGACCAGCCGCTGGTGCTGCCGGTGGGCGGTGACGTGGTGCGTGCAGGCTTTCCATCACCCGCTGAGGACTTCCATGTTGATCGCCTGGATCTCACAGCCATCCTTGTGACGCATCCCCAGGCGACGTTCCTGCTACGGCTGCGCGGGGACTCGATGAAGGACGCGGGGCTCTTCGACGGGGATCTGCTGGTGGTGAACCGCGCCCTCAAGCCCGTGCACCAGGATGTGGTGGTCGCCGTGGTGGACGGAGAGTTCACCTGCAAGTCGCTGTGGCTCAAGTACGGGCGCATGAAGCTGGTGGCAGCGAACCCAACGTACCCTGAAATCGTCCCGAAAGACGGGCAGACAGTCGAAATCTGGGGCGTCGTGACGGCCTCGATCAAGCGCTTTCGCGGGGGCGGCAGGTGAGGTGGCCATGTTCGCGCTTTTTGATGCATCCAACTTCTACGCCTCGGTAGAACAGAGCTTTCGTCCCTCCCTGCAAGGCCGTCCTCTCGTTGTACTTTCCAATAACGATGGCTGTGCAATTGCCCGAAGCCAAGAGGCAAAAGCACTCGGGATCAAGATGGGGGCTCCCTGGTTCAAGATTTCCCATTTGAGCGAGTCCCACGGCCTGCTGGGGCTCTCGGCAAACTTCACCCTGTACGGTGATATGTCCTCGCGCCTGATGAGCCTCATAGCGGGTTTTGGCTATCGGACGGAGGTCTATTCAATCGATGAAGCGTTCTCCGGCTGCGACGGTATCCCCGGTGACCTGACCGAGAGGGCATTCAAGGTCCGGGCCCGCATACGCCAATGGATCGGTCTGCAGTGCGGTGTGGGCATCGGGCCGACGAAAACGTTGGCCAAGCTCGCGAACCACGTCTCCAAGGACGCAGAGAGGAAACCGGGCAGCTATCCGGCGCACCTGGCGCAGGTGTGCAACCTCGCGACCTTGAGTGCTGACGAGCTGAAGGCGATCATGCAGGCGACCGCCGTGGGGGATGTGTGGGGGGTGGGCCGCAAGATAGGCGCGCAGCTCGTAGAGGCCGGCGTGCTCACTGCTTGGGATCTGTCGAGGATGGACCCTGGTACCGTTCGGCGTCGCTGGAACGTGGTGCTCGAACGGACCGTGCGCGAGTTGTGCGGTCAATCGTGCATGGCCCTGGAAGATGTGCCCACCGATAAAAAGCAAATCGCGGTAACCCGGTCCTTCGGCCGTCCGGTGACAACACTGGAGCCATTACTGGAGGCCGTGAGTGAGTTTGCGTCACGCGCGGCAGAAAAACTCAGGAAGCAGGGGAGTTTCGCGGGCCAGCTTTATGTTTTTGCCCACAGTTCGCCTTTTCGCCCACCACCCCAGTTTTCGCGCGGAGTAGTCGTGCCTTTGCGCAGGCCTACTGCAGACACATCCATTCTGGTCCAAGCAGCTCGCGCGGGAGTGCGCCGGATTTATGAAGACGGATACCAGCTGCAAAAAGCAGGCGTGATATTGCTGGATCTGGCCAGTTCCACGCTCCACCAAGGTGAACTCGATTTGGAAGATTCCGAGCCAGAAGACCAGTCGCATTTGATGACCACGATTGACCGATTGAATCGGCGATACGGGCGGGGCACGGTTTTTGTCGGGGGAACGGGAGTGGGTACTGAACGCGCATGGGGAGCCAGGCAGATGCGGCTCACACCGCAATACACCACGCGCCTTGAGGATATCCCAGTCGCTCGCGCATAGGCGCACCAGCGAGGTAATAGCCTCGGCCAGAGAAGCCATTTTCGCGGTTGGGAGGGCGTTTGCAGGGGGCTATTGCCTCTAGATAGCTCGTATTGAGAAATAATCCTGCATTCATATGCCGCCTTGTTGAAATGATTTGCGGCTTAATCGCTGGTTTGTATTTGTGCCTTATCCGGTGAAAACAGATAATGACTATTGGGCTTCTGTTGAATCTTTCGCGGGGGATGCAAGGATGAAAAGGCTTGATTTGGTCGAATACGACTGCGGGCCGGGGTGTTCCTCGTATGGGCAAGTCATAGCCGCAGATTTAGACGCTGAAATCGTGAAGGTCCGCGATTTTGAGGATGGTTCCGTCTGGCGGGGGCTTATGGACCATGCGCGGGTGCTTGGGGAGCAGGAAATCCGCGAAGCTTTGCTCTTCTCTGGGGGCTACGCTAGAAAATTGCTGCCACCTTTTAAAAACACTCCGAAATAGAGCCGGTCTAACCAAACGGGCGGGTTTGTAATGAGGCGCAGGAGGCCCCAAAAACAAACTTTCAAGCTCCAGCCGGGGGGGATTACTTGGGGGCTCTGAAGGCTTTTTGGGCGCGAGGACGCCCATCAATGAATCTGGGGGCTCTATTACAAGAGACGGCAAACCCTCAGCCCGCAGAAATACCAGAGAGCAGCGGTGAGCAATTCCCGCTTTATATGGTCGCGCCGGGGGGCTGCGCCACTAAGACCGGAAAAGGCGGCTTGTCGGTGAAAAAGGTCGCAAGAGCGATTTCAGCGCCGCCGCGCCTCACCGGGCCCAGAGAGACGATTTCTTCTTGGGCTACCACCGAATCAAAACCCGACGCGGGACAAACCGCCAGAGTCGCCACAAGCCCAATGGCTTACGCGTAGCTCGTCGTATCAAAAACCATCTATCGCAATCCTACTGTGGTCGAAAGTGCGGCCAGCGAATTCGTATGCGAATTCCGAACGGGGAGCCAGGGTGCTGAAGCCTAGAAACAGGACAAATACCGAGCGCCAAAAGGTGCAGATACCGGTTGAGGGGGGAAATTGAATCTACGGAAATGAAGGGGCGGCACTAAACGCTGTCGGTCTGATGGGGCGACGTGGGCCGTCTTCAAAATCGATGCGCAACTACATAGAAATGCATCTACATAGGGCCTCAGCTATCGCCGCGATTGAAACGATTCCGCGAGGGGGGATTCGCCCCGTCAATAAAAGCCTCGGAAGCCCGCAAAAGGTATAGAGAAGGAGCCCGTGGGAGCGCTTAACCCCGAGACGCAGGGAGCCAAACTACGGCGCGTAGATTTCTTCGGGGTAAAGAAGGCAGGGGACAAAGCACGGAGGCGGTAGAGCACGAACACCACGAGGGAAATACCCAGCTAGCACATCCATCCCCGTCTGAAATGTCAAAGGCCCCATGTGCATCTACATAGGGCCCAGGTTTAAGTGCAAGTGAAAAAGACGATTGTGGGTCAAGCTGCGGGTTCTATTGCTTTTACATAGGCCCGAGGGCCTTCGACGCTCTACTCGCTGTCGGTCTCGTCATCCGCCAGGGTTGAGTCGCCCGGATTGGCTTTTGCGACCTTGATGGCATTTCGAACCGAGATGATGGCCTTAACAATATGCCTTGCTTGACGCCTAATAACCTGAAGCTTCTGTTCCGCCTTCATCACCTCAGCAATTTCCCACTCTTTAGCGAAGACTTTCAATTTGTCTTCGGTGTAGCCTAGTGTTGTTGCGTTCTTTGCAATATGGACTCTGATACTGGTTCTAGCGGATTGCTTTCCAAACCACCTAACTCCTGTCCACTTCAAATCCAAGTGGTTGCCCTTCCTGGTGCATGAGAGCTGCAGCGTGCTCCTCGACTGCCAGCCCTTCGCGCTCCCCTCCACACCGTCTACAAAACTCATGTAGCTGTCCGAGACTTCATGGGCTTGGTCATAGAGGTCGCTGATGCACTGTTCAAGGGCCGCAATGGAGGCGTCGTACAAAGACTGTTCACTCATGGGTACATTCACTTCTTTACTTTGGATTGACCTACCCTGTACCTCCATCCCGAGCGAGGATGCCTTCTGCAGGTGCGGTTCAAGGGATGAATCTACTAGGCAGGTTGATCCTAGTAGGATGAACTTACCCATGTTCCGGTGTTCGCCAGGGACGGCGCCAAAAACTCGTTCATCCTAATAGGATGGATGTACCCCCCAAAACCATCCTATTAGGATGAACCACTTTTGGCCGTGTTTGCGCATTGTACAGCGTTGATGGTTGCGCAACCACGTCAAACACCCCCAGTAGATCGTTTTCAGGATGAATCCATAGGGTGAATCCATCCTATTAGGATCAACATGCTTACAATGACTGTTCTGAAGGTTTGACGCCATACACGGTCCTCGGGTGATGCCCGAAGTCACTCTGTAGTGCGACAAGCCCCGGCGATACGGCTATACGCTGGTGCGACTGGACTGCGGCTGTACTTCCGCAAGAATTGCTAGAAATTGCAATTCGTGTACAATTCAATTGCAATTAATTTTAGAGGATCGTGTAATGAACGTAGTTGGCATTGATGTCGGGTATTCGAATCTGAAGCTTGCGTATGGTCCTGCAGATGGCGCGTTGAAAACCGTAATTCGCCCCGCTGGTGCAGCACCCAAAGAGCATTTCGGGAGTCGTTTTGACGGTCGTTCGCAAGATGACTTCTTGCATGTTCAGGTAAATGGACAGGAGTTTGTTGCTGGCGTCTCCACAGATCGTGCGGAAATGTGGGAACGCTCCCTCCATGCTGATTACGCAAAAACTGATTCGTATAAAGCACTTTTCAATGCTGGTCTTCTCCTTACTGAAATGAAGGAGATTGACCTGCTTGTCACCGGCCTTCCAGTTTCTCAGTTTCAAGATGAGTCGCTGCGTGCAGATCTGGAAGCTCGGTTTTCAGGTGAGCATCAGGTGACCAAGAAGCGCACGGTTAACGTGAAGAAGGTCAAGGTCGTCGCGCAGCCAATTGGTGGCCTTCTCGATTACGTCAATGAAGTGGAAGAAGGGCCTGAAGATCAACGCATTACGGATGAGCATCGAATCCTCGTAGTTGATCCTGGCTTTTACTCGCTGGATTGGGTATTGGTAAGCAACGGTCAATTGCAGCGGCAATCTAGCGGTACGAGCATCAAAGCGTCTTCTGTTTTGCTGGAGCAGGCAGGCATTTTTATTGCCGAAGAGCACGGAGCAAAAGTGAGTGTCGAAACGCTTGAAAATGCAATTCGCTCCGGCAAGGAAAGCATCTTGCTGATGGGTGAGCGTGTCGAACTTGCTCCTTTCCTCAAGAAGGCAAGTGAAACTCTTTCGTCTGTCACAGCCACTTCGATTCAAAAGGCTCTCCGCGTGGAAAGTATGTCTCCTGACGTTATTGTTCTGGTCGGCGGTGGATCTTCGTTCTTCCAACAGGCAATTCAGGAGGCATTCCCTCGTCTGAAAGTGGTATCGCCTAAAAATCCTGTGCTTTCGAATGCGCGTGGATTTTGGCTGCTCGGTGGTGCTTCTGTATGAGCGGCAAAAGCCTGAAAGTCGTTGTCGAAATTAACGAGGCGTACCCGCTTTTGCATAGTGCATTTGCGCGGATTCCGGCTAATGTCAGATCAGAACGGCTTCGGGCTTTGGCAATGATCGGTATGTACCTCGAAAGCGGATCAGAAACTTTCAGGGGCATTCCGGTCAACATGGAGGTTGTTGACGGGCAGCTCGAACCGATCCAGTTCGCAGTGTTTATTGGCGAAACACAGCCCAAGTTGCTGGATCAGTTGAGCAGTATTTCTAAGCGCGCTAGAGCCGAACGTTTGAGGATATTGGCACTTCTGGCGCTCTATTCAGAGACGGGGAAACTTGTAGTGGACGGGAGTAAGCCAGCAATACAAGTATCTATGGCGGCTGAACCTAAATCTCAGATTTCGTCGGGGAGCCCGCGCTCAAGACAACCTGCGATACCGACGAATGCAGATGACGTGGAGTCTCTTCCGAAGCCTGTTGACCGGGTAAAAGAGGTTGCAGGTAGTCCAAGCAATACCGAGATGGCTCCAGTTGCATCGCCTACGACCGACGCCAGTAATAGGGTTGGCAAAGGTGTTCGAAGCTTTGCACGTTCTTTGGGTTAATGGAATGAATGAAGATCTGAAAAACACTCAGTCCGCAAGTCTTGGCTCCTGGACCGTGGGCATACCCCCAGAGGGAGTCCGAGTCGCCATGGCTTGCCGTAAGTGGTTCGGTATGCACAACGAGCGGTATGTGGAGGTCATTGCCCACGACCCTTCGATGTACCTTGAGTCCCTCGGCCTGGAAATGATGATGAAGCCATCGGTTACCGTCATTTATGGCAGTGTTTTCACCCAGGGGAATACCACCTGCATCCTCAATGAACACGGAATGCCAGTAGGCGCGTATCCCAATTCCATTCTGGCCTGGACCCGAGTGCCTGAAGATTTATTGCAGAACCTGCAAGCTGCGGTCTTGACAGACCTGGCTGTGGGACTCGCCAGCAAGCGCGCCAAGTCGTCGTAGGCAGGCCTGTTTCTGCGGAGCGCGTATGCGTCAAGAGTTTGTGCGTGGAAAGCGCCGGTACATCCTCAGCCTGGATATTGACTTGTTCGAGGCCTGCGTAATCAACCGACATTGGTATGGTGAGACAAATCGCCGTCATGGGCGCAGGCAGGAACTATTCACAGATTTGGGAGTGGCCCAGTCAAGGTTCACGGCAGTGCAAGCCTACCTAGTGAGTCGCGGTTATGAGCCGCTTTCACGATGATTAGGTGGGACGGTGCGTCGCGCGCCCTTCAGACACGGAGATAAGCGGATGACTTCTTTTGGTGAGGGCTTGCTTCCCCGGCATGCTGGAGTTTTACCAAGTTTTGCCGCGCACATGGTACGGAGGAGAATTCGTTGTTCGGCGGGCGAGATTTCAGGTGATGACCTTTTGGCGTGGTGTGGCACTCTGCCCAGCGAACGGCGTGCCGCTGAGATTCGAACGATCTTTGTGGATGGGCGTCGAAACCGCTTCGCAGAAATTTGGAATCACCCGGTGGGGGTCCGTTTGTCGGATGGGTGGGAGCAAGCCGTAGCCCCTACCGACCGTGACCGCATACGGGCCTTGGTTGCCACCCTGCAAACTCCCGCCGAATTTGCAACCCTCACCCTGAGGGATGTGAAGACTGCGCTGAGTAGATCCGTAGGGGATGTTTTGGGCGTACTTGCAAGACTTGAGGCGCTTTACTGGACGCCTGCTGCGAACCAACTGCGGCAAGCTGAGCAGGTGGACGAACAGGCTCAGGCCACCCGCGAAGTCACGGATGAGTGGAGAACGAGGGTTCGCATTGCCGCCAGTTCGAGCTGGGTTGCCAACCTAGACATTCAAGACATTCGGTTTCCCCGTCAAAGTTCTCTGCCGGTAGCGCAATGGCTGTTAGATCGGGCCGGTGCGTCAGAGATCTCGCCAGCCTCAATGTTTTTCTGCGAGCAGCTTATCGCGGCCGACAAGTGCGATTGGCGGACCGAGCTGGAGGCCATTACACGGGTGGCGATGCGTGTATCTGAGCGGCGTCCGGGGACCGAGTTGGCGAAGGAGCGGTGGGTTGGAATATTCCTGAGCCGCTTCAGCGGACCCACCGGCAAGACCCTGCAGCAGGTGGGCGACGAGTACGGCCTGACCCGTGAGCGAGTACGCCAAATCTGCGACGCCGTGATCCAGGTGTTACAGAGCCGTCCGATAGCAATGCCCGCGTTGGACAAACTGATGGCTGCGGCTGCGCGAATTGCCCCAGTGCATGTTGACGAGGCGGATGTAGAGCTGGTCAATCTGCTCGGGCCTGGGGTCGGCCTCAGAGCTGCCCTTGAGTTTGCTGAGTTGACGGGTAGGCAGACGGTCGCACGATCAGCCTTTGCCAAGACCAGGACCCCCGATGGTTACGCCGCTGTGCGGGTCCTTCACAGTGATGCCGCCCAGCTGCAGTGGTTTCAAAAGGCCATCTCCTTTGCCCATAGGGAATGCAAGGCGGTAGGGTGTACGAATCTGCTGCGAGTCGCGGGCCATCTGAGTCTGAAAGAAAGGGTCTCTGCAGATCCTGAAGAACTGCTCGCGCTTTTCAAAGGCTTGCCAGGCTTCAGGCTTCTTGAGGAAGAGTGGAGTTGGTTCACGTTGCCAGGGGGGCTGGAGTCAGCATTGGCTACTCGTCTAAAAAAGCTGCTGTGCGTATCGACGCAGAGTGTCGGGATCGATGACTTGCTCGCTGCCATCGTGACGGACGACAGGCTCTTTTTTGAAATGGGGCGTACCCTCAGCTTGCCGCCATTTCACATCCTGGTCGAGCTGCTCTCAGGGTGGCCATGGCTGCACGCAGACGGCCACAATAAATACAGGGCGCGAGAGCCGATTCCGAGGCAAGATGTTCTTTCCGCGCTTGAGTTGCAGGCACTGGAAGTGATGGAGGCCCACCATGACGTGGCGACCCGAACAGATCTGGCGAAGGCTGTTGTAGGGGAGGGTGGGGTGAGCAACATGGCCTTGAGCGCCGCCCTGTCTACATCGCCCATCTTTGCGAAGGTCGAGCATGCCGTGTACCGCGTCAATGGCAGGCCATTGCAGGTGCAAGGCCTGGTGGAGGCACGAAAGCGACGGTTGATTGAGACAAGGACTGCGGTGTTGCCGGAGGATTTAGACGCCAGCATGCCCCTGTCAGTGACCCTGAGGCAGTCTGGTTCGCTGCCCCCGGTGAGGCGGGTCGTTTATCTACCAAGCGCCTTCGGTGGGCTGCTTTCAGGAACCTTCGAGCACGCGCGAAGGCTTTGGCCAGCCATCGCCATCGGCTCGAACCTGCAAATCTCAAAGCTCGCGGATGTGGCCGCAGACCAGGGCATCGGTCCCAAGCAATCCTTCAACGTGGTCTTCGATGTCGAGAGCCGCACCTATGAGCTTGCGATCCCATGACCAGGATGAGCGTGAAGCAGGGGAAAGTGCGATCCCCAACGGCAGAAGAGGCGAAAGTCATAGCCGGAAAGCCCATGCGTTGGGCGGTACGCAACGTCTCCGGCCAGGCGGTCTCCATCTGCGACCTTCGCCGTGATGAAACTGGCCTTGCATGCAAGTGCACCTGTCCCGCGTGCGGCAGTGCTCTTCAGGCTGTCAATGCGGGGGTGGGCCGGGAGCATTTCCTGCGCGCCAATACCCTCGGTCAGTTTTTCCGCCACGAGACGGGCCAGCAGCGTGACAACTGCCTAGTCGTCATCGCGCGGCTTGCGGCGCTGCAGTTGCTGGTGGAGCAGCGTGAGATTGATCTGCCCCCGCCGACACGCAGGGCATTGGTACCCGGTATTTCTGGTCACTTGTACCAGGGCGAGGCGACAGCAACGCGCCGACGCATGTACGTGAGCGAACATACGTGGATCGATTCGCAGCTGGCTTCCATCACCCTGGATGACGGACACACCGTATTGCTGCGCCTGGACACGCAGCGCACTGTGAGAAACGAGGGCGACTATGACGCCATCATCACGATCACAGTAGATAACCCGGATGTAGCGTCGTGGGACATGGCGGAAATACTCGCCAAAATGAAGATCGGCGATGAGGTGCAGTCGTGCTGGGACAAGCATTGGGAAGATGAAGAACTCCAAAGCATGGCGACCCAAGACGCCGAGCAGCAAGCCACGAAGTACCTGGATCTGCTCCCGTCCGTGCTTGGGGACCTTGATGGCCTGACGCCAGCACAAAAATCGGAGAGCCTTCTTCACCATGTGATCAAGTCAATCCTGCTGCAGGCGCACTCGATAGTTTCACCGGTCTACTCGGAGCCGCTGCACCGCTACATGGCGGACGGAGAAACCATCTCCCGTGAGGTCATGCTTGCTCTGGGGGATCTGGGCCTGAGTGGCACCGTTTCAGAGTGGCCGATAGCTGGCATCGTTGCGGATGTCTTCTGCAGAGTGCGGCCCACCCGTGGAGAGCCATTCGATCTCATCATTGAAGTTGCTGTGACACACAGGGTCGATGAGGTCAAGCTGAAGAAGATTGAGGCGATGGGTGTTGCCTGCCTTGAAATCGATGTGCGCGGGTTTCGCCAAAAAGGCCGCGTCACGGTGGATGAACTGACGGCCGAGGTGTTGCGCAATCCTGGCAACAAGCGCTGGGTCTACCATCCGCTAGTAGCCGCGCTGCGCGCTGAAGTACACCAGGCGCTTGATGAAGTCGATAAGTCCAGAAAGGAAGCCCTCGCCCGAGAGCACCGCACGCGCCGATGGCTGGACTCATTGACGCAGGAACAACTGCTCAAAGTCTACCGTCAGGCCTTGGTCCAGCATTGGCAGTGGGGCCGCGCTGGGGTCGTATCCGGTCACTTCATTGAGTTGCATGACCTCCACCAGCGGCTGGTGGACATCGGGTTCCCAGATGCCGACGAGAGCGCCCTTGTCGAAAGAACTGGGGTTCTTCACTTCCTCCACTTGGCAAGATCACACAGCCACGCACCAGTGCCGGCGAACATCTCGCTGACCGACATGTGTAGCGCTCTTGCGCACTCACGCGAGTTCCGGTCGCTCATCACTTACTGCTTGATAGGGCTGAAGGTTTACAAGCCAGTCATCCGGGGAGCGCCTGGTGCTGAAATGGAATCTATGCGGTTGCACGTAGCAAACTCACTGCAGGCTGGCGAAATCCAATTTGCTCGTTCACGCAAGTTTGACGCGCTCATCGCCGCGTTGTTTCCCGAACTCGCCTCCAGCCTGGAAGCAGAGTTCGGGACTCAGGAGCATGCCAGGGGATTACAGAAAGCAAAGCGCGAACGAGAGAGTGCTCGGATCGAGCAGGCGCGGGTGTCTCGCGTGGCACTGGAAGCGGCCATGAAGCGAGAGGAAAACCGACGAGCCGTGAACCAGGCCATTTTCAATGTCAGTCGGCAAGGGTGGCAGGCGAAGCTGGGTCTCGCCAGCGATGTCGAACAGATTCTTGCCCACCACGATATGAAAATCGCTGCGAAACGATTCAACGCCTACGGAGTGGACGTTCGGGAGGTGCTGACCTCTGCATGGAACGCGCGGGAAATGGGCACCACGCTGATTGACTGGTTTCAGGGGCAACACTTCGACCATCCTGACCAGGTGCACGCCCTCAAAAGTCTGCTTAAGCTGGGGTCTCCTCGTTTTCAGTGCAATAAGTGACGGTACGAAAAGCTAGCACTGGCGCGGAGGTGGTGTTGGTAGATCGTTGATTTCATTGACTTTCCTGTTCACTTTCAAATCTGCGATTCGTGGCGTCAAACCGTGGTCGGTTTCATCCATTGGTGCCAGTTATCGATGCATTTGGCCGCGAAGGCAGGATTTGGTCAGCATAGCGGTCAACCGGGAAGCGAAACACACCCCGCAAGTTGATGCTCTCCAGCCTGGTGGGCGCAATCTTCCCGATCAGTTCCGGTGGAATGACCTGGCGGCGGTTCGACCAGCGATCCAGGACCGCCTGCATCTGTGAGGTATTCCACGCCATCACGATGTTGGCCATCAGGCTCAACGCATCGGCCACAGCCTGCATTTCATCGACACGTTTGGCCTGCGCCGGGCTGATCCGGCCGGTATAAATGGCGCGCTTGAGGGCGTTAACAGCCTCGCCCCGATTGAGCACCCGGCGCAACTCGTTCCTGAAAGCGTCCTTGACAAAGTAGTCAGCCAAAAACGCCGTACGCAGCAACCGCCCCAATTGCACGCCAGCCTCATAGATTGGATCGCCCTGGGCGGCAGAACCGAACCGCGCAAGAGCTGCCACCGCACTGGCATGTCCGCTCATGACCGAGGCTGCCAGGTGCACCAGACTATCCCAATGCTTTTCGATCAAAGCGACGTCGACATTGGCTTCGCACACCGCAGCGATTTCTGCGGGCACTTTGGTGCCGCGTGGCACAAAGAGGTGGCGCTGTTTGAGTTCCTTCAACCGCGGGCAAAGATCAAAACCAAGCAAACGGGCATGTGACATGGCAAAGTCGGTGTAGCCATGGGTATCCACAGCAAGCTGGCTGGTCTCCAGCTTTTCTTGGCGGATGACACCTTCAATGGCCACGCCCGCCTGGCGCTCATTGAGCACAAAGGGCTGCGCATGGAAGATGCCCCACCGGTCTTTTACATGGGAGTAGATTCCAATGGAAGGTGTGTTGCGCCGAGGATCAAGCCGGGCTTGCCACACCCGTTTGGTGGTCTCCATGCTCATCATGTCAGAAGATGCCAAATCGGACCGCCCCCAGGTGGCGGCAATCGGGTGTCGCTGCATGAATTCCAGCACAGCCTGGCAGGCCTGGCTCAGACGCCGTTCGTCCCGCGCCCAGCGCATGGCCTGGCGAATGCTGGTGGCAGACAATTGCGGAATCATGCGCGCGCATTCGACCGCAGTCAGACTGGTGCCGTGGGCCATGATGCCGGCATAGACCATCAGCAGCTCGTCGGTAGAGCGCGGCTCACGTCCGAGCATGATCCAGCTAAAGCGCACCTGGGCGTCAACGGCCAGAATCACTTCCGGCAATTGAACCTCACCGATGCGGTGATCCAAAGCCGCGCGCAGCTTGGTCACTTCTGGGTCTTCGTCCTCTGCGGGCAATGGCGACAAATGGAGTTCATCATCCACGCGCAGTACGCCACTGCGGGCTGCAGCGGCCACCGCATCGACACCGGCAGTTACTCTGGCCAGCAAAGGCTTCAAGAAAGTGGCAGCCTTGCTGGGTAACGATAGACGGGCATAGTGTTTCTTGGACTCTGCCTGCCAACGCTCGTCCGTGAAGAACAAGCGCGCACGACCCCGAAAGCTCAGGCTGTGCTCAATCCAGACCGAGCCATTGCGCACCGCGCGGCGCAGGGCAAACAGGGTGGCCACCTCCAACGCCTGAAACGCCCGTTCCCGGTCTGGGCTGGAGATCGAAACCTGCCAGATCATTCCCAGACTTGGTGCCACCACTTCAACTGGCAGCTTTCTGGATCCTTTGAGATATAAAGCTTGCAGCTTGGCAAGGTACTCGATGGCAGGATGCTCGCCGGTGGCCTGCCAGGGCAGCTTTGCAATGGCGACGAGCAACGACCGCACGGGGCGAATTCCATCAATCAATCCCTCGCGGACCAGGGAGGCCCTGCTCGGTGGTTTGCGTTTCTGGGTTTCGGTGATCAAGGCTTCAAGACGGGCACGCAACTCAGCATCTGGCACCGCACCTTGCGCGCTCAAGGCAACAAGTTCGCCGAGCAGCGTTTTGTACATTGCGGCCCAATTGACGGTAGCGGGGACATCGGCGGCAGCCTGACGCCACAGATCGGCGATCCGGCGCTGCACCATAAGGATCAACTGGTCTGTGGTGGTGAACAGGCAATACCGAAGAAAGCATGCGACCTCCACGGTGCGCGCTGGCTCTTTGATCTTGGCTCCGGCTGAGGGCGGCCTGGAGACAAGTCGGCGCGCGTAGCGGCGCAAGATGAGATCGGGGATGTCTGCCAGGTGCTTATGAACGTCCAGCGTGTAAAGCAGGTCGATGCGCTCCAGTACCTCGCTGATTTGGCGGGTTGAGTGTTTCGCCGGTGCAGCCCATAGCCAACTCTGCTGGGTTTGTCCATCTGGGCGCAGCTCTGAAACTGAGGCTCGCCAGCGATCAAGTGTTGCTGGATCAACGCTGGCGGCGATGGCGGTGCCTGTTTCAACTTCAAGCTGGGCAAGTGCCGCCGCAATCAGTGTCCGAATTGCCCGCTCGTGCACGATCACCAGCTTGTTCTTGTACAGCCATTGACGCGCCCGCACGAGTAGCTGATCGCGGTCGGCGCAGCGCGCCACTTCGTCGCGCAGTTCACGTACCAGTGAGCGGCGCTGGTGCTCGCTCATCCACTGGAATCCAAGGACCGTGCAGGCTACTTGTTGGTGATCGAATAGCGTGCGCCCGCGTTCATACATGGCTCTCAGCGAGGCGACTTCTGGTGCTGCAATGCCAAGCTCGTTGCCAAGGTGGCGCCACAAGGCTACTGGAATTACCCGAAAGGCACCGAGCAAACGCCCACTCATGCGCAGGAAACCAATATGGAGCGCCAGACCAAGCTTGTGGGAATCACCTCGGCGTGCATTGATTGCGTCGCGCTCGGCACCATCGAAGGTGAAAAATGCCTTCATCTCGAAGTCGCTGATATCGCGGGGGAGCCCACGCATCCCCAAAAACGTTGTGTGCCAACCCTGCATCGTGAACCTCAAAAGTGGGAGGCCACCATACCCGTTTACAAAGCGAACAGGAAAGTCAATGAAATCAACGGTCTACCCAGACCACCCCCGCGCCAGTGCTAGCTTTGCGTACCGTCACTTATTGCACTGAAAACGAGGAGACCCCAAGCTGGGGTGGCTGGCCTGACGCTGATAGCGCGGGTCCACCTCGCGCCTCTTTGCGCTCGCCTTTTTTTTGACGGGCAGCGTGAACGACTTCACCGAACTGGACGCCAGCGGGCGCTTGTTGAGCACGCTCCGGGCTAAGCTCGCCACTTCCCCTTACCGTCCAGCCCAATGAAACTTCCTGTCCTCTTGCCTTTGGTGTCGGCCGCAGCTTTGGTGCTGACCGGTTGCGGCGAAACGACCGTCGAAGATGTGCGCAAGGCCTACGGCGCCATGAGCGACGAAAAGCTGCAGGCCGAGGCCCTGCACCAGCGGGTAGAGTGCCGCGCGGCGACACAGGATTCGGACAAGCCAGGATCTCCGTGCAGCCGCGCGAACCTTGCGGAGGAGATGGCTGAATCCCGTGGGTGGTGCTGGGGGCCCTATGCCGCCGCCAACTCGGACAAGTCTTGGCTGCGCTGCGCCGATGACGTGACGAAATCGGCGCAGGCCAAGGCAACCTGGTTCGCCGCGACCCAAAGCGGCTCCTGCCGTGAGTCCAGCCTGATCGAGGCCATCAGCAAGGTGCTGGAACATGAGGGTCCGTGGAACGTAAAGACCTCGTTTTCGAAGGAGGGGTTCTTCGACGTGTCCAGCCAGCTCAAGGACGGTACCAGCTACAAGGTGCGGCTGTACCCTGGCTGCGGTTCGGCCCAGATGGTCTACATCGCCAAGCCTGGTGATGAGGCTGGCGTGTCGGTTGCAGCGCCGCTGGGGATGTCGCCCAGAGAAGCTGGTGATCTCTATGGCTTCGATGTCCGCAACTGCAGTGCCTATTCGTTTGGAGGCGGTATCGGGTGTGGCATGGGCTACCAGGCCGGCATGCAGCCGCCGATCCGCTTGAGCGACGGCTTCATTCCCTGCTCAGTGGATCGGCCCGTGCAATTCGACTTCCAGCCGCGCCGGGGCATGGTGGGTGTCACCTGCAGCGTCACGGCCGAGGACATGTCTGCGTTCGAGCAGCGGATGGCAGGTGCCTTTGGGGAGCAGCAGCGGGCGTCAGATGGAAGCCGCCGATGGCAGCTCGGTGGCTACACGGTCGGCAGTGTGGAGGTGGTCGTTTTGGGGAAAACGCTGCGGCGTGTGTCCGTCTACCAGGACTGACCTTTTCGCTCGGGAGATCCTTTCGCGGGCAATTTCTTGATCGCATCTCGCAGCGTGCCCATGGTCGAATCTTTTCTACAGTCTTCGTGCATGGTCATGCACAAAAGCTGAAAGAATTGAAGCCTACTTTCCAGGGGAAATCGATTGCCAGCGCTGTCTACACAGAATTCGTCAACGATGCGGTACGCGTTCCCAAGTGCCTCAGGGGTTGCCTGAAGCCCCTCTGAAATAGATGGCGGCGGTGGTTTTGCGTTCAGCAGGTAGGGGAGATTGAATCCTAGCTCTCCAAGTTTTTGCACGTAGTCCAAACCTGGTGAGCGTTTGTCATTTTCATAGCTGTTCTGCGTTGTCCTCGCGACGCCGCAATGTGTCGCCACTTCCTGCTGAGATAGCTGTCGCCTGAGCCTCTCCAATTTCAGTCGCCGCCCAAAGGAGCTGCTGTTGTCGGCCTTTGCGGGTTCCGATTCAGGCGACAAGTCGGTTTTTGTTGTCATGGGCGGTTCAATCTTTTGGAAATGGTAGTGGGCACACGAGCCCAGAAGATCCGCTGATATCGCGCGAGGTCTGGTGTCCCTGCGATCCTGTTGGTTTGACCATCTAGTGAAGCCTGGGCAGGTGTCTTCTAGGGGACCAATTCAGCGCAAGCGCTCTCGCATGAAGCTTCGGCCTCACCTTCGCTGATTCCGAACGCCTCGAACATGGCGTTGCCGCGTTGAAACAGGTCTGCCATCTGGGCGGCAAGCTCGTAGCGGTCAAGAAACTCGGTCCCTGTACTGGCCCCCCGGCGATGGATTTTGACCTTGCAAAGCAGCGCCATCAGCAGATGGATCGCGCCTACACGCCTGTGCAGGAACCACATCCAGTGGGGCCACTCTTTGGCGAGGCGGGCAAAGAAGGCGCGCACCTCGGGGATTTCCGCCAGCTCGCGCGGGTCGGTGTCGTAACCCACCACCTGGATGACCAGGCACTCCTGGTAGCGAAGGGCGGTCTCTCTGGACTCCGCGATTGCATGGAGACGTTCCAAAGCGCTGGCGATGTTGGCGGTTTCAATCTCGCGCTTGGAGATCTCCAACACCAGCAGAGCGTCACCCTCAAAGGCGGCAAGGCCAGCGGCATCGGTGCGGAGAACTGACGGCTTGGGGGTCATGGGCATGGGTTGCGCTCCTGATTTACGAGACGATGGCCACTTGGGAGCCCAGTGCTGCGCGCAGAACGCTGAGGTGGAGGCGATCACTGCCGGGTTGCACGAGCGGTGTGCTTGAGACCTTGGTCATGCTGGCCACACCGCGTTCAAACAGGCAGACGCAGGAATGGTAGGGGTGCTGCGCGGATGCGTACATGACACCATGGGCACCGGCCTTCCGGGCGTCGGCGGCAAAGGCCTGCGTGGTCTCGTAACGCAGAGATTGCAGCACAGGGTAGTTCTCCTCCAGCCCACGCAGATCGACAAGGCGCATGCCTGCCGCCGTGCGAAAGGCGACTAGTGAGCGCTGCCGGAGTTGATCCAGGGTGTAGCTGCGCGTGTCCCGCCGAAAGAGCGCCTCGTAGCACGAGGTCAACTCGCTATCGGCGAGGTAGGCGGTGGGTTCGTCGGACAGATCGAAGCGGCCGGAGGGAACACCGAAGGGCGGGAGGATGAACCCGCGCGTGCGCACGCTGTCTTTGCGCCAGCTGGTGCGCTGGATGCGGTGCCAAGTTTGGCGGTCGGGAAGTTCAATGAACGGCGGATTGAGGTCTGTCAGGTTCATGGGGCGAGGTCATTCAGTGAGCCTCAGCCGTTGCCAATGCCAGGATGTGTTTCGCTGGGACGCCCTGCTCAAGTGCGGCGCGGGGTGTCTGACCGTCCAAGGCCGATGCCGGCGTCTCCAGGAAGGTGAGCACCTGCCAGCCATCGGACGCGCCAAGGGCCGATGCCAAGGGCTGCAGGATGGGCCACAGGTTGGGTTCGAACTGCCAGCGTGGCAATTTGAAACCCCGGCGCAGGTGGGAAACCCCGATGCAGCGGCGCGACTTGATCCAGGCGTTGATGGTCACCCGGCTGGCGCCCGCCAGCAGTGCAGCGTCGTCGGTCGTGATCATGTCGTCGGCTTCCATGCGCTCGCGGCGGTACTGCGCCCCCGAGCGCAAGACAGCGGCAGACTGGGCCGCTGTCGCGTAGGGATCAGGAGACGCCTGCGAGAGGTCTGGGGCATTGCGGTGGGCAAACGGTGAGGAAATGGACAGGGTGTTCATGGGAATTTCAAACCGTGGTGCGCTTATGGCGCGTTGCGCAGGTTGGGCTTTGCCGCCGAGAAGGTGCCAGAAGTAGATCCGTCGCGAAGGTCTGTGTTGTTGCGGCGCCGTGCGCTCAGGCGCGCACCACCGCCCCTCTTCGCAAGGCGGACCTCCAGGCGTTCGGGGCTGTACCACTGGGAGACGGGGCTGGACGGTGGGTTGCGCAGGAAAGAAAGCGTGTTCCAGGTGCTACCCGTGCGCATCGTCTGATGCACGGCCAGGAACACTTTCATCATGGCCTGAGCAATCAACTGCGGTTCAAAGGGAACCAGGTTGCCGTTGCGGCGAATGATCGCGTAGTGATTAGGCGCTGCAGGTGCGCTAGGCCCACTCGGGCCGTCTATCCAAACAAGCATCTCGTTCTCCTGTGGTCGCTGGCTGGACATCGCTCGTCCAGGCCGGTGCATCCAAGGGGAACTGTACATCGCTCCTGAAAACTTCGCAAGATTGGATAGCTACGTTGAATTGAGTGCGCCCGATCAATCCGTTAAGTTCGTTAAGTTTTTGGCGCTTCGGAATCGTTTTACATTTAATATTTACTGTTCCATAATATCCATTATGGAGCATTAAACGAGGCTCAAAAAAATAGGAGGGGACTTCCCGCTCCTTTTTCGCTTAGTTGTTCCGGCTGGGCTGGCGCTGCGGCCAGTTGGCCAAGCCGCTAGTGCACGAGGACAATTCGTCTTTCAAGGTCATGACCCACTCTACGCCCGAAATTCCTGAAGCGCAACCGCCCGCCGAATCCGGCGCCCTCCCCGAGCCCGGAAAACTGGCGGTTGTGGATCTGGACGGTGGCCAGCCGCTGGAGCCCGCGCAGCGCGTCCAACCGGCTCGCCGACGCGGACGCCCACCAGGTTCGCAGACCCGGATCGCCCACAACAATGCGACGGCCGACGAGTTCGCGATGCTGCGCGCCATCGCCCAAGGTGTGGATCTCACTGTAGCAGCTCGCCAGTACATGCTGTGGCCGGGTCGTGCGCCCGAGCGTCCAGCGCTCGTCAAGAAGTACCAGGAACTTTTGGACCGGATTGAGGCTGCAGCCAACGGCATCGAGCAGTCCCAAGAGGCCCGCGCTATGGTGAGGGTCCTCAGGGACCACCAGACCATAGTGATCGCAGTGCCGGTTGGGTTACCCGGTAGCAACACCGAGCCTCCAGCGCCCACCAGTGGACAAGTGGACATCGCCGTGCAGGCCCAACCCGTGACGGAGAAGGCACCCAAGGTGCTCAGCTTGGAAGAGTTCGCGGCCCAGTTCGACCCGGACATGTTCTCGGAGGCTGAGCTGATCGAGCGGTACGAGGAGGCCCTGGCAGAAGCAAGGGCCGAACCTGCTCCCGACCTGGCGCCCTCCCCGAGTCAGGTAGAGATCCCCATCACGCCCGAGACCAAACCCTCAATACAGACCGGGGCGGTGCAGGTGCTTCAGGCAGGCCGCAGTGCGGCCGAGCGGATGGCGGATGTCTTGCATGCGATCAACTGGCTGGATGAACACCTGGGCACCAAGCCCGAGCGCGCTCACCGCGTCGAACAGTGGGTTGTAATGTCCGGTAGTCAGAAGGAGGCACTGGGCAAGGCGGGCGTGATCACGCTGGGAAACCTGGTGGACTGGATCTCGTTGAAGGGCGACAGCTGGTACGACGAACTGCCTGGCTACGGCGTCAGGCGGGCAGAAAACCTGCTGGCCTGGCTGCATCGCTGGACGCTGACGCCGGCACCAGGTCTTTCGCGACTCCCCGCGTTGGCCAACAGCCGTGAACTGCAGATCTCTTCGCCCTATGAGATGCAGCCTCTGACATCGATGCTGTGGCCAGAAGAATTGGACGGGAGCGACGGAGTGTTCCGGGCACTCGCGGCCAATACGATGGAAGCGTCGAATGATGTTGACGCGGTACAGGCCTGGTTCAGAAAGATCCAGCAAAAGTCACCGCACACCCAAGAAGCCTATCAACGGGCCATAGAACGATTGATCCTCTGGGCCATTCATGAACGCAAGCGGGCGCTGTCGTCCCTCACGGAAGACGATTTCTTTGCGTTCAAGAATTTCCTCATCAACCCGCCAGAGCATTGGGTGCAAGTGGCCAAAGGCACAAAGCAGAAATACACCGATGGATGGAGACCTCTGCGTGGCCCCCTCAACGCCCAGAGTCTGAACGTGACTTTCTCCGCCGTGCGGGCCATGTACACGCACTGGAAGAAATCAGGGTACATCAGTGCCAACGCAGCCCTGGCGGTGGACGGGCAAAAGCGCGATGAGGTGAGGATGGATGTGTTCCGATCCTTCACGGAGGCCGACCTGCAGGTGGTGGGTGACACGTTCGCAGATCTGCCGGATGGACCCGCCAAGCGCAGGCTGCGCGCCCTGTTTCGGCTGATCGAGAACGCTGGGCTGCGACGGGCGGAAGTGGCGCAAGCGCGGTGGGCCCATGTGCAAACCGACCGAGCCCTGGAACGTGGCGTGGAGTCCCGAGTGTTGGAAGTCTTGGGCAAAGGCATGCGCAAACGCACGGTCCCCCTGAACACGGCCACGATGCAAGCGCTGCGTGAGCACCGCAAGGACCGCGAAGAGCTGATGGCTCAGGGCAAGCTCGCGCTGTTCACCCAGGTCAAACCTGAAGACCAGCCGCTGATCGGCGTGCTGGATGATCGATGGATCTCCACCAGAGACAAGGGATTGGCCATTGAACGCGCGC
Source organism: Acidovorax sp. 100 (assembly GCF_003688355.1). Classification (NCBI taxonomy): domain Bacteria; kingdom Pseudomonadati; phylum Pseudomonadota; class Betaproteobacteria; order Burkholderiales; family Comamonadaceae; genus Acidovorax; species Acidovorax sp. 100. The sequence continues at coordinate 193,260 of NZ_REFD01000002.1, read as the reverse complement.
AGATGGCTTTGCGCTCCAACAAGGCGCTGCCCACCATCGAGATCGAACGCGAGGCCGAGGTGGGCAAGATCAAGTACACGGTCAATGAGCATGGGGCCTTGTCCAGTCACATGCTGTACACCATCCTCAAGAGCTTCTTCAAAATCTGCTCCGACAATGCCCACGAGATGGCGGGTGAAGGGAAGGCGCCCTTCATGCGGGCTTCGACCCACTGGCTGCGCCACACCTACGCGCACAAAGCGCTGGAGGCGGCTGGTGGAAACCTCAGTGTGGTGCAGGAGTTGCTCGGGCACAAGAACATCAACACCACCGCTATCTATGTGAAGGCCGGCATGGGAGAGCGCATCAGGGCGGTGGACAAGATGAAGACCAGTATCTGAGCCCCAGCGGGTTGCTCAGGCCAACCGCTGGAGAACGGGGCGCAGCGGTTCGTCGTCTTTTCGGCTGGACGCGCGTGCGAGTTCCAGGCGGGGACCGTCAGGCAGATGCAGGCGCAGATGCAGGAGCCCCCGGACGTTTTTGAGACCAGCGCGAAGTGCCACTTCCGGCTGGGGCATGCCAGACAGCATCCATTGCACCAGCCTGGTGTTCCTGACGATCTGCGGCCCAGCGCGAACCGGGTCATCTTGGCCAGCGGCTCGACTGGCAGCAAGCAGATGCGCGCGCACGAGCACCAGCAGGTTTTCGTCGGTCATCGGTTTGCCCGTCTGCGAGCTGAAAAGTGCTGGTGCCAAAGCGTGTTTGCCCGCTGTCGCCTTCACCTGCAGCCAGGATTTGATGGCCGAGCGCACTTCGTCGGACACGACCATCGTGCGCAGTTGGTTGACGCCACCCGAGGTAATGCGGATCGAGGCGCCCTTCCCTGCCACGCCGTCTACGAAGGACTCGACTGTAAGCGCGCGGATTTCAGCGGAGGTGAGCCCCAACTCAAAAAGCACCAGCAAAAGCGCTCGGTTGCGGATGTCGATGGCCTTCAGGCCCGCAGCATCTTCGGAGCCATCTCGTAGGATCTTGAAGCACTGCTCCCAGACAACGGGCGACAGGATGGCCCCTTTGGGATCTTCAGAAGGAGGCTTTTCCTTGTCGGCAATGCCAGCAGCAGGATTTTCTGCAACCAACCCGCGCTCCACAGCGTAGTCATACACCCGCTCCAGCAGGCGCCAGTACCGACGCTCGGTGATCACGCTGATTTTGGTGTCGCCGTTGGCGCGAGTCTCGATACCGGAAGCGAGATAACCCTTGACCAGTACGGGGTCTGCATCAGTCCAGTGAACCCACCTGGGGTTTTCCTTGTCCCCACCGGTTGTCAAAAACTTGGTCCAAGATATCCAAAAGTACCTGTAGAAAACAAAGTCGTTGATGGCCCGCTGGTCATCATTCGCGCAATGCTCTAGCCATTGCTCGAAAAACTCATCTGCGCTCAATTCGACTTTGGAATTCATGATCAACTGAATTGTCGTGACTTATTGTGCTATGAGCAATTGCGAGAACACGACAGAGGGTCCATCCGCTGTTGCAAAAGCGCTTCGGGTAAGAGCCTCAATTGACCTGTAAGATTGCACGCAATTGCGGGTGTTGTGCAGTGCCCCTATTGCGATCAATGCTTTGATTTAGTTGTAATTCCCTACAACTGACGACCTATCTAACGCCGGGAATGGCCGGTGCATGTAATCCAAATTTTCTTATTACTGGTACAGGCGAAAAAAAACCGGCGCCCACGTAAGTGGTGCGCCGGTTTTATATTGGTAGAAAAAGCAACAATCAATAGCTTAAACGCAATCGAAAAGAGCTGCTTGGGACTCATAAAGCACAGTGCAGCGAGCCTTGAGTTCATCAACGCTGCGCTGGCCATGAAGATCCTTTGACTGCAGCCATTGGCTACGCCTCAGGATCTCGTCCATCATGCGGCTGTGGCCAAGTCCATTGGTGAGGATGCCTAGCCGCTGGTATATGCGGTACCCCTCTGTCCAATCCGGGTTGTCGTCACGACAGTAATCCCGAATGTAGTCCTCCGCAAGAAAGGCCAGGAAGTCCATGGCTCCATCTTCGTCCACGGCGCGCTTACGCCCCTCCTCGTAGTCGCAGACAAGAGCCCCGTTCTTCAACGCCTTCAGCTTGATGTCACAAGACTCGTGATGCAACTCCATGAGCGGATCTCGCATTCCAGCCATGCTGTTGATACCCGTCACTTGATACCAATCCTCGCCGACGAAAATGCGGCCGACTCTTGGTACTGGTGATGGTGGCATATAAGGCACTTCAGGCGCCTGCTCGTACATCCGCCGATCCACAACATCAAAGTAGGTCTTGATGGCCGTGAAGGGGGGGAAAAATGCGCTGGCAGACCATTTGGCGTCAATGAGGATCAGCTGAGCAGCCGAGATGATCGGTACACCTGACAGCCTCTCAGCAGTCAGGGTGTAAATCAGTAGTTTGCGTAACGTCTCCGGTGTGAAGGCGTCGGCAACTACTTCAATGTGACCATCCTTGGCAATGGTGCGTCCAAGATGATTCCGTAGTGACCAGTCGTATTGAATGTTCACCAGGTATGTTCTGAGCCGATTCAACGGCTTCAGTTGTCCGTACTTGGTTGGGTTCGACTCGACCAATTGCTCGGCAGAACGATCAGTCTTCCCAGCCCGAGTACATGACCAGCAGCCGCTGCGCGTGGAACAGGGAGTCGAAGAGCCCCGTACTGCATCAGCAGAGAGCACCACGCAGCCGCCGCCGGCGTCTCGGTAAAACTCGATCACCTCAGAAAAGTCCGAGTAGGACTCCAATAAACCTGCAGCAGCATAGCCAAGGGTTTCCCACACATCGTCCGTGCTGAACGAGAAGATGGGTGTCAACCGAAGATCTCCATCAGAGTTTGACCAGATCCCATCCCCATGCTCGCGCCTTGCGGCAATTCGCACGTCGCGCGCTGCAGATTCGCCAGAACGAACCCCAGTCATCACGACAGGTCTATTCCAGCCCTTGTGGCCGTCAGCCTTGATCATTGCCTCTTTCAGCAATCGCTGGCCCACGTCAACTTTCCATGACTGACTACAGTCCATCGTGGGGGATGACGGATAGGTTGGAAGGGCTCGCCCCGTGAGTACGCGCCCAGGCCAGCTTGAGTTCAGATCCGGCTCGCCCGTTAGCACAATGAGTGTGAAGTCGTGCTTTGCAGCAAAGGCTTTCATCTTTGTGAGTTCGGCCATCGCCAAGGCTGCGACAACAGGATTTTCAACCCCGGTAGAGCTGTGAGTCACATAGATCGGCGGGAGGCTGAGCCCCCTACGCCGATAGTCCGCAGCAACTGTGAGCAACAAGCAAGCCGTCGCGCTCGAATCTTTGCCCCCGCTGTACGCCCAAACGGCAATGTGACGTTCATCAAACACCTCGCGGATGAGCCGCATAGCGCGGTCCATTGGCTGTTCTCGTGAGAACTGGACCAGTGAGTGTTGAGTGTCGGCCGCTTTTTCGACCTCGAAGAGATCTTGAGTTTGCATAGGTGCCTCCGTAATGAAACCGAGACACCTCTCCCCTCGGAGCTGGTGCCCCGAATGGGTGGGTTATGGCTTACGCCGAAGCTGCTTTGCCAATGGCGCGGGCAGTGACCGCATATCCCTCCAGCATTACGCAGGGGGGCTAATTCTGGCTTTCCAGAGCATCCGCAAAGGGTGCTGTGGAAAGCCCCCCGTGCCAAGCACGAGGGGTTAGGTCAACGCAGTGACTCAATCACCTCGCAAGCAAGGGATAGAGGCGAATGCGTGAGCGAGAGTCAGGAGTGAATCGTGACAGGCGAAGCTGCAAAACGTCCGGGTGTCGTCGCTGATGAATGAGCATCTGAGCGACTGCGATCTCAAGAGGACTGAAATCATCACCTTCGACCGGTCTCCCGATGTACAAGCAAGTCTTGGCACGGTCCAGGGCCTTGCGGTAAGTGAGAGAGGCAGGGGACTTCTTCATATCCGAGCCTCAGCAGGTGGCGAAAAGGTCGCAATCGGAGGGTGCCGATTCCGCACATTTCACAAAATCAGCTTCAACCGAAGCCGATGTGGCCAGGCCTGCAACAAAGACCTCAAATGAGTCCTTGCGCAAGCCCTTGCTAGCTGCGCGCTCTATGGCACCCTTGATGCTGACTGCATCAGTGGTGAACTCCAGGCGCAATTTACCGCGTGTGCCACGCAGTCGGATGTGCTCAGGATCGGAGGAATCAACGACGACCACCCCAGTGGTGCGTTTGTGGTCATTGAAGACCAGGACGCCCAGAGGCAAATCCACTGGCAGGTTGCCCATGACAGCAGCGGCATCGATCTGGCTCTGACGCTTACGCATGGCCTCATAGCACGAGCGGGCATAAAACAAGTCATGCCCGAAGTCGCCACCATCTACATTGGTCGTGTTCCGTCCAAGGACCTCAGCAGTCAAGCAAAGTTGCTTGCTCACAAACTGAGCGATATCTGCGGTGTAGCGCAGTCCCGAAGCACGCGCGGCTGCAAAAGCATCGAGAAGCGGTTGCTGGCGAGCCGTTGGCACGTAGCCAGGCGCCTCGCTGCCCTTCCAGTCAGCGTAGGGGTCGGCGGGAAGGTGATAGTTTGAAATGCTCATTGAAATCTCCAAGAAGGAGCGAGCGGCATCCCAGGCGGGATGCACGCCCGCAAGGGTTGTGATTGGGCCGCGAAGGGCCCAGGAAAGCCCAGTAGGGCCTAAATCAAGGTGTTGGCCCATGCTGGCAACTGTTCGCGTGGAACAACCGCCGTGAGCCCCTCCTCAACTGTTTTTTGAAGAACCAGGTCAGGTTCAAGACTGTTGTCAAACAGCCAGGCCTGGTCAAACAACGCAAGTGCATGAGGAAGGAAAGCGTGCGTCTTGTGATAGCGCGACACGATTTTCTCCGCATCTACCGAATGTCCCCCATGGAGAACACGCTCGGCGACACGATGCACATTGATGGCCGGGTCAGATGTAGTGACGAAGAACAGGTTCATGAAGAAGCCGCACGAGCGCGCCTTCACAAAGAACTTGAGCCATCGGGATTCATCTGACATGACCGTTTCGGTGGTGAACGAAACCCCCTGCTCTAGCAATGACCAGCGCATTGCCTCGGCCGCAACAGCAGCTTTGTACTGCATGTCGGCCGAAGCAGACACGAGTCCTGCATCGCTAGCCATGCGCGCTGCAATCTCATCCGCGTTGACAAGAATGCCAATGCGAGACTGAGACACAAGCTTGCTGGTCAGAGTTGATTTTCCTGAGCCATTCGGCCCAGCAAAAACGGTGAGTACAGGGGGTTCTTTTGGTCCGCTACGACGCGCGGACATTGACGCTCCGACCAGTCACGAGCGGTATCAGCCGTGGGTCAGTCGCATCGAGCGTCTGCACTCGGCCATCGAGAAGAATGGTCGTTGGAACGCCCGCCTGGACGTTCTTAGCCACGGCTTCGCGAACAGCCTGTTTGGCAAGGTCTGCCAATTGGGCGGTGTTCAAACCGAAAGCCGTTGCTTGTGCTTTGCTCATGCGGTGCAGAGTAAGCCGTTTGGGTCTCCTGGTCAAGGTGATCCCTCGCTCAAGCAGGAAATTCATCATGTAGCTCCTTCAGAAATGAAGGCACCAGTCCCAACGGACTGTGTGCCCGTTGGGGTGGTGAGAGATGGTTTATCCGCGCGTAAAGTGCATCAGCACTTCACTGCTTGGATGAGTGGATTTCGCCTGTTCGATGGCCAGCTCGGCGCTAGGCGCAGTGCATTCAAACTCAGTTAAGGAATGCCGCTCAGAGCGGTCGTCAAGCACCACAACAAATTGCTGTGTGCCTGCTTGCTCCGAGGTCTCCTCTGCTGGATCTAGCGCAAGGTTTGCCGACACTTCATTGGTGGAGACACAGCGCCCAGTACGGACCTTGCGAACAAGGTCCAGCATCCGGCGCCCTTGCGGCACAGAGACCACTGGCGTCTTCATCCAAGCAAGAGGCCCGTCAAGGCCAAGATCTTCCGGTTGGAAATGGGTCGAGACTGTCCGCAAGATGATCTCCTGCAGGGCAATCACATCCCACTCTGTCGGCGTGTGCTCTTCGATGACATAGGCCAGCGGTGAGCTGAGCCAGTTGAAGCCTTCGAAATCCACGACTACCTCGTAGTAGCCGCCGAAATCATGTGGCTCTCGTTTCTTCCGAAAGATGATCCCCAGATCACTGCGGTGGAAATGGAAGGTCCGATTGAGTTGGTCGATGTACGCACCGATCTCGATGCGAGCATCTGATTGGTAGTGTTCATCGCCAACGGAAGCGCACTCTTCTTCGCATGGCGTGGAGCCAAGATAAATCGTCATAGGAACCTCACAGGTGAGCCGCCAGGTCCCCCACAAGGGAAGTACCTTGCGGACGGTGAAACCCTCGTTTGAGGGTGAAATGCCCTGAATCAGGACGGTGATGTTGATTGCCGGAATGGCGCGGTCAACTCCGCTTTGCACCTGAGCATTACGCTAGGGTGAAAAATCAGGTTTTCACAGGACTCGTGGAGCCCTCTGAAAACCCTCCTCTCGATTGAGGAGGCCCAGCCGCAGACGCACACCGTGAGGTGAGCATCTGCGCCGGAAATCAGCCTATCTCTAGGCTGTAAGGGTCAAGCCGCCAAAAGAAGCAGTTGCTCAGGCTCGTTCGTAGTAGAGCGAGTAGCACCTTCTTCAATTTGCGGTTGGTAAGCGATGGCCGTAGAAGCAGTCGAGCCGGTAAGGGCAGGACCACAGTGCAAACCATGCTTTTCGTGAATCAGGTCAATGGCCTGTTCAAGTCGATCCAGCTCAGGAGTTCCCTCGCCGAAATCCTTGCCCTGCACGATTCGCAGAAGCTTGTACGCCTGGTTGTCCCGGTCGTAGTAACTGGTGCGAGCATTTCGGCACGCTGCCAGATACTCCTCCGTGAAGGACTCACCCTTCTCGTACTGCTTTTTGAAGTCACTGTTGGCCTCCTCCATGTCACCTGGTAGCCAGTTCCTGAGCCTGCCGACAAAGCGGTTGAGCTTGTTCATGACCTCCTCCGATTTAGGGTAGAAGTGCATGGTCCCGGCTTTGTAGTGGCGAAACTCGAAGTACCGCGAACTGAAGCGCTCACCCGTTCCAAGAGGATTCTTTCGACACGCTTGAACCAAACCGTCGAACTCCCCTACTCCACCATGGAGGTAGTGAAAGGCTTTGTCGATGTCGGCCAAAAACCGCTCGTCTTCATAGTCCAAGTTTTTTGAGAAGCCGACCCGAAACCTTGGAAGAATGAAACGCGTTTTGCGCAGTCTCATCCCAATCCGATGCTTCTGATTTGACTTCCAGCTCTTGTAGAAAACCGCGTTGTCCGAAGAGCGCTCGATGATGCTGTCAAACAGCATCAGGATCATCTCCTGGTAGATGTCGCCGAGAGACTGTGCAACCCCACTCAAAAAGCCGTGGATGTTGGCCGCGTTGAACTCCAGGTTGTAGATCTCTTGAGAGGAGGCCTCGACCTTGCGACGCGCCTGATTGCTCAGCTTGTCAGTCAACAACGTTGATCGCAGAATTTGCGCCCACGCCCGTTTTTTGAGGTCGTCATACCGGACTTTGAAGTCATTGTTGGCGGCTTCTCGTATCGATCCAGAGACCTCTCGGAAGTCGCTTCCCACACCCTTGGTTTGCATCTCCTCCAAGGTCACACCCAACCCTGCGGATAGGTGATCGGAAATGGCGATAGCTTCACTCGCGCGGCGTGCTGCTGCAACCGCTTGTTCAAAGCGAAAGCATGTGTCTTGGATGAAATTTCCTGGCAGTGCGAGTGCATTGCAGGTGTCCACATCGATCTCGCTGTACCGGTTGTCTCCCCGCTTCAGGTTTCCCATCAACGCATCGACATCCAGGTACTGGCCGGGAATCTTCTCCAAGTAGATCAGCGCGATTTCAACGCTGGTCGTTCTCTCAACCTCGTCAGTGAACTCGTCTTGAAGAAACTCCACGGACCCATGGCTTTCAATCAAAGAGCAGAGGCGCTGCCGATCTTGGGAGAACGGATTTCGAATGGTCTCTGCGTTGATGATGGCCACCAACTCAGCGTCGTAGAGGACATCCCAGGCGTGAAGCACATGAGCACATCCCTGCTGGAATGGGGGGTTCATGATCAGATTTGACACCGTTGCCAGGCTACTGACCTGAAGGAAGTCGTAGCCAATGATCTTGGCGCCCAACTCCTTCAGCGACGAGTGATGCTGCATGTCAATCTCAATCGCAGATACCTCTTTCAGGTTGGAGAACTTCATCCGCGCGTAGTCGCGCAGGCGCGTTCTAAATCGACCCTCCTGTAACTCGGTGTCCTCGATCTCAGCTACCCATGGCAACTCATCGTCGGGTACGCCAGGGAAGCCCTCTTGGGCATGGCGAATCAGGTGCCCTTTGCCGGCGCTCGGGTCGCACAGGTGACGGACAGGCCGTCGAAACTTGGCCCAGGCCTTTGCTGCAGTGCGCACGCCAGTGGGGTAATACTGAAGCTGATCTCTCATGGTGATCTCCTTGGGTAAGCGAGACCACCCCCCAATGCGGGAAGAAGGTCCCGCAGGGGTTGGAAAAATGATTACTGAATTGCCGCGCCAACAGGCCTGCTCTGCAGGACCTTTTGGGCAAGACGTTCCGCAAGAGACTGACGAGCAGTCTCGTAGGTCACACACATCTGGCGCTTCGACAGAGTGAAAGGGTCACCGTTGAAAGAAATCACTCCCCCAGTCGAAACACCGACACGCAGGGTGTGATCACCAACGATGAAATCAGCGTATTCCCACTGGGGTGCATTGCTTGCCTCCCAAGGGGTGATACGGGCGCCAAAAGATAGCTGCGCAACGATGCGCTTGGCGTCTTCGATGGATCGAGATTCCGAAATTTGCATACTGCCTCCTGAATGAGACAGACGTGCTGACCCCTCGGGCAGCGAACGCCCGTCAGGGTTGATGTCGCAGAACAAGTTCTGCTTTGGATGCTGTGATGTCCTCCACAGCTCAGAGGTTTGTCGGAACAGATTACCTGTTGCCGTTCAAAGCGTCTTTGCATGCCCTCCTCATCGAAGGTGGCATGCAAAGAAGCCTGAGCTTCTTTGACTTGAAAACCAGAGTGAGCCGATGCGCACCAGGTAGCCAAGGGGCGCTACATGGGCCTATCGGCGCAGGGGTTCTGGTGGAAGTGGTGCGGGCGTTGGCGCGGGCACGGCTGCAAAGTAGTGGACTCCAAGGACTCCATAGGTTGCCTCCATGTCATCTACACGAGGCCTCACAAATTCGACGCAGCAAGAGCCAAGGCCGAAGCCCAGATCTTGGTTGCTGAATTGGCGACCGCGCGTGAAACCGCCGCAGCAGCAGCACTTCAGAATGGCCACTTTCTGGGAAGCATCGGGATGCTCCTCTGCAGAGGTTGTGGAGGGGGCACGAACAAGCATGGCTGGATTGAGATCGAGAACTTCCATATGGCGTAGGACAGATGGCCTACACCCCCTCAAAGGCGGTATAGGCCCGTTGAGGGAGACAGCCGACTGAAAAGCCCCAGTCATCGACCAGGGCGCTCAGAAAGCAGGTGAAGTGCTCAGGAATCAGAACCCAGCTGAAGACTCGAACACAGCTTCTTGCTGCGTGCTGTCGTCATGCAGATCGCTGTAGACGGGATCTGGCATCCAGCCTTGGTGTGTCTCGTAGTGAATCACGCGGCCGAGGGCCACATCATTGCAAACAGAGAAGGCGCGAATTTCGCCACGCGCTAAAGCCTTCGATGCCTCAGCATGAGCTGCCAGGTAGGCGCTATTTGCTTCAGGAGGAAGGCTTCGCATCACATGGCCGTATTGACGGATTCTGCGTCGCTCAGCGCGGACCATGGCAGCTACTTGCCGGCGCAATGCATTTGCCCCATCGGTGCGATGAGGGCGAAGCATTCGAAAGCGTGACGCAGCGTTGTCTGGCATCCAAGCATTCAAGCGCTCTCCCCGGTCTCGCAGGCAGCGCGCCATAAAGTTGGCTGTCACGCAATGTGCGCGATAGATAGGACTATGGCGATAGTCCTCGTATTGAAGGCCTGCGGCCTGAAACCAGTAACGGATTTCCATAAAGTGCTCCTAGCGTTAGCGCGGAGCACACCCACACGGGGAAGTGCCCCGCGAAGGTTGAAGTTTGTGAGGCGAACCTCACTGATGGCCACGTTTTCCTCGGTGGTTGCGAGGTTCAAGATGGACAGGATTACCCCGTTCACCAAAAAAGTGTCTTCGGAAGCATCGAAGGATGCTCAGCTTTCGAAGTCACTTTTCATGGGCCCCATGGACCGTTCCTCATTGTATCCGAGGGGTAGTGGATGTCCACCGAAGCAAGGTAGCAATCGGTGTAACGACCTTCCAGATCGCCTGGGGCGTTCTACGCCACGCACACCCTGGTACTTCTGGCCGAGCCCGCTGTCTGCAAGTGATCCTCCACCTGAAGCGTCGGTTGGCGTCAAAACTGCCCTGCCCTGCATGGATGGGCAAGACCATCTCTATCGCAGTAAATCCTATTGACCATTTTGAATTTGAATTGTCTCGGTCAGAAATCAAGCTTCTTCTGATCAAGTGTTAGTTCGACTCCAGACTCAAGTTGACGTATGGCAGTATTGACTAATCCATTGTCTATATTTCTCCCAACATCGGCATGTTTTGCAAAAGTTTCTGCAAGGGAAATCCTGACGACATCACCATTCACTGCGACTTTAATCAATGGCAACCCGGCCGGGGTGAATGTTACAGCAGAGCGCGTCTGACTCCTCATCTCAAGCTCCGATGCAGTCTCTTTTGCAATTCGGATGGCCGTTCTTCGGTGAGGATCTGCGGTGAAACCATCCACCTTCCGAGCCAATTGCAGAGTAACAGGAACGGTAGGAAGCCGTTTCAGATACGACGACACCTCATCCAAAAGAAGCAGCGCATCTTGCAAAACAGACTCTGTTGATACTTTATTTTCAGCGCTCACGGCAGTCCCCTTTGGTGGTTATAAATTCGATAGGATGGTCCGACTAGAGCCCGCCTACATTTCAGCCTACATCTGTCACGAACTTTTGACTATACAGCCAAGAGAGAGGAGGTCTGCGAAGGACTCCAGAAATCCACAAGCAGCCCCCCTTACGGCAGTGCCAGCACAAGTAAGCAGTAGACGGGTTTTCGCAGTTGTGAGCAGTTTTGATGAATCTATTGATCATTCTTAACGTGAACAGCAAGGGCCACCCCCGACAAATACAAGGTACCTGTCTCATCTTTTATACCCCCCCTCAATCACATAGCGGATTGATTAAGACAACCTATCTGCATCAGTCTCCATTTCTTCAAATTCTTACAGCGTGACACTAGCTTCGATTTTCATTTCTGATCTTTCTTCACTGCAAGGCTTTGAGAAGAGTTGAAATCCTGCGAGATTTGAATTGAAGCAAACCCCCAACCAATAGAAGTAAAAGTGAGACAATTCCGCCTACTGATGAAAAGATGATTGCGTTCCTTTTTCGATATACCTTTGAATCAACAACTTCTTTTAGCTCTTTGTACCTATCTATGGCACGCACACTTTTAACCTCGCCAAATGCAGCCAACTCAATGTTTATCTGTACTTCAGTTGGCACCTCCTTATTGTCAAAGGCATATTTAGCTGCAAGAGGCAGATCTATCCCGGCAAGTGAAGAATTTGATTGTTTAGCCACTTGAAAGAGAAGCAAATGAGCATACCCTTGCGCCAGGAGCTTCTTTTCGGAAAGTATTGCTTTGACATCACTTACATCACCAGCCTCTGCGCGCCTGATGAGGTTTTCGGTGGGCCTCCGCACACCATGCGCAAGCTCAACATTAAACAAGACTTGCAGCGGTGCTGGATAGTAGATTTTGGTCGTTTCGCCTGGGACCCATTCACGATGCAGTAAGGTAAATGCAATCGCCAACGCGATCAAGGCGAACCCGAACCAACCAGCACGCTGAAGATATGCACCACGCAGATCCAGCCATTCCAGTTGCTTCGCTATGGTGGCATTTTTAATCCCGGAGCCGGTATGCAGAATTTCGCGAAAGGAAACTGGTGGGCTTTTGCGTTTCTTTCTAGGCATTTTATATAATCCGGTTTCTGCGCGCAGTAAGCTTCACGATTCTTTTCACATTTGCATTGCTTTGCCGCAAAACATCAATTTGTTGCGCAACTACCGGATCAAATACGCTCATCGGTGACCTCGGAGGCAATTTGCTCCTTGCCAGGATTGCGGGTCAATCGAGCGCGCAGATCGGCTCGCATCGCTTCGATTTGACGCTCTGCATTCTTTCGCTGATCTACGCCACTCTGTTGAATTTTTATGACATCCTCGACAGTTTTGATCAGAGTGTTCTGCACATCCTTCAGCGTTTCAACGTCGATAACAAGGCGCTGGTTAGCTTTGGCTGTTTCGACAGAATTGCGATGAAGTAACTCAGCATTTCTTTTCAAAAGATCGTTTGTCGTATTATCAATATGGGTTGCCAACTGAACGGCATTCTTTTGCTCATTCAGTGTCAATGAAAGCATGAACTGCCTTTTCCACGCCGGAACAGTAATTTCACGAATAGTGTGAAATTTATCAACCAGCATCGTGTTCGCCGCTTGAACCATGCGAATGGTCGGCAAGCTCTGCATCGCAGAGTGCTGGAGCGCCACCAAGTCTCCAATGCGCTTGTCCAGATTTGCGATCACAGCGTCCAGATCTGACAAAGCCTGGACTCGTCCAGGATCATTCCCAATGTCGCTGCGCTGCTCTTGGGCCAATTCGCGCAATTCATCAAGGCGTAAGCGTCCAGCAGCAATATGAATACCTAGCAGCCTGTGCTCATCTCGCACTGAAGAGAACATGTCTTCGAGGCCAGCATTACGCTGTTGAATATTAGTTTGTGTGGTTTTAACCTCTTCAATCAACGCTTCAATTTGACTACGAGTAGTGTCAAATTGACTCATCAGATTCGATGTGCGAAGTCGGAATTTATCGAGCAGAGGTCCAATTACCGGCAGTCGTGATCGCTTATCCGAGAGCGGGCCGACATTCAACGAGCGAGCTATGTTTACGACCTGAGTTAACTTCACACCAGCTTCATCCAGATCCCGATTACGCACCTGATCGAGCAGGCTGTCTGCGTAGCGCGAAGTGTGCTCTGCAACTGCACGTCCAAATTCAGAAACTGACGCTGGATTTGATGGTTGAATCTTCTGGGCCACCTGGCGAACGTCACCAGCGTCGGAGTCTTGAAGGCCGAGTTCCTTGAGAGTGGTGGCGCTGAGTTGGAATTTTTCGGATGAAGCGGTCTGAAGGGCGTTGGTCATAGTCGAATCCTGAGTCTGTTTAGTGTTCAATGCCTTCGAGGCTCTGAGAAAGGCTGCGCATCAAGGCCTGGTGCGCTTTGCTTGCCTCAGCCACCATCGATGGGCTCATGCTTTTCGTTGAGATGAGGGCGAGGGTGTGCTGGCGCCAGACGGGCACCAAGACACTAGAGGTCTCAGTGAATCTATCGAGCATGTCCACCGCTTGGGCACGCGTGAGCATCATCTGTGTCACGCTCATCTCGTGCGTAAGCGTCAGCTCAGCACCCTCTTGACGAGGTCCTTATGGGATAGTCAGACGTCCAGGATGTGTCGCAGCAAGCCGAAGCCTACGCGCCACTGCGTGCCATCACCGGGGTCGATGGTTGCAGTGCGGCTGTTGATGCGCACGATGGTGCCCACCACGGTCTGCAGGTACTTGTCCTCAAAGGCGACCTTCTCGCCGCAGCGAAAGTCGTTGCGCGTCGGTCGGGGGGCGGCCGGCGGCTCTGGCGCCACAGCTTGAGGGCGTGTTGCAGGATCGGGCAAGGGCGGTTCGATCGCGGCGTAAGGCAACTTCCACTCTTTGCGCTCGCGCAGGTCTTGCAACGTGACCTGCGTGTCACGCATGGCCACCACCTTGCCTTCTCGCAGACTGCCATCGCGCCAGTCCACAAAGCGCACGGTTTGACCCAGGTTCATGTCCTTGCGCACGGCAATGATGCGGCGTGGGTCGGCCAGCAGCCGCTCGATCAGCGTGCTGAGCTGGAACAGCTCCAGGCTGCTTGCGTTCTGCAGGGCGTCCAGCACCCGCGGGTCAATGCCAGACACGCTCATGCCGCCTTGCGTTGTTGATCCGCCTGACGGGACTGCCGCATCAGGTTCCAGGGCAGCAACTCATCAATGCGGTTGATGGGGTGGTCGGCTATGCGGCCGAGCACCTCCCGCAAGTAGGCCTCGGGGTCAATCCCGTTGAGTTTGGCGGTTTGCACCAGGCTGTAGATCGCCGCCGCTTGCTCGCCGCCGGCATCCGATCCCATGAACAGGTAGTTGCCCCGTCCCAAAGCCACCCCGCGCAATGCCCGCTCTGCTGCGTTGTTGTCCATCTCGATGCGCCCATCTTGGCAATACCGCGTCAGAGCCTGCCAGCGTGTCAGGCTATAGCCAATGGCTTTGGCCAACTCCGATTTGGCCGACACCCGACCAACCAACTGGCTCAACCAGACGTGCATCTCCTGCAGCAGCGGCCCGGCACGCGCCTGGCGTTGGGCCTGTCGAATGTCGGGAGGCTTTCCCCGAATGTCACGCTCGATGGCATACAGATCGGCAATGCGTCTGAGCGCCTGTGCTGCGATAGACGTCTCGTCTTTGCCGCTGCTCAGGTACAGGTCCCACCACGGTCGGCGCGCGTGCGCCCAGCATGCTGCCTCGGTGATCTGTCCTGAGGCGTACAGCTTGCCCCAGCCGCCATAGGCATCCGCCTGGAGAATGCCGCGATATTTCTTCAAGTGGCGCTCTGGATGCTCGCCTTTGCGATCTGGGGTGTACTGGTACCAGGCCGACGGTGGCGCACTTGAGCCGATCGGACGGTCATCTCTGACGTACACCCACAAGCGCCCCGTCTTGGTCTTGCCGCGCCCGGGCTGCAGCACCGGCACGGGGGTGTCGTCGGCATGAATCTTGGCAGCCGCCAGGGTGTAGCGCCCCAGTGCGGCCACCAGGGGATCAAGCAATTGACCGGCCTGGTCAACCCAGCCGGCCAGCGTTGAGCGGTCCAGCTCAACACCGCTGCGGGCGTAAATGCCGCTTTGGCGGTAGAGAGGCAAATGGTCACAGTACTTGGACACCAGCACATGGGCCAGCAGGCCGGCACCGGCCAGTCCGCGCGCTATGGGGCGGCTGGGTGCGCTGGCCTGGAAGATGGCATGGCACGCCACGCAGGCCAGCTTGGGACGCACATGCCGGATCACCTTGAAGTGGGCAGGCACGTACTCCAGTTGTTCGGAGACATCCTGTCCTATCTTACGCAGTCGAGCGCCACAAGCGGTGCACCCGCAGGACTGGCCATTTGTGTCCTGGTGCGTGTCGCTGATCTCGGGCAGGTGCTCCCGAACATCGCGCGGCAGGTGCGCGGGCAGACTGCGGTCGATCTGCGGGTCATTGGCGGGGGCCGGTGCAGATGCGGCCTTGGCTCGAGTGACCATCGCGGTCTCGCCACCATCGATCAAAGGCATCTGCGCCGACCACTGTTCGCTGGAGGTACCGAATTCGGAGCGAACCCGGCGCAGCAGTTGCAATTTGAGTTTGTCGACCATCAACTTGAGCAGGGCCACCTCGCTGTCGCGCGCCGCGATGATGCGCAGCAATTCGTCGATGTTCTGGGGCGGTTGATGGGGCGTCGGCACGGTTTTGAGTATGCCCAACTCTGCTGTCTCACCTCATCGGGAATGACCCGCAACTGCCAAGCTTTACGCCGCCAGATCGGGACGGTGCGTGCGCGCCGGCATGCGCCAGTCGATGCCTTCAAGCAGCATCGAGAGTTGGGCTGAGGTCAGAGACACGCCGCCGGATGCAGCTTGCGGCCAGACAAAGCGGCCGCGTTCGAGCCGCTTGCTCAGCAGCAGCAAACCTTGGCCATCAAACCACAGCACTTTGAGGATGTCGCCGCGCCGGCCGCGAAAGACAAAGACGTGGCCACTGAACGGGTTCTCGCTCAAAGCTCCTTGGACCATTGCCGCCAAACCGTCGAAGCCTTTGCGCATGTCGGTGTGGCCGGCCACGATCCACACCCGCGTGTTCGCTGGCAAACCGATCATGCGCGCACCACGGCCAGCACCGCCTTGAGTTGCTCGGTATCCACTGGGCCGCGCAGACGGATGACAGTGCCGCCCACCTCAATCTCCATCACCCCCTTGGGTTGGGTTGGCTGACGAGCGTTTGTGGTGGCCACCACCTCAGCTGGCCGAGCGTCTGCGACGACCGTGACCGGCAACAACGTATGAGGTGAGGACTGCCAGTGCTCGAGTTTCATCCAGCTGCGAAGCTGGTTGGCGTTGACACCGTGGCGAAGTGCCAGGCCGGCAACCGAAACCTCTGGCTTGAGCGCTTGCTCCACCAGCCAGGCCTTGAAGGCCGAGACGTAGATGCGCTTGCCGTTGCGCATGACTCGCTCCACCGTCGGGCCGTTCCACTCTGGGGTGTGTCCACTGTCTTGCATATGGACATATCCTGCATTGACCCTCCGCTCCTCACAAGAAGGGCCTTGGGGCCACGCTTACTCTCGTGCGAGGCAAGGAGCGTTGCTAGGTTGGCCAGTTTCCGGGCAAATCGCTCGCGTGGCTTATCAAATTGGAGTTCGCCTGTGTTCGCTACTCCAACTTGTGGGTTTTCATCGAGATATTCACGGCCAGCTTGAATGAGCCTGCGAAGACGTTGCGTCTCCATTCCGTGGCTCTTTATGAGCACTTCTATAGAGGTCAGTGTGTCCTTGACTCGTTGAGCCACGACCTCAGCATCCAAGAGCAGTTCGTCCAGCGCTTTACGCGCGACTTGGTAGCGAACCTGGCGTTCAACTTCGTTGCCCAAAAACTTCCCAAGCCAATTCGTCTTTTTGGCCACTTTCTCTGGGTCAGCGTCTGTCAGCTTTGAAACGATTTCGGAGATATGACCGGCTAGGGCTCCAACCGCCCCGCTTTCCATGAGGTTTGAGATGTCATTCAGGACTTCAACATTACTTTCCGTCGCGCCGTACTCTCCAATTTTGGTTGGCTGGTCGAAAAGCGCTGGCAGAACAACACTCTTCAGTTCTTCTATTTCCATTCTCTAGCTCCAGTCGAACTTTGGGCTTCGGTCTAGCAGACCACCGCCGACCGACAGTGCTGAAGGTCCTGCTGCGTGCTGTCCCGCCGATGCAGTAAAGAGGATTGTGAAGAGCCAGACCCTGCGAAAGGGGGGCGAAAAGCAAGGAAAAACGTGACGTTTAGACTCGCGCGTCCGATTCCTCAAGGGGGATCTGACACGTCACCAGCATTGCCATGTGCTGATCAAGATACTCATTATTGGAAATCGATCAGATCAGTAGGAACGATGATCCCGTGATGCTCGTGCATCAGCCGAACGAAATGCTCCCACTCGTATTTAGTAGGAGGTTCGTGGGTACAGCATAGACATTGACCTGCTCCTTGAAGTTGCTCTGAAACGGTTGTGTGAACATCCATGCCGAATTTTTTTGAAAACCGACCCACGGTGGACCCATCATTTGGCGAGTGAATCCAAACCGTCTTTCCATCAGCACTTACCTGGATCAGATCGTCGGAATGAAGGGAGTCACTATGCATATGTAAAGTGTTACGCGCATTCTTCGGCCTAACTACTCGACAGGCGCAAATCAGCCCCTAGAGACGCGCATGTAAGCCAGTACCAAGCCCTCCACCGTGCAAGACTGTTTTTTTTCATACTCTCTAACCGTGATTTCCATTGACTCAACGTACAAATACCTTTGAGCATTTCGGTTTCGGCATGTACTCGTCACCAAACGGACTGGACACCAGTTCGTTGATTCTCTTGGCCCCCTCAAGCTCATGGACCGATGGCTCTACGCATTGCACTTCGTACACCGGTCCCCAGGTTGCATAGACAGTGGTCGCTGCGACCACGGCCAAAAAAGCGACCAGCAGTGCGCTCAAAAGACCGAAACCGTACTGACACTTCATGACAGATTTCCTATTTGTCAGCCAAGTCGTTTAATACAGCCAAGACGGCAGCAGCACCTTCAACCGATCCATCGTCAAAGAGGTCATAAAGTAAGTCCAGTTCTCCATGTAGGAGTTGTTCAACCTCTTCTTCGGAAACAACATACGAATTGAGTAGTTCCTTTATGACAGCGTTTCTAAATCGAACGAACTTGGAAGGGGAGTCGTCAATTGGCTTATACATATACGGCTTTCCCTTGAGAATGTCCACCTATCGCGAGCGCAATATCTGGCCGTAATGAACAGCCAGCGTACTTCCAGCTGAGTACGGGACCTCATTGCCGTCACTGGTTTCAAGTACCGGGCCTTTGTCACCTAAGGGGCCAACCCCGGTCTTTGCGACACCACCATTCTCGACAAACTTGACTGTTGCCTCTTCAATTTTCTGCGCAACGAAGCGACGATCCATGTGGGCCGTGGTAACCAACAGAACTTGGTGCCAGGCATAGACTGATCTCGCCAACTCAAATTGCACATACAGCCGTTGGTTAGTCATGATCCAATCCCGGGCAACCCGTTCGGCGTTCTCAACCGCATCCAACTCACTTGGCGAATTGCTGTGGTCTCCACCCAACTTCGCCACAGACGATTGGTCATCGAAAGTGGTAGGGCGTTCAGAGAACACTCTCGCCTCACCCATCCATCCGCTTTCGATCTGTTGCGCTCTCGCGGCGATGTAGAAGCCTTCATACGGTCCAGAAATACGCGCCATTGCTGTGTCCTTGTTCAAGCTGCAATGCCAAGGTGCAGACCTTGGCGCTGGAGCCTAGACATGGCCAACGCGGGCCATGTATGTTTTCCTTGCTCAATCGCGGCACGCTGCCAAAACGGGATCATCCGCTGGTACACCATTGGCAATGGCCATTGCACGATAGTTCTCATGCAACTCGTGACCACCATCGCAAACCTCCATGAGTTCGTCCTTCATTCGCCTCAATCGAATGCCCAGGTTGTGATCTGCTCCACGCAAGAGGAAGCCTGCACACGTCGCCGGCTTATCTGAGCCCGAAGCATGGCACGCGAATGACTCTTTTGCCATGTCATATGCTGTACGCGCAGAGTGTCTGAAGGCTTCTGCAGGGAACTCACCAACAGCGTCAATCCGCCACGGGCAATTGGGGCAAGGTGTTCGACGATAACTCCCACTGCCGCCGGCAACAGAGACCACCTGATGGTCTTCTCCGCGATCGTTCAGGCCAGCAGGCCGAATGTTCGTGATACGGGTTGTGCGAGACACGATTCGGTTTCCTATACAAGATCAACGTTCAGTTGGAAGGAAACATCGGTGCCAGCGCCGGGGCCAAACCGTGGAGATGAGTAGCTCTGAAGCGTTGAAATGGGCCCCGATTGCAAAGGCAACCCACCGTGCTGGAGTAAGTGGCCCAGTTCAGCGAGCGAGAGAACATTTTGGGTTGTCGTATACGGCGTGTGCGCCTTGGTCCACCCATTGTTCAGCATTGTCGTCAACGTGGCTCTACAACCGGCATCAAGCCTGCATGTCGAAACCGTAAGAGTGTGGATTTGCCCCATGTCTTTCCTTGGTTCAGGCCGTGGCCTTTGGGGCGCGCTTTGCGCGGTATGTGCTGTGGTTCCAGTGCCTTACCACGCAGGCAAGCAAACCAGCCTTGTCCGCAGCGTGGAATGCGTTCCCATGGACAGTCACGCCATCAACCTCGTATCTCCATGGAGCCGAAGGACGCGAACCCGCATGTCCATGCAAGCGCTTCCCGTTGCCAAGGGCTGTGACCAGCTGCTCTTTGGTCCGAATCATGGTTAGCGTCCTTGCCTCGGTTAAGCAAAAAGCCGCGCTGCGGCCATGTACTGCTTGCGCTTCTGCACCAGTTCACGAGCCCACTTCATCTGGCCGCCCAAGCGGTATGAAACCGCCTGCTGGTTCAGGTTGCGAGCGCGGCGAACGCATTCGCTCTTGGTCAGTGTTGTTGGCTTCATGGTCTGATGTCCTAGACTGCGTTTGAGGCTCTATTGTTATCCTCTAGCCGTTAAGTGTCAAGCATCTTTTGATGGCTCACAGTAGAGATTCACAATCTCCGTGTGCATCTCCCTAAACGACTTCAGACTGCGTGAAAGCGACTGAATGCTGATGCCGGTGGACTTTGCGGCCTCTGCTGGGGGAACTCCGTGAAGAAGAACGAGCCGCGCAGCGCTGATCGCTGGCTCCTTTGATCGCAGCTTGCGTGCAAGAAAATCAAACTGGTGTTTGTTCATAGCCCCGATGATACACATCCAGCCGTTAAGCTAAACAGCATTCGCGAACATGTCGCAGATGGTCTCCTCATTGATATCCACGTATCGCTGTGAGCAGTCGATGCTGGAGTGCCCAAGGAGTTGGGCAACGGCCTCCATGTCGCCCGTTGTGGCCAGCACTCTGCTGGCGAACGTGCGGCGACCAGAATGGCTGGAACCGCCCTTGATGCCTGCGCGCTGGTACAGCCTGGTCACATGCGCCTGCAGCGAGTCGCATGCCCGGTAGGCTTTTTCTTCGCCAGTCTCAAGCACTCGCCGCTTGGTGTTCTGGGACATACCGTCGCCCCGGCTGCTGTAGATCAACGGCTGATGCGGCAGCAAGCCACTGTACGGACCTGAGCCGACGACTGTGCCGATGCCGCGCTCGATCCGGTACTTCAGGTAGGCCTCCAGGGCGTTGATGGCTGGCTTGGAGGCCAGGTACGCGCATCGCTGGCGACACCCCTTTGTGATCGCTTCGCGCATGCTGATCTCGCTGCGCAGCTTGCCAGACGCATGCATCACATCGGCCACGGTCAGGCGCGAAATCTCGGTGATGCGCATGCCGCAGTGGTGCCCCAGCATCAGCACAAGAACATCACGTTCCGGGTACCGAGAGGTGGCCTGGGTGATTTTGATGAGGCGGGTGAATTGCCCTTGGTGCAGGGTCTTTGCGCGAGTGATCTCGGTCATGCGGCTCTCTGTAATTCGATGGTGTGGACGAAAAGCAGAGAGAGACCGGTGCAGGCTCTTTTTCGATCATATCCCGCGCAGTTCCTCGACATAGAGGAAAGACGGAAGGCGGGGCCTGCCCCCAGATCACTGGCTACGGCACAAACTGCAGACTGATGGTGGGGGCGATCACCTCGCCCCATCGCGCCGCTGTTGGCGATATGTCGATGATGGCTTCGCGGGGCTCGTGTGCGCGCTCGATTCGCAGGAAAAGCACTGCGGTCTTGGGTGGCCACTCAGGATAAACAAAAGTCTTGCCCGGTCGCTCGTGATCGTAGGAGTAGCCGATGTGTGTTGCACCATGCGTGTCATGGATGCTTGGGTTACCGCCGACATGCATCATCAAAGATGTCGCCAAGTGCCGGCGATCTCCCGCAATGCGGGCCCGCCACTCGACACGCACTGAACGCCAGAAGAAGCCATCATCCCTTGCGGCCAGCGGGGGGCGCTCCATCGTCACAAGCAGCAGATTGCGGTCATACACCGATACACGGGTCGCCCGCCTCCCCGGTGCATCCATGACCACCCTCACAGGATCTGGGCAAGGCCCCAAATGCTCCAGGGCTTCATCAGTCCAGCTCGTGGCTCGGTAGATCCAAGTTTCAGCATCCAAGCTCCAGCCCGCTCCACTGCCGGAGACGCTCACTTGACGCAAAAGTCGCCCTGCAAACTTCATAGCGCGCTAATACCCGATTCAGCAGACACGGCAAACGCAGCAGACACAGCAGATTCCGCAGCCTGTTCGATGCGCCCCTTGCCCGCTTCGTCGGCCTGGTCAAACAGACGCAACAACCGTGCGTGACGCTCGGACACTCGGTAGGTGGCCACCAAGGGCCTTGGTGCTACTGGGGGTGCCCGTTCCAAGCGAACCAATGGCCACGTCAAGCCAGCCGAACGCCACTTGGCCAGATCCACGCGCTTCCAGCGCCGTTTGCGAGCGATGTGCTCGACCTCCAGCAAATCGAAGATGACCTGTCGGGAGTTCCCAAAGGGGCCTGGGGGATTGTTCTGGATGAGCGCTTCAACGACATCAAGGTCAATCTCTACTTCGAGGTGCTGCTGCGCAAACTGCCCGCCCAATTCCACTGGCATCTGCTGCGGATACCGAGCACCTGAATAGCCCATGTAGAAACCCGCGAGCGCATGATGAGCGACCGACTGGCCACGCAATGCGGCCAACAATGCAACCGAGGGGAAGTCGATGTGGAGGAGCCCAGAAGTGGCATGCTTGATCTCACCCGGCGGGCCCGATGGCAAGAGTCGCCTGCATTTCTTGAGCCCATACCCTCGCACGCCCTTCATTCGGACTGAGGTCCGAGCTTCCTGGCCATGATAGGAGATGTCCAGCGAACACCGCTCAACCAGGCGGTGCTCCGTATAGGGCATGCCGCTCGGATCGAGCGCACGCCTGAGGCACTTGTCCACCAGAGATTTTTCCAAGCCCCCCATCACATGCCTTTCTGTCAGAACATGACCAGTCTGGGGCGGTCCAGAGGCAAAGGCAAGGGGTTCTTTCACCCGTTGCAACGCTGTTTCCTGAGGTGAAAAACATGTGGCGTGTCAGCTACAAATGCATGCGCGAGGTGCGTGCGTGAGCGCAGGAGCTAGAGAGGATGGATGAGCCCCCGATTTGGCACGCCAGGCCGCATGCAGCCTCGATATCGAGGAATATCGGAAAGGGTTACCCGTAACCCGCTTCTTTCCGGGGCCACTTCAAGGGTGTTCTATATCCACGCTGCGCCTTCGGCTTTTGCGTCCTTGAGTTCCAGGAGCATCCTCATGACTCCCTGCGGCAAACTCGACCCCACGCTACCGGGGCTCACGTCTATACCGATATGGCGTTCAAGTAGATTCGCCCCGAGCGTTGACACTGACAAAGTGCCCGTAGGCGTCAGTCTGAGCAACTGCTCTTTCACCAGCTCCTGAATAACAATGTCTGGCGGATACCCACGAGACATGACCTGGTTGGCGAAAGATGGCGTCAAGGTAACCGCCTCTCCAGCCTCAGCAAAACGCTTTCCAAGTAGCGCTCGCAAACTGGCAGCGAACCGAATACGCTTTGCCGAATCGGTCTGTTCACCATGAATGCGCTGCAGCTCCCTGGTGATGCGGCCCAACGCTACATCGCGAGCCCCGCGATCAATTTCGTAGCACCGCAAGCTGTCAAGCAAAACCTGAAATGTGTTCAAGTCATGGAGCCGCTGGATCTGCGCAGTGGAAGGATTGTGGAGCCTCATCAACCAGGCGCGCTCAACGCCCCAGCGCTCCTTCGCCTCAGAGAGCAATGCTCTGTCCTGCGCCCCCATGGGTCCCGACTTTGGTCGTGGGACAACCACGGGCGGATCTTGATTTGTAGACTCGACCAATGTGCGCTTCAAGAGCAACATGGCTTGATCGAACGCTACCACGCGGGTCGCCTTTGGCTGGGACTGAACACTGCGACGTGACGCATTACCCCAATCGATTCGGCAAATCACATCGGCTCCAGCGGCAAGAAAGTCCACGGACACCTGGGCTCCACCTAGCCGATCTCCCGTTTGAGATCGAACAGCAGAAACCCAAGCAATGGGTCGGGCACTGGGCACTTGCTTAACTGATGCCAGGGACGCTGCGGGCGCAGGGCCCATGGCCAGTGCTAGTTCAATAGCGTCGTTGAAGGCATCCACGCGACTGACATGGCTGCTTGAATGCACCTCACGAGAGTGCTCCCTATTGCCCCAGTGCAGAGAACAGACGATTGCAGGCATGCCGATTGCAACCGAGTTCACAAACTTAGGAGCCCTCATGCCATCGAAAGGCACCTTTTCACGAAGTGCCTCCTGCCAGTTCAATTCATCATGAAACGGAAGCCCCGCTGCTTGGCCCATAGCGCGCTCGAAAGCTTCGCGTGAAGATCCACATGGCCCTGAGGTCAGTGTCACAGACTTGGAGCCCACCGAGCACTGCAACCGGCACTCGAAGTTTGGCTTTCCAGTTGCCGGCGTGACCAGTCTAAACATAGCCCCAGTCTTTCGCCCAGACCTCTCCGACGCGTAGCGCGACAAGCCCACGCAGAACACCCATCCCAACCTCTCACGGTCGGCGAACCATACTCGCTCGTCTTCAGGTATCTGGTGGAGAACATCTGCCTCTGCAGCCTCACCAAACCCTTGAACAGGGGTCTTGCTTTCAACCATTCACTTCCCCAACGAAATCGGCTTCATCAGTCGCGTACTCATCGTCGTAGTCTTCATCCAGAGGGAGCAGACAATGATGCTCTGAATTCCCGCCATACTCATCTCCCGACATGGGAGCTTTCATGAAGGGATAGCTATACAGTGGAACGCTGGGTTGGTGTTTCCTTGCCCCCTCGAACACGGGCAACGGCGGAAGCTCTGGTCCCCACACAAAGCCATCCAACCAATCGCTCCATTCTTCGAAGTGCCTGGACAGTTCCACGTCGCGAAACCAGATGACAGAAGATGGATCAATGACCCCTTTTGTATTTAAGAATGCCGCGAAATCAGATCCTCGAAGGCAAGCCAATGCATATCGACTGTGGTCGTATTCCCCACCTGGCGTAGGCATCCAGCGTTGGGATACCACCATGAGTTCATCAGGGCGCGCCATTGCTGCTGCAACCAGTTTGGAGATGGACTTATCGCTTGCTTCTGGATGCTTGGTTCCAAAGTGCCATTCATGTTGAATGCGATTGAGCCTGGGGAAAATCTTTTCCATTGCTTTGCCAGCCGGGAAGCCAGGAACGCACATCGCCAACACGTCGCCATCATCTTCGTAGTGAAAGTTGCTATGGGGACCGCGCAGATAGATTGGAATCTGCGCGGCTATTGCGGGGTCAACGACATAGTGCGGGTACTTTCCCATGGGGCCTAAGATGACCCCCGGACAGACTCGCTGGGGGCGATCAATTTCGGGATACTTTGAGTAGCACTGCTCGCCGAACTCTTCTAGAAGAAGGGACTCGTCAATTTCACCGCGCTCAAATCGCTCAAGTGCTTCGTTCCAAACACAGTACCTTGGGCGCCCGTATTCAGGGGCCAAGGTCGATTGACCTGTCAGTCCCCATGTGCGCACCCAGCGATCAGCCTCGCTTGGCGTGATGCCGATCTTCATGAGCACACCTGCCTGGTGGTAGTACCTGGCCACACGCACAGTCAACCCTGCATCCTGATCGGAGGGGCTCGGCTGGCCTAGCAGCCCACGTTGCGAGCATTCAAACCATGATGAATAGCCCAAGGCCAGAGCTGTCGCTTCTTGTGCGGCCGAAAGTTTGAGATGGGGGAATGCCTTCGAAAGCTGCTTGGCTTTGAGCTTGGGCAGGTTTCCAGACGAAAAGACGAAAGCGGGGATAGCCATGCGATTCTTCCTGGTTATCGCGGTGACGCTGGCTATCACCACGAGGGAGGATGAATCGTGGAGAGGGTGTGGGGAAGCAATTCTTTGGGGTTCTCGTCAAGATTCTGCACGCCAGCGCAGCGGCCCCTAAGTCCGCTTCGGTCTCCTGGACCGAAGCACGAATCATAGTGAGACTGTTAGGAGCTGGCAACAAGGAACAGAGCCCTGTCGATAACCTCATGCTGTGATGGTTGGCTGTGCTGCTACGACAAAGGCAGCGGACTCGGTGGTCAAGTGCATCTGGTTTTTGCAATTGACACCAAGTGCTTTGGTGATGGGGGACGTGCCCGTTCCATGAGAGTCATTCGCCACGTAAATCCAGGCGAACGTCACTTGGCCATATCTACGCACTTCAAGCGCCGTTTCCGAGCAATACACTCTACCTCTACGTGGCCTGCAGGAAGACAATCACCGCATGACTCTCATCGCAACCGTCGCGGCGACAGGCCTGGAAGTCGAGTCGTTCACCACCACCTCGGATGTCTGGGCTAAATGGCGCAAGCTGCCTATAGGCACTTTTGTCATCGGCCGCCACCGCATACCGGCCATTCTCAAGCGCAGCGTGCGTGGTCTCCAGTTCTTTGCTGCTGCACCAGGCATGGCCGGGGTTACAGCCCCAGAATCCGTCGAGCACCAAATCGCCAAGATCAAACTGGTGCTCGGGATGCGGGCCGCTGGCCACCAAGCCAGGGTCGAGCAGCCTGGCGCGACACCATCGGGCGAGGAATGGCAGGCAGACGTTTTGGTGCAGACGACACGCGGGCCTCTTGCTGTCGAAGTGCAATTGGCCCAACAGCACTGGGACGACTACCGGAGCAGGACCGCGCGCTACCGAGCCAGTGGGGTATCTGTCGTGTGGCTGGTGCGGGATGCGCACTTCAAAGCTCTGGGGAACAGCAGGATTCGATTCTTGATGACGCAGGGCTGGTCCATCGATGAGGCCATGAACCGGGCCCTTGAGGACATGCCATGCATGCCCCTGGTTGGGCCCGTAGGCGATGAAGAAGGGCAAAGGGTCGTGGTCTATCCGACTGATCGTCCCGAACCCTTCCTGAGGCTTCCGCTGGAGGCTTTCGGTGCCGGTGTCGCTGCCGGTGCCTTACGCATGGGCGAGATAAGGAATTCGGACGGCGCGCGATCTTGGCCAGCCTGGATGTGGGACAGCGCGAATGTGCCTGACCTGCTCATGCCACCAGGTTGATCATGAGGGGTTACAGGCAGGGGTTCCGACTGTGCCCATTACCCTTCCCTATTTGGGCATCAAGTCAAATTTTTTTGGAAGAGCCGGAACCGGCGTCCACCAAACTCAACCTGGAGGAACTGAGACTGTTGTCGAGGTCGTTAAACATTGACTCCAAAGACAGGAACTGAGTACAGAGGTCCCGCGTCTGATTCGACAGGGTATCTCGCTGGGTCGAGTCCAGCCACATAGCTTCCTTGCGATGGGTGTGCAGCCTCACCAAGCGGAAGAGTGCAACGATATCCGTATGGGTCTGTATTCGAGGAGCTGAACCAAGATTGCGCAACACGCAGTAGACCATGAATTCTGGGTCGCGATGCAGGTGCTTTCGGCTATTGCGCAAACCATTCTTGCCATAGAAGGCCAGACCATAGTCGCCCAAAACTTGAGCAGTTAAGCGACTGAGTTCTGGGTAGGTTTTGATCATTTCTCGTGCGGCATTAGGGGCATCAACCGAGCGAACCCAAGAGTCTTCCATCGCATACTGCGCCTCCTCCGAAGCAACTGGATTGGCGTGGAGTGCAGACAAAGCAAGGAGCTTGCTCAAGGATTCGAGCGCGGTAGGTTCTAGGTCGATCCACTGCCGCTCACTTTCAGCTAGCCCAGTGATAGCCACCGCAAATTGAAGGACTGTCTCAAAGGTGCTCTGATCAAAAGCGTAAGGGACCTTCTCCAGCATCCAATCGCATTCACCTTGCAATTTTTGCTTTGCTTCCTCTACCGATGGAAGCTGCAAGCCCAACAGGCACTCCAGCTGATCTGCCTGCATGAGCCGCACTGGACCGCTCCAGAACTCGCCGTCTATCGTCAACTCACGACCAAGAAATAACCGGCCATTGCGCGTTGGTAGCAGCTCTAACAGTGGGCCCTGCGAGTAGGGATCTTCAAGACCGGCCCCAGAATTCATGGCGACTCGCACGTAGCTGGGCCGCCATGGGTTTTGAAAATTCACCTGTACTAGCTTCTCAGGCAGCGTTTTCAGCGCGTAATCCTGTGTCGGCTGTCGCTCCCAGAGTGCTACCGCCGACTCCCTGAGGTCTGCGGGTGTTGAAAAAACACTTCCATGGACAAGCCCGAGTTCTGGCCAAGCCCAGCCATATCCTGCATGCGAGCCATCAGTATTCGCGAACTGCAAAGGCTGCAGACCAGTGGGCCATGAGTACATGAGCCCCCATGATCTCTCTGTCAAAGACCGCGTGGACATGTAGGCACCGCTCTCGATGTCCGCCATCAATTTCTCCAGGGTGATGCCGCAGTCTGGGGACCAAAACATGTTGGCAACCTCCCAAGCAAACTCAGCAGCCCATTTAACGCGCACTATCCCCGGCCCTATCTTTTCAAGGTTTTCCCACTCTTGCCAATTTGCCTCCAAACCTCGAACGCGGCGTTCGTAGAAGTCGTCCGCCATGCTTAGGGCTTGAGTGTCTAGGAAGCCCGAGTCGCCGTAAGTGCGTCTCACGGTCAGCAATGCTGATTTCCACGACGCATATACCGCCTCTAGCGCGTCGTAGAGTCCAACAAAGCCCGCGACAAACATTCGCCATGCGATGGCGTCTTCCAGCTTCTGACTATTTTTGGGAAGCTGGCGCTCATCAGCCATCCTGCCGTCCAATGCGACCAGTGCCCCCCACGAGGCATACCCAAACCCTGCTGCGAGGCAGGCCTGAAGTTGCTGCGCAGGCATCTCCCTGAACCCAGGGTGCGTGCTCAACTCGCTCATTAGGTGAGCGAGTTGGCCGGAGGAAACGTCCTCCATCGTCACTGGGATCGCCAGGGCCAAATATTCAGGAATCGGGACCTCTTCGGGGTGCTCTCTGAAGTAGGTAAATCTTTCGTGATCCATGGTGATTTTTGGTTAGCCTTCGATTGCCAGAGTGCTCTAAGAGGCAGATATTCAGCATTCTGGCCGCGTGAATTTCACCTACGACTTTATCAACGCCCGAATCGCGGATTTAATGCTCGAATCCAATCGTAGCCCAAAGCAGAACTACAACCGAATCGAGGCGTATGGCCTGCGATTCTTGGAAAGAACAGAAAGACGTTTTCGTTTTTTGACTATTGTGAGCTTCGTGCGTGTAGTCCCGGTGGTAGCTGCCACACCTGTCTCAAAGGTGACATTCAGGCGGCAGTGTATTGGTTTGCTAGCTATACGACTGGCAGACGCTCTTGTCTGCGCATGCTAACCAGGGACCGCTCATGCGCAATACGACGCTATTTCTCGCTCGCCTCATCGCTCTGATGCTCGCTATCGCAGCCGCCGCTGTACTTTCTATTGCAGCATCTTCTCTGCTCTGCCTAACATTTATATAACCGAGTAAAAGGTGCGTCGGATACGGCCACCACAGGTGCCAGGAGTTAAGGTGAAACACGGAAATGCTGCTTAGGCCGCAGGGTGACTCAGCACATGGAATAAACAATTCGGATGCACCAATGAAAAAGCCCCCAGTCCTTGCGGAGTGGGGGCTTCTTTGTTCGGCGATTAAGCGAATGACAGCTCAATCTTGCCAGAGCCTTGCCGCTTTGTCTTGCCCACGATGATGGTTACATCGTGGCCAAGCCGAGCGACCAGCTCAAGCATCTTTGCTTCACTCACTCCACGGAATTGACCGCGAGTGATTTTTGACACTTTCGCCTGATCGATACCAAGCAAAGTGGCCGCTGCTTCTTGGGTCAGGCGACGGGCTTTGATTGCCCTCGCGATTTCTGCCGCAAGAGTAGCTTTGCGCTGCATTTCTGCGGCGTCAGAATAGCCAAGGTCGGCGTACACATTGGTGCTACCAACTTCAATTTCGACAGTCATTTTCTGACTCCTTTAGCCTGTTGTGACCAAGCGGCATGATCCTCCTGCGCATCCTTCAACCGTGACTTAATCAGGTCGATGTCTTGTTTAGGTGTTTCTATGCCTTTGGTCGATTTTTTTTGGAAGCAGTGCAGAACGTAGATCCAGTGGTCCAATCGAACCGTATAAACGGCACGATAGGTCCCCCCTTCATCGCTTTCCACCACCTCCAGCACGCCAGCCGATCCAAAGCCTTTCAGAGGCTTCGCGGCATCATGTTTTTGCCCAGCCTGAGCAAGCCCCAAGGCAAACCCGAAAACGTCTTGAACGTCTTCAGGCATTTCCTTGAGATCCTTCTTGGATGAGCCCATCCACTTGATGGGTTTGCGTGGGGGCTGAATCATGTTGGATTATGCCCAGATTGGCATAAAGGGTCAACCTGACTCTGTGCCAGCCCCGCCGATGCCACCTCTTCTGGCCAAGCCTCGATTTCGACGCCATCGACGAAACGAATGCTGTACATCGGTCCACACTCGTGGGAGTCGTAGGTTTTTGGATCAACGGCCCCCAGCAGTGTGAAGTGTTGACCGTCACGCTCTGCGTGTTGTCCATACCTCGCTGCAAAATTGCCAGTCTTGCCCCCTGAAGGGTGCTCAAAGGAAGTGGACAGATTCAGTCGCTTCAGTTCAGCCTCAGTCAAGTTGCTAGCGCCGAAGTCTTCGACTGTCTGGCCAGAGTTGTAGGAAACGCCATCCGTGCTGTTCCATTGGACCAAGCCACCATCGGCATCCTGGCCTAGTACCTCACCATCCACAAGGGATGATCCGGCTTCGGCTGTTGAGGTGGACGGATCAACGCAATTCACAACTCCCCCGCCTGGCGCAGGATCAAGCAGATGATCCCTTGCCTCCAGGATGAGCGAAGCAATGTCGTCGCCGACGATTGCAAAGCCATCCGGGTCTTGGGGATCGTTCACCATGAACGCGCCAGGTACCTCGGGCTTCACTTCAGGATTGCGAGTTCCGACAAAGTAGCCAGCCTTGGCAAGCGCCTCGTGGGCCTCGATTTCTGAGTCAACCACTTCGACTCCATCGGCATCAACAATGTGGACGAATTCGCCACCTTCGTTGAACAGCGACAAGCGAATGGCCTTGGCCTCCTCGAAGCTCTCGCACTTGTTTGCGCAGTCGTCGTTGGCCCAGATGTAGAAAGGCTTCGCAGCATCTTGGCCAATCGCGTTTTTGAGAGTAGTTACCTTGTCATGAGACTTGGTAGGCTGCTCAATGTAATTCGACCCGTTTCCGAGCATTTCCGTTCTCCTGCGAAAGAGACGGACACCGGCCCAGCGGGCAACAAGTGCCCGTCAGGGTTAAAAAAGGCTTTCGCCTGCAACGCTGATTCGCCTTGAGGGCACGGTCAGCAACCGTTTGCAACCTTTGCAGTACGCAAGAGGGTGAAAACAAATTCCCAAAGGCCAATAACTGGCTCTTGGGAATCTGCTCTTTAGGAGGGCAAATCGTCACGACCAGCACCAACCTGGTGAGGTCGGTGCTGGTGTGGATTTCAGTCAAGAGAACTCGACGGTGGAAATTCGTTGAAGAACTCAAAACCAGGCATGGAGTCAACCTTCAACGCTCAACGTTGCGCTCGATCTCGCAATGCCCATTTCCTGCAGGTATTCCATCAGGCCGTGGGCGTCACGGGCATGGCGCATGTACCCGAATTCGATAAGCCAAAGGCCCTCGACACTTGGGGAGCCATCATCGTCCTCATTGCTGAATTCGAAGATGGACTTGCCAAACTCGTCCTCAACATGGGCTCGAAAAATTCCCCGCTCATCGTGGTCCACCACCAACTTGAGTCGGTGAGTACGCACAGGGCGCTCAACAGATGCATGTGACATGACGTTTCCTTGAAAACGCCAGGCATCCCCCAGACCGGGGGCTACCCGGCAGGGTGTGAACTACAAGCGATGCACGCCTTTTGTCGCAGCGATAGAAGCACACGAGCGAACAAAATGGTGACCGTCGTTGTGCAGCGCATCGCGCGCATCCTTGGTACACAGGTGCCAGTGTTCGTTTGCCACGATGCACTTGCCACTGCGCTCCAGGTTATCAAGATCCTTTGCCTCTATGGCGCCCTTCGAAACGAGTGTTCCAATCAAAAGATCGCGTTGCTCGAAGAGACGCTCAATTTCTCCCGGTTTGGGGCAGCGCGGGATGCGATCTGAATCCAGTTGGGAAGGTGTAAGACATTGGTACTGAGGGTTCAGCATGTTCCGACTCCACGGGCGAAGACGGACCAACCCCTAACGGGATAGGGCCCGTCAGGGATTGATAAAAAGATATGTTTGAAAGACTGGCAACCCCGAAGGCTTCGCCAGTTTGCTCAGTTCATGGACTCAACCTTGAAGATGTGGGTTGCATCCTGTTTACGGAGTGAGCTTGCATGACGCTGCGCGGCACGCTTACTGTGGTCACTATCCCATGTGCCGGCATGACGGCCGAGACCTGAGACGATTGCAACAAATTGACCATGGGCGGTGTACTTCACTACTTGATGTCGAGGCATTACTTGTTCTCCAGAGAATGAGACAAGCACCGGCCCTATCGGGCAAGCAGGTGCCCGTCAGGGATTGAACGATCAGTGTTCAGCGACCACTACAGATTGCTTCTTCAGCAACTGCTTGATCAACAAAACCACATTCGGATAAAGATGAGCCAGGGAGGCAAACGGATCAACGGCGCCGCCACGGATGCATTCATCAACTGCATCTTCTGCAGCGAAATGATTCAGACGCTGCTTCTCCAGCTGGGCCTCCTGTTCTTTCATCCGCCCGTGCGCCAGAACTTTGTCGTCAAGGCTTTCAGCCTCAAATACGTTCTTTCGGAGGGACGCAATCTTGCGAACAGTCACTTTCATCTCCTCAGAAATCGACGCAAGGATCGATTCCCTCGTGACTGAGCATTGATTGGCGCGGCACCACGCCTTGGCGGTTAGACGCGCCGATGACAGCACTTCACTGCTCAGGGGTTCTGGGTTGTTGAAGTCACTCCCACCTGGCGCAAAATGAACAATGGAATTGCCCTTGATTGCGCTAATTCTGTGTGACTCAAGATCAATGAGTCCCCAGCCATTTACGCGCGATCTGACATGGGAATTCCAAAACTCTCGCGCGGAAGGATTGCTATTGAACGCATTTGGACTTTCAAAAGCCACGATTGCGTTTGATAGGGTTGTTGTCATGTGTCGGTCTCCATGAGAGCGACGGTCACATGCCCTAACGGGCATCATGCCCGTCAGGGTTAAAAAAGGCTTTCGCCTGGCGTACTGGGTTGCCTTGAGAGGCGCGGCCAGTGTCCGCTTCAAACAGTCGCATTACGCGAACAGTCATGAAATCACTTTCCGAAGAGCCCCCTCGATATGGAGGAGACTCTTGAGAAAGCTCTACACCCCGGTAACCGGGAGCAGAAATCAGGCAAGCTTCAACTGTGCTTCTAGCAAAGCCTTCAGTTCATCCCGAAGGGGATTCATGAAGTCTTTCCCGAGAAAACCGTCGAATGGACTGGAGGTCCTGAAGACGCGGCATGCACAGTCAACATAGACACCTCGCCCTGCACCGGCTTGCTGGTGTTGAAAAAACCAAAAGCGCCCTTGAAGAGACACTCCATCAATCACCTCAATCGAGTCGGTGGGAATGGGTGGATGGAGCCCCCCGCAGCTAAGCGAGGAGCGACCATCGGCGTTTAGGTAGAAGGAACCTCCTGGCGATGTCTGAATGGCATCACCCATGTCGTGGCTGAAGCGTTCAAGTTCGCCGGTAGGAAACAGAACGAAATCGCCCATGAGAGGAGCCGATATCTGGCTTCGCAAGAGGGACGCTGTGTCGAGATACTTCTGATCGATGTGATCAAGATGATTCATGGTGCGCTTTCTTTGGAAAGACAGGCACAGGCCCATATGGGCAGCTGGTGCCCGTCAGGGTTGGTGTTGGCATTCGCCCGAACTGCTGTATTGCCATGGCAGGCACGGACAGCAACCGTTTCGAGATCAAATGTGGCGAAGAGCTACGAAAACAGGATTGCGCAGACAGGCCTCGTTATCCTGAGACGACAATCCGTCCCAGCTATCACCGGCCCACGCACTGCGATCAAAGTCTGCGAGTTCATCCTCACGATAGACATAGCTGACATCACCATGATCTGCGCACCAGAAGACCCCCGCGAGTGCGCCATCCGATATCTTGACCGCGAATAGACCGCACGGTTGTTGGATAGCTGTCCATGACGGGGCATCGGCAAGCAGCGCCTTCGCAGCTTCGAGCCATCCATCGTAAGTTTTGAGGTCTTTGCCACCGATGGCCTCGGAGATCATTTCCTTGGTCAAATGGAAACCCTTCGCTTCTGAGCGGTAACTATTCACATCAGCCGTAATGTATTCGGCCAGCACGTTCATCAGATCACGGCGAATAGGATGCCCACTGAAGAATGTGCCTGCAAAGCCACCATCCTCGATACCAGCAATCTTCTGCAGTCTCAGACATGCAGTGTTCAATGCATCCTCAACTGCTTCAGCAAGCTCTTCGTTGAGGTCAACGATGAACCGGGCGTGAGCATGAGAAATACCCCAGCATTCCACCGGATCGACCTTCTGAGTCATACCGGCATCGTATTGGGGATTGGTAACGAAAACGCCATGGGAGCTAACACCAATTTCGGGTAAATCGTTCATGGTTGAAAACTCCAATTGGAAGGGCAATTTATCAAGGCTCAAACTTGAAGTTTCATGCTCCAAGTGTTGTTGCGTGGTGCTGTTTGTCATATCTGATCTCCAAATAGGAAAACGAGCACGGGCCCAATGGGCAACTCGTGCCCGTATGGGTTGAAAAAAGGCTTGCGCCAGTTGAAATACTGATTGCCATGAAAGCACGGTCAGCAGCCGTTTGCATCCTCTGCATAAGCAAGAGGGTGAAAAGCATGTTCCAAAGCGCCAGAACTGGTGCATTGGAAAAGACTCTTTTTTCCATAAAAGCATCACATCCAGAACCAGCCGAATGGCGGGTTCTGGAGTGGCATTTAGTCGAGCTGACTTGACATACCGTGCTGATCGATAAAACGACCTTCGGCGACCGAGTAAGCGTCGAACTGTGGCCCAGGTTTACTCAGTCGAGCTTGCTGGGCCTGGTAGGTATCGTGAATGGCATCAAGCTCCATTGCACGATCAATAGTCACTGCACCATGACGATGTGTCCTGTACAGCGCCTCTGAAGCAGGAACATGGGGTTCGAGCGTCACGATGTGGCGATGCTTCATCAGGTAGGCCTTCTGATCCTCGCGAAGGCTTCTGCTCTCGCTTGAGTTTAGGGATCTCTGACTCATGCCAACGCCTCAGATTCGGCGGTGTTCACCATGCACTCATTCGAAACTGGCTTTCTGGCTTCAATCGCCTTTTTCAAACGATCAACAATCGATTCAGCGAGAGATTCGATGGACGTGAAGTCGCGACAAAACTCATTCCCCTGGATG
This sequence comes from Acidovorax sp. 100, assembly GCF_003688355.1. Taxonomy (NCBI): domain Bacteria; kingdom Pseudomonadati; phylum Pseudomonadota; class Betaproteobacteria; order Burkholderiales; family Comamonadaceae; genus Acidovorax; species Acidovorax sp. 100. The sequence goes on along the minus strand of NZ_REFD01000002.1, from coordinate 158,302 downwards.
AGTGAAACGTGCTGGCCCCAAAACGGTCTGCCCTGTTCCACCCAGAGGTGAGCAGAGTAGCAATCGTTGTACCTACGGGAGACCTGTGCCTTGCGGCGACCATCGCGAAAATGCAACTCAGGATGGAAGTACCGAACTTCAATCAAAAGCTGCGATTTGTCGTTGCAGTCGCCGGGAACAAGACCTGCGTGGATGCTCAACCCATACTCCGAGGCTTCCACTTCGCAGCCCGCCCAACGTAATTGACTTTCCAATCCAAGGGCTGGCGTGTTTCGGTAACCATGCCCAGGAGGCAAGCTGACCTGGCTCATCACGATCTCGGCCAACTTCAGGAAATCTTCACGGACTTTTGCCCGCGCCTGGTCAATCGACAAGGGCTCTTCTTTTGTCCCGTACCCTGGAACAATAGGTTTTTTAACCTGTTCGTTGTTCTGCATGTCTGACTCCTAAATAGAAATCGGACACCAGCTCCCCCCATCGGGGATGCTGTGCCCGATGGGGGTTGTTGAAAGTTGTATCTGTGAAAGCGCTATCTACATATCGTCAAACGACAAGCTGACACGCCTCCAAATCGACCAGTTGAGATGCGGGATCAGACTCCAGAAAGGAGCCGTAGACCGTATATCCCTTGGATGTCAATTGACGCTCCCCGGCCGCGATCTCCATGCTGAAATCATCATCTGTGGCCTTGAGAGGCACACGCGTTTTGACGATGACTTTTTCCCCGTGAGGGCAATTGGCCAAGGTCCAAACCATGATGTGCTTCGCTGGTGATTTTTGCGCGGTGTTGGTGATGCTCATGATGAAGTCAACTCCGATTTTTCGTATTTCACGAATCTGGGCATCAACAGTACATCGCGATTGGTCATCGGGTCATGGGCCTCCCATGCCTTGTGCTCATCGCTCCAGATGGATTGATCAGGCACGTAGGCATCAACAGGTACCCCCCACTCGGTTACGACCTTGTTGTCTTCCACCGCGTGCTTGGGGATCGCGTACAAGGTACCTTGCTCAAGCACCAGATAGCCTTGAAAGGCTGAATCGTCCAGAGCCGTCCCAGGCGGTTTGTCAGCAAGGAGTGCTTTCGCCGCTCCCACCCAGCCGTCAAAGGTCGCAAGGTCAAACTCAGTAATCGCCGGGCTCAGCTCCTGCAAGCTCTTTTCTGCAGCTTCACATCGGGCCGTATCGCCTGCGGCACGAGCAATCGTGAGACGGAGCACGTAGACCGCAAACTGCAGTTCTGCGTTGTCCAGAGCCCCCGATGCATCGAGCAACTTGTTGACCGACTCGAAGGCGTCATTGATACGCCACAACCCTCCACCAGCCATCGAAGGGGGAGAGATTTTTTCCAGCACAACGGCAGCATTGTTGGTGTTGCAGTTGAGGCAGAGACTCATCCAGTCGAGCATGCTTGCCTCGGATTTGAATGGGCCGTTAGGTCTGACAACTGTCATAGCGACAGTGACCTTGGTAATGTTCATGGTTCTTCTCCGAAAGGAGGAGCACCACAGCCCAATAGGGCATGTGACGCCCCAGAGGGTTGAAATTGGCTTGCGCCGGTTGTTTGCTGTTTCACCCATTACAGGTCCGGGCAGCGTCCGTTTCCATACAGCCGTAGGCTGAAGGGAAGAAATGACTTTCCAAAGCGCCCCTAGAGGAGACGCTGTGGAAAGTCCTGAGCCCCATGGGGATCAGAACTTCCAAACGAGGCGCAGCTTCATGCCAAAAGGCATAGCTCCTGCTGATCGCCAAGCTTGACCGCGACACGCTTGGAAGCAGACTGCATCCATCGTGTCATCTCGCTAGCGCGGTGATCCATGGTGTTGGACTGGCCGCTCTTGCGTGCATTGACCCGCGCTGAAAAGTCCCAAGCCATGGAATCGGTACTCGCAATCCACGGCAGCTTCTTCACTTGCGCAAGACTAGAACCCTTCACACCAAAGAGGTGCAGCCGGGTATCGCTGGGTAGCTTTCCATCCAAGGCCTGAAGGATCGCGTAGAGCCCGTGCTCTGGATGCGACGTATCGCGGCGGCACACCGATCCGAGCCCCATCAAGGCTGGACTGGCAAGCCATGGTTCCCATCGACGCCAGACCTCCATCGTCAGATCAAGGCTGTAAAGATAGGAATCGCGGGTCCACCCTTGGATGATGGGCACTGGTGGGCGCACCAGGTCCTGAACCACCGTGGAGTTGCAGGTTCGAGCAAGCTCGTTCTGCCACTCGTAGATGATCTGCAGCGTGCCTTCTAGCAACGTTGCAGTGACGTTGATGCGGTGACGCACCTCGTCGGGGTTCGCAGCGACCTGCATTTCGTTGCACAAGTCGGGGGCAGACCACCAGCTCGGCCGAAGCAGCGATGCTGCCTCGACGTATGCCGCGAGGCTCCAGGGGTAGATCCCAGCCATGCCGGGTTGTGTTCCTTTTGCCTGCCAACCCTTCACTGCGGTGAAACCAGCGGAGTCCAGGGCCCAGTCGATCTCGTAGAGATCGGATGCCTCAGGAATCACAAAGACACTTTTTGCAGGGTTCCAGAAAGCAGAAGCCGAAACCATCGCGCTGAAGCCTTCATTGAAGGCATGGAACGCAAGCTTTCCGCCTCGGTGAGGAACACCGACACGCATCTGAAGCCCATCCGCGAGGTAGGCATTCACTTGCCCTTGGGGCATATTTTCTTGGTGCATTTTTGGTCCGTCAAAACGGAGCACCCTGCCCCACTGGGCACTTGGTGCCCACATAGGGTTGAAAAATTGGATCTCTTCGTGGTCGAAGGCCTCAGTAGAAACACTTCGGGCAAACGGGTCGGTAGCGAACATCGCCACCGATTTCCACCACCTCTCCTGTTCGCTCTGGAGCCCCATTGAGGCCTATCCGCTGGTTCATCGTTGCCTTCTCTCCGCAGCGGCAAAGCGTGCTGATTTCGTGCAATGAATCTGCCAAGGCGAGGAGCGCAGAAGCGCCCTCGAAGGCGTCTCCTTTGAAGTCCGTCCGCAGGCCATAGCACGACACCCGAAGCCCCATGCGAACGCATAGCCTCTGGTGAATCTGCTTGACCTGGGCCCGCGTCAGAAACTGACTTTCATCGATGAGAAGTTCATCAATCTGGTCAAGTCCCAATGCGGGGTCGAACAAGGTTTCTTTGTTGAAGAGAACCGCTTCGCACTGAGGCCCCATTCTGGAGGTGACCTTGCCCACCCCGTATCGGTCATCGAGCGCACTGGTCATGACCAGTACCCGCTGTCCAATCGAGGTGAGGTTGTAACGCCGCTGCAGCAGCGCGGTACTTTTCCCGCCCTGCATCGTGCTGTAGTAGAAGTCGAGCATGCTGGGTTCCTGTTGTGTGGTGCTGTCGCGCATGGCCGAGAGGTCCCCTCTCCATGCGCAGTACAGCCAATTCAACGCCAACGTGGCGCGATACCAAGCAGTGATTGGGGGCGGCGATTCTTGATCCCTTTGCAGGCCTCGTGAGCCTCTTCAAGACTCGCGAACTGCACCGGATCAGACCTCATGCGCATCTGTGTAGTAAGAATCAAGCCATCCGGCCCCAGTGCGCGGTCATCACCGCTACCACCAAAGGCTGCATCGCCATGTCCCCAATACTCAATAACGATCATGCTGATCGGATCGGGCGTACCCCGAGCGCTCCATTCCGCTCGCTTTTTCTCCACCCAACCGTCCAGGCCTGGTTCAAGTTTTTGCTTGTCCATGAACTGGCTCCTTAACGTGAGGCGCGGGCAAGATACTCATTCAGGCTGGCCACCAGCTCTTCCTGCGTATAGCGATAAGCCGTAAGCACGTCGCAATATCCGGCCTGGCAGATGGTCAGCATTTCGCAGCTTGACGGTGCGATCTGCTTCATGACGATGAAACGGTGGGCCGATTCGACGTACACGAAGACCTCACCCATGGTCCAGCACTTCGAGGAACGCACTTGCCGCGCGAGGGTCTCGATGTCCGGGTAGTAGCAAACCCGTCGCTCATCGCATGTCTCGTCCTGATCGGCAAGGATGTTCCAGATCCGTTCAGGGGACAGCAATTTAGAGGGCTCAACACTGCTGAGAGTTGTGTTCATAAAAGGCTCCGAAAAATGGAGCCCTACCCCCCTCGGAGATAGTGGCCCCAAGGGTTGAAAACGGCTTTCGCCGGGAATTGACTGGTTGCCACTACAGCTCGGCCAGTCGCCGCATCGTTCCTGCAGCACCAGGCTGAGGATTGAAATTCGCTTTCCAAAGCGCATGCCGCTTTGGAAAACGCCCCCCGAGGGAGGTTTTCACTGGATGAAGGGGTTACCCCCTTAAATCCCCACTACGGCGCGATAAAGCCCCGTGGCGGGTGGTTCTGAAGGCTCTGAGCGATGGCAGGGCTGATCGCCTTGCACGCGCCAAGCGCCGTTGCGATGCCTTGCGAGAGCAAACCACCATCGGACTTAGACACCAGATCCTGTTCGGACGCGGTGAGTGAGCCCAACGATGCAGCTGCTCGGATGAGCAACTCGCCGGCCTGAGCCACCTGGTCAGCAACATGACCAGGTAAAGCTGCACCAGCAACGCTGGCCAGAGTCCGCTGCGCAGTAACTCCCGCACCCTCTTGAGCTAGCATGGAAGCGAAGGTATCGACCGCCAAACGCTTGCGAGGAAGATCCTCGTTTTCGGCAGCGCTGTAGGTCCCGTCCTCGACCCCCGACTCAACGTCCTCCACATGCTGGAGAGCGCAAGCAACAAGCGTCGCAAGCATTTCGGGATCGAACACCGGGAAAACGTTTTGAGAACTCATGACTACTCCGATAAAGGAGACAGGCACTGTCCCCGGTAGGGGCTGCGAGTGCCCATCCGGGTTTGAAAAGTTGGCCCCCGTGAATGGGACCGTTGAGGTAACTCAGGAGCGCTCGGCGATGAATTTGCGAGCCTGCTTGAGGCTGCGAATTACGATCTGTTGCGTACCCGTGGGAACCGCCCGTCCCCCCAGGAGGGAATGGACGGGATCGTTCACCACCAACCAGGCGCCACGATCACTGAAGGTGTACCCATGGCGACGCAAGAGCGCAGCAACATGGTTCATCTCGGTGATCTCTTGGCAAGCGTCAGCCTGCTGCATTTGGAGCATCCTGTTTGAGGATTCGAACGCGGTTTTGCGGCCGATAGAAACTCGACCAGGTGTCGTCGTTACCGTGGAACCCAATCGATCCATCGGCACGCGACTCACTGATGCGCTCAACCGTGACTTGCTGTGCTGGATTGGCGAAACATAGGGTATCCCCTACCTTCACTGCCGAAGCATTTACAAATGTCTTCATAAAACCTCCTTCTGCGGACTGCCAGTCAAGCTGGACAAAACGGCAGGTCCCCCATGACGGGAAGACCCGCCAGGGTTGAAAGGAAAGGACGGAGCCTCAGAACAACGCTGCCTGAAGCGGCACGGTCTGAGGTTTACAGAGAACTTCTGTACGTACAGAACTCACGCTGGTTTCTTGGAAATCTTGTAAATTTTCCAAAAATTCGGGAGATCCAAGGTAGTAGTCCAGGATGCGACCTTTGTACTTCCAGAGGAGCACAGCAGTGCTACCGTCCTCCACCTCGTCAGCACCGTGGTAGACCGCCACGGGGTGGCCATGGAGAAGCTTCCACGAGCGTTTAGCCCCACGGAAGCCCATCGCGCGCCATCCATAAGACCTTGCGGAATCGTCGTACTTCAAGGCATCTTGCATTGAGATCGGACGAATCGTCGGGTAGGTGCGGACAACCGATACAGGTTTCGTACAGACCACATGGGAGCCTCGTACAGATACCCGAAGACCGGTGTAGTCACCGCGCTCACGCACGCTGAAGTCCAGGGGATGGTAAGTCCAAGTCTGCCCCTCGTAGAGGTCAGCTGGAATGAGCTGCCAAGCATCAACCACGTTGTTACCGCTTCGGCCGCCATACATCGCTGAAAAAGCGCAATGGAGGTACCCGCCATGTTCAACGACAGGTACACCCACGACTTCACCAGGTTTGGACTCAGCCATCTTGGCGCAGCAGACGATGGCGGACCACTCCTCCCACTCCTGAGCTGGAACGTGGAGGGTTCGTGGCTCGGGTTTTGGCCGTTGGGAAACCGGTGGCTGAACCGGTGCTGACACCTCATCGGTATCGACTTCAAAAAGCATGCGCTATCTCCTAAAGAGACAGGCATCCACCCCCTGGGCATTGGATGCCCGTCAGGGGTTGAAAAAGCAGGGCGAACCCTACTGAAGTGCCACAAATAACTCGGTGGCTTCGAGCATGAGGAAGCCAGATTACCCGGCCTCACACAAAAGTGTCTTTGCGTGCGCTCCATTGTGCCAGAGCGCATGCAAAGACGCCTCAGCATCTTTGACAAAAGGCCGTTCCAGTTACCTGGCAGGGCCACGAGCTGCGGGGAAAACCGGCAGCTGAAAAACAAAGAGCCAGCCACAGGAAGTGGCCAGCCCTTTTCGGAAGTGAATTTGATCAGTGATCGTGGTTACGCTGGTGCTTGCGCTCCCAGCTCGCTTGCCACTTCGCAAAGCCAGAACCCACGAGCAGCAGGAGCCCCAAGAGGCTCATTCCTACTGCTACAGGGTTGTTGAAAAACTCGTTCATTGTCAATTCCTTGCGTCCTGTGTTGGACAACAAACCGCCGCAGAAAGTTCAGCGACGAGTATTCAAGAGGCTGCTCAGGCCCGCGATAACGAGCAAGAGAGCACCGGCCAATTGTGCTGCATAGGCGTATTTCCCGGCAAGCACTGCGTCATAGATTCCGTCCATCAACTTCGAAGCGAAGTGCGGGAGTACGAGGGCTGAAGCGATCCAAGCTACCCGCGATTTCGCGAATGCCGTGGTCACTTTGGCGAACAGCCAACCTACTACCACCAGAAGGGGGATGGCGAGAGGGATGCATAGCCAGACTATGCTGTGTCGATCCATAAGCGATCTCCTAAAAAAGCGCCGGAACCGCCCCCGCTGGGAGAGTAGTCCCAGCAGGGTTGAATTCCGCGCTCAGAAGAACGCGACATATGGCCTTCATTGGAGTGAAGGCCGGATCAATCAGGCTTCGTCTGCCTGCTCCCCATCACCAGGATGGGATTCGGGCGTGGACCCGGTGCGCTTGTTCTTGAGCTGGTCAGCAACTTGGAAATTGCGGCACAGAGCCAAAACACTCGCAGCACTCAGCGTGACGGTCTTCCCTTCCAGTTCGGCAGGGTCGATATCGTCAGTTCGAGCCAGCAGCTCTTTCAAACCCTCGTCCTCGGCCACGGCCTTGAACACCGGAGTGATTGAGCTGAAAAGGTTGAGCGACACCTTGCGGGGTGGTGCCCATTCCTTGACGGCAGCTGCTTTCACGGATGTCTTGCCTTGTGCAATTGCTTCCTGCAACTTGCCGGATAGAAACTCACCTGCCTTTTCACCGTGTTTGCGCACTACCTCAATGGCTGTACTAGCTGACACCGCCCCTGAGTTCACGAGTTCGTGGACATCAGGGTTCGCAGCAGCTAGATCCAGCATGGACTGGATGTGGGTGACACTCTGATGCACACCCTTTGCAATATCACTCACCGATTGGCCCATGTTCAGAAGCTTGAGGTAGTCGCGAGCGACCGCGACAGGCTTGAACTTGAGACCGTTCTGGCTCGTGTGCTTCGTGAAATGTCGGTCAATGACGTTGCCGCGAAATGGCACACAGACCAATCGCTCAATCGATGCACCCCGATCACGAGCGCGCTTTGCGCCCCGTGTCCGAGTGTGCCCTTCAACCAGAAACACTTCACCGGTGATCGGATCAATTCGTACCACGCAAGGTGGGACGAAATGTCCGAGTTCATAAGCCTGAGCAAACGCTTCGACTTGAGCCTCAACCTCAGGATCGTTGTAGTCACGCGGATTGAACCCTGGCTCCTCAAGCAACATATCAAGGGGGACCTTGAAAACGTCGTCCTTAGAGACACCTGTCATCTCCCGGTTGGCTGCAAGAGCCTTAAAAGATGTGAATACTTTTTCGCTCGAATTTGTCATGGATTTCTCCTAAGTAAAACCCACTTCAAATGCATCCCCACTACGGGTAGATGCACCCGTAGTGGATGGTTAATAACTCCTTTCGGAGATGGAACGCTGCGTTTTATCCTCCTGCAGCAAGGAGCATCCCGTATGGCGTAGCCATAGCGAAGAAACCTGTTTTCCAAAGAGCACCCGCTGGGAGCGCTTAGGAAAACCCAGCCGCAAAGGACTGGGGTTTCAGAAAGAAGGACGGTGGGAGAGCCCCCCAGTCCAAGTGCCTGTCAAGAATGCATCACTGCATCGATCAAATCGATGACAGGTTGGGTGTCGCCCACGGTGGCAACAAATGCCACCGAGTCCAACAGCACCCGCGAAGCGCTCAATGCCTCGTGAGCCTTAGCTGCCCCCGTTTCAGTGACATGCCGCCCCTTCAGCGCTTCAGGCAAATCGAGAGGGTCATAGCCCAGCGCTTCAACGCGGTGCTCAGGCTCCCAGTCCTCAGCCATCTCTGGCAGTTCCGGGTGGGCCTGGGCGTAGTCATAGAGGCGCAGCGCGTCGTAGGCATTGACCAAGCCGAAAGCAAGGCATTCGTCTTGCCAACCAAGCCACTCAGCCACATCAGCAAGCTGCTCGCGTGCGTTGTAGAGATCCAAATTCGTCATGTTGTCCTCATCAAATGGTGAACACATGAGACCCCCCACATGGAGGAGCCCCATGTGGGTTGATCGGGTGAATTACCCCGAGATGGGAGAGCGAGGAAGCACTCTCAGGCGAACAATGCCATCGACATGTTCTGCTGCACTTCAGGCCGCTTCGATGTCTCCATCGCTTTCGCGATGCAGCTCAAAACAGCTTGATTCACAGACAGCACAGACTTTGCAATGCACCGGCCAACAGCCTTGAAGGGCTCATAGCAAATGCTCTGACCAAGCAGTTCGTGCGCAAGTGTCAAACCCAGCCCCTCGATGAGGTGCGGAGGTATCTGCTTGAGACGCGCATGCTCTGCCGGCGTGAAGTGCCGAAGCAAGTCCGGGTTCGTAGGGTGCTGCAGCTTGGGGTCCGTGCTGCGCGCCTTTGAGTAGCCCTTCGTCACTGTGGGGCACTTCGCGCTGGAAGCCGTCACGATTTGCATCATGAAGTTCTTGCCAGCAGCCGCGTCCCGCAACTCTTTGTCCTTGAGCCCCTGCATGGGGCTCCAAAGATCGGAGTCATCGGGCACGGGGTCGAGAATCTCGGAGATCGTTCGCTCAACCTTTGGAGGTCTCACGAGCGATTCGAAATCGAACTCCATGCCCTCAGTGACAGCGACCATGCACATGCGCTCCCGGTGTTCCAGTGCGTTCCAGTCCTGTGCCTTCAGAACCGTCTCGTGGACGGTGAAGCCAAAGTCTCGGAGCTGGTTCCTCAGGATGCACATGGAGGCACTCGAAGAATAGGGCTTGACGTTTTCTAGGACAACCAAGGCCGGATTCACTTTGGCAATCACTGCCAGGAAGGCCACAACGAGATGGCCAACCTCGGGGTGGGCCTCTGCATGACCCGCGCCGTTCTTGGCTTTTCCCGCAACGCTAGCACCCGAACAGGGCAACCCAGCGAACAGGGCCTCGACTTTCGGTAGCGCGGACATAGCCCAGTGGTCAAACGCAAGCTCTTGCAGCGGCGCGGCCAACGAGATCGTCTCTTTCGACCAAATGTCGTTCTGCTCTCGCGTGTGCTCCAGCAGTTCAGGGCGGATCTCATTCGCGAACGCAAGGCGGGTCTGAATCCCCGCCTCTTCAAGCCCCTTGTGCAGCGCGTGATCAAGGACACCACCACCGTGAGACACCGAACCGCAGTCCAGTGGCTCCCCGTTGGCAAGCTTGTTCTTGAGTCGCTGCAGGCGCTCGCGCTTCGCAATCTCCACCGCAAGGGGAAGGATGCGAATGCGACTGCCTTGAACGACCACGCGAACAGCGTTGTAGCCATCAAAGATTGACAGGACCTCAGAAGAGTTGATGTCGATGACGGGGATCTCTTTGCCCCCCTTCAGCTTTCTGGACACGATGCGATCACCGTGCACGTCCTGCTCCAAAACCAGCATCGTTCGCTCCTCGTCCTTGCGGATCTTGAAGCGGATACCAGGCATGAACCCAGCAAGGGATGCTTTGAATCCCTCCAGCCACAGTCGCGGCCGACCACGGTTCTCACCGATACGGGCTGACTCGTATGCTTTCATGTTGTGCTCCTGAAAAATCGCGAAGCACAATCCCCAGCGGGACAAAGTGCCCCGCATGGGTTGAAAAATCCGGTTTCCCGGTAGTGGAAGGTCAGATGACCTGGTGCTGCGCATTACCCTCCCGCAGCGCGGAGACCCGGCGTCTGAATTACTCAGAGCGTCGAAATGCTTGCCATAGCCCCCACTGACGGGACCTATGGAAAGCACCCCATCCGCTTGGATGGGGGCTTCGAAATGAGCCTACAAGGTGGAAACGTCCAAGTCTCGGAAGAACTTGGCCAAGGCCTCGATGCAAGCACCTGCGTGAATCAGGCTGGCTTCAAACTTGACCGCCAACAGGATTTCGCCTGCGAGTGGATTGAAGTCATTGTTCTGGATCACACGCACCACAAATCCGTCACTGTCATTCCTGATGTGGAAGTCAAGAGAGGGTTGCTCGGGCCAGCGGGTGCTGGGCGCATACGGCCACTGACGGCCCTTTTCAGTGACCCAGTAAACCGGCAGCTTGCATGCCTGTAAGTGCTTCAACAGCGCTTCTGCTACAGCCCGCGCGTAGATCGGTTTGGTTGACATGATGTTCTCCTGAATTGTGGAGACACCCGCCCGTGGGACTTGGCGTCCCCACGGGGTTTTGAATTGACTGGCGATCAGACCGTTACCGGGCTGCGTGCAACTTGCACCTCGCTAGGTTGAACCCGGAGATGACTGTTGCAAGGGTGATCCCAAGACCATCGCCCCGGAACAGTACCCAAGCGGCCAACGCTCGCTTTCGCGTCACCGTAAGACTTTGCAGGGGTTGTCTTCCCTGCGACCTCGACAGTGAAACAACCCGACTTCGAGTAGCCGAGTTGCACTGCGAGTGGGCTGCTGGGGTAGGCATAGCCGATGACATGCTCGACAGAGCCTGCCAGGCGAACGCCTGTGTTTTCTGATTCATTCATGCTGCGAACTCCAAAGAGAGCGAAGCACAACCCCATGCGGGAAAGTGCCCCGCAAGGGTTAAAAGTTAGTTTGATCCAGGCCCCAGGATGCGTAAAGCATCCCAGTCCGAATCACCGGCCGTCTTCGGGTCTGATCGCAACGCCATCGAGTTACTGATGGCTTCGCGGATAGTCATCCCCTTACAGCGTCGATGGGGCTCAACACTGAGGTCACCCACTTGCATGCCAACAAAATCGACAGACAAGCTACCGACCTCAGTGGCAGTGTCCAAGCTCTTGCGAATCTTGGCCAGCCACTGAAAGTCGCGGGTGGCACCAGAGGCGCCGTTCGTCTTCCAATAGACCTGGTAATTGACCCATGTAAGCTGGTGGGCGATCACGTCATCGTAGAAGCCGACGATTGGACAGGTCCACCGCCGCTCACGCTGACCGCTATGGGTGTACGTCCTGGAATCCCCCGAGAGGAAACACAAACCGTAAACGTCCTCGGGTGTGTCCAACGCTTTGGCCGGAATCCGAAACACCGCGATGTCATAAAAGATCTGCACTGACATGGGCGCCCCTTACGCGAAAAGATCCAACGTGTCAGTCGGCAGCACTTTGATGGAGCCCGTAGCCGATGCGAGATACACATCGGACGAACCATCTACGCGTTGCAGAAAGGCCATGTTCTGACGGGTGGACAGTGGGATGAGGAATGGACCTGTCGGCCCAGCCTCGCTCATGTCCCAGGAGGATTTGTCCCACTCGTGCCCGTAGTAGCGGTCGATGTACTCAAGCCCATGACCTTCGACAGACTTCCGGCACATAGGGCGAAGGGCCCCAATATCCGAAAGCTGCTTGGTCGGGAGCTTGGCAATCTCTGCCAGGTACTTCTCAACGGGCAGTGTCTTGCCACGCAGCTTGCGCTGTCCGGTATGCACTTCCCATGCTGCGCCCTTCTTGTATGCGCCGTACATGGCCGCTTCACCATGGCCCCAAGAGGCATGGATTCGGCGCCATTTCGGCGGTTGGCCGTCGCGCTCTTCGAGAGCGAAAACGATCCATACGTCATCGACTGAGTTGAAGTGGTATTGCAACCACTGATCAGCCACGTTCACCCGAGCAAGCTCTGCGAAACCGAGCTTGACGTGATCTCTTTCATTGACCATTGATGTACTCCGAGTTTGCGAAGCACACCCCCATGCGGAGGTTGAGCCCCGCAAGGGTTGATGATGGGTCTTTGAAGACCCTGTGAGTGGCATTCCAAAGAACGCCTTGCTGCTTGCTTATCCTCCTGCAGGTTGGAGCATCGGTGCCTGAATTACTCAGGAACGACCAAATACGCTTTTCATAGCCCCCTGGTGAAAGAAGCTGTGAAAAGCCCCCATCGATAAACGAAGGGAGGCCTCAACTCAAGCCGAAGGCAGGAGCCTTGGATCGAGGTTTTCGAGGAAGCTGGACACCAGGCCAACGCAGCTCTTGGCCTCCTGGAGAGGAGCCTTGAACTTGAGCGTAACGAGGGGCTCAGGGGTCACACATCCGGCGCGATTGAGCACATGGATGTGAATACCGGAAGCAGGACCTTCATCGACCTGGAACACCAACCAAGGGTTAGATGGCCAGGCGCGAGTCGGCGTCTTGCTCAGGTTGTCCTCATGGGCCAGAGCCCAGTTGAAATCACAGTCGAACCGGTCAAGATGCTTCGACAGAGCCCTGGCAACTTGCCGTGCCCAGACAGTGCTGTGACGTGATTGCGTTTGCATGAATATCTCCATCAAGAAACGGAGACCACGCCCCCATGGGAGCGATGGCCCCCAAGGGTTGAAAATTGCTGGTTACCCAGCTGCTGTGCTTCTGCAGCGGCATCACGCCGTGCGCAGTTGCTCTGGATCGAAGGACTCAAGGAACTCCGACACATACCCAAGGCAAGCCCCGGCTGCTTTGATGCTGGTGAGGAACTTCACCACGAGGAGTTGAACGGATTTGCCGTTCGCGTCTCGGTGCAGCACCTCCACATACAGGCCTTCGTTGGTGCCCTCCTCTACCTGATACAGGTACTGGGGGTCCTTAGGCCACACGCATGTGGGCTCTTTTTTCAGAATGTCTTCGCCTGCTTTTGCCCAGTAGAAGGGGCAATCGAAGGAGTTGAGCTTCTTGGTGAGAGCGTCTGCAACATTGCGGGCCCACACCTGGCCGGTTTCGGCACTGGTTTTCATAGGTCTCTCCGTGTTTCGGGAGCCCATCCCCATCGGGGACGAGCCCCCACAGGGTTGAAATCAGCTTGCCAATGACCAGACACCACGCTCGATGGGAGCGAAGAACGACTGGTTTTGATTCAGGGTCTGCCGGACCTTTGCCTGCCAATGAGGATTGGCTGCGAGACGCTCTGGAGCGTTCTTGGCCACCTTCTCATAGATCTGCGAAAGGCTCGCCTGGCCGCCGAGGCTCACCAACACCGTGCGGACCAATGCCTTCCACGTTGAGGTAAGTCGAGCCGACTGCTGCTTGGCCATGCCAGCGAGATCGGTGAGGAACGATGTGATCACCTCTGGGCGACGCCACAGTAGGATGAATTCGTGACTCACACGGGGCAGTTTCATTCCTGGGTAGGAACGCGAGTTGGACATCACGTTGTGCTGATGCTTGATCAGCACTGCGGCCAACTCAGATGCTGGCATCCGCGCGATGGCTTCTGCCTGGTAGGAGACGTAAGTTCCCTTCGAGCGCTTATCGCCGATGATGGTCCCGTAGTAACCACCAGGCTTGGTCGCATCGCGTTGATTGAGCAGTGCGATGTGCAGCTTCTCGTGGAAGTCATCTTCGCTGATACAGCGAGAGAGATCATCCGCGTGAGGCGTGCCCCAAACCTCGCCACTGTAGACCACCATGTCGCCATAGGGCGGGTGCGAGAGGCAAAGATCGGCTGGCTTACCAACGGCCAACAGAATGCTATCGCGGAGGATGTTGTGGCCCTGGTGCAGATCAAGACCGTAAGCCTCAATATGCATCTCACGCGCAACCTCAATCGAGGTGCCTGAGCCGCACATGGGATCAACGAAAACCTTGGGCCTCAACTGCTCGAAAAGCGACTTGTAGATGTAGCCAGAGCAGTTGCCGCGCCACTTCGCATCACCCCAAGGGCCGCGCTCAGGAAAAGAAAGAACACTCATCAAGATCTCCTAAAGGAAACCCGAAGAGCGAAGCCCAGCGGGGACTTCGCATCCCCGGTGGGTAAAAAATTAGCACCCGAAGGTACTGAAAAAAGCTGATTGCCGAAGCACGGTCAGCCACCGTATCAACCAACTCCATTACGGGGAAGGTTTGAATTCAGTTTCTGAAGCACCCTTAGAAGGATGCTTGAGAAACCCCCCGCTGAAAAGCAGGGAGTGATGCGATTGCACCGGAACCCGAAGGTTCTGTCAATCGCCTTTGTCAGGTAGGCCCGGAAGCTTCCCCAAAGGCCCCTGCGGGCAGCACCCAATTATCCGTGAAAACCTCAAGCGTATAGACGTGGCTGTTGGCCACGGCGATCAACTCTGGGTCTACTGATGCGGGGTATACACGACCGCAAGAAGCCTGCTCCTCTACTGACTTCGCGCGGTGAATGGTCAAGCCAGTGAAGGCTTCAAGCGTAGAGACACGCTTGAACTGCGAGGGAGCAATGAACTTGACTGTCGCCCATTGGTCCTTGCTAGCGAACACGCAAACCCGGCAGCTCAAACGCCCGAAACCTAACGAATACCCTACATGGGGTACCACCCTCCAACGCTTGATGATGCCCCATACCTGGTGCTCGGTCCACTTATGAACAGGTCTCCAGTGGTCCACCAAACGGCGCACACGGGCCCCATTTCGGTTGTCCTTACGGTGGGGCTCAAACTCATGGTAATGAGCCCTGGAACTCGATTCCTCCGCGCGCTCCCCGGTGATTACCAAAGTGCGACCTTCAAGGAACTGCGGATCGTTGGAGATCCACGCGTCCATGAGAGAAATCTTCGCAACGGATGAACACCACCTGACAGACAGATTCGAGGACTGCTGTGGGAACTTCAGCCGAGTGTTCGGCTTGCCCTGGCCACCGACATCCATGCGCTTGCCATCGACCAGGTAGGGGATGGACACAGGTGCCGTGGGCTGGTTGTTCCGCATCAGCTCGCGCTCTATTCCGCCATGACGCCAACTCAGAGAGAACCTGAGACCAAAGGCCTCAGCAACCTTCCGGCAGTAGTCTGTCGTGACAGGCCAATCCATCAAGCCATCCTCACCTGTAGGCTCACCATCCACACAGTGGTGGTGGACCTCGATGCGGTCTTTCGGGACCCCACACTCCAGCAGATGCAGCAGACATGCAATTGAGTCCTTACCTCCGCTCATCGCCACGATGTAGCGGTCATAGCTCATAACGTCTATGGGCTCTTTGTGCGCCTTCGACGGTGGGTTCGCAGCCAGCTCCAGTTCAATTTCGTCCTGGAACATGTCGCTCTGCACGAGGGGTGGTACCCCATCACCACTCGCTCGCGCAAGGGGCATCAACATATCGACCTCCTATATCAAGCAAGGCCGACACCCAAGCGGGAGTTGAGCCCCGCGTGGGTTGAAAAATGGGCTCTGGGCCCGTGAATCGCTGGTGCCATATGGCGGGGCAGCATCCCCTCATCACTGCATGCATTACGCAGGCAGGTTGAAACGGTTGTCTGAAACGCCCTCGTGAAAAAGACGCTTTAGAAAACCTCCTTCCCGCGCCCTGGTGGGGCACGAGAAGGGGTTTCGAGATCAGGCAGCTACGGCTTCCTCGGATTGCTCCGTTTCGTCCATTGCGGCCACGTCACCTGCGGTCAGCTCCAACTCAGTCTCGATTTCGTTCTGGCGCTTCACGAGCGCAAGATAACGATCCTGCTGGGCATACGGCTTCAACACCTCGACCTTCAAATCGGCAAGGTTACGCTCCATGTGTGCAACACGGCCCCTTGCTGTTGCGAGACTTTCGTCCAGCTTTTTCAGGGTCCTTGTCACTTCATTGAGCAACTGAGCCGTCGATGCGACCAGGCCGATGTGATAGGTGTGCATTCCTTCCATACGGACAGACCATTCACCTTCACCGGCACGCCGAACCCAGAGCTTGAACCCTGCGGCCGAGCCAATGAGTTGAAAATCAGGCTTCGCGAAATGCAGTGCCAGCGAGACGGCCCGCTTAGCATCCTCCTCTCGAACATGGGTCACCCCATCAATCGTTACCCCAGTCTCGCGTCCTGGTGCGTTCACCGCAGCAATATCTGCTTCGATGTTGGCAATGGAGCGATAAGTGGCTTCGATCTGTGCCGGGAGATAGGTGATCGATGTGCGGTTTTCGTGTTGCTGTCTCTCCCATGCTTGGCGCATCACTGCGAGCTTGGTCAATTCAGCGTCAACCGACATCTTCTCCAGCACCATCGGGTTGCCCGAGGCGATAGCCTTGATTTCCGCATACGACAGCGTTGCTGCTTCTACATCCTCTAGAGTGCGTATCTCGTCGTTGCCGACCATCACTTGCGCGATGAACTTTGCCTTGCCGTGAAGCAATTGAGCCATGTAAGCGTCGAACGATGCACTGGTGAGGTACGTGAAGATGAACACCTTCGAGAACATGTTGCCTTGACGAACGATCCGCCCTTCCCGCTGCTCCATGTCGCTGGTGCGCCATGGAATATCGAGATGATGCAGAGCGATCAACCGGTCCTGCACGTTGGTGCCCATGCCCAACTTTGACGTGCTTCCCATCAAGACGCGTATGGTCCCGCGCCGCACGGCCTGGAACAGTTCGTCCTTGCGGGCGTCACTGTCGTAGTCGTGGATAAAAGCAATTTCAGTATCAGGAATCCCCAGCTCAACAAGTTCCTTTCGCAACTCGTTGTAGGCAGTGAACTCACCGGTAGAGCTTGGCGTTGACAGATCGCAAAAGACAATCTGCGCAGCCTTGCTTTCGGCGTAATCAACCCAGAGGCGGTGCACGTTGCGTGCGCACGCGTAGATCTTTCCACTCTTGTCATGCGGGTCGGGTAGACCCACCAGGCGAACATCCAGAGCAGCCTTGCGGCCATCCCCGGTCACCTTCAGCATGTTGTCTTCCTTCGGCTGGACACCACCCCCACGGATCTTCCCTGCTCGCTCCACCAGCTCCTGCACGTAGTCGCGCAGGTCTTCTGATGGTTCCACCGTCACCGTCTCCCTTACGGCAGTTGGTACCGGCAGATCCAGCATCTCTGGTGTGCGAATGTCCGCGACGAGGCGGAACATGCTCATCAGTTCAGGGACGTTGAGGAAGCGGCTGAACCTTGTTTGCATGCGATAGCCACTACCGTCTGGAGCAAGCTCCAACGCTGTGACCGTCTCGCCAAAGTTCGAAGCCCAGGCATCGAAGTGCTGAACGCCAAACTCTTCAAGCATGTCAGCTTGCAGGTAGCGCATCATGGTCCATAGCTCAGCCATCGTATTACTGATGGGCGTTGCCGTAGCCAAAATCAGGCCCTTGCCGTCAGCGCGTGAACGCTGCACATACTGAGTTTTCACAAAAACATCGAACGCGCGCTGCGAGTTGCTGTTAGGCAATCCCGCTACCCGGTCCATCTTCGTGAAGCGCCACAAGTTCTTTGCGACGTGGGCCTCATCATATGCAATGTAGTCGATCCCCAGCTCTTCAAAACTCAGCAGATCATCCTTTGCGGACTGCTTGCTGATCTTCTCAAGCCGCGTCTTCCACGCCTTCTTCGCCTTCGCCAATTCCTTGACGATGGAGCCCTTTTCGTAGCTCGACCGCTCGCGCAGCGCCGACTCAATCGATTCAAGCTCTTCTTCAATGTACGACCGCATGTAGCTGTCGCTCACCTTGATCGACTCGAACGTTGCGTGCGTCACGATGACAGCATCCCAATCATGGGTTGCAATCCGCGAGAGCATCAGTTTGCGCTTAGCACCGGACAAATCGTCTTTCGACGCAGCCAGCACTTTCGCTGCAGGGTAGGCCTTCATGAAGCCGTTGGCAAAGTCCAGCAACATGTGGTTAGGCACCACAAACATCACCTTCTTCGCCATCCCGAGTCGCCGAAGCTCCATACCGGCGCAGATCATCTCCAAGGTTTTTCCCGCACCGACCGCATGGGCCAAGAGCGTGTTGTACCGACTGGAGATTACCCGCCACACTGCATCACGCTGGTGCGTGCGCAGCGTGTACACGCCAGACATTCCGGGGAGAACCAGGTGGCTCCCATCAAACTTCTGCGCAACCACCGAGCGGAACAACAGGTTGTACTGGTTCGCAAGCATTTCTGCCCGCTCGCTGTCCTTCCATAGCCACTCAACGAACGCCTCTTTCAGCAGGTGCTGCTTTTCGCGCGCAACCACCGTTTCACGAGGATTGACTACCCTGTTGGGCTTGACGCCATCGTAAACAGTCGGCTTTCGCTGATTCAGCTCCATCTCAAAGAGATCCGAAGCACTCACGCGCTTGGTACCGTAGGTTTGCGTTGCCGCAACCCCATTCTGTACCGCCCATACCGTCTTGACAGTCCAGGCGCCAGCACGCTCGTCAAACTCGACGTTGTTGCCGTTACAGCTAAACGTCTCGTCCAAGAACTGCGTGTACACCCTTGCAGGTATCCACGTTGAGCCCATCCGTGCATTGATCTCACCAGGTTGCAGTTGCTTTGGCATTACCGCCTGAAGGGCTTGAGCGTTGCGTTGGTACTCGTCACCAGCCATGGAGGCGATTTCGAGCTTGCGACGCACATTTCCCGACAGATAGCTATCCGCTGATTCCCAATTCGCCGTTTCCGGGTCCAGGTACACCAGCTCATCAGACTGCAGTTCAGCCATCACCTCGTCTACCGGGCGTCCGCAAAGCTCAGCAATCCTCGAAGGGATCACCCTGCCCGCTTCACCCAGAGACACCTGCAGCGCTTCCTTGGTGCTCTCGCACCGCTGGACGCGAGTAGCTGGTGCCAGCGTGTTGCGCTCAAAAATCGGAGCTTTCGAAGCAGTCTGCGTTTCCGCATCCCACTCCTCAATCGACAGCAACAGCGGCAGATCAGGATCAGCAGAGAACGCGCGTTTGTTGACGCTTTCGCTCAGGTAGCCGAACTCTTTCACATGCCGGTCGTAAGCGATGTTCAGACCGATTCTCAATCGCGTGAGCAGATCGTCAGGGGTCTTTCCAGCTTGCGCTGAAATGAGACTGCGCAGGCAATCCCTAACCTCGATCAGACCCAGCGTCCGCTGGAGCGTTTTGCCAGTGAGGGCAAGAGGTTTGGCCTTATCGCCATCTACCTCGTACACCTTGCCTTCGATGACTACCAGCCCCGGACGACGCACTTCAGAGAGCGTCACCTCGACTTCCTTCTTGCCCGCTTCACGGGGGGCTTGCGCCCGTGCCGTGTAGATGCCTTCTGGAATTGATGCAACACGCTCCTGCAGAGCGCCACCCAGGTCACCGTCGAATTCGCAGTAGACAGACATCCCGTGTGGGCCGGTCTGTGTCCGCAACTTACCGATCACATTCTCTGGTCGGCTAACGAAGAACTCATTGGCGTAGATGGCATCGGAATACCCACCGTAGATCTTCGAAGCAGACGGCACACGGACGATCTCACCCCAACCAGCTTCTTCAGCCTTAGGAGCGCGCTCCTCACGTTTCTGGAATACCAGCAAATCCGTTGTGACAGATGTGCCAGCAATTTCCTTGAACGTGCCACGAGGCAGGCGCACCGCACTCACCAGCTTTGCTTGCGAGTGCAGGTATGCCCGGTGGCCACTGCCGTGCGAGTCCAGGGTTCCGGTCGATGTAATGAACACGACGAGCCCCCCAGGCCTCACCATCTCCAGCGCTTTCGCGATGAAGTAGTTGTGCAGCGAGAAGTTGGCAAAAGGGACGTTGCGCAGCTCGGCCGATTTTTCGTTGCCAAATGGTGGATTGCCTATCACCAGGTCATAGGACCCGGCAGGCAACCGTGCACGCTCGAACTCACCTTGGTGAACCTTCACACCGTACTGCGAATACATGACCTTCGTCATGCGTGCAGATACGTCATCCAGTTCAACCGCAGTGACACGACTCTTGCGAGCCAGTTCTTGCGGCATACCACCGATGAAAAAGCCAGACCCACAGGAAGGCTCCAGGATGTTGCCACCCTTGAAACCCAAACGCTGGACAGCTTTCCAAATGGCTTCCACCACCATCAGTGGTGTGTAGTAGGCGTTGAGCGAACTGGTCGTTGCCGATTCGAACTCCTCAGGTGTGAGGAGGCTCTTCAGTTCCTCATGCCTGGCCAGCCAAGCGGTGTCGCTGGTGGCCCCATCGAGCGCCTTGACCAGACCGCCCCAGCCTGTGTACAGGCTGAGAATGGCATGCTCATCAGCGTTTGCGGCGCGGCCTTCTTGCTCCAACTTGCGCAGGAGTTTGATGGCAGCGATGTTTGCGTCGTACTTCGGCACCGGGGTGCTGATCGAAGCGTGATGCATTGCATCCAGCTTGGGCCAGAGGGCCTGTTGCTGGACTTCTTGAACGATCTCGTGAGCCGCCACAGTGGATGAGGCGAGCGTTCCAAGAACTTCAATTGGATCTTCATCTGGGCCGAAACCCGGTAACCACATGCACGCGTGCGCGACGGGTTTGATCTTCATAAATACGCCTCCAGGATGACTCCTGCAGACGCACCAACCCACTGCGGGGATGGTGCCCCGCAGGCAGGTTGAAAATGCCGCTTTCGCGACGTGGATTGCTGTTTTTGTCTCCGGCAGCTCGGAGTTTTTTCACCAAAGCACTACGCAGTGGTGTCGAAATCGCTTTCTGAAATGGTCGGCTGGACCACTTGAGAAAGCACCCTGACCAAAGTCAGGAGTGCGTGAAGCGCTGTGCGTCAGTCGTTCAACTCAGGGCCCTTCATCAGGTCATTGAGGAGATCTTTGGCATTGCGCATATAGGGGGAGAGCAACCGAGTAGTGAGGTCAATCACCTTGTTGCGCTCATCAACCGTCAAAGTACCCGATTCAGCAGCTTTTGCGATGCTGGAGAACTTCGGGTGTTCTGCCAGCGACAGCAGCAGCTCCCGCTCCGCAGCAAGACGCAACGTCAAAGCCTCGGAAAGTGGACAGTTTTCAGGTTTCGAAACGATCAACTTTGCTGCATCGCGGGCCTTGAACGTTTCCTGAAGAAACAGTTCACGGTCAGCTTCGCCAAGCAAGAAGGTTTCCTTGCGATCCAGGATCACACGGTTGATACCGTGAACCTTGAAACGCGGGTCAGAGCGAAGCTGCAAGCGTTGCAGGATCTCCGCTTCGTAGGCAGTGACCACCGGTCGAACATGCATTTCAAATGCCTGTGCCACCAAAACGCGTTCGGCGGCTTCGATCATCTTTGCAGTGAATCCGTTGGGATATGCAGACATGGGTATCTCCTAAAGGTTGGTGGGAGACACCCCCACAAGGGGATATGTCCCCCTGGGGTTGAATGAGTTGTCAGCGCTTCAATGACACAAAGCAGTTGGCGAAGTAGGTGCCGATGTACTTCCCGAAGGAGTCACGGGCATCGAACACTGCTTCTGGCTTGCCTGAAAGCATATTTCGTGTGGTTGCCGCGTACTTCACGCCGACCACATGACATTCCAGAAGGGAGTCGGGTACATAGAGGCCAGCGGATTTCAACAACTCCACATCGATCACGCCAGTGTTGAACTGGGGGGCCACGGTGGAGAGGTGCACATCCTCGTGAGAATGGAACCGGCTGACCAGCTCCTTCGTTGTGAGGACACGGGTGCCGATGGTTTCAGAAACATTCATGGTGGTGCTCCAAAGAAGATGGGGCACCTGTCCCCATCGGGATCAAGAGCCCCGGTGGGAAAAAAAGGATGGACGGATCTACGCTGCGAACAGACGAGGATCAATCGGGAAAAAGGCGACTATGCCAAGAGCCCCGGAATGGGGTGCGCCAGATTGCAGAAGGTCTCCTGTTGGAGGCCATGACCCATGCGGGACTAGGCCCCGCGTGGGTTGAAGAAAGACAGACAAGCTGCCAGTGAATTGCTGATTGACTCCCCAGCTAGGAGATCTACAGGCCAGATAACTGACTCGTTGAATTCTGTGAGTTTACCGAAAGGTGGTCCTTTTGGTAACCCAACGGAGTTGACTTTTTATGCAGTCCCCTACTTCAGGCCCGAAGGCCTGAAGGAAGGATCTGTGGCCACGATGAGAGCCCCGCGTGACCTTATCTGGCCGACACCATTGCGAGCATGGAAGCAGGGCCCCGGTCGAGGAAGAATGCGGCACTTTCGTGCTGCACCGCTTTGGGGAGGTCTGCCACCGTTGCATCGAAGCGGGTAGCCAGGTCGTATGCGGTCCACCCGTAGGTATTGGACCAAAAAGACGCGTCTTGAGGACGCTTGGTGGTGCTGACAACGATGTATTCGCCGAAGCATTCGCCCGAGACGTAGGTCTCATTGCCAATGGAATCGCGAACGGTGTCATTGACTGCACGGGCGTCACTGACCCTCCAGTCGAGCAGCTGCCCGTCCGCTTGGAATTGACGTGCAATGTCAGAAGACATCACAGTTGCGGCGCTTTCCGATTCAGCATCGATGAGCAGTTGCAAAGTTGCGAGGTAGGCCATGGGTTCTCCGTTGAAGGAAAGTGAGGCCACCTCCCCATCGGGACAGTTGGCCCCGAGGGTTGAAAAATTAGTCTTCAGTTCTGACCAGTCATTGGCACGTCCGACACCCTCACCTTCGTGATGGGCATTGCTTTCTGTGCGAACGACCCAAACAGGTGGTTAAGACGATTGCGAAAATGTCCCGGCTTGGGGAGAACGACATGCAAACCACGAGGGATCGGCTGCACGTAGGTCAAACCAGCATCCTTGTGTTTTTGAAACGAGATCATGTGAGTTCCTTGCAATTGCGCCGGATCGTCACCCCAGCAGAGGTGATAACCCGGCTGAGTTGTAACCCCCTGGCGCCACCATGGCGACCAGGGGTAGTTTGCCGGATCAGCGACGCACTACGCGTTTGCTGCCTCAGGCTCTGCCGCGACCTTTTCCGGCTGGGCAAACCCAGCCTTCAAGATGCGGTCGGCTGCAGAGAAGATGCGGCCCGCACTCTTCTTGAGCACATCGCGAGAACCCGCATGTGCAAGCCAGTGCTGCACATATCCGCGCGAGTAGTCGAGACCTGGCAGGTTCAACGAAGCGCAGCAGATGAATGCAACAGACTCTGCCTCCACTTCTTTGACGGCCTGTGTCAGGTCATCCTCGCACACGAAACCCTCCACGACATCCCCATGCAGCTCACAGTGTGCGAGTTCATGGAAGAGTGTCTTGTGGGGAAATGCGGCGATGGGTGAGACCGCAACCCGGCGTTCGGAACTGTATGCATATCCCTGGACGTTGCCATTCACTTTTTCGAATGGCTCCATCGTCACCGAGAGATTTCGTAGCGCCAGCGATTGGTCCCACTGAATCTCTGGTTCGGCCTGCTCTTCCACGGCACCAGAAGACTCCCCTTGCTCCGCTGCGCGCGGGTCCGGTTGAGTCTGGGCCAGGGAAAACCAGTTATTGCGCATCACAAAGATGCGTCGGGGCATACCTGGAGGGGTAGGCTCGTCATCATCGTCCTTGGACTTGCCTTTGCCGTTCACAGTGATCGGCATCCACAGTCCAATGGCCTTCTGGCCCTTCATAACCGAGCGGCCCTTCTTCTTCCAAGCGTTGAAGGACGCGATGGGCCCGATGGGCACACCACGCTCCAGAAGCTGCAGAACAGCAATGATCTGGTTGCCAACGCTGTAGTTGTGGAAGGCGCTGTAGTAGTCGCCCAACAGGCCTGGTTTTGTCAGGATCGTCTCCAGCAATTCCATCCAATCAGGGCGCGTTACTTCTTTCTTTTCCATGGTGATCTCCGAAAAACGCGGAGACACCTCCCCCAGCGGAGAGTGCATCCCCGCATGGGTTGAATTACGGCAGCGATTGCTGACGTGTTGAATGCTGCTTTGTCTTGCGACGAGTGCAGCGGCCTCTCTTGTCCTAGCCATTACGGTAAGGTCAAAAAACCGTCTTTTCCGATGAACTCTGATGGAGAGGCCATGGGAAAACATGGGGAACGAGCCCCAGTGAAGCCGAAGCTTCACATGGGGTTTGTTTCAAGCTATGTGCAGGGCAAAGCCCTACGCAATAGCGTCAATGCACCGGCTCAAATCCACCAGTGACTGGAGGAAGTGCGCCATACCCTTCGGTATCTGGTGCAGGTGGCAAAGCACCGAGGCCTGGGGCATGCGAAGTTGCCTTTGCAGGCGCCTTGCGTGTGGCCTTTGTCTTGGGGGTTTCGAGGGCGGCCAGACGGTCATTCGCTTCTGCGATGAGACGCGACATGTTCGCCATTTCCTCCCCTTGAGCCGCCAACAGCTCGATCAGCGCTTTCAGATCATCGGGCTTGGTGGGGCTCTCAAGCGAGGGTTCCTTCTTGGAACTCTCTTCGAGCTTTTGGGACTTGGTGACTGGAATCACTGCAGGCCGCTTGGGGAACATTGCTTGCACTCTTGCAGCAAGCCACTCAAGCAGATAGACCGCAGAACCTGCCAAGGCCATCAAAAACAAGATCTTCTCGTACATGGTGAATCTCCACATGCTGCGGAGGCACCATTCCCCAATGGGGGTTGATGCCCCACTGGGTTGAAAAAACGCCAACGATGTTGACGTGATAAACGCTGATTCGCCTTGCGGGCGAGGGACAGCAACCTCTTCAAGTCAACACCATTACGGAGTCGAGCAAGGAACTTGAGTTTATCAAAGGATCTTGTCGTTCAGGGTCCTTTGAAAAACTCCCGCCCTCAACAGGCAGGAGTTCCATTCTGGGCGGCAGCGCTAGCCGCACGACCCACTATAGCCACAACTGCTGCACTGTTCGCAGCCGTTGTATTTCACGAGCTGGAGCCCGCATTCCGGGCACTTTCGCCCGCCTATTGCCTTTCCTGCAAATCGAGCCTCTACATGATCCTGGGACACCTCTGGCTTCAAGAAGGCGCTGGCCGTCACAAGACGCCCGTTCTCAGCAAGGATGCCGAGACGCTGGTACCTGTAAAGCAGGAGATCTGCGATGTAGGCAATAGTCGATGGATATGAGGCCTGCTTGACGCTGCCTGGCACCTGTGCAAGGAAGTCCCCTTGAGGCTCCTTGTAGGTCCTGAGCTTGCGCAACTTCATGCCAATCCACGCAGGGTCGATGATTCTCATGTCGAAAGACAGGAGCTTGCACAACCCGTTGTATGCGGCTGGGAACTCGCCCGCCATCCAGACACTGTAGGGCCGGTGACTTCCATCAGGCAAATCCAGCTCTTTGACGAACAACTCGAAATCGTCGCCAGTTGCAGGATTCTTGACACTTACCGACCAGGACAACGTGCCATCGGGTCCCGCCTTCGGCTCCTTGCGGAACATCATCGCGTTGACCAGGCTGGAGTCGCTGTCGTTGGCCAACCACCCGATCTTGTCGGTGTGGTGCAGCAGGATCTGCGCGAAGGCAGACACCACGCTGGGCATTGTGCGGATTTCACCCGTGGGCGGCATTGCCATCTCGAATGGCTCCCCTTGGCAGCGCTTCAGGGATTCCAGCTTCATCTTCAGCCACCCGGCATCGTATGAGCGCATATCGACCGAAAGAGTCTTGGCAATAGCGCCAAGGCCCCTTGGGACTTCTGCACCGTTGACCCAGGTTTCGAACGGATGGGTCACCCCATTCATGTAATGCCCCACCATCACAGCGAAATCGCCTTGGGGGTTCTCCACCATGTAGGTGACGGCTGGATTGCCATCCAGCATTTGCGGCCTTTCCAACCAGCGCAAGGCACTCATCACCGGCTGCGGTAATGCGTTGATGCTTACGCGGCGGTCCGGGTCGATTTCAACCACTTCGACGGCCTTTGGAATGTCCGCTGGCTTTTCCTCGTCATCAAGAGACGTGAGGATCTGGCCAACCTCTTCGTTTGGTCGGTAAGTGGTGAGCCCCTTCAGCCCTGCGGCCCACGCGTCCAAGTACAGCGACTCGAAATCATCAAAGGCATAGCTCGCCGGCAAATTCACCGTCTTGCTGATCGCCGCGTCCACGAAGGGAGCGAGAGCCTTGATCATCTCCAGATGCGCCTCGGCATCAAGGGTCTGGGCTGTTTCGAAGTAGTCTGGCAGCTCGGTACTGTTGCCGCTGATGAGCGAATACAGCATGTACGCGGGGTTGAGAACCACGATGTCTTTGTGGGACCCATCCGCCTGCAGCACCTTACGGGAATACTTCATGCTGAACACAGGCTCCGCACCGCTTGAGCAATTGTTCCCAAACGTCAGACTTCCTGTGCCTGTCGGCGCCAGCGCCAGCAGGTGGCTGTTGCGGATGCCGATTTTGCGGATTTGGCTTTTGAGCTTTTCCGGGAGACGGCTTGCGAAGGTACCCTCGGAGTCGGCCGTAACGCCTTCCAGGTACTTGTCCGCATCGAACAGAGGGAAAGCCCCCCGCTCCAAAGCGAGCCCCACAGATGCCTCATAGGCCGCATCACGCATGGTTTCCATCATCTGCGCTGCAAACTCCCGCCCTTCTTCCGAAGAGTAGCGAATGCCCTGCATGATGAGCGCGTCACCGAGGCCTGTGAAGCCACAGCCGATTCGACGCTTGTTCAAGGCCTCTTGCTCCTGTTGGGGCAACGGCCAAGGGGTCAGGTCGAGCACATTGTCCAACATGCGCACCAAAACCCCCGTCACTTGCTTGAACTTCTCCCAGTCGAACTCGACAACACCATCCCAGATGGTTGACTTGACGAAGCGTGGCAGCAGGAGATGCCCAAGATCACAGCACCCATACGCCGGTAACGGCTCTTCACCACAGGGGTTTGTGGCTTCGATCCGCTCACAATAGCGAAGGTTGTTGTCCGTGTTCATGTGGTCAATGAAAACCACACCAGGCTCAGCCCGTGTGTACGTGGCGAGCATGATCTTTCCATACAGCTCTTTGGCCTGAATGGTCCGGTATACCCACTTCCCATCATCGCGCTGATAAGCACCAGCGGCAATCTGCACAGGTGATGGCTTGGCGGAATGCACCAGGTCAAATGGCTTGTCGTGAACAACCGCGTCCATCAGTGCATCTGTCATCCCCACTGAGAGGTTGAAGTTGCTCATAGGCCTGCGGTTGTACGGTATGTTTGGATCATCGACCTTCTTGCAGTCGATGAAGTCCAGAATGTCTGGGTGATCGCATCGCAGGATGCCCATTTGAGCCCCACGTCGCGCACCTGCAGAAATCACGGTTCCGCACATGGAGTTGAAGGTGTCCATGTAGCTCAGCGGACCGCTGGCCAAGCTCTGGGTTCCATTGATCCAAGAGCCCTTCGGGCGGATTTTGCTGAAGTCGTATCCGACGCCACCACCCAGGCGCATTGTTTCTGCTGCCTGAGCGAGAGCGCCCATGATGCTCGGAACTCCGTCAACCTCTTCGGTCATGGAGTCACCAATCGGTTGAACAAAGCAGTTCACCCAAGTGGTCCGTGTTCCTTCGATCCCGGCAGAGGCGTTGATGCGTCCACCGAGAATCGTGTAATTGAGGGCATCCCGGAACAGAGGTTCGTACACATCGGGTTCAGCCTCGTTTTTGGCGAGTGCCTTTGCAATGCGGTCGAGCACCTGTTCGGGTGTTGCCTCTTCGCCGCGAGCATACTTTTCGAGCAGCAACGCGAGCGAGTAGTCTTGAATCTGCACACCCATGCGGGTGACTGTTTCCATTTCCATCATCGACTCCTTATTGTGTGAGGCTGAGAACAAACCCATCAGGGCTTCCCGAAAACCTCTTGAAAGAGACCTTCGGGAAGCCCTGAATGGGTCGTGCTGTCCTCGACACCACACCAGGAGCAAAAGCTATTGCGCAAGCGCAAAAGCCAGCCGGTGGGAACCGCTGGCTACGTCTGGTTTTGACTTCTCCAGAAAAGAAGATGAATCTCGGTCATAGACACGAGATATCAAGACTTTCCACATCGCACTTCGAATGCGATCTGGAAAGCCCGCCCCCGAGGGGGCGAGATTCCTTACTCCTCGTCGTCAATACGAGGCGGTGCAGCAAGACGCGGTAGTACGTCCCAAGCCACCCTTTCTGCATCAGCCGCAAATGGACCGATGAAGACTGGGGGCTCGGACGACTTCAAGCGCCTGGCTACGACAGCAACATGCTGTCTCACCCCGAAGTCATCTCGCAGTTGTCGGACCATGTAGCGCCGATAAGTGCATTTGAGTTCTTCGAAGTTCTCAGGGGGCGCAAACGGCCCGCCTGATCCAGGGTTGGTATCCAACACCTTGTGGTTGATGACTCCGTACCTCATGGTCCGTGCCTCAAGCGACCTTCAGAAGGGCCCGCCGAATGGATGGCATCGTCGGAAATCCATGGGGACCATGGACCCGGAGAACGTCCATCCAATCCAGTGATTTCTCACCGGGCAGGATCTCCCCCTGAGGGGTAATTGCAATGGCCTGCTTGCCCATGGAAATAGCGCGCTCCACGAGTTTTTGCGCCGCTTCCTGGCCGTGCCCCTTGGGATGTTCCTTCGAGGGACGGTCTTTGTCAGAAAACACCACCAGCAGCTCAACTTCCGAGGGAATTTCCATGTACTCCATCAGCGTGGCATTTACCGTTGCCCACACTGGAATACCTGTTCCTTCCATCGCAGCAAGCCCTGTTTCGATGCCCTCTGCAGCGCCGAAAACGCGTGCTGGCTTGGCCAGTCGAATCGCTCCACCAAGGATGTTGCGATCTTCTGGGTAGGCCATCATCTTTTTCGGGGCCTCCACATCAAGCTTGTTTCCGAACTCATCGAGATAAGTCCGGTGCAAGGTAATGGGTCGGCCGTCAGGCGCAAGCACTGGTGCAACTATCGCCCCGTGGTAGCCCGTAATCTCCCCCTTGGAGGGGTCGTAGTAGGCAAGCCTGGGGTGAAAGTACAAGCCCCCGGTCATAGGCCGTTTCAAGCCCCTGCGAGCAAGATAGAGCCGACCAAGTTCCGCGCTATGGTGGTTCATGTGAACACAACCATCCATCACACGATTGAGGGACCGCACCACCTTTTCATTGTCCTTCTGGACAGTCTTGGTGGGCTGTATCGCCTGCATCCGAGGAGTCAGAGCGATACCGCGCGAATCTCCGGTCAAGTGCTTCAGCACTTCCTCCAGAGTTTCTCTCGCAGTCCATCCGTTGACCCACATCAGCGTTGCGAATCCATCGCTCTTGTTGCCACATGTGTTGCAAAAAGAGCGTCCGTCTTCCGCGTATGACGGCATCATGCGATAGCCGTCTTTACCTCCATGCACGGGACAACCGACATGCCCTTTCGAGCGGCGGTCAAGTGCCGGGTGTAGGCGCGGAGCTAGGGCGTAGAGAATGTGATCCCAACGCCCAGCTGCGAGGTTACGCGCCGTCTTCCAGCGCTCTTCCCACCACAGATTCCATTGTTCCTGCGTCCATTCACCATCTGTTCTCATTCGACTCTCCTTGAACACCCCGGACGGGGCATACCTCAGAGCCCCAGCTGGGACACTCAGGAATGCCCCGGCACAGGGTTGGGCGAACCAACTGAGACCCCCCAACCGGAGGTTCCCGGCTGGGGCTGTGATCTGCGACTACCGCAGAAAAATACGCTTCAAAGGCTAGAAGCGCGGTTTGTCCTTGAGAGCATCGTCAGTTTCGAACCCGTTGGGCTCTTGCTGCACGTTGCGTCGAGGGCTCCGATCTTCACCAGTAGGCTGTGAGCGGACTGCACGAGGACGTGACGCTGGCTTTTCCGCTGGGGCGGGTGTAGGTCTACTCTCTGGCTGGCTGGGCCCGCTATCGCTTTCACGCGCGCGATCCAACAGATTCACCAGGGTGGCATCCACATCGGTGAACCACCGATCATCGCCGCCATTGGTCCCAGGGACCTTCCGGGTGCGAAGCGTGCCTTCGACATACACCTTGCTGCCAGTTTGAGCATAGCGCTCCAAGTAGTCCACGGTGCCCTTCTCACGGACTTGAACCTTGTTCCACTCGGAATGCTCTTTCAACTCCCCTGTGCTACGGTCTTTCCACTTCTCAGTGGTGCAGACAGAAAAATTTGCTACGCGATCACCGCTTGGCAAAGTACGGAACTCAGGGGCTTTGCCCATGTTCCCCAAAAGCACAGTTCTATTCACTGATTTCATATCGAACTCCAGATTGCGCAACATCCAACCCAGCGGGCTGGTTGTCGCTGGGTTAATGACCTGGCACTACGCTCATGGTCAATTGAATGGCTTCCCCGAAGCCGACTAGCAAATGCGCTCAAGACGCTTCACCGTCTGTGGGACCATGACGACCTGTTCGATCAGCATGAACTCGTTCAGAAGTCGAATGAAAGCGCTACGCGTGATGTCGCAGGCCGAGTCAAAGGCACGCACCAGGTCCAGTCGATCTTGAAGATCGACCATGGACCAGTCCAGCATGTCCCGATAGGTCACGCCGTGGTCTATGCCAGAACCAATGACCCGTGACCACGAAAGTGGTTTTTTCAGGTTTGAGCGAAGGCCACCACATTCACCGCAATGGCTCGACTGTGGCGACACCAGCTGATGGCTCAGATGGCCGCATTGACGGCAAGTGCTCTTGTAGCCGGGGTCATAGACCTCAGCCTCAAACAGCACAAGGTGGCCAGAGTTCCGCCCCATCGGACTGATTTGGTAGCGGCCCTGCATGTCATCCTGAAATCCACGGAGACATCCACGAAGCTCCCGCCAGTAGTCGTCAGACTGCATGATGGAAGCGGCTTTCTCGCTTTCGCTGCGGTTGAGCCCCAGGCGATGGAGCTTGACGCAGTGGGAGTAGCTGGTTAGCGGATGAACCCCGGAATTCGTTTGGTAACGAGGATGGCCGGAAAGGAATTTCGCAATGCCATCTTTGGTTTTTGGCGCTGCTGAAGTATTGAAAAACATGTGATCTCCGAATGAATGCGGAGGCATGTCACCCAACGGGGAAACAAGCCCCCTATGGGTTAAAAAATGCGTCGTTTGATTGAGGCGACGACCTCCTTTACTTTCATCCATTACGGCTGAAAGATAAAACTGTGTTTTCCACTGGGATCATCGAATCCCACTGGAAAACACACCCAGCCGAAGCTGGGGGTGTCTCACAACATAAACGGTCAGAGATCAGCTAGGAAATAACTCCTGAGGCTGTTCTTCGATCCGCTTGATCGCCATGTCGTACTGGTAGTTCAGGTCATCTTCTTCTCGACCAGAGCACAGAGGCTTGGCTTTCAAATACAGATCACTGATAACCGTCTCCGTCGTGGCAATTCGCATTTCTGCGAGGAGGTCCTGCAGGCTCTTGCTTGAGGCAGGTTGCTTGCTGGCAGCTTTTGCTGGCGCCGCTGGTGACGAAGCCTGCGTAGCTGGTGCGGTAGTCGCCTTTGCAGCAGTACCACTTCCCGCTGCTGGAGCCTGAGGGCTTGCAGTGGTTCGCGGCGTGCTTCGAGGCGCAGCGCTTGGCCGTGGGCCTTGCTGTCGAGGCTGCTCGGGACTTTGAGGAGCATTGCGTGCAGCAGCCTGCTGCTCGTATGCATCACCAAAGTTCGGGGGCTCGTAGGTGCCATCGGCCGCCTGCTTGAGTGTCAGCGACTGCGAAACACCCAGATTGGCTGCGGTATCCAAGGCCAAAGCGGTGCTCAGATCCGTAGACATGGGCAGCTTGTTGCACAAGGAGCGAAGAACCGTCTTGAGTCCCATCGGCACATAGTCATCAATCCAAGGCGAGGAACGCCCGAACTGCATGGCTGCTTTGAAGCCGGAGCTTTCGTCACGGATCTTGTTGACCTGGCCTTCGCTCATGGTCACGTAGGTCCGTTCACCCGACTTCAGTGCTGCTACCGCGTAGAAGCCTGTCACCAGGCCCCGCTCTTCGTCCGATGCGAGAAACCCGTTGTGGCACAGGGGCTCATGGATGAACTCGCGTCGCAGACCGTAGGTCTGGATGAAGCGGTCGTTCTGTCGAACTTCCTGGGCGTAAATGTCGATAGCATGCCGCCCTTGCAGGACGAGCTTCATCAGCCCCTTGTAGCCGGGGACCAATTGACACTCCTTCTTGAAGGGAACCAAGAAAGCTTCACCGTTCTGCCCGATCTCAAGCCCCAGTTGGGAGGCCTGGACCACCGCAGCAAGGATGCTCAGAGGTTCGCACTTCTGAAGGCTATCACTGCGACGGAATGCGGTGAGTGCGATGCGCATGATGCGATCAACATCGAGATGCTTGGGCAGCGCCTTGAGCACCGCTCCTCGGTTCTCCTCCAGAAGCTCAGGAAATGGAATCGCATTGAGCTGCGCGCTCAGCGAGTCCCCACCGCTGTTGCGGATGTTTTGCATTGTCTGACTCATGGTGAACTCCAAAATTTGCAGAGACACCACCCCACTACGGGGATATGGTCCCCGCGTGGGTTGCAGAAAATCAGGCTTAGCCTGGTTGATGCTCAGGCGTATTCCGCCCTTGCACGTTTGATACTCCACTCAGGAAGATCGATTACCTCTTCTTCACAGAAGGGCTGTGGTTGATAGCCTGGCCAGCTATCGTTCTTGGTGCACCATTCCAGCAACTGCAGAGCCATCCGGTACTTCCGGCGCCCTACCTCGATGCTTTCCTGGCCCATTCGGTAGAGCGCGACACTGTGTGGCGCAGCTGACTCGACGGTCAAGAAATAGAACGGTACTTCGCGTCCAATGGCGAGCTTCACTGCGTCCGTGTAGAACGCAGCTTGCAGGTCGTAACCGTAGTCATCAAGGGATCTGCGAAATGCTGCCTTTGAGGCGTCTGCGGTGGTCTTGAGGTCAATGATCGCGACAATTTGCCCGCTCTCATCAACCACTACCATGTCGCAACGAATACGGCACATGATGCCGGTGTCTTCGTCGCTCCAAAAGTAGCTTTTTTCTGTGACCGACTGGATGCGCAACGATGTTGCTTTGACGTGCTCACCGATCTTTTTCAAGATCGCCTGAACCGCGTACATGTCATCCATGTCCAGCAGGACTTTGCCCTGAGCTGCCTTTTCGTACTCCTCGGCTTTCAGCTTGCCTTCCTTGGTGCGCTTATCGATCTTCGGGACCTCCATGTAGGCATCCTTGAATCGTTCTGGCTCCAAGTATGCGCAGTGAAGCGCTGTCCCGAACTTCAGGGTGTCAGTCTCCTTGAAAGGAGCTGTCATGTAGTGCTTGAAGTGCTCAGGCGAACGAAGAATTCGTACTAGGCCAGAGTGGCCGACGATCCCTTTGTCCGCGTGATACTCCTCCGCTGAGATGTCGATGAAAACATCAACCTCTCGCATGGCGACAGCGCCTGTGCTGGCAGTCGCA
This sequence comes from Acidovorax sp. 100, assembly GCF_003688355.1. NCBI lineage: Bacteria > Pseudomonadati > Pseudomonadota > Betaproteobacteria > Burkholderiales > Comamonadaceae > Acidovorax > Acidovorax sp. 100. The sequence continues at coordinate 124,784 of NZ_REFD01000002.1, read as the reverse complement.
ATGGCTGGGAGCCTGTCAGCCTGGAGGCCGACAAATCCATCAACTTCCTTCATTGGAATCTCCTATTAACGGAGACACCAATCCCCTGCGGAACTGGCGTCCCGCGAGGGTTAAAAAGTCACTTTCGTGACGGCTTTGCTATTCGCTTGAAGCGGGTCAGCTAACCCATCGACTCTTCCCGATTACCAGGAAGGGTGGAAATCTTTCAGATGCACTGTGTACGCAATGCATTTGAAAGACCCCGCCATTGAGTTAACAACGGCGGGCTCTCTCAAGCGGTCTTTTTTGCCACCATGCCCGCAGAACGCAGTGCATTGCGCACCATCGTTCGCGTTTGGGCAGACACGCGGTCTGGCTCCTGGCGCAATTGATTGTGCAGGTTGCCTGCATCTCGGAAGGGAATGGCATTAAGAACTCGCTGAAGTGTTTGATTGCTCATGTCTACCCCCTTGGATCAACCCCAGACGCGACGCTTTGCAGCAATTACGTGCTTGGAAATCAATACCCCAGTGAAGACACAGACGGACAAAACAGCAAAACTCATGATGGCTCCTTCGGCAGGTTGTTGAAACCTGCGAAGTGCTCACATGACATGAAATGTCCGTGGCACCCCGCAGGCCAAAGGGCTCTCGGAGAAAGCAATTTGGCCTGCGGGATGAACCACAAACGGCTTCAGCCCCCCAACGTGAGTTGGGGGACTGAAACTTGATTACTGAAGACCGCTAATCTCAGCCAAGGCTGTGACGAAACCGGTCTTGTACAAAACAGCGCCAACGGTGACACATGCAAAAACAACGATCATGATGAACTCCAAAGTTGCCCTTGGGTACACCAATCCCCCTTGGGAGTTGTGTATCCCAAGGATGTTGAAAACCTCACTTTAGTGAGGCACTTGCACTGCACAGCCGTTGAGGCTGAACAATGTTCTGCACACGCAATCAAGCACCAATACCACTACGGCATCAGAGTTCATTGAGTGTGAAAAACGGCCCGCATCGCGCGGGGCGGAAAGAAAAGCCCTTTCGGGGTCGATTCCTTCAGAAATGCCAATACGGCACAGATTGCAGCGGGTTGCCCATCTCAGCCCCAACGGGGAAGAGTTCAGGTCTTACACGAGCGCCCAATCCAACTGCAATGACCCGCAGTGTGGGGGTTGGGAGCTTCGCTCCAATCAGATGCTTTGGCATCTGGGGAACGCGCAGGGCGTTCAAAAAAAAGTTCACAGAACAGCTTAAGCTGACTGGTTGCGCACGCAGCACAACTACTGGTTGAGAAAAGAGGACCAGCTCCGCTTGCTAGGGGATGGCGTTACGCACATCACTCCAAGTGGCTCGAATCTTAGCGACAGGACTTTGCAGCCGTCAAGCCTTCGCGCGAAAAAATTGCCAAGAGCCCCTGTACGACACCCTCAGAAATCGAAAGGTTCGAGTTTTCCGTGCTTTTCAGGGGTGTTTTGAAGGGGGCCGGTCCATACCATGAATCCACCGTTGTCCACACCTATGGAGGTTTTTCATGGCTGCAGTGCCAAGCGATATCGCGTCAACTCAGGCTGAGGCTTTGGGCGCACCCGCCCCCTCATCCCCCACAACCAAAACCAAGAAGCCTAAAGCAGTGGCTGTGCCTGTCAGCGATGCGGCAAGCAACCAGAGCGGCACCAGCCCTCTCTCCGAGCCTGCAGCAACAGCTGCTGACGCTGCTGCGGCCGCGAAGGATCAGGCGCCTGCCGCAGTGACAGCTCCGAAAGCTGGAACGCCTGCGGACGGGAAGAAGAAAAAGACGACACCGTGGTTTGTTGATCGCACCGAGCGCACCTTGCGCAATCGCGCAAACCAGTCGTTCCCTATTCTCATCAAGTCTGTGACGCTGAAATCCCACCACGCCCAGGACATTCTGGAACGCACCGGCAAACAGTGGTCTGAGGCGATGATTACGCTCTCCGAGACCATGCGTAATTTCAAACCTGAGGACCAGTGCGTTGAAGTCGATGCTGCGGTGGATCGGCTCCTCGATGAGTCGTTCGGCCACATCAAGACCAACATCGCACGCCTGGATAAGCTTGCAGAAGCTCAAGGCCTTGAAGTGGACGATATGGAGACACAATATTCCAAGCCTGCAAGCTACAAGCTTCAGGTGCTTTCGCCCCGCGAATTCCGTTTCCATACCCTGCTGCAAGAACTGGACAAGATGTGTGACCTCATCGACAAGATGTGGTACTTCACTCTTGTCACGGATCGCAACCGCAGCCAAATTCCCTACGAAGCCAAGCGCCAGATCATCCGCATGGTCAACCGCGTCCGCACACTCGTGTATCGGGCACAGGCTTCTTCGCAGCGTGCGGGGGCGCCTGACGCGGCCGATCCACGCGTCGGCACTATCCTTGATCCGAACGCAGCAAAGACCGAAGCGCAGGCGACCAACGATGGTTCACCTGAAGACACAGGCGAAGCTGCTGCAGCCCATGAACAGGCTGTCGCAGAAGCGGCTTAATCGCAAGCTGCACCTTGGATTTCAATCCGTTTCAGGCGCGTGCAGTAACCACGCCGGGGCATCTCACCGTTCTTGCATGTCCCGGCTCCGGTAAAACACGCGTCCTCTCGTCCCGCGCCGCCCACCTGATCAACGAGCACGAAATCGGTCGCCTCTGCGCCGTGACGTTCACGCGTGATGCAGCGACAGAATTGCGCAACAGAATCCTTGCGTCGTGCGGCCCCCAACACACGCGCCGTATCGCAGTAGGCACTTTTCACTCTCTGGGGCTCGAACAGGAACGTCGAAGCAACAACGGCAAGATGCCCAGGCTGCTCAACGATGGCGAGCGAGGAATGATCCTCAAGAGCTGCTGGAAGTCCATTGCCCCCAAGCTCACCTATGAAGAGATTCTGCGTGAGGTCGATATGTGCAAATCCAAGGTGGATGGGCATGTATTCGAGGACCCTCGCATAGAGGATGTCTTTCGCGCGTATGAGGCGACCCTCGCAGCAGACAACACCATGGACTTCGCGGACATTCTGCTGCGCTCTGTGCGTGGAATGCGCAACGGGACCCTGAAGCCGCTGCCATGTGCATGGATGCTCGTGGACGAGGGCCAGGATATGGACCTCGTGCAGAAAGAATGGATCTTGGAGCACGGCCGAAATGGCACTCACATTACGCTCGTCGGTGATGACGATCAGAGCCTCTATTCTTTTCGAATGGCACTGGGCTACAAGGGCCTCGTCGCGGTCACTGAGGCCCTTGGTTCGATTGAGCTGACTCTACCTGTCAACTACCGGTGCGCGCCGAACATCCTTGAACACGCTGCGAAGCTGATCCGCCGCAACAAGGATAGAGCCAACAAGAACATCAAGGCTCACAAGGAAGTGCCAGGCGAGATATCGGTGAGCCGTTATCCGACTCGCCCAGATGAGGGGAAAGCGATTGGGGAGTTCCTCAAGGCGCTGCAGCCGATGGGAGAGTGGGCCGTTTTAGCTCGTACCAACGGTATGCTGGATGAGATTGAGATGTGCCTCAACAGTGCCGGAATCAGCACCACCAGAAGTGGTGGGAAGAGCTTTTGGGAACATGGCGTTGGGCTTGTCGTGCTGTCGCTCCTTCGCTCCGTTGACAACAACTCGTGGTTAGGCGCAAGCCAAGCACTCGCGCATTGCGGTGTATCACTTTCCTGGTTGAACGGGTTTTCAGCAAAGCGCGGGACATGCATTGAAAAGCTCACGGAGGCGTATGAATCAGCACCTGATGACCACGCCCGGAAGAAGACTTTGGCTCTTCGTGAGGGTATGATTTCTTGGCAGTACCAGTCCAGCAGACAACGGGTAAATCTGGCCATCTGTGGCGTGCTCGACTTCGTGCGCGACAACTCCCGAGAGTCACTGAAGAAGATGTTGGAATCAGTGAAGTCGAGCCTTACGGACAAGCGTGTGACAGGCACGTTGGCCCAGAGGATCTCCAGGCTGCAGCGGGCCCAGGCTACCGAAGAGGTTGTCGAAAGTGGCGTTGTCCAGCTCATCACCTTGCACTCCTCGAAAGGCTTGGAGTTCGACAATGTATGGATCGTTGGATGCGAGGAAGGCAACCTTCCCCACACTGATTCCACCGAAGAGGAAGAGCGGCGCCTGATGTATGTCGGCATGACTCGCGCCCGAACCCGGCTCATCCTCTCCAGCTCAATGGAAGACGGTATGGAGTCGCGGTTCCTGGAAGAGGCGGGCCTCTGACACCCGATCTGCGCAATACCATTTAGCTAAGATGTGGGCCCACACTGCAAAGGACCGCACATGACAGCCTTCAACGAGGCATTCCGATCAGAAATTGCACGCATTGCCCGCAAGGAGTCCAAGAAGGAATTGGACCATCTGCGGAAATCTGTCAGTTCTCAGCGCTCGGAAATTGCTTCACTGAAACGCTCCCTTCACGAGCTGGAACGAACAGTGAGGCTGGCCCTTCGCCATCTTCCCGCACCCGAACCAAAGCAGCCGAAGCCTGTCTCTACAAAAACCAAAGGCATTTCCACTGAGGCGCTGGTGGCCAAGCGTGAGGCTGTGGCCCTAACGGTTGCGGAGATGGCCATTCTGCTCAACGTGAGCCCATTGACTCTGCGTCGATGGGAGGCTCAGGAAGCATTCCCTCGGAAAATGCACCATGAGCGCATTCACGCCGTCTTGGCTATGGGCAAACGGCAAGCAAAGCGCCTGTTGACTGAAGGTGAAAGCCCCGCATAGAGGCGTCTAGATCTCGGAGGGGTTGTTCTCCCGCCCCCATGTCTCAGGCTTGTACAGCAGATCCTGCGGCTGCGGGCTTGTAGCGCATGTGCTGCCCTTTCACTTGGAATATCTTGGCGTTGGCTTCTATGATTACGTTGAGATCCTTGCGGTCCTTCGCAACCCCAGCGGCGAGTGCCGCGCGCCGAATCTCCAGGCGATCAATGTAACGCCAACCCTGTTCCACCTTATCAGCTGCGCACCCGTCTAGTACCCCAATGAGCGCGCCAACTCGGGGATCTAGCGCGCCAAAGGATGGACCTGATTCAGCAGGTGCGACCTTCTCCAGTTTGATCTGAGGAGTGGATTTGGGCTTGGACCCTAACTGTTCTTTCAGGGCCTTCACATTCGTTGCCGCTACTGCCGTTTCCGCTCGATTGGGGGCCATTGCAGCTTTTGTTTCGGCGGCTTTGCGTGGCTTCGCTGGTGGGGCTGATCTGTCGGTTCGCAACACTTTGCGTTCCTCCGAAGACACATCGTCCAGCAAGGGGAGTTGCGCGGAATTTTCAGGTAGAGAGGTGGCCTGCACTTCAGACTGCACTTGGGGCTCACTGACCCTTGCAGGATCGACAGGTGGAAGAAAGGCATCATCACCGGGCAAGTCCGCACTCTCAGTCCGCACCTTCGGTGCGGGGTTGCTGTGAAGATCAGGGTTGTACTTCGCGTGGTACAGCAATGCGTCACCCGGTTCTGGCATCAACCTCAGTGCCTTGCTGTCCTCACCCTGAAATTTGGAGTCCACGAGTTTGACGAACGGCATGTCCTGGTCAACCCAGATCCAGCCATTCTTTCCGCACTCGTCAAGGATGGTCTTTGCTGTCAAACCGTAATTTGCGAAGCAGCCAGGCCAGCGCAGAAGAACCATCTCTTGCTCGTCCACGCGTACATCGACACCCCACTGTTTCGCACCTGTCTGCAGATCGTCTGCAAGAGCCAAGAACAGTTCGCCAACTGAGCCGGAGAACTCCAGTTCAGGTGGTTGGGTGAAGTTGCCCTTCTTGCGCTTTTTCTTCTTTGTCGATTCAGTGCCGTTGGCTTCAGGAGCAGTGGCTTCGGCGGGTGCAGTTAACTCAAGAACCTTTTCCGCACCTTCGGTTGCAGCTGATTTCAGCTTCACTCCAACTGGCTTCGAAATGGCCATTGGCGAATCGGTCGAACCGACTTTTTGCACCTGGCGCACCTTCGGTTGCTTCTTACCACCTTCACCAGGGCTTGCTTCGACTCCAAGAATCTCCCCAGTTTCGGGGTCGATGTCCAGCTTACGCAGAGGTGGCTTGGGGGTCTCGCAGTCTTCGGCTGGTGCTGGTGCAGCTGCCGTGGTCAATGCCGCTGGTGAGTCGGGGGTGGACTTGGTGGCAGTTCTGATTGCCTCTACTGAGGTTTTTACAGATCCCGCAGCGCCATTGGCCTGACCGTCTGGTGGTGGTGCCAGAGGATCGCGAACTGCTCCTGCAGCGTCCTGCTTGGCCCTTGCATGCACTGGTGAGGTGGGTTCTTCTGGGGCATCAGCTTCTGCGCCCCCCCCGCTGGGGTCTTCATCCTCGCCATTGAGTAGCCGCCCTGCTACAGCGGCAATCGGGGTAGACGAGATCATTGCGTCATCGCGCAATCGAATGCAGACCAGAGACTTGTTGGGGATCTTGGCTTCAAGTTCCGCAGGAACAATTCTCCAGAATCTCTCCTCCCCGGTCTCACGGACGAAGGCAAGGCCTCGTTCGAGCAGCATGTCGAGAATGCCGTCAGGAGTTCTGGGGAACCCCTTCAGATCATCGGAGCGCACCTTGGCTGCAATTTCTTCACCAGAGGCTGGCCAGACAAGGTAGATGCCACCATTGATGTTCCAGACGCGCGCACCCAACTCGTTGACTTGCCAGATGCCCTCTTTGATCAGGCGGCGCATGATATCCATCAGATGGCGCTCGATGGGCACTCCCAGCTCGTAGCCAGCCATTGCTACACCCATGGTCTTGAGATCGCGCTCGGTACTAGATGAGTCGGCCCTGATCACCAGGTCATACAGTGGATTGGTCGCGCCAGGATTCCCGCTCAGGGCTTCCATCAGCCACACGACCAGTTCTGTGCCCCCCTCATCGATCCACTGCAGGGCTTCGGGCCCGATGATTCGCTCGGCCAATAAATTCGACAGAGACACATGCTGCTTTCCCCGGCCAGGTCGCCAGTCGAGGAAATAGGCCTTGAGGCTGTTCCGCTTTGCCCACTCATAGAGATCTTCAGTGAGGGGCTTCCATGTGATGTTGCGATCACTATCCGTGATCGTCATGTCGGTCGCGGGCTTGCCTACGTCATGGCATAGGCCTGCCAGAAATGCGGTGAGTTGCCAGCGTGGCTCTATGGCTCTTCGCTGGGCTGGCGATTTCCCCATGCTGAGCAGCATGTTGTCCGCGCCCTGGAGCGACCACAGAGCGACTTCCATCGAATGGCGCAAGAGCCCCCCAGCACCACGATGGTGATGGGTCTGGGACGCAGGCAGGAGGTGTGCGTAAGCAGCGAATCGTCGCAGAGCCCCGATGTAAAACTGCTCGTACTGTTCAGGAGTGACGATGACGCTACGCTTGTAGTGCGCCAGGATTTCAGGATGCTGCGCAAGCAACCTCTCTGGCTCGATGGTCGGCAACCCCTTCATAAAGGGCGGATAGCGGGGCACTTCGAAATCGACTGCAGCCGGTATCGGGGTTGCTTTGGGAGTGACGGGGGCCTTAGGGGTGAAGAGACTCTTGAACCACTGCATCGCCTACTCGCCCTTGCAATACGGACAGTGAGAGGTCAGGCTCAACTCTCGGTCATAGATATAGCTGATGCGGCAGTTATTGCACTGCATGACAGTCAGCAAATTAGAGCGAACGTCTCGGAGCGCGTAGTACGCGGCATTTATGTCGAGAACGTTGGAAGGATCTACTTGGCCCAGAAGCGCGTTGTGAGCATGCCAAGTCTGCAACAGTGTTCGCGGCTGTATTTCTTTTGTCTTGTGCAGTCGCTGGTGCAGAAGCACAATTGCTGACAAATTCCTCACCATTTGCACTGTTTTCACGTAGGAAAGGGCTGATTCGGGCAGCTTTCCATTCGGTGATCGCTCACCGTGGATTTCCTTCCACATTTTGCGCAGTGGTTCGAGTGTGAGGTCCGTCAGCGCTGCAACAATCGAGAGTCTGAGTTTTGCCTGAATCAGCTCTCTTGCGTACTGCAGTTGCTCCAGCTTTGCGAGTTGCATTGGGCAAAAAATGAATCAGCGACCAGACATGGCGAGCGCCGAAACGCTCAATGCACCCACCGCTGAAGGTGGCGTGTCCAAAACTTGCTTCATCGACTCTTCATCCAATCGCATTGTGAAAAATGTGATGGGCGTGGCGTTGGCGAGTTTGTCGATTTCTTCCAAGCTCATAGTCGAGATTTTTTCTAGCAAACCTTCGGACATACCAGTCACCATAGGGCCAAGATTGACAGTTCCAGAGCGAGCTACGCGCTGTGCGGTCAGCAAGAACATCCGGTTCAATGCTGCAACGTCCTTGATTGGGGTCACGATTCACCTTTACTCACAAATCTTGCTCGCAGTGTATCGTAATGTTCGAAGAAACACGCCTTTTTGCTACCCAACCACGGCAAAAAGTTGCAAATAAGCTATCTTTCAGTTGTGGAAAACCCTAATAAAGAACTCTCTGATGCGATTGGGAAGCGTTTGCGTTTGTGGCGTCGGTCCGTCCATTTGACCCAGGATGACATGGCCCACAAGTTGTCAGTCAACAAGACGACCTATCGGAAATACGAGCTTGGAATGAGTGCTCCAGGCGCAGCAGTTCTTGCAGCCGCCTGCAATCATGGTGTCAACATCAATTGGCTCCTGACTGGACTAGAGCCAATGCTCTGGACTCTTGACGAGCCCCCTGACTGGGCCAAGGATGACGTGCTCGAAGAGTTATGCAGGACTCTGGAGAGGCTGCGCGTCCTGGACCCCTCAAAATACGAAATGCTGGCTCGCGGGTTCATCGCTCGCAGCGCTGAAGCAAGAGAGCACGCAGAACTCAAACGTGCTGCTGCAGCCCCTCATACCGTCGATCTACTCCCGCCCCCTACCCCATCGGGTTTCCAGGAGCTGTTGGACAGCCACATCATGGATCTACTGCCCGATGCGTCCAAGCCATTCAGCGACTTGCCACCGCCTGTCAGAACTGACGAAACGAACGACTAGGCGACGCACGCAACCTGAACTGCAAGCTGATGCGCCATCACACTGAAATAGCTGTGCTGGCGCCACAGGCTTCGATCACCGATCACATAGAGCCGCTTCTTGCCACGGGACACGGCAACGTTGAGCAGGTTCGGCTTGCTTGCAGCCCAAGCCTTGGCACCCGATGACTTCGGGTTTCCGCCCAAGATCAGGATCACGACATCAGCTTCTTTGCCTTGGGCCGTATGGACGGTGCCTACCTTACCGGCATCCAGATCGAAGACCCTGGCAATTCGGCGAAGTCGAGCGGCACAGTCCCTGAATGGGGAAATCAAAGCCACCTGGTCTTTCGCTACACCCCGCTCCAGCAGATCCCCGATCAGTGTTTGTAGGCACTGGCCCTCAGCATCCACCCAATGCCCTTCGCTGGTCGTAGCTTTCACGTCATACCATGCCGTAGCGGGCCACGGCACATCACCTCGGGCGGGCGTCCCGAAGACCATCAGGCCATCGTAGGCCACCTCATTGCTGATACGGAACATTTCGGGAGCGCATCGCCGATGGAGACGCAGTGGGCAACCGACCCACAGCCTGTCTCCCGGCACTGTTCCAAGGTAGGTGCCGAACCGTGAGGACAGATCCGCCAATCCCTGGGCCGAGTTCCAGCTTGGCATCCACGGCGTGTCCACCCCATAGTGGCGGGCAAGCTCTGACTCTATGCCCTCGGGTACGGTGACAACAGGCTCCAGTTGCAGGGGATCTCCCACTATGACAGTTCGACGCGCCCGCCACACTGCGCACGCAACGTGGGCAGCTTGGGCCTGCCCGCCCTCATCAACCAGCACATAGCCAATGGATTCACGGGGCGCCTTCGCAAACATTCGAGGGAAGGAGGCGAACGTGGCGGACACGACTGGAACTACCAGACAGAGCGATTCAAGCGCAGGGGCGACTAGGTTGCCGTCAACCCGTTTGCCCGCCAGCCAGTCACAGGCGATAGCCAAATTGGCCGCCATCTGTACGGGGTGCGCCTCGAAGAAAGCCCGATGAAGGTCAAGAGCCGCCAGGAACACTTCCTCGCGCGCTGCCAGCCATCTTGGTTCGCCCCAAGGCGTTACGTGCTCACGCTGCTCCTGGTCCATGTCAACATCAAGCCATGCGCCCCCGAGTTGATTCATCGCCCGACCAAGATCGCTCTCAAGTTCCGCCCGCAGAGTTCTGAGCTTTGAAGCATGGGCGGTCGCAGCGCCAACCCTCAAGTTGAGACGGGCTCCGCTGACACGCAGATCCAATATCAATCGCTCCAATTGGCTATATTGGTCACGCCATTGGGTCACCCAACTCCTCGCGATATCGAGATTCGTGACCAGACCCTCCCTGTCGGAACGCCACAAGGCTCTCGCCTTACCCAAGGTAGTCAGCGTGTGCCACAGGCCGGGAGCGAAGTCTTCATGCCGTGCCAGGGCATCTCTGGCATGTGATTCATGCTCCTCGGCCTTAGCAAGAGAACCATTGAGTTCAGACAGACGGATCTCAGCTTTTGAAAGCGAATCACGAGATTCGAATTGCTCCACTTCCGCATCTCGCAAACTGCACTCAGCCTGCTGTGCTTCTGACACGAGCTGGGCAATCTTTGCTGGCATTTCAGCGGCTTCAGACACCCGCTTGCGGCACGCGGCTTCATGCTTCAGTGCGGCCTTGAAACGGGCAACAGCGGTTCCCCAGTCAATGCGAGGTGCGATGTCACCACTCACAAGGCCGCGAAGGTGTTCGCGCATGGGTTGTGCTGCTGCACTCTCTTGCCTCTTGCTTCGCTGACCCCACCAGAAACGCGACACAAAGTCAGTGCGATTGCGTCTGTTGCCAAGGGGGGCGGCAAGAAGTCCCCATGCCGATTTACCGGCAACGATCTCAGCAAGCTCGGGGAAGTAACTTCCACGATCCGCAACTCTAGCTGGCACTGCGTCTCGCCCAGGCATTTCCAAGGTCACATTTTCTGCAGCACCGTTTCCGTTGGTGGCCACCACAATCGAGAATCCCCGCAGACTCTCGTGCAGTGGATAAAAGGGCGCCGCGATCTCACCGATCTTGACAATGCTCTTTGATCCAAACGCCTCGTCACCAAGCTTCATCAGGACGCTTGCACGCTCGGTGACAACCTCAGCAACGATGTCGCGCAGAAGTGTCGTTTTGCCCGTGCCTGGAGGGCCGTTCACAGAGAAGAGACCAGCATCATTCCTTAGCGACGAGAAAATGCTGTTCACCGCGAACTGCTGGCTAAATGCCAGTGCGTGGTCGGCGGGCCACCGGCCTTTCGGCATCTTTTTGGGCGACAGAGCTTCGGCAAGAAGATGGTTGTTCCCCTCCTCACGAACATCCACGCGGGCGCGGATTTTTGCCACCGCTCCACCGTCAAGAAACTGTCGCAGCCCCTTTCCGAAATCCCCACGCTCCACTGCTGCGGTGATCTTCTGCAGATCCGCTGCATAGAAGCTTGAAAGTCCCTCGGAAGATTCGTTTCTGTCCTGGGCCTGGTCTTTGCGGGCGCGCGTGGCACGTACACGGGCAATCGTGTTTGGATGAACTACGTGGTGCGGGATATTCAGGTACGAAGCGACCTTAATCACGAGCGCATGCAGCCACTGGCAGGAAGGTAGCTCCTGGTGTTCATGGAACCGTTCTACCTCATGAGCAAGCCACTGCGAGAGGCCCATGGAGATCACATTGAAACCTGTGAAGCCGCTTTGTGGATTCTGGACTTCACTTGATGGCTCTGGCAGATCATCGTGACCGCATTCACCGCCTTCTAGCAACTCGTCCAACGTTGCCCCATCACGCAACATGAAGCCAGAAGCCCATGCCGAGAGAGACAAGGAGAACGACTGCACAACCGGCATACCGGTGTGATCAAAGCGGAGGTCAAATAGTCGTGCAACTCCATCTCGCTTGTCGCCTTCTTCCTCATCCATATCGCGCGATAGCGCCTCGACAACAAGCGCCGAAAGTGCATGGGTCTCGTACAGTCCACATTGCGCGTCGTAGACCCAGACCATGTTGGCCTCTATAGGCTTTGCAAGGTGCTCTGGGTCTCTCCACGGGAATGAGTGGTCTATGGATTGCTTGATGCCATACACGGGGCAAGCAACGTCACTCGGATTGACGCGCAATGCGTCTTGCGGGGTCAGCGCCTCAATGGCTTGCCAAAATTCCAGTACGTTGCTATTCACTGTGTTCCCCCTCACCACACGCTCAAGGCGTGTCGATGGTGCCGCGACTCGTTTTGATTTGCTGCCCCACCATGAACCGTTGCTGCGAAAGGATGGGCGTGTGTGGGTTGGTTTTGGTGACAGTCACAAGGTCTAAACCCTGAGGACCATCGACCAGAACAAATACGGCCATCGCGTCAGAGAAATGCAGATAGACGCAGGACATGCCGTATCGCTGCTGATACTTCCTTGCAACCTCTGGCAGCAGATCTGCGCGAAGCAGTCCTTTGTGATTGAGCACCCCAGCTAAAGTGCGCCAGGCCTTGGTCCATCGAGCATCCGGTATCTTGGACAGGTCGTTTTCCGAGTACCGGTCGAGGCCTTCGCTGATTCTTCCAACCCAGCGGTGCATTGCGTGCCTGGTGATCTGGACGGGGCGATTGAGCAAGCCGCACTGCAGCTCCACTCGCGGAAACCTTGGCCCCAAAGAAAGAAGCATCTCAGGCTCTACAGCCTTAGGTTCTTCATCTTTCCAACGTTGCACCTCGTAGGTCGCTTCGAAATATTTGGTTGCCAAGAAGGTTGCTGCAGCTCCCACTGCGGCGCTCTCAGCCTTGCCAGTTCCGTGAACTTTCAGCGAACCCTTCAAAAGCGCCTTGCGAACAGCGCTGGATGAGAGGCATACCCGCATGTCCGTGCCGAGCCTGTTTTCGCCGTGGATTTCGCGAACTTCAAGCAAGTAGTGAAGGGCATGGATTTCCGCCAAGGCCGCGCGGTCGGAGGCATGAACCTCATTCACGCTCACCCGGAGGCTCCCCTGTACGGGGCGAGAGTTCGGGTTGGTCTTCCACTTCCAGCGTGTGATGAAGTCACCGCCCTCTACTGGATCTGTGCTGACTGCGAGAACTGACACTTTTATTCCTTGGTTTTATGAACGCCGATCTTGCCTACAAGTCGCGTCCACAGTGAGCTTGATTCCTTTGCCTGCAGTCGCTTGGCGATGGCATGCATTTTCGCGTTCGCATCGCGCAAGGCGTCTAGTTCACTCACCATCTTTTGAACCAGCAACGAAACCGACTCAACCTCCGTAGCGTCACCCTCGTCTTCTGTCGCTGCCAGATGCTCGTCCCTGGCCAGCTGTACCAACTCCGCAAAGGCCAAACGCTCGGATGGTTCCATGGATAGCGCGGCCGTCTTGAGCGACAGCAACAGTTCTCGCAGTCGGTTTGCACGCGCGGCGCGCTCCATGCGAGAGACCTTCTTGGCGCCAAAGATTTTTCTCAGGACGCTCTGTTCGCTCACTTGGCAAGCCTGGTTCTCGGTAGGGGCTCTCGTCATGTTTGCACTTTCGCTGGACCCCGTTTCATTGCGGGTAGTTGCATTGTAATTACTTTAGTTGCAATTGACAATTGCATTTATACAATTATCTAATGCACCAATTTCAGTTCACACTCTGCATGTAAAGAGTTCAATTTCTTGACTTGATGCCGCATTGCAACAGACAATTACACTTTCTCGATGGAGCAATTCACACATGTCATTCGCTGATGCTGTCCTCAAAAAATCACCAGCGGGAGGGAACCCACATCACTCCAACGAACCGTTGCACTTCATCTCGACGGGCGGGAACGACAAGAAGGCGGTGGAATACCTCAACGAACTCTTCCCTCGCGCAGCACGAGAGGGTGTGAGCGATGTGCATTTCGAGGACAGCGGAGACAACTGCTTCATCCGCTTTCGCAATCGAGGTGTCCTGGAGATCGTTGATGTGGTGAGCAGGCAACTGTCAGCGGACTTCAACGCGAAAATCCGAATGAAGTCCAAGATGTCGCTCGTGGAGCGGATGGCCCCGCTGGACGGCAAATTTGCCTTCGCTGTTGACGGCCGGGTGGTGGACGTGCGTGTAAGCGTGCTCCCGCTGGGCTCTGGCGAGTCAGTTGTTTGCCGTTTGCTTGATCAATCGGCCCATCTGGTCACTCTGGATGAGCTGCAAATGCCAGAGGACATCCGTTCAGCCATCCGGCATGTGATTTCGCAGCCGCAAGGACTCTTTTTAGTCACTGGGCCCACGGGCTCCGGCAAGACAACGACGCTCTACGGCATCCTCAAACAGATCAATTCCCCAGCCGTCAAGACTATGACGATTGAGGACCCGATTGAATTTCGCATCCAGGGGATCGTCCAGGCCGCAACAAACCTTAAGCTGACATTTGCACGGGCCTTGCGCGCCATGCTTCGCCAAGACCCGGATGTGATTCTGGTGGGCGAAATTCGCGATGAAGAAACGGCAGGCCTGGCCACCCAAGCGGCCTTGACTGGACACATTGTCCTTTCCACCTTGCACGCCAACTCCGCGACAGTGACCCTGAACCGGATGCTGGACTTGGAGGTGGACCCAAACGCTCTCTCAGCGGCCCTCGGAGGCTTTCTCGCCCAACGGCTTGTGAGGACTCTTTGCCCCCATTGCCGCCAGCAGCAGCCTCTCGACGGGTATATCCGCTCCCAAATCATTGAAGCCGGTGTTTCGGAGCAGGAAATCGACGCCATTGGCCTGATCTACACCAACAACCCATCGGGGTGCAGCCATTGCCATGACGGATGGCTCAGTCGTACCCCTGTGTTCGAAATCATCCTGGCGACCCCAGAAGTCCGCATTGCCGTCGAGCACGGCGATCTCAAAGCACTCAAGGCAGCAGCAGCCCTGCAGCCCCAGTACCGCACCCTGTCGCACGATGCCTACCGGCTCGTCGCGAAAGGGATCACCAGCGTCGGAGAGGCCATGGCCGTCACCGGCTCAGCCATGGTCGTGTCGGAAGACGCTACCGAATAGGAAACCCATGCAACGAAGAAACATCCTGTCTTTGCTGGCGGCAACAGCTGCAGCTCCCGCCCTCGCCCAATTGCGCAGCCAGGCGCCACAACCACAGGTCCCAGCGCCTGACGCGAAGCCCTATGACGTGCTTGCACAGCCCATTGCGGGTGATCGCAAGCGCGTTCGCCTACTCTTTGCCTACGACTGCCCTTTCTGCTTGCGGTATCACAACGGCCTCGTGAGCTGGGGTGCATCGTTGCCATCTGGCGTGACTTTTGATGCTTACCCCGTCATCCCTGACGGCGAAAACCCGAAGGTTGCGATGGCCGTGGTTGGACGCCTGATTGGCCAAGCCCTCGCTCCCAAGTCCCTGCCCGCCTTTGACTACGCCATGTACACGGCCATCCAGGGCGATCCCATGTCCAGCATTCTTCCCAGTTCGAAAATGACGATGGATGATGTACTGGACGCCCTGGTACAAGCTGGGGTCAACCAGCGCGAGATGCAGCAATTTCTGCGTACCAAGGGCAAGGGCATCGAGAAGAGACTTTCGGCGCACGTCAGCGCGATCAAAACCTACCAGTTGACCGCCACCCCCTCCGTGGCTATCGGCGGTCGCTATGTGGTCAATCCCGACCATTCACAGGGCAATCCCCAGCACATGCTGCTGCTTCTGAACGGCATTGTCAGCCGCGTTGTCCAAGGAGACACCCATGCGCTTTAACAAGCTGGCATCCCTGTTGGTCGCAAGCCTCTCGCTGTCCGTGGCGGTGGCCCAGACCACCCCCCTGTCGGACTACTTCAAGGGCTCCAACGGCAAGCCTGGAAAACTGCAGGCTCCTGCGGCCGAAGAGATCCCTCAGTGGCTCAAGGATTCGCGCAAACTCAACGACATGCTGGGCTCCGATGCCAAAGTCCGCATCGAAAACCCCAAAGTCGTACACAAGGTCAGCAAGGTGTTTGCAGGCCTCGATGCCTTTGTGGTGGAGGGAACGGAGTTCAGTGACGATCACCCTGACGGGAAGCAGCAGCTCTACTTCTTCTACTCAGACGCCGCTCAGGAATACCTGTTCGTTGGCATGGCCATCGACATGAAGCGCGGCCGAGATGTCAGCATGGATCTGGAACGCTATCTGCGTGGCCAACTCGCGGAAAGCCCTGCGAAGGCGCTGCGCCCCGAGGAGATGCACAGCATCGACATGCCAGGTGGGAAGACCAACGCCCCACCCCTCACATTTGTGGTCGATCTGGGGCCGCAAGCTGGGAGGGACAGCTTCCTGAATGTGGTGCAGATGCACAGGTCGCTCATGGCGTCTGGTGACAACCCGCGCACGGTCAAGTTCATCATGGTGACCAATGCCAAGAACGAGTTGTCTGGCGCTGCAATGGCGATTGCCTATGGCTCTCACGCCGCGAGTGGCGATGGGATTGCGCGCCTGGTGGAGTTCGCTCGGGCTGGCGAGAAGACTGCCTGGCTCCAACCCCGCAAACTGGGGAACGACGCCGGCACCAAGCAGATGCTGGGGACTGGCATCTTCAAGCTGGACACAAACTCGACCCAAGCCCTCTTGGCCAAGCTGGACACCCTGCCCCTGATCTACATCGGTTCCGGTGGGAAGACCAGGAACGTCCCGGTGCCACTTTCAGCACCGGAGTGGAAAAAACTGCTGACGAGCAAGTAAGTTTGTCGGACAAAAAAAAGCGCCATCAAATGGCGCTTTTTCTTTGGGCGAGAGGACAGGGTGATTGAGGGGTCTCTGCCACCCATGAAACCTGAGCACCGTAGCTCATGGCCTCTTCTTTCACTAGATCAATGGCACCCCCATTGCTTCTGTGTATCTCATACCAATGGTTTATCAATCGCGCTACGTTAGAAGGGTCTGTCAGCTTAAAGATGCCTACGTCAATGCCTGAGGCCTCGCATAGCAATTCAATGGCGGACCATTCGAAAAGAATCTGCCCATCCGATCCCCACCGTAGCTGCAGATCCGCAAAGGACAGGCTTGGAGGGATTCGAAACGAGAGATCAAGATGGTTTCCTGATTCGATCATGCTATGAATTGTCGTGCATACAAACCAATTTGTAATCAGTTGTATTACTTAGTTGATAAATATGATGCAGCATGCCCTCCTTAATGATGAATTAAGGAACTTGTGGCAAAAAAAACCGCCCTCTCGGGCGGCTAAGCCTCAAATAGAGGCGGGAGGGTCGGAGGAAACTTGAGTATCGGACTAGATGATATTTTTCAACAAGTAAAAAAGTCCGCGATGCGAACCCTTGCTCACTTGGCCTGTAAAGCTGCCAGGAGATCCTTGGCAGGCATATAGCCCGAAAAGGCCTTGCCATTGTCTGCAACGATGTGGGGGGTGCCTTTGAGGCCCACTTGGTTGGCCACCTTGGACATCTGGACCAATTCCTGCGCGGCCTTGCAGTCAGCGCCCGACGCATTCTTGTGTGGAGCGTCCATGAAACCGTCCATGGTCTGGCGAGGATCTGCAGAACAGAGCACTTCTTGCAGCTGACGGCTAGTCAGAGTTCCGTTGCCAGAGCGGGCGTAGGGGGCGTACTGAACGGTAATGCCCAGGTCGTTCAAGCTGGCCACCTCGGAATGGAGGCGCTTGCAAAACGGGCATGAAGGGTCCGTGAAAACGGTGATGGTGTGCTTGGCCTTGCCTTTCGCCGGATACACGATCAACGCATCCTTGCTGATGCTGCCCATGGCCTTGACCCGCTGATCCGTCAAGGCGTCCTCACTCAGGTTACGGCGTTCTTGGACGTTGAACATGGTCCCTTGAATCATGTAGACGCCATCAGGGGTGACATACGCCACATCCCCACCCGACACCAGCTCCCAGAGGCCTGGGATGTGGGCAGGTTTGATCGAGTCGATGACCAAACCCGGCATCGACTTGCGCAGCTTCGCGGAAAGAGCATCCACATCCGACTTCGACGCCACTTGGGGAGCACGCTCCCCTGAGGCATGAGCAGGAAGCGCAGTCACAGAGAGAGTGGCCACGGCCAGTGCTGCGGATGCAAGGATGATTCTGAATTGCTTGATGATTGTCATTTAATTAGCGGTTGTTAATTGTTTGTCTATTGCAATGTTAGTTGCATTTGAATTGCATTTCAATACGTTTCAATTAGCTTTTTGAAGTGGTTGGCCGTGATGGAATTTGGAGATAGGGCCTGATGAGGTCTATGGTGCGATCAGCGGTCCGAAGCTTGGCCAGGAGATCCTTGGTCGTGAAATTCACGGTCAGCAGGGTGCCGTGTTGAGGAATCAAGGCTTCGACTACGAAACGCCCGATGTCGAAAAGGACGGTTGCATCAGTGGCCTCGCTTTCACCATCACGGATGAAGATGGGTGGAGTGATCGCCGCGTACCGACCAGTAAGGCTTGAAATCAAGGGCTGGACGTTCTTGTTCCGCCATCCACGGTCGATGGACAAGGACACAAGTTGTGCTTTCTCATCGGGGCCGAAGTCGAGGTTGATCATGGAGCAACCGTCGATTCCGAGCAGGCCCTGTTTGCTTGAGGTAGCCAGATTGATGAAAGCGCCTCCAGTCTCAACCGAATGTCCGTCAGTCACCATGACATAGCCCTGGTGAGAGCTGATCAGAGATTGGATAGGAGAACGCACCTGCGTCTTCTTGGTCTCGGCAATACTGAGCCATGGAAAGACTGGCAGTGACGGAATCAGCATCTTTTGCTGCTCTGTCATTCCGCCACCGCGAACACCGTTTGCTTGCTGAGCGTTTGCAAGGGACTGAACCGCCGCGATCCCCGCAAGCAGCACAAATACTCGGCGGCTAAAGCCGATCTGATCCATAGAAATTACCTCGTTCACTTGATCTCTTCGGCGAAACCAAGGCCCGTGCCACCCTCCATGCGGGCTCCGAAGCGACCGATGGATGTAGCCTCCAGGCCTGGTTGCGCTGTGGACCCGTCATACAGGATCGTCAGGCTCTTCAGCGAGATCGAGGAACGGCCCAGCGTGAACGGGATGTCGTAGCTGCGGGTCGCATTGATCACCACACCCTTCGATTCGATACCCAGGCGCAGGACGTGCGCTCCATCGGCCAAGGCTGGGTCCAGGACGTAGCTGAAGCTGCGGTAGGTGGCGCTACCCGTGATCGGCACTGCGGATGCTGTGCCGGCATCCACTGCACCCGAGCCTGTGGCACCTTCAAGGCACTCCCAACGCTCGATAAGGCCATTGATGGCCGACATGTCGGCATTGAGGCTGGCGCCGATCAGGCGGGCCGCACGGCAGGCAGGAACGAATCCCGTATCGCTCGCTTCGCTCTGGCTCACCACGTTGTTGATCATGGTCTTGACCGTGTAGGTGTAGGTCGTTCCCCGATTCGGCGGTATGTCGATGAACTCCACCGCTCCAATCCCCGTCACGGGAGTTAGCTCCAGCGAGTCTCGGAATAACCTGTATCGAATGGAGCTACCCGTTGCAACTGGGGGCCACTCGATACGAACATCGTTTTCTCGCGTCCCATCCGTCGCGGCCACGGACGGAGGTGATTGCACAGGCAGAGTGAAAGCGGGGCTGATGAATTCCAGAGGATTCAGGAGATTGAAGCCGCCCGGTGGAATTGCTCGTGCAACGGCAACGAGAGGCGTTGCATAGAGCTGGGAATATTCGAGACTGTTGACATTCCATACGCCATCGGCGTCCACTTCTTGTGTTGAACCCACGGCTGTTGACGATGAGGCAATACGCACAGACCCCGTAAATGCACCGCTCACCGCAGCATCGAACGGCCCTGCGTTCTGAGAGAGTTTTGCTTGAACTGCGGGGGACATGGCCTTGATGCCACTGGCCGTAACCACCAGCCCTCCTGGTGCTGATGCCCACTGGATAGGGAGCAGAACTTCCTTTCGTTGTGAGGCTGCAGCAGGATCAGCGTAGGCAACGCGGACTGTCGCATCCCATGCTTGCCATGCAGCAGGCCTGTTCAACAAAACGTTTGTGGCAATGCTGAGCTTTGAAGGCTGACCCGATATCACACCATTCAACGCAGGCATCAACATACTTCTGCTGGGCAACAGCTCCACATACGCTTTGAGCTTGCCAGCGAAAGCTCCAAGATCTACGGTAACGGTCGCAAACTCTCCCGTCGCGCGGTTCACAACAAACCCCGGCTTTGACGAATCACCGAAGGTACCGAAAGTTGGCGTCAGCGTGACTATCGGCATGGGGAGTTGCTGGTACGCCACCGACGAAGTGGCGCATACCGAGGATGAAAACACACTGTTAGCAACCGAGGCCTTGAGATTGATCTTTGCCTCACCTTCAGATAAATGGGTTGCAACAGGGAAAGTTGCCACCCATTTGGACCCGTTGAAGCTCATCGGGTAATCAACCCCGTTGCCCTCGCCCTGAATGTCGCCCCATGCGCGAAGTGTGGCGCTCTCTACGGAGTCATCGCCTACCAAGGAGGCTGTGATGGAGCCGTTGGCGTTAAATGTGGTCTCAACGTCCGTGGCAATAGAAGCGCACGTTGGAATGCCGTAAACGACCACCGCGACCTTAGTGGAGGGTGATCCGTAGCCAGTACCGTTCTTCTGCATGATCCGCTGAAGGGTGTAGGTACCCGCGACCGATGGCGCAGTCGCAGTCATGGAGCTTGTGACCTGTGCATTCAGTGAGGTAGTTCCGGCGAATGGAGTGAAGGGCACATTCCACTGGATCGCCCCATCGGCAGCGAAGTGCCCGGTGCCGTACATCGTTCCAGTCCAGGTCTCAGAACCCACGTTCTTCCACACCTGCTGGAAGGTGAAGCTTTGGCCAACACCAATCTTCGATGGAATGCCGCTCTGAGAGACAAACAAAGGACCCAGTACAGGACGAATAGAGCCTGCCTCCACAGGGCTCCAATCGGATACGCCCACGGGGTTTTCCGCCCTAACCTGAAATTCAAAGATGCTGTCGTCCGAAAGCCCAGTCCAGTTGTAGCTGGTACCGGCGGAAACCGTGAGATCTGTCCAGGTTGAAGCGCCCTGCTTACGTTGTTGCAAACGGTAGGTGCTAGCGCCACTTGCCGCACCCCAGTTGATGTTGATGCTGGAAGTGTTGGCCGCGTCGGTGGCAAAGAGACCAATTGGGGTTGCCAGGGAAGCTGAACACACTGGGCTAGAGACAGACCAACCAGATGCAGTGCAGGAAGCGGACGCAGATCCCGTTGCGCCTGCTGATGAGTTGGTCAGCGACAAGGCACCTCCAGTGCTTGTGGCGGGCACTGTGGCTGTACAGAAGTTGGATGCCCCCCAGCCAAGAGTCGTTGCACTACAACCTGGCGCCGGTACCTCAGTGAGAACTGCATACATCACTGTCGCACGGAGCAGGGACGGCGAGGACGTATAGGCGCCGGTCTTGAACGTGTTGCTGCTGTCGCATGGCTTTGACGACGCATCAGCGAGCGAAACCGTTGACCAGCGGAAGCAGTAGTAGGTACTCCAAGCAGACCCACCACCAATGCTGAATGAGCTGATGTAGGGCTCAAGGCGAATGCCGTCTGTGGCATTCAAGGAACCACTGCCCGTTGCTCCACTCGCGACCTTGAAGGTTGTTCCAGAAGCCCCACCACCGAATACCGGACCATCGTTGGTGAGCGTGACTTGAGCTTCGCGCGGTGTTTCGTTTTTGAGATACCCATACATCGTCGCGGAATGGGCCAACGGCGCAAACAGAACGATCAGACTTAGCAGGAAACCACAAACATGCTTATACATAGACATCCTCAGTTCAGTCGATGACGAGACAGCCGTGGATTGATTCGAAAGACCATGTGAATGCCGACCGCTGTTGCAACTGATTTCAGTCATGTTCAAAGGCATTCCTTCATCTCGATAGGGAATGTGCGAAGACTGATCGTAGGCAATGCAGGCCCTGAAAACACCCCCAAAAAGCAAGCAAAATCCTCACGTTTCAAAGTTCGTGAATCGGATTGGCACCAAATGCGTTGCTGCGCAGCCTGACCGATGTTTGACGCCGCCCAGGTGCTCGAAACAACGCCACTGCTGCAAGCTTGCGAAGGAGCAAGCTGGACGAGAGGCAAAAAAAAACTGGCCCTTGGGGGGGCCAGCTATTAGGTGATGGTGTTATGCCGACCTGACCTGCAAGATAGGCCTGGCTGAATAGTGAATGTCACTTGATCTCTTCGGCGAAGCCAAGGCCCGTGCCACCCTCCATGCGGGCTCCGAAGCGACCGATGGATGTAGCCTCCAGGCCTGGTTGCGCTGTGGACCCGTCATACAGGATCGTCAGGCTCTTCAGCGAGATCGAGGAACGGCCCAGCGTGAACGGGATGTCGTAGCTGCGGGTCGCATTGATCACCACACCCTTCGATTCGATACCCAGGCGCAGGACGTGCGCTCCATCGGCCAAGGCTGGGTCCAGGACGTAGCTGAAGCTGCGGTAGGTGGCGCTACCCGTGATCGGCACTGCGGATGCTGTGCCGGCATCCACTGCACCCGAGCCTGTGGCACCTTCAAGGCACTCCCAACGCTCGATAAGGCCATTGATGGCCGACATGTCGGCATTGAGGCTGGCGCCGATCAGGCGGGCCGCACGGCAGGCAGGAACGAATCCCGTATCGCTCGCTTCGCTCTGGCTCACCACGTTGTTGATCATGGTCTTGACCGTGTAGGTGTAGGTCGTTCCCCGATTCGGCGGTATGTCGATGAACTCGATACCGGAAATACCCGTCGCGGGCGTGACCTCTGCTGCGTCCCGAAAGACACGATATCGAATGGCGCTACCAGTCGCTACGGCTGGCCAAATCACCTGCACATCGTTCTCACGATTTCCATCTGTTGCTGCAACCGTCAATGGGGCCTGAACGGGCAATCCGAACGCGGGACTGACAAATTCGAGCGGATTGAAGAGCGTGATTCCGGCAGGGGGGACGGCTCTGGCGACAGCAACAAGTTGGGCGGCATACAGCTGGGCGTAATCCAGGTTACCGATAGTCCAAGTGCCATCAGATGAGACATCTTGTGAGGCCCCAACAGTACCTGCGTTCGGGGCCAGCCTGAGGTAGCCATTGAAGGCACCATGAAGACTAGAACTGAAGCCGCCACCGGAGGGTGCAATCGACGCACTCACCGTGGGGGTCGAAGCTTTGATTCCCGATGCCGTCACCGTCAGCCCTGCGGGGGCGACCGTCCAAGCAATGGGCACAACGACTACTTTTCCTTGGGCTGCTGCGGCTGGATCAGCATAGGAAACGCGGATAGAAGCGTTCACCTGCTGCCAAGATGATGGAGTTGCGTTCAGGGTGGACGAAGCCATGAGGACTGAAGTTTGCTGGCCCGCATTGATGCCGTTCAAAGCAACATTCAGCAGACCATCCGCAGGGTCAAGCACTTCAACGCGGGCCTTGAGACTGCCGGAGAAGGCACCAAGATCGACGTTGATTTTCGCGAACTCCCCACCAGCTCGATTAACCACGAAGCCTTGGCGGGCAGCGTCTCCAAAAGTGCCGAATGTGGGTGTCAATGTGACCGCAGGCAACGGAAGCTGCTGATATACGAGAGTTGACGTGGCGCAAACACTCGATGCGAAAACACTGTTCGATACCGATGCCTTGAGGTTGATCTTCACCTCGTCAGGTGAAAGATGTGGGGCAACAGGGAAGGTGGCAACCCAGTTAGTACCGTTGAAGCTCAATGGGTAATCGACACCATTGGACTCACCTTTGATCTCACCCCAAACTCGAAGCACAGCCGTCTCGACTGACGAAGCACCTGCGAGGGTAGCGGTGACAGTACCTGTGGGATTGAAAGTCGTGGACACATCGGTATTTACCGCCGTGCATTTGGGTGTGTCATACACAACCACCGTAGCAGCAGTGGACGGAACGCCATAGCTTGTTCCACTTTTCTGCATGACACGTTGCAGCGTGTAGGTGCCAGCTGAAGCTGGCGCCGTGCCGGTCATTGTTGTCGTTACCTGGGCACTTGTTGCAGTAGAACCAGTGAACGAGGTAAAGCCGATGCCCCATTGGATTGCGCCGTTCGCAGCGTGATGGGATGTCCCATATGCGGTGCCCGTCCAAGTCTCTGAACCGGTGTTTTTCCAGACCTGCGAGAAAGTAAAGGTTTGCCCAACACCAATCTTCGAAGGGATGCCGGTTTGTGAAACAAAAACGGGGGCAAGAGCAGGCCTGATGTAGCCAGTCTCGATAGCACTCCATGCCGAGGCCCCTACTGAATTCTCGGCCCGAACTTGAAACTCAAAAATACTTTCGTCTGTGCGGCCAGTCCAGTTATAACTTGTTGCTGAAGATGCAACCAGATCAGTCCATGCAGAGGTCCCCTGCTTTCTCTGTTGTAAGCGATATGTTCCAGCGCCCTGAACGGCTCCCCAATTGATATTAATGCTTCCAGTATTTGCACCATCGGTAGCAAAGAGACCAACAGGTACCGTTAGGTTAGCAGTGCATGTTGAGCTACTAATAGTCCAAGTTCCAGCAGAACAGGAAGCGACAGCGGACCCGTTGGCACCGGCAACGGAGTTTGTCAAACTCACCGAGCCACCGGAAGTGGTTGCCACGGGCACAGCAGAACAGAAATTTCCAGCTCCCCAGTTCACAGCTGACGCTGGACATTGAGCTGGAGCAGAGGTCCTTATTTCAACGTTCGCCCCACCCCCAATCCACACGCCATAAACACCATTCCCGTATGGTAGAGGGCCATAGTTATTCTCATAACCACTATCATCAACCGATACCGGCTCGACAGTGATAGGGCTATTATTTTTAACAAAATACTCACCAGCGTAGTCCCCACTGAAGGTAACCGTTTGATAGGGAGCTACAGCAACATTTGAATTTTTTGCCACCATTTGGCATGTTTGACATGCCATATTGTAGAAGGTGACGGTGATGTCTGCCCCGGTCTTGTTAATTACTTTTGTCACAAATGCGGCATTAGCACTCAGCGAACAGAGCATCAATGTCACAGCGAAGCATAACCGCGCCAAAAAATTGCCCATCATTACACCTACGAAAGTTTTATAGCTACGGGGGATAGACGGTCTATTAACGAACTCACATCTCATTCAGAAAGCGGTAAGCATTAATATCACCCCTTTGATGAGCTGCCAGGAAAAAGCGACGTGCTTCTTCCTTATCAATTTGGGCCCCTTTTCCATTTGCCAGCATCCACGCGTAAGCTGTCATGGATTCAACATGACCTCCAAGCGCTGCTTTGTGATACCAGTGAATAGCCGCCACATCGTCCTGGACACCGTGTATGCCCCGCGCGAAGTAGTAACCTATTGCAGCCATTGCATCGACTTGGCCCTCTTTTGCTGCCAAGTAATACCAGGTGTAGGCTAACTTGGTGTCTTTGGAAAGGCCGATCCCGCCTTTATCAAACTGCTCTGCGATGATGAATTTCACCCGAGAAACTGACCGATCTAATCCCATTTCGATCAGGGTGCGGGCTTCATCCTGCCTGCCTGCCAAGAGAAACTTCTCAATCAGCAACACAAGGGCATCGGGGTTGCCACAGTCGATAGCTCGCTTCGCCCAAAACTCGCCATCCTTCCTGTGACCCCGCTCAAAGAAGTCCATAGCGGTCCGGTACATCGCTACAGGATCACTATCTTGAGCGCCCATCCAATTCAGATGACGTTTCATGAATGAGCTTTGCTTAACCCCCCGCCCCTTCTGGTACATCTCCGACAGAAACCGGTTAGCACCACCACTACCCTCTTTTGAGAGCGGGTACATGAGAGCAAAAGCGTCTTTCGACCGGTTCTGGTCAAGGAGTTGGTTAGCCTGGTCAACCTGTGCCTGGCTCAGGTTGGGTGAGCAGGCGTGAGCCGCACCTGTTCCAAGCAGGAACACCGCTGAAACCGCCAGCAGTCGGCGAATCACCTCTGCTCGAACAGCCTTGGTCTTGTCCATTCTTCTGACTCATCTGAAAATGAAGATGAGAAGATGGTAGGAAGACCGACCCCCGCAAACACCCCTAAAAAGCAAGCAAAAACCGAACGTTTCGATCTAGTTGCACGAATTGCAATTGAATTGCAATTGACAATTAATTTAATAATCGCTATAATACAATCAATCAAATAAAGGATCGAAAATGGAACTGCTGATCGTCATTGGTGTTGTGCTTGTTATCGGCTTTTTTATCAAGAAGTCCCAAGGTGGCGCAAGTCAGCCTCATCCAACTGAGGCTGACTCTGAGATTCAAGTTTTTAAGGATCTGGACGCCAACGGAAAAATTCGTGATGTTGGCGACCTGAATCTCTAACGCTTTGGGGAGGGAGTTTTTGCTCCGGGCGAGCTTTTCTCACTCCCACCACGATTTGCAGTCGAAGGCTTCGACAAAGTAGGTTGGGATGAGTTGGTCGGCGCAGGTGCATGACCTCCACCAGATGGCGTCAGGTTGATACCACCATCAATTCCGAGCTTCGGCAGTCCACCCTCGGCACCGCCTTGCATTACCACGGTAGTGCTAGACCCACCCGCCGCATTCGACGCCGAACCTCCAGCCGATTTCGATGCATCTCCCACCATACTGACGGCTCTATCAACGACGCCCTGTGACGAGATGCCAGCCGCCTTTGCTGCCTCCCCCACCATTCCTGCGGCCTTGTCAACTGAACCACCGCCGCTGTTACCGCTATTGCTGTTAGAAAACCATTGCATGGCGCCGTCAGCAGCCTTCTGACCTTCCTTCGCGGCCCCGTCTATCAGACTCGGCAGAGTCTTTGCTGGAACAACGCCACCGGTACCTTCAGCTCCCATAACTCCATTGTTCTTTCCTTCTTCTGGGGAACCAAAGAGCTTATGGTTGATGCTTGTGTTGTTCCCAGCCCCAAATTGTGAGATGTCGTGAGCTTGGGGCGCACCAGATTGATTTCGCAAACCTTGTTCTGTTGCATTCACCAACGGCTGCATATCCAATAGCTTTCCAGATTCACGCTTGTTATTGTTTTCGGCATTTTCTTGGGCTTTCGCCCCTGCAGCCGCAACTGCAGCGAGACCACCTTGAGCGCTTGCATTGAGGCCTTCAGCTCGTTTCTTGTTGGCTGCAATATCAGCATCGACCGTTTTGCCGAATGAGTTTGTTGCAGCGGGATTCAGTTTCGATTCAGCACCGCTAACGGCATTGGCAACATCACCATTTATTTTCTTGCCCATGTCGGCGATATTAGAAGCAACTTCTGAAACCTTATCCAGGCCATTTTTGACGGCTTTCAAACCGGCAGTCATATCGGCGCCACCAGCCGCCTTTGAAAGCTCTGCCATTCCAAGCTGCGCAGAGATTTTCTGTTGAGGTGTGGATGCACTGGCAGACATATCGGACAGGGTTGACCAGGCTGCGGCCATTGCCACCTGGTCACGACTGAGGCCTATGGAAGAACCCATGGCATCGGAGGCCTTCATTTTCTGAGCTGCAGCATCCGTAAACGCCGCCTTTTGATCGGGCGTTAGAGATTGCAGCGCAATGCTCGCAACTCGATCCAAAGCGACGCCATCGTTACCGGTTGAGGAACCAAACCTATTGCCGACCTGCGAAGCCCAGTTGGTGACCACATCACCTCCCTTAGCTTCTTGGCCTACCTGTGAACCCGCTGTTTGTCCGGCTTGAGTGACTGCTTTATCCGTTTTGTCGAGTGCTTCCGCTTGTGATGCAATCTTCGAAAACGTGTCTTGCAAACTTTTGGCTTTGCTTGCAGTGTTGCCGTACTCGGAGCCGTTCGTACCGGAAACACCAGAACTGGCGGTAGAACCAGAAGAAACACTTGTCCCTTCCGTCGTACCAGTTGATTTGTCGTTGCGCATTCCCTTTCCGTTACCGGCACGAACTTCTTGATTTACAGCTTCATTAACTGCGCCTGCAATAGATGCTGAGGCCTTGGCCCCTGTTCCAAGAACTTCAAAACCAGCGCTGCCTTCAAGGCCAACTCTTGCCGCAGCGGACTGACCCTTTGTATTTGACTGGGATGCACCCACGTCGAACGACCCATATTGAGTTGTCAATGTGCCCGTCTTGGCGTCAAAAGAAGATGTGACACCAGCAGCGGTCATACGTTGTGCCAGCTGAGACCCGCCCATTTTTTGAGCCGCGCTCTGAACAGTCTGGGCGAGTTCGGAATAGGCTTGTTGGGCCTGCGTTTGCATCTGTTTGCGGACAGCCGCACTTTGCTCACTCTGGAGACTTGCTCCACTTTGCACAGCACCGCTCGCACTCAATGAAGGCAAACTTGGATAGGCTGCGCCACCATCCCCGGACATACCCACCGCAGATGAGGTCATACCCCCCGCCATCGCGGCCTGGCCACCGTAAATCGCGTGCTTCATGCCCGCGCCGGGTATGCCACCCTTTGCCCCAGGATTCATCACATCCGAGCCACCTCCACCGCCACCACCGCCGCCCTTGAGCACACCGGACGCATCACCCTTGCCAGATGGCATTGCCTTCGACACCATGCCCGAGAGCGCGAACATGCTCCCCGTCATGATGGCAAACATCAGGTAGGGGGCCTGCTGGATCATGTTGGACGCGGCAATTGTCGAGGTGTAAGCATGCCGCATGAAAAATGCCATGTACTCCGGCGTCATGGCCACCGGGCTTGAGATATTGCGGATCTCGCCTTGGTACCAGGACATGACAATGGCCATCATCGGAATCCAGCTTTGCGTCCACAGCCCGAAGAGAGCGTATGAACCAGCCACCTTTAGGCCACCAGCAGGATTGGCAGCAACCACAAACATCACAATCGGGGTGGATGCGATGAAGACGAAAAACAGGATGTCCATGAACTTGGGCGCGGTGGTGCTCACCAGCATGCTCTGGTGCGCTTCTGTTTTCGCCCACTCGAACAGACTCGAATCGCGACGTAATGTGATGGCCTGATCAATCGGCGCGCTGGCGCTGTACTTCATCGTGTCGGCCAGCGAATACAGCGTGACATTCGCAAATGCCAGCGAATCCATCTTGGAGTTGGAATCGCGGAGCTTGTTGATGTCATTCAGTGCCTCATCCCAGGTGCGCTCTGTGTTGTCCTGCGCGCGCGCGATGGAGTTGTAGCGCTTGATCTCGGACCGATTCGCAAGGCCATTCATCGCTTTGGAGATGGTTCCTGTACCAGCTCGTTCAGCCTCAGCTACAGCACGGAGATGAGCAGCAGCCTCTGGGCATGAGGCAACCCGGCCCCCTCCCCCACCGGGAATGTAGGGATTGGTCGAGTCATAGATGACCACTTGGGCTTGAAGTGTCATCGTGTCAGCGAATGCACCCAGCACATCGGATTTGACGCGGAAATCCATTGTGGACAGTTCACGGCCTGCGCAGAAACGAGCCGCCAGGCGCATCGTTTCCACGAGGTTCTGATCGACACAAGACATCGGGTCCGATGGGCACATGGTGATGGCCATCAATGCCCTGGCTGGCGTAAATGGGTGCGAGCCGCCACTGATCGATAGGTAATCCCCATCGACGTTGACCATCACAGCCTCAATCTTGTTCGTCATATAGAGCGCAAAAGCACCGGCAATAGAAGCTGGCAGCGCAATCGCATACGGAACGTCATCCACCACCCTTGGCGGGGCGGCATTGTCGAACTGCTCGACAGTGACGGTCGTTTTGGGCATGAACATTGCCCACACGACAAGGAGCTGGACCAGCATCACATCCAGCCGAAGCCCATTACGGGTGACCCCTTGTGCGAGGATGAAGAGCAACGACAACATCAAGCCTGTCTTGATGGCTGAGCCGACCCATCCATCCTGGCCAAAAAACATGGCCATGGACTGAAGAGCTGCCCCAACGGTAGCGGGGTCGGAGACCGTATAAATGGTGAACGCCATATCGATACCGACTTAACGCTGATTGTTTGAGGAGCGGAGAGGCGAAACGGTCAGCGTCTGCGACTGCTGAATGACCTTGTATGCTCCATCGATCATGTCCATCACATCCCGTGATTGGGGACGCATGGCCGTGAGCTGGGCCGTCATGATCTCGATCTGCTTCTTGAAATCCTCGGGGGTATCGACCTCGGTTTGATTCGTGAACGTGTTGGCCGCAATGTTCAACAACTCCATCGCGATGATGTATTCAAAATACTTCGGGAGTTGTTGCGAAAGGACCAGACCAAGCGTCTGTGCAGCACCGGGCGTCTTTTGCAGCTCCATCAGCATGAGCAGGATGGGCATTGGGATGACTGCAATCATCTGACGTGCCCGCACTGAAAGATTGCTGCCGTTCTCGTTGATGGCCTGTTTGTGGATGAAGGAGCCGATCAGCGAGTCAGACGTGTAGGCCGCAGAGTTATAGGCCTCAGTGGTACCAAAGAGCGCCAAGTTCACGATGTCCTCGACACCCCCCCACTCTGCCAACGTCATCTTGGAGGACACGACGCGCGTGCATCCCTCGTTGTAGTTGGAGCAGCGCCACATACCCACACCCTGGGGGCTTGCAGATCGAGCACGAAGGAGCTTGTCCCAGTGCGATACAGCCGATCCAATTACCAGTGGCTTGTTGTCGCATCGCTCACTGGACGCCCCGGCAGTGCATTCACCGTCAGAGGCTTCTTTGCTGCGAACGACCACCGTACCGAAAATCGACTGCACCATCTCAGTGACTTCCCGCGAGGACATGAAGGCGCGCAGAGTGTTATTGCCCGAGTCCATCGTCTGCTGGGCAGCTCGCCACACCATGTTGCCAAGAACGGGGTTGCTTTTCGCCGTATTTGCGTCACCACCCGTGGCAGTCTGTGTCGGACGCTCGGACTGGGATTTGTTGGTAGCTGCGGTCGCGTCAGCGCTGCGATTGGCCGAAACGCTGAGCGCTTCACCGA
Organism: Acidovorax sp. 100; assembly: GCF_003688355.1. Lineage (NCBI taxonomy): Bacteria > Pseudomonadati > Pseudomonadota > Betaproteobacteria > Burkholderiales > Comamonadaceae > Acidovorax > Acidovorax sp. 100. Next base: position 93,989 of record NZ_REFD01000002.1, on the reverse strand, counting down.
TCTTTCGACCATGCTCCATCATCTTGTCGGCCGTCTGCGTCAACGAAGCCATCGAAATGGCGCAGGTGTTTTTCGCCAACGCATTCAGATCCCGGATCGCCTCTTCCAGCGTTTCAAGAATAGCGCCACAAGGACTGCACATCGCCTGAATCGCTAGCTTGATGGCGTAGCCCACAGCATTCGCTGCGATGGCCCGAATCAGCTGCTCGAACTGCGCACCGTTGATAAACGAAAACGATCCAAAGAAGATGTCCACGCCGCCACATCCGGCATCAATCTTCGGCGCGGCAAACTGGACAATCTCAAATGAACGACCTGGCGAACGGAGCGACAGAGAACCACCGTAAAAGCCGCGCAGACGCTGAGTGTTGATGGACTGGGCTTCGGTGCCAGAGGTCAAGAACATCTCGCCTAAAGCGTCTTTCAGTCCCGCTTGAGCATCGCGAGGGGTGAAGACCCCGGCCAACAGCGCCGCCGACAGCACCATGTTGACGGTACCGACATACCACTTCTTCAAAGGGTTCATTTTCATCATCAATACCTCTGCTCGATTCGTTTCTGCGCACCGGGAGTCAGCGCGCCCTTGTCTTTCGCCATTTCAGAGCCCAAGCTCTTGATGTCATCCGGGGTCAAGATGCCGCGCTCTTCTGGGAATGCGTTCTTGCGTTCTTGACCGGTAATCAGTCCCGCTGCATCACCTGCGACCAAAAGGCGTTCCTCCAGCAGATCCTGTGAAAGCAGCCCCTGAGTGAGAACAGTGATCTTTGCTGGCGGGACCACCAACGCAACAGCGGGACGAATGCCAATCCGAAGCGTTTTTGACTGGCCTGCATCCTTGAGCACAGGCGCGTTGCCCATCAACCAGCTCGGCCGGTTTCCGTCTGGAGTGATGTAGAACACTTCGAAATCGAGTTCCTTCGCCATCCGAGCAACGATGGGGTACTGCATCGCGCAAAAGGGACACTGGTCGTCTAGGAACACCCACAGCCCCGCCTTCTTGTTCATTGCGCGAGTGGCCTTGCGCTTGCTCTCAAAGGTCCACCCCTGGAAGCTACCCCGCATGCCAGAGCTAAAGGGTGATCGCACGGATTCATCCAACAGGGGGTCGAGCAGCGACTGCTTCTGAAACTGCCGGGTGAAGTTGCTCGCCTTGTCGAGCATCACGCGCGTCGCATAGCGGTAATTCCGCACGTTGTCTTCCGAGGGGTCATCGATGGCAGTGTTGATGACACTCAAATACTCCTGCTGAAACCACTTCACGCTAAGAGGCTCAATCTCTGGCGGCTTCTGATCTTTCGGGGCCTCCAGCTTGATGATGGACGGCATCGGAGGTGCCTTCTTCGGCGGCTCTTTCTTCTCTTCTTTGGGAGCTTCTGGTTCGCGCTCGTACCAGAACCAGCCCTCCTCTTGAGCCTTGTAGATGTTGTCGTTGCGCACAGGGGTGCGCTGCTGCGCGACTGCCGTGCCGAGCAACGCCACCGCCAAAATCGGCAACAGGACGCGTCGAATGCTCAGTCCATGCATAGATCGGAATACTCCAGTTCGTGTTTGGTCGTGGTGGCGTTCTTCATGCCCCCTTCCACCGCCTCTTCAAGACGCTTTTCCTTGTCAGCCGGCATTGCCTTGATGCGTTGGCGCATCGCCCCTTCGAAATCGGTGGTCTCGGTTACTCCACCGAGGCGTGCTGCCATGCGCTTTGAGAGACGCCAGTGGTACTGCGCTGTGAAGTTCTCTTCGTCGGGGAACCAGCGGGAAGCATGGAGGTCGCCAGTCAGCATCATGATTTCCGGCGACTGCCACTTCCACCGGTTGGACATCATTCGCACCTCATGCAGCGCAACGGCACGCTCACCTTCAGATAGCTTCGAAAGGGATTGAGTGAGGAGCCTCATGTAGTGGTAGGCACCCGGAATGTAGGCATTCCGCGCTGAGGCGCGATAGTGGAGAAAGGCCTGCTTCTCATCGACCTTGCCCGTGGCCCCGGTTTCCTTGAGCAAGCCAGCCAGGTAGTGAGACTGGGCACCAACTGCTCCACGGGAGATGAACGAGGAGGCTCCAGACCTGTTCAGCAACCCAACGATCCGTTGTGCAAGTTGGGGATTCACACCATCGGTAGCTGACTGGTACAGCATCAAGGCTGCATTCCATCCAGCTTCAGGAGACTTCTGCGCGCGTTCGTACATCCTCAGGGCCATACCCTCATCCTTCGGGTAGCCGTAGAGTCCCCTGCGCGCCACGTCGCCACGCGCACGAAGCATCAATGCATCACCAATCTTCAGTTTCGCGAGGACCTGTTCAACCGACTTCTTTTTGGCCTCGGCGTTGGCTTTGGTTGTGGGCTCATTGGACTTGGCCAGGTGAATGCAGACGGAGATACGGTTGTTGTCCTTCGCGGATTCCTGTACCGCTTGGACAACACCTTCAGAACCCATCGAGGGCAGGCACACCAAAGCAGTGATTGCCACTACCGAAAAACGAAATTTGCTCTTCATCGAAATTTCCCCCCGTTCCGAGGTGCGACAGCTTCAATGCGCTTTTCACCTGGGGGTGGGATCAAAACCTTTGTGGCCTGCGCTAAAGCGAAATCCCGCGTCGCTTCTTCCTGATCTGGCGTGGTGGACCTGGGTTTCTGGACCGCTGTTTCGGCCAGGGCTGAACGCTTGGTATCTGCACCAGTGTCAAAACCTTTTTTGCCCTTGTTCTTCGCGATGGGTTTGTTACCCTTCTCCTCGGCCACTGCGATGAAGATGACAACGACAACAATCAAGACAGCGCCCCACGCTACCCATTGATGCAAGCTACCTGACCCCATACGTGCCACACTCTCCGTAGTTGAAAGACAGGCCCTAAAGAAATCGAATCCGGCCCAAATATCCAACTGATGGTACGAAGCGCCCCCCCTCAAAAGGGTGGTGAAAAGCACGCAAAACCGTGACGTTTAACGAAACCAAAAAAAAGAGGCCACCTGGTGGTGACCTCAAGGGGTGGTTATCGTTGTCGATTAAGGAGTCGTTTTACATCCGGGATAGGTAAACGGCATCTTGCGTCGATCTAGGTCAAAACAGTGTTCGCCCATATCACGCAATGTCTGCGTGTTGCCCATCACTGTGTCCGTATTCTGGCCCAGCAACTCAGCCGATTTCATGGCTGGTACCTGCGTCGTGTAGTTGCCCGATGGGTCCGCATCGCGGCCAACGACCATGGTCTCCTTGAGCTGGTTCTGAGACACGCCGAAGTTCGTGCGTGGATCTGATGGGTTCAACTGTCCGCTCTCGATCAACGCATCCGTCCACTCCGTCAAATCCACTTGCGACCAGTCCACTGCAGCGAGTTCAAAGGCCGTAAAGCCGCCGCAGTTGATGTTGCATCCCCCCAGGGTACTTCCATCATTGGCGGACCTGAAACCGCGCGGCCGAGAGCCTGCCAAGTTCTTCGAGATGATCTGCGTGGAAATCACCCTCACGGCAATCGATTTGTAGCAGCAGTAGAGCTGCCTCTTCTCGACACAACCAAGGAGGAACACCTTCTTGTTGCAGCACGTATCAGCGAAGGTGCAGAGACGCCATTTGTCGTTCATCCCCCACTCGTACTCCTCCTTCTTGCAAGCGAAGATGATGTGACCAATGAGGCGCGCAATGCTGTAGATCTGGAAAGCGAGCATCAGGTTCTGGAAACCGGCAGTGAACTCCAACTTCCCACCTGGTCCCGACTGGATCACCATGCTGGCCAAGTCCTGCCCCCCAACCTGGGTGAGCACGTTATTCAGCCCTGACATGAGTTGCTGCTGGAACCCATCGATCAGGTTTGAAACACCCATCCCCTTGGGAGCATCAGCAATGCCAACAGGAGATGCCCCCCCGCCAAACAAGTTGTCGAACCCAGCTCGGAAGGGGGTGATGAATTTATCAGTGACGAACTGGGAGGCACTGGTGTAGGCATCCACTACGGGTGCTTTGATTTCACCAAAGAACCGAGAGACCTGGTTGTAGATGTCAGCGCCCTGCATGGCCTCCATCACGCCCATGCGTTGAGCCAGTTTGCCCAGCGTCATTGCTGCCTGCAGGTACTCCATCCAACCTGGTGCTGAAGAGGCACCTTTACGGGCTTCCTTGCAGCAGTTGGGTGTAAGGCCGATCTCATTGCCAATCGGGATCTTGCAGTACATCGCTTTGCCGCCAAAGATGTAGGGAGTGCAAGTCTGCGTGACGCTGGTGGGCTTCTCACCAGTTTCGAGGCACACCATGTCATCGATCATCGCGTTGACGGCCTCCATCGCACCCACAGCACGCGCGAAGTCCCCACCGTGCGATCCAGCCAAATTCGGCCTGTGGCATTGCGTGCCGAGGCAGCGCATCGCACCCGAGCATGAGTCGCCCAGCTCCTCAACGATCACTGGGATGTTCGACTGCTTCGTTTCTCCGCAGTCGTAAGCAATCGTCGGGTTGTAGCATTGACCTGTGAAAGGGCCCTTAAAGCGTGTATCGCAGCCATCGGCAGAAGGAACACGCTTGCAACTCGTGGAGTTTTCGAGGGGGACACCCTTGTCATCGGTTGCCAAGTTGCAGTCTGTGGCCCATTGCTGGCCATCTCGCATAAATGAGCGCAGTGTCCCTGCCTCGTTGTTCATGGTCGAGCAGCTCGTGAACGGCTCCGCGTCGGCCTGCCAGCACATCTGGTCATCAATCATCTTGATGGGAGGACCGTTGGGCACAGGCTCGGCTCCCACGCCGTTGTCGTAGTCAGTCGGCATCGTTGCTGACGCGTCAGTGCCCCAGTTCTTCAGCAACTCAACGATGCCTGAATTGGGAAGTCCAGGTCCAAAAGTGACCCCGCCAACGGTTCGCGTAGGCGCAGTGTCGGTACATACCAACTTACCACCCTTGCAGAAGCCGTCCGCAACGTACTCCATGTATTTCTCGCCACCGGCAAACGTGTTGATGGTGACAGAGTAGGCCTTGGCAATGAAACGGACCTCATGAAGGGAGCCGTCTCCAATGGCAGTTCCTGATGGCAACCATTGCTGTGAAGGGGAACCGAAATTGGTGAAGCCACCGGTAGCTCCCAACTCAGCACGAACACCGTCAAAGGCGTAGGATTTCGCGTCCCCACCCATCGGGTAGTGCATGTATTCAAGGAACCTGCCTTCACTCCCGCCCAGCGGGTCATCAGGAATCTCCGTACTGCATCGACCCTGACCAGGACACTGCGCAGCGCCCATGATGGGGAAACTCACGTCAATGGGGCCTTGAACGTTGGCCAACTCTTTCTTGTAGGTATAGAGCAGGTTTCCATCCGCATCTTTGACCTGTTTGCCGGTCAACGGATCAATGATGGGCACCTTGATCTTGTTGAAGGCCTTGACTGTCAGATAGTTGTGATCACCGATGAAGGAAAGGCCAAACGAGCGCTTGATGCCTTTGAAACCGTCTGGGAACGGATTCACCAGCGTCTCTGAGCACATCTGCATGTTAGGAATCCCGTAGGAACCTCCCTGCACGACCTCAATGCGTGAAACTGAATCACGCCTGCATTGACCCACCAACTCATTGGCCTTGGCGCTGGAGCTTGCGTTTGCGCCCGCGATCACACCCGCACGAATGGACGGGTCGCTGCTGTAATCCTTGCGATCACCATTCGCGGCAATCTGATCATTGAACGTCTTCCCGTAGCGATCTGCACTGGGGTTCTGCACATCGTCGTACATCGAAGCAATATTGGCCCCCAAAGCACCTGGGCACCAGCGGATGGGGTCTCCACCGATGGATGCCACTTCGCACACCTCGGGCGGATCAGACGGGCAAGGTGTCCCTGCAGCGGGTTCCGTATACGTGACTTTGGTTTGATACAGATCTGCCGTGAGGTAGACAGCCGTGGAGCCTACGGGCAGGGTGTAGTTGATGACTGGTTTGAACGCGTCTGCAGGCGAGCCATAGCTGACAAAGGGGCCGATGATGCGCTGCACGCCACCACCCGTTGAATACCCCAACCAGTGGTTGTACGTGAAGTAGTTCCGTCCCTTCGAGCTGGTGAACGGGGTATACGTGTACTTGACCGTGTGGGTGTCACTGACCTTTTCCCAATAAACGCTGGCCGTCGCACCCAGAGTGGCAACTTGCAGGTTCAGAGGACCACCCTTGTGTGTGCTTGGCTTCGTGATGGTCTGATACTCAACAGGGTTTGTACCTGGAATGGGTTCCTTGACCAAATCGAAGAACTCCACCTTCAGGATGCGGTGATTCGGGCTTGTCGCGGCTAAATCAACGTTCTGCCTTTCGCGGAGGACAAACTCTGTCTTGCGGCACCCATCACGCCGCAGATTGCGGCGGTTCTGCTCTGCTGCATCGCCTGCCAAAGCAGGGTTGTTGTAAAGGGTGTTGCCCAGATTGCTCAGCTGGTCCGCTTCTGACTTGTTGAAGCCAGGCATCACCTCTGTCAAATTGGAACGGCCTGCAGTTGTCTGGTTAGAACCGGGCTCAACACGGTCGGTGCTATTGACCTGGTTAGCCATGTCGGCACGTTGGAAGGTCGAACGTCCAATCGCTCCCCCAGCCTCTGCACCAGTCACAATTTCCTGAACGGTACGGGTGCCGGCGCGCTCTGCCTGTTTTTGGGCCTGTGCTGCCGCACCTGGATCTGCAATGATCTTGGGGTCCCGTACCGGTGGCTCGGTCGAATCGATCCGAGGGCCACGGACCTGGGTGGCTTCGCCATATCGGCCAGTCAGGAGCTTGGAAGCGCGACGGTTGATGAGCGTATCGCTCGTGGCGTCATCATCTCGCCTATCTTGCACTGCAGCCTCACGCTGCTGAGTGGTGGTGTCAAGGTCAGGGAGTCCTTGCGCGTATGCAGCAAATGACATGAATGGCATGCCAAACGCCGCCCATACCAGCATTCCCCTGCCAACAGCCTTGACAACGCGTTCACGGGTTGTGGGCACCATTTCAGTGTGGTCGTTCATCATCATGGGGTAATGCCGAAGCAGCAGTCGGTCCACTGGAACAAAAGATAGCTGTGGTCCTCACCTGTGGCGGGTACGTCTCTCCACATGCCCCATGCCGCCGTGCTTGATCCTGTGGCATGGGTGCATGTCCCAAAGCGTTGGGGAGGATTTACTTCCTGAACCTGTGAGGTGGTAGTAGCTGGAGCTGGGGCGCCGGGGAGCCTGCCGTTGACCTCAGGTGAGGGTGCTAGGAACTGCCACCGATACGCATCCTTGCGAATGATGAAACGCGTGTTGCGCTCACACAGATTGTCATTGCCTACTGTCTCGTTTAGCATTCCCAGACGATGCAGAAGCGAGAGCGCCCGTGCACCTGTCAAGCTCGTGAACTGCACGGGGTCAACCATCTTCCCGACACCATTTCCGAAGAATCCGGTGATTGGGTACATGTTTCCCCAAGTGCCAGCAACCCAGAACAGGTTGTTCAAAGGCTTGCCGAGAGTAGATGACGCCCCATCCACAGGCATGGCGAACATTGCGTTCACTCCCGTGAAAAGCAGCATCTCGGGGTTGATGAACGTGGTGTAGCGGCCAATCGCATCGTTCCAGTTTGGGAACATAGGGCTCGACTGCAGAAGGTCGAACTCCGTGAGGCCGTCAGGTGGACATGCGCCGTCATCGATCAAACGGAGCATGTAGATGAGAGGAAAGCTGTAAAGCGTCCAGTTGGCAAAAGCCTCATGGCGATCACTGCGGCCGAGGTTCGCCCCTCCATTCAAGAAATTGATGCTCGCAAACGGTAGCTCCATGCCACCCAGGGACGGTAGGCAATATGGACGGCGCGTGACATCCAAGATCTTCGCTGGAGCCCAGAATCCAACTGTGAAGCCGATGCGGGGCAACTGACCCTTTGTCAGGTCACCACCGCAAGCGCAGATGATCTTGTTTGTTCGATCTGCTGGCTCCCCGCTCTTACCGGGGATCATGGTGGCGCCCATGAGCTTCATTGGGAACATCCCAGACCAGCACACATCCTTGAACATGGTTTCCAAGGGGTTGTAGCTGCTGCATGACAGCTTCATCTGTTCGGCGTGGGCTGGAGTGACCGAGGTAGCCAGAAGCATCCCGATCACGAGGAGAACGGATTTCAATGATTTCCACATGGGAGTCAGCCCTTGGTTTGAGGGTTGAAGTAGCGGATGCGCAGTCGGTCGCCATCCTGTTCAACGATGGCAGGAACCGCTTGAATTCCAAATCGATCACCGAGGCGCTTAAAGAGAGGGAACACGGGTCGGTTGAATTTCCGCACCAGCTCTTCCATGGCCACGCCACCACCAGGTGATTGAATGGTGCTGCCGACAATGAAAACGTCAGCGGCTTTGTATTCGGGCCTGCGCAGCCACGATTGGACAAGCCGTACCTGGCGCTCATCGGTTGCGTCAACCGCGATCACTGGCACCTGCAGCTTTGTGTGGTCAAGGAGTCGGAAGGTTTGCCCTTCCTTGGCAAGCACAACTGTGCCTTTGCCGTCTGGACCTGGACCCGTCACATCCTCAGGGACAGTGAATGTGGGAACAAAATAATCCGTGGAGTCCTGCACCACCGTGGGCAAATCGAAATTCGGCTTGAGGTTCTGCGCAGCGCGTGAACGAGCACGCGCAAAAGCGCCCTCCCAGTCGTACTTCTTCGAGCGCTCCTCGATGACCGAGAGAATGTCGGGTTCGGCAATGGCATACAACTCGCCTGCCTTGTAGTTCCCGCCCTTTCGAGCGCGCTCGCGCGCGCCATCAATGCTCACGGTCCCCTTCACGGAATACCATTTGTCTTTGTTTTTGACGAGGTACACCGGGACCTCAGTAACGTTGTATGCACGAAATGCGTTCGGATCGACCTCGACAAGGACATCATCCTTGTACGGGTCAGGTAGAAGCATCCTGAGCTTTTTCAGGAGTTCTCCCACCTTCTGGGGCTCGAACCCTCTAACTACGAATCGAACGCGCTTTGCGCCTTCGTCCAATGCCTGCCGGAAGAGCGAGCGCAACACACCTTCAGGCATGCCTGAGGAAATGAAGATTTGTACATCGAAGTCCAGGGCGTTCGTGGCTGTTTCGCCTTCTGGCGAGACTTGCTTCGAATAGCTCTCGCGCATGTCTTGCATCCACGGCGCTGGTGTGGATGGATTGGCAGAGACGCCAAAGTCTCGAAGTGTGCCCTGAGCCTGCTGTTGAAGTTGAACAGGCTTGCTGACCTGGTGCGGGTTGTCCTGCCAAGGCGCGCGGGTTGCGGGTGCTTGGGCTGCAGCCAGAAGCGGCAGACTAGAACAAAGGAATAGCGTAGCCCAAGAATGCTTCACGATTTACAGCCCCCCAGTAGCGGGAATCAAAACTCTCTTTTGTGGTACCCATCAGGAAGAGCTGGCCTTCCTGCAGCGTGAATTCAGCGTCGAAGTCACCAGGCGCCTTACCTGGTATGCTTTTCGCCAGCCAAAGCCTTTCGGCGTGTTTTCCGTTGATCCAAAGCTCGGTGCCTTCGACCTTCACGGAATCACCAGCAATCGCTGCAATCTTCTTCACGATCCGGTCACCTTCTCTGGCGCCGACGCCTAATCCCGTCTTTGGCATACGGGCGAGAACGTAGTCGCCGACCTTGGGCTGATGAGGCATTCCCGGCTTCCACAGGTAGACCAGGGAAGGCATGCAGGCTGGTTGCCCTATGAGTCTTTGAACGTCTAGGCCTATACGAATCCCGGTGAGCCAAAGCCCAAGACAGATCAAACCTATGCAGATCGGCGTGGAGATGAGTTGGAAACGCACGAACGAGCGGACAAAGCGCATCCCTGCGCCACCCCGCTTCTCCGGGGGGCGTGCATCTGAAATGCTCATGGTCTTACCCTATCTCGCAGGTGGCTGCGCTGTCTTGGCTTGCTCTTTGGGCAAGAATCCAGCCGCTACCAACTCGCTGCGCAAAGAGTCCGTGATGTCTACGAGATCATCAGGGGCAACAATCACCACATCTGATCGCAATACAGTTGTTCCGCTCTCCGCATAGAGGCGCAATCGCTGCTGCAACTCGCTCGTAAAGGCCGCTGATTTCGCAGTCATCTCGCCGACTGGAACGGTACCCGTGGACACCTGTTCACTCAGCCCCATGATGTATTCCTGAACCAGCTTCTCGAAGTTCACTACAGCGATGCTCTTGCGCTCTGCTGGCGCTGAGAAATATGGACCACCGAACCTCACGACGCTCACCGCGACGATAAATGAGATGATGGCTATCACAATGGCATCAAAGAGCAAGCCTGACGCCGCCCCCCCATTTTTGGACGCCCCGGTGTTTGTAGTTTTGTTTTCGCTCATGTGTCACCCGTGCTTGGCAATGAAGCTCTCGATGGCCTCAACTGGATTGACGCCCTTTTCAATGGCGTTGATGATTTCCGACCGCTCTGGGTCTGAAGTGGAAAACAGAACCTGGGTGAAGCGGTCCACGACGAGGCGGGCAATGCCGACGCTCTCATTCGCATAGATCATCACTTCAGAGTAGGCACCCTGAACGCTGTGAATGGTGCGCATCTGTTGGAAGGAGTACGGATCAAGAGAGAGGTATCCCTCGCGCTCAACCGTCTCGACGGTTTCGCTGGTCTGCTTCATGATCAGCTTGAATGCGCTATTGGCAGCAATGGCCTTTCCAGAAGCAGATTGGTAGAGGTCGGCGATGGATTGGGTGACGATGATGGCGCTCGCGTTGTACTTACGGAAGCGGCGGAAAGCGTGCTCCATGAAGCGGGCAACCATTGGGTCGTCAAGCAAGTTCCAAGACTCATCAATGACCACCACGCGTGGACGGCCATCGTTTGACATGTAGATCTCCGCCTGAATTGCGGCAATGATCTGCATGAGGACGATCTGCTGTAGCGCGGGTTTGGGCCCGAGTGCTTCCAGTTCTAGGCAAACGAAGTCCTTGTTCAGATCCAAATTGGCTGTGCCGTTGAACCAACGTCCCTCAGAGCCGTGATCCGTGTACCGGTAGAGCATGTCGCCGATATCGCGGACCCGCTGGTTGTCATCCCCTTCGAGTGAGCGCATGTACTGGGCCACATCGGTGATGTTTGAGTAGTTGCCCTTGCTACCAAAAACAGCCTTGACAGCTTCTTCAATCCGCGAACGGTGATAGTCCTCCAATCCATCTTCGGGCGCCGCCATTTTTTCAATGATCGATTGAATCAGACCGACCTCATCATCGATGTCTTTGACATGGGTGAAGGGATTGAGGCATGGGCTTGAGTCGGGGTTGAACTCGATGAATTCGCCACCGAGCCACTTACACAGCTTGTAGTACGACCGACCGATATCGATGGTGAATACCTTCGCCCCCATTGAGAGATATTCGGCAACCATGGCCTGTGTCAAAAAGCTCTTGCCGGCGCCAGATTCAGCAAAGATCACTGCATTCGCATTGGTACTCGAATCCCGGAGGTCCAAAGACATGATTTGGCCACGACGACTCTGCAGCAGCATCGCGTAACCCTTGTCCTTTTTGAGCTGGTGGGAGCTTCCCTTCCACTCCCCCAGGATGGGCAAGAACGTTGTCGCATGTTCAACGGCCATCGTTTTGAAACGGAAGGTGTTCTTGATGCTCTCTGCAGAAGGGAACATTGGGAAAGCGTTCCAGAACACTGGCCACATGACCAACTTCTCTTCGCCCATTGCAAACTGGAACGCCTGGAGGTAGGTGCGCATCGCGGCCATCTGGCGCGATAGGGGCTCGCGTTCTTTGGCATAGACAGAAACCGAGAGAGATGCCTCAACGACCGTCGCACCAGTGTCAATCGCCGACACCATGATGTCCATGCCCTGCTTCTTTGCACCCAGCTTCGGCACAAACTTGATGAGCGGTCCGAAGGCCTGGTAGGTGATCATCCCGGCTTTGGTCTTCACAGCAGAAGTCTTCTTGTGCTGTGCCGGATAGTGCATCGTCAGGTTGATGTGATACGGAAACTTGATCTGGTTGTTTGCGCCTTGTGGGTCACCGATCATGAACGCCATAAGGTGCAAGGCGTTCTCTTTCGGCCAGCGCTGAACTGACAAGATCTGATTCAATGTGCCATCTGAGAACTCCAGATGGTCTTCATGAGTGGCTATCCACTCTCCTGGAACAAATACCTGCTCATAGAGCGGTTGATCTTCGCGAACATCATCGACTTTTGGCGGTTCGAACGGATGCGTAATCCGGTGCGCCAACCGCACATATTCCTTGTCCGTCATTCGCTTGGTGAACAGCCCGCATGCTTGCAATGATTCGGAGAGCTTGGCCCCACTTTCCGAGAGCAGCTCCAGTTCAACCTTGTCCGCTTCTTCGCCCTTGTAGGGCATCTTGAGGGTGATGACCACGAACCGGTCCAAGAGCTTTGTCCCGAAACTTGGCAAGTTCGATTGCTCACGCCCTTTGGACATGAACTCGATCCGGCGCTTGTAGTAGGCCTCGACCCCTTGCTTTGTCGTCGCGTTCTGGAGCCGATGGATACCCATCTCGCGACGCGCCTCGTATCGCCCAAGCGGGATATCGATGTCGGGCATTGCGAACAGGCTCACCTGAACAAAGCTGCCTTCAGGGAGAGGGAGCGAAAATGCTCCCTTGAGCATTTCCGCTGTCGTGTCATCTGCTCCATTGACCGGGTTGCCCCAGTAGCACACTCCGATGTGGCCATCGTTGCAGAGAAAAATCCCCGTATCGGCGTCCTGCGCTATGACCGGAATGTAGTCATTCGGACGGTAGCGTTCGGCGGCGCGACTCATCGCGCGATGCAGAGCAGACATTCAATCCCCCTTGTGTGTAGTCGTGCCTGGCTGCTCAGATGGGGGTGACGATGGTCAGACCCGACGAGATCACGCCGTCGATAACGCCGGGTCCGAAACCCGCCGTCAGAGCCATGGCGACCGCAACCACAGCAGCGATCACGGATTGCTTGATCACGCCCACACCCAGACCCACCAGAAGAGCGGAGACACCGAGCGTTTTGCCCAGCGTTCCGTTTGCCCAGCCAGTGATCTGGTCATAGACCTGGGTGAACTCCGTACCACCCGCACCGGCCATGCTGCTCATCGAGCTGAACATGAAGCCGATGAAGAGCGCCAGCATCAGCAGCTTTTCGACGGAGGGGGTCTTGCGCGTTTGCGTGCCGGTAGCAGCGGGCAGGAAGCGCAGAGCGCTGTTGAAAGTGAAAGGGAACATGGCAATCCTCATGGTTGAAAAATTAACGGGGGATGAATCCAGCGGGCATCCCTTGATGCCTCACTTCTTGTTCGCCGTAGCTCCAGCGCTTCGGCGTAACCTCGGTGTAGATATGCGTGGCCCAATTCAGGTTGTCGCTGCTGTCAACCCACGGCGCCACCCATATCCGCATCACTTGACTCGCCTGACGAATAGGGCGCGCAGGGGGCTCGGCCGCAGTCAGGAGTTGTGATGAGGGTGCGATTTCAGTCAGGTCGCGTGCAAGCTCCTCAGTGGGGTCTTGCTGCTTGATCTGACCGCTGTCTTTGGCCCCCGTTTTCCACTCGTCGGGCGTTCTTCCGTTACGAATGGCTTTGGGCGTGTTGTGCGTGGCCTGGTAGACCTCCAGAGGGGTCGGGCAGTTGTTGGTGGAGGCGTCACAAGCGAACTTGGACTCGGACGCAGTGTTCAAAGCGCTCGCACATCCCGTCAGTGCAACGACCGCAAACAAGGAAACGAGCGCCGCAGGGCGATATGAATTGAGCATTTGCTTCACCATTGAGCTTTTGTGGATGGCTTTGCGGCAGGCGCATTGACGCCAGGGATTGCGACCGGCACTTGATGGGCGCCGACTACCGTTGCAGCCTGTGCGTTCGCACCAATCTGAGTCGCCGTGTTGGACCCTGCCCCAACTTGCTTGGCAGCAGCCTGTGAGTTGTGGAAGGCGGTTGGGGTACCGGAGTGGTCATCGTCTTCATCACGTTGACCACGGGCAGCGACAGGCCGCGATCCGTTTTGCCCGTTGGGTTCGACATACCGTTCCAGCGACGTAGATCCCTTGAGGGGGAGACTCATACCGCGCGTGACGATGACGGTTGCCACCTGACCAGCCTGTGTCTCAACCACAGGGAATGTCTCTTTCGCCATGTCGAGATAAAACTTGGCGATCATGTTGGTGGCGGAAGAGATACCGCCAGCCAGCCCCCCTTGCGCGATGGACGAGAGCGAGTCCGACTCGTACAAGTTGGCGTCCATGCCTGGATTGATGTTGATCGCTGGCACCTTTGAACGCGTCAGGCTCTGGCCGATGCCGCCCAAAGCACCGGCAAGCAACGACTGCGCAATCATCTGACCCTGCTTAGAGACGAGGCGACCTGGAATGCCAACCTTGCCGTCTGTACCGACAACATACGCTTCCAGCTTGGTGTCGAACACCTTGCCGTCATGGCGCACGCAGGCAATGCTTTCAGTGCGGATGAGTGCGCGTTCGGATGCGAGCTGGCCAAAACCAGCACCCATGACGAAACACTCTCGGACATCGATGGATGCGAAGTTCGGCAGGACCGCTTCTTTCTTCACCCGAATCAGCACTGGTGTCGGGTTCTTCTGCGAAACCGAGGACGTTGGTGCGTCCATACCATTCAGGAGAACGCCGGGGAACATAGATCCACCAGGGATGTATGCCGTTTCGTTCTCGCGCCGCTTCTTGGGCTTGGCATCGGTCGCCGCAGTATTCAGCTTCAACTCAGCCTTTTGCTCGTCCATCTCGCCGCCTTCGCCAAGGAGCCGAATGGTTGCGGCACCAGGTACTTCGGCCTTGGCTGGCTCTGCGCTTGGCGCTCCAGGCGCACTAGGGACGCCACCCGATGGGGACGCTATGGAAGGTGCAGAGTGCGCTACCGGTGGCGGCGGTGGCAGAGTGGGTGCCTTTGCGGCGGGAGCATCAAAGACACTCGTACCGGGCTCCAGTGGGGGAACAGTCGGCTCGGAAGAACGTGTTGCGCCGCCCTCTTCTGGAGGTGCTCCCTCTGGCCTTGCCTTCTTTGAATCTTCCAGATTGGACAGACGGCGCTCAAAAGTCGTGTGCATGTCCTTGAAGGACTTTTCCATCCCGTCGAACCGTGCGCCGAACTGCTCCACTCCCGTTGCGCGCTGCGGGCTAACGACCGTTACCTCCGGCTTGTTCGCACGGGGAGTGCGAGCAGCTTTGCGCTCCGTCAGGTTGGTCAGCACCCACGACACGCCTACGACCACGCTGATAGCTGCAACAGATAAGACAATCCTGCGCGTCTTGGGCTGCAGGTTGTTGAGCGATTGAGTGATGCTCATTGCGCCTCCATTGCCAAGTTCGCCGCAGACTTGGGCTTGTCCGCCAATAGGAAGACATACCCCGATTGCTCAGGCTTCAGCGCAATGTTGGGGAAGAAGGAAACGGCTTTGATGCCCTTGCGATAGAAAGCTGTCTCCGTAAGGTCCACGTTCTGACCTGACTTGTTGACGATCTGGTAGCGATACAGATCTACAGACGCACCGGTAAACGCGATTTCAGGAGTCACTTGCAAGGGGCCCATGCGTGCTACACCGCCCTCCAACGGAACCGGGTTGAAGCCAGGAACCTTGCCGCGTACTGCCTGAGCCATCAGCGACCGGATGAAGCCCATGTAATCACTGGCGCGAGGAGTGGTGATCTCTGCCTCTTCTTCACTCAATGAGGCGACACTGTTGCTAGCGCGCAGATCCTCCAGCTTGACGATCACCGACTGACCTGGGATGGCACCGGAAGGAATGATCGTGAGCGAGATGGATTGCGAGGTGTTGGCCTGGTCCACGATGAAGAGGCCGATTGGCTGCTCACCGCTGGGGATGAAATACACATCACTGCCAACAACCTTCGCCATGGAGGACGAGGTGTCGATCACCACCGGCTTACCAAAGGGTGTGGCAATACGGTTGAGCAACTTGCTCGACATGCGAACAATCTCATTGACACCGTTGCGGGTGTGAATGACAAATGGCTTGAGGCTCGGATCGTCCTTCTTCAGGCCTGGGAGGTTGATTTCGCGCTGTACCGCATCAAGCCCAACACCACCCTCACGTTGCCCCTCTGCAATCGCCTTCAGGGGATCGATGGGAGGCTTTCCAAGTGGGCCCTTGGGAAGAACAACAGGAGGAGCTGTGCGCACCAACTTCGAGTCCCCTGTGTTGGGACGTTCGACAAACCGGTTGGACCCTGTAGGTGCTTCTGCCCCGGCCATGCGGGAAGCTTCTTGGACGACTGTCGGAGCCAATGGCTTGGACAGTGGCTTCGAAAGCTCAGCATCAATTGCTGCCTTCGTCTGCGCAACAGCTTCCTTTGCCTTTGCAGCATCGTCGTTCGCGAATGCAAATCCAGCCATTACGGCCAACAGCAACGCCGAGACTCGCGCCTTCGTTGATCGCATCAGTTCTGCTCCTTAGATTCGGTTTCCTTGACGGGCTTGGACACGCCCTCAACGACTTCTTGCACTGCACCAGTGCCCTCTGGGATGGGAGTGCCAACTGGCTTCATCCCGTCGAGATCGAGAAGCTGCTCATTCGCTTTGTCTGCAGCAGATTGCTTCTTGCGGTAGCGCGCAGGTGTTGCGTATTCGGGTATCTCGACACCTTCACGCGAGCTGCGGTTGACGTGCCAGGACACTGTTCGTGGAATGGTTCCCTCATAGGAGAGGAAGTGGGAAACCCACGGGCGCCCCTCGCGGATCGTGATGCCCATCTCGTAGGTGACCTGCTTCTGGTACTTTTGCGAACCAGAGGTGGCCGTAATCAGCGTTCCAGTGACGAATACGCGGTTCGTTTCTGGCTCGTACTGAATCGAGTTGGGTTGGAAGGTGATCACCGAACCCGAGGCCTTGAAAACTGGGTCTTCAATCAGCGTCAGAAGCTGACGGCGAAACTCGGTGTAGATCTGTGGGTCCATGAATGCCGAAACGGCATCCAATACCACCGTCGAAGACTTCGGCTGGATGTTCCCCACCAACGTGGCGATATACATCCCGAAGCCCTTGATGTATTCCTTGTTGGCCGAATTCCATGCAACCTCAGCCTTTGCATCAAGCATGGGGGGCACCAGAACGATGCGCTCGCGCTCGCCAGATATAGTCGCCAGTGCCCAGACAAAACCCGCGCCAAGAATGATGTTGGAAAGGAGCAATCCCTTCGTCATCAGCTGCAGCTCGCGCATGTTGCGCATTGCATCTTTGAACTTCATTGATGCACCTCGCGCATAGCGCCACTGTCGAAGCGTTTGTTCATCGACATGAGTCCTGCCCACCAGGCCATGTGGAACAGAACACCATCCATGCGTGCGTTCTTGAAGCGGCCGAACAGCTTCACGAACACGTAGGTGGAGATGAGGCCCAACATCAGTTGGTCCCACATGAAGAGCACAACAAAAATCACCAGCGCAGGGAAGAACTCGTCAATTTCCCAGAAGAAAACCTGCATTTGGTCGTCAACGTGATTTGGTATTGGTTTTTCAGTCATTTCCCAACCTTCACAAGCACAATGGCATTAATTGGCTGCTCATATTTGGCGCCGCCCATGATTACGTTTGCGGTATTCAATCCACGCTCTTTCAGGCGTGCAGCCAGTTCACGCCATGCGGTCATCATGTGATTTACACGCTCTTCAGTCATTGGCCCATCATTCAAAAACTCCACATAAAACCGTCCGGTTTCATTGGCTTTGAACTTTTGAATACTCAATTGGCCCTTAGCGCCGAGAGAAGAACCAACAACGGTGAAAGAATGGGATTCAACAATTGCCGAGTTCTGCGCAACTCGAATTGCATTGCTCTCTGCATCAGAATCGCCAATTCGCTCCATAGTGCGTTGGAGCCTGCTCTTCTTCATATCGACGCCTGAGACCCAAATGACGCGCTCTTCAGGGTTCAGGCGCTGATCATTTGCCACGTTGCTCAGAACAATTTCTGATTGCTCAGAATTGCCAATTGCGGCATGCGTAGTAATTGCATCCCGCTCAATCCACATAGCTTTTCGCTGAGTGGGCGGAACATCAATGAATTGAGGGGCACAGCCAACGGCAGCAGTAGCTACCAAAATCAGCCCCAAGATTCGAAGTTTCACCGGCCTATCCTCTGCATGTGCTCATTGAGCGGTAGCACAGATATTACGAGGCCGAACATGCAAAAAGGGGTGCGAAAAGCACGCAAAAACGTGACGTTTAGCACCCCTGCTGGGAGCCGTCCTTCCCAGGACGGCTTTATGTCTACAAAGACTATTGAATGGTGACTGGCTGCTCAGTAATAGCGCCGAGGTCGGTATCAACTGACACCCGCAGATCTGTCAACCTGGTGGTTCCCAGCCATGCCTTGGGTACAGCAAAAGACTTGGAAGTAGCCTTTTGGGCGACTCCATCAAGTGTGTAGTTCCAAGTCGTAGTGCGCAGTACGCCCGCATCGACCTGGCACTCTGGCGTGAGCAGGACACCGCTGGAAGTGCTCGTTTGCTTCACAACGCAAACAGGCTTCGGAGGGTCTTTCACTTCAACGGGAAGCGCCTGCTCCCCATAGTTCCCGGCGCGCGTGATCGTGCGGACTGTGACCTCGTACTGTCCAGGCGTTTGGAAATTCACGTAGTGGCCTGTGCCGGTGAATTCACCAACCTTTGTCTGATTGATGAGCACATCATTTCGCAGGAAGGAGTCTCCCCGAGGCATGCCCAGGATTTTTAGGCCCAGGTAATAGGACCCAGGCGCAAAGAACTGACCCGGATACTTCGAAACAATGGAGGCCTGTGTCTGCACGCTTGCAGGAGGCAGAATCGTGAACTCGTCCGAAGTAACGTTCGTCACATTCCCACGGGTGTCACTCACTTGCAGTGCAAGCTGGTAAGTTCCTTGGCTTGTGATCGACAGATTTCCCGCCACATCGCTACCACTGCTGCGAGTCACATTTTGTGGAAGTGACCAGGTGTACGACAGCGGCTCGCCGTTGAGGCTCTTCAGATCGAAGTCGGGGGTTTCCACGTAATACTTCACAACGGCTGGAACATCCGTGATTTGAGGTACCAACTTGATCCTCCAAGTGCTGGGCCAGTTGTAGGCCCAAGTCTTGATGCTCAAGGTAGCCGCCGTGGTCTCCTCTGGATAGCCCTTCACATAGGTGTAGTAGCTGATCACCTTATCCCCTGGCGCTGGCGTGTACAGCAGATCTGTACCGTCAACGCGCGTTCCATCTGGAAGCATCCAGTAGCCCAGAACCTCGTAGGACTTGGCGGCAGTAGTGGGCACCACATCGTTGATGATGGCCTTGTAGGTGTATTGCTTTCCGGCCTCGACGTAAGACGGCCCCTGCAACGAGGCTCTGGCCGCCAGAGGATTGACGGCTTTCACCCCAATCGTCTTTTTCACGTCAGCAGCTGGGTTATCCGGCGCGCTCGCTGCACGCCCCAGCACTTCAATGGAGTAGTTCTTGATCTCGGTAGGCGTGAAAGTCAGAGTCGGTGTGTTCTCACCCGAAACCTGCTCAACACCACCAGTGGTGATGATCCGCCACTGGTAGGAGGCGTCAAATCCCTCTTGAGCCTGAACCTTCAACTCAACAGGACGGCCAACCAGCACCACGCCTGGTGCGGTGACGGTGAAAGTGGGCACATCGAATGCCGTGAGTGTCAGCGGTTCAGTCTTGAACTCAGCGCCGGAATACTTGTTGACCAAGACCGCACGGTAGGTGGCACTGCCCACGCTCTCCATTCGGACGGTGTAGTTCACCCCGGTTTGCTCAATGCTTTCCGTGCGCATGACGCGTGTCCAGTTGCCATCCTCGCCCAGCACTTCCCATGCCACTGCCTTCACATTGGCAAGCATCTTGGCGTTCTTGACGTTGGCATTCAGGGTCTGCGCAAAAGGCACTTTTCCGCTTGTCGCCCGTGCAGTCAAAGTCGCTTCGATAACGTCACCTGCAGCAGTCACCAGGGCACGGCTTTTAGAGGTTACCGCGCTGTTGATGACCGCGCCATCGTTGACCATGCGCGCCTCTGCCACGATGAAACGGGTACCAGCGGTCAAGCGCCCAAGGTTCACGCTAAATTTTCCTTCGGCGTCTACTGGAACTGCCGTGGACATGGATGCGCCAGACTTCTCATCTTTGATGGTGACCTGCCATTGACCCATCGACTCGGGCTCAAAAACCACCGTCTGACCACGAGCGATCCCGATAAAGCCACTCACGGTTGTTTCGGCCTGGTCGTGTGAGGTGAAGGTCTTCTCGAAATCAACCAGAGGGCCCTGCGGTACTCCAATGAAATCGAACTCTTGCACTGTCTTGAACTCAGGAGCTCGCTGGTACCAGGACTCAACCTTTACCTTGCTTTCGGCCCACGGCGTATCAGCCTGCATGACCAGCGCCACGTTGGACTCAGGGATCGAGCTGTTGAACTCCTTTACGGAGTCGCCGGGATAAGTGACCCGCGTTGTGATCTCCCGATAACCGGCCTTGACGTTCACGATACCCAGTGAACGGGGCTGCGACTTGTCAACGGTCGCAAACATCTTTCCAGGGAACTGTGCCGAGTTCTTGGCGTAGAAGGTATCAAGCAGCTTGTCGTTTTTGAATGTCAGCGCTATGGGACTTGGGGTTGTCCCTGCGATGGTGACTGACCCAGATCCGCTCTTCACGGGGTAGAAGGCTGTTTGGCGCGTAGCTGGATTGGTGTAGACGACGCCCGGTGTGTACTCGATGGTGTTGTCGCCCACCAAAGGCAACGACCCGCGAAGCGCGTTAGCAGCATACGGGTTGTACTTCATACCTTCGGGAAGCGCGCCGAAGCGGATAGCGCAATTCACACCGGCCGTCTGCGACAGCATGTAGTCGGGGCGAATCATGCTCAACGTGTTGCAAGTCTCTTTGCTTGCGCCTTCAAGCTTTGCCTGCACATCTGCGTCTTGAACCTTGATAGCCACGCTCGTGTGAGACTGAGAAACCTTGATCTTGCTTGCAGGGTTCCACGCTGTGGTCTGCAAAACGATGTTAGGTGCATCTGGTAGATTGACCCACAGTCGCACATCGCGTGCAGCTTCTTGATCGGTTGAATCGCCCACAAGCACTGGATAGGTCCCTGCCACGTTGGCTTGGCGAGGAAGCTCGAAGGCGGCAGATTGGGACACATCTTGTCCATTGACTTTTAAGCTTTCGACGCTGCCGGAATCGACAACGACAGGCAAAGCAGCGACATCCAGCGAACGATTGTTCAACGGATTGATCGGTGCCAGGCGGGTGCTGATGCCTGGAAAGTCTTGGACGATGGGGAGAGATACTGGAACCGCAAGCTCGGGTCTCTTGTATGTGAAGTTCACGGAGCTTTCGGCCACGGTGGCGCCCGCATTCACGGTGGCCTTGATGGTCATCGGTCCATCGCGGAGTGCAGGATACCCTGTCGCCAGTACCGCCCCACTGGACCCGCGCACCATCTTCAGTGGGATCTCATTCCCGCCTTGTATGAGTTTGAGGGGGGATTGAGCATCCGAGATCGTGAAGCGGCCCTTGATTTCCGCACGGTCGAGGGGCAGGCTCTGGACAAGTCCTTGCTTCATACCCACTCGAACCTCTTGGACTGAGTAGGTCCCCGCAGGGAGAGATGCTGATATGACCTGGGCCACGAAGCCAGCATTGAGAACGGGATACTGGGCCTCCGTGAACTCACCAGTGATCTTGTCCGCGATCACATCTGGTCGAGACTCTACGCGCTGAATTGGCAGTTTGTAGTTGACCAACGTATCGTCATTCCGTAGCAGCACGTATCCGGTCACAGGATCACTGGGCCTGTCACCCGTCGCCATGTCGAATGCATAGCCACGAATTGTCAAGACACCAGATGGCGTGATGGTCGGATTACCGGCATCACAGACGTTGGTGCCATTGACTTCACAGACCGAAGACACGAGCGCGGCCTGCGCGCTCGACATGTATCCGCTGCAGAGGATGATGGCCGCTGCAGCGGTTGCACGCAGATGATGGCTTTGCTTCATGAACTTCTCCCGGTGGGTGGTCATTTCTTTGCTACCTGAACGCTGTTGATCTTTTCCAGCACGCGCTCGACCTTGCGGGCGTAGATCAGCCGCTTGTAACCAGTGCTTGCGTTGTATGCACCGATGGCCTTCCATGTGAAGCCATGCGTTGCAATGCTTTGAGCCAAGATCCAAGCACCGACATTGGTGTTGATGCAGGGTTCAACCAGCTTGTCTTTGGTGATGCCATATGGCTCCAGCTTCGGGAGCCACCAGTCGTTGATTTGCATATGCCCGTAGTCAACCGAACCGTTCTTGTTCGTGTTGATGGCGCCTGCATTTCCATTCGACTCGACAGTCGATATAGCCTTGAGGAGTTCGACCGGAATTTGATACCGCTGCGCAGCCTCTTCAAAGCAGGCAGCGTGGGCGAACGAGAAAAAGAAGAGCGCGAACGAGATGAACCACGATTTCATAGCATCTGATGCTACGAAGTCGCCCCCCTCAAACCACCCCTAAAAAGTAAGCAAAATCCGAGCTTTTCGATTTTGTGAGCGATTCATGCCGCAGCCAATTGCAGCTGTCGGTTTCTGGCCGCTACGCCAGGTGGAGTCAGAATTCGCGGCACCTCATGCTCTTTGAGGACATCGCACCAGTAGCCTTGCAACTCGCTGGCTCCGAGCTTGACCGCTTGCGTTGCGATCTCAGAGGACTCAATGTGTTCCGCAACCACGATGGCTCCAGTTCCCAAGCTGGAGATGAAATCGAGACCCGAACGATCATTTGCTTTCAGAACCCTCGGCCTGAACACTTCGATCATGCGCTCCTCCAAGTCTGTGCCGGCAACATCATCCAGCGCAATTTCACCTCCGAGGCCTCGTATGCCCTCACAGAGGTTCTTGATGCGCTGGAATCCCCAATGGTGACGGATCAGCTCGTTTCTCTCCACGATCTCGATGACCATTCCAGGAACCATGTGCTCGGCCATCGCCACCACCCAATCCAGATTAAGCATTGACGAGGCCTCGACATTGCAATGAACCCTGAGCTTGGACTTGTAGGCCGTGCAAAGGAACCGCGCCGCTTTCAGTGCTGCAATATCAACCTCAAGCATCTGGCGGCGGTTGGTGAAATCGACCCGATGCCTGTACAGCAACTCAAACCCCAGGATCTCGTGCGACTCACACGCGAGCATGGGCTGAACGCGGAAGTTTGCGAGAGCACTGACATTCACAGGCGCTTCTGAAGATTTGCAACCCATAGCCACCACGCAAAAGAAAGACCGGCGATTGCCAATGGAGCCACCCACGTTGAGACGTAGATAGGCACGAATAGCCAAGCGACCAACGACACTCCGACCAACTTGGCAAGGTCCACCCCACGCTTGTGCAGCATGGGGCTCTGTGAGGAGAAAGACGCTTTGGCAATCTGTCTGCGATAGTGGCCATCAGCCATAGCGGCCAGAATGCAGGGAAGAGCAAAAAGCGTCCACATCAAGAGCATTCCGCCCCGATACAGGATTACATGTGTCCAGACAGTGCCTGCGAATGCACGCTCCATCAACCAACGATCAACTTTTTCGTTTCCCGAGAGTTCAGCACTTTCGAAAGCATGACCGACTTCTCGATTGACCGTCTCCAGCAAAGAGAAGATCTGCTCCATGATCCATTGGTCAGTTTCATGCCCAAGCCACGCTACGAGCTGGCGCTGCTCAGCGTCACGCACTGCGTTGAAGATAGGCAGCGGCAACAGTACAAGAACTGCCAGGGTGCCAAAGAGCACAACGACCAGCGTCAATGAAGCAAGCGAAGGCTTTCCCTCTTTCCCCTTTTCTGCCATGACTATTTTCCCCCCCACAGAGAGGTGAACATGGTGATGAAACGCGGCCTAGCTGGCTTTGGCAAAGGCCCATTGGTCAAGAGGATGGGAATGCGAGACTTGAAAGTCCGTCCACCCGACATGCGTGCGTAGAAGTGCAACGGCGGCAACTCACTCAATACCGGTGGTGGTATCAGATCGGCTTCCTCAGCCGAGGCTTGCTCTTTGTATGACGCGTCGTAGTGCTCGCTGGGATCAGATGCAACGTTATGCCCGTAGCTGACGGACATCGACTGCACTTTGATTTTGGGAATCCCATCCGCGAACAATTGCTGGGTTCTCGGATCTTGAACCCTTAGAGCAATTTTGTTGTTCGTGTTGGCCAGGACCTGAATCGCCTTGTTTTCATCGCCAAGCCGAGCTGCAAAGTCGGCAAAGGTTTGAGTTGCCACAGTGAGTCTGAAACCCGCCCCACGACCTTTGTTGAGCAGCTGGATGGTCGGCGTATTGATCACCTCTGCCGCTTCGTCAACGAACACGTCAATGGGCTTCTTCTTGTCCAGCCCGTAGTTGTAGATGTCGCCCGCAACTGCGGTCATGTCAGCGAGCATCACGGAGCCAATTGCACTGCCAACCGTTGGGTCAGCGAGTGAGTCCAGGCCCATGTACAGAACCATGTTGTTTCGGATGACCTTGGACATATCCAAGACCACCTTTTCACTCCCGGGCTCATGCTTGGGCGATAGCAGCTCTGCAAGAGGATCTGCAGTGAGCATCGACAGAATTGGGATGAGCGAGGCCACCATCTTTTGAAAGTGATCCCGGTTGTGTTCATACGTCGAAATCAGGCCAGCTAAATCAACGTTGGGCCACTCGTGAATCACCACTTCCTTGTAGTAGGCGATGTACGCAAGAAG
The DNA here is from genome assembly GCF_003688355.1 of Acidovorax sp. 100. NCBI lineage: Bacteria > Pseudomonadati > Pseudomonadota > Betaproteobacteria > Burkholderiales > Comamonadaceae > Acidovorax > Acidovorax sp. 100. Next base: position 69,323 of record NZ_REFD01000002.1, on the reverse strand, counting down.
AACCGCTTCAGGCCCCTTGTTCTTCGCCTTGGAGGTTTTGATATAGCTCGCAGCGCCCTTCTCCCAATTGGGCACTTTCTGGTTGAAGTGAAAGAGGAGGCCCTTTGTCAGGAGATCATCTGGTCCCCCCTCGATGTAGCGACGGAGGCTTACCAAGTTCGGGCGCTCTCCAGTAGCGATCAAGCCCGCACAAATGTCTTGGAGCACTTTCCAGCCGAAAGCAACGAACGCATCGGCACCTGTTTCGGAGGGAATCAATGCAGCCACCCGAGAGGCCAGCTCCGTCTTCCGATTCCAGTTGCGGAGAGGATCGAGACTGACGGACTTGTCTGGATGAGCGGGGTTGAAGTATGCGAACCGCTCTGGCTGACCAAGTGATTCGCAAATCCTCCGGGCGTTGTCCGCGAGTCCCTGGTCGCCCTTGGGGTCAATGATCACCACTGGGCCCCCTCGAAGGATGGCCTGTCCGATGCAGAGGTCAAATAGACGCGTCTTCCCCACCCCGGTAGACCCTACGATGAGGGTGTGACCTTCCAGCAACTCTAGTGGAACAGTGATGTCGTCCTCTTTGTCCAGCCCGTGGAGCCAATAGCTACCGTCCTTGCTGAGCGCCTCTTTGCCCAATGTTTTGGCGACCCCGCTGGCAATCAGCGCATGCATACGCTGGGCCACCATATCGGTCCATTGATACCCATTGCCGAGCCATAACTCGTCACGCTTGATCGCTCCCTTCGATGCCTTCTTCAACCCTTCGATATCAATGAACGTTTTGCCAGTGAAATTTGTTCGGGCCATGTCGGAGTGCCGTGTCCACGCCTTAGCCATCCGGTAAAAGCCCATGAGCGAACAACCGCTTGCTGCAACCGTTGCAAAAGTCGTCGGCAGTGGCAGATACCATGCCGAGACAATGCAAATCCCAACAGCTCCGAACCAACCGAGGGTTTGACCAGCCTCGTAGTTTGGGCGCCAAGGGTTGTCAAAGTCGAAGAGCTGCTCCGCCATGTCAATCCTCAGTGCGCCGCCGACAACGTGCCAGCCGACAGCGGCCGAGCGGCCTCAGGCGTCAGCGTGTCAAACAAACTGTCCACCTTGGTGCGAATCAACTCAATGGTCAATGGACCAGGGCTTGCGTTACCTTCATCATCAATGGAAAGCTGATGCGCCAGCAGTCGCTTGATTTTTTCGTAGCGAGGGTGTGCTTTGGTGACCAAAACACGGTTCAAAGTCTCGCCGCCGTAGCGTGCAGATCGGCTTTTCCAACTGGTGACATTCTTGGCCGGAAAGCGAGTGGCAACGATCCTCGGGGAGCCACTCTCCAGCACGAACACCATGATGTAGCCGCCGTCCTGGGCCGAAGCGTCAGGTACCATGGCACCGACATGTTCTGGGCTCCCGTCAAACATCCACACACGTATCTCCTGTTCACAAACGTGTATTGAGAATATCAACCGGTCCTAGCCAGACCACCCCTAAAAAGCGCGGATTTTCAAGACCTTTCGATTTTTCTGCTCAATCCAGGGGGCTCACGATGCATGTACAGCATCGTCAAGACTTGTCGTCTCGCTCCCCCCCCCCCTGCTTCACGCGTTCTTACCTTGAGCGACCTTTTTACGAGCCAAAAAAAACGAGAACCATGAAAGGTTCTCGTCTTGAAATCACTACGGTAACAAGGCTAGGTGACCGCGTACTTTTCGATGTCCTCACCTCGCGCTAAAGCTTCTTTGATCCAACGCGGCCTTGGACCAACGCCGCCACCCCATGTCTGCCCCTTCTCGTTCCGATATCTAACGGGTCGCGCGCTTGCGCGCCTGGACGTGTTGCGTGGCACAACTTTCACATCTGGGAAGAGATCGGTGGGAGTTAGCTTGTACAGCTCAATAGTCTTGCGAACGTCCTGGATCACATCATCCAGCGCGGCCAATCGGAATTTTTCAATCTTTGCCTCGACCCTCTCTCGCTCTGCGAGGGCCTCAGCCAGTTCTTCGGATGTCATGACGCGTCCTGGTTGCATGCGTGCAATTCCTCCATTGGATTAGGCGCAATTAACTGCAATTCTATTGCACATTTAATTGCATTTCCACTGCTAATTCATCAGCACCCTTTCTCGTCACCAGGGACCGACATCGCTGAAGAAGGGCACCCTTTTGGGCCACGAAGGGCTAAACGTCATGTTTTTGCTTACTTTTCGGCACCCTTTTGGGTTGGCGTGCTACCTAGAATGCCTGTACAGAAGGGCTGTCCTCATAGGGGGCTGATGCCTACGCGAGGCGATGACGGGAAACAAGTGTCTTGCCGAGTTCGCAACATGTAACCGACTAATTTTCGTTGGTGGCTTTTTTCTAGGATGTTGACCGTTTGCCCACCAACGACGATTCGCCTTGACATGACAACTTGCCCAACCACATAATTCGCCATCAATGTGATGTTACGCCCTACCATGAGCCCTCGTTCTACCTATTCGGACACTTCTGGTCTCCAATACCGCCTACGTGCTGCGTCGGCTCTGCTGGGCATCGCTGAGAACACAACCAAGTCATACATCGAGAACTCAGGCATCCATGTTCGCCGAGCAAACGAGGCTGACTCCAAAGCCGTCGCAGTGCGGCTCTTCGATCCAGACACCCTTTTTCAACTCGCTCAGTACCGTCGAGCCAAGGGCTTCGTCAAGACTCCCCAGAAGGGCCCTTACTTCATCGCTGTGGACATCGTTAAGGGTGGCACTGGGAAGACCACCACAGCTGTTGAGATTGCGTTGCACATGCAACTGGCTGGTCTTCGCGTTCTCGCGATAGATTTGGATGCGCAAGCCAACCTCACCCAGTACATGGGTTACGAGGCAGATCTGAACAAGGACGAAATCGAGCCAATGGGCCTGAGTCTCGATGCCGTTGTTGGGAAAACATTTGCCCACACCGTTTCTACTTATGTCGGTCGATCTGCACGAGAGTCGTTTGGTAGCCTGATAAAAATGCCTTTTGGCAAAAATGGGCCTCACCTGATTCCCGCTGATGCAAATCTAGGCGATATTGAATTTGCACTGAGTTCTTCCAAGGGCGCGCGAGAGTTAACCCTGAAAAAACTCTTTTCTGAATCTGCGCGAGGCTTGATTCCAGAGTTGAACGTTTCAGAATATGACGTTGTTGTGATGGATTGTCCACCCAATGTCACTATGACGAGCACTGCCGCGCTGGCTGCTGCAGATCTCGTGGTTGCACCGGTCCGCTTGGACGCTTTCGGTGTCAAGGGTCTAACCCGTTTGATCAATGAAATTGCGCTTCTCCGCGAATCTTACGGAGACGCGATTGTGGCGGATCAAGTCATTCTTGCCACCCATTTCGCCCCACAACTTTCTCGCATCCAGCGGATGCATCAAGCGCTTCAGGCTTATCAGAAAAATCTAGCGCCAGTCTCGATTTCGCTTTCTGAGGATTTACCAAAATCCCTTGAACACTATATTCCGCTGAGTTTGCAGAAGCCATTGAGTCAAGCAAGCCGAGAATACAAGGAATTCAATGATTTCCTACTTCGTCGGCTCATGAACATAGAAGAGCAGCGAGGCAAATAATGAGACGTGCGCCTTTTGCCCCGGTTCAAGATAACCAGGCCGAAACTTCGGTCAAGTCTGAAACGCGGCCCCCAGCATCAAAAAAGCCTGCACCGCCCCCGTTGATCCTTCCAGCGATCACCACACCAGGGGCCGGTGCTTTGGCACGGACGGTAGACGAGCCTGTTGAATCGCCTTCGCCCGTATCAAATCCGGTTGCCGAACAAGCCGACGAGCGAGGCCAGCATCAATCGCTGCCTTCATCAGCCGCAGCCCATGCCTACGAGGTTGTTTACATCAGTGCTCACGACATTGATCCGAATAGGTTCGCGCCACGCGAAATCTATGGCGATAACACCCTCCAAGAACGCGCTGATTCTCTTGAGGCGAATGGCCAGCGAGATCCCATTCATGTAATTCCCAACCCTGCGAAGCCGGGTCGTTTCATCATTGGGGATGGCTGGACTCGGGTTCAGGCCGTCCGAATGAGGGACATTCTCAATCTTCAATTGAAGGCAATCATCCACACGGACAAGTCCGAGGAAGACATTGCCTGGATGGGCTACGCCCAAAACGAAGAACGCGAAGCCCACACCGATTTCGACCGTGCAAAGTTCTACCAAAAGTGGCGAGATCAAGGCTGGACTTGGGAGCAAATTTCCAAGAAAACTGGCATTCCCGTGGGAAGTCTTTCCCAATATGGAAATTACAGCAAACTTGATGTGGATATTCTCCACTATGCCAAACGCCATCCCGAAAAGGTGTCGGTGAATGTTGTCAACCAACTGTGGCGTCTCGTGTCCGCTAAAAAGAGCGCTGAGGCAGCGATATCGTTGTGCAAGACGTTCGTTGATAACGATGAGTCATTCCGTTGGCTCAAGGAACGTGTTGACTCGTTGACGATGGAACAACGGCCTGACCGGAAGAGCAGTCCCGTGAAGTTCCAGCGCCGGTACGAGCATGGGCACTTCAAACAACGGTCGGATGGAAAGATCGAAATCGTGGGCATGATTCCTCCAGATAAATTGGAGCAATTCAACGAAACGATGGACAAGCTGCTGCGCCCTTACTTCGGCTCTGAGGAGCCAAGTAACATCAACACACCCACGGACAATCAGCAGTGACCATCACTCAGGCCACTCAAAACAAAGGACGCTCAGCGTCCTTTGTTGCTTTTTGGGGTTCCGAAATTGGGACTTCATTCAATACGCAGAGACTGCCACTTCCTTTCTGTACGTACAGACCTAACGGGAAAAATGAGTACCAGCCGTTGCCTCATAAGAAGCTGAGTGATTCCCCAACAAATCCAGCACTCGGTTCTATAGGTACAAAACTAAGCGAAGAGCCGCACAACGGAGTAGCCCACTCATCCTCTCTTCTGTACGTACAGAAGATGCTCTGCGCGCCAGCTTCAGCTGCCGATCTTGACTGCATTCAAGCACCCTTCACCTCGCCCAGCGGCATCGCAATCCACTTCTGTACGTACAGAACACCAACCACCCACGAGTACAGACCCTCTGAAATCATGGGCGAAATCAGCGAGCCCTTCTTGCGAGCCCTTCATTTCATCATCTCTTCCAGACCAACACCAAGGGGTGTCGATGGCAGCACTTCTGTACGTACAGAAGCTGAGCGACTAGGAGCCAGGATAACAAGGGGCTTGCCAGGCTGCGCCAATTCAAATTGCCAACAGAGTTCCGCCAAGAAGACCGTGCAGCCAGCCCTCGTCTTTACAGCCCCTCGTTTACTGGGGCTCACGTCAAACGCCTCGCTATGGACACGGGCAGACGTAATTTGTAAATCGAATCTTCAGATCACAACCTTTCCCACAGGCATCTGCGCTTGTAGCATTTCGCAATGGTCTGTCGAATGTCGATCCATGCGCACCCCGGAGAACGCTGTGTTGGCAAGCACAACAGAGCTGGCAACTGCGATTCGTACTGCCAGTGCTACAGACCTTTCGGCACCTCTGTACGTACAGAACAGCCACAGACCCACCAAAGCATCTGTACATACAGAACGGCATTCCAAGCCCGTGGACTGGTCTATAGCGTCCGTGTCGTCACCTCTGTACGTACAGATCATGCGCCGGCACTCCCAAGGCTCTGTACGTACAGAACGACCTGGCAGTCTCAATACCAATGCCCACTGGCAAGGCAACTTGCACTCCACAGTGGGCATCGTTATTTCAGACATTCACCGAGCCCGGTTTCCGCTCCAACGGATTCATCGGCTCACACGCAGCAAGACCCGGATAGCAAAACAGAACCCCGCCATGAGCGGGGTTCTGTGCATCTGGGGTACTTGGAATTGGAGATTGAAGATGACCTAAGAACCGGCCAATAAAAAACCCCGGTAGCTCCAACTACCGGGGTTCTCAGCATCGTGATGGTGATGCTCGAAGCTGCTACTCGTTCCAACAACCGACGCCAATCGGTTTAAGCACAGCCAACTCAGGTACGAATAGTAGTTTTTCCATGCCTCGCCGTCAAGGAGATCGTGTCCTTACGTGGAGACTGCGATGGATAAACTCGCGCCTACAGAAATCCGATACCCATACGCCATTGTTCGGGCGTGCTCGGAGTTGCCTTACCTTTCACCATTCGTGGCAATGCCAGATGGTTTTCTCCGGGTTGTTTTGAAGATTGTTCAAAAAATCAATCTTCGAAATCCTTTTTCAGAAATCTTTGCTTCACGCAAAACGCTTGCGGATGAGGCAGGTAAATCGTTGGATACGGTCCACCGTTCAATCCAATGGCTTGAGCAGAACAACCTCATCGAAAGGGAGCGGAAGGCCCGTGCAGGACTTCGTGGATCACGGTCGCCCCTGGTGCCGACCAAATCCCTCCTGTTGGCGTTGGGCCTGGTGGATGAACGTGGGGTTCCTGTCGAGCCCAAAAAGGCCGCAAAAGCAGCCCCTGCAGGAATGGACGATGGTCAACTCACAACGAGTTCTTCAAACGGTCCAGAACTAACACCAAGCTCCACAACCTCTGCCAAGGAGGAGGGTGGCTACACGCGCATTGGGGCTGTTTGCCTGCCTACAGATCTCATATGGCTCTGCAGTAAGGGCCTATCGCCGTTTGCTGTTCTAGGTCTGATGAAGAGGGCAAGGACTGCTTCACAGCGACTATCGGACGTGGTGCATGCCGCCAAAAAGTACCTGGAAAACCTGAAGGCAAACCAGCTCTACGCCTACCTCCAAACCCTCTTAACCAGCGGTCGGGACTTCTCAGCACCATATCGAGAGGAAGCGAAAAAAGATGAGGAAAAACGCGAAAAGTCCTATCTTTTGGAAAAAGCTGAGATTTATGAAGGCCGTAGATTTACTTCTCGAAAGACAGGCAAGGTCTACCAGGTCGAATCCGGCGTGATCCGCGAAACGGTAAACGGGCAATCACGGGTGACACCGTTCAACAGGGCCTTCCTTGAGGCGCTAGAGGCCGGGAAACTGGTGCAACACAACTAGGAAGTTACACAGGGGTCATGTCGCAGTTCTGCGGCTTCTAGATCAGTAAATAAACAATCTATAGAAATACATGCTACGCATCCTGTGGATAACCTCACTTGCGGGATAGGGCCTGCACATTCAAGACTTGCTAACAGAAACTGGACTCTGGGCGAGATGGGTAGATCCGCAACTTCAGGAGGCCAAGCAGATCCCCGTGTTGATAGGCCTACACTTGGCAAACACAGGAGCCAAAATGTCGAACGAACGCATGGACTACGAAAGCAGAAGGGCCTTGGTCTTCCAGGCAGCGACAGAGATTGCTGAAACTGGCCAAGTTCCCAGCTTGGAAGCCGTCAAACTGAAGGTAGGCGGTGGAAGCTACACGACACTCACCAGAGCGCTTCGTGAGTGGCGCAAAGAAAAGGACCGTCAACAAACGGCAGTGGAAGCTCCGCCAGAAATCGTCTCTGATTTAGCGCAGCGTCTAGCAGGTGACCTGTGGAAGGCAGCAACCGCTGAAGCACAGATGGGCCTAGCAGCAGCTCGTGAAGCCTTGAACCTGGAGAACAAGCGGCTTCAGGAGGAAATGACAGAGGTATTGCGCAGCGCGGATTTAATGGCTACCCAGATGACTGAGATTCAGAGTCGTGCTGAAGAGCTTCAAGCCAAGTTGGAAGAGGCATCACGCGGCCGATCAGATGCTGAAACTCAACTCCAGGTCCAGACGACCAAGGTAGTGAACCTTGAGGAACGAGTCAGTGAATTACGGAAGGAATTAGCTGACGCAAAGAGTGCTTCAACATCCTCCAGTCTGCATGATGAGATTCAAAGTCTACGAGCCCAGCTATCAACCCTCACCGAGCAGAATGCAAAAATCCTGGCCAAGGAGTAACTCAGAGACCTCACTCTGAAGTGATGCTGAAATGACTCTACCGGGAAGTGATCCTATGCTGCGGCTGAAGTGCTACAAGAGGATGAGATTTTACGGTGGGCATTTCCAGGTGACTCTGGGCTGCTACTGGAGTGCCAGTTCAGCTTGAACCCTTCTGAGACTGTAGTTTGTAGGCCTACACTACTACATACACTACACACCAAGCTTGGCCCGATGGATTGTGGGATGGGTGTCGATAAATAGTGCGCCACACCAGGCGTTATGTATGGATGCCCCGCGCAATTGCCCTTGTTGGAAGCAAAGTGGGGAAGTAGGTTTCTGTGCCTCCAGAAACAACAAAACCCCTGTCGGGGTTCTGTGTGTGAGGGATATGGAAATTTGGCCGTGCCGGCGTCAACCAGTTACCGCCCGAGGGGAAGAGACAAAGCCCAGGTATTCTGAGAGAAGTTCAGCGGTAGCCGGTCGGCCGCAAGCCCAGGCTGTGAAGCCCACCAGGTCAAAGGGATAGAGCTTGAACCTTGAGGGGTATTCAGTCGCCAGCGAAGCATTGAGTGACTGAGTGACCCGAAAGCCCTCTGGCTCGTGGTCATCGATTGCCATCCAGTCGTCCATGGTTTGGAACCAGAACTCATCGAATCGGGCATTGGGACTTGACTCAATCATCTGGCGATACATGACCAGCTGCTTGTTGCGGTACTCAAATATCGCGTTGAACCTGTCCATCACCATCGAGGGCGCGGGCGAACGGCCGGATTCGATGTTGTTCCAATGATCGAGGGTCATGTTCGGGAACAGTGATGCGGCCTCATTTGGACTGAGGAACAGGGTGTTCCGCAGCACCTGCAGGTAGACACAGCCTGGCTCAATTCGTTGGTTCATGCTCATGCAAACCTCCATAAATTCGGGTGCTTTCAGCACTCGCAGGGTTGGGACTGGATACCGCTCATGCGGAATTCGAACGGTCGCCATTTGAAAAACACGGCTTTCGCTCGCTTTTCGATTTTTCGGGGCCAAAAATCTGACAGATGAAAGTGCTTTCTGGACACTGCGGGTCAAGGTACCCCATGACCAGAACCATTAACTTTTCATCCATCAACGAAGCTGTCAATCAGGGCTTTGTCGTTGCCGCTCGTAAGGAGTACCAGTCGTACAAAGGGTGCTCCATTTACGGTCACGACAACAGCCAGCGTGGGTTCATTGGTGCCTCCTATGGTTTGAGGGTGGAGATCCCGGAGGACTTCACTTCCAACTTTCTGGGAGTTCGGTCTGACAAGATCTTTGGTCACACAGTCAGCGCCAATGTCCAAGCGCAATGGGGTTCGGTAGGGAAGGGCCAATCCATCCTTGTCTTTGAGCCCCACGTATTTCAAGAGGCGCTGATTTCGGCCCGCGCCTGGACCGACGCATGGTTCCACGCGCACCCCGAAGCGCAAGCCTTGTTCAACGAGTCAATCAATGCTGCCCGCCGTGTGCGTCAGCAAAGTGCTTCGGCCCAGCGCGTCACTGGTTGAAGACCTGGAAATCAGCTTCGTTGTTGAAACCACGCAAAAAATGGTAGCCGTCACGCGTCTCGAAGTAGCGGAACAGCATGCCGGTTTTCCACTGGTCAGGTCGTTGCGGGACGTATTGAGAAAGCACGAGCTTCTCTTCGTCGGAGCCCACTTCCTTGTACCGGATGTGGAACAAATCCTTGTTGTTTTCCAGGATCTCCAGAGCCCCGAGAACCAGGCTGGCCCCTCTGATGGTGGTGCTCTTCGTAGCCAGCCCAACAGTGTCCTTGGCAGTGGCCACCTCTGCGGGGGCCTTACCGATGTGAGTGCTCACAATGCGCCCTTCAGCGATCAGTGTGAAACCTCCCGAGGAGCGTTTCAGACTTTCAATCTGAGCAGCCTTCTCTTGCGAGACCGTGGCGCAACCAGTCAGGCCGATAGCAATAGCAACGATGGCAGCTTTCGCAATTTTCAACATCTTCCCTCCTTCAAAACTGTGAACGTGTTGATGGAGGAAATCCTACCCGAATTGATCGCGAATTGCAATTGAATTGCAATTCAAATGCAATTATTTGAACAATTGAAACAACAAGGAGAGTTACATGTCTTTGATCAGAAGTGCGCTGGTGTTCGCAGCTATGAGCTTTAGCATCGCAGTGGTGATGGAGACCGCATCTGGTACCGAGGGGGCGGTCGAGCGGGTGCTCGGACAGGTGCATTCCTCGATGGACCGTGGTGCACATGTCGTGGTTGGCTTATTGAAGCAGGTTGAACCTGCCCTGGTGAATGTTGCATCGAAATAAATTGGCCATCTCATTCGCTTCGATCATGCGAACGGCAGTGGTTTTGGCTGTCACGGTGTTAGGCACTTCTGCGTTTGCCCGTGATTCAGGGTTAGGCGAAAAGGCTTTGCAGCTGGCCGCCTCAGCAGGGGAGGGCGTCAAGGCAGTTCGGGAGGCCTTCACCAACTCCGCAACTCCAGTCCAGGCGCAAGGGCAGATTGAGGTCGCCTTTTCACCGAATCTGGGTGCTGAAGAGCTGGTGATCCGGGTGACTGACAGCGCGAAGAAGGATCTGCGCGTCATGGCCTATGCATTCACCAGCTCAAAAATCACGTCAGCCCTGATTCGTGCCGCTAAGCGAGGTGTAAACGTCTACCTTCTTGCAGACGAAAAGCAGAATCTCGGGGCAGGGGCTGGGCCCAAGGGCAGGGCTGCGCTCTCAGCCTTGAGCTTGGCCGGGGTTCATGTCCGAGTGGTTGATGCTTACCCCATCTTTCACGACAAGGTTCAAATTAGCGATGGTCGAGTATTGCAGACCGGCAGTTTTAACTACAGTGATGCTGCGGCTAAAAGGAATTCAGAAAACGTGATTGTTCATTGGGACAACCCAGAATTGGCTTCGGCATATGCAGAGCACTTTGCTCGAAACTGGAAGTTGTCAAAAGCTTTCAATCCATCCTTCTGAACTATTGCAATTGAATTGCAATCCTCTACAATTCAAACGTCAATATTTAGGTTGAACAATGACCACTTACCAAGATCTTCTCAAGCAGCGTGATGCACTCGATGCGCAGATCGCTGAGGTACGTAAAGGCGAATTGGCCAATGCGGTTTCGCAAGCTCGGCAGCTCGTTCAAGAGTTCGGCCTGACGGCTCAAGACATCTTCGGCGGGACACGCCAATCCAAGGTCAAGGGCACAACCGTTGCTGCCAAATACCGCGACCCATCTACGGGTGCAACCTGGAGCGGCCGGGGCAAGCCCCCACTCTGGATTGCTGGAAAGGATCGCGCGCAGTTCGCGATTGCTTGACCTGATCAACCTATGACCAGACGCGGCTCAAATAAGCCGCGTTTTGTTTTTGGGGCCTCTGATCACTCCTGATTAGATCAATCGCGCAATTGCTTGAACTTCCGAGAACGGATTTTCGTAATGTCATCGATTTGCTTGCTTTTCAAGGGGTAAATCGAAAGCCGTGCTTTTGATAATTCTCCTGACAACTTCGAAAGAAGTAATTCTCAGGAGGATTGCCTTGAAAGACTTCATCCCTGCTTCTCACCCGGCATCGCTGGAACACCCCAGCACTTGGACGCTCAGTGCGCGTCACTATGTCGGCGAACGTCACCCGCTGATCTCTCTCATCTACCTCGGCCTGGCACTGGGTTCGTTTTTGATGGGTGCTCATCTGCACATGGGCACGCAGGTGGGAGTTGATTCATACCCGGCAATGCTCTGCCTGAGTTTGCTGATGGGTGCAGGGGCCTCGGTGGTGACCTACCTTGAAGCACGCCCCCTCTTTGCGCCTGCGCCCACCGAGTACCTGCGTCTTCTTGACGGACAAAGGCTGCATCCCAAGGCGCAGGGGATAGTGGAAAGCCGCAAGTCAACAAACTCGCTTTTGCGGGGTATAGATCTGTGGTTGGTGCTTGTGATCCAGCTTCGATGGTCGCGGATTGCCTGTGTTTGACTCACCAGAGCCCCCCGAAATGAGTCCTCAAACGAACACACGCCTGAATGTGAGCCATACCCCGTCCATGTTCGAGCTGGGCGGGCTGCTGGTGGATATCGGGGGGGCCTTCGACGGCCCCTGGTCCCCAGACGAACCCGATGATCTCGGTGCGCTGATGCTGAACGAGCATCTTGACCCTGAAGCTCTCCGAAGTGAGTGTGCCGAGTTGGTACGGCGTAACCCTGGCCACTACCTTCGCCTCTTTGGCTCTTTGTGCTTCACCGTTGTCCATGAGCTTGGGGAACTGGAGTGCGGGTCTGATGAAGGATGCGAGCTATGACAGAAGTCCTCTTCGAGGTTCAAGGCAAACCGGTGAAGCCTGGAGATACCCTTTGGGTTCATCCTTCACGCGAGCCCCGCGCCGGCACCCGTGTGAGGGCATTCCGCCCAGCAGTGAGGGGCGAAGCTCTCATGCGTACAGACGATGGCGCCTTGCCCGTTGTGTCCATCGAATGCCTGTCGTGGAGTCCCTGGGCATTGAACCTGGTCGCGGAGGCTCGGAGATCTGCAGGCTCAGGAGAACGGAATCGGCAGGCCGATGCTGTGTGGGCCGACGCCATTGCCTGGGCTGTTGCGAATCCCGAGGATGCTGCACGGATCGCCGCATCCCTCGCCTCGGAACGGGCTGATGGGCTTTGATGACTCGCGATCAATCGCACCGCTGCGGTTGCATCTGGCCGACGCCCCTCTCCTGAGCCCCCATTACAAGGTCCATAGCTTTTCCGAGGATGAGGGGACACTGCGGGTTGGCATGGAGTGCCAAGTAGCACTTGGTGCGTGTCCTCACTGTGGGGTAAAGGGGGCGAAATCATGGGGCCGCAGAGATCAGGTGATAGCTGACCTGCCACGTCGCGGCCGAGCAGTGCAGTTGACCATCACCTTCAAGCGATATCGCTGTTCGTCGCCGAGTTGCCGCAAGACCTTTTCCCAAGCCTTGCCAGCCGTTGCTGACCACCGGGCCATGACCCAGCGCTTATGCCGGTGGGTGTGCGAACAGGCGCTGGACAGAACCTATGTGTCCATCGCTGCCGAGGCTAGGATCGATGAGAAGACGGTGCGTTCTGTGTTCGCGGACCACCTCGCAAAGATGCAGCAACAGGTTCGCACGCTCGCTGCCCCCTGCTTGGCAATCGTTCCGATAACCGCCCTCAATTGCGAACGGTACGTGATCCTGAACACCACGCACGGGATGTTGATCGATGTCTTGGAGCATCGGCAGGAAGTCGGCCTCACGCAAACCCTCAAGACGCTGAAGGGCAGTGAGAAAGTGGGAAGCGTCAGCATCGGATTTGATCCGATCGCACTCGCGGCACTCCAGGCTACTCTGCCTCAGGCCATTCCCTTCATTGATCCTCGGGAGGTACAGGGCGTGCTGATGCAAGGCCTGTTGAAGGCCCGTGCTGTGGTGAGATCGGCCATGACACCTTACTCGTGCCGGAAGATGTCAGGCGACGTGGAACTGCTGGAAGCCTCGGAATGGAGTCTCACTGACGACCAGCGGCTGCGCTTGGAAGGCTGGTTCCAGCAATCTCCAGCCCTCAGAAAGGCCTACGACTTCAAAAGGGCTGTAATGGCCCTGTACGAACCTGCACGGCGGTGCGCAGAGCCCCACCTGGCGGTGAAGGCTATTGAAGTTGCTTGGAGCACTCTAGGGCCCGATATGGCCCATCATTTCAGCGCCTTCCAGCGGTTGTGGGCTCAGTGGGGGCGGTATATCGCCAACGCCTTTGGTCCCATCGAGGGATTGCGGTTTGCCTGGGATGTGGCCACGGTCGGCGAGCTTCAGCAGATTGTGGAGCGCAGCGGACGCGGCAACTCCATCCAGGCGGTCCGCGCGAAGATGCTTTTTCCGCCCAGCGTGCCAGTCTTCTCAATGTCCGTCCCTGGGGCCAGTCTCACCCGCTTGAGAAGGCCACTGAGCCCCAAGTAGATCCCGTCTCAGTGGTTAAACTGAAATCGGAGAACTAACGAGACGGGGGATGCATGGCGTTGATGCAGGAACTATTGGCTTGGACAAAGGGGCTCCAAGCCTGGCAGAGTGACGCCTTGGCGCGCTTGCTGGCAAAGAAAGAGCTTTCGCCCGCTGATCAAGATGACCTTTATGCCCTTCTCAAGGTGGCACATGGCATACCTGATCCAGAGAAACGGGAGCCTTTGCCGCTTGCCGAAGACCAGATTCCGGCGCCGATCCAAGCTGAGACCGAAATCGAGTTGCTGGTCATCAAGAATTTGCGCAACGTCAACGCCATCGCTGAAAACCAGCAATTGGAAGTTGGAGCCAAGGGCTTGACGGTCATCTATGGCTCCAACGGAAGTGGAAAGTCTGGGTACTCGCGGGTCCTCAAGCGTGCCTGCAGGGCTCGCGACCAGTCAGAACAAATCCTCCCCAACGCCAATGTGGCTGGGGCCAAAATGGGTAACGCTCAGGCAACCTTCACCGTATGCGTGAATGGCCAGGTTGATGAATATCTATGGCAGCAAGGCAGGGAGGCGCCCAAGGAGCTGTCGGCCCTGTCGATTTTTGACACTCGGTGTGCGCGTGCCTACCTGGACAGCGAGGACGATTTCGCCTACGTGCCATATGGGCTCGATGTGCTGGATAGCCTGGCCAAGCTGTACCAGCAACTCAAGATCCGCCTTGAAGCCGAACAGCGTGAACATGCTGTAGATCTCCAGGTGTTCGCTCACCTCAAGGGAGAAACGGCAGTCGGAAGGTTGATTGATACCCTCTCAGCAAAGACCGATCCCGAAGCGGTGGAGGGCCTGGCCAACATCACCAATGAGGAGCTTCTACGAAAGCAGACATTGGAGGAAAGCCTCAAAGAGAACAACCCGAAGGAAAAGGCTGTCGCCCTGGGCGTCAAGGCGAAGAGGGTTGATGCCTTGGCGACCCGAGCCGAGGTGCTGGCTGGCGCCCTGGGGCTTGGAGCAATTGCGAAGCTCAAAGGCCTTGTGGATGAGTGCAGAGATGCACAGGCAGCTGCAGCCGTTGCCGCGAAGGCTTTCAAAGAGGGTGAGAAGCTGCTCCCTGGCACAGGAGGGCAGGCCTGGAGAGAGCTTTTTGATGCGGCCAAAAGGTTCGCTCTTGAATCCCATCCTGATTGCGAATTCCCTGACCTTGGGGTGGATGCAGCGTGTCCCTTGTGCCAGCAGCCCTTGGATGCCGGCGCTCAGCGGCTGCAGCGTTTCGAGGCTTTCATCCAAGCGGATGTAGAGCGCACAGCACAGGAGCGCAAAGAGGCCTTGGCCGTGGTTCTCGATCCCTTGGTCAAAATGGATTTGACGTTGAACCTTGATGCGATTACCGAGGCTGAACTGTCAGGACTGGACCCATTGCTGATTCCAGAGTTGCGTGAATTCGAGGGGCGTGTGCAGGCCCGCCATCTCTCCATTCTGAAGTCCGTAGAAACGCTCGACTGGGCGGGTCCAGCAGAAGAACTTATCAACCCTGGCGAGCGATTGCTGAAGCTCGAAATGGCTTTGAACCAGGAGGCTGAGGCGCTGGAACAAGCGGCAGACGAGAATGAGCGAAAAGCCCTTCTGGCTGAACTGAGCGAACTTCAGGCGCGCGAGAAGCTGGGCATGGTCAAAGATGCGGTGTTGGTCACAATCGCGAAACTCGAACATCGATTGAAGCTGACGAGCTGCCTGGCGTCGGTCAGAACCAACGGCATTTCACTCAAGGCGTCAGAACTGGCTGAAAAAGTAGTCTCCAAGGATCTTGAAGCAGCGTTGAACCGAGAGTTCAAGGCTCTGGGCGTTGGAAACCTCAGCGTGTCCCTGCAGAGCCGTGCTGACCGGGGCAGGGCACTTCACAAGCTCAAGCTGCAGCTACCGCAGGTCCGCAACCCTGCAGAGATACTGAGCGAAGGTGAGCAACGCGCCATCGCCATCGGCTCCTTCCTTGCGGAGGTGGGCCTGAGTGGCTCCAAAGGGGGTGTTGTCTTCGATGACCCTGTGTCCTCACTCGACCACAGCAGGCGCGAAAGAGTCGCACGGCGACTTGCCGTTGAGGCGAATCAGCGCCAAGTGATCATCTTCACTCACGACATTTACTTCCTGTGCTTGCTGGTGGAGGAGGCCAAGCAGGTGGGAGCCCCCGTTCTTACCCAGAGCCTCACGAAGCGACCGGAAGGATTCGGTGTTGCAGACCCGGAGCTGCCGTTTGAGGGCAAATCAGCCAGCAAAAGGATCAGCGCCTTGAAAGCCCAGCATCAGACCCTGGCCAAACTCTATCGCGAAGGGAACCAGGCTGAGCACGAGCGGATGACTGTGGACGCTTATTTCCGTCTCAGGATGGCTTGGGAGCGTGCAGTTGAAGAGGTACTGCTGCGCGAGGTCATCTTGAGGTTCCGCAAGGGCATTGAGACGCAGCGCCTACTGGGTGTGAGCGTTGAAGACGATGACTACGCCAAGATTACCGCTGGGATGTCCAAGTGCTCAAACTATGCGCATGACAAGGCCATGATTGGTGGCGTGGCTGTTCCTGAGCCTGACGAACTGCTGGCCGATATTCAAGCCCTAGACGAATGGCGAGCCACTGTCGTGAAGCGATCCGAGGAGACAGTCAAGAAGCGCAAGGCGGGTCCGGTTCCCGTATAGACACAGCGCTGGGCTCAGCCTCACGACAATGGTTCCGATATCGGATTTTGTGGTGGGGCTTCGCTGGAATTATCAGTTCATTTTTTAGACTGAATTGCAGGTTTCGGACGCGTAATGACTTCAGTTTCTATGGCCTGAACAAACTGCCGTATCAGGAGAGCCGTCGCCGTTACATAGGCCCGCGTGAAGTCGTTGAGCTTGTTGCCCTGTTTGTCGTAGCCGTTGCGATGCACGCAGTCGTGACGAAGAAGGATGGCCCTCATCAGGCTGTCCTTGTCCGCCGCAAGAGGCAGTATTCGAATTCCCAGTGCGATCCTATAGAGCACGTCCACCTTAGGTAGGTTGTGATACAGCATATCGCGCAGATATTCACGGGCTTTTGCCTTGGCAAAGTCAGGGGTGGCTTTGATCGCCTCAAGGGTGAATTTCGCATCTGATAGCCCTTCAGCCTCAGCAATGAGGCGATCCTCGGCCTGCTGGTCAGACCCTACCTCCGCAATCAGTGTGTCGCAGAGATAGGCTTCAAGTATCACGATCTGTTGAGTGAAGAGCATCCGGTTGATGTTGGAACTCCCTTCCTCCGTGCCTCTTTCGTTGAGCAAGTCGATGGCTTCGGCGCTTGCTGTCAGAAATGACCGATAGGCGCTGTTTGGGGGCACATACTCCAACCAATTTTCAGGTTCTGGTTCTTCGTGTTGTAGGCCGAAGTCGAAGTCCTCGACCAGGATGTGCTGACCTACATTGGATTCGGTCATGTTTTCCGCGCCTTCTGGGTATTCCCATACCCCCCAGCTCATGAGCCCCAACTCCGGGTGTTCGACCATGGCTTTATGGTGGAAGGCTGGGCCCATTGGGCGTTCGTCGCCGCCTGCGTCTTGCCAGTCAAGTTCGTCGGCCGAAATTGAGTAGACCTCCCCAGTCACGGCGTGGCGCACTCTCGCTGTGCCGTAGCAATAGATTTCCATGAGCAGACTCCCCGCATAGTTGTGACGGGGAATTGTGGCACCTGGCCCGAGGTGTGCAGAGTTAGAAAGTTCGCGCTCTATCGTGCTGCAGGGCGAGGAAGGCGAGGCGCAATCTTGAGAATTTCTGGCCAGCGGGTAACTTCAGGTGCGGCGTACCCAAGCTGGCGAAGAGCCTGAATGGCCGTGACGATGTTGGGCACCACGTAGGCCTTCAGTGCGAGGTCAGGGGCTCCGCAAATGGCGGGCAACGCCGTTTCCCATCCACGAAACATCGGCCACGGAGAAAGCATCTGTTTGCCGTTCTGGTGCATGACGCGAACCCAGCACTGCCCATCAGATCCCCGCAGGAGAGCAACAGAGGAGTTTTGGCGATGCTGCCATGGCCATGGGTGCTCTGGTGGTGGCGGCGGTGGTGGCGGGGCAGGCCTGCGAACGATGTTGAAGCTCGGCGCCCGTTCGCGCAACTCGCGCAGCCTTGCTTCAGCAGCCGCCATGGTTGCATCGTGTTCCGCCTTGAAGCGCGCCATCAGCTCTGCGGTGTTGTTCATGAGCAGTTGACGCTCATCCTCAGTCAGGGGCTTGCCATTCCCGCCTCCAGCTGAGTACGCGGGCAGTCCCAAGGCAGAGGCGCTACCAAATCTCTTGGCAAAGCAGGTGGAGCCCAGCACCAGGATCTGCCCGTTCTCCTCGACAACATGGATGGCCGCATACACGCCGTGTCCGCATCCTGGCTGCATGCATTGAACGCGCTTTTGAGGAAGCACGGCAACGATGGCGAGTAGGCGTGCGGGGCTGCTCATGCTGTGAAAAAACGGACCACAAGCCAGATCGCGACAGGGACGGCCAGGGTTACTGCGGCCAGATTGGTAGCAAGAGCCCAGGTCTGCAGCCTCCGCAGTCGCTGCAGGTCTTTCTCAAGAGCTTTCGTTTTCATCGGTGTTCGAGAAGTTGACTTTTGAACCTACAATTTATTGCAATTTTAATTGCAATTGCAAGTTCAATATTTAGCCTCTCACACACCATGAATGAATCGCTTGCCGCCTGGCAAAAGAACCATGGCTTTACCTACCAGCAGGCAGCAGAGGCTCTAGGGCTGGGCCGTACCATGTTCTGGAACTATCTCAAGCGCGAGAGCTTGCCTCGACTGGTGGGTCTAGCGTGTCAAGGTGTCACTCTCGGGCAGTGCGTGCGCAACATCTCCGTTTGGCACGAGCGCCACAAGCACACCCTGGCTTCCGGCGCCGCAGTTCTGGGTATCAGCCGCGCCAGCTACTCCAAGTACCTGCACATGAGCCCCGAATTGGTACCCCGTACCGTCATGTTGGCCTGTGCCGCGTTGGATGAAGGCCTCGAACCCATTGGAGCAGGGGCAAGCCATGACGGCCGACAGTGACTTCCTGGTGCCCGGTGGGCAGGTTCAAGCCCCAACCCCCGAGGTCATGGGGCGCATCGAGCGCCGGTGGGAAGGCCTGCGCGAACGCGTGGAGGCCAAGCTGCAGACGCTCAAAGGTGTGGATCGCAGGCAGGAATCCCGGCTCCTCGACCAAGCGGCCAAGGCCGGCACCGCGGCCAAGCGGGTGACATGGCTGCGCAAGGCGGCTGATAGTGTCACGGGCAGTGCTGCGCCGTTGGCGGCATGCCGCAAGGGGTGCTCACATTGCTGCCATATCGCCGTGATGATCTCCAGAGCCGAGGCGCTGGTCATCGCCAAGGAAACTGGGGCGCCACTGAACCCTTTGGCAGGGAAGTACACCATGGCCAACGTGGAAGAGGACAGCGAGAGCTACAAGGCGGCAACGCAGGTAGCGTTTGGCAAGCCCTGTACCTTCCTGAGGGATGACGGCTGCGGGATCTACTCAAGCCGCCCCCTTCAGTGCAGACTTCTCCTGAACATGGATGAAGACGCGTTGTTGTGCCAGCTCGTGGAGGGCGGCACCATCAACGTCCCCTACCTGAACACCCAGGAACACCACGTCGATTCGGTTGTCATCCTTGGGGCTCACCAGGACTACGACGACATCAGGAACTGGTTCCCGAAGACTGAGCTACCGTGAGCCAGACCGTGCCGCGCAGTCATCTCGTGCTGCTCTATTCGTGGGCGGCGAGCAACTTCCATGTGCTGGTACCGAAACGGCGCGGCACTGGCTACCTGTCCGTTCCCTACGGGCATCACCCCATTCCTGGCCTTGACGCCATTGCGGATCGCGCTGGTGTCGATGTGACGGGGCTCGATGGGGCTCTTTGCTTCGAGTGTGGAGGCCGGGTCTTCCACGGCAACGAAAGCCTGCGTTCAGCTTTTGTCGCCCAAGTGGTCCCTGCGCTTGAGGGGCACTACGGTATGGCATCCCGCGAGGTCACAGAGGCTGACTTCTGGCGGTTGCACCCCCTTTTCAGCCGGGGACGCTGACTGGGAAAAGGCAGCTGCGGCTGCCTGCATCTCGACCGAGGCAAGACCAGCCTGGCCCAGGGGCGCCGTTCAGCGGGGGGCCATCATCAAAAAAAGCTAAACGTCACGTTTTCGCTTGCTTTTCGCCACCGTTTGCAGGTGGGGCGTCCACGAGAATTGTGAACAACAAATTTATATAGCGCATTTTTTCTGGTTGCGCATTCGACTAAAAATGATTTCTCTAGATATTGTCGATGTGATGTCTTTGATCACCGTTCCTGTGGCCTATTTGCATTGCAAGCTGGGCTTTAGCAAGAGGTTGGAGGACTCATTTTTTGTTCGACGCGAGGCTCTAATTATTTTGATTGGAATGTCTCTTTTGTCAATTATTGCCAATGGCTTGCTTCACAAAATTGTTGCGTTGGTTGCGTCAATACTTATTTTCTCGATCTACGGTTCTTATTATCAAAACCGGTTCATGAAAAATACGCGAGATAAGAGCTGAGCCCCCTTTCACGGGGGCGCGAAAATTGACCTCCAGACGCTGATTCCATGGCAACCGCCCTGAAACACTCGGATCTTTGCAAGCTAGCGGTGACTTGGCTCAAACGCCCATTTTCTCGCGGAGGCCACGGCTGCACAGTCGCCATTGACGAGTGCCGTACTGGCTGGAGCGGTGAGATCCCCGATGCCGTGGGCTACAGATACTCCGGAATGCAGGACACGTCCATGGATGGAACTGTCCTGGTCGAGTGCAAGGTCTCTCGCTCGGACTTCCTGGCAGACAAGGCCAAGCCTCACAGGCACGCGGGTGGCATCGGTAACTGGCGCTACTACATGGCTCCCGAGGGGCTCATCTCGCCAGAGGAGTTGCCTAAGAAGTGGGGCCTGGTGGAGGTGAACGCCCGTGGGCATCTGAAGACCCGAGTCGGCGCGTACACGGATTCCAACTACGAACTGCAGCGCCAGCGTCTCGCCGCGATGCGACATGAATCGGAGACGGCGCGCGAGTTCTTCCTCTTGGTTCGCATGTTCGACAGGATCTGCGACCCAGAAAAGTTCGTGGACATGGGCAAGGAGCGAAACCGCCTTGCCTTCCGGGTGACCGACCTCCAGCAGGAGCTTCGCCTCGCTGAGCGGAAATCTGAAACGCTTGAAGTGCAGATCTTCAACCTGCGCGATGAGCTGGCCCGCTATCGAGGCATGCATGGCGAATTGCCGCCTATGCAGGCCTCGCCCCTTTTTTTAACCCCAACCTGAAAGGCTCCCATGAAGAAACTCACCGTCAACGATCTGCCCAACCTGAGCGAGAGCGACAAGGGCATCGTTTTCAACTACTTTGGCGCACTGGGCAGTATTGCGCGCCGTCGCAAGCAAGCATTTGCTCTGGCGATCTTTGGCTGCTTCGTCATCGGTCTGTCCTATTTCATTGACAGCGCTGCAGCAGACATCACGAGCGAGTACGCGTGGATTCCCGCCCTGCAATGGGTTACCAAGGTACTCCCTGCCATTGCCTTCCCTGCGCTGGCATTCATGAGCCTGTGGGGAGCAAGCTCCCAGCAGCGTGCAGCCGGTGGCCTTGAGCACCAGTTGGCAGCTCGCGGCCTGGATGTGTCGGGTCTCTCCGAGGCTGATGTGGCCAAACACGTCGCAATGCCGGTTTGAGCATCAAGGATTAAGAGACATCTGTAACTGACATAGAAGCCGGGGACTCGAAGGTATGCCAATCAAGGCGAAATTATTTCTGTTGGCCGTTTTTATTGGCCTTGCCTGTGTGGTGGCAACTCTCTACGAAAGCCATCAAAAACAGGTCAAAGTTGATGCTGCTGTAAGTCGAGCCCCGGCCCTTATCAAAGAGGATTTCTTGAGGTGGTCAGGCATTAGCTCGGTCGATGGTGAGGCCTTGCAGTGGATTGGGGCCGACAGCGAAATCCTGTACGTTCAGCGAGATTACTCGGGATTGAATTTCGAGTCGATGTCTTTTCGGAACTGGCTTGTCTGGGCCAAAACACCTGCAGGGCGCATCTACAAGGTTCACTATTGGATTGACGGTGATGCGACCTTGCATTCCAAATCGCAACCCATGCCTGGTAGTCAGGCTTCTCTTGTCGATGTGCTGGTTAAAGAGGGGCAGGTTGACCTTATCCGCAAGCTTGGTTTGCCCTTGAAGGCTGGCTAAGTTCAAGTGCTGTTTGAACGAATGAAGTAGGAGTGCATATGGCAGGAAAAACCACTGGAGACAATGCAGCGCAATCTGTTTTATCGACTCAGGATGAGTCGGATGCAGAGATATTCCTTTACTTGCCGATTTATCCTGCTGTGGTAACGCTTTGTATTGGCCTGGCTCTTGCTATTCTTTCTTTTATGGGGTTTTATACCTATGGCCTAGCATTTGAGCCTTTGTTATTTGCCTGTGCCTTTTTTGGGGGGGGTGTCCGCGATGATGCTTTATTTCAGCTATCTCGCTATTCGGAGTATTATCTCCCCTCTTGGTGATAAGGGTCTTGAGTTTGTGGAGAGATTTAATTTCAACGAATCGGGTAAGGCTGTGCTGCGCCCAATTGCACAGAAGAAGAAACCCGTTACCGAATTCGATTTAAGCATGGCCCTTCGTGCGCACTTTCGCCAGGAAAACGAAACAAAAGCAAAGGTAATCGACAACCTCCGCAAGAAAGCAATGAGCCGTTTCACAAATGGCATTGAGGAAGTGTGACGATGGTGAAGAGAGTTAAGGCTGAACGGGTCAAGGCATCAGAAAAAAGGCGGTTCCTGGGGCTGACTGATGGCCAGATCGGGTTCGCGGTAGTGTTTGCTCTCTGGCTTTTGCTGGCCAGCACATTTGCCGACCTTTCCCTTCTGACAGAAGGGTTCAAGCGGTAAGGCCACGCCTCTAATTTGCGGGTGGATCACGCGCTGATCCATGTGCTCTCACCAAGGGTTCGCGACTTGCAAAATAATTGCCATGGCAAACTTTTTGCAGATAGAATTTCTGCCATGGCAAAGAGAGTCGGCAACCCGGTCAATCCAATTCCGGTGGATGTCCACAACGCACTGCAGAGCATGGCTGATCGCGCCACCGTAGCGCGCAAGGCGCGAAGCCTGACTCAGGCCGACCTGGCGCGTTTATCCAATGTGGGGCTCAGCACCATCTCATCCATTGAAGCGGGGCACGATGGCGTCACGCTTGCCAGCTTGCTCAAGGTGCTCTCGGCACTGGACTTGCTGGATCAGGCGGACCAGATTTTCTGCTTGGAAAAAGACCCGGCCCTCGTTGAGTACGGGCGGGAGAAACTGTCGAAATGGGGAAGAGGCCGCAGGTGACGGTCCATCTTCCAATACTGGATTTTGAGGGGCAGCATGCTTGAGCTTTGGACTATTTACGACAGCCCGATAGATCTCCCCGGTCGCTTCGTGGCCCGCAAGTGGGTGCTGGACAAGCCGACGAGTGAGCTTTTGCAGGACAAGACTCTTGAGGGGCTGAGGGCGAAGCTTCCGGCTGGCCTGCATTGCATGCCGCGCTCGCCTGGGGATGAGCCCCAAATCGTTGAGACCTGGATGTGAATGGGGGCCTGATGACGGGAGAGCAGTTCGACACGATTGCCAGGATGATTCGGGCCCGTGAGCCCGCGCGCTCAGCGGCGCGTCTTGTCCTGGTGGATGGCTTGACACAGGCAGACGCGGCCCTCGCGCACAAAATGGAGCCCAATGCGCTGAACAATGCGGTACGCCGGTACCGCGAGTTCGACAGAGCCATTCGAGAGGCCTACGGGCTCAATGGGGGGCTCTGACATGGATAGCCTGAACCTGTTCCCGGATCTGGAGAAGCCCCCAGTCACTCGCGGACGTAAAGGGCGTGGCAAGGCATACGCCACAGCGGCCATTGGCTCTTCTGCTCCTTTGCCAGCGTCTGTGGTCGATCAGCTAGTGGTCGAGCGCACGGTCTTCAATGCGGATCGCACTCACAGGATGACCCTGTTTCGCCACTGGGGGGACATCGAGGACTTCGCCTGCGGCATTTGCATGAATCCATCCGGCGCGGCCGAGGACGTGGGCGACCCCACGGTGGATGGAATGTGCCGCCGCGCTCAGTTGCACTGGGACGTTGGCGCCTACTACCAGCTCAACGTGATGTCCATTCGCGGAACCTATTCAGCAGATCTGGCCAAAACCGAGGTCGTGAACCTTCCCGAGAATGATGAGTGGATTCGCCGCATCGCTTCCAAGGCTCGCCTAGTGGTCGTGGGCTGGGGGGTGCCGGGTCTCAAGTCGGGCCGCGCGGAGGCCGTTGAGAAGATCCTGCTGGAGGTGTGTGATCCGGCCAAGGTTTTCTGTTTCGGCCGCAACAAGGATGGCTCTCCAACGCATCCGTTGTACCAACGTACCGATGCGCCACTGGTGCCGTATTTCTCTGATTGAAACGCATGGGGTTTATGCATGCTGACGCGTTGACTACACGTTATAACGTGTATGAAATCCAATCGAACATGCGATGAAAAAATTGGTTCTCAACTGTGGAGGGGGCGCTTCGAATGAACAAACTGTCTTTGCCCGTGGTGCTGGCCGCGATGTGTCTTTCGGCATGCAGTGGTGGCGGAAATAGCGAGAAGCTGATCGGGAGCTGGACTTGCGACGGTCCAGAACGTCCAAACATGGAGTTCAAAGCAGGGGGGCTGTATCTCAAAGACACCCTCGGCGATCCCAACTCGCCACAGGCAAGCGGGCGGGCATCGACGGAGATCAATGGGACCTACAAGATCGACGGCAGCAGCGTGACCCTGACGCCTACCCAGTTTCGTTTAGCCGTTCAGCCCCTAGACCTTGCGATTTTTCTACAAGCGTCACAAGGCGGACAAGGCCGTTTGACTCACATCCGTGGCACTACTTTTGAACTCGCTCCAGGCAAAGACCAGACAGTGATGAGCTTCAAGTTCGAAGGCAACTCTGCGACGTTCCAGGTCACGAAACTGATCGATGCAGAGGGCAAGGAGGTCAAGCACCCCAATGGCGCTTGGAAGCCCTTCGAGTGCGTAAAGTCGTCATCGGGCTCCAAGCCGTGATGCTGCTCTGAAAACTCACGAGCCCCTGGTCATGCCCATCACGAAACGCCCTTGCTCGAACTGCCCTTTTCGCTGTGACGGGGAGGGCATACCGCTGGAGCCAGGTCGGATCGAGGGCATCGTTTCCGGCCTGCTTCGAGACGACCAGCAGACGTTCGTGTGCCACAAGACGTTGGACTCCTCCACTCAGCGCATGACGTGCGCCGGGGCTGTCGGCGTGATGTCCAAGCTAGGCCGACTGCCGGTGATCGCGAGGCTTGGGCTGGTCTACGGCGTCATCACATCGGCCGACATCGAAGCGAGTGCTGCCATGGTCATTGATCCGACTACGTTGGATCTGGCCCAGGCGAATATTGAAACGGAATAGGGGGCTCTATGGTTTTCGAGAACATGCGCAAGGAACTGAGCGAACTGGTGGGCCTGGTCCGCATGAGCGAGCGCTATTGCACATCGGTTGCGGTGCGCCCCGATCTGGCAACCGATGAATCACACGCGGCCGAGGTGAAGCGCGAACAGCGGATTGCTGAGCTTTCCGCCAAGTTCGGCATCACATCCTGAATGGAAGCGACCATGCAGCTCCAAGAAGTTAAGTTGATGTTCGGCGCGTCAGGCGAGCCGAAATCATTGATGTCTGCTTTGACTGCCACGGAGGCAGAGCAGATCTCCAAGTGGTGCAAAGATCAACCACGCAGCGCTACTGGTGCCATCGACATGATGGCTTGGCCTGGATGGGCTGAAGTAATGGATCGACGGAAAGATGGGGCCGCGCAGAAGCAAAGCCTCTCGACATTGCCTTTCTACAGGCTGCGGTAGAGGATTCCGACATGACGATCTATGTGAAGAACGCTGACGGTGGTGGTCTGGAGGTAGTCGCAGGGCAGCTACGGCTGAAAGCGATGTTGGAAGTCCAAGGCAAGGCCTGGGTGTTCAACACCTCGACCCGAGAGCAGCTTGAAGTCCATGAAGTAGGCGGTTCGCTAGTAGCGCTTACATCCGACGCGGCTGCTGCTGTCCAGGCCATGGCTGCATCAGCCATCTCCAACGCCGCAAAGCATTGATGGAGGAATGACGTGCCACCAGAGAGAAACACATGGTTCGGGGCAAAGAGCCCCGTCTTCCAACCGCTGCGCCGTGACGACACCATCCACGGCGAAAGCTACTACCTCGCATCCGAGGTCGATGCGGTCCTGGGTGCTGGCGCAACCCCGCCTGCAGACCCTATGAAGGCAGCATTCGAGGCCAAGTACCACCGGGACTGGGAAGACCCCTCGGGCGATGAAATGAAGACCATCTGGGCAGATGCATGGGCTGCAGCCAAGGCCGTTCAGCAACCCCCATCCTTGGCAGGGCGTTGAGGGTGGGCTGGCTCAAGCGAATTGCGCTCTGGTTTTCTCCCAGAGAAAGGTTCATTGCCCAGCAGCAGGCCTTGGGGAAGACGCCGGAGGAAATCGATCTCCAGCTCAGGCTTCGTGAGTCGCGCCAGTGGCTGGATACGAGGCGGCGAGAACTCTATGAGCAAGAGAACCCACCACCGCAGCTTCAATTTGTCTATGTCCCACCTGGCGCGCTCGAAGGCGACTCGCCTCGCTCCGACCTGGACATTTTTGGGTATCGGCGCGAAATGGAGGAGTACGAAGCTGGGTACCAGGCCGTGCTCGCCGAAGAGCACGAGGAGCTACAACGGGAGCTTGCGGAGCAAGAGGCTGCTCAGCACGGTACCCCAAAGGCCTAGAACATGATGCCCCCCGCCGAATTCGCTGCCCGCGCACTGGAAGCCTTGGACGCTCTGCCTTTGGAGGTCCTGCACGGCATGCCGCTGGAGTGCGATGGCGCCTCTCAAGCCCTTTCCCAGATCCTGTTGCATGTCGGGATTGACCACGCGATCCACGTTGGAAGCCTCACGGTGGACGGTTCAGGGCACATCCCTTTGCACTGGTGGGTGACGCTGCCCGCAGGTCAGTGCTGCGACATCCGGGCCCGTATGTGGCTTGGGGATGCCACGGGGGTCCCCCACGGCGTGTTTCTGCCCACCGCCGCCCAGCACTACCAGTCCAAGGCCATGCGTGCGCCAGTCAAGACAGAGGTGCTGTTCAGCATTCTCACTTCGCAGGACCTGGACGCCTTCGTTGCGTCCATCACCTCGGCCGATCCTGCCCAACCTCTTACCGCCGCTTGACGCTGGCAGTCCATCCGTCGAACACACCCCAACAACGTGCCCCTATGAACGCCCTGCCGCCCCTTGTTTACCCCGTCATCCATCACCTGGATGCACCCACCACTTTTTCCGAAATCCAAGTCGCACGAACATGCGGCGCGGACGGTGTGTTCCTGATCTCGCATGACGGCGCGGACCTTGAACTGGTGGACGTTGCTCGGACCGCCATCCGGGAGAACGCGGGGTTCCCGATAGGGCTGAATCTGCTCTCCATGGGGTGCGTCCGAGCCGCGATGATGGCGCTGGAGGCGGGGTCGGACATGCTCTGGGCCGACGATATGGGAGTGGACTCGCAGGGGCTCACGGCTGCAGGCCAGGAAATGGCCACCATTGCCCGTGACCATCCCCACCTGCAGCTCTTCGCCAGCGTTGCCTTCAAGTACCGCCCGCACGAGCCCAATCCGGTCGGAGCAGCTGCTCACGCCCGTGCCGCAGGATTCATCCCCACCACCAGCGGCGATGCCACCGGCCACGCACCGGACCCGCAGAAGATCTTTGCAATGGGGGAGGGCGGGGCTCTGGCCATCGCCAGCGGCATGACCCCAGAGAACGTGGCGACCTACGCGCCGGCACTGACGCACATCCTGGTGGCGACGGGTGTCTCCCGCACGGAGCATCACATCGACCCTGCAAAGCTCACCGCGCTCATTGGAAAGCTCAAGCAAGGCAGCGCTGTTTGAGCGGGGCTGCGTAGGCACAATGAAATCACAGCCTGTCTAATCACATCCGAGGGATCGAACCACATGCCCCATCAGCTTCGCCGCATCATCGCGATCAACATCAGGAACCCCAGCGACAGCAACCCTTCGGGGCGGATCTCGGAACTGGACCCACGCGGCGGTGTTCTGGCAGTGGGCGACAACGGGGTGGGCAAGACCACTTTTCTGCGCCTGATCCCTCTCTTCTACGGCGCAACCCCCTCCCAGGTCCTGAAGGGTTCCGGGAAGGCGTCCATGATCCGGCACACGCTGCCCGACCCCAGCAGCGCGGTGGCCTATGAGTACGAGCGTGAGAGTGACTCCCATTTGCGCACGGTGGTGATGTACGCCAAGGATGGCGAGGACATCCCGGACTTTCGGATCGTCTCAGCCGGGTTTGATGAAACCTTTTTCTACGACGAGAACAACACGTTTGTGACGCGCACGGAGTTCGCCCCCCGGCTCCACGCGCGCAATATCAATGTCTCGCCCGTCCTGCAGCTCAACGAGTACCGCAGCGTCATCCTGAATGAGCGCATGAGCAGCAAGAACGCCAAGCAGATGGCACTGCTGGCCCGCGATCATTCACTGGGGCCACGCCCCCTGCGCAATCTCAACCAGATTGCAGCTGCCATGGCCAACGAGAAGATCAGTTTTCGGGACCTGCAGAACATCGTGCTGGAGCGTGTGGCCGAGGACCAGGCCACGGAATCGAAGCGCCAGAACGTGCGCGAACTCAAGCAGCGCCGCGAGGATGTGACCACCTGGTTGGACAGTCGCACCCACATGGCCGATATCTTGAAGCGCAAACCCGACGCTGACCGGATGAAGGAACGCATCGGCCGCATCAAAGGGGTTCACATGGAGTTGTGCTCGCTCCATGTGGCCGTCAAGGCAGCACTCGCCCAGGCGGCAACGGACCAAGAACGGTTGACCAGTGAGCGCAAGTCCCAGGCAGAGGCCTTCGATCAGGCGCTTGGTGCTTTGGGCAACGAAATCACTGAGGCCGAGCAGAAAAAAACCGAAGCCTATAACGAGTGGCAGCTCCTCAATGCAGCGTTTGAGGGCGTGACCAGTCGCCAGAATCACTTCGACCGGATCGATGCGAAGACCCTTGAGGCCAATGAATCCAGGGAGGCCGCACTTCGGCAGCAGGCGCGGGACAAGGAGAAAGAGCATGAGCGCCTCACCTCTGCATCGGGTTCTCTCCTGACCGAATACGAAAGGAGCTGTCTCGAAATCGAGCAGTCCGCACAGCGTCAACAAAATGAGATCGCTGAGCGCAAAGCCACAGCACAAAGCGCGGGGCTCAAAAAGCGTTTGACCCTCGGTGAAGCCAAGGACGCGGACTTGCAGGCGCTGGAGGAGCCCCCCAGGCTCGCCGAGATCGCCAAGGAGCGCACCCGCCTGGCCACCCGCGAAGGCGAGATCAACCAACAGATCAAAAACCCCGCTGCCACGGATGAGACCCTTGCTGCACAAGAGGAGGCTGAGGCCATTCTCGAACAGCGCCGCAAGGATTTCGACACAGCCAAAGACGCAGCCTCTGACCGTGAAAAAGATGAGGCACAGGCTCGCGGTGAACTTGAAGCGGCAATCAGGAAATTGGAGGAGCTTGAGGCCAGCCAGAAAGCGCTGCTGGACCACATTGATGCCCTGACCGCCCAGGTCACCCCGGAACCCGGTTCCTTGCTCGCCTTCATCCGTGCAAGCGACGACCCTGTATGGCCCCATGCCAGCAAGCTGATCGCGGAGGCAGTGATCCACCGAACCGACCTCTCACCAGTGATGCTGGACATCCCAGCCGCACAGAGAGGCGAGGAGGGGGCCGTGGTGGTGGGCAATGCCACGGTGAGCACTCAGGAGCTACCCCTGCCTGAGTGGTTCTCGATGGATTCGGTGCGCCACCAGCTTGAAACGGCAAAAGGCCAGATCGCAAACATCAACGCGTCGGTGGACAAAGCTGCGGACCATGCAGAAAAAGCCCGACTGAAGCTGAAGCAAGCCGGAACCGACCATGGCAGCGCGGTAGCTACCCTTGGTTTGGCGAAGTCGGCCTTTGATGCTGCGGTCACAGACAAAGGACGCCTCGACAGCCTTGTGAAGACCGAGCGCAGCGATGCTGAGACCCAGGCTCGGAAGGACCTTGATGGCTTGAGGACGGCTCTGAACGTGCTTGTCAATGAAGAACGAGCCATCCGCGAAGGCGTCAAGGATAAGCGTGAAGCGATCAACGCCGGGTACAAGCGCCAGGCTGAGGTCCTGGAGGCCGAGTCGAACAGCGAGATCAACAAGCTGGATGCCGAGTCACAAGAAGTTGAAGCGACCCTGCAGACCAATCTGACCAACGCACGACAGGACTATGAGCGCAAGCTGGCTGGCATGGGGCTCGATACCGTGCGCATCAATGCCGTGGAGAAAGAACTGAAAGGGCTGCGGGACCAGCTTGATGCGATTGCCAACAACCGGCATGAGGTGGTCGCTTGGAAGAAATTCTGCAAGGACGAGCTACCGCACTTTGAAACGACCCGGCGCAAGGTGGGAGAACTGCACACCGCTTATCTCAAGGCGTCACAGAACCTTGGAGGTCTGGAAACCCGCCGAAATGATCTGACCAAGGAGGCCAAGGAGGTGCTTGAAGCCCTCGACGGGCAGATTTCAACCGCCGCCAATGACGCACAGCGCTTGGAGGAATTGCGCGCCCAGAAGCTCAAAGACTATCTCGACTTTGTGCCCAGCAGCGCCTACACCGGGCGCTACATGCTGGAACTCGACCAGGAGGTGACCCGCAAACTCCGCACGCTGGTGGATGAGGCTGCGGCCCTTCGCAGCGAGGTCCTGTCCCTGCGCAATGAGTTTGAGAAGAAGGAGGGCGGGCCCAATGACTGGCTCAAGCTCAAGCGCAAGGAGCTACCTGACCGGCAGACCCGTCTGGAGCATGAGTACCTGTGGCTCGAAGCGGAGCAGCTGTGCGACTGGTTTGAAC
This sequence comes from Acidovorax sp. 100, assembly GCF_003688355.1. Classification (NCBI taxonomy): domain Bacteria; kingdom Pseudomonadati; phylum Pseudomonadota; class Betaproteobacteria; order Burkholderiales; family Comamonadaceae; genus Acidovorax; species Acidovorax sp. 100. The sequence continues at coordinate 38,527 of NZ_REFD01000002.1, read as the reverse complement.
GCACTGAATGCGGGAGCTTCATCGAACAGCTCACCCACCAGATGAACGGCTTCTTCGAAAACGCCAGTGTGTTCGTGAGCCGTCTGGACACCTTCGACCGCCTGGTGGCGACTTTCAACACCGAACTGGGCAGGGCGCTGGCCACGGCCGAGCACTTCGAGCGCTTCAAGAACCTGAGCGTGCGCGTCACATCGAGCGTGGGCCAGCAGGCGTTCCTCTCGGTGCTGCGCAAGATGCGGGACAGGAGCCCCACCATTGCGCTCACAGGGCGCTCGTACTCCCGTGTCGGCATGGAGCTGCCCTCGGATGAGGATGTCGCCCTGGTGCGCGAGTACAAGGACATTCTGCGCTCCGATGGTGGGGTGCAGGTGGACCTGAACGAGCAGGTACGCCTCGAATTCAGCCTCTACGAGAACGGCAAGCGTTCCGTCATCAGCAATGAGGAGGAGTTCCGGGCGGTGTCTTCCAACGGCAATTCCGCCCTCATCACGGCCATGTTCCTCATGGGCTTTGTGCAGATGATCCGGGGCTCTTCGCCAGTTCGGTTGGTGTGGGTGACCGACGAACTGGGCCGGTTTGACGCCAAGAACGTCGGCGCGTTCCTCAAGACCCTGGCCCTGAACAACATCGACGTGATCAGCGCCAGCCCCAGTGTCGATCCGGCGCTCGCGCGCCACTTCCCGCGCCTGAGCCTGTTCGAGAACACCGGGGCGATCTTCACCAACGAGACCCACGAACTGGAGGCCGAGCATGAACTCGCTTAAATCCGCGCTCAAGCTGCTCGCCAAGGGTGAGTTTGTCTGCAAAGTCCGGTTTGAGAGTGAGTACGAGGCACTGGCGACACAGGAAGGCCAGCAGCATGCCCAGGAATGGCTGTCGGCCGTGGGGTATCGGCTGGCGCGTCTCCACGACGAGGGGGCGTTCTTCATGGCCTATGACGAATCGCCCACCACCGACACCCGCGCTCGCATCCGCGAGGAACTCAAAACGGTGCGCCACCGGCTGATGCCCTACGTGGGCTTCTTCAACCTGTTGCGGGAGGCGCAGGGGAGCGATCCACAGCTCCACGCGGGTGATGTGGTGTGGTTGACCGAGATCAGCGAGGCCGTGCGCAACTCCTCCGCGCTGGAGCGGCGTCTGGCCGACATGCGCGAACTCGCCGATAACCGGGTGACGGACAGCGGTGCAACGGTGTTCCGCGTCCAGAAGATGTTCAAGATCCTGGAGGAAGCGGGCTACCTGCAGCAGACCAACGAGGTGAGTAAGGGCTACACCTTCACCGGCAAGGTGGACTACTTGTTGCAGCTCATTGCCTTCATCAACGAAAACACCCCCCACATCTCTGATGAGCAGGTGGTGGACCAGATCGACCCCCAGGCGCGGCTGGAAGAGGCTGAGGCTCCCGAGGCGGGGGCTGCATGACCTCCTCACCGACCAAGGACGTACTGAAGACGCTCTACCAGCATGCCGATGTGGTGGAGCAAACCCGGCGCGACGGCATCATTGTGCCGGCGCAAGATGCCCCGCAGGCGTCCGTGGGGGCTCTGCGGCAGGCCAACGCCCTGCGCCCTGCGGGGGAGGATGGTTATCGGCTGCACCCCAAGCTGCGCGACTTCCTGAACGACCACCTGCAGCTCTTCCCGGCCTACCAGACCCTGGCCGAGATCGGTTCGCGCATAGGCCAGGCGAATCAGCTCTGGAATGAGGTGGACGATCTGTTCCGCGCCAAGGACTACAGCGCGGTGGAGAACATCGTGGAGACCATCGAATCCACGGTCTTTGATATCGGCGACAGTGTGGAGCGCAACCTGCTGTACCTGCACACGCTCCTGTCCACTCGCTACGGTAATGTGCGCACGCTGGAGGCCAAGAAGTCGCAGAACCGCTTCTACCAGCGCGAAGCCAACATCCTCGCCCAAGACATGTCGCGCATGGCGGCTGTCTTTCACAAGATCGAGAGCGAGGCAACCGCTCGCGGGATGCCCGAGCTGGCCAAGTTCGTCCGCATGAACCTGCAGGCTCACCTGCAGACCTGGCAGCATGCCATGGCCGAGATGCAGGCGCAGCTGTCACGGGAGATCTTCCGCATCCGTGAGGTGGAGAGCAGCCATAAGCATCTCGCGCGGCTGGATCTGCTCATGCGCCAGCAGCCTTCATGGCTGGGATTTGAGCTGGACCCTGCGGCGCGCATCCCCGACTTCTTACTGGCCGCGCGTCTGCCGGATTTCGCGCCACAGATCGAGCCCCAGGACACCGACCACCAGTTCGTGGAGGCCATGGTCAAGGAGGTGGCGGCGCTCCCTCCGCAGCCTGTAGAGCCCCAACCCAAGGAGATCAAGCGCTTCAAGCGGGTGGTGGACGAGCGGCCCGTGAAAAAGAAGTCCGACGCCGCGATTGCGCTGGACAGACTGGCCGGTGCCGCCAAGCACGCGACCGACAAGTTCTCGCTGGCTGAATGGCGCGAGACCGACGACCTTGCCAAGACCCTGCAGCCCCATATCTGGCTGGGCTTTGCCGTCCTGGCACTGCGGGAGCAGAAATACCGGGTGGAGGTGGTATCGAGCCCCGCGCGCCCCGGTGAGCGGTTCCGGCACCGGTTCCACGATGCGATGGTTCACCCGGCCTCGGTTGCGGGGGCCGCGAAGGCATGAACCAGCAGCAGGTGACGTTCCTGAGGCGGCTGATCGAGACAGAGCCGCCTTTTCGGCCCTACAGCGCGACCGCCGAATATCTGCTCAATGCCGAGGGCATCGGGAAGGTGCAGGGGAGGAGGGTGGTCTACACCCAGAGAGACTTTGCGGCGGCGCGCAATCTGCTCAAGGCGCGGAGCTTTGAGATATCGCGCCAGGTGGAGCCGGTACCGCGCAGTCAGGTGCAACCTGGTGAATCCGAGAAATGGGGCGCCCTGCGCGTCTCTGAGGGCCTGGTTGCGGTGGTGCCGCTGGGCCTGCAGGGGGTTCTGATCCCCACGGGGAGCATGCTGTGCATGGATGTGCGCCAAGCGCTGGCCTTGCCCTTTGAGGTACTGGTGTTCTGCGAGAACCTGGAGCCCATGCTGCGGCTGCACGAATACCAGTGGCTGGCGGGATTTCTCAAGGGGCGCCCCGCGCTGGCGTTGTTCCGGGGGGCACCGGGGTACTTCCGCACGGACGTGGCGAACGATCTGCTGGTGCAGGACCATCGGCCCGTGCTGGCGTTCTTCGACTTCGACCCCAAGGGGCTGTCCATGGCCGCTTCGGTGCCACGGCGCGAGGCCTTGTGTTTGCCGCCGCTGGACAGTCTGGAGGTGGCTGTCAGGGCGCAACGGCGCAAGAACCTGTATCTGGGGTCCGTGGAGGTGTCACGGCCTCATCTGGAAGCCCAGCCTGCAGGTGGCGACGTGGGGCTCGCTTGGGGGCTCATGAAAAGGTTGGAGATGGGGCTCGATCAGGAGCATTTTCCCGTTCGTATTGGAGGCGATTTTCCTGAATGAGTCATCTCATTCAGATATGCTGCTGGTTCGTTACATTTAATATTTTGGCTACGGGAGTGGGTATGTTGAGGACTTCGATTGTGACTGTTGCTGTGCTTTTTGTTGCTGCGTGCGGGAAAACATCGTCATCAGATCCTGTAGACGGGCTGAAATCTGTTATGGGTAATTTACAAACGAAGCTCAACAACCAGAAGCCTGTAATCACCCCGCCTAAGCCCGGCGATCCATATTACACACAGTGGTGGGCGCGAAAAATATATACCAATCCGACGATGGAGTTTGATGTACAGAAAACGGATTCGCTCGTTTCACCTTATCGAGGATTGGTCAATTTCGAGTGCAACAACCGATTTGCCAAAGGCGACTCTCAGGAATCAGTGCAGGGAGAACTCCGAGATTTTGTTGAAACGAAATGTAGGGCTACTTACGCATTTCAGGAGAAGAAATGGGTGTTCAAAGCTCTGGCATGCAATCGCGACCCTTCAAAGCCAACCTTCTTCGAAGAAATTGAAGCTGGAGATTCGAGCGTTCTTGGTCAGTGTCGGAGCATTGCTAGTTCGAATTCGCCCTGATAAAAATCTTTCGTGTTCAGCCTCAAGCTTGCGATGAGTTCATTTTTGCTCCGTACAATTTTCTTGTTCAAAAAGTATGCTGACGGGCGCCTAGTTGATGAACTCATAATCCAGGCGCACGTCGCAAACGCTTTGTGGGTTTCCTAACGCTTCAGGATTTGTCGTTGTTCACTGATAGGCTCACACACAGCATCTGACTCGCTGGTGCAAACAGTGCAAGCGCCATCATCGTCTGCAAAGCAAATTTCCCTGTAGCCGTTTGGAGGTGAGTCGCAGGGACCCATGTAGCACATTGAGCCTGGGGTCGCAAAGGCTTTGAAGCGAATTTGTGGTTTGGCACCTTTTGATTGCAGTCCGTTTCTTTTGTTGCGATCAGCGATGTCCTGAGGTGTCGTCGTAAGGGTGTTGAAGCCTGTTCCCACGTAATTCATGTCGCGGATGACATAAGCTGGAGCCAGTCCTTTTTCAACATCGTCACAATCTTGCGAGGTAACTGGAAAGTCGTTGCGCCTAGATTTGGAGAGGGTTGAGGCAGTAACAGCCAGTACACCATTTACCTCAATTGTTCGCTCGGACTCGCTGAGAATCTGGCTGGCCTGCCGTTTTTCATCCATATTTGGATCTAGGTCACCATCAACTATGACTGATCCGCTGAATGGAACTTCCAAAGAAGTTTCGAACAAAATCAAGTCAACGCGCGTTCTCGTCATTGGAGGAACGTCCTCCAAAACTTGCGACGTGTAGTTGATGGTGGTGGTAGATGATTGGCTATCTGTTCTGTCCAGGCTTGTAGTCTGGCTTACGCTGGCACCAACGCTTGCACCGAATCCACTCGGGAGTTTGTAATCAACGCGTGCATTGACGCCAATTGTTGACGACACACCCTTTCGAACTTGCGTTGAAACGGTTGATTGTGATGTAAATGAGAAATTCTCATTTATCTTTGATTTTTCCGTTTTCGAGCAATTGATTTTTTCAGCTTGCTTTATGAAAGTCTTGGGTGGAAATTGAATTGTCTGAGCTTCCAGGACCTGCATTTGGCTGACTTGAATTACTCGGCCATTTGTCGCAATAAGCGGCTCAATGGCAATTGACTCCTTTCTTGTTACTTTGTCAAAGCATCTTGGCTCGTAGCACATGGGAGTGGTGCCGCTCATGCCTGCTGATTTTAATTCAATAGGGTAAGACATTTTGTCTACGGGGCTTGAGCATGGTATTTTCCGTCCCAATCCCCCACCGCAGACTGTTTCAACAGTCTCGGTAACCTTCAATTTCCTTGCTCCAGGTTTTGTTGCAAGTTTTTTGGTAATTTCTTTCTGTATATCTGTCAATATTATATTTTCAGCCGCGTTTGCGTTTGTAAATAAAATGCAGACAACAGGAAGTAGCACTAATCTATTGACTAATTTCAAGGCGGTCATGGCATTCCCTCTCAAAAAGAAAGGAAATTCTGAGTAGCTTTGAAATGGGGTGCAAGCTTTTTTTTGCGCAGTGATCGCGCTGAGGACAGACAGTTGGATGCGATGTATGAAGGCTGATCCTCCATCGCAGCTACAGCCCCAAAAGCGTTCCCATGCGAGCTTCAAGAGACATAGCAGGGGGTGCTGATTTCTCCAGTAGCACTTCTGGCGGTGACGGAGATTGGGAGGGCGGATTCAGAACCAATCGCCTGAGCGTCAGATTTTCATGTTCTAGCGTTCGATACCTTTCATTCAGGATATCAATTTCCGCCTGGCGCGACTCATACCCCTGGTTCCATTCCAGCGCGAGTGCATCCTTGTTCTGGCGTGCGCGTTCATCCTCGGCCGCGCTCAGCAGGAACTCGCTTTCCAGCAGCAGGCCTGATCCCAGGCTGCGGATGACGGTTCGCGCTTTGTCATCGATCACCTGGACGGGCCCATCCTGCGCCTCTTGCGCATCGGTCTTGCGCGCCAGGGTATCCTGCATGAGCCGATCCAGGGCGTACTGGTTCTCATCGGGACCCCGAATCAAATCCTTGGCCAGGATGACGCGTGCGAGGGATGGCCACAGTTCATGGCGCCAAATTTCGAAGTCCAGACGGTGCCAGCCCTTGGGTGACACAAAATAAACCTCGGGCAGATCGTCCGGGTCGGCCGTAGACGCTATGGCGAAATGCACCGCCAGGTTGCGCACCTCGACCCCAAAACAGTAAGCCCCTTGCGTGGGCTCTGGTTCCAGCTCAACGGAGGTGTTGGCAACGACCTCATCAGGTTGCCAGTTGGAGGCCAAGATCGCATTCAAAGGGAAGTGGGCCGACCTGAATTGGGTATCGCCATCCCCGTTGAGGAAGATCCGCCCGTCCAGGCCAAATCCTGCGTAGTGGGCGTCAGGGTTAGCCTGAAGCATGGAGACCAAGCGCGTGGTGTACCCCCGCAGCCTCATCCATTCTGGGCTCTGGAAACGGGACTCTTTGTCACTGACGGCAACAGACTTGCCGCTGCCCAGGTTCAAAACCGCCGCATCCAGTTCCTGTTGGGTACCCTCGCCCTGCAGAGCCTGGGTGATCGCCATCATCAGACCGTCAACCTTCTTGAAGTGCCGGTTGTCCTCATGCTCGCGGCGCAGCTTGAGCTTGCGCTCCTCGCGCTTCTTTTTCTCGCGCTTTTGGTCCTTGGTCAGCTTGGATGCCATGGGGGGCTTCTCAGGTGTAGCTGGTGGGCAGGTGGGATGGCATGTGCCCGATCACCACGCGGTTTGTGTCCTCGTCCCAGCAGAAGTAGATGCGCATGCAGTACCGTGGATCTCGGGCGCTCCCCTTGCCCAGATGCTGGTCCAGAAACCGCCGTCTCCCGCCCAGGCGGATGAAGTACAGGTCGCCCAGCTCGCCGGCAACACTCGGATCAACCGAGCCCCCGAAGTCGATCCCCAAGGCTTCGGCTTTGACCTTGAAGGCGTTGCGGTCGGCCTTGCCCGTCTTGACCTCGGTGTACTCGATGGCCAGCAATTCCAGGCAGGTGTAGAGGAGGTCCGGGTTCTCAAAGGAACTGCGCTTGGTGGCAGACACAGCCCGCTGCAGGATCGTGATCCGATGCGCATTCGCCTCGGCGTACTCAGCAATGTCCTTGAGCCCCCACTTTCGGGCCGTTGCAGTGCTGCCTGAGGCCGCAGAAGGGGCTTCAGCCGGTGGGGGAGGGGTGTAGGTGCTCTCGCGGGTGGGCGCGGTCTTGCTCAGCGATACTGCCAGGTGCTTCCAGTAGGCAACATCGGCCTCTAGACGCGCAACCATGGCGGCATCGTCCCTGACAGTCTTCACTCCGCTTGGGTTGCACCCTGCAGCTACCAGCTCGGCGAAAGCTGGATACCGTGCTTCGACTACTTGGGTGCCCACCTGAGGGCCAAAGACCTCCAGCCAGAGGGTGTCGAGGAGTTCGATGGCGCTGGCATCGCCCATGCAGAGCCGCCGTCCTGCTACTTGTTGACCGCTGCGCGCGGGCACCAGGAAAACTTCCCAAAAGCTGCGCGCGGTCATATCGACCACCTGGGCGGCGAACCATGCCCCGGTAGGGTCAGTCCACCACTGCACGCGCAGACGATCTCCGCACATCGAGCCGATGGTGTCCGGGGCGGGCGGGCGGATGTGATGGTCCTGCTGGCCAAGCCATGCCCAGAAGGACGCGGCCACAGTCTGGTGCGCGCCTGTCAGGCTGAACACCTCCCCCAGTTGGCCGACCGCATCGGCAGATACATGCATCTCCATCCTGGGAATTTGACCACGGGATCAGGGTGTGAGCCCCATATACCGCCCCCCTTTCCTGCGTCAAACCCTACTGGGGGGGTGAGAGGGATTTCATGGTCAGCACGCAACGTTTTGCGCGTTCCCCCCCAGTAGGGTTCGCCGAAAATTTGCTTCATCGGAAAACTGGGTGCATGAATTTCGACGCAACAGGAATCGTCATGAACACCTTTTTGAAACGCCTTTTTGCCCGTGCACCTGGTGATGGGATGCGCGTTCTCGTTTTTCTCGGAATCGTGGTCATCGTGGGCGCCGTGGTGACGGATCGCGCGATCAGCAAGGGCAATAACGTGACCCTGCAGGTGGCGAGCTTTTTGACGCTCACTGCAACCAATCCGAATTCACCGGATGCAGCATCACGAACTTCACCTACGGGGGCTGCAGTTACGCTTCCTTCGCCACGGTAGACCTTGCGTGGGTGAACCTTGCGAACTCACTGGTGCCGAGACGCGTCAGTTTCCCCTGGTCGGGGCCGATGACTCATTCAAGTTCGTGGAGTGGGAAAATAGGGAGGCTGTAGGAGCCACGTTTCGGCAGCACGTAGCAGCCAATTCATGCTCGGCAAAGAGCAATGATGAAACGCCCATCCTGACGACATGAACCAAGAAAGCAGACAAGAATGAGCCCCATGGATACAGATCTGGCCCTGTTAGAGGCGATGCCAGTGCGCGATACCGTGGTCGCACGAGAGATGGCCAGGCTGTGGCCCAACCTGTTTGGGCCCGGTGATTTCGTTCCTCTGGAAATCAACATCGACAAGATCCTCGCCGACGACGCGCAACGCAGGGGCTCAGAGCTGACCCTGGCGAAGATCCGGCTTTTCCTCGAATTGCATCTTCGAAGGCCCCTCTACCTGATGGGCGTGCTGAAGGGAGGACCACGCCACAGCATCAACGGCGTGGACAAGAATTCCCGGCAGGTCACCCCGGCTGACGCGGAAGCCGCTGCTGAGATTTTCGAGGATCTGATGGAACAGGTGAGCCTCAACGGTCTACCGTCACGCATCGAGACTATTGCGGACGACCAAGAGCGCATGGCCTGGTGGAGCGGGCTTGATCGCGAGGGGAGGGCGAAGTGGGTGAAAGCCTCTGTTGACTCTGGTATTGGTGCCGATGCCTGGACCACCTACAAAATCGCCCTCTCCACCCTGGGCGATCCCGCCGAGCGTGCTTGAAATGGCCCGATGGCAGGATCTGCCCCCTCCGGCGCAGCGCCAGCAGTGATCGACCTTCAGCCGCGCGAGCGCCTTTTCTATCGAGACCGTCTTCGCTCTGCGCGTTACGCTGCCCTGGAAGATGCCGAAGGCTTCGAGGAGATTTGCTTTGCGCTGGAAGCTCTTGGGCTTCGACTTCTTGGCAAACAGGAAGCGCTGGGGCTCTACAGGGACCAAATCGCTCTGCAGGCGAACAGAGCGCTCGTCTTTTCTGAACTCCCCGGCGCCTTCCCGCTGCGTTTCAAGTCCTTTGGGGCTCTTTTCTCGATTGTTCAGGCCGCGCGCAACGACGCCATGCACACGGGCTCCTACGCGCGCCATGCAACCCAGGCTGCAATCGAGTTGTGTATTGGTTTGGAGGAGGCCCTGATGGCTGGTGTAGAGCGAACGGTGGAGAACCTCATGGTCTCGTCACCCGTTGCCGTGGAATCCTGGCACCCGGTGGCGCACGCGCGGCAACTCATGCTGATGCACTCGTTTTCGTTCCTGCCGGTGCGGTTGGACGGGGCCTGGTGTCTGGTGTCGGAATTGGGGCTCGCCAAGTACCTCAGCGAAGGGCCCCGGAAAACCCGCCTGTGCGAGTCCATCGCGGCCGCAAGGAGCAACGGCATGCAGGTGCGCGAAATCGCGCCCGAGGAGCTTCTCAGGGCGGGAATGACCGTTGCTGATGTGCTGGCCGGTGCACAGGTGCAGGATGGGCCGATGCTGTGGCTTGTCGTGGACCAGCGCCAGCCTGACCACTTGGCTGGAGTGCTCTCACCGTTCGAGCTGATGTAGACCTGTTCATCCGAGGTAGGGAGCTGGCTGGCCCATTACCCACCCAAGGCTTTACCTTGTGTCACCACCTGCCTGTAAATACTTCTCGAAAAGGTACTGGACACGACTGGTGTCTGCTGACCCGCCCTTGTATCCGTATGCTGCATCGACTGCACGATCCAGCGCCGCGTGTGCCGCAACAAGATCAGTCGGCATTGATGCAAGGTTGTAGAGTTGGGCAAGGGTGCTATCCGGGTATCTCGCCCTTGCGTCAAGAACCTCCTGTGCCGCCATCTCAATTGCCTGCTGCTTTTTGGTAGTGAGCTTCTCTGGCCAAGGAAAGTTGTTGTACACGATGTCCTTGGAGTAGCGGTATCGGCTTTCAAGGCGTCCGCAAACTGCCCGCATCCAAGCGTTGTGGGCGCTACTAGACAAGACACCAAAGTGGTACATGGAAGCGTCAGGGACGGTCATGAGCAGATCGCTCGCAAGAATGTCCGGCGACAGAATTCCAATGGGAATGAATCTTCGCTTCTCTGACGAAACTTTGGGAACCACCAAGTAGCTGCGTTCAGGGAAGAACTCCACATGAAATCGCCGAGGTGTTGCGGCTAATGCAATCGTGGGCCCGCTACCGCTTTTCTCTCGGAATGCGCGAACGGCCTCAGTCCGCTTGCGACATTCAGGAAGCGCAGCCAACTGGTTTGGCGTTGCATCCTTGAGCAGAAGGCACCAGCGCTCAATCCCGTTGAGAAATTCATCTGACCCTAGCCAGCGCCTGAAATATGGGGCGCTACCGGGTTCCTTCGCAATAAAGGCGTCTTTCTGTTCCGGCGTGAAGAGATAGTTCCCATCATCAATCGGCTTGTTGCCGATACCCATAGCGGGGACTGCGCTCAATGGAGTTGATCGGCGCTTTAGCACTACATCTGGGGCATCCACCAAGTAGGGGTTGATGCGCTTCACGAGTTGGACTTGAGCCTCTGCCGCCTTGATGTTGGAGCCGTATTCGAATAGACGTGGTTGCTCTGTGGGTTGCATTCCGAAGCCCACAATGATGCAGTGGACGGCGGCTACTCCGCGCCCTTCGTTGCTCCACTGGAAGGTGCGGTGCGCAAAGTGAATCTGAATCCCCTGCTCCAGAAGCAGAGGCCACAGCACGCCTACCTGCTCTCCCTGGCAAATGCTGTTCGTGGAGACAAGAGAAGTGCGCACCAAGGGGTTCTTGCGCATGTAGCGAGCGGCCAGCACATGCCAACAGGCCACAAAATCCAATAAGCCGAAGCTCGGCACTCCGTTCATGACTCTGGCGACATCTTCCTTCTGCTTAGGTTTGAGGTACTTGGCCCCCACAAACGGCGGATTACCTACGATGTACGTGCATTCAGCAGCAGGCAGGACATCCTCCCAGTCCACCTGGAGCGCGTTGCCATGGCGGATATGGGGGCTGTGCACAAGAGGAACGCTAGGTCGTGTGCTACCAAAGCGGTCAGCTGCTTCCAGATTCAGTTGGTGGTCCGTAATCCACATGGCTACCTGGGCAATATGAGCCGCACTCTCGTCAATTTCGATGCCAAAGAACTGCTCCACGCTCACCCGGATCATGGTGCTGATATCCAGCAGACCTTTGCTCTGCCCGCCCTTGCTGAACAGACGGTCAATCAAGTCCAGTTCAAGGCGCCGCAGTTCGCGGTAGGCGATAACCAAGAAGTTCCCGCATCCGCATGCTGGGTCGAAAACGCGAACTGATGGCAACTTGTCGTAGAGGGCCTGCAGCTTGGGGCGGCTGGTACCAGCGGCGCTTAGTTGGTCGCGCAGACTATCCATGAAGAGTGGATTGATGGCCCGCAGGATGTTGCGCTCCGAGGTGTAATGAGCGCCCAGCTCGCGGCGCTTGGCTCCCTTTTTCTTTTTCTTGGTATTGGCGCCATCCAGCTCCTCTTTTTCCTCCTGCCCCTCGTCCTCCTGGTCTAGCACCCCTTGGAACATGGCACCGAAGATGGCTGGGGAAATCTTCGACCAATCCAGTCGAACACATTCCAGCAGGAGCGCGCGAAGGGTGCTATCGAACGCAGGGATACCTGAACGCTCGGAGAAAAGTTGCCCATTGATGTACTCGAAGGCCCGGAGATCCTCATCGAGCAGGGTGCTGCGTTTCTTGATCGGAGTGTCGAGTACCGCGAAAAGCTCACTGAGCTGCGATCCAACATCCTTACCGTCCTCCCGCGTACCCTCCATGAGACGCCGGAACAGACTGTTGTCCCCAAAGATAGCCGTGTCGTCCGCAAACAGGCAAAACAGTAGGCGCGTGAGGAAGATTTCCAGGTCTCGGCCTATGAAGTTGCTTTTGAGCAGTGCCTCATGGAGCGCGGCCATTTTCTCGGCCGCGCGACGGTCTGCCTCGCTCTCCTCGGTGATCTCTGGGGCTGCGTCACCCACCAGGAAACGGAACCATTCAGCACGTTTGGCCAGCTCTGGCAGCAGGCATGAGTGCGACTTGTCCTGGGTCAGGTCGAACAGGATGAACTGATTGAAGTCGTGCAGCAAGACGTAGCGGGGCTGGTCTTGTGGCGGGCATGCCCATCGGTATTCTTCAGCCTGCGCGCGGGCCTTCTTGAGGTCCTTTCCAAGGCTCTTGCCCTCGATGATCACTTTGCCGGGAATGAACCCGTCCATGAACCCATGAGAGCCGTCGCGCATGGTCAGCCTGAACTCGCGGCTGTATTGATGCGGATGGACGCCGAAGCACGCCAGGAACTGTGCAGTGAAGAGTTTCTCGTCGGCCTTTTCGCTAGTGGTGCCGGCCCACTGGTGTGCAAAGGCTGAAAGGCGCTTGCGCAGTTCGTTCGTGGTGATTTTCGCCATCAGGTTCCCTCTTGTCCGGTGTGACGCTATTTCGTGCATCGAATCGAGCACCATTCTCGCCCACGGAAAAGGGGCACACCCTATCAAGCCTTTTTGTTCTCCCCCGCCTGGCTCAATCAGGTGGGTAGCATGGCTCGAATGTGCTCGGCGGCGCTTTCCTCCGTTTCTTTCGGGGGGTAGGCATCTGCAATGGACGCACACTGTTCAACCACTGCCTGGGTATATGCGAGGAGTTCGGGGCTCATTGACTGCCCCGCCCCGAGCAAGCCGCATTCGCGGGCCATCTCTTCGAGGTCTTCAACACCCACTGCCTCTGTCCTGTGTATCCAGTCCTTCACATCGGGCTCCTTGTATCTGGGGTGCTTCGCATTGTGGAGTGTTCGAGGGTTCCAAGCTACCAGCTATGGGGAAGGTGCAGCCGCTTGCCACAAATCCCATGCTGTGAACGTGCCTCAATGACCAAGAGGATGGCCGTTAGAGGCCAGGGTGAAAATGGGTGCGATGCGGAAGTGGACGCGATCACAGTGCTGAATTGGACGCACTGCCAATGTTGAATTGGACGCTATCCGAATACTGAAATGGACGGATATCGTCCCCTCATCGATATCCAAGAACCAAATGCCGAAATGAACTGAATTGGCTATTGCATTGCAATTAATTGCAATTGATAATTGCAACTATGCAATTAAAAGCCATCAACCAACCCAGCGCTCTGCCGAACGGGGCGTCAGCAACGCCAGATGCCCCAATGAGCCCCCACATGGAGAGCGATTGGGTGAGCGTTGCACCCCATGAAATGAAATCCGCTGGTCTCGACCAGGTTCTGAGCGCTCTGCGGGCTGGGGGCTCCCTGACCGAACTGCAAACCAGCTTCTACAGCGGTGGCTACAGCTACACCCACGTCCTCACGACAAAGCGCGGAGCCCAGTACCGCGTGAGCAAACAGGTGCTGCGGGGCGTGCCTGCAGCCGCCGTGTCTGGCGGCGCACAGCCCTGAACGATCCAACCCTTACCGCCTGCAGACACCCCCCGTTTTGGAGCCTCCATGTCCCTGACCGTCAGCCCTGACCTCATCGCATTCACCAAGTCCCCCGCGTTTGAGTCCTATCGCCAAGATGCGGACAGAGCCAACCGCGATCAGGTGATCGACACCGCGAAGTTGAACGACGAGGGCATGAGCGACCTGATCAATGCCGCCCAGGCTGTGCAAGACAACAAGACCGCCCGCGCCCTGGAGTCCATCCTGCTGGCCAGGGCTGGCAAGTTCGACAAGCCGGTACCGAATTTCAAGGCCTTTCAGGCGGTGCTGCTGGAGTTCATCAAGTCAGATCTGATCGACGGATGGATTTACGTGACGGGCCCCGATGGGAAGCTGTATCCCCAGCTCGTTACGGATGTCACCTTTGACAGCGGGCAGGACTACCGGCGCAACGGGACACCAATGGTGCTTATTGAGACCGCCAGCTATGGTTTCAGCCGCGACGGCAACTACAAGCCCACGTTCGGTGTGTTCACGCGCCGGCATGGGTTCCATCCCCAGATCGTTGCCAAGCGCCGAGTCGCGGACATATTGGCCGAGCAGGGCATCTTCAAGGAAACGCCAGCACTGAAGGCTGCGCACCAGAAGAGCCTGAATCGGCACTACGGGGGCATTCAGAGCGCCTTCGCACAGCAGTTTCGCATCAAGGGAAAAGCCTTCCACTCGGAGTCCCGTGACGGCAATGACGGCGATGACCTGACGGGGCGCCGCGTGATCCACGACCTCGACTCCGGGGACTATGAAGCCGTGGTGCGCCATGCCGACTCAACACTGTTCAATGCAGAGGATGGCGTTGGCCAAGTGCCCGAGCACCCCGTTGTCAGGGTGTTTGACCTGAGCAGCCACGGGTTCTACTGGGTTCACGCGGACAACATGGACCCCTACGCCTACGACGAATCGCTGCGCCACAAACTGGTCCTGCCTGAAACCCACCGGGATCTGCTGGACGTGCTCACCACGGACCTCGACGCCTTCGTGAACGACATCATCGAAGCCAAGAGCGCCACCAACGTCATCTTGTGCAAGGGGGTGGCTGGGGTCGGCAAGACGCTGACGGCCGAGGTGTACGCCGAGCTGATCAAGCGGCCTCTGTACGCGATGCACGCGGGCACCTTGGGCACCACAGCCGAGGAGATCGAGAAGAACCTCAAGATGGTCTTCGACCGCGCCACGCGCTGGGATTGCGTCCTGCTGCTCGATGAGGCGGATGTTTTCGTGGTCAAGCGCGGCGACAGCATCGAACAGAACGCCATCGTGGCCGTGTTCCTGCGGGTGCTGGAGTACACCAAGGCGCTTATGTTCATGACAAGCAACCGAGCGAGCGACATTGACGAGGCCATCATTTCCCGGTGCGCGGCCATCATCGAATACACCGTTCCGGGTGCCCAAGATGCTGCGGCAATCTGGAAGGTGATGGGAACCCAGTTCAAAGCGGAGTTGTCACCCGAGCTGATTGAGCAGCTGGTGGACCTGTTCCCCGGTATCGCCCCGCGCGACATCAAGATGCTGCTGCGGCTGGCGCTGCGCGTCTCGAAGTCCCACGATGAGCCCCTCGATGTGGCCACGTTCCGCCGCTGCGCAATGTTCCGTGCCATCACCATCAAAGCCGACGCCTGAAATGACCCACCACCCCCTGGCCCATTCCGACGCTGAAATCCACTCTCTGGCGCGGTTCCAGACCCTGCAGGCGGGCCAGTATTGGCGTGCCCTGGAAAACGTGCCAGAGGAGGGCATCGACGCGGGCATGGTCCTGCTGATCCAGTCCCTCCGCGTGGTGGACGACAAGCCCCACACGGTGGTGCTGCGGCCCCACCCCCTGAAGTTCGGCAAATCCGTCTATCTGGAGATTCCAAAGGAGGGGGGAGGCACGCGGCGGACATGGTTCCAGTACGACGAGCACCGCTTTTTGCTGGACGACTTCCTGGCCCGTTTTGAGTTCGAACCCGACCACCAGAAAATCCGAAATGCCGAGGTGCAGGCGGTCCAGTCGCGCATCAGCGAACTGCAAAACGAGCTGGTGCAGGGCCAGAGCAACCCGGCCCTGATCGCCGCCCTGGTGCACGAAAAAGCGGCCGAGAAATCAGCCAAGCAGGCAGAGGATGCCGCCGAGGCTGATGAGCAAGACCGCACTGAGCCCCCATCTGAGGAAGAGCCCCGAAATCTTCCGGAGCCGGTGGCGCCGCCCGTGGATGCCGCCGAGGTGGTGGACATGGCCACGGGGACTGTAGCCCAAGCGATTGAGGGTGGGCTCTCACCAGAGAAGATGGCCGCGCTGCGCGCAGCCGCGAACCGCCAACATGAGATTGCCACCGTGCGGGCCCAATGGATCGAAGGCAAGACGCAGGAGATTGCGGGCGCCATCCAGCAGCTCACACCCTTTTACAGCGAGCAGGCTGCAGCCGCCCTGGCCCAGACCGAGGACGTGCGCGCCTTCGTGTCTGATCTCCTGAAGGGGATTGAGTCCTTGGACCTGTACCTTGGCAAGGATGTGGAGGTGCAGACCGTGCGGGAAGGGAAGGGGGCTCCCCGCGATGTGCCTTTGACCTTCGTGCAGCGGAAGTTGCTGGCTGACGAGGAGCTTGCCGTCTGGGCGGATGTGGACGAGCGGTTCGACCACGCCAGCGACGATCAGTTTTTGGAAGCGCTGCGCACGCATGACGGCCTGGTGGAGCAGATCTTCCCCACCGAGCGATGCGTGCTGGTGATGGCGACCACCCGCCGCTACATCGACTACGGGGACCCTTGGGCGAACATGGCCCGCAACGGCCAGAACAAGGTGGTGTACCTGCTGGTGCGAGACGGGATGAATATCCACCGGGTTTACTCGTCCGTGGAGTCCCACCTGGGCACCGACAGGCTGTTCCCGACGAAGAATGACCAAGAAGAGATTTTTCGGGGGCTCGATGGCACGCGCATCAAGTTCGAAGACGTGGCCTACACGGACCATCTTCGCAAGCACGAGCGATTCGCGCTGCACTTCAAGCGGTTTCTGCTGCTGGCCTGCGGCCTCGATCACCGGCTCAAGCTGTTCGGCGACTTCTACGATGGGCCCGCGTCCCTGCATTTCGTGTCGATGGATTTCCAGGAGCGGTTTTGCCGGTTCCTGCACGACGACGACGCCAGCACGATGATTGCAGGCGGGCCGAAGCGTCCGGGTTTCGAGGACTGGATCACGGCCATGAATGGCTACCTGCGTTCCGGCTCACGGGTGCTGTGCAACTGGTACAGCCTGATGAATGCACAGACTGCACCTGGGGCCTGCAAGGTCTACCACGGGCATAGTGGCAATGGTGTTGAGTTCACGTCCAAGCCCCTGGCGCGGGTCGAATGGTCGGTTGTCTACCGCGACGGCGACCAGCTGTGCGTGGATGTGCGGGTGCAGAAAGACACGTTCCGCAGCGACCGCAAGTTCAACTGCAAGGTGTCATTGCTCAAGCTGAATCGTTCCGACTGGAGGGGCGAAGAGGTTCCCTACCTGGTGCTGGATGCGGTGGACCCGGTAGATCTGCGCTGGTACATCCAGCACCGGGGAACGCGCCAGAGGCATCTGGAATACATCCGGTTTTTCAAGCGGGCCCTGAAGCTCATCGAGAGCGACCGTGCGGCCGAGGCTGGCGCGCGGGCTCAGTTGCTGCAGGCGCTGCACGAGGGCGATGTCGGGGAGGTTGCTGACCGACCCAAGCTGGTGGATCGGGCTGTGATCGCTTGGAGGGCCGTGAACCGGGGCCAGCCGCTCCCACAGTTCGACGGGGCGAGCCCCGCCGATGCCAAGGCCTGGAAATCACTGCTGGACCAGATGTTCGTGATGGCGGGCGACGGGTTGGAGGACACGCGTAAAGCCGACGCCGAGGCATTGGCCCGCAAGCTTGGTTATGAGCCCTTGCGCCTGGTGCTCACTGGCGATGCGAAGTACATGCTGTACGCCGCGCCCAAGGAGGAGGAGTGCGACAACCGGCTGGAGCCCCATGCATGGGTTCACCGGATCACCATGGCGCGGGACAAGGCGGGGTTTTCCGAGGTACGCCGCCGCTGGGAGGTCCTACCCGAGCGCGATGCCTCGGTGACGGTCTTGGCTCAGTGGCCCGATCCTCAGGGGTGGACGGCGCGGCGCAGCAGGTTTGCCAGTGTCGGTCGCAAGGCCAGTCTCTTCGCTGTGGTGGAGGGCTGGCAGGAGCAGCTCGCCACCTTCACCGCGCCGATGGAAGAGGCCACCTTCGCCCACGTCCTTGCGGATTGGCGACGTTCACGCGAGGCCATGAAAAGCGGGGGCTACGTGCGTGAAATGCATCTGGCCATCCCGATTGCTGTTGCGGTGCTGGATGGACAACTGTGGTATCTCTGTGTGGAGTCCACCCAGCCCCAGGTGCTGATTGCGCGCCAGGCCCCGAGCCCGAAGGCTGTGGAGGACTTCAAGGCCATCTTTGTACGGCCCTACATGGACAAGGGCAGGGCACGGGCGATCTTCGCAGGGAATCCTGATCGCCGGAGCTGGGGGCTCAGCGCGGTGCCTGCAGCCGAGTACCTCGACCATGGGGGGGTGTTCGTCCACGACGATATGGGCGTTTTCATCGAAAACCTCCCCGGCCAGTCAACCAGCCCCCTGCTGGGGGATTGGTTCGCAGCCTGGCGCACTCGATATCCCAAGGTGTTGCTCTGGGCGGCTTCGGGGGTGCTGGATGCCGATGGGCGGCTGGCCCTTGATCCGGTTCTGTCCATATCCCTGCCAGAGGACTACCAGCCGGTGCGGGTGCGGGAAATCACCTTGAGGCCCAACGACGACCCGGACAAAACCCCGGAATACGGCCACTGGTTCGACATTTCCCCGCTGTCGGATGCCGGCGCTGAAGGATCTGGCCGCGTGGGTGCCTTTGGAGGGGATGGAGTGGTGGATAAGCTTGCCAAGGGGGCTCTTTCACGGGCCGGGAGGTCATGTGGCTGGTCCAGCACCTCGTGGGATGCGGCGAGCCCCTCAAAGGCGAAAGAAAGACTCCTGCGGCAGTATCCACGCCTTGTGGCTGCAGTCGAGTTGCCAGCCGCGCCCCAGCCGCCTGAAGGATTCGAGCGCTGGTATGTCATCAACGAGGTAACAGAGACAGGGGGCTCGTGACGCCTTCACAGCCGGTGCTGATGGTGTCGGAACACGCGAGGCCTTCTGCGAACGTTGGTCGTAAGAACTGTTCTTTCGGACGTTCTTGGGCCGACTGTTTGACGGTTGATGGCAGTTTCCTTCTTGTCCAGTCAACACGCGTCGGCTACATTTTTTCCTCCACTCTTAACCGGAGGAGCCAATGATTTTCGTAGGTAAGGACAAGTGCGATTTATCAGATCCCGCAATCGTGGAGTTTGTTCAAAAAGGAACAATTGGTCAATCTTTGGCTCTGTTTGATGAGCAGACTGGTTTCCACAAAGCGAATGTGCCTCCAATCGTTTTGGGTAAGACCCATAAAGACCCAAAGAATCCGCTGTTTGTTGTTTGGAGCGTGTCTCAGCGCTATTCAATCTTCGATCATCGAAACGCGCCCGGTGGGCAATTGGTTCAAAAAGTGAATCTTGAGACCTTTGCTACTAGAGAAATAGAGATTTCTGGGTCTATTGATTTAATACTGCGAGATGGCCTAACTCCAGAGATTGAGAAGAAGATTTCCGATGCATTCGCGGATTACATTTTTCCAACGAGTGGAGATGTAGATGTTTTTGTGGCCGAGAGGTTGGCTAAAGATACATCAATTGGCCCCTATGATTTTGGTCTTTCTAGATCGCTTACTGTTTACATCGCTGGGAATAGGGTGGTTGATCAGACTGCTTGCAACGCGATGATGCACCCTTTGGTCCGAGAGGAACGCTTCAGTGTAAGGTTGATTTCCGACCAAGATCACACCACTTATCGCCAACTGCCACCGCATCCAAATAATATTCCCGAGCAGGATATTAAAAAAACGGCTGAAGCTAGGATGCCGAATAACTGCGATGGTATGGATACTGTCGTCAGCAGATTTGCTACTGCAACATGGGCGCCTGCAAGCCGAGTTACATGGTCATGGGAGCTTGTTAATTGGGGGTGTGTTAAATTTCACTTCTGGAAAGCCACAACGGAATTCCGTGATCAAGAGTTGGCCGCGTATTTGTCGGTTACTTTTCCACGAAATATTGGGCAGTATGCAATTGATCAAGTTATAGATTCCGCAAACAAAGCGGCTGTGGCGTCTATCGTTGTTGGCATAGTCTTTACCGATCTATCGACCGCTATTGCAACTTTTAATGGCATGTTCTATGCGTCGATTGAGCAAAAGTTCGGACGTGCTCTTGAGTGTATTGGTGCTGATTTGTGGGTCAGCACTGAATATACGAGTGATTGGCATTGAATAGCACTGCGCGGAAGACGCGGATTTTCTAATGTTGGCTTTTGTGAGTTTCCCGCGATCTAACCAAGCGTTGTCATATCGGTGACCGCTTAGAACGTTTGTCCATCAGGGGATGATCTGGCCGGGTGAATGTATAGAATTATGGACAAAACTTGCTGGAATGCTTAAAATTCTTGGCAAATGAAGCCCGAAACCTCTGACTCCCACGTCTTGCATCGCCAGTTGCTGCTACAGCTGGGTGATCGCCTGCGCCGACTGCGCAAGGCACGAAAGCTCACAACGGTCGAGATGGCTGAACGTGCCGGCATTTCCCGCATGACACTCTCATCCGTGGAGGCTGGCGACCCAGGCCCATCCATGGGCACCTATCTACGGGTGATGGGTGTTCTGGGCTGTGCCGCTGATTTGGCATTTTTGGCGGGGGATATGGTTCATCCAGCACAGCCAGGTACGGCGGCGGCGCGGTCACACCGACCGGCCCCTCAGGTTCAAATCATGGTCAGCGCGGACACCAAGCGGCATCAGGCCCAGGATCTATTGAGCCTGGTTCTTCACGAAAAGGCTGTGGAGCGGGTGCGGGCCAACCCCGAGCTGATCGAGGAAGCCAAGGCCACTGTTGATCGCTGGATGAAAAGTGGCAACGCGCATTCCCACACCCTTTACGCCGAGTGGCTCAAGATCCTCATGGCGAAGAAGTGGAGCAAGGTTTTGGGCCGTTCGAGACACGCACAGGAGCTACGTCAGGCGTCTCCTTTGCCCACGTTGCTCTCGAAAGAGGAGCGCGAAAGCATCTTGGGTCATGTTTCGGCTCTCAAGAAGGGGATTGTTCTCGGTGCGGAAGGGCCACTTGCATGAATCGTCACGAGCTGGAGCATCTGATCCGGGCGAGCGGTGCCATTACTGAAGAGTATGAATTCGTTGTGATCGGGAGCCAGTCCATTCTGGGCAAGATTCCCTACCCAGACCCCGAGTTCAAGATGTCTGCAGAGGCTGACATTTATCCCAGGTACGCGCCTGAGCTTGCGGAGAAGATCGAAGGGGTGCTGGGTGAGGGCTCCGACTTTCACCTCGCGAACGGCTTTTATGCCCAAGGCGTGGGCCCAGAGACTGCAGTCCTGCCTCAGGGGTGGGAGGAACGGCTCTGGAAGGTGCAGAACGGGAATACTGACAGCTTTATTGGCTGGTGCCTGGACGTTGACGACCTTTTCATGTCGAAGGCTGCTGCAGCAAGGCCGAAGGATCAGGAGTTTTGCGCGGGGCTCTTGCGTCGAGGATATGTGACTCTCGAAAGGTGTCTCGAACTTGCTCCCTCCATGCCGCTGGAGCCCCCAGAAATCGCGCGACTGGTAGCCCGCATCAAGCGCTGGGCGAAGTAGGTCTCCCCAAACCCTTGATTCGCCCAGAGGTTACCTCACGGCTGAAGTCGCTGGCCTTGTACTCCCTAGAGGCCGGGTTGATGAAGAACACCCTGGAGTCGCCACCATACCCCGCTGGATTGCGCGTGATGAACGTGGCGTAAAAGACCCCGAAAAGCACTACGTGGCTCAGCAAACTGTCGTGCGTTGCGAGACAAGCCAGCGTGTGACCACCAGGATATGGGTTTGCGAAGGTCAGGGGATGCTGTGACGGCTCGGCCTGGATTGCGCCAATGAAGTTGTCAGCCAGGGTGTCGCGGGTCATGCCCTTGGTGTTGATTGCGCGTAGATACTGCTCCCCGCTGTCGGAGATGATGGCCACATCCCCGAGAGTTGCCACTGTCATCAGGTAGGCAGTTCTGCACATCAACCGCAACAAGAGATTGCCATCCAGCGTCGCACTGACTTTCACAACGCTCGGCAGAGTCTGGGGCTCGGATGCCTGTAGATGAAGGCCCTTGCTCCGGTAGCGGGCAATCACCTCTTCGGCGCGCTGTTGAGCTTCGTTGCCGAAGCCCGTCACTCCTCTGACAAGGCCGGTGGTGGGATCTACGTCCACCGGCTTTGTCGCAGTGAAACGAGCCCCATTCGGTGCAAGCGTTACTTTTGCGGGGTCGCCATTTGGCAAGCTGCCCGTGAGTGTCACGTTGTCCTTGCCAGATCTGGAGACCACACCGCTGGCCACAGCCAATAGTTGCAGCATCTCCATGCGCATCGCTGGCACGTCCAGCTCGACATTCAAGCGCTGGTTGTGAGCCTCCTCGCACCGGATGACTAGGCCATCGGGCCCGCCCAAAGCGCTCCCCAGAATGTGTTCCTGGTTCACGTTGGCACAGCGCTTGAGGGCCACTTGCGAATACGGGCAGATGGTGTTCTTGAACTTCATTTCTTCTCAGGCCTGGTCATCTTCTCGGCGACCATGAGGGCCCACTTGCTGCCGTAGTCCACGGACCCTCTCGCGATCCGCTCGGCCGCTATGACATCTTCCATTGGGGGCGGGTTGAAACCATGCTCCGCTGCATAGCTGCACGCAGCCCGGTGGACGGCTTCCAGCTCAAGCCTGATCCACTCCTCCACATCGCGTCCCTTGCGGTGCAGTGCCTCCGCCTGGAAGGCGTCATAGAGCACGCTGGCAGGGGCCTGCCTGGGGCGGAAAAAATCGTATTCGATGCTCATCTTCGTATGCCGGGTGTTCAGATCGTCTTCACTGAGCCCCCCGTGGGGCTCACGTTGAAGTTGCCCTTGAAACCGAGCAGGCGCAGCAGGTACTCGCGAATCAGGTCAGTAGCAGCGTCGTACTGGAGCTTCTGCTGTGCGTGCGTCAGGCTTGCAACACCCGTGTGCAGGACCTCGTTACGGAGGTCCACCAGAGGTTTGAGGCTTGGGGCCATGCCCTCCGCGCCGAACATGCGGGTCATCATGACCTTGAAGCTGAGGCTGGCGTTCGTTGCCGGGTCTATGAACTTCCCGGATCTGAAAGCGTAATGCTGCTGCGTTCCGTAGGTGTGCTTCAAGTTCTCCAGCAACACACTCAGGAAGACCAGCTTGCACTCCATAGGCAGGCCAGGGCGAGCCGCCTGCAGCATGTAATCGATCACCACCTTGAGGCTGCGCGCGCTCTCCAAGGCTTTGTACTGAGGGTATGTCTGGTCCACAAACTTCCGAATCGCAGCGCCATCCGCTGGTTCGATGACGGGATCTGCGTTCTGCCCAGGGCGATGGATGGAGTTGTGAACTTTGTGGGAGGTGCCATCTGGGTAGTTGTGTCCGTAGCAGGCCACCTGCGACTGGGTTGCGAACGCCAGTAGCCAGCAGATGCGCTCTATGGCCTCCATGGTTGCCGGCACACGCTCCGGTGCGACGTTTTCAACGAGGATTTCAGCCAGCTGCTCGGGCTTGGTCTGCAAGATGAACCGCTGCCCCTCGCATGTGAAAACCGATGTGTCGCGGACAACCTTCCCATCCACCTCCTCGCTGAACGACTCCCCTTGGACTTTGGAGTTCATGACATACGCGCGGAGGTTGGACATGCAGTGGGCCTTGTGTAGTGGGATAGATATTTTGCGCTGACCGATTGCCCTTCGGCGGGATGACTGGCTGATCAGCTGTCAAAACCCTGCATTTGGGGCTCGGAAGCAAAGAACACTCGACCTTTGGCTGCTGTGTGGTAATATTACTAATAAATAGTAATTATTAAACGTATGCGCTCCGATGTCTCCGACCCCCTCAACCAGATCCGACTGGCCAACCTTGACGTTCTCATCGGGAAAATGACCCAATGGGATTTCGCTCGGATGGTGGGCATGTCGCAGAGCGCAATCAACCACTTCAAACGCGAGAGGTCTCCTATGGGTCGCAATAGCTGTTTACGCATCGAAAGGGCTCTTGGGCTTGCAGAAGGGGCCATGGACAAGGAGGGCGGGGTGTCGCCATTAACAGACGCCCAGCGGGGCGGGCTTCCAGACAGCCCCAGAGCCCTCCACGCGCTAGATCGCGCACCGCCCCAGGATGCCCCAGAGAGCTACAGCCTGAGTGTGGTGGCGTCGAACCCGATGCATTACGCGGTGATTGACGCTTTCGTGAAGCTTGTTCAGTCGGGGCGCTTGAGCGATGAACGCTGCAGCCAAATGTTGGCGCAGTTCACGGTCATGCGCAGCAACGGGGCTCGGCCGCGCAGTGACGAGATGGACTCTCTGCTGGCGCGCTTGGCCGTCAATGAGTTCAAGGTGGTCTATACCGGCGACGGTGGCCGCGAACAGGCAGTAGAGCGGCTGGAGAACGAATTCGGCCCCGCCGTTGCGGCTTCGTTCCAGCGCCACCTCGCGGACGTGCGCTCTTTGCCGACCCGCGCACGGGATGACATGCCCCATCCGGGCAAGTGAAAGCATTGATGGCTGCGCATATCGATGTCACTGTCGTCACCGACACCAGCGATGCCCTCGTGACGCCGCGTTCCGCCCTGGTGCTGGTCCAGTTGATTGGCACCGTGGTGGATGTGTCCCAGGCGCATTACCCATCGGGCGTGAAGACCAAGATCACGCTCACGGAGAGCGATAAGGCAAAGGAAGGGCAGGGAGGGAGCCGCACACTCATGGTGATGGAGAGCTTTCAGGCGGTCTGCATGCTCATCAAACACGCCGGGTCACACGATCACATGTAGAGACTGGATGCCGTGGCCCCATGCGCATGGCCCATACGCGGAATTCCGAAATCGCAAGTGAAATCAAAGGCTTACGCTAAGGCGCCGCCATTCTGAATCGACGGCCATGCCGTGGATTTTTCAAACATTGTTTTGGGTCGAAAAAATAGGCGGTTTGGCACCCGAAGTCATGAATTTGGATTACATGACCCGGCCAAATCCGGGGTCAGGCTGCGTGCGCTCTGCCTCCTACAACCGACTGTTGAGTTCGACCGCTTTTCTCACTCGTGAGTGCTTCGCACTTGAGCAAAAAGGCGCTTTTGCGGCCCGAGGGGGAGGAGGGCGGTCAGAAGAGTCCGCTGGCCTTGGCGGGGGCGGGCCGACGCTGAATCGAGAGGCTGCGGGAAGGCCGTGTCCTGACCATATCGCCACTGAGGCTGGAAGGGCAGGACTGGAAGTGCACCAGGTTGAGCGCCGTGGTGGTTGAGGTTTCTTCGTCCGTCCACCCCACCGACATCACGCCCGACTTCAGGGTGAAGCTGTTGCCGTTCCGGTAGATGCACTGCTCGTCCTTGCGGCCATCATCCAGCTTTGGTGGGCCGTACTTGCCCTCAAGCTCAGCCCGGATCTTGTTCTCCATGGCTTCATCGGGGAGCTGAATGTTGATGACCGAGAGAGACTCCCCCTTGAAGCCAAGACTGAGTTTCACAGGGTCGGGAGAGAACGGTAATACCGCCTGGGTCGTGTAGTAGTCGTCAGCCACTGTTGCTTTGGTCGGCAGCTTCAGTTCCTGCAGGGGGCCGAGCAGCTTGATCGCGCCGCTGGAGTCGCCCTGCTCAATCGCGCTCTTGCTCATCCCCATCTTGAGATACCCGAGCCCCACGGGGCCTGCAGCCCAAACCGGGAGGGACAGGGACGCGAGAAGAGGGATGGCGTAGAGGCCAAGACGGCGGGCAATGGGGGCCATGCTGGGGGGCTTGTTACAACTTACGAGGAGTATATCGGGCTGCTTCCGGTGACTCGGACAAATAAAGTGCGTCGAGATCACCGCTCATAAGCTGTTGATTTTTCGACACTTGCGCATTGCGCGAAAGTTCGTCGGAGATTGCCAAACAGAAGGGAGACCTTGCGCCATCGTAAATATAGTCCGTCGGAAGTCCAAGTCAGATCCGAGACGCCGTGCATGCGAAGCGGCTCAGTACAAATTCACGACTGACCGCCGCGCCAAATGTTTCCCGAGCTGAAGAACGCTAACGGTTCCGACGCCGACCCTACACAGAACTGCGCCGTTTCAGTTGCCGCCTACCGACGATACCCACACGAAGCGACTGAGCTGGCCTTTCGAGAAGGGCTCCTAGGCTGCCCAGCAAAGTGCTCAGGAAATGCGAGGCTAGGTCTTTGCAGACGGATCTTTTGCCAGCGATGCCAAGAAATCTTGAGCCGCCTCCTGCATGCCCTCGAGCGTACGAGGTTTACGACTCTTTGGCATCTTGATGACTTGCGCCGGCGATGCTCGCGAGGGCTCGGCGGCTTTTTCAATGTTCTCGATAGCCTCTCGTTCTTGCCGGTTCATAGACGCTTTCACAGTGGCGATTGCCACCTTTTCAGCACGTGCCTCGCGGAGCTTTTCTGAATACGTGCTGATGGCGGCCTGGATCTCGGGACCATCGAATGGGCACCGTAAACCCTTCTTGAGTTTGCCTCCCTGCCCAGCATTTGAGATCAAGGCGTTTATGTCGGCACGCGCAACACTAAAAGATGCAGAGGCGAAAGCTCGGCGTACGTGTGACCAGGAAATCTGCGAGTCTCCCCCATGCCGAGATATGCGGTAGCTGGTCACGAGAAGGCTGACGAGCTCGCGCTTTAGGCCAGCGCTGAGATTCCAGAGTTCAACTTGATAGGTCAACAACTCAAAGTCCAGCACCTCCGCTAACACGACCTGGTACTCAGCCAAAAGATTTACCCAATCTGAGGACTCGGGCGGATCGGGCATCATGATCACAGGGTCATGGATAAGACGTTGCGTCGCCTCGGGATCGCGTTCACACAGCTTCCACCCCAAAGAGTAGTTTCCGATCACGAACCAAGGAACCTGGAGATTCGCGAGACTCAGCAAGGTGCGAGTTATCAGTGTTGCTGCAGAGGCTGACTGCGCCATGAACTGCGTTTCATCCGCACCGAGGAGACACGCACCGCTGAGGCGGATGACACGGGCGCACTCTTCAACCGCCCCTCCCTTACCGTCCATGTCACCGATGCCCAAGACTTCTTCAATCAAGCTCTTCACGACGGCAGAGGGGCCGGTCTTCCTACCGATATTGCCGTCGATGAAATCGATCAGGGGCACAGCAGGATGTGCCGCATCTATCTGAACCATTCTGCGTCCTGAAAGCACCCTTCGGAGCACGATTCGAAGGCTTGACTTGCCGACCCCAGCCAGTCCCGTCAGGAACATCGGTGTAACAAAGTCCTCAATCGTTGTTCCGTGGTACGCAAATTTCAGTACAGCATGTGGATCCTTATAGATATCCACGGCATGAGCCCTTGCTCTTTGGATCAGGGTTGTCGCGATTGCCTCCACCTGAGCAGTTACCAGAACTACCTCTTCCATCCCTTCCCGAATTGCCTTACATGCTGCTTCAACGTCCAACGTCATATGGGACTGCAAAGGCCTGCCTCGGCTCTCGCCTCGAGATTTGATAACTCCAGGCTTGAGGGCGTCTTCGTACCGCCCAGCCCAGATTGATGGATCAATCTTGGTCACGCTACCTTGCGCCCCACAGCGCTATTTTTCGCCTCCTTGGCCTCCCGTTGGGCTACAGCACCGCCACGCTTGGGTCGCCCGACAACGCGACTGCCGGACACCAGTTCTTCTCCGGTCTGCTCCTTGTAGTCTTGTTCGAAAAAGACCCTTGCGCCGCGCTTATGTTCCGTGTGCTCCTTGATGCGGCCTTGCATGTGCGCGTCGAACTCGACGGCTTCGTCGAGCGACATATCCATCACTTCCTTAGAAACGGGCGTCGGATACCGAACGTCTAGCTGAACGAGCCTGCCTTTCCACTCGAACCAAACATGCCGAATGCAGCAGTTCAAGACGTAGACTTTCACATCTATCTGGCGGCCTCCGCCCTTCACGGCGGAAAGAGCTTCCATAAAAGCTTCCGACTTTGAGTAGTACCTGCGTCCTGCTATCTCCAGGTAGCCGTCTTTCAGTTTCGCTGGCACAAGGTCCAGGTAGCCGCGGACTGCAGACTCGAAGTTCACCTGGACGGCGTCATTGCGCCCTACCGAGTCCATCGCGTCCCAGACCCCATTGGGGCTAAGGCGGCTTACGCGATGTTCCAGCTCCGGATCTACCCGGTTAGCGACCTGCGTCAATTCGTTGTAGGCCAGCAGGTTGCCGACCTCACGCCGTGCGAGTGCTACGGTCGTCTGGTTGGATCGGCGAAATGAAGGAGCTTCGTCGTCGGACGGTGTCTTTGGATTGGATGTCTCCACAATGGCCTTTGACTTGCCTGAATAGGACGGCGTGAGCTGCCGAACCACGGGCAGCAGTTCCGCATCGCGCGGGAGCCCTCCAGCCGTCGCACCAGGTCCTCGATCGGTGACCATGTGCGGAGAAACGCCCTTTGCACTGTCTTTGATTTTCAGACCGAGAAGCGCCCCGAAGGCTTCCAGACCAATTGCTGCGCAGAACTGCGCCATGCGGTAAGCAGCAGCGGTTTCGCTGCCCTGGGAGAACCCGATGCCAACCTTTTTTCCGCTGGCGACGTCTCGTATAGTGACTACAACTAACGCCGGAAGGTCGCTGCCTTCAATGTAGCCTTTGGGTAAGTCGAAAACACGATACCCATCTGCTTCGACACGTTGCATCAAATTCCAGGCCGATTCGGTAAAACTACCGAGAGCGGGTTTGAACTTGGACTGCGCCCGTTTCTTTCCTAGCCGCGTTTCACGCACTAGGTGTGGCCTGAAGTGCTGATTGACGTAGTAGAAGTACGCTCCAATCTGCGGAAACGCCTTTCCTTCAGGGTGATACAACTCAAACTGTTTTACATGGCCTCGGCACACGATTCGTGACTTACACCCGAAGTCCTTTGTCATCGCGTCCGTGTAGACCTGATCGTCGCTGACACCAATTCCTGCGCGACGCGGATATGACTCGATGATCATCTGCCGCATTTCCGTTGTGGTGTTGTAGCCGCCTTTGCGGCCCGGAGCGCCACGTTTCTCGTCTTGCGCATGCTCAGGCGCCATTCGGTCCCAGTGCCCAATGCGATGGATCGGATAGTGAAGCGCGTCCCTGTTTCGACCGAAGACTAGGTACACGTAAAACCACAATCTGACGCGCGTCTCATTCTGGACGGGCATCAAGCTGCGCGCATGAGCATTGATGTATTTGTCGAGGTTCTCATGGTCCAAAATCTCGGGCGCCTCAGCCACCAGCTTCGAGATGCAAAAGAGCTTGTCATCGACCCTGTCCCGATGTAGCTTCGCGGCGTCGGTGCGGTGTAGGTCGATTTCCGCCAAGTCCAATCCTTCGAGAGCATCAAGCCAAGGCGGCATTGTCTTGGCCTCTCCAGCGACGACCATCCCCCGTAGCAAGCCACTCTCCCATACGTCGCGGGGCAGATGGATCGGAATTGGCAATGGCAACGGCAACCGAGTGACCGTCCGTCTCCGCCTCTTCTTTCTCATTCCATCTTCTCCGCCCTCATCTTTCTTACTTTCGCCGACAACTACCTTTGCAGGGCGTTCCACAAACTCCAGCAGCGTGACAATCTTCGTTTGCGGACTGCTACGCAGAAAGAAGTAAGTTGCTCCGGTTGCTAGTTCATGGAACCCCTTTGGCGCGTGGATGACAGTTCCAGAAGTGATGCTCATGTCGGCCGCCTGAACCAGTCAGCAAACACTTTTAGTACATCCTGCTGCTCGGGGAGCATCGGCTTGTCTATGAAGAAGTGACATTCAAATAGATCAAGGCGGACCTTTCGAGCCATGACACCGTGCGCTAGAACAATTTTTTGCCGATACAGGTCAATGCCATGGGAGACTTCCACACCGTTCATCACGTCCAACGCCGACTCATACCTATCTAGGCCATCGTTGAGCGCGTCAAGGACGATTTGCTGCTGCGCAGTCGAGAGGCCGTGTTTTCGCCGCTGCCAGCTCTGTGCCCATCGCAGATTGGCAACCAAGATGCTCGGGAGCTCATCGGCAGCCACTTCAACGGTACGAATGCCAACTTCTGCGTAGACCTGCTTCTCTACTTCATGCCTTCCAGTCTCTCTTACCGTAGCGCGCCTCATGTTGGTCTTTACTGTCACACCCACCGCCGGAACGGTGAATTCGCCCCGCGATTGCTTGACATTGAAGTTGACGCAGTAGAGTCCTTGCGCGTCCTTCAGGAACACGAGGAAATCGCCGATCCAGCAGCCGGGTGTCTCGCGCTTTTCCTTGCCCTCGGTGGTCCACGTGACGACGGGATGAAAGTGCATGTGGTGCAGATCGGCGGCTACTGCCAGAGTGCCTCGAAACCGCTTCAGTTCCATAGGGCCAGCAAGTGGGTGCCCTTCCAGCGGGTGGGCAGCCGGAACGTTTGGCAACATGCGCTGCTCCTGCAGGTCCACGAGCCAGGGGCAGTAGAGCAGGACCGCAAGGACGTATCGCTCGGGCTCCGACAATGTGTGTATTTCTCGCTGCAATAGGTCAGACCATACGGTCGCGGGACTGCTCTTAGCGGGCGCCTCTTCACGGCATGCCTTGATCGAGGGTTCATAACCTGGCCCAAAGGTCGGTGTCAGTTGGCGCCTCAGGATCGTTCGATAGCGGGACTCCGTAAGCCTGTGCTTTTCCATCTCCGTCTCCAAGCATCGGCCGCAGCCGAAAGGTCGAGTTCGGGACAAGCAACGCGATGCAATCCGGTTCCTCGAAACGGATTGACAGGAGACGCGATTTGATGGAAAGTCGAACCAAGCCGCTTTGTCAAGAACTGGCTCGCACATTCCAAACACGCCCGGTGACCTTTGGCGAGGTCTCCGGGCGTGGTGCTTTTATCCCACGATTGTTGAGGTTGTGGGTCAGGTCATGAAGGAACTCCTCCGTGATTTAGCTGCGCAGCCTGCGGCTGGGCTGAAGCCAGCGGATGCTCCTCATCGGGTGCCGGTGGCGATCTCAGCCCCAGCGCGATTGCCGCTTGATGCGCTTCCCCCCAGTTACCCTGCGACCGTCCGGCCAAGAGCGAGGCCACGACTGACGGTTTAAACCCATGAACATGGGCCCACTCCGTAATGGTTACACCGTGGCGTAGCAGCCAGGCGCGGGCCTCGGTCGGCGTTCTGAGAGATGGCATGCTGAATCGTCTCTCTTATTCCAACATTTGTCAAAATTTTGTGCATATGATCGAAATTGCGACATGTGCTCAAAATTTTGATAGCATCCGTACATTCAAGGAGTACTCACAATGTTTGGCTCTCGTCTCGCTTCCGAGCGAAAACGATTGAAGCTCAGCCAAGAAGCGGTGGCCACGGTGCTCGGCACCAGCAGATCAGTCGTCGGCATGATCGAAACGGACCAGACCTCTCTCGGCGCAGAGCGACTCTTGAAGCTCGGTGCGGCCGGCTTTGACGTACTCAAGGTTCTTACCGACGAACCAGGTAAGACAGCGGCTGGTCGATTGCTGAACTGGGATTTGGCCATGAAGATTTCAGAATCAGTAGACGACTGGGCAAGAATGCGGGGCGTCAAGCTGCATCCCGAGAAGAAGGCACTGCTCGTCAAGCACTTGTACCTGCAGTTCGCGTCACGAGAGCAGATCGACGCACACCTGCTGAACGAAACTCTGCAGATGGCGGCCTGAGTTGTGAATCGCCCTCCTCCCCCTGATGTTGCGAGCGAAACTGCCATATTGCTGGATGAGGCACTGCAGGATCTGCTGCTGCATCAGCCAGATCCTCGCACTCTAGGGCTGCGTCGCCGTCAGCGTCTTGCCGGTACCACGCTGCTTATCCTTGCTAGCGGGTGCATGGTTGCGATTACAGCGCTATCTCCGCTTTCTACATCGTTACCATTTTGGAGACTAGCGCTCGGCGTCCTGGCCATCGTGCTGATGTTCCTTGGCGCTTGGTTGATAGATCACGCGGGCAAACGGGAGATGAGTGAGCGCCTTGAGGGACTCGCGGGAGAAGTTGGCGAGTCACTGAACGAACCATCTCAGGCCCTCGCCAACAGGCAGCGGCATTTTGGGATCAGTATGCTGGCTCTGGCTGCGTTCTGCGTGTGCGTCTCCGTCGCACCGCTTCCAGGCAAGGACCATCTTGACGTACTGATGTGGTCGGGTTACTCGATCATCCTACTTGCCACCGGCGCTTGGCAGATCAAAAGGGCCTCCAAAGCAGCGCTGCGTGCGCAGGAACTTGTCGCAATCGAACGCCGCAGGAAAACGTCCCAGGCCGGTAGACACCTCCGTAGGATGTCGTAGTCCTGCCAACTGATGGCGCGAGAACGATGCTGGCCACAATCGAGCTAGGGCTACCTCAGTCCTGGTTGCCAGACGAAACGCTATTCAGCCTGTGTAGCCGGTATCACCGCGCCAGTGGACAACGACTGGCATCAACGACATGTCGATTGCTTTTTGGACATCCAAACCAGGGATGCGCCCACGACTTTCCTGCGCGGCTCAATCACTTCCTAGCAGTTTCTGGAAACACACTCGGTAGCGTTGAGCACATCGTAGAGCACCGAACAGTCCTGCCGCTGTACCTTCGGTTCGCCAGCACAAACCAAGTCAATGCAACCCTCAATGCGGCCGCCCTGAATTCTTCAGGCAGGCTGAAGTTCCAACTCGGGCTCCTCACGAGCAGGTTCCGGGCAAACCACCCGCTCAAGGCCTGCCCCTATTGCATGGACGAGGACATGAAGGCGCACAGCACGCCGTACTGGCATCGCGAGCATCAGTTGCCAGGGGTCTGGGTGTGTCTTCGCCACGGGCGCAAGCTAGAGACATCAAACCTCAAGGCCACGGGTGTGTCAAGGTTTCACTGGGTATTGCCTTCGCCCTCCCAGTTCACTGACCCAGCGGAGCCAACCGCTATAGCCGACAGCACCGTGCGGCTTGCGCGGATGGTGGCTGATCTCGTTGGCAGATCCGACGTACGCCTCTCTACACCGATGCTGGGAGCAGCATTTCGGACCGCGCTCGCTCAAAAAGGCTTTCTCACAGGTCCAAAGCAGCGTCTAAAACATGCCGCCGCAGGCGATGCCTACGTAGCATTCCTTGCGCCGCTGCTTAACCTCGAGCAAATGGATGGACTTCCGTCATCCGCAGATGAAGCCTGTGCCGAAATCGCCCGGCAGATCGCCTCAGAGCGATCCGGCGTCCATCCGTTGAGACGTCTTACTCTTGCTGCGTGGCTGTTCGATAACCTCGACCAGTTGCTTGCATGCGTTGATCAGGCGACTGCGCCGAAGGCACTTGAGGTCACTAAAGACGCGAGGGAGGCACCGAGTCCCGTAGATCCGCGACGTGCGCAATTCTTCAAAGTGCTGGCCTCCGGTCTGTCGACCTCGGCAGCCTCAAGAGAGGCCGGTATCGACACGACAACAGGCATGGTCTGGGCTGCATCTGCCGGGTTATCCACGCCTCGACGCCCAAAGACGCTTAAGGGCAATGATCGGACGCAGCTTATCAAGCTGCTGCGCCAGGGATTGCCCAAGGCTGACGCGGCCACCTACAGCAAGGTCTCCATCCAGACCGTCACCACATTGCTCAGAACGGAAGTGGGTCTGCATGAGGCCTGGCGGCTTGCAGGGTTCGAGAACGCACGACTGCGTTATCGACGTACCTGGCAGCGATTCATCGCGATAAACCCGCTCTCTGGTGTCAAGGCTGCACGGATGGCTGAGCCAGCCACTTACGCTTGGCTCTACCGCAACGACCGCGACTGGCTTAGCGAAAGGACTGGCGATATGGCCAAGGAAGCCCGACGCCCTCAGTCTCGCGTCGACTGGGATACCCGAGATCGAGAACTTGCCGATCTGGTCCGCGTGACTGCGCTGAGCTTGGTCGAAGTAGAGCGTGTGCGGCGCATCAAACTCCACCATCTCTATCAGCGAATCCCCGAGTTGAAGGCCAAGCTGAATACGCTGGATCGCCTTCCGCTCACGCGCGCTGTAATCTTCGATGTTGTTGGGCCCAGGACCGGCCTCTGAGAGCATCGTCAGAATCCTTGAACAGGTCGCCCAAGCCAAGCGACTGACACTCGGTCCAACTCTAGATGCAAGGTAAATCACACAGCCAAGCGACACTAGACGAGGCAGTGACGCAAAGAGCCCAACAGTATCAGCCGAGCTAGCAGTTGCTTGCTTTCCAACACGAACACTCTCGTACCAATTCACCTAAACGGTGGGGCGAGGCGTTGCCCTTTTGGGCCGGCGCTACGAGACTTCTTGCTCTCCTTGCAACACAGCGCCTGCCAAGGTCAAGTTGCTTCAAGGTTGCGATTCGCTGCCGCCCAATTCACGCACACCCATGGAACATCCACTCTCCAGAACTACGTCGTTTCTGAGTTTCCATCCCAGAGTTTTCATAATCTCGCTTACGTCGTACAACTGATCTAGAAATCGATCGAGCCACGTCTTCCGCTGAATCGAAGAGCGTCGCAAACGCTATGGCATATGCGAAACCGCTACCTGGCAGGGCATAGGGTCTGGGAAGCCGATCGAAAGTTGAAAAACGCACTCCTGGTTCTTTCTCGCAAAGCTGTGGACAATGGCGACGGAGCCATGCGCGTGGCGTGGAGTTCAAAACATAGTCGCTAAGCAATGGCTTCTTCCCATTGGAGCTCCCCGTCAGCCCAAGCTCATGCAACCTCAAGGCCAACGGACCATCGATCGAAGGCGAGGCAAATGGCCTATCTCTATCGAGAAATAGCTCATAGATTTCATGCAAGCGCGTTTGAAACTGGCGCTCTGCTTGGCTAGCATGGTCGTATTCAACACGCTCGATATCGCCCAGTTTCACCCAGTGCTGTGGAAGACGTGAAAACGGATCTGGATCCGTCACCCAGTTCAAAGCCTCGCCATGTAAGGGGCAGACCTCGACACCCACAAGGTTGTGAGTACGTCGAAACCAGCTATAGCCCCAATGCGAAATATCTTCGTCAACGCACCTGCAGCACAGGTGCACCTTCGCTGTGTGCAGTCGTGCCCCAAAGTTCCTTGTAATACTCGGCCTCTTTGCAGATCCGTGATGAACTGGGTCGGTATCGCTATCTGCAACTCGTATCGTGGGCAAGAGGCTGTGGTGTCTTGCATAGTCGGTAACGCTCATTCCCGCGATCGTGGCCAACTGCTCCAGTAGGGAGAAACCTGCCGCACCTTCACAGTGCTCCTCCGCCACTCTCTGAACTAGCCGCAGCCTTCGATTCATATCGATCAGGCCACAGCAAAAGAGCCCAATTCGCCCTGCATGTGCAAGAACGAACTCATGGGGCATTGGAGCCAATCGCGGCAAAGTCATTTGTCCTCCAACCTCTCCAGTTCAGCGACAACACGACGCGCTTGCACAAGCGCACGTTCATACGGCCGAGGCGTCTCCCCGCTGATCCTCATCGACTTCGCAACGATGTCTAAACACCGACCAATCACCATGGGCGAAGCGCCGAGCTGCTCCCTCTCATAGCGCGAGAGACACGAGCGATCGCAACCTAGCAACTTCGCAAATTCTGCCTGCGTGCGTGTACCGCGCGCGGCTCGAAATAGCTCTCCTTGAGATGTGGGATATACGAACATTGTTCCACTATTACACATTGCTAGGTAACGCGCAAATCGACGTGAAGAGCACGCAATACTTCTTCCAGGAAAGGCTGGAGGTGCCCACTTGTGTCGCTGAAGCAACCACTTCAGGAGTGCAGGCCTTGGGTACGTGCCAATGATCGCGTTGTGTTTCCATGGTTGGCTATTGACGACCGCTCATGGCTGTACCGTCCGTTCAATCGCTCATTGTTCCTCGTGGATGGCAAGACAGGTATGACCGCGGCCAATGCCGAGGCGCTGGTTGAACGGCTACGCAGCCTGCAGCACTGCCAAACCGAGGTCCGAGGATTGAGGACTGCTCCAGGCTGGTCAGAGTCATTCACGGCAGACGGTCCGAGCGACCGCCGCGTTCGTCACCCGACATTCGATGTGCAGCGGTTCGTATGACCGCTGCGCATCGGAGACCGGGTACTCGATAGGGTGCGGCGGTCGGCCGATTCTGGATGACCGTCGCCCTGTGCCTTGAGTGCAGCACCATCGGTCTGGCGGTCGTCAACAGCCGATCCGACCTGACCACCGAAGCGCCAGTGCGCTTGGTCGCCGGCCTTGACGTCGAGATTCGCGACGCGCTGGTCTACGGCCGGGGCCCGGCGCCGCGCTGACACCGTGGACAGCTTCAGGCGTCGCTATCATTGGCCCGCCAGGTATCGACGCCCCATCTAAGATCGGACCTGGGAGGAGCCCCATTGCACAAGAACTACCCCGGATTGATCTCCGTGCTGACCGCGGCGGAGCTCGAGGACTTCGTCGACGACTGGTTGCACCAGCGTTGCAAGGACTACCACTCGCACGACCGGTGGAGCGGCACGGGCGACCTGGGCCGCGATGTCACGGGCTACGTCACCGACCGTCGGATGGACGGGCCATGGGACAACTTCCAGTGCAAGCAGCTTAGCAAGCCGCTGTCCGAGAAGGCGCTGTTCGTAGAGCTGGGCAAGATCTTCATGCACTCGGCGGCAGGCGCGTACGCGCTGCCGCGGGCCTACACCTTCGTGGCGCCCCTGGGCGTCGTGCGCAAGGTACGCGAGTTCGTCGCGCACCCGGACCGGCTGAAGCAGGCGTTCCTGGATCGCTGGGACACGTACATCGCGGGTGACCTGGTGGAGAACGCGACGGTAAAGCTGACGCCGGAGATCGAGGCCAAGATCAGGGCTTTCGATTTCGCGAACGTCCACTGGCTCGACGCTAGGCTGCTGGCCAAGGATCCGGCATGCATGCCGGCGCTGGTCAAATGGTTTGATGCCGACCCCGGCCAGAGCCCCAGGGGCGTCGTGCCCGCTGCGATCCACGCCAGCGAATCGGCCTACCTCGGCCAACTGCTGAAGGTGTACGAGGAGCGGGGGCCGGGTACCTACCCCGATCCCGATGCCGCGCTGGCCTGCCCCGATGTGGGGCCGCATCTCAAGATCCAGCGCACCCGCTTCTTCGACGCCACGGCGTTCGACCGCTTCTACCGTGACTCGACGCCGGAGGAGTTCGTCCAGACCTTCCGCGACGAGGTCCACCACGGCGTTGTCGACGTCCACGACGCCGATCACACCAACAAGTTCGCCCGCCTGAACAAGGTCATGCAGCAGGCCGCCCTGCTGCAAGCTTCCGGCGTGCTGGGCCGGCATGCCGGGCCGCAGGTCAAGCAGGGCACCTGCCACCTGCTTGCCAACGAGGGGGTCATGCCATGGGATCGGTAGACAGGCCGGCGCCCAGCACGCACCCCTTCAATAGCACGCTCGAAACAGGCATCCGCGCGCTGGTCGTGCTGGAAGCCTTCCA
The DNA here is from genome assembly GCF_003688355.1 of Acidovorax sp. 100. Lineage (NCBI taxonomy): Bacteria > Pseudomonadati > Pseudomonadota > Betaproteobacteria > Burkholderiales > Comamonadaceae > Acidovorax > Acidovorax sp. 100. The sequence continues at coordinate 1,355 of NZ_REFD01000002.1, read as the reverse complement.
TCCGCGGCGTTGCGACCTGCTGGAGATGACCTGGCTCGACCACCTGGTCGTTCACACCGGGGATCTCGACGACCCAGATGCCCCGAGCAGCCTGCACCCGGATCTGCCCAACCGCGCGGCCGAGCTCGTGGTGAGGCGTCCGCTGGTAGAGAAAAGCCTTCGGCTGATGCAGCAGCTGCACCTCGTCGACGTCTTCGAGACTGAAGACGGCATCACCTTCGGTGCGAGCGACGACGCCCCGATCTACCTCGACCTGCTGCAGGCATCGTATTCCGTCGCGCTCAAGGAGCGCGCCCAGTGGATGGCCGAGCGCTTTGCCAACAAGCCGGCCGCAGAGATGCGCGAGCAGATGGAAAAGCGAATCGGGCGGTGGACCGCCGACTTCCGCGTTGAAGAGACGTTTGCGGGAGCACGCGCATGAACGGTATCCGGCTGCGCCACCTGGCCTTCACCGGGCCCAACATTGAGCCTGCCAAACTTGAATTCGTCGACGGCCTGAACATCATCTACGGCGCGTCCAACACCGGCAAGTCGTTCGCATCGGAAGCGGTGCTCTTCATGCTCGGCGCGGTTTCCAAGCTTCCAAAGACCGATGAAATCAAGGCCTACGACGCAGTCTGGCTCGGCCTGACCCTTGGCGACCAGGGCGAGTTCACCCTGTATCGTCCGACCAAGGGTGGAAACCTCAAGCTCTTCCCGGGTCTCATCACCTCCCACCCGACCGGCAAGGGAGAGGTGTTGTCAGGGAAGCACAGCGCGAAGGCAACCGACTCTGTCTCCTACCGGATCCTCGAGACTTTGGGCCTGCAGGACCGGTGGATTGTGCGCAATGCCAGCGGTGAGAAGGAACAGCTGGCCTTCCGCGTACTGGCGAAGTTCGCCGTGGTTGGGGAGGAGGACATCATGTCCAAGCGAAGCCCCGCCTACGTGTCGAACAGCTATACGGAGCGCACCCTCGATCAAAACCTGTTCAAGCTGCTCCTCACCGGTCAGGACGACGCGGCCACCGTGACAGTCCCCACCGAGCCCGCGCGGATTGCCGCCAAGGCGGCCAAACTGGAGCTCGTCGACGAGATGCTGGCGCAGCTCGACAAGGAACTGGGCGACGCCCCGGCAGACCGGACGCAGGTGGACGCACAGCTCGCGGAACTGGACGCCAGTGGCGCAACGACCACCGCCGAGCTGCGGGCCGTGCAGACCATGCTGGATGACAACGCCGCCGAGCGGCGTGCCGCGGTTGACCGCCGCCAGGAACTCACCGCACGAGCTGCAGAACTCGACATCACCCTGGAACGCTTCGCCAAGCTGCAGGCGGTCTACAACTCCGACTTGGACCGGCTGCATTCCATCGAGGA
>NZ_REFD01000001.1:4137500-5135360 GCF_003688355.1 Acidovorax sp. 100 | reverse complement strand
GCAGTGACGCAAAGAGCCCAACAGTATCAGCCGAGCTAGCAGTTGCTTGCTTTCCAACACGAACACTCTCGTACCAATTCACCTAAACGGTGGGGCGAGGCGTTGCCCTTTTGGGCCGGCGCTACGAGACTTCTTGCTCTCCTTGCAACACAGCGCCTGCCAAGGTCAAGTTGCTTCAAGGTTGCGATTCGCTGCCGCCCAATTCACGCACACCCATGGAACATCCACTCTCCAGAACTACGTCGTTTCTGAGTTTCCATCCCAGAGTTTTCATAATCTCGCTTACGTCGTACAACTGATCTAGAAATCGATCGAGCCACGTCTTCCGCTGAATCGAAGAGCGTCGCAAACGCTATGGCATATGCGAAACCGCTACCTGGCAGGGCATAGGGTCTGGGAAGCCGATCGAAAGTTGAAAAACGCACTCCTGGTTCTTTCTCGCAAAGCTGTGGACAATGGCGACGGAGCCATGCGCGTGGCGTGGAGTTCAAAACATAGTCGCTAAGCAATGGCTTCTTCCCATTGGAGCTCCCCGTCAGCCCAAGCTCATGCAACCTCAAGGCCAACGGACCATCGATCGAAGGCGAGGCAAATGGCCTATCTCTATCGAGAAATAGCTCATAGATTTCATGCAAGCGCGTTTGAAACTGGCGCTCTGCTTGGCTAGCATGGTCGTATTCAACACGCTCGATATCGCCCAGTTTCACCCAGTGCTGTGGAAGACGTGAAAACGGATCTGGATCCGTCACCCAGTTCAAAGCCTCGCCATGTAAGGGGCAGACCTCGACACCCACAAGGTTGTGAGTACGTCGAAACCAGCTATAGCCCCAATGCGAAATATCTTCGTCAACGCACCTGCAGCACAGGTGCACCTTCGCTGTGTGCAGTCGTGCCCCAAAGTTCCTTGTAATACTCGGCCTCTTTGCAGATCCGTGATGAACTGGGTCGGTATCGCTATCTGCAACTCGTATCGTGGGCAAGAGGCTGTGGTGTCTTGCATAGTCGGTAACGCTCATTCCCGCGATCGTGGCCAACTGCTCCAGTAGGGAGAAACCTGCCGCACCTTCACAGTGCTCCTCCGCCACTCTCTGAACTAGCCGCAGCCTTCGATTCATATCGATCAGGCCACAGCAAAAGAGCCCAATTCGCCCTGCATGTGCAAGAACGAACTCATGGGGCATTGGAGCCAATCGCGGCAAAGTCATTTGTCCTCCAACCTCTCCAGTTCAGCGACAACACGACGCGCTTGCACAAGCGCACGTTCATACGGCCGAGGCGTCTCCCCGCTGATCCTCATCGACTTCGCAACGATGTCTAAACACCGACCAATCACCATGGGCGAAGCGCCGAGCTGCTCCCTCTCATAGCGCGAGAGACACGAGCGATCGCAACCTAGCAACTTCGCAAATTCTGCCTGCGTGCGTGTACCGCGCGCGGCTCGAAATAGCTCTCCTTGAGATGTGGGATATACGAACATTGTTCCACTATTACACATTGCTAGGTAACGCGCAAATCGACGTGAAGAGCACGCAATACTTCTTCCAGGAAAGGCTGGAGGTGCCCACTTGTGTCGCTGAAGCAACCACTTCAGGAGTGCAGGCCTTGGGTACGTGCCAATGATCGCGTTGTGTTTCCATGGTTGGCTATTGACGACCGCTCATGGCTGTACCGTCCGTTCAATCGCTCATTGTTCCTCGTGGATGGCAAGACAGGTATGACCGCGGCCAATGCCGAGGCGCTGGTTGAACGGCTACGCAGCCTGCAGCACTGCCAAACCGAGGTCCGAGGATTGAGGACTGCTCCAGGCTGGTCAGAGTCATTCACGGCAGACGGTCCGAGCGACCGCCGCGTTCGTCACCCGACATTCGATGTGCAGCGGTTCGTATGACCGCTGCGCATCGGAGACCGGGTACTCGATAGGGTGCGGCGGTCGGCCGATTCTGGATGACCGTCGCCCTGTGCCTTGAGTGCAGCACCATCGGTCTGGCGGTCGTCAACAGCCGATCCGACCTGACCACCGAAGCGCCAGTGCGCTTGGTCGCCGGCCTTGACGTCGAGATTCGCGACGCGCTGGTCTACGGCCGGGGCCCGGCGCCGCGCTGACACCGTGGACAGCTTCAGGCGTCGCTATCATTGGCCCGCCAGGTATCGACGCCCCATCTAAGATCGGACCTGGGAGGAGCCCCATTGCACAAGAACTACCCCGGATTGATCTCCGTGCTGACCGCGGCGGAGCTCGAGGACTTCGTCGACGACTGGTTGCACCAGCGTTGCAAGGACTACCACTCGCACGACCGGTGGAGCGGCACGGGCGACCTGGGCCGCGATGTCACGGGCTACGTCACCGACCGTCGGATGGACGGGCCATGGGACAACTTCCAGTGCAAGCAGCTTAGCAAGCCGCTGTCCGAGAAGGCGCTGTTCGTAGAGCTGGGCAAGATCTTCATGCACTCGGCGGCAGGCGCGTACGCGCTGCCGCGGGCCTACACCTTCGTGGCGCCCCTGGGCGTCGTGCGCAAGGTACGCGAGTTCGTCGCGCACCCGGACCGGCTGAAGCAGGCGTTCCTGGATCGCTGGGACACGTACATCGCGGGTGACCTGGTGGAGAACGCGACGGTAAAGCTGACGCCGGAGATCGAGGCCAAGATCAGGGCTTTCGATTTCGCGAACGTCCACTGGCTCGACGCTAGGCTGCTGGCCAAGGATCCGGCATGCATGCCGGCGCTGGTCAAATGGTTTGATGCCGACCCCGGCCAGAGCCCCAGGGGCGTCGTGCCCGCTGCGATCCACGCCAGCGAATCGGCCTACCTCGGCCAACTGCTGAAGGTGTACGAGGAGCGGGGGCCGGGTACCTACCCCGATCCCGATGCCGCGCTGGCCTGCCCCGATGTGGGGCCGCATCTCAAGATCCAGCGCACCCGCTTCTTCGACGCCACGGCGTTCGACCGCTTCTACCGTGACTCGACGCCGGAGGAGTTCGTCCAGACCTTCCGCGACGAGGTCCACCACGGCGTTGTCGACGTCCACGACGCCGATCACACCAACAAGTTCGCCCGCCTGAACAAGGTCATGCAGCAGGCCGCCCTGCTGCAAGCTTCCGGCGTGCTGGGCCGGCATGCCGGGCCGCAGGTCAAGCAGGGCACCTGCCACCTGCTTGCCAACGAGGGGGTCATGCCATGGGATCGGTAGACAGGCCGGCGCCCAGCACGCACCCCTTCAATAGCACGCTCGAAACAGGCATCCGCGCGCTGGTCGTGCTGGAAGCCTTCCATCCGCGGCGTTGCGACCTGCTGGAGATGACCTGGCTCGACCACCTGGTCGTTCACACCGGGGATCTCGACGACCCAGATGCCCCGAGCAGCCTGCACCCGGATCTGCCCAACCGCGCGGCCGAGCTCGTGGTGAGGCGTCCGCTGGTAGAGAAAAGCCTTCGGCTGATGCAGCAGCTGCACCTCGTCGACGTCTTCGAGACTGAAGACGGCATCACCTTCGGTGCGAGCGACGACGCCCCGATCTACCTCGACCTGCTGCAGGCATCGTATTCCGTCGCGCTCAAGGAGCGCGCCCAGTGGATGGCCGAGCGCTTTGCCAACAAGCCGGCCGCAGAGATGCGCGAGCAGATGGAAAAGCGAATCGGGCGGTGGACCGCCGACTTCCGCGTTGAAGAGACGTTTGCGGGAGCACGCGCATGAACGGTATCCGGCTGCGCCACCTGGCCTTCACCGGGCCCAACATTGAGCCTGCCAAACTTGAATTCGTCGACGGCCTGAACATCATCTACGGCGCGTCCAACACCGGCAAGTCGTTCGCATCGGAAGCGGTGCTCTTCATGCTCGGCGCGGTTTCCAAGCTTCCAAAGACCGATGAAATCAAGGCCTACGACGCAGTCTGGCTCGGCCTGACCCTTGGCGACCAGGGCGAGTTCACCCTGTATCGTCCGACCAAGGGTGGAAACCTCAAGCTCTTCCCGGGTCTCATCACCTCCCACCCGACCGGCAAGGGAGAGGTGTTGTCAGGGAAGCACAGCGCGAAGGCAACCGACTCTGTCTCCTACCGGATCCTCGAGACTTTGGGCCTGCAGGACCGGTGGATTGTGCGCAATGCCAGCGGTGAGAAGGAACAGCTGGCCTTCCGCGTACTGGCGAAGTTCGCCGTGGTTGGGGAGGAGGACATCATGTCCAAGCGAAGCCCCGCCTACGTGTCGAACAGCTATACGGAGCGCACCCTCGATCAAAACCTGTTCAAGCTGCTCCTCACCGGTCAGGACGACGCGGCCACCGTGACAGTCCCCACCGAGCCCGCGCGGATTGCCGCCAAGGCGGCCAAACTGGAGCTCGTCGACGAGATGCTGGCGCAGCTCGACAAGGAACTGGGCGACGCCCCGGCAGACCGGACGCAGGTGGACGCACAGCTCGCGGAACTGGACGCCAGTGGCGCAACGACCACCGCCGAGCTGCGGGCCGTGCAGACCATGCTGGATGACAACGCCGCCGAGCGGCGTGCCGCGGTTGACCGCCGCCAGGAACTCACCGCACGAGCTGCAGAACTCGACATCACCCTGGAACGCTTCGCCAAGCTGCAGGCGGTCTACAACTCCGACTTGGACCGGCTGCATTCCATCGAGGAGGGCGGCAGCCTGCTGGCCGCCATGGCCGGCCGTGATTGCCCGGTTTGCGGCGCCCCGCCCGGCGCGCAGAAGCACCAGCACGCCGCCACAGAGATTTCGATGGCGCATACGGCCGCGGCAGCCGAAGCGCGCAAGATCGAGCGTGAACAGCGCGAACTGGCTCACGTCGTCGATTCGCTGCACGCCGAGGCATTGGCGCTCACGACCTCCATCGCGTCACTCGAGGACCAGATTGAAGAATTCGATCAGCGCGCCCTGGACCTACGCCCCACGGAAGCGTCGCTGCGGAGCAGCTTCGAGAACTACAACGCCCAGCGCGCTGAACTGTGCAAGCTGATCGACCTGCACCTGCGGCGTGAAAAGTTGGCCAACCGCCGAGCAGAGATCGCCGCGGCATCCACGAAAAGCGAGCGCGACCCTCTTCCCGTTGGCCCTGAATCCACGGTGCTCTTCGAGTTCGGCGAGACCGTCAAAGCGGTCCTGACCGAGTGGGGCTTCCCGGATGCGGACAAGATCCAGTTCGACGCAAAGGCCAACGACATCACCGTCGCCGGCAAGGCCAGGGACGCCAACGGCAAGGGTGTCCGCGCCGTGCTACATGCGGCCTTCAACGTGGCAGTCGCCGTGCACTGCATTGACAAGGGCCTACCGCATCCCGGCTTCCTGGTGCTCGACACCCCGCTGCTGACGTACCGTGAGCCGCTGAAGTCAAAGCACGGCGATCTGTCGGACGACGAGAAGGCGCTGAAGGCGACAAGCCTCGCCGAGAAGTTCTACAAGCATCTCGCCAGCCTGGAGGAGAAGCTGCAGGTCATCGTCATCGAAAACTCTGACCCGCCGGCTGCGATCGAGGACCTGGCGTACATCGAGGTCTTCACCGGTCTGGTCGGCGACGGACGCTACGGGCTTCTTGCCCGCCATACCGGTTGACGTTTGATGTGGCCGTTGCCCAGTTCGATGCCGCGCAGTTGTTACGCTGCGGCTTCTCGGGCTCGCGCTGGAGTGGCAACCGCCTGTCACTACAACCGGTGCCTTAGGCCCCTTGGCGCGCAGCTCAAGGCGATGCCAAATGGCCTTGGAGGGCTTGTTGCCGGCGTGCCTCTTCCTTGTCCATGATTTCTCTCGCCGCCTCGAGTTGCTCCGGCGGCATGTCTTCAAGCGGGGGCATGTTGGCGAAATGCCGTTCCCACCTGGCCTCAATGGCTCGCAGGGATACTTCATCGGTGTTGCCGCGATGTCGCTGGGCGTAGACCAGCGGCATCAGCTCCGCGGCCATGTCCTTGCCGTCGATGAGCCTCTTGAAAATCCACAGGTAGACATCGACAAGCTCAAGCCCCGCGCTGTCGGTGCCGGCTGCGAATTCGATGGGGGTTTTGGGCATCCCCGCGAAGCTGATCTTGGGCATGCCGGGGCCAGTTGCGCCTTCCATGCCCGACGCGGCGGCGAAAAACTCCGAGAGGGTTTTCTGCGCCTTGTTGAACTCGGACTGCCGGTCCACGACAATTCTCGACGCTCGCTTGCCGCGCTGCACGATTCGCCTTGCAATGCCGTGCATGACCGACTGAAACCCGATGATGTTGGGGCTGATCTGCTTGATGTCGTCGGCATGATCCACGTTGTAGCCAATCGCATCCGGGTTCTGGGCGGCCCATGTCAGGCCGTCGCCGATCAACTGACGCGAGCGCGCGTCGGAAAGCTGATCGACACGTCCCGCGATTCGTTGGCACACCGAGATGAGCTTCTCGTTGGCTCGCGCTCGGTTTGTGTCGATACGGGCTGACCAAGCGAGGCGTGCATCGTCTTCTTCGAACAAGGATGCGAGCTTCAGCAAAAGGATGTATCGCAGCGGCGTCCAATAGCTGGTCCAAGTGACGGCCGGATTCATGGCTTGGTCGAAGACTTGATCGTAAAAGCAGATGACCGCGTGGTCCGGCTTATTCACCCGGTATAGGTCAAAGCGCAAGGTGAACTTCTTCTGCATGGACACCAACTCGTCGGCGATGGTGGCCAGTCTGCCGACTCCAAGCTGAGCCGCGTGCAGTCGGTCCACGCCGAGGCGTTTGCGCAAGGGGGTGAGCCTCTCCTCGACCAGCACATCGAGGTTTATATCGCTCGACAGGACCCCGTAATACAGGACAGGCTGGGTCGCGTCGAACAATTCCGAACCCGTGTGCCCGCTCTCATCGACATAGAAAAACATGCGCCCTCGTCAAATTGTCAAAGCTTGAGCTCTGTGGCCCGCCTGGAATGTCGTTTATAGCCGGTCCCCTGGCGACGAGCGCCGTGTCGCCAAAGGGCAGTTGATGCTTCGAGACTGGTCCGCTGACGCGGCGGCAGGCTTCACGTCGCAAGGACCGCCATGCGGCGGATATCGTGAGTAAGACGGCCAGCGCCGACCGACCGTGAACGCTGCAAAGCGATCCCTGCCAAGGAGCGCATTGCTGCAGAGACCCGGTACGCCCATGCTCTGAAAAAGCAGCTCGGTGGCCCAGAACAGGTCGCAGCCGCGCTGGACACCATGCACCGCCTGGAAGAATCGCCACCCGAGGTGATGTCTCCTGACGATCTCACCTTGCTCAAGGCCTAGGGCAAAGCCAGTGCGGTGGCCAAGCAGACGGGGTTCAGGGATCTGGGGGAAAGGGATGGGGCGTACTTTGAAGTACGGCTGGTGTGAGGGTGTTGGTCCACTGAGGACACGCCATGCCGATCAACGCGCCCTGGAACTACCCGACCTTGATGTGCACGCCACCAGGCGGGGGCGGTGGTGTGTGCCCCACGGAGACCCTGCTGCCGCTGGAGGCTGAGGCGTATGCAGTCACGCAGGAGGGTGAGATCTGGCGGGTGACGGTGAAACACTCCGGTGAAGTGGTGTATGCGGGGCCTGGGCCTGTGGTGCAGGTGGAGTCGCCTGCGCCGTTTTGAAGCAATTTGATTGCACCGCACCAGCTACTGGTTGTATGGTGCAACAGCCTGCAAGGAGTCGATATGTCGATAGACCGTGCCAACTATCCTGGGGTGCTCGCCTCCAGCAACTCCTCAGTTCTCCATCTCCATTTGCTCCTCCAGTTAGGCGACAGGCTGCGAGGTCTCAGGAAAGCGCAAGGCCTGAGCACGGTGGCGATGGCGAGTCACTTGGGACTCTCGCGCGCAACGCTGAGAGCGGTCGAAGCAGGAGATTCCACGCCGTCCATGGGCACATACTTGAAAGTCATGTCCGCTGTGGGCATCGTGGGCGACTTGGCGTTGTTGGCAGATGGCGTCATGCAAACGGTCAAGTCAAACACTGCGGCGGCAGGAGCAAGCCGCGATGCGCCGTTGGCTCGAATCATCGTTTCTGCAGATGCCTCTCGCCACCGGATCCAGGATCTACAAAGTCTCGCACTTCATGAAGCAGCAGTGCGACGCGTTCGTGCTGACCCTGCGTTGCTCCATCAGGCCCAAGCAGTCCTCCAAAAGTGGCTGGATGCTGGGGACCAACGTTCGGCGAGTCTTTGGCTTGAGTGGAAGGACATCCTTGAGAATCGCAAGTGGCGTAAGGCACTGGGGAGAACCCACCGAGCGCAGGAACTAAGGCAAGCGTCCCCGATGACCGCTGTTCTGCCGCCAGAGGTCCGAAAGCGCGTCCTCCAAGAAGTCCGTGAACTGAAGGAAGGCGTCGTTCTTGAGATCGCCGGTAGGGCTAGTCAATGACAAGTGCCGTTCGGACTAGCCACTGGCAGCGGCCAGAATTTGACGTTCAATTCCCAGGATTGCACTATCGCTGGTGCGCACTGATCCCCAGCCATTTCCACGGAGCAAGCCATGGCCCTTGAAGACGACATCGCCACTCTCACCGTACTCGTACAGGGCATGCTCGCTGAGTCAGGAGAACAAGCCGGTTTTGATGCAAGAGAGTGGCTGGACCGTTGGCTTACTGGTGTGGTCCCAGCATTGGGAAATCGGAGACCCATCGATGTGCTCAATGAGCCGGACGGCCTGGAAGTCGTGAAGAGCTTGCTCTTGCGAGCCCAATCCGGTGCGTACTCGTAAGCATAGGCAGAGAGTGGACTGATCGTGAGTCAGGTCTGGACCTGTCGCTATCCCCGCTGACCAATTGACACCATGCAGAATGCCTACGGCGATGCCCTCTAGCCAGAACGCCCCGTATCTCCCTGCGTCTGCTCCCCGCAGCGCGGACATCGCTCTGTACCTAGACCTCGATGGTGTTGTTCACCATGAAAAAGTGCTCTGGCACCCCCGCAAGGGAATCTACATGAGCCCGTATGAGGCTGCAGGACACTCTCTTTTCGAATGGGTTCCTATCCTGGAATCGGTGCTTGAACCCTACCCGGCAGTCGCCCTGGTACTCAGTAGCACTTGGTGCATCCGCCCGGGATACAGCGCAACCCTCAAACGGCTTCCAGCCTCTCTGCGTGCCCGGTTCATTGGTGGGACGTACCACAAGCGTGTCCATGGCGTGGATCCCTGGAATCTGTCCATGTTTCGCACCACGCCCCGTGGTGTGCAAGTTCAAGATGACGCTCGTCGCCGAAAGCCCCGGCAGTGGCTGGCACTTGATGACGATTTGGAGGGGTGGCCTGACTCCTGTCGGCAAAATTTGGTCGCGTGCGAAGGAACTACCGGCTTGTCCAACCCCGTAGTTCAACACGAGCTGAAGGAAAAACTGCGCGGCTGCCATACAGGGTTGTCCGCCTAACCCAGTAGTTTCTGAAAGCAACCAACCGATGATGCGACGCCACTCCGACATCCTCGCGGTCTTGCAATCTGTCGCTGGCATCGTGAAACGTCGCCACGCGGCCAATGTGCTCAGCCGTCGGACAGCCAGTATCGGCTTCATGGATTTGGATATCGGACCGTTGGTTCTCGAAGCGCCAGCTCGCCACATCGGCGAGGTATTCGCCTTGTCCTCACCTCCGGTGGCCAAGCTCGAGCAGGCTGTTGCATTGAACTTGCCCAGCACTTCGTATTTCAGTAGGAAGGTCAACGGCCGCAAGTGGCCATTGATGAGGTCCCCATGAAAACACACTCAACCTCAACGAGTCGCCTCACAAGCAACAGCCCAAGCGCAGTTGAACATCCGTCGCACTACGCGTCTGCTGCTCAGACCAAGGCCTTTCTGGCTGGCAGCCTGGCCGCCCGGACGGCTCGCTTGGAAGCTAATGACATGCTCTGCACAGACATGGCTGCGGATCTGGTCGGTACCACCCCAGTGACGATCAATGCGTGGGTCGCTAAAGGGCGGGCGATCGGATTGACCCAGGCCCGGCGTGGATTCAAGTTGCCTCGTTGGCAGTTTGAACCTGCCCTATGGGATGCATTGCCCAAGCTTTCAAAAGCCTTGGGAACGAGTGAGGGCTGGGCATTACTCGCCTTCTTGGAGACACCATCGGGCGCTTTGGGTGGCCGGACACCGCGTCAGGCGATAGAGCAGGGTCATCTGGCCCGTGTGATTGAAGTGGCGGGTGCTGAGGGCTATTGACCCCCCTACGCCTCATGAATCTCGCAGATCTTCAGTACATCCCTTACTTCTAGCTCCTAGTTCCGGAGCTTCTTTTCAGCGTTCAGCATTCGAGCGCCCCTGCGGGCACGGTGAATATAGGGATACTGCTACTCCTGTTGCCTCAATCGAATCTGCTTTCACGGCGATTTGACAATACCGGTCAGCCGGTTGCCTACCTTGCTGAACGCCCTGAAACCGTATTTACGCGGCGATCTGTCGTCGTGAAGCCTGATGAGTTTCTTCTGAGATGGTGAGTGGAAAGCCATTCCATAATGAAAGCTCCAGTGGAATCCGACACATCGCCCAGGCAGGCCTTGTCGGGAGTTCATGGCGGGAACGACCACCGCGTTATCGGAACCTGCGCTTGGGATATGTAGACACGAAGGATTCAGAAATGGCAGACGCAGTTGAAGTTGGAAGCACCAATGTATATGCCGACCTTGGATACCCAGACGCTGAGGCTTTGCAGCGAAAGGCTTCGTTGGCGTCGCATATAGCTTGGACGATCAAGGCGCGACATCTGACCCATGAGGCAGCGGCAGAATTACTTGGGATAGATCAAGCAGACATCGTGAAGATTGTTCGTGGGCAGTTCCGCGGCACGAGTGAAGCAATGATGCTTGAATGGATTGCGAGGCTCGGTCACGACGTGACGATCCTGGTGACCAAAACAGCACGGCAAAGGCCGGGGAAGATTGGGCTGGAGTTCCACTGCTCATCCTGAGCACCAAGCTCACCAGAACGTTGTTTTAGATAGAAGCCGCGATCATCAGGGCCGCATTTCTTCCGCCTCCAGCCTCTGGTGAGGCAGCCCAGCCCAACGTTCACTGCTTACAGTGGATTGAGCAGTGCCAGCGCCTTGCGCTTACCCAGCTTGAGCACTTCAGCAATGCGCTCCAATTGCGCTGCCCGTGGATGAACATGGCTCGTCTCCCACTTGTAGACAGATATCGAAGAAGCACCCAGCAACTGAGCCATCTGCTTCTGCGTAATACCGAGTGCTGCGCGTTTGTCGATCAAGACCTGAGCATCGAACGGGATCTGCTTTGACTTCTTGGGAGTGACGTCTTCAGTCACTGCCTTGGCTTTGGGCGCATCCGTTGCTTTTACCTGCCGTTGGGTGGCCTTGAGCTGCGAAGTGAGGCTTTTGACTTCCCGCTTCAACGCTGCGATCTCCGAACGGTGGCCAGTGATCGCCTTGCGCATCCCCTGCAGTTCAGGTTTGAGCTCCTTGCGCGCCATGCGAACAACTTCAGCGCGAAAGGCATTGGAAAACGTATTCATAGGCCCAATGGTAACTTTGACGTCTTATCGCTCGCTTAGGGGCAGACGCACCGTCGTGTCGCACTCCTTCTTCGTCCCCCAAAAAACAAAACCGCCAAAGGCCTGAGCCCATGGCGGTTTGTTTCGGTGGCCACCGAGAAAGCTTGACTTATTTCCCAGCCTTGTCCGCCTTGCGCTTCGCAGCCTTGGGATCCACCACAGCCTTGAACTTGGCACCCGCCACAAACTTCGGCACCGTGCTCGCTGGGATCTTCAGTGCTGCACCGGTCGATGGGTTCTTGCCCGTTCGTGCTGCACGCTTAGCTGACTTGAAGGTTCCAAAGCCCACGAGCTGCACGGCATCGCCTTTCTTGACGGCCGTCTGGATGGTATCGATCAGCGTTTCCAGCACCGCATTGGCTGCGGTCTTGGACAGGTCATTCTTGGAAGCCAGGATTTCAACGAGTTCTGCGCGGTTCATGGATGCTCACGTGTAGAGGTTGGAAAGGACGGATTTATAACCCCGCCGCTGACGCCACGCTTGCTGGGACTCAATCATGCAGTGCACTTCTTGGCAAAAACTCCATGCCCGTGCGTTTCACCAACTCCTGGTAACTGATCGGCCGCCCCACCATCTCCCCCTCGCGGTTCTCTTGCCAATGCGCCCAGGCCTTGTTGGTCGTTGCGTCATACACGAGCTTGTACAGATAAGATAGGTCGGCACCTTCACCCCATTAGCCCCAATGCGTGGCCCCGCATCCGTGAACGCTGGTCCGGTGATCACAAACACATCTCCCTTGGCCCGCTTCACATAGTGCCGCGTGTCCTGCTCGATCTTGTTCCAGGCACCCCCGTTGTGCTGGGCATTCTGGGGGACCATGTTCGCCAGACTGAAGCTCTGGGCCATGGAAGTGGGAGTGGCCATATCTCCCGCAGGCGCCATGTGCCCTCGGGAGTAGCCGGAGTTCTTGTAGTCCTCCAGCTCCGCCCGCTCACCACTGGGCAAGCGCGCATCCGCAAAGAACCGCTTCGCCCGCTTCTCATCGGCATCCTCGATGAGCCTGCGGTTCAGGCGCTGGGCCACAAACACCGGGGTCTTGGTGGTGCCTGAATGCAGCACCGCAAACGCTTCATAGCAAAGCTCGCGCAGCTGCGGCCGGGGTGTGATGGCCGGTGGCGTGCCATTCGCAAAGAACTGCGGGCACTGCGCAAAGGAGGTGGGCTCGGGCGTGAGCAGGGCTGCACTGTCGAACTGCGGAGACCGTGCCCAGGAAAGATTCGGGAGAGCAACGCTGGCAAGAGACAGGGCCAGCACAGCTGCCAGGCGCACACGGCCTGGCCAAGAGAAGAAACGATTCACAGAAGAGGCATTCGAGTCGAATTTGACGGAGCCCGATTGGAGCACCGTTCACCTCTCGCTTCTGGCCCGAATGCTCGGATCCCGCAGGGTTTTACAGCTGCTTGCAGAGATGGGGTGCACAAACAGAAAGGGCTCCCAAAGGGAGTCCTTTCTGCCTGCCCGCCCCTGCGGTTCAGTTAACACTCCCCATGGCAGCAGCACCCGCACTGTGCGAAGTGCCACCGCCATGGAAGTCCCGCAACTGCTTTAATCCAACTCAAGCAGTTGGTCTGTCAGATACGCAGGCATTCACAAGCCGCCTTGCGGGAACGCCTGCAGGTTCGTCAGTTTTGCTGAAGTCACGCTTGCCATTGGTTTTGAAGGCTCGCCTACTCCGTAGGCGTTGGCTCGGAAAGCGACAGCTATCGTGCTAACTGGGTGCCAGCGGCCCTTTTTCATCAAGCTTTGCACCCGTTGCCGATATTTCTGTGGATTTGGCGCATTCTCCTCACGCCCTTTGTGTCGCCGAGTGTTGCACCACCAACAGGCAGCAACGATGTTTTGTGCGGAATCGCGCCCTTGATCCTGGCGAGCAGTTAGATGCTCAGCCGTGCACCGAAGGTACTTTTGGAATTTAGGCATGAGTTCATTGGGCGTGAACTCAGGCAATGCAGGTTCGATCATTACCAAACCGCAGTAGAAGCAACGGCATTGTTGGATGAGCGCGGACTGGATACGGAGTTTGGCTATCTTGTTCATTTGGCAGCAGGGGTAGTGTTGAAGCTACTCCCGTTGCCGATAGCCGGACAGGTCGGGCGCCGGGGCATCGCACCACTCGGCTATGCGCCAAGTCACCCGGACGCGGCCGGGTTCGCGTTAGCCCGGACAACCAATAATTTATATCTCTGCGTCCAGTCGGCGCAAGTACCGGCTGTTGCACGCATGCGTCATGCTGACTCAACAGGTAACTCGACTTGCTGCGCCGGATCCTTCGCCCTGTGCACAAACAGCTCCACCGATGGCACCTTGATCAGCGACTCTGCCTGCTCGATAGTGCCTTGCAGCCAGGTATCCCAATCCCCCTTTTCCAGCGGCACCACCGTGCGCTTGTCCTGCTTATCGGGCGGGCGCTTGGGGTCAGTTCGGTGCATCAGGTTGAGGACAGGCACATCGTCGCAGTTCTGCGTGATCATGGTGTAGCTGTGCAGCACCTCGCCTGTGGCCGGGTCGGTCCACTCGCTCCACAGGCCCTCCAGGCCCCAGGGCTCGCCGTCGGCGCGCTCAAACTGCCAGGGTATGTGCTTGCCAGTGCCCCAGTAGGGTTCGACATACAGCTGCGCCGGGATGATGCAGCGCTGCCCCTTGCGCCAGGGGCCGCCGTAGGTCCATGACTTGGCCATACCTTCACGCCGGGCGTTGACGGTGCTCAAGCGCTTGCCGTCCTTGCCGGTGGGGATGTGTGTCTTGGAGTTCGGCGGGATCATGCCCCACTGCCCTACCACCAGCTCGCGCCCGGCTTCCCCCTTGGCCCGCAGGAACGGCCCACGGTACAGCGGGCTCATCTTGTCGCGCCACTCTTCCTCGGGCACGTCACCGAAGTGCAGCACCAGCTGCTCACGGCCCGGGACCTCGTAGTAGGTACACATGGCAACATTCTGGCAGCAGGGAGCTATACTGTAAATATGTACAGTCTTTGGAATTCCCCGCTACCGGTGCCGTACGACACGGCGGCGCAGTCGCTGGCTTTGCCCCTTTGCGGGGTGAGCGTGCGCGCGGGGTTTCCATCGCCAGCTGACGACTTCGTGGTGGAGCGGCTGGACATCATGCAGCTGCTGGTAAAGCACCCCCAGGCAACCTACTTCTGGCGCGTGCGGGGTGACTCGATGCGAGACGCTGGCATTGAGGACGGCAGCATCATCGCGGTGGACCGGGCGATCAAGCCCAAGCACAACAGCATCGTCGTGGCCATTGTGGACGGCGAATGCACCGTGAAGTATCTGCACCAGCGCGCCGGCCGGATCAAGCTGCGGGCGGCCAACCCTACCTATCCCGACATCATTCCCCGAGAAAGTCAGACCATTGAGGTGTGGGGCGTGGTGAGCGGGTGCGTGAAGCTGTTTCTTACCTGATCTGATGGACGGAGGCCAGCATGTACGCGCTGGTGGATGGCAACAATTTTTACGTGAGCTGTGAGCGGGTGTTCCGCCCCAGCCTCAACGGCCGCCCGGTGGTGGTGTTGAGCAACAACGATGGCTGCGCGATTGCCCGCAGCAATGAGGCCAAGGCCCTGGGCATCAAGATGGGGGCGCCGTGGTTCCAGATCCGGCACATGGAAGAGACCCACGGCCTGGTGGCCTTGAGCGCCAACTTCACCCTGTACGGCGACATGAGCAACCGGATGATGAGCCTGGCGGCGGGTCTGGGGCCTTCACAAGAGATCTACAGCATCGATGAGTCGTTCATCGGCCTGCAGGGCATGCGCGGCGACCTGACCACCCGCAGCCACGCCATCCGTGCGCGCATCCACCAATGGGCGGGCATTCCTTGCGGTATCGGTATTGGTCACACCAAGACGCTGGCGAAGCTGGCCAACCACATCGCCAAGACGGCCGAGCGCAAACCAGGCAGCTACCCGGCCGAGCTGGCCCAGGTGTGCAACCTGACCGCCCTGTCCGCCCAGGACTTGGACGACGTGCTGGCCAGCACGTTGGTGGAAGAAGTCTGGGGCGTGGGCCGCAAGACCGGTGCGCAGTTGCATCAGTGTGGGGTGCATACGGTGCTCGACCTGGCACGGCTGGACCCAGCCATGGTGCGAAGGCGCTGGAGCGTGGTGCTGGAGCGCACCGTCCGCGAACTGCAGGGCATGCAGTGCATCGACCTGGACGATGCACCCGCGCCCAAAAAAGAGATTGCCTGCACCCGGTCATTCGGCCAGGCGGTGACCGAGCTGCCGCCGCTGGTGGAGGCCGTGAGCGAGTTCGCCAGCCGAGCGGCCGAGAAGCTGCGCAAGCAAGGCAGCCTGGCCAGCCAGTTGCTGGTGTTCTGCCACACCTCGCCGTTCCGACCCGGCCCTCGCTTCAACAAGTCGGTGGTGGTGCCACTGCGCCGGCCTACGGCTGACACGGGAAAGCTGGTGTGGGCGGCTGTAGCTGGCATGCGCCGCATGTACGAGCCTGGGTACAAGATGGCCAAGGCAGGGGTGATGCTGCTGGACCTGGTGCCGGGCAACGTGCTGCAGGGCGAGCTGGATCTGGAGGATGAAGACCGTCGCGACCGCACCCAGCTGATGGTGGCGCTGGACACGCTCAACCAGCGGTATGGCAAAGGCACCGTGCATTCAGGCGCCACGGGCGGCACCAACAAGGGCAAGGGCTGGGGGATGAAGCAGGAGAGGCGCACGCCGCAGTACACGACGCGGTGGGAGGATGTGCCGGTGGCTAGGGCCTAAGAGTGGAGGCGATACCGCGCTCGAAGTCGGCTCTGCAGCGGTTGCCGTCGCTCGTCCTGCCGCTATGGAAGTCCGCTGACGATCTCTCATCGGTCGTTCGGAGTAGTGGGCCATATTTTTGGATGGAGATAGAGAACACCAATCTATTAGCTCCTCACATGGCTTGCGCTTTCAAGCCAGCTTAAGCAGGTCCGCGAGGTCCATAGGCGGCTCGATAAAACGTTAAGAGCCTCTTAGCATGCAACTCGCCAAGCATGATCGCATCGGCATAGCCTTACATGCCTTGGCGACTGCCGCTCTCGATCTTGACGCCCGGTTGATTTTTGCGAATGGGCTTGACCTTCTCGTCGTGACAAGGTTCATAGTCAAAACATGAATCAACTGAAGGAGGCTCACATGGTCCGTTTCAATGTTCCTGACATGACGTGCGGTGGTTGCGCCCAGCGCATTCGTCGAGCAATAGCTCAGGCCCCAATGCCGGCGGGTGTCGAAGTAGAAATCGATGTGGCCGCGCGGCAGGTCCGCGTTCCTGGGCAAGCCGAAGACGACACTGTGGAGCTTGTTCGCTCCGCAATTGAGCGTGCCGGATACAAAGCAGACGCCGTGGTGGGGACTTCATCGGGCCGAACAACCGGTGGCTGCTGCTGTGCGTCTCGGTCCACAACCTCTGTTGATGTGAATCAAGGCGCTGCGAACCGTACGTCGTCATGCTGCAATTGAACCTACAAGGAGACCATCATGCGTCTGAATATCCTCGCTGGGCTGTTGACAACCCTTTTCGTGGCGGGATGTGCCATCGCGCAATCTCCAAAACCTACGGACGAACACGCAGGCCACCACCCCGGTGATGCGCAGAGCGGTGGCGTAGCCACCCAGTCTGCCCCGACAGCTACTACCCCGCCAGCACCGGACGCCTTTGATCGTCAGATGAAGGCGATGCAGGAAATGCACAAAAAAATGCAGGCGGCCAAGACTCCCGCCGAACGTTCTGCTCTGATGGACGAGCACATGAAGCTCATGCAGTCCGGCATGGCCATGATGGGTGCTGGTAATTCTGGTGGCATGGGTATGGGGATGATGCAGCAAGGGGCGCAGGCCAAACCTGCCGCACCTGCAGCCTCTGGAAACTCGGGCATGGGAGGCGGCATGATGGGCATGCACGCTCAAATGGAGCGCCGCATGGCCATGATGGAACAGATGATGCAAATGATGGTGGACCGCCAAGCGGTCATGCCATCCAAATAGCCCCCCCGCGAGCGTCCTGAGGGGCGCTCGCCACAAAATCTCATTGAGATTCTGTAAACCACCTTCCTGAATCGACCAGCGCAAGGCGTGTTTCCCCTGAGCCCGTTACTGCCGCCCGCAAGCACTACGCATTTCAGAAGTGGGGATGTGGTCGGCTCCTTTGCATCCATGCTTGATCGATAGCTCAATTGGGTGCCATTGATGGCGGCGACGGTGTTCTTATCGGGTCTTCAGTTTTCAGCGATAGCGACAGGGGGGGCGCCGCTGACCTGGTAGCGCCGCTTTGATCGGCACCCAGGCCATGGAGCCAGTCCGATTGAAGCTGCATTGCCTGACGTCGCCACGCAGCCTCTCGATCAGCAAACTCGACGCCCCTAAGCCTGCCTCACGAAGCCTAAGTGTCCAGCTGGTCGCGTTTTCTCGGCTTTCTCATCAGCACATAGGCTGCAGGAATCACGAACAAAGAAAGCAGCGGTGCGGTCACCATACCGCCCAGCATGGGAGCCGCGATGCGGCTCATGACCTCCGAGCCTGTCCCGCTGCTCCACACGATGGGTACCAGGCCCGCCAGGATGACGGCTACGGTCATGGCCTTGGGGCGCACGCGCAGCACTGCACCTTCCCGGATCGCGTCCAGCAGCTCTTCCAGCGTGGGCTGCCTGCCGTCTGGACATCTCTCTGCGAGTGCGTGCTTGAGGTAGATGAGCATGACCACCCCGAACTCTGCCGCGACCCCCGCCAGAGCGATGAAGCCCACACCGGTGGCGATGGACAGGTTGTAGTTCATCAGGTACAGGAACCAGATGCCCCCAGTGAGCGCGAATGGCAGCGTCGCCATGATCAGTCCCGCCTCGCCCATGCGCGAGAAGGTCAAGTACAACAGCACGAAGATGATCAGCAAGGTGGCAGGCACCACGACTTTCAGGCGGGCATTGGCCCGCTCCAGGTACTCGAACTGACCTGAGTACGTGATGCTGACCCCGGGCTCCAGCTTGATCTGGCGGCCCACCGCATCGCGCAGGTCATTGGCCACCGATGCCAGATCGCGCCCCCGCACATCGACATACACCCAGCCCGATGGGCGGGCGTTCTCGCTCTTGAGCATGGGGGGGCCATCGGTGATGGAGATGCTGGCCACCGTGCCCAGCGTGATCTGCTGCCCCATGGGCGTGGAGATGGGCAACTGGGCCAGGCGTTCCGGGGAGTCGCGCCACTCACGCGGATAGCGCAGGTTGATCGGGAAGCGGGCCAAGCCCTCGACCGTTTCAGACACGTTTTCACCACCGATGGCCCCGGAGACCACGGCCTGGATTTCGGACACGTTCAGCCCGTAGCGCCCTGCGGCCGTGCGGTCGATGCGGACATCGACGTAGCGCCCCCCCGTCAGGCGCTCTGCCAACGACGAAGTCACTCCCGGAATGCCCTTGGCGACCTGCTCGACTTGGGCAGCGATCCCGTCGATCACCTTCAGGTCGTTGCCGGTCACCTTGACCCCGATGGGACTCTTGATGCCGGTGGCCAGCATGTCAATCCGGTTGCGGATGGGTGGAATCCAGATGTTGGACAGGCCAGGAATCTTGACGGCCTTGTCCAGCTCCTCGATCAGACCCTCGGGCGTCATTCCTGGACGCCATTGGTCTCTGGGCTTGAGCTTCACCGTGGTCTCGAACATTTCCAGCGGTGCCGGATCGGTTGCGGTCTCCGCGCGGCCCGCCTTGCCGAAGACGCGCTCGACCTCGGGAACCGTCTTGATCATCCGGTTGCTCAGTTGCAGAAGCTCCGTCGCCCGCTGTGCCGACAGGCCCGGGAGCGCCGAAGGCATGTACAGCAGATCGCCTTCATCGAGCCTGGGCAGGAACTCGCCCCCCAGCCGCGAGAGGGGCCAGATCGTGGTCGTCAGCGCCAGCACGGCGATGACCAGTGTGGATTTGGGGCGGTGCAGAACCCATTCCAGGCAAGGCCGGTACACGGCAATCAGCGCGCGCGTGATCGGGTTCTTTTGCTCATCTGGGATGCGGCCCCGGATCCAGTAGCCCATCAGGACCGGGATCAGCGTGACCGAGAGGGCCGCAGCTGCGGCCATCGCGTAGGTCTTAGTGAACGCCAGCGGTCCAAACAGGCGACCTTCCTGTGCTTCCAGCGTAAAGACGGGCACGAAGGACAAGGTGATGATGAGCAGCGAGAAGAACAGCGCGGGGCCTACCTCCTCGGCGGCTTCGGTGATTACCTTCCAGCGCTCTTCCCCCACCAGTTGGCGGTCGGGATGCTTGTGCTGCCAGGCCTCCAGCTTCTTGTGGGCGTTCTCGATCATCACCACGGCCGCATCAACCATGGCGCCCACTGCGATCGCAATGCCACCCAGAGACATGATGTTGGCGTTGATGCCCTGGTAGCGCATCACCAGAAACGCCGCCATGATCCCCAGCGGCAGAGAAATGATGGCGACCAGTGCCGAGCGCAGGTGCCAGAGGAACAAGACACAGACCACAGCCACCACGATGAACTCCTCCACGAGTTTGGTGGTGAGGTTCTGGATCGCCCGCTCAATGAGCGCACTGCGGTCGTAGGTTGTGACGATCTCCACGCCCTGGGGCAGGCTGCTTTGCAGCTCGCTGAGCTTGGCCTTGACGGCTTGGATGGTTTCCTGGGCATTCTTGCCCGAGCGCAGGACCACCACGCCACCGGCCACTTCCCCCTCGCCGTCGAGTTCGGCGATGCCGCGCCGCATCTCCGGTCCGATCTGCAGCGTTGCGACATCGCCCAGGCGCACGGGAATCCCGGCGCGCGACACCAGCGGGGTGGCCCTGAAGTCGTCCAGCGTCTTGAGGTAGCCGCTGGCGCGCACCATGTACTCGGCCCCGGACAACTCCAGCACCGACCCTCCCGTTTCCTGGTTCGCTCCCAGGATGGCATCACGCACCTGCCCCTGGGTCAGCCCTTGGGCTGCGAGCTTGATCGGATCGAGCACCACCTGGTACTGCTTGACCATGCCGCCCACCGACGCCACTTCCGCGACATTGGGCAGGCTCTTGAGTTCGAATTTCAGGAACCAGTCCTGCAGGGCCCGCAGCTGGGCGAGATCGTTCTTGCCGGTGCGGTCCACCAGCGCATATTGGTAGATCCAGCCGACCCCGGTGGCGTCGGGGCCGAGCGACGATTTGGCCGTGGCGGGTAGTCGCCCCTGCACCTGGTTCATGTACTCCAGCACCCGGGAACGTGCCCAGTACAGGTCCGTGCCGTCCTCGAACAGGATGTAGACAAACGAGTCGCCAAAGAACGAGAAGCCGCGCACCGTCTTGGCGCCCGGGACGGACAGCATGGTGGTGGCCAGCGGGTAGGTCACCTGGTTTTCCACGATCTGCGGCGCCTGGCCGGGGTAGGAGGTGCGGATGATGACCTGGACATCCGACAAATCGGGGAGCGCGTCCACGGGGGTGCTGCGCACGCCCCACACGCCCCAGGCCGTGAGCATCACGGTCGCCAGCAGAACCAGGAGTCGGTTCGCCACCGACCAGCGGATCAGACGTGCGATCATGGCTTGATCCTTTCCACGGCAGTGATCACGAAGTCCTTGCCTTGCTGCTGGAAGGTGAACTTGACCTGCTGCTCCGGTTTCAGGGCCTTGGCCAGCTCTGGGTTTGCCAGCTTGAATGGCATGGTCATGCCGGGCCACTTCAGTTCAGGCACGGCCTCGTGGGTAAGGGTCAGCTCGGTTGGCGTGACCTCATCGACCACCCCTCGCACCGTAAAGCTCTTGGACGCCGGAGCCGCAGAGGCCGAGGAACCCTGTTCAGCGATGGGTTGTGCGCTGCTGCCGGGAGGTTGAGCGGGCATGATGCCTCGCAGGCTGGCTTCCGAGTCGATCAGGAACTGCGCCGAGGCGACCACCTGCTGCCCTGCGGTGAGTCCGCTTTGAATGACGAGTCGGTCATCGATTTCCGCGCCAAGTTGTACCTGGACGGGGTGGTACTTGCCGGGGCCGTCCACCACGTAAACCAGTGCCCGCTTACCGGTTCGGATCACCGCTTCACTGGGTACCAGCAGCGCCGGTTGGGTGCGTCCCGCCAGGACAATCTGCCCGGACATGCCCGCCTTCAGGCGCTGGGTGGGGTTGGGAAGCTCCAGGCGCACGCGCACCGTGCGGGTGTCCCGGTTGGCCTCTGGGAGGATGCTCACGACACGGGCTTTGAGGGTTTCGCCCGGAAACGCGGCCAGGCGCACCTGGGCGTCCTGCCCCAGTTGCAAGGGACCGCTTTGCGCTTCGGGAACGGCCGCTTCGATCCAGACGCTGGCCAGACCGTTCACGCGCACCAGGCTGGCCCCCGCAGAGACCGTCATGCCCTGGCGCACCATCAGTTCGGCCACCATCCCTGCTTGTGGGAAGGTCACCGTGTAGCGGCCCTGAGGTTCGCCCGTGCGCTCCACCTGGGCCACGAGCGAGGCAGGCATGCCCAGCAGTGACAACCGATGACGCGAAGCGGCCGTCAGCGACTCTTCCTTGAGCGCCCGGACAGCGAGGAACTCGCGCTGCGCAGCCACCCACTCAGGCAGCAGTAAATCGGCCAATGGCGCGCCTGCGGCCACCACGTCACCCGGGGCCCGGGCATAGACACGCTCCACAAATCCTGCAGAACGCGCCTGGACGATACTCACATCCCGGTCATTGAGCTGGACCGTGCCCAGCACGTCCACATCGGATCCAATGTCGCGCTGCTCCACCGTGGCGGTGCGCAGGCCGAGGGCTTGCACCGCTTGTGCCGAGACATTCAAACCGGTGCTTTGTTGTGCGTCCTCATCGGCGTACTTGGGAACCAGCGCCATGTCCATGTAGGGCGACTTGCCTGGCTTGTCGAACTTCTGCGTTGGCACCATGGGGTCGTACCAGTACAGCACCTTGCGGTCGGCCTTCGCCGCTTCTGCCGATGGAGGGGTAGCGCCAGATGGATGACTGCTCGCAATGCGCCATTGGGAGACGCCCCAACCGAGGGCAATGCCAGCAGCCACCAGTGCCACGGCCACAGTGGTCTTCTTGAAAACGGTATTGGTCATGTGGTTCTCCCTTCAGTCCGCGATCAGGCTGTTCAGACGGGCAATCACGGTGTCCCGCTGCGCCTGCAGATCAATGAGCCGCCAGTGCGTCTCCCGCACTTGGGCCCTGGCCGCCAGCACGGCGCTCAAGTCGCCTTTGGCAGACTGGTAATTGGCCAACGCGAGTTCGGCACGCCCCTGTGCCAAGCCCATGCCCGCCGATTGCAGCCGCTCGATCTGACTGTTCAGTGCCGCCAGCTCTGAGGCGCTGTCCTCCAGCTCCTGCAGGTGCCTGCGGGTCACGTCTTCCTGCTCGGCGTCCAGGCGCTGCAGCTCCAGCTGCTTGGCCTTGATCTGGGGTCCCTGGCGCCGCTCCTGTTG
The DNA here is from genome assembly GCF_003688355.1 of Acidovorax sp. 100. Lineage (NCBI taxonomy): Bacteria > Pseudomonadati > Pseudomonadota > Betaproteobacteria > Burkholderiales > Comamonadaceae > Acidovorax > Acidovorax sp. 100. The sequence continues at coordinate 5,112,529 of NZ_REFD01000001.1, read as the reverse complement.
CCAGGGAAGGTCAAAGGTCACCTGGAAGGACACCATGTCGCCCCAGCGTCGGTCGCGGCGGCTGTAGGCGACTTCCCAGGACCAATCACCCTTGGTTTCTGCTTGGGCTTCGCGCGTTTCCGCCAAGGCCATGGCCTGCATGGCGGGGTACTGCGCAAGTTCCGCGTGGCGGTGTACCTCAGACCGCAGTTGATCCAAGGGGCGGCTCAGCGGCCCAGGAGTTCCCTGTAGCGCCTCGTCGGCGCGAGCGCCAACCCAGCGCCGCAACATCGCCCTGGCCTTGGATCGGTCCCGCTGCAGATCGTCCCTGCGATCCGACAGCGCAAGCGCCTCCTGCCTGGCCATCAGCAGGTCTGCGGCCTGGGCCGTGCCTCCGGCGATGCGGGCGGGCAGGCTGTCCTGCAGGCGCTGGTTCTCACTCAGTAGACCGGTGAGTACCTGGTCACGTTGCTCGATAGCCTGGGCCAGGATCCACGCTTGACTCAGTTCCTGGCGGATCTGCAGGCGCTGGACCGCCAGGGTGGCGCGTTCGCGTTCCACCTTGGCCTCGGCACCGGCGATCTGGGCATCGCGCTTGGCCCGGTTGGGCACCTCCTGCATCAGCGCCAGGCGCTGCATGGTCATGGACTCACGCGTGAGGCTGAAGCGGTCCATGCCGCTGATGGGAAAGTTCTCGATACCGACCGAGAGCTTGGGATCCGGCAGCGTTCCCGCCGCCTGCCGGGTGCTGGTGGCTGCGTCAATCTGCAGCCGCTGGGCCGTGATGCGAGGGCTGTGCTGCTCCGCCAGATCCAAGGCCTCTGCAAAGCCCAGGGCGTGGGCCTGGTTGCCAGCCAAGCCGATGCTGGTCAACAGGACCCCGAGAGCGCCCAGGCGCAGTTGGCGGAGGTTGCGCACCTGTATGCGCTGCGAGATGGGGTGAATGCGCTGGTGCGCAGACAGGCGCTCGCAGGGAGCGCCGATGGAGATGATGGGCATGGTGGTCCTCGAAATGAAGGGGCACGAAGTCAGACTTGCGCAAACGCTGCAAGGCAGCGCGCAAGGCGTGCACGATCAATTCCGAAAGACCTGATGGGTTAGATAGATGGGGGGAGAGCCCGCTCGACTGTCCAGCTCCGCGTACACAGCACGCGGATCGATTTGGCGCTCGGAATCCAGGACCACAGGCAGCACATAGGCAACCCAAATGGCGTGCGCCGCTAGCGCCTGCAGATCGAGACCTTGGAGCGAGGGGGAGGACAAGCTGTCGCCGTCACAATGGGCTCGGCACAGCTGAGGATCCTGCTCATCCATGGTGCCCGCCATCGCGTGGCAATCGGGCATGGAGGGCATGCCGACGGCATCTCCCATGGCCATGCCCGCTTTTTGCATCGATGCCGCATGGGCTGCGGAGTCCAGCTTGGGACAGGCATAGGCGGCCAACGCGAACTGCATCAGAAGCAACGCCGCGACCAGGAAGCTGGTTATCCAGCGTCCTTGGCGCGATACGGTGCTTCTGGCGAAGATCATGGTGCGAATGGTATCCCCAGCGATGGCCACGGACTTAACCTAGATCAAATCCGGGCCTGCCGAGCCATCTCAGCCCTTGCGAAGTCGCAGGGCATTGGCGATCACGGACGTCGAACTCAGGCTCATTGCCAAGGCCGCGATCATTGGCGACAACAGCCAGCCGGTGAAGGGATACAGCAGCCCTGCAGCAATCGGTATGCCCAGCGCGTTGTAGAGGAAGGCGAACATGAGGTTCTGTTTCATGTTGCCCACCGTTGCCTCCGACAGTTCCCGCGCCGTGGAAATCCCTCGCAGATCGCCCTTGACCAAGGTGACCTGTGCGCTGTTCATCGCCACATCGGTGCCAGTACCCATCGCGATCCCCACGTCTGCCTTGGCAAGGGCGGGCGCGTCATTGATCCCGTCACCCGCCATGGCAACAACACGGCCTTCGGCCTGCAGCCGGGACACCAGGGCCAGCTTGTCCGCAGGCTTGACCTCGCCATGAACCTCATCAATCCCCAGCTTTGCCCCCACCGCCTTGGCGGTGGTCATGCCGTCGCCCGTGGCCATGACAATGCGCAGCCCCGCCGCATGCAAGGTCGCCAGCGCTTCCGGCGTGCTGGCCTTGATGGCATCCGAGACCGCAAGCAGGCCTTGAAGCTGGCCATCGGCCGCCAGGTACATCACGCTGGCGCCTGTGGCGCGCAAGGCCTCTGCCTGCGCAAGCAGCGGGTTCGCAGAAACCCCGACCTGCTCCATGAGGACCGTGTTTCCCAAGGCGAGTTGGCGCCCAGCGACCCGTCCGCGCACCCCGATGCCAGACCCGGACTCAAAGTCCTCGGGCTTGTCCAGGGCCAGCCCCTTGGCGCGGGCCGCTTGGACAATGGCATCGGCCAGCGGATGCTCGCTGCCTTGATCCAGACTGGCTGCCAGGCGCAGAACCTCATCCTCGGACAGACCGGGCATGGCAACAACCCGCTCGAAGGAAGGCTTGCCCTCTGTGAGCGTGCCAGTCTTGTCCACGATCAGCGTATCCACCTTGCGCAGGTTCTCGATGGCTGCTGCGTCCCTGAACAGCACGCCGCTGGTCGCCCCCCGGCCTGTGGCCACCATGATCGACATAGGAGTCGCGAGGCCCAACGCACAAGGACACGCGATGATCAGCACGGCCACGGCGTTGACCAGGCCATAGACCCAACGTGGCTCCGGGCCGAACAGGCCCCACGCGAACAGCGTGAGCAACGCGATGCCCACCACGGCCATGACAAAGTACCCCGCCACCTGGTCCGCCATGCGCTGCATGGGGGCCCGTGAGCGCTGCGCCTGGGCCACCATTTGAACGATCTGCGACAGCATGGTGGCCGAGCCCACCCGCTCGGACCGGATCACCAGAGCGCCGTTGGTATTGAGCGTGGCTCCGATGACGGCGTCCCCAGGTCCTTTGACGATGGGCACAGGCTCGCCAGTGAGCATGGCTTCGTCCACCGCGCTGCTCCCCTCGACCACCACGCCATCCACCGGCACCTTCTCACCGGGGCGCACGCGCAAGAGGTCTCCCACATGGACATGGGACAAGGGAACATCACTCTCCTGACCGTTAGCGTCGATACGCCGCGCTGTCTTGGGGGCCAGGCCCAGCAGCGATTTGATGGCGGCAGAAGTCTGCGAGCGTGCTTTCAGCTCCAGCATCTGGCCCAGCAGCGTGAGCGAGATGATGACAGCGGCGGCCTCAAAGTACACCGCCACACGCCCCATGGCCTGGAACGAAGCAGGAAACACGCCGGGCGCCACGGTGGCCACCACGCTGTAGACAAATGCGGCGCCCGTGCCCAAGCTGATCAGCGTCCACATGTTGGGACTACGGTTGGCAATGGACTGAGCGCCGCGCACAAAGAAGGGCCAGCCAGCCCACAGCACGATAGGAACCGTCAGCACGAGCTCAATCCAGCTCTGTGTGGCCATCTCGAACCACTGCAGCCGGTGTCCCACCATGGCCAGGATGGTGACCACCACGGTCAGTGGCAGCGTCCACCAGAAGCGATGCCGGAAATCCACAAGTTCCGCGTTTTCTCCCTCATCCAGCGTGGGGAGCATGGGTTCCAGTGTCATGCCGCATTTAGGGCAGTTTCCGGGATGGTCTTGCCGCACCTCTGGGTGCATGGGGCAGGTGTAGATGGTGCCGGGCTGAGCTGTTTCTGGCTCACGCGCAACCTTGTCGGTACCGGGAGGCGTGACAGCGTACTTGTCCGGGTCCTCAACAAACTTCGTTTGGCACTTGGCGCTACAGAAGTAGTAGTGCAGCCCCTCATGCTCCGCCGAGTGATGCGATTGTTCCGTCACGTCCATACCGCAGACTGGATCTTTCAGTTTCGTCATGGGCGGCGGTGTATCCCCGTGGACCCCCTCATGATGCTGTTGGCCATGGTGGGTGTGATCGTGCGGTTCCGCGTTGGACATGAATGACCTCCCTGCAAATGTGTTGTGTGCCTGCAAGATTACTTTTTGCTCGAATCGCCTTCGTGAGAGCCGTCCCCCCCGTGCCCATGGAAGAGGTGCATCAACGGGCAAGCCAGCAAGAGCAGATAGGGCCAATAACCCGCAATGTGCGACCAGTGTTCCCTGAGCAAGAAGAATGCCCCGATGAGTGCAAGCATGATCACTGCGCCAATCAATTTGCGGCTGCCTCCGCTGGCGTTGGCAGCTTCTGCATGCCCTGTGGTGTGGTCGTGGTTCATGGCGATCTCCAAGAAGTGGCCATCGAGACAATGATGGTCCCGGTGAAAACAATAGGGCTTAACACGGTGGCAATGTCAAGCCTGAAAATAGAAATGCTCTAGCTGGCGGCACCCTTACGCATCCTGGTTTCGCACTGTGCAGTTCATTGGCAAAAGGGGCCTTTCAGAGTTCGTCAAGGAGGACGGGAAACAGGCCTAAAACATGAACGAGCGGCCAAGCACGTGGCGTGCTTCTGGATTGCACCCGCGAATACACAAACGTCATGCCTACCAGCGCGAATAGCTGCTACTGGCCTTCTGTCGTGTCAACGGCCCTCCGAACACCTGCACAGTCCAGGTGTCGAACGAATGTTTTATTGCCTCAGCCAAGCTCTTCAAGGTGTGCGGGTCGATGGTTGTCCAGAAGGAACGGCGGGGCGCCCAACGTCAGCCGTGGTTGAGCGAGGCGTGAGCATGTGGCCCGCAGCGTCAACCTTGACCATGCCCAGCCTAGGATGACTCCAGTAGCGCGTCCTTCCTTCTTCAGCCTGCGCTTTGACTGGCAGCACTTGATCTCGCACGTCAACGCCAGTGGGCGTCGCGAAAGAGGCTGCGGAAGCCAGGGACAGAGCAACTGCAAAGACAGACGCAAATAGATTGTTGGACATGATTTTGGCCCTCGCATAGGTCATTGAAACGTCAGCCTGGCTGACGACCTCACGTCACGCAGCCTGAAGAAATCCGTGCGCGTCGTGTTGAGGGGCAGTTTCGATCTTGGTCAATCACCGGAAGATGATGGGTGGATGACATTTTTGTAATGCAAAGAACCACCGCTGTGAGAGCACTCCGGGTTGATACGAGAGCGATGCTGCCATGTGCTCGGATGCGCATGCATTGCCAGTTGCTGTCAAAAGCGTAATCCGTCCGTCACCTCTAAGTCGGCGTGCGGTTTCTAGACTTCTTTCCGTGGTGCACAAAACGCCACCTGGATGGACCATACCGGGCATCCGGCGTCACAGGAGACCATCATGAAAGTTCGTACCGCAATCCTCGTCGCCAGCCTTGCTGCATCCGCTACAGCGTCGTTTGCGACATCCGTTTATCACGCAAGCCCTAGCCAGGAAGAAGGCGTCAGCCTGGCCGCAGACCATTTGGGCAACGCAGTCAGTCGCCAAGCGGTTGAAAACACCGTACTGGCCGCTCAGAAGGACGGTTCGCTGTACTGGATCAGCCGTGGCTATCCAGCCACTTATCCGCTCGTTCCGGGCCCCAAGCTGACCAAGACCCGCCAGCAAGTTCTGGATGAGCTGCAAACCTCCAAGCGCAATCCCGTGACCAGTGATGGCCTGCGTGACATCGGCGGCGAGGCAGGTTGGGTCAACGCCCGCCAACTGCCCTGAACCCTCTCAACGATCACCGGCACCCGCGTTCGCTCCAAAACCGGCCTGCGGTTGCACTTCAACCATCACCATTTATCCAAAAAGGAAACCCCATCATGAAACTCAAGTCCACGCTCATCATCCTTTCCCTCATCGCAGCTCCCGCGTTCGCATCAGACCAAACGGTCAGCAAGACGCGCGAACAAGTGCTGGCTGAATTGGCGCAGGCTCAGCAAAACGGCGAGATGCTTGCTCCTGGCGATTCGGGGATGACTCTCAAGCAAATCAACCCCGGAGCCTATCGCTCGGCTACTTCGACTCAGGCTCGCAAATCCCGCGAGCAAGTGCGGGAAGAATTGGAGCAGGCTATCCGTACGGGTGACATCATGGTGGCGGGTGAATTCGGGGTCAAACGCAATGAGTTGATGTCTGGTCGTTATCCGATCGTGGCAGGCAAGTCGTTGAAGACGCGGGAACAAGTCAAAAGTGAGTTGGCACGCGCCATCCGCGAAGGAGAAATCGTCGCTGTGGGCGAAGACGGTCGCAAGCTCAACGAAATCTATCCTGACCGCTACCATGCTGCGCAACATGCTGCCGTGGCCGCCACCTCGGACGAATCCACCAAGGCCCCTCGTTTCTAAACAGGTTCTCCGGGCAGTCGGCTGCTGATCTGGAGGGGCCTTTCGAAACAGGCCCTTCTCCAGTTGGCGCACCGTGCATGTCTGCATCGCCAGCAGCAAGTGCGTGCGACATCTGCTTTTGTATCGCTATGCCCACCGCGCATCAGACTTGCATGTTCATCACATCGGTGTAGGCCTGAACAATGCGGTTGCGACTCTGAAGCGTGGCCTGAAACGCGATGTTCGACTTGACGCCAGCGAGCATCGTTTCTTCCAGACTGACCGTGGGATTACCGAATGTGACCTCGCGGCTCAGGCGACCAGACTCACTCTGCAACTGGCTTGTGGTTGAAAGCGCCTGCTTCATCGCGTCCAGAAAACCGCCTCCCTGGATGCTCGGTGCTTTGGGCACAGAGTTTCCCAGCGAACTGACAGGCAATAGTGCATCCAATGGCTTTGTCGTGACGTTCATGCCGAGGCTTTCTGGTGGCGAAGAGTTTGCGAAGTTCTGCCTCGAAATCTGTACCGAGGCGATGCCCAATCGTAGAGATTGGAGTTCGATCTGTAGCTTTCGCAACGCAAGGCGTCACCCGTCAATCCCGCCGTTCGGGATAACAGAAACTTCATCTTGCCGACATCGCCGTGGGTCGCCGCATCCCTGGGGCCCAAAGAGCCGAGCCCAAGCGAAGCGCGCCGCACGAAACAGCCGTGGCTCACAGCCGCTGCGAAATCTCCAGCATTGGCTTGATGCTGGACCCAAAGCGGCTCATGGAGGCATGGTTCTGCTCCAGTTCGCTGTAGGGCAAATACCGGATTCCCAGCTCTGACACCCTGGAGAAGGCGGGCCTTTGAAGTTGCTCAGCGACCTTGTCTCTGCGATTGTCTGGAGCCACCAGAAACAGGGCGCAGTTGCCCGCAACCGGCGTTCCCAGGGCCAGATCGAGCATGCGTACGATGCCCGAATAGATGGACGTGGTGTGTTCGACTTCGAATGCGGCGGCGAATTGCGAGGTCTGGGGATCAACCCATACGACATCGATCAGTCGCACGGACTCCAGTCCTCGGTCCAGGCTGGCGGGCAACTGCGCCATGCATCCATCTCCCAGCAGCCCCCCGCCATAGGCGCGGCCCCGGTCGTTGGACGCTATCCAGACCTCAAATCCGAGCGCATTGCCCAGGTCGCGCAGCGAAGCCTGGACACCCGTGTGGGTCGCATCGCTCTCGGTCGCTTGGGACAGTTCTCGTTGCAATGCGGTGGATTCCTGCCGCACACGTTCAAGGTCTTCTTGCCAGAGAGCTGTCGCCGCTACATCCATTGCTTGTGGCGGCGCTTCATATCGGCCACTGCCAATGTCAAACATGAGTCCTGCAATCGCGCCCAGATCGTTCGACAGTTTTAGCCGGTACCGCGCGTTCAAGCGCAGCAAGCCCTCCCGCATGGAGAGATAGTGGTCCCAGCGCCCAAGCTTCACGCGCCCCCCGGTCACCGCGTTGAAACCATTGACGATGGCCGTGTTGAAGGGAGAGACCAGCGTTGGGTGGATGAAATACAGCAAGTTGGCGACCGCTGGGCCCAAGCCTTTGATGCCAATCGCATCAATGCGCTGTATGGCGGCCACTACGTCTTCTGCGCAGTCACAGTGATCGCAGGTGTGCAGGAGGTCCGCAAAGGCGCGCTGGTTGCTCGTGTTCTCGTAGATGTCCGGAATCCGCAGCTTGGGCTTCCAGAGGAACGCGTGGTCCGCTCCCTTGAAAATCTGGCGCTGCTCTGCCACGGAACCCACGATCGTCTCCAGCGAGGAGCCTCGGTAGGCGTTGCCAAACGTTCCGCCCCGGATGTCCTCCACCACCTGCGCGATGCCTCGGCGAATGGAGCGGAAGTTCTTGATCCGCTGATCCCACAGGAACCAGGTGTTGTAGGTGCTGCTTGGATGTGCCTTCCAGCAGTCTATGAGGGTTGCCAGGGGGTCATGCATCTGTCGTGAGGTGCTTGCCAATGCTCTGTGCACTGGGGAAATACATCGAAAAACAAGTCCTGCCATCGGCCGAACTCACGGAAATCCGCCCCCGGTGCGCATGAACAATCGCCTGGGAAATGGACAAGCCCAGGCCCGCGCCGTCCGAGTCCAGCTGCTTGCGCGACTTGTCCGCCCGAAAGAAGCGGTCGAACAGGCGGGGGATCATCTGAGCATCGATGGAAGGTCCGGTGTTGACGACATCCACGGTGGTTCCGTGCAGGTCCCCTTGAATGTCCACGACCACCTGCTCGCCAGGTGGGGTGTAGCGAATGGCGTTGGACAGGAGGTTGCTGAGCGCCCGGCGCAGCATCAACCGGTCGCCAACGATCTCCGCCGCCCCGACCAATTGCAGTCGGACCTGCTTTTCTTCGGCAAGGGCCTCGTAGAAGTCAAACAAAGCCTGTGCTTCGTCATGGACCGCAATTCTCTCCGTGCTGGGAAGAATGAGCCCGTGGTCAGCCTTGGCCAGGAACAACATGTCAGCCACCATGCGGGCCAAGCGCTGGTACTCCTCGGCGTTGGAGGCCAATATGTCCTGGTACTCCTCGGAAGAACGAGCCTGGCTGAGCGTGACCTGCGTCTGTGTCATCAGATTGTTGATCGGCGTACGCAGCTCGTGAGCCAGGTCCGAAGAAAACTCGGACAGGCGGTCGAACTCCTCCTTCAGGCGCCGGAGCATCTCGTTGAGGGTGGTCGCCAGGTCGGCCATCTCCACCGGAAACTCCTGGGTTGGCATCCGCTCATCCAGTCGCTGTGCCGTGATGGCCATAGCGCGGGACCGCATGGCGCGAAGGGGGGCCAATCCATTCTTTGCGGCCCACCAGCCCAGGACCCCAGCCACCAGTGTTGCCAATGCCACGTAGCCCACAAGCACCCAAATCAATTCGTACATGAAGTGCTTGTGGTGGGCAATGTCCACCGCCACCCAGACCTGCAGCGGAGGCTCTGCGGAACCTGGCAGCGTCACGGCTTCGGTCATCCCCCGGTACTCACGCTCCTTGATTCGCCACGAGGCAACCCCCAAGCGGGAATGCTGGGTCCGCGCGCTCAATTCCGCAGGAAACTCAAAGTCCTCCGTCGAGTACAGCGATTGACCATTGCGAAGCACGGTGACGAAGAGGCCCTCATGGCTGTGCAAAACGTCATCCAGCCGCGTCTTCAGATCCTGCGGCGACTTCGATTTGCCGATGACTTCACGCGTCAGGTGAACCTTGTCACGCAATGCATCGCGGTCAAGCTCCACAAAATGTCGGTCGATGGAAATTGCCACGAGAGTCCCCAGGCCGATCAGCACCAGGGCGGACGCCAAAGTGAAAAAGGCCGTCAGCCGCGTGGTGAGCGAGTACCTTGCCTTCACGCACTCTCCTCGGGAGCCTCAAGCACATACCCCATGCCTCGGACCGTCTGGATCAGCTTGACTTCGTAGGCATCATCCACTTTGGCGCGCAGCCGTCGCATCGCCACCTCGATCACATTGGAGTCGCTGTCGAAATTCATGTCCCAGACCTGTGATGCGATCAAGGAACGGGGCAGCACTTCCCCTTGGCGGCGCATCAACAGCTCCAGCAGTCCAAACTCCTTGGCAGTCAGGTCGATACGCTTGCCTGAGCGGATGACCCGCCGGCGCAGGAGGTCGAGTTCCAGATCAGCCACCTGCAGCAAAGTCACCTCGGTGCCGTTTCGTCCGCGCCGCAAGATGGTCCGCACCCGTGCCAGCAATTCCGCAAAGGAAAACGGCTTGACCAGGTAATCATCCGCACCCAGCTCCAGACCTTTGATCCGGTCCTGTACCTGATCCTTGGCGGTGAGGAATAGCACCGGCATCTCCTGGCCGTGGCGGCGCAGATTCGTGAGCACCTGCCAGCCGTCCATCCCAGGGAGCATGACATCCAAGATCACCAGGTCGTAGTCACCTTCCTGGGCAAGGTGCAGACCATCCACCCCGTTATGGACCAGATCGGCATTGAAGCCAGCTTCGCGCAACCCCTGGCGCAGGTACTCGCCGGTTTTGACTTCATCTTCAACGACCAAAATCTTCACGGGGTCCCCCTGGCACTGCGAATGGCCGCAAGTGTGCCTCCAGATCACAGGCTTTCGTGCACATGACAAAGATGTAATGAAGCCGTTATGTCCACGGAAGCCGTGGGCTCACACAATGCGTTGCATCAAGAACTCATGGTGAACCTATGAAAAATTCCTGGCTTTCACGACCTATCTCAAGCCGCTGGCTGGCCGCAGCGCTGGTGGCGCCGTCCATGGCATTTGCCCAAATGCCCGAGGCAGACTCCGCCAAGGTGGAGTATCAGCTGTCGTACCGATCAGCCCTGGCTGGCTTTGACGCGTACAAAGACCAACCCGTACAGCCCTGGAAGGCAGCCAACGACAAGGTCGGCGAAATCGGTGGATGGCGCACCTACGCCAAGGAAATGCGCCAGGCACCTTCCGCATCTGGCCAGGAGCAGCCCGCACAAGGGCATGACGCACACCATGGAGGCAAGCAATGAGCCGCCCCTTGCGCATGCCCCGCGCCAAATTAATGGTCGTTGTGGCCGCCGTCACCGTTTTGTCTGGCTGCGCCAGTGTGAATCTGGAGCAAAACCTCTCCAGCGCCAACGCAGCTACAGGCGGCTTCACGGACGGTCAGCTCACTTTGGCACGGGGTCAGAACGAACGAGATGCCTTGCGCCAGCGCGCCTCCGATCTGCTGGCCAAGCCGCTCAGCCAAAAAGATGCCGTGCAGCTCGCGTTGGTCAACAGCCCGTCGCTGCAAGCGATCGTCGCGCAAAACTGGGCAGATGCCTCTAACGCAGCGCAATCGGGCCGCATTGCCAACCCGATTTTGACCTTGGAGCGCGTTCGCCTGGGCAGCGAAACTGAGATCGGACGCCTGTTGTCGTTCGGCCTGCTGGACCTGCTGACGCTGCCCATGCGCAAAGGCATCGCTGATCAGCGCATCAAACAAGCCCAGTTGCGCCTGAGCAGCGACGTGGTGGACCAAGTCACGCAGGTCCGGCAGTCGTGGGTGCGCGCCGTTGCGGCACAACAGACGCTCACCTATACCCAGCAGGTCGTTGCCAGCGCCCAGGCCAGTGCAGAGCTGTCCAAGCGCATGCAGGCGGTGGGTAACTTCAACAAGCTTGAGCGTGCCCGCCAGCAAGCGTTCTATGCCGACACGGCAACCCAGTTGGCCAGCGCCCAGCACCAGGTCACCGCAGCACGCGAGGAATTGGTCCGGCTGCTGGGCCTGGACGATAGCCAGGCGAAAGAACTCAAGCTGCCGGAGCGCTTGCCTGCGCTGCCAAAGGAGCCGCTGTCTTCGTTGGATGCAGGCCGCCAGGCGTCCAAGGGACGGCTCGACCTACAGATCGCCAGGGCCGACTATGACGCAGCTGCGCGCGCGCAAGGCTGGAACACGGTCACGACATACACGGACATCGAACTGGGAGTGCGGCGAGACTCTGTGTTCGATGGGACAGAGGGCACCCACTCGACACGTCGTGGTTTTGAGATCAGCCTGCAGCTTCCGATCTTCGACTGGGGCGGTTTGCGGCGCGACGCCATGAATGCACAGACGCTGGCGGCAGCCAGCCGCCTGGAGGCCACCGCCCGCGCTGCGGGGTCGAATCTGCGCGAAAGCTACTCGGCCTACCGCACTGCCTACGACATCGCCCGCCACTACCGCGATGAGGTGATCCCACTGCGAAAAGTCATCTCCGAAGAAAACCAGCTTCGCTACAACGGGATGCTGATCAGCGTTTTCGAATTGCTGGCGGACTCCCGCGATCAGGTCAGCTCGGTGATGGCTGCTCTGAATGCAGAACAACAGTTTTGGCTGGCGGACGCGGCGCTACAAGCCTCTCTCATCGGAAAACCCACGAGCGCTGGCGTCGCGGGTAGCGGCGGCGCCGCTGCTGCAGAAGCTGGTGCCGGCCACTGATCCCCCAAGGAAACCAACATGAATTCAAGACGAGATTTTTTCCGGTTTGCTGGCATTGCCGGAGGGGCAGTGGCCGCAGCGAGTGTGAGCCGCGTGGCGATGGCCGCACTGCCAGAGCCCATTTTCCAGGGCAGCGCCGACACCATGGCCCCCTTGGTGCCCAACTCCGGGCGCCCCTACAACCCGGTGGTCACGCTCAACGGCTGGACGCTGCCCTGGCGCATGAACCAGGGGGTCAAGGAGTTCCACCTGGTGGCAGAACCCGTTGTGCGCGAAATGGCCCCTGGCTTCAAGGCCCACCTGTGGGGATACAACGGCCAGAGTCCTGGTCCCACCATTGAAGTGGTGGAAGGCGACCGCGTTCGCATTTTTGTGACCAACAAGCTGCCCGAGCACACCAGCATCCACTGGCATGGACAGCGTTTGCCCAATGGCATGGACGGTGTGGCTGGATTGAACCAGCCCGCAATCCAGTCGGGCAAGACCTTCGTCTACGAGTTCGTGGCACGCCGCCCGGGCACCTTCATGTACCACCCGCATGCCGATGAAATGACCCAGATGGCCATGGGCATGATGGGCTTCTGGATCACGCATCCGAAGACCAAGCATCCGCTGATTGATGAAGTGAATCGAGACTTTTGCTTCCTGCTCAGTGCGTATGACATTGAGCCCGGGGCCGCGACGCCCAAGGTTGCAGAGATGACGAACTTCAATCTGTGGACATGGAACAGCCGCATCTTTCCTGGCATCGACTCCTTGAACGTCCGGCTCAACGACAAGGTGCGTATTCGCATCGGCAACCTCACCATGACCAACCACCCGATGCACTTGCACGGTCACGAGTTTTTGGTGACGGGCACGGATGGTGGTCCTACACCCAAGAGCACCCGTCTCTATGAAGTGACCACCGACGTGGCCGTGGGCCAGATGCGCCAGATCGAGTTCCTCGCGGACGAAGAAGGTGACTGGGCATTCCACTGCCACAAGAGCCACCACACCATGAACGCAATGGGTCACGACATTCCCACCATGATTGGCGTAGACCACCGGGGCGTGGCCAAGAAGATCAACAACCTGATTCCCGACTACATGGTCATGGGCGAACGGGGCATGGCGGACATGACCGAGATGGAGATGCCTATTCCGGACAACACCGTCCCCATGATGACCGGGGAAGGCCCCTTCGGCTCGGTGGAGATGGGTGGCATGTTCAGTGTCCTGAAGGTGCGCCGCGACCAGAAGCCAGGCGACTACAAGAACCCGGGTTGGTACAAAAACCCGGAGGGCACGGTGGCGTATGAGTACACCGGTCCGATGGCGGAGCCTGCCCGCTTCAAAGCCGAGGGCGGCCAGTCCATGCCCCGCAAAGAGAAGTCCAGTTCGGACACTGTCGTCAAGGTCAAAAAGCCGTCTTCGCACAGCGGCCACTGATCGCCTCCTTTCCTCATCCACAACCCAAGGTAACTATGAAACGCACTCTTTCCCTGATCGCCGCCTCCGCCCTGGTGGCCCTGTCCTTCAACAGCTTTGCGGGCGGTACCCACAGCGGCGGTCACGGCCATGGAAGCGAGGAGTCAGCCATCGGCGAACCAGGCAAAGCCTCCAAAGTCAGTCGCACAATCAACGTGGACATGGCTGACACCATGCGCTTCACGCCCGCCGCGATCTCCGTCAAGCAGGGCGAAACGGTCAAGTTCGTGATCAAGAACAGTGGCCAGGTCAAGCATGAGTTCAGCCTGGGCACCGATGCCGAACTCAAGGAGCACTACGAGACGATGAAGAAGTTCCCGGACATGGAGCATGACGAGCCCAGCAAGGTGTCGCTGGCCCCCGGCAAGCAAGGCGAAATCATCTGGCAGTTCACCAAGGCTGGCGAAGTGAAGTTCGCCTGCCTGTACCCAGGCCACTACGACGCAGGCATGAAGGGCCAGGTCACGGTGGTCAAGAAGTAATCGGGGAATCCCTGCACGCAATTGAACAAGGAGCTCGTATGAAAAACGCAAACACTTTATTGATCGGCGCTATGTTGTCGCTGGTCACTCTCATGCCGCTGTCGGCCGTGGCGCAGGCCGCTGGAGACGCCGGAAAAGCCGCATCCACGACCGCAGCCTCCATGACCGATGGAGAGGTGCGCAAGATCGACAAGGACGCCGGAAAAATCACCATCAAGCATGGCGACATCAAGCACTTGGAGATGCCGGGGATGACCATGGTGTTTGCTGCCAAGGACAAGGCCCTGCTCGACAAGGCGCAGGTCGGCGACAAGATCCGCTTCATGGTGATCAACGAGGGCGGAAAGATGGTGGTCACCGCCATCGAGCCTGCCAAGTAAGCGCAAAAAGTGTCTCGATACGCCCTCAAGAAAAGGGGGCGTTCTTCTGTTCGCACGTCAACCTACCAAGGAAAAATCATGAGAACTCTCCTTATCGCCCTGGCCATGACCGCCGCATCGTCCGCATTCGCCGCTGGCGACACCCAAGAGGCCACGCCCTACACCAACTCCAAGGCGCAAGCGCATGGCGAGGAACACAAAAAGGCCCGTCCTGCGACCGGTGTGAAGCGGACCAAGGATGGCAGTACGGCGCGGGGTGAAGGCTCTGGCATTGCCGACACCAGCAAGGCCGAAGCCCGTGGTCAGGAAAAGGCCAATGCGCGTGAAGCCATGCCGCACAAGGAAGCCACTCCGGGCTCCACGCCCAAGTAGTTCCGAGACAGAGAGGTGGCAAAAAAGTAGCAACCGCCCAAAGACCTCAGGCCGACCATCGCTGCGTCAAGGCGATGGTCGGCGGCTCCAAGGCGGTGTCAATGCCCGCCGCGATGAACGTGTGCCGGAGCAGATCTTTTGCGGTACGGACGCGTAGTCAAGAGGGCGGGTAGCCCGCCTCGGTGAGCGCTTCCGCAAGCGTCAGGCGGTCTTCAGCACTCTGCACCGTAACCAAGCGCTTGGACATGTCCACCTGCACCTTGCAGCCAGGATCCACCATCTGCAGTGTCTGGTTCACCATCCCTGCGCAGTGCCCGCAGGTCATGTCGGGAAGCTGGAATTCATGCATTTACTTCTCGTGGCAAAGAGTTGAGAGGAGTGCAGTCTCGGACTTGCCACAGTGGCAAGGTCAACCACTTTTTCCTCCATGGCACAGACACGCCTCGCCATGGGCGGCCGCGACAAGCTCATTAAGAATTCCACAGCTCTGATGCGCATGCTCTCCACTGCATGCTGAGCGCAGCTGCAGCAGTTGCTTTTCCAACGCCATCATGCTGATGAGACGAGCGCGCAGCCGACTTAGCTGGTCGTCAATCAGATTGTTGACGTCTGCGCACGCCTCCTGGGGCGCATCTAGCGCACCCAACAGGCTCCTCACATCTGCCAGTGGGATGTCGAGTGCCCTACAGTGCCGTACAAAGGACAGCCGCTCCAGGTGAGCGGGAGCATAGTTGCGATAGCCGTTGGCCAGCCGCGCGGGCTGGGGCAACAAGCCTTCCTTTTCGTAAAAACGGATCGTTTCGGCGTCAACGCCTGTTGCGGCGGCCAGTTCCTTGATCTGCATGTTGAGAGCTGGATATTGGAGGTCTTGACACTGTAGCTACTCCAAGGTTTCCAATCGAGGCATCAAGGAGAGAAATTTATGAAATCCTGCTGCGACGAAGCACAAAAACCAACCTCCCAGGACCCATGCTGCGCTCCAGCCGCTCCCGTCTCTACTCAGCTTGATTCCTGTTGCGCCAGCCCGGTTGCGGCCTCTCCAGATACTTGCTGTACCCCACATTCGCTAGCAACCGCAGCGCCTTCGTTTGCAAATGGGCGTGGCCCCCAGGGAGCCATGTTCCGCATCGAGGCCATGGACTGCGCAGCCGAAGAAAGTGAGATCCGCCGCGCGCTGAAGTCAATTGCCGGGGTGCGCGGCCTGGGGTTTCAGCTCGGCGCACGCACGCTGACCATTGACGCCCCTGATGCTGTGATTCCTCAAGCCTTGGCGGCCATTCGCAAGGCAGGGTTCGACCCGCAGCCCGTGGCAACCGCTGCGGCAACGGGCGAAGCCCCTGGGCGGGCCTCCACCACCGACGAACTCGGGCGTATGGGGTTGGCGCTGGGCCTGGCCGTCTGCGCCGAAGCCGTGGCCTTCTTCTCTCCAGACACGCTGGCCTTCAAGGGCATTGGCATGGCCCTGGCGGCGGCGGCCATCTGGCTGGCGGGCTTTTCCACCTACCGCAAGGGGTTTGCCGCCTTGCTGCAGGGACGGCTGAACATCAATGCGCTGATGACGGTGGCCGTGACCGGCGCGTTTCTCATTGGCCAATGGCCAGAAGCCGCCATGGTGATGGCCCTCTATGCCATTGCTGAATTGATCGAAGGCCGCGCGGTAGACCGTGCACGCAATGCCATCAAGAGCCTGTTGGATCTCACGCCCGAGACGGCCGAAGTACGCCAGCCTGACGGCAGCTGGAAATCGGTGGCCGCTGCACAGGTTCCCGTCAACGCCATCGTCCGGGTCAGGCCGGGCGAGCGCATGCCGCTGGACGGCACGGTGGCCGTTGGGACCAGCGCAGTCAACCAGGCGCCGGTCACGGGAGAGAGCATTCCGGTGGACAAGGTTCCTGGAGATCCCGTGTTTGCTGGCACCATCAACGAAACAGGCACCCTGGAGGTGATGGTCACGGCAGAGGCCAGCAACACCACCTTGGCCCGCATCATTCACTCGGTGGAACAGGCGCAGGGCTCACGCGCCCCCACACAGCAGTTCGTGGACCGGTTTGCTGCCATTTACACCCCGGCTGTGTTCATCATGGCCGTTCTTGTGGCGACGCTCACTCCGGTCTTTATGGACCTGACGTGGGTGGATGCCGTCTACAAGGCTCTGGTACTGCTGGTCATCGCCTGCCCCTGTGCGCTGGTGATCGCAACGCCGATGACGGTGGTCAGTGGTCTGGCTTCTGCGGCCCGGCGTGGCATCCTCATCAAGGGCGGGGTTTACCTGGAAGACGCGCACAAACTCAAGGCCATTGCGCTCGACAAGACCGGCACGATCACGGAAGGAAAACCCAAACTGGTGGCCCAGCACGTGCTGGCCAGAACGTATCCCGAAACCCAGATTCTGGGCTGGGCGGCGGACCTGGCCGGTCACTCTGACCACCCCGTGTCCAAGGCCATCGCGCAAGGACTGTCTGCTGGCCAGGGCATCGTGGCAGGCTTCACGGCCCTTGCCGGACGTGGTGTGGAAGCCCAGCTTGATGGCCAACCCCTGATTCTCGGGAATCACCGGCTCATCGAGGAACGGGGTCTTTGCAGCCCCGCCATTGAGGCGCTGCTACGGGCACAGGAATCGCAGGGCCGCACGGTGACCCTTCTGGCCAGTCAATCGGAGGTTCTTGCCATCTTTGCGGTGGCCGACACCATCAAGGACAGCTCACGGGAGGCCATCGCCCAGCTACACGCGCTGGGAATCGCCTCGGTCATGCTGACCGGAGACAACCAAGCCACGGCAGAGACCATCGCCAAACAGGCGGGCATCGACCAGGCGCATGGAAACCTGCTGCCAGAAGACAAGCTGTCGGCCATTGAGCAGATGCAGGCCCAGTACGGTGCCACGGCGATGACGGGGGATGGCATCAATGACGCACCTGCGCTGGCACGCGCCGACATCGGCCTTGCCATGGGTGCAGCAGGAACCGACACGGCCATGGAGGCTGCGGACATCGTCATCATGAATGACGATCTGCGCCGCATCCCCGAAGTCATCCAGCTCTCCAGGCGCACGCGGGGCATCCTTCTTCAGAACATCGTGCTGGCGCTGGGTATCAAGACGGTGTTCTTGGTGCTTGCGGTCTTTGGGAACGCGTCGATGTGGATGGCGGTTTTTGCGGACATGGGGGCCAGCCTCCTGGTGGTTGGCAATGGGCTGAGGCTGCTGCGCGGCACGCGCGCTCACGCGGTCCGCGCTGTTGGTTAGATCTAGCGGGTTCAGTGAACGTGCTGATGGTGCACGTCAGGAGCATGGGGATGGGCGTGGGTCACAGGCTCATGGGTGTGCTTGTGGCTGTGGCTGCCAGTTGGCATTACTACGTGCACATGTGCATGGTGCCCATCGTCGTGCCGGTGAGCATGCTCATGCTCCAGCACTTCGTGCGTGTGCTCGTGTCCATGGCTTTCCGCCAGATGGAGCATTACTCCCGCCAACATGAACACTCCACCCAAGAGCATAAACCACCCCGCAGAGCGTTCCCCGAAACCGAAGGCCACGGCAGCACCAATGAAGGGCGCGAAGGCGAACACCGAGCCCGTCCGCGCCGCACCAAATGCCCGCTGGGCCAGGAGGTAACAGCGCAGACTCAGGCCGTAACCAGTGGCTCCAACGGCGAGAAGTCCCAGTGCTGCGGACAGGGAAGGCAAAGGCTCCCCAGTCGAAACAGCCAATGCAGCCGTCGCTGCGGCCCCCAGGGTGGCCTTGGCCATCACCACCTGGCTGGGGTCGCGCTCAGCCAGCCCACGGGACAAGGTGTTGTCCACCCCCCAGGCGACCGTGGCCAGCAGCACGGCAAGCAGCCCCAGCAACTGCACGCCTCCTTGCAGGCCTTGGTCCAGAACGAGCGCCATTCCTCCTGCGAGCAGCAACAGCATGGCGGCCCACACGCGGCGGTCCATGGTTTCGCTGTACAGCCACCATGCCAGCGTGGCGGTGAACAGCGCTTCCAGAGTGAGCATGAGCGACGCGCTGGCTCCGCTCGTGTGCTGCAGGCCCCAGGCCAGGGCCACCGGCCCCAGCGCGGCGCCAAAGCCAGCCATCGCCAGAAGGCGCGGAATGTCGGACCTCTGCACTCGCGCTTCATGCGCAGCAGTCCGCAGCGACAGTGCCCCGATCAGGGCCGCTCCTAAGTACAGCAGCGCTGCGGTCGTGAAGGCCCCGAGCCCTGCGCCCAGCCTCTGTACCGCGGGCGTGCTGATGCCGAAGAGTACCGCCGCCAGCAGGGCGAGAAAGCCACCGCGCAAGGCGGGAAGATGCAAAGGGTCACGCTTCATAGGTGAGGGATTTGAGCACGACATCGGAGTCTGGTAATCCCCAGAACTGGACAAGGCAAGGGGTTCAAAGACGGAAATAGCTGACTCGACGAGAAGTGGAAGGTCTGCTTTCGAAGAAAGCGGCCAACGACATTGTCAGACTGAGCGACGGCAACCAGCCTGAAGCTGCCACACCGGAGGTCGGTGCTATCGAGATGTCGCACATTTCGCAGGCCCAGGGTTGGCCAAGCACATGGGCGCGCTCCAGATGGCGAAAGCTCAGCTGTGCCTGGCCTGCGTTGTCAGCAGTCTTGGCTGCCTGCAGTTCAGCATCCACGGCGGGGCGGATTCTTGTTCCAAACGTTGTCATGCTCAGGCCTTGTTTGACACGCCGCGCAGCAGGCGCAGGCCGTTGATCACCACCAGAAGGCTGGCCCCCATGTCGGCGAAGACAGCCATCCACATGGACGCGCTTCCGAACACGGCGAGGACCAGGAACAAGGCCTTGATGCCCAGGGCGAACACGATGTTCTGCAAAAGGATGTTGCGTGTGCGCCGAGAGAGCCTTATGACCTCGGGGATGCGTCGCAGATCGTCATTCATGATGACGATGTCTGCGGCTTCCATGGCCGTGTCCGTGCCCGCGGCGCCCATGGCAATGCCGATGTCGGAACGTGCAAGCGCCGGGGCATCGTTGATCCCGTCCCCAGTCATCGCGGTGCGACCGTGTTCAGCCTGCATTTTCTCGATGGCAGACAGCTTGTCCTCGGGTAGCAGATTTCCTTGCGCCTTGTCGATGCCCGCCTGCTTAGCAATGGCCTGCGCCGTCGACACGTTGTCACCTGTGAGCATGACCGACGCGACGCCGAGCTCGTGCAACTGCTCTATGGCCTCGCGCGAGCTGTCCTTGATTGTGTCAGCCACAGCAAAGATGGCAAGAACCTCCCGTTCATCCGCCAGAAGGGTGACCGTGCGCCCCTTGGCTTCGTGGCTGGCGAGCAGTTCCTCTATCGCTGGTGAGCACAGTCCCCGCTCTTCGATAAGGCGGTGATTCCCCAGCACCAGCGTCTGTCCTTGAAGTTGGGCTTCTATGCCCCTGCCGGCAAGCGCCTTGAAACCGCTCACACCGCCCTCTCCGGCATCCAGGCCCTGTGCGATGGCCTTCGATACAGGGTGATCCGAATGTCCTGCGAGATCCGCCGCCCATCGAAGCACAACAGCTTCAGGCTGCTGGGATGCAAGAACGGCCTTCTCCACGAGCTTCGGCTTGCCTTCCGTGATCGTCCCGGTCTTGTCCAGCGCGATGGCCTTGAGCTTGTGTGCATCTTCGAGGTACACCCCACCCTTGATTAGGATCCCGCGGCGAGCCGCCGATGCGAGCCCGCTGACCACCGTGACAGGGGTTGCAATCACCAGGGCGCAGGGGCATGCGATGACCAGCAAGACCAGCGCCTTGTACAGCGCCTGCATCCATGTGAAGTCCAGGAACACAGGGGTCAGGACTGCGACCAGGACAGCGATGATGAACACCGCTGGCGTATAGATGGCCGCAAACCGATCAACGAATTGTTGTGTCGGAGCCCGCGAGCCCTGGGCTTGCTCGACCGACTGGATGATGCGGGCCAAGGTTGTATTGCTTGCTGCGGCCGTCACCGTGATTTCAATGGTGCCGGTCTCGTTGATCGTGCCTGCGAATACGGGGTCGCCCTGCACCTTGTCCACCGGGATACTCTCTCCCGTAACCGGTGCCTGGTTGACAGCGCTGGTACCGCTGGCCACGGTCCCGTCGAGCGGTATACGCGCACCAGGCTTCACGCGAACGATCGTGTCTATTTGCACATCCGCCGCCGGCGTCATCGTCCAGCTTCCGTCGGGCTGGCGGACTTCAGCGGTATCTGGCGTGAGGTCGAGCAGGCTCTTGATCGCATTTCTAGCCCGGTCGACTGCCCGTCCTTCAATCAGCTCGGCGATAGCGTACAAGGCCATCACCATGGCAGCCTCTGGCCACTGACCAATGAGGAAGGCCCCGGTCACGGCGACGGTCATCAGGGCATTGATGTTCAGGCGCCCTTGCATGAGCGCTGCGAAGCCCTTGCGGTAGGTGGAGAAGCCTGCGAGCCAGATCGCTGCGGCCGCAACGGCCATGCCGATGCCCTTGAACACCGTGGTGTCCGGTGCGAAGAAAGACAGGGTCTCCGCAGCAATTGCCAGCGCAAGTGCCAGCACCATCCGCCAAAGTCCTTCTGCCGTATTGCCGTGGTCATCGCTATCAGCCCCACCTTGGGTAGGCGCCGCAGGCTCCGGATTGAAGCCCGCCTTGCGGATTGCAGCCACAGCCTCAGGGATCACGTCCTCAGGCGCGTCGATCGTCAGAGTGCGCGCACCCAACTGGAAGCCCAGCCCTCGCACACCCGATATGGGCTCCAGCGCGCGCCGGATTTCGCTCTCTTCAGCGGCACAGTCCATCGTTGAGATTCGGAACACGGTCCCCTTCGATACGAAACCCGCAGGGGGAGCGGGTGCTGGCGCCGATGCCTTCGCGTCTGCAGCGCAGCAGGCGTCTGCAGCATGGTCGTTGTAGGCGTTCTCTTTCGAATTCATGGTGTTGGTTCCTTGGTGTAATGTGATTGGAAACCTTCAAGTAACTTCAGAGTCAAGCGCTGCGATGTGTTGACTGCGGCGCCAACCCGGGCGGGTGGAAATCTGCATGGCGGCTTCTACTTTTTGGCCTTCACGACCTCCTGGGAAACCAGGTCTGCCAGCTGCTTTGCTCCGAAACTGGGAAGCGCGCGACCATTGACAAAGAAGGTCGGCGTCTTGTTGACCTGGAGCGCGGTGAGATCCTGCACATCCTGCTGGATGACAGCATCCATCGTTGGGGCAGCCATATCCGCCTGCGCGCGTTGCAGGTCCAAACCAGCTTGCGCTGCCGCCCTAGAGGCCAGCTCCAGGCGAGGGGAGCCGTGGTCTGCCCAGCTTGGCTGCGTGTCGAGCAAGGACTCAAGCACGGGAACGAATCGATCTTGCTTGCGCGCGGCTTCCAGCAGCTTGACCACCTGATCTGCGCCCCTGTGAAAGGGGGCGTACCTGATCACCAACCGAACATCGGAGGGGTATTGCCGCATCAGGTCTTTGACGATGGGATAGAAGGCGCGGCACGTCTCGCACGCGGGATCAAAGAACTCCACGATGGTGACCGGCGCTTCGCGAGGACCCAGGACCGGTGAGTGCATCCGCACAAGGTGCTCGGACTGGCTGATGGCGATTGCTTGCTGATCCAACTGTGCGTTGCGCTGGTATACGTATGCACCAACAGCGAAGGCACCTGCTGAAACGATCAGCACAAGGGCGACGATTGCTTTTCTAGAGATCATGACGGGTTCCGCGCAGGTAGACGAAGAGGAGCGCTGCTATGGCAGCGAAGGATGCAAACGAGAGCCAAGGCAGCTCCAGACCCCAAAAGATGCTGAGCTTCTGGTTGGCGCAAGACACTCCTGCGGAGCATGGGATCCACGCCTGAGGAACCAGCCCTGCCACCAGGAGGCTGTGATAGCCAGCGATCACCAAGCCAGTGAGTGCCATCGGCAACGCGTAGACAGCTCCTCGGCGGTCTTCTGCGTACAGTGACATGCCAAGGACCAGAGCGATGGGGAACATGGCGATGCGCTGGTACCAGCACAGCACGCACGGTGTCATGCCCATGACTTCGCCGATGAACACGGCACTGCCGGTAGCCACGATCGAGACCAGCCAGGCGCACAGGAGTGGTAGCCAAGGCCTGCTCATGGGCACCAGCCCTGCGTGCGAGATTTGAAAGCGCGCGCCCGTGTGGTGCTACGCGCCCATGAGATCAGTAGGCCGCACGAAACGTCGGCAAAGACCATGGGAACTCCCTGAAACGAACGGACAGGCCAGCTACAGCACGGCGGGCTGGCTCGCGAGTTGGCAGCGGTTTCGGTGAGGAACCGATGCCCTGGTCAGGCCAGGGCGCGCCACTGCGGGCGTTCAGGGCGGAGAGGCGCGGGAGGAGGTTTCAGTGCAAACGCGATTGCACCAAAAAATTCATGGACCGCCGCGATAGCGGCAATGAGGCTGGGTTGTGGTGCGGCCGGGTTGTGCGAATGACAGACGCCGCAGTCCAGGTCGGCCCCGGAGGCATCCGTTTGCTGCGAAGAATCGAGAGCGATCTCGTACACCGGACCCACGTCAAAAGGGTTCTCCTGCGATTGCAAGATCTCAAGACCATGCACGCCGGCAATATGCGCGGCACCGCGTGCATCTTTGTGCGCGTAAGGAGCCACTGCAGCCCAGCACAGTTGCAAAGGCAACAGTGCGATGAGCAGAGCGAGCAGTTTGGAACGCATTCGAAAATTGTAGTGGCCCCGCCTGGGAACCACCACTGCGAATGGCTGTGCCCCATGCAAAACATGGGAAGAATCGGCCCTACGAAGATGCCCGGATAACGCCAAGTTTTCGCGCAGATTACATCTCTGCAAGGTAGGCCCATGTCAGGCGAAATTTGTTGACCTTGAAGCCACTACAAGCTTTCAAATAGCCCCATCACGACATGCACAGGAGGATGTGATGGGTTTCTTCAACAAGCTTTTCAGTGGACACCACGGCGGTGGCCGCGGCCATCATGGCGGACATTACCGAGACAGTGACCACAATCGCAGCTATGGCAACGGATACAACACCCCGCGACCAGCAAACCTCGTCGCGTGCGCGAGCTGCGGCTGCGCGAACCAGCCAGGGGCAAGGTTTTGCCAACAGTGTGGAACCAGTATGGTCGCAACGCAGTGCACCAAGTGCTCTACGGTAATCGCACCCAGTGCACGATTTTGCGGGTCCTGCGGTCAGGCCAGAGGGTGACCGAAATCTACGTGCCGGCATGCCGAGCACTCGATTCGGGCGTGGGGCGCTCACACAGTGCCACGGGTGACGGCATCCGGGTCAGGACGTCGGTCAGGCCGCAACACATCTACACGATGCAAGGGGAGCAGCGTGCCATTGGAGTTTCTTCGAGAGATCGAAACTGGCACCTTGCCAAAGCAGGTAACGAAGACTGGGGACATCGACCTGCTTCGTCTGCTCTCCGCAGCAGGGATGGTTGAAGCAGACCTACCAGACGTAGCAGGCTCGGGCACGGCGACGGTTCGCCGGATCACTGGTCTTGGTCGTGCATGGCTCGCCGCGAACAGGAGCAGTGCAGCAACTTCGGCGTCTTCGTCGGGCCCCCTGGCTTGAGTCCAATGCGCATCAACGTGCCTGCTTGGTTCCTGGGTGCTGCGAACACATGACGAACTTGTAATCTCTCGGTGCGCAACTTGTCGGCATGCGGTCAGCAGACTGTCACATGTGCAATGTAGAGCGTCCAACGGTTGGTGCGGTCTGCAGTGCACGTTGATTCCAACCAAGGAGATATCTCATGGCAGTCCGTACCGTACTCACCGCTCTCTCTTTCGTAGCCCTTGCAGCCCCGGCAATGGCAAGCAGCGTCATCCACTCTGCGCCGACAGAACTGGGCTACACCACCCATCCAGAACATGCCGAGGTTGGCAAGTCGCGCGAACAGGTTCTCGCCGAAATGGACCAGTCCAAGAAAGACGGCACGTGGCAGTACCACCGCTTCGGTGCACCAGTTCCGGTGAAAGGCAAGGCCATAACCCGCGAAGAAGTGCTGGCTGACCTGGAGCGCTCTCAGAAGCACCCAAGCTGGGCGGCACGCCGCGTTGGTGCACCAGTCCCGGCCGTTCCCGCCCCCTGATCCCAACTGCGTTGATTGCACGTCAAACCCTCGATGTCGGGGTTTGGCTGGCAGCAATGAGTCTTGACTCTGGACCTATGCAAAGGTCTTCACCAGTACAAGGCCAATCTCGGTCTTGCCATTGGTACTGGCTGCGGTCGTGCGGCCTCCGTGCATGCGCGCAATCGCCGAGGTGATGGCCAAACCTAGTCCATGGTTCTTCTGCCCATGCTCACGGGAAGCAGAGGCGCGGAAGAACCGATCAAATATACGTCCCAGGATCTCAGGCGAGACCATTTCGCCTTGGTTCGCGACGACCAAGCTCACCTCTGTGTCTGACACGATGACTATGTTCACTTCGATGGCAGTGCCCCGTTTCGCGTATTGGGTTGCGTTCCCGATCAGGTTGGACACGGCGCGCCGAAGTAGCGGTTCATCGAAATGGCCGGAGCTATCGCCTGAGACCTTCAGTCGCAAATCAGCATCCGCCAGTGCGGCCTCATGGTAATCAGCCACTCGTTCGACGATTGCCGCAAGGCTTGGGACAAATGAACGTCTTGCAGTGGCGCCCCTGTCTGCCTGCGACAGAAACAGCATGTCGTTGATGATGCCAGTGAGGCGGTGAAGTTCTTCCAGGTTGGAGGACAAAACTTCCTCCATATCGAAGTTCCCTGGTCGTCGCAGCGCCAGCTCATTGCTGGCGACGAGCGTTGCCAAAGGGGTTCGCAGCTCGTGCGAAACGTCAGCGTTGAATCCCTCGAGTTGGGTGTATGCAAGATCCAGTCGGCCGAGCAAGCCGTTGAACTGCTCCACCAGAGGTACAAGCTCTGCGGGCTGACCGGCACCGTCCAAGCGCGGGCGCAAGTTGTCAGCGGACAAGGACCTCAGCTGGTACGCAAGCTGTCGCACTGGGGCCAGGCCGTAGCTCACGATGGACATGCCTCCCAGCGAGATGACGAAGGTCCCCACAACTGCGGCTATCGCCAACGTGATGGCCAGCCGGTTCAGGTGCTGGACATCGGAGGAGATGTTCATTGACAAGTCGACGTTGAAAGTCTGGCCTTTTCCGTCGGTGGGCTGGACGGCGAACATCCTCGACACCCTCCGAGAATTGTCCGGGGATGGTGCAGCTTTCGGGAACACCATGTCCCCATCCTGGGTGCGGACGAGCACGCGAAAATCTTCGTGCCCAATCAGGAAATCGCTCAACGGATGCTCCTGCGAGCTTTCCTTGGCATGCTCGTCGATGTTGCTCAATAGGTGCCTGACGATAGCTTCCTTCTGAGTGAGCGTTTCGACCTGGCGCTGCCTGAGGTTGTGGGCCGTGACCAAGTAAACGACAAGGCAGACGATGCCCAGGCCCACGAGGCTCTGCGCAGCGAGCCAAAGCGATAGACGAGCGCGCAGCGAGTGCGCGCGTGGCAGGGGGTTCATTGCTCTCGCTCTTCCATCACATAACCCATGCCACGCACCGTGTGCAGCAAGGTCTTGTCAAAGGGCAAGTCCATCTTCGTGCGCAGCCGTCGAATCGCCACCTCCACCACATTGGTGTCGCTGTCGAAGTTCATGTCCCAGACCTGTTCTGCAATTTCGGTGCGAGAAAGAACTTCGCCCTTTCGTCGCAGGAACAATGCGAGCAGCAAGAACTCCTTTGCCGTGAGTTCAAGCCTCTGGCCTCCACGCGTAGCCTTGCGGCGTATCAGGTCGAGTTCAAGGTTCGCGATGCCCAGCACGGTCGGCTCGCCAGCATCCTTGGCGCCGTGCGCCCGGCGAAGCAGCACCTGCACGCGGGCAGATAGTTCTGAGAAGGCGAAGGGTTTGACCAGGTAGTCGTCAGCACCGGTTTGCAAGCCGCGCACCCGGTCTTCGACACTGACCCGGGCGGTGAGCATCAGGACGGGGGTCTGCTTCGTCTTGCGAAACGCCGTCAAAAGCGTGAACCCGTCAATGCCAGGCAGCATGCCATCGAGTATCAGAAGGTCGTACCCACCCTCCAGTGCCATGTGCAGACCATCGACACCGTTGTGGACGATATCAACGTTGTGCCCCGCTTCGCCAAGCCCTTTCTTGAGGTACTCGGCGAGTTTGATCTCATCTTCAATGACCAAGATTTTCATTCGTTGATTCTCCTGGAGATCGACCGCGGAGCCGATTACAAATTCGTAATCTGGGTGTCTGCAACTTGTCCCCCACGCCTTTCTAGAGTTCGCACCAGGTCCTCGCACGCGGCGAGAACCATGTCAACAGGCGAACACTATGAATAAGCAGGCAAAACTCATTCTCTCGCTGACTACAGCAGCATTTCTGGCCCCGAGTGCGGCGATGGCCTCATCCCTGTACCACGAGGCAGGAGGCGAGGTCGGTGCAACAACCCATCCCAGCCATGTATCAGATGACCTGCTGCGTGGCGACGTCCAGAAAACAGTTGACGCGGCTCGAAAAGATGGCTCGCTCGATATTCTGTCGCGCGGAGGAGTGGTGCCGACGAAGTCCACAGAACCTGCAAAAACCAGAGAACAAGTACGCGCAGAGTTTCTCAATATGACTCCCGAAGAGAGGATACGGCTACTACGGGAGCGTGGAGGCCGCTAAACGGGCGTACGCAGCAAAATAGGGGGTGAGAGCAACTGATCGCCCCCGGGCTAGTTCCATCGCGTCGCAGAAGACATGGTGCGATTGCTAATTCTTTCTTCAGTACATGCAGGCCGATTGTGGGTCGATTCAGCGTACTGTTCAATGCTCTCGACGTCAGATGAGTTTCAGACTGCGCGGCTTCACGGAGCCCGGGCGACGGCCTACCCGTTGGGGGCAGTGGCTCCCGCGACGCCCTGCCATGCCAGCAGAGAGACTGGTGCTATGGATCAGTGTGTACGTGGCGCTGGCCTACAACGGTTCTTTTTTGAAGGCGAGCACGGCTGGCCGTGACTGGTTGGCACTGGACACATGGGTGTATGCCAGCGCACTGGTGGTTGCCTTGATTGCGCTGCACGGGCTGATCTTCAGCGCCGCTGTGGTCTGTTGGAGCGTTCGGCCTTTGCTCACTGCATCAGTGCTGGTTGCAGCCTTTGCAACCTTCTACATGCAACGCTATGGCGTCTAT
The DNA here is from genome assembly GCF_003688355.1 of Acidovorax sp. 100. NCBI lineage: Bacteria > Pseudomonadati > Pseudomonadota > Betaproteobacteria > Burkholderiales > Comamonadaceae > Acidovorax > Acidovorax sp. 100. The sequence goes on along the minus strand of NZ_REFD01000001.1, from coordinate 5,084,530 downwards.
TACGATCCCAGCATGCTGCGCAATGTGCTGCGGACAGACACCGCTGAAGCCAGCGAGCTGATCACCTGGAGCTTGATCGCCCATGCCTCGCTGTACTCGGTGGTGCCATTGTGGGCGATATGGCGCATTCGCTTTACCCAGACTTCCTTGTGGCGTGCCGTCCTGCGGCGCCTCGTTTTCAGCGCTGCGTGCGCCATGGCGCTGGTGGCCGCCGTGCTCCTCATCTTCCAGGACTTTTCTGCGTTGATGAGAAACCAAAAGGAGCTGCGGTACCTCATCACTCCCGCCAACGTGATCTACTCGACAGCTCGGGTCTTGTCGGCCGATGTCGATACACCCAAGTCCCGGCAATCCGTCGGCCTGGATGCTCGCATGGCAGCACCAACAAAGACCCAAAAGCCGAAGCTGCTGTTCCTTGTAGTAGGAGAGACGGTGCGTGCTGGAAATTGGGGACTCAATGGCTATGAGCGCCAGACTTCACCGAACCTTCAAGCGTTGAACGCAGTCAACTTTGGCGACGTCACCGCCTGCGGAACAGACACGGAAACGTCACTTCCTTGTATGTTCTCGGCGATTGGACGGCGAGACTACGATGAAGCTCGAATTCGCTCATCCGAGTCGCTACTCCATGTTCTGGCACGGGCCGGCATCACGGTGCACTGGAAGGACAATCAGTCGGGCTGCAAGGGCGTCTGCGATGGCCTCAGCAACATCCCGGTGGACCCGCTTGCCGCTGCAGCACTTTGTTCTGAGGGGAGATGTCTCGACGAAGTGCTTCTTCAGGGGTTGGAGTCCGTCACTGAGACTTCTGACACTACGACGGTTGTGGTCCTGCACATGCTCGGCAACCACGGGCCCGCCTATTTCAAGCGCTACCCTGCAGCCTTCAGGCGTTTCGAACCTACCTGTGATACGGGCGAGTTGCGCAAGTGTGATCGCCAGAGCATCGTGAATGCCTATGACAATGCGGTGCTCTACACCGACCATGTTCTGGGCCAGGCCATAGCTTTTCTCAAGCGCCAGGAGAGCCGCTTCGATACGGCGATGCTCTACGTGTCCGACCACGGCGAGTCGCTGGGCGAGAAAGGGCTGTTTCTTCACGGCCTGCCCAGAGCAATTGCACCAGACGAACAGACCAAGGTGCCTATGGTCTGGTGGCTGTCGGAAGGCTTCAAGGAGAGCCGTGGGATCAACAGCGCCTGCTTGAAGGAGAAGGCGTCGGCCGCCTTGTCGCATGACAACCTCTTCCACTCTGTGCTCGGGCTGCTAGGTGTCTCGACCCAGGTCTATGAAATGGACCTGGACATTTCGGCGGCGTGCAGGCCGATTGACTGAAAGATCCAGGCTGGCGCGCTTGGGCGCCCCGCCTCAATGGCGAGTGCGTTGATCAGAACCCGTTCGTCTTCGGGCTCGCAGTTGGGTCAACCTTCGGTCTCGCATGCGATTGGCCAGACGCTGGCTGTACTTTATGCCTTTGGTTCGCTCCGGATGGCGTTTCAGCCAAATGCGGCGGACCCGCCAGAACGTCAGCACCGTGGCGATCAGGCTGATCCATATCCAAATCAGCTTAGCCGCTAGTCCGTGACCCATGGCCTAAGACGTTTCTGAACTGTGTTGTTGCCTGCATGAAACGGGGCGCCTGCCGTAGTGCAATCACATTCAAGCGCCCCGCCGCACCTTGGATTACTTGAGGGTGAATCGAACCGAGGCGACGGATTTGCCGCCTTTGGTGACTGCCGCAACGGCTTTCGTTCCTGCTGCCACCTTGAAGCTGCCCGAAGCTTCCAGCTTTCCATCGACTGGCAACAGCTGGACGTCCTGCTTCTCAGTACCGGTCAACAGCGTGACCTTTGCCGCCATTCCAGCAACGTCTGCAGGCTTGCCATGGTCGCGGACGTAGAGCTGCAGCTTGTCGGTGCCGGACACAAGCTCATAGTCCACGTCTTTTGCCTGGGCCACTACACCGCCATGCAGCGGCTTTGTGTCGTGGTTGTCTGCGGCGATTGCTGCGCCGGAAATGAATACGGTGAGTGCGAGGAGAAGCTTGGTTGCTTTCATTGGATTTCCTTTGCTGAACAGAATAAAAAATGGGCCCCGCAAACTGCGGGGCCCGAAGGCCCATTACTGGGCGGAGGGAACTGGGTGTACAGGTTCTGCGGTCACGTCCTCAACCTGCTCGTCAGGCTTGTGGGCCAGGCGATAAAGGATGGGCAGGACCAAGAGCGTCAGGAGCGTCGAGGAAAGAATGCCGCCGATCACAACGGTGGCCAACGGGCGCTGCACCTCGGCCCCGGTTCCCGTAGCGATGGCCATTGGGATGAAGCCCAGAGAAGCAACGAGTGCCGTCATGAGCACGGGACGCAGACGTGTCAGCGCGCCTTCACGGATCGCATCGTCCAGTGCAACGCCTTCCTCTCTCAACGTGCGGATGTAGGAGATCATCACCAGGCCGTTGAGCACCGCGACCCCTGAGAGTGCGATGAAGCCAACTGCCGCGGAGATCGACATGGGGATGTCGCGAAGCCAAAGCGCAAGGATGCCCCCCGTCAGCGCGAAAGGAATGCCCGTGAACACCAGCAGGCCGTCCTTGGCATTTCCGAACATTGCGAACAGCAGCACGAATACGAGCAACAGTGAGACGGGCACCACAATCTGCAGGCGCTTGGAGGCAGACTGCAGGTTCTCAAACGTGCCGCCCCAGCTTGTCCAGTAGCCCGTCGGGATCTTGATCTGCGCCAGGCCTTGTTCGGCTTCTGCAACGAAGGAGCCCACATCGCGGCCGCGCACGTTGGCGCTCACCACGATGCGCCGCTTGCCGTTCTCGCGGCTGACCTGGTTAGGGCCGGGGGCGAGCTCAAAGGAAGCGACTTCGGCAAGTGGGATGAAGTTGGTCCGCGCTTCCGCAGTGCCCGCTGAGCGAGGCAGCGGGATGGGCAGTCGCTTCATGCCTTCCATGTCATTGCGGATCGCTTCGGGCAGGCGCACCAGGATGTCAAATCGCCGATCACCCTCGAACATCGTTCCGGCTTCACGTCCACCGATGGCTGTGGCCACCGTGTCCTGGATGTCGGCCACGTTCAGGCCATAGCGAGCCGCCTTCTGGCGGTCGATATTCACCGTGAGCATCGGCAGCCCGGTTGTCTGCTCGACCTTCACCTCCGATGCCCCTTGGATCTTCTGCAGCATCGAAGAGATCTCTTCTGCCGACTTGTTCAGGACGTCCATGTCGTCCCCGAAGATCTTGACCGCGACGTCGCTGCGCACGCCGGAGATAAGTTCGTTGAAGCGCAACTGGATCGGCTGCGAGAACTCGTAGTTGTTGCCGGGAATCTTGCCGACCACCTCTTGGATGGCGGTAAGCAGTTCGTCACGAGTCTTGCGTGGCTCGGGCCATTGGTCCATGGGCTTGAGCATGATGTACCCGTCCGAGATGTTCGGCGGCATGGGGTCCGAGGCAATTTCTGCAGTGCCGGTTCTGGCAAATACCCGGTCGATTTCAGGGAACTTCTCTTTCAGCGTCCCTTCGATCTGGCGCTGCATGGCGATAGATTGCGAGAGGCTGGTACCGGGGATTCGCAGCGCCTGGATGGCAAGGTCACCCTCATTGAGTTGGGGAACGAACTCGCTGCCCATTCGGGTCGCGATCAATCCGCAGAGCACCACGGCCACTGCGGCAATGGAGAGCACTACTGCCTTGGCGGACATGACGCGATCCAGGAGCGGCGCATAGATTCGCTTCGCATGGCCGAGCAGGAAGTTTTCCTTCTCGCTGACCCGGTTGCCTATGAACAGTGCGACTGCGGCGGGGATGAAAGTCACCGACAGGATCATTGCGCCGACAAGTGCCGCGACCACGGTAAACGCCATCGGGTGGAACATCTTTCCTTCGACGCCAGTGAGGGCGAAGATCGGCAGGTACACCACCATGATGATGAGCTGACCAAACAGAAGGGCGCGGCGAGACTCTTTCGATGCCAGAAACACTTCATGGAAGCGCTCGGCCCGTGTCAGTGGTCGACCATGGTGGGCTTGGGCGTGCGCCAGGCGGCGAACGCAGTTCTCCACGATCACAACCGCGCCGTCAATGATGATGCCGAAGTCCAGCGCTCCAAGGCTCATCAGGTTGGCACTGACCTTGTAGTTCACCATGCCGGTGAACGTGAAAAGCATCGACAGCGGAATCACCGTTGCCGTGATCACCGCAGCCCGGATATTGCCCAGGAAAAGGAAGAGGATCACGATCACCAGGATCGCGCCTTCCATGAGGTTCTTCTTCACCGTGCTGATGGCCTTGTCCACCAGGACAGTGCGGTCGTAGACGGTGACCGCGTGCACGCCTTCTGGCAAGTTGCGGTTGATCTCCACCATCTTCTTGTCCACGGCTTGCGACACGGTACGGCTGTTCTCGCCGATGAGCATGAAGACCGTACCGAGCACGACCTCACGGCCGTTGTCCGTGGCAGCGCCAGTGCGCAGTTCCCGGCCGATCGATACGTCGGCGACATCCCGCACACGCACAGGGACACCGTTGGCACTGCTCAAGATCACGTTGCCGATATCTTCCATCGACTTGACCTGGCCAGGGGCGCGAACCAGGTACTGTTCGCCGCGCTTCTCGATGTAGCCCGCGCCAACGTTGCCGTTGTTGCGGTCCAGAGCAGTGACGATGTCTTGCAGCGTCACGCCGAGGGATGCCAGGCGCTCGGGGATTGGCGCAATCTGGTATTCCTTCGCAAAACCGCCGATGGAGTTGATTTCGGTGACGCCTGGAACATTGCGCAGCTGCGGCTTGATGATCCAATCCTGGATTTCACGCAGGTCTGTCGGGGTGTAGGGGTTGCCGTCTGGCTTCTTGGCTCCATCCTTGGTTTCAACCGTCCACAGGTAGATTTCGCCCAGGCCGGTCGAGATAGGTCCCAGCGCAGGGGTGATGCCTGCCGGCAACTTATCCCGGGCCTCCTGGATGCGTTCGTTCACCAACTGGCGCGCGAAGTAGATGTCGGTGCCGTCCTTGAAGATCACCGTGACCTGGGAAAGGCCGTAGCGTGACAACGACCGGGTCTGCTCCAGATTGGGGAGACCGGCCATGACCGTCTCGATGGGGTAGGTCACGCGCTGCTCTGTCTCCAGTGGTGAGTAACCGGCGGCTTGCGTGTTGATCTGCACCTGGACGTTGGTGATGTCCGGAACAGCGTCGATGGGAAGCTTCTGGTAGTTGAAGACGCCCAGGGCACCCATTGCAATGGCAGCGAGCAGCACCAGCCATCGCTGCTCGATCGAAAATCGAATCAGTTTTTCAAACATGTGTGAGGCTCCGTGATCAGTGCGTGTGCTCGGCGGACGCCTTGCCCAGTTCGGACTTCACGACGAAGCTGCCGGACGCTGCGTAGGGCGTTCCGGGCTTGATGCCCTGAAGAACCTCGATACGCTTGCCATCGCTGCGTCCCAACTGCACGGGCTGGGCAATGAAGCCTCCATTGACCTTGAGGAAGACAACAGGCTTGTCCCCAACCGTCTGGACTGCGTCTGCAGCGATCGTCACGGGCACAGTTGCCTCATCAGCCACGACCTCGACGTTCACGAACAGGCCTGGCCGCCATGCTCCCTTGGGGTTATCCAACACCACCCGCGCCTTGGCGGTTCGGGTTTGCTCACCGATGAGCGCGCCCACGAAGGCCACAGTGCCCGTCGCTGAAGCGTCGAACGCGGTGGCCTTGATGGTGACTTTCTCACCGACCCGCACGAGAGGGAGATCCTTGGCTGGAACGTTGATTTCCGCCCACACCTGGCTCAGATCAGAAATCGTGAACACGGCGGCGTCTTCCTTGACGGCTTCGCCGAGGCTCAGATGCTTCTCGATGACGATCCCATCAAAGGGCGCACGCAGCTCAAGCCGGTTCAGGCCCGAGGCGGAAGAGGACGACAGACCCAATGCCCCCAACTTCTGGTTGGCGTTGGCGACAGCAACTTCGGCTTCGTTGAGTGCCTGCTTGGCCTGCAGGTAGTCCTGCTCCGCCGAGACCTTCTGCTCCCAAAGCTTCTTCTCCCGCTCGTAGGTCGTCTTTGCCAAGGCCATGCGCTTTTGGGCCGTCTGCAGCTCGCTGCGCTGCTCCGATGCTGTGGGACTCGCGATAGCGGCCAGCACCTGCCCCTTCTTGACGACCTGGCCCAAGCTGGCGTTAACGCTTTCCACCACGCCAGCAAGGCGTGGAACCACGTGCGAGGTGCGATCTTCGTTGAGGCGGATCTCGCCGGGCAGCAGCAGCGCAGACTTGATGCTCGCAGCAGATGCCGAGTCAACGCCGATGGCTGCCGCCTTGATCTGGGCATCGGTCAGCTCGACCTTGCCTTCTTCCTTGCTCATCACGAACATGAAAGGCTCATTGCCCTTTTGCGCAATGATCTCGATGTCAAACGCGTGTGGTTCTGCCACGCTCTCGCGGCTCACCCACCCGTCCTTTTCCTGGATGAACGAGAGCGTCTGTTTTTCACCCGTCGGCCGGGTAATTGTTGCGGCGACCGTGGCGGCGCTCTGCGGCAGTGGCGTGTCCTTGTCGAACATCCAGACGCGAAGGCGCGGCTCGCCGCCGTCTTCCGCAAGCAGAGCTTCCAGGCCGAAGTCGCCTTCCTTGAAGAGGCTGCCACCGTTCGTCCCCTTGGACTCACTCTTCTCGTGATGCTCCCCGTCGGCATGGCCTTTGTCGTCATCATGGCCCTTGCCATCCGCTTTGCCATGGTGCTCGCCGTCTCCGTGCCCCTTGGCTTCAGTGTGGGTGCCGTGGCCGTGGCCATCTCCCTCACCGGCCGCAGCCTTCGTCTTGCCTCCCTGCAGAATGAGGGCGCCAGCACCAACGCCCATCGCGATGACGACGGCGATGGCGATCAGGTGCTTCTTGCTGATGCTTGATTTGATGGAGTTCATGGTCGATCTCAGTTTTGCTTGTTGGTCGGTGCATTGGGCGTCTGGCTGCCCAGGAGTCGGTCGATCTCCGCGGCTGCTCGATGGGCTTCGGCCAACGCCTTGAGGTACTGCGACTTGGCTGTGAAGTACGTGCGCTGTGCGTCGAGAACTTCGAGGAAGTTAAATTTGCCGTTCTCGAACCCCACGGTTGCTGCGTCGTAGGCCGACTTGGAACCAGGGAGCACGTCACCTCGCAACGCCTGCACTTCGGTAGTGATCGTTGCCAGTCGATCGTGGGCTTGGGTCACCTCGCTGTGCAGCCGCACGGTGGTGGCTTGCAATTCGTCCCTTGCTTTGTCCTCAAGCTTCAGGGCCTCCAGCAGGTTGCCCTGGTTGCGGTCGAACAGTTGTAGAGGCACAGACACTCCGAGCAGGAGCATGTTGCGCTGTGTCTCATTGCTGCGCTGCATACCTGCGCTCACAGTGACGTCCGGCACCCGCTTGCTCTGCTCCACCTCGGTCAAGGCGATGCGCCGATCCACTTCGACCTTGGCGACAACAACGGCAGGGGATGACGCAACCAGGGATTGCAGCGCCGCGATATCAGGAACGGCAGGAAGGCTCTCGGCCTCGCCTTCCAGCAGGAGGGTCATCCCGGTGGTTCGGCCCAACAGTGCATAGAGGCGGGTCAGTGCATTGCGCTCTTCGCCCGCCGCCTGCGCCAACTCCACGCGTATGCCGGCTTCCGCAACGCGTGCCTTCGTCTCCTCGACGGGGGAGACCTTGCCCGCAGCCACACGCTTCGCAACGGTGTCAGTGGATGACTTGGCAAGCGCTGCACTGTCCTTTGCCAAGGCCAACCGCTCTTGGGCCGTCAGTGCTTCGAAGTAGGCGGCAACCACATTGGCACGCACCGTGGATTTCACCTCAGCGAGCTGAGCCTGTGCCTGCTCCCGGGCCCTTTCCGCGGCCTTGGTCCGTGCCGTGCGCTTACCGCCGAGTTCAATCGGAAGGTTGAGCTGCCAGCTTTGCGTGCGCGTTTTGGACCGGGTGTCTTCGAGCGAGTACGCAAACTCCGGATTTGGGCGCGCGCGTCCCTGAATGACTTGCCCTTCTGATGCCTCGACCTGGCGCATGGCCGCGGCAACGTCTGCATTCCCTTCCAGTGCCAAGTCGATGGCCCTGGCCAACGACAACGGGGCTGCGGACGACGCCAACGCGCTGTGAGCAATTATCGATTGGCTTCCTTGGGTGCCTGCGGGCACGCCCTGGGCGAGCGCGACCGATCCGCTCGCAAAAATCGTGGCGGCAACAACTGCTGTGACCGCAAAACTCTTTCGGCCGGGTACAGCGACCAGGCGATTTGAAACATGAATTCCCTTGAACATCCGATTCTCCAGTGACCTTGAAACACGGGGAAATCGGCGGGATGGCAACAACAACGTCACCTAGCTGCTCAAGTCCATTTCGGCTGCGGCGCGCGCGGCGACTCCGCCCTATCGAAGGCGGATAAAGAATGGATCGAGGAAGAAGCCCCGCCGATTAGGCGAGGGAGGGCCACTGAGGGCGGTCTGGGGGGATGGGGCTGACGCCTGCTAGCGGTGACAAGACCGGGGCGTTCATTCCGTTACCGCGATCTGCAGGCATTTTGGAATCTGGCACGTAGACTGCACCGAGTCCAAGGCCATGGCATGAGCGGCAATCGGGGTCGAACTTGTCGAGATTCTTCTCGCCCACTTTGGCGTTGCCAACGGTCGTATCCGATTCATGCTGGTGTTCGTGATGACCCACGTGCTGCACAGTAGAGGCGGACGTAGCGCGCTCATGCTGGCAGTACGAAGCTACCGCAGCCCAGCTGAACTGGAGCGGTAGCAGTACGAGCATCAAAGCGACGACCCAGCGACTCATTTTTTCAGTCTAGCATGGCAAGTTGAATTCTGAGCACTAGGTATCGAAGAACAGCGCCGCAGCTTCACATGCCTCGGACGCTCCCCGTGTAGCCGCGTTCCGCTGCCACGTCCGCAGTGTGACTGCCACGGTACATGCCTGGAAATACGTCCTTGAGCATGCGCCCGTCTTCACCATTGGCGACGATCTCTCCGTGAAGAATTGCCTCGGCCAGTTCATGTTTGACTTCGTCGCGCGACTTCGGCGAAACAGCCGCCACTGCCTGCGAAGGATAGCTCCCTGGAGCGATCTCATTCAACTTAGCACCAGATTCGCCAGCGGCCATCATCTCTCCTGACTTGATCGCTTGGCCCAGTTCCTGCTGCACTTGCTCACGCGTCTTCTTGGGCGCGGTTGCTGCTTGCGCAGGATAGGCGCGGGGGTTCATTTGGCGTAGCGTCATGCTCGACTCACCGCTGCCCATGATGTCGCCGCTGCGAATGGCTTGGAACAGTTCAGCGCGAACCTGTTCACGGGTGAGTGGAGCCGATTGCGCAGAGGCGAGCAGAGGTGCGGCGCCCAGAGCGGCGAGAAGGAGTGCGGTCTTGAATTTCATGGTGTGGTCCTTTGAGTTAATGTGATTGAATAAATGAAGGGCGGATTACGGCAGCTGTTGGGCGTTGACCCACCCAGCTTCGCCGCCCATGTCGCGCATGCCATCTGCTGTGATCGGGTTGCGCTTGGCATATTCGAGCTCCTGCAGCACCTGGTCCCGGCTCTTGGTGAGGGTCGGCGCTTTGACGAGCGGGTAGGTGGCGGGATAGCCACGGCTGATCCATTGGAGCGAGCCGTCTTGCTGGGCTACAAGCACGGTATTGCGAACGGAGTCCCGGCTCACGGTGTTACCCAGGTGGTCGGGAGTAAACACAGCTCCCTGCTCCTGCACTGGGCTGGCGTGATAGGCCGACGCGGCGAACGAAGTCGTAGCGACGGTGGCCAGGCCAACGATGATGAGTGCGTTGCGAACTTTCATGATGTTCTCCAGTTGCACCGGACGCCTCTTTTTTTGGCTACCGGGGTGACACGCTTTGCATCACGAAGAGAAGTCTAAAAATCTCGCCCTATCAAGGCAGTGACTGCCGGATTACGCTTTTGACAGCTTGGATCTCCACTGCTGAGTTGGATACTCTTCGAACCTGAAACCTTGGGGCTGGCGGGAGGGCTCCTGATAGCAAAGTCGCTCAGTCCCCAAAGAACATACAAGATCGAAGCGGTCGCGCCGATCACGGGGCCAGGCCTCCGTGCGCCTGTCGGCGAGCAGGCCGAGTAGGTGGATGGCAAGCAATCAGGTAATTTCGGAGGGGCAAACTCGTTACTTTTCTTGCAGTTGATGTCGCGTTAAATGCGAAAGCCCCCATTGCCGACGCAAGATCAGAATGGTCTCTGCCGACCTGGAGCTGCCACGCTGAAAGTCGGTTTAGCAGCGATTGCAGTCGGTCAGGGTTATGTCGCTGGCTGGCCGCTGACCGCCAAGAAGCGGGCACTGGCTTTTGGCCACCTCCGGGTAAGTCACCCCGCCCGTCACCAAGCGTTCCATAGGTCGGCTGCCGCATCGACGAAGGCATCGCAGTTGGCCTGGTTCCAGCACACGTGGTGGCCATCCCGCAGCAAGTAGTACTGCTCGTTGGCGCAGACCAGATCCTTCTTGACGGCGTCACTGCGGTACCAGTTGATCACATTGACGACGCAGGTCTGGTAGTCGGTGTGGAACTTTTCGCTCGGCACGTTGTACAGCAGCCCCTCGAGGTAGTACGACGGGGCGACCCCCTTGGCGATCATGCCGTCGTCGACCAACCGGCTCCTCATGTTCTTGAAGATTCGCGCGACCGGCTTGAACCACTTGGAGGTGTCCTTGTGCTTCTGCGTCAGATTGGCGGAATGCTGTCGCGGGTAGTTCGCGATGCGCTCGCCCTTGGCGTTGTAGAAGCAGATGCCCTCGGTGAACTCCGAGTCGCTGATCGATTTGAACTTCGTGTACCGGCGGAACTGGATGGCAGAAATCACATCGGCCTTGCGCCGGGATCCGTTGGCGTCGATGGCGATGGCCTTGTCGCCGACTTGGACTGCATTGCCGTACTGGTCGACAAGCACTTTGACCACGTCTGCCTTGAACTCCACGTGTGTGTATGTGGCGCCGGTGAAGGCTGCTTGGTAGGCCGCCTTGTCTTCCTCGGAAAGCCGATCAATGTCCCTCTGAAAACAGTCATTGAGGCAGATGACGATGTCCACGTCGCTCTCGGCGTAGATGTTCGTGTCGTTGCCGTAGGAGCCCTGCAGGAAGACCTTGAAGTTCTTGCCGGTGTACGGCGTGCCGCTGCCTTCCAGGATGCCTTTGATGCTGTTGTACGTGGTCGACGACTGCGTGATGGACCCTTGGTGCGACCACGTATCGAGTTGGGATTCAGGGATGGCCATGGTTCGAGGTCTTTCAGAGCAGGAATGTGGCCAGTTGCTTTTCGTGCGCCGAGAAAGACTCTCGGCCGCGCGTGAACAGGACGTTCAATTTCCTGACGTCGTGCTCCAGCAGATCGGTGGCCATGGCCGGCTGGGTGAAGGCGTCGCTGATGCGGATGGTTGGCACGTCGTGAAACAGCACCTGACGCAGCTGGTCCATGGACTGGGTATTGATCTCCAGCGTCTTCTGCAGCAATTCGACACCGTAGAGGAAGTTCTTGGCGAACCACATGCTGAGCTTCTTGGGCTCCGGATAGACGCCACAGCCGACGCTGACAATGCGGATGTCCTCGCGCGCCCGCTTGAGCGCGTGCACAGCGTCGGCGATCGCATACAGGGTCGGGTTGTTGGCGCAGTACCCACCGTCGATCAATTCGATCTGCTCGCCCGTTGACGTCTTGACTGTGGTGCGCTCGAAGAACGGATAAGCAGAACAGGATGCCTGCACAGCGTCAGCGATTCGAACGCCGAAGCCTGGTACGAACGTCGCAGGCCGGCCGTGCGCCTGCTCGACGCTGCCCTTGAAGATCATGGGCCGCTCGCTCAGCCACTTCGCGGCAACGATGCCAACGCGAGTCTTGACGTCGGTGAACGCAGCGTCGAGGAACACCTCGTTGGCCAGCTTGTTGAGCGCCCTGGTGCGTGTCGCTCGCCTTCGGTTGGACATCACCTTGGGCACATGCTCGCGATAGAGCGCCAGGATTTCCTCGACCGTTTTACCCAGTGCTATCAGCGCCGCGATGATGGACCCGGTGCTGGTCCCGAAGATCAGGTCGAACTTTTCATGAAGTGGGCAGCCGCTCATCGCCTCGATCTCCTTAAGCACCCCCAAGGTGTAGAAGCCTTTGGCGCCACCGCCGTCCAGCGTCAGAACGCGCAGCGGCTTCGCCGGCGCGTCAACGGTATCCAGGATAGTCATTGTTCCCTCACTCGGTATCGCCGCCACGTCAGGCGGTTGCCGTCACGGATCGCAGCGTGGACCTTAGGCCGTCCATCGTCTGCTTGGCCGGGTCAGCGACGCCATGCTCTCTCGCGACCTGGCGGACCAGGTCGTCCATCTCGACCGACAGGCTTGTGAGCCCTTCGAACTTCTTCTCGGTATCCAGGATGGTGCGAAGTCCATCCGGCGTCTTGAGCTTTTTGGCCTCGGTGCGGTGCACCGCCAGATAGTCGAGGTGGCGCTGTGCCTCTCCAAGAATGGACATCTCGGAGACGATGCCGTAGCGGAGCCACAGCTCGTTGGCGTGGTACATCAAGGCCGCAATATCAAAGCTGGGCAGCGCGACGGTGCGGCCGTCGGCTTCCATGTCGGCCTTGAGCTGCTTGCACAGGCGGATGGCCTTGCGCAAACCGCCATAGGTGGCGTTGCATTGCTCGGTGATTCGGTGGATGTGCAGGAACGGCAGGTTCTCGATCGTCTTGCCGTTTTTGACATCGAGGATGGTGACGCCGCGGTCTCGCTCGAGCTGCGACAGTTGGTACTCGGCGGTGTCATGCCAGTGTGATGGAACAACGTCGACAAAGCGCCGAAGTGATCCCCCCGAGATGCTGACCGCCTTGGAGCCAGGTTCCACCGTAGCCCGCGGAAACGCGTCCTCCAGACAGGTGATGATCCCGCGACGAAGATTCGTCAGCACCGTGGAAGACATCCTGGCAGGCAGGCCAAGGTACACCCCGCGGCCGGCCATGACGCCGTGGCGGTCGTAGGTGAGATGACTCCTGTCTAGCGCTAAGAGGTCGACGTCGCTAACTCGTCGGATATGGACGTCGAGCGCGACCGAGCCCTGGATGCGGTACTCGGTCGGAATTCCTCGCGCGGCCAATCGCGGCTTGAGTTGATCCTCAACCCGTTTGGCCTCCTCAAGGCTCACCCGCGTGTACTGCGCGTCAACGGGCTGCATGGCCCCAATCGCATAGGCGGTGAACGGCTTGCTCTGGCGCTTCTCCTCCCACGACTCGTTGGATGGCGTCAGCGACTTGATCAACGCGTCGCGGGTCTCCGCCGCGTCCAGCAGCGTCCGCGTTGGACGGTCATCACCCACGCGTCGGGCGCGCAGTTGGATCAACCGCTTCTGTATGTCGGCCATGCGTCCTCCCTGGACTTACTCGTTCTGGCACTCCCCTGAGCGTTCTTGCGCCCTAGGAGTTGCTTGGCATGAACCGCGATGTTAGCGGTGTTCCAGGGACCCCCGCCCCTTTGTGCGCTGCGTCCTGATGCCACTGGTGCAGATCCTCATCTCCAAAGCACGACGAACACACCCGATCGGGCATGACCACTCCCTTATTGTTTTGCTTCCGCTCAGGGGCGGAAGCAGTCACCCGAAACCGCTGAGGCGAAGGACTGCAACCAGCCTGAAGCAGCCCACCGCCCCTCCCCTCCACATGCATCGATACATGAACCGCCTCAAATGAGGCGGCATTAATTTCTCAATACGGAATTTCCCCGACGGACTTTATTTACGTCCGACGCACTTTATTTGTTGGAGTCATTTTCATCAGCGTGCAGAACATCGATAAAGCTGACGACGCCTTTTTGGCACGCCGAGAATGATGCGGCGCGCGCCTTCCGCCGGGCAAGGGAAGACAGCGCGTTCTCGACGTCCTCTGTGGCCTTGAGCGTTGCCAGACGCGGGTGACTAAGATTTTGAGACTTGAATCTGCACACAAGAGGCCGGTGTCCGGCGCATGTACCGGTAGCGTCGAGAACGGGGCCGTGAATGAAAAGTCAGATCCACCGCAAGCAGTGATGAGCACCCTCGCGCAAATGGATGCAGCCAAAGAGAGCTTGACTGTCACCCCCAATGCAAAGCGTGTTGACAAAGCGCAATCACCACGAATTCGTTTGTTGAGGAATTCTGATGAGTGGGTAAGTATTGATCGCTTGTCCTTGGGGGTGTGACTGACCCACACTGCGGCGGAATCAAACCAAAGGAGATCGCCCATGGGACAACTTGTCTATGCAGCCAAAGTCACGCACATTCCCCGCCTCATCATGTCGGAGCAGCCAGGGCCGCTGCACGGCTGCCGCCGTGATGCCACGGATGGATTGCTGGAGGTGGGCCGGCAAATCACCGAAGCCGGGGCAGACACTGTCGTGATTCTGGATACGCACTGGCTGAGCAATGCCGCGTACCACATCAACGGAGCAGCGCAATTTGACGGCGTCTTCACGAGCAGCGAGTTTCCGACGCAATTGAGCGAACTGCCCTATTACTACCAGGGCAACCCCGCGCTTGCATTTGCCATGGCCCAGCGTGCCAGCGCGGCGGGCGTCAAGACGATTGCACACCAAAAATCCCACCTCGGTCTGGAGTACGGCACGCTGGTGCCGCTGCACTTCATGCAGCTCGACAAAGGCATCCGCGTCATCTCAGTATCGGGCTGGTGCGCATTCGCGACGATTGACGAGAGCCGCCGGGTGGGTGCCGCTTTTCGCCAAGCCATTGAAGCATCGGACAGCCGCGTTGCGCTCATCGCCAGCGGCTCGCTCTCCCATCGGATTCACGACAACCAAGACGTTCTGGAACGGCCTTACGAGATCAGCGACGAATTCAATCGGCAGTGCGATCTGCGCACCCTTGAGCTGTGGCAGGCTGGCCGATGGGCCGAGTTCACGGCGATGCTCCCAAGCTATGCCAAGGCGTGCACTGGCGAGGGATGGATGCACGACACGGCGATGCTTCTGGGCGCCCTGGGCTGGGCCAACTACAAGGCGCACGCCGACCTGGTCATCCCATATTTTGTAGCTTCAGGGACCGGACAGGTCATCGCGCAGCTGCCCGTGGAGCCCGTGTCCGCCGAGCTTCATCAGCTTGCCACTGCTGAAGCCACTCCTTGAGAAATTCGGCAAACGCCTCCGCCGCCGGAGGCGCTGCACGCACCGTGGACCGGTAAATGCAAACTTGGCGTATCGCTTCCGGATCTTTGACCCGCCGCATGACCAGGCCCAAGGGCACGGCCATGGCAGAGATATACGCTGGGGCCAACGTCGCCGCAAGCCCCTGGGCCGCGATACCCAGGGCAGTGGAGACGTTGTCCACCACATCCACCGGGAGGACCCGCGAGCCCTCGGGGGCGTTGAGGCGCATTTGCGCAACGCTTCGCTCATGGTCGCGCCCGGCGGAAACGATGTGGGCGTTGCGCAGATCCGCCCACTTGAGGGACTTGCGCTGCGCCAAAGGATGTGCAGGCGAGCACCACAGTACCCAGGGGCTGTCAAAAACCGGGATGGCCTCCACGTGTTCAATGCCGCTGCGATCTGGCCCCACAGCCAAGTCCAGGTCGCCGCTGGCGACACGGTCCAGGAGGTCATCGACTGGGGTGTCCCGAATGCGGATGACAACCTTCGGGCGGTCTTCGGAAAAGGCTTTGATAGCGGCAGGAAGAATGGCCCCCGCGAGCACCAGGGGCGCGCCAATGCGAACAACTCCAGAGGCCCTGTTTCTGACGTCAGAGGCCGCCGATTCGGCCATATGAACATGTCTCAGCACAGACTTGACCGAACCGAGAAAGTCCCTGCCAGCACTCGACAGCTCCACGCGCCTCGTGCTGCGATCAAACACACGGAACCCGATGGTGGACTCCAGCTCCGCAACGAGTTGACTGACCGCTGATGAAGACAAGCCCATCTGTTCGCTCGCAGCCGCAAAGCTGCGCATTTCAGCAACGCTGGAGAAGGCTTCGAACTGCCTGAGGGTGAACCGTGTGAGAGCCATGCGTGAATTTTGCGACTTGTGCCTTGTACCCGGCCAGATCAATTAGCCACTTTTACTTATTAATTCACCATTATTTGTCGATTGTCAATCGCAATTCACAGCCAGATACTCCGGGCCTGCCATCAGCACCGACCAGGCCCATACCGTGAATCTCAGCCCCGCATTGCATGCCTCGCTGGCACGCCAGCTGCACGAATCGCAGCGCACACGCACCCAGCTTGAACACTTTTCTCGTCTTCATCCCACCATGGATATCGAAGACAGCTATGCCATCCAGAGCGCGTGGATGGAACTGTGCCAACAGGATGGCCGCAAGGTCATTGGCCACAAGATTGGTTTGACCTCCCGCGCCATGCAGATCTCATCGCAGATCACGGAGCCTGACTACGGGACGCTGCTCGACGACATGCTGATCCCTGACGGATCGGAGATCAGGACCGACCGCTTCATCCTGCCGCGCCTGGAGGTGGAGTTCGCATTCATCCTGGCCAAACCCCTCCAGGGGCCAGGCATCACCCTGTTCGATGTGCTCAATGCGACCGACTATGTCGTCCCCGCGCTGGAACTTATCGACGCGCGCATCGAGCAGTTCGACAGGAGCACGCGCGCGCCGCGCAAGGTGCTGGACACGATTGCAGACAACGCGGCCAATGGCGCCATCATTCTGGGAGGCCGCCCCATGCGCCCGAACGAGGTGGATTGGCGCTGGGCCGGGGCCCTGTTGTTCAAGAACGGGGTGATCGAAGAGTCGGGCCTTGGGGCTGCCGTGCTCAACCATCCCGGCAACGGTGTCGCATGGCTGGCCAACCGGCTTGCGCCCTACGGGCAGTCGCTCGCGGCCGGTGAAATCGTTCTGGGTGGCTCCTTCACGCGACCTGTGGCGTGTGCCGTTGGCGATGTGTTCCACGCGGACTACGGTTCACTGGGCTCGATCTCTGCGAGGTTTGTATGACCCAGGCGCCTCGCAATACATTCAAGGACGCGCTCAAAGCCGGGAGCCAGCTAGCAGGCCTGTGGCTGGGACTGGCGGATCCGTACGCGACGGAGGTGTGTGCAGGGCTCGGATACGACTGGCTGCTGATCGACGGAGAGCATGGTCCGAACGACCTGCGTTCCATGCTGGGCGCACTTCAGGCAGCAGCGCCCTACGATACGGAAGCGGTCGTGCGCATACCGCACGGCGATGCCGCGCTTATCAAACAAGTGCTGGAGATCGGCGCGCGGACTTTGCTGGTCCCTATGGTGGAGACAGCGGCAGCCGCCAGCGCGCTGGCCTCCGCCATGCGCTATCCGCCGCAAGGCATTCGTGGCGTGGGCAGCGGCCTGGCCCGGTCCTCCCGTTGGAGTCGGTATCCCAACTATCTGCACGAGGCCAACGACCGGGTCTGCCTGCTGGTTCAGGTCGAGACGGCGGACGCGCTTGCACAGCTGGACGCCATTGCGCAGGTCGAAGGGGTGGACGGAGTATTCATCGGCCCTGCCGATCTTTCCGCGTCCATGGGCTATCTGGGGCAACCATCCCACCCCGAGGTCAAGGCCGCCATCGAGAAGGCAATCCAGACCATCCGCTCGCACGGCAAGGCGGCCGGCATTCTGTGCACCGACGAAGCCTTGGCACGCCACTACACCTCGGTGGGTGCGCAGTTTGTCGCCATCGGGGTCGACACGACGTTGCTTTCGCAGGCGGCCAGGGCCTTGCTGCAACGCTATCGCAATGACGTTGCCTCCCCCAGCCCCGAGGTGCGCAATGGCTACTGAGTTGCACACGTCGCTGCGTACCGCATTTGCCGGACGCCTCTTTACAGAAGCTGAAGAGATGGCGCCGTTCCTCACGGACTGGCGTGGCAAGTGGACGGGGACTGCGTTGGCCGTGGTGCAGCCCGATAGGCCCCAGGACGTAGCGCATGTCATGCGGTGGTGCCATGAGCGACGCATTCCGGTTGTACCCCAAGGCGGCAACACCGGATTGTCCGGAGGGGCCACGCCCGACGCATCGGGCCGCTCCGTTGTTCTTTCGTTGTCCCGGCTCCAGAGCGTCCGCTCGGTGGATCTCCAGAACAACACCATCACCGTCGATGCGGGCGTCACGCTGCTGGCCCTGCAGGAGGCCGTGCAGGCACAAGGCCGGTTGTTCCCGCTGAGCCTGGCCGCCGAGGGCAGCTGCACCATCGGCGGCAACCTGGCGAGCAACGCCGGAGGCGTGCAGGTGCTCCGCTACGGCAACGCACGAGAGCTTTGCCTGGGGCTGGAAGTGGTGACGGCGGAGGGTGAGCTATGGGACGGCCTGCGGGGTCTGCGCAAGGACAACACCGGCTACGACCTGCGCGACCTGTACATAGGTAGCGAAGGCACGCTCGGCATCATCACCGGTGCGACCCTGAAGCTCTTCCCTCAACCCAGGTCCCAGGTCGTCGCATGCGTGGCGGTGCCTGCACCCGCCCAAGCGGTCAACTTACTGACCTTCGCACAGGCGCGCCTTGGGGCGGCGCTCACCGCCTTCGAGCTGATGAGCGACACCTGCTTGCAGCTGGTCGAGAAACATGTTCCGGGAAGCCGCATTCCGTTCGGAGAGCGCAGCCCGTGGTACGTGCTGATGGAGCTGTCTGGGGAACTGGATGACGCGCAGGCCACGTCCAGCATGGAGTCGCTGCTGGAGGCTGCATTTGGGCAGTCGTTGATTACCGACGCAGCGCTGTCTTCCAGCCTGTCGCAGCTGCAGGCCTTGTGGGCGCTGCGTGAAAACATCTCCGAGGCACAAGGTGCCGAAGGCAAGACCATCAAGCACGATATTTCGCTGCCTGCGTCGCGCATTGCCGAGTTCATCGAATCCACAGATGCGGACATCCTGGAGCAGTCTGGTTGGGTCCGCCTTGTGGTCTTTGGCCATTTGGGCGACGGCAACCTGCACTACAACCTGTCGCCTGCCGAGGGCGCTTCCCCCGCCAAATTTCTGGCACTGGAGCCAGCGATGAATCGCTTGGTTCACGACGCGGTGAACGCCCGTGGCGGCTCCATCTCTGCAGAGCACGGGCTCGGCGTGCTCCGGCGCGACGAGTCGGCTCGCTACAAGTCGCCCGTGGAGCTCGACCTGATGCGCCGCATCAAGGCTGCACTCGATCCGCATGGCTTGCTCAACCCCGGCAAGTTGCTGCCCTGATCCATCGTTTTCTTCTGTTTCCAATCTGGATGGGAATCCCAATGAATAGCGCACCCCTGGTCGTGGCCGGCGTCCCCGTGTCACCAGACCACTACATCGACGGCCAAAGAGTAGGTTCCACCGAAACCTTTGAGCTGCATTGCCCCATTGACCAACACCTGCTGGGCCATGTGTCGGAAGGACTTGCAGAGCATGTAGACCAGGCAATCCAGGCGGCGCAACGCGCATTTCCGGCCTGGGCCGCTTTGGGGGCCGAGGGCCGCAAGCCCTATCTTGACCGGTTCGCCGAAGAGATCGGCAAGCGCGCAGAAGCCTTGTGCCAGCTGGAAAGCAATGATGCGGGGGTGCTCCTTTCGCGCATGCGCCACGGCGTGGTCCCACGTGCCATGCTCAACATCAAATGGTTTGCAGAACACGCGCTGGGGCTGCAGGACCGCACGCTGGAAACGGAGCAAGCCACCCACCTGGTTCGGCATGACCCTGCAGGGGTGGTCGCCATCATCACGCCGTGGAATGCACCGCTCATGCTCTCCACGTGGAAGTTGGGCCCGGCACTGGCATCGGGCAATACCTGTGTGCTCAAGCCACCAGAGTGGGCGCCCCTGACCTGTTCGCTGCTGGCCGACGCCGCCCACGCTGCGGGCTTGCCGCCCGGTGTGTTCAACGTCGTGCAAGGCAGCGGCGCAAAGACTGGCGCAAAGCTGGTCAGCGACCCGCGCCTTGCCCGGATCTCATTCACGGGCTCAGTCCCCACCGCGAAGTGGATCGCCGGGGCCGCAGGTGCCAACCTGGTGCCCTGCAGCCTGGAGCTGGGCGGCAAGAGCGCCTTCATCGTGCTGGAAGACGCTGACATCGACAGCGCTGCAGCCACCGGGGCGCTCATGTACCGAAACGCTGGCCAAGTGTGTCTGGCGGGCACCCGCTTCCTGGTGCACGAGAAGATTGCCGACCGCTACATCGAAGCTCTGCGCGGCTACGTGGAGAAGCTCAACATTGGCGACCCGCGCGACGAAGCGACAGAAGTGGGGCCACTGATCCATCCTCGGCAGCTGGAACGTGTCGGCACGTTTGTGGACCGTGCGGTGGCCGGTGGCGCACGCGTTCTGTGGGGAGGCGATCGCCATCCATTCGGCGCGCAGTATTACCAGCCCACCATGCTGACCAACCTGCGCCAGGATGACGAGATCGTACAGAACGAGGTGTTCGGCCCGGTACTCACGCTGCAGACCTTCGGCTCGGATGAAGAAGCCGTCGAGATGGCGAACGGCACCGACTACGGCCTTGGGGGCGTGTGCTACGGCGAGCAGGGGCACGCCGTGGCTGTGGCCGAAAAGATCCGCACGGGGTTCATCTGGGTGAACAGCTTTGGCATCCGCGATCTCGCGGCACCGTTTGGCGGCATCAAGCGCTCAGGGGTCGGCCGGGAAGGCGGGGAGTGGAGCTTCGAGTTCTTCTGCGATGTCAAGGACGTGGTCGTTCCCAAAAAGCCTTTCAAGGCCAGCTTCAGCCACCGTTGAGTGTCGGTCGGCATTGACACATCAGAAGGAGACAACAATGAACAGCGAGAACACATCCCGGCGCCAGCTTCTCATGGGTTGCGCGGCGCTGGGCCTGGGCAGCATGGCGCTCAGCGGATGCGCGTCATCGACGGCCTCGGCGATTGCCAATGCCGCGGGCGATACCCCCATCGCGACCGTGGCGCAGGGGAAACTAGCTGGCCGGAGGCAAGGGCAAGTGCTGTCTTTCCAGCGCATCCCTTACGCAGCCAATCCGTACCTGGAGGCCAACCGGTTCAAGGCACCCCAACCTGTGTCCGTATGGGCGGGCGTTCGCGATGCGTCGAGTGCAGGCCCCATGCCTCCCCAGCCTTCTCGTGGAGCCGATGGAGGCATGTCGGGCGCTGCGGACGATTTGACGCTGAACATCTGGGGCCCCGCCGACGCCCGGGGCGCGCCGGTCCTGGTCTGGTTGCCTGGTGGCGCCTTCTATCGCGTCGATGCTGGCGAGTCGTGGTACGACGGCAGCGCCTATGCCCGCGAAGGGGTGGTGGTGGTGACAGTGAACTACCGCGTAGGCATCGACGGATTCATGTGGGTCGAAGGCATGCCACCTAACCGGGGCTTCCTGGACCAGGTGGCGGCCCTCCAATGGGTGCGCCAGAACATCGCGGCCTTCGGGGGGGATGCAGCTAACGTTACCCTGGCCGGGCAGTCTGCCGGAGCCCAGAGCGTGATGGCCCTGATGGGCATGCCAGCGGCCCAAGGGCTGTTCCACAAGGCCATTGCGCAGAGCCCACCACAGAACCACTTGACCCCTGAGCAAGCCCGCCGCATTGCGGTGGCGACCGCTGCAACGCTGGGTGTAGAGGCCACCGCCAAGGCGCTGGCCGGTGTACCACTGCCAGCGCTCGTCGCGGGTACCGAGCGCATGGTGGCCGACTTGCGTGACCGGGCCAAGTGGGGCGGTATCGGTGGTCAGCCCCCATACCTGCCTGTGGTGGACGGTACCGTGCTCACGGACCCTCCGCTGGCCTCGCTGACCCGGCATGCACGCAAAACATTGCCGCTGCTGATCGGCAGCACCGACGACGAAGCCCGCTTGTACCTGGTGCCCGGCGGCGCCATCGATCGCATCTCTGCACCGTCGTTCGCGGGTGCACTGGGAGGGGCAGGCTTGGCGTCCAACGCGCCGAATGTCTACGCGCAGGTGCGCCCCAACGCATCGCCCGGCGACTTGCTGGCGGCGCTGGAGTCCGACAGCACGTTCCGCATGCCAGCGCAGCGCTACGCGGAAAACCGGGTGGCAGCGGGTGCTCCGACCTGGAACTACCAGTTTGCCTGGCAATCGCCAGGTTTTGGCGGTCGACTGGGTGCGGCCCATGTGGTTGATGTGCCTTACGTCTTCAACACCCTGGCCAGCACACAGGCCAGCCCTTTCCTGGGCGGCCCGGGCTACCAGCCTTTGGCAGACACCATGTTTGGGCACTGGCTGCGATTCGTCAAAACCGGCGACCCCGGATGGGCGCGGTACGACCTCGCCACCCGCCCAACCATGCGCTTTGACACCCGCTCGGCGGTGGTGGCCGATCCCTTGGCGGACCGGCGGCAACTGTGGGCCGGCAAGAAATTCAACTGATCTGCTGCCTGGATGGCAGCTTCTAGGAGACTCCCGATGGGAAAAATAGTTGGCGCCGCCATGGTGTCGCACCACCCTGGCCTGATGCAGTGCGAAGAGTTTCGCGTGCTGCAAGGTGCAGGGGCAGACTCTGACCTGATCTCGGGATATGCCCGACTTCGGGAGCGGATCAAGGCCGTGAAACCCGATGCCGTACTGATCTTTGATTCGCACTGGTTCACTACCGGCTACCACTTGGTAGACGGTGGCGAGAAGTTCGAAGGCAGCTACATCTCGGACGAAATGCCCTGGTATCTGCATGGAGTTCCCTACAACTACCTGGGTTGCCCCGACCTCGCCTTGCAGGTGGAAGCTGTTTCGCGGGAGCGGAAAGGTTACGTGCGCAACATTCGCCATCCCGAACTGGGAAAGCAGTACGCAACGATCAACCTGGTCAAGCACCTGCAACTGGAACTGAGCAAGACCCCGGTACTGACCGTCAGCTCCTGCCAGAACTGCGAGTGGCCTCAGTTCCTCCAATCGGGCGAAGACATCGGCGAAGCCATTCACCGAAGTGATCTCAATGTGGTTCTGCTCGCCTCGGGGGCACTGAGCCACAAGTTCAACGGGCTTGATTGGCGCCCGAACCATCCGCGCATCTTCCACGAAAGCAATGTGTCTCGTCCGGAGAACATTGCCAGCGACAAGGCAGCCATTGAATTCATGCGCCAGGGGCGCCACGACGAGATCCTGGCGCGCTGGGACGACGACTACCGCCGCAAACCGTGGGAAGCGTTTGGAGCGCACTACTTGCAGATGCTCGGAGCCATGGGCGGTGCGACGTGCCGCGCCAAAGGTGAGCCGCTGTCAGCCTACGAAAACGCACGTGGCACCGGAAACATCCACGTCTGGTTCGATGTCTCCGAGACAGCCAGCCAGGGCAACACCGGCGCAGCAGGCCAGCCTGCTGCCGCCTGATGCGTCGCGCCCCTTCAACACCTCCAACAGATTGAGCACCATGAATTTCGAGTTTCCCATCTCTGAGCTGCCCGCTGTCATGCGCGGACCGCGGATTGAGCGCCGTCGCGCTTTGGTGGGCGGCAGCTCATTCTGGGGAACCCTGATCGAGGGTGGCCCTGACGCTGGCCGCTTGCAGCTGGACGACGGCCGGGTGCTGGACGCCCAGGCGCTGACCTACCTGCCGCCCGTCAACCCCAGCAAGATCATTGCCGTGCATATCTCGTACAGCTCGCGCAGCTACGAGACACGCCAGAAAAACAAGCCGACAGAGTCGCCGACGTACTTCACCAAACCACCCACATCGCTGAACGGGCATGGCGGGCAAATCCTCAAACCCGCCGATTGCCAGTACCTGAACTACGAAGGCGAATACGCCGTGGTGATTGGCAAGACCTGCCGCAATGTCACGCCCGACGAGGCATGGGACTACATCGAAGGTTTCTGCCCCGCACTCGATATGGGTTTGCAGAACTTTCGAGATACCGACCAAGGCTCGATGCTGCGCGTGAAGGGTGCGGACACGCTGCTGCCCATCGGCCCCGGACTGGTGCGTGGGGTCAATCTGTTTGAGCAGACCCTGCGGACCTATGTGAACGGCCTGGTCGTGCAGGAGGCCCACATCGGCGACGAAACCATCTGGGGCCCCCACTACGTGATCGCCGATCTGGCGCGCCACATCACGCTGGTGGCCGGCGACGTGATCCTGATGGGAACGCCCTGCCACTCGCGATCCGTAGACCCTGGCGACTTCGTCGAGTGCGAGATCACCGGTCTGGGCCGCGTGGCCGGAGCGGTAGTGGAAATTGCGGCTCCGCGCGCCAGCGCTCAGGGCGTGGGGCATCAACCCACCGATACGGCAGAGGTCCGTCGCGTGGCGCTGGGATTCGACGAGCGCGTACCAGACCGCTTCAAGCAGAACCTCGCCGACGCCAGAAAGAGCAATAAGGGCTGAGTCCTTGCCCCTGAACGACCAACACAAGGAGACATATCCAATGCAAACACGTCGACAACTCATCTCGCAGATGGCATGGAGCCTGGCCGCCACGGCCCTACCTTTCGCGGCCCGCGCAAACACGCTAGAGAGCGCCAAGATCATTGCCGGTTTTGCCCCCGGCGGAACAATCGATACGGAAGCCCGCCGTGTCGCTGCTCGCCTGACCGGTACGTATGCCAAGGCGGTCATCGTTGACAACCGTCCGGGTGCTGGCGGGCAAATCGCAATCTCCGCACTGAAGGCGTCGCCCCCCGATGGCAGCACCTTGTTAGTGACGCCCATGTCGATGCTCGGCATCTACCCCCATACCTACAAGAAGCTGCCCTACGACCCGCTGGTGGATTTGACGCCAGTCTCGACGGCCGTGCAGGTGGACATGGGTTTTGCCGTGGGCCCTTTGGTTCCCGCCTCCGTCACCACAGTCCCCGAGTTCCTGGCCTGGTGCAATGCCAATCCGACACAGGCAAACTTCGGCTCTCCCGCGCCTGGCTCCGTCCCCCACTTCGTCGGCGTACTGATCGGGCGTGGGGGCAAGGTGGACCTGCGCCACATCGGCTTCCGTGGCACGCAGCCAGCCATCATGGACCTGGTGGGCGGACAGATTGCCGCCGTATCTGCACCCGTGGGCGAGTTCCTACCCCATCTGCCCGGCGGCAAGCTGCGCATCCTTGCGACCAGCGGCGCCACACGCAGCAAGTTCGTCCCGCAAGTTGCGACACTGGCCGAGCAAGGGTACAAGTCGCTGGTCTACGGCGAATGGCACGGCTTCTTCCTTCCCGGCAAGGCCACCGCGGCCGTGGTCAACCAGGCCAACGCCGAAATCCGCAAGGCACTTGGCGCGAAAGAAGTGGTGGACGGACTCGCCGCCATGGGCCTCGAAGTCCGTGCCTCTTCGCCCGAAGAACTCGCGGCAGCCTTGAAGGCCGATCTGGAGCGTTGGGGCCCTATCGTCAAATCCATCGGTTTCACGGCCGATGCTTGAGTCGCCGTTGCGCCTCGCTTCTGATCTCGATGCCCCGAAACTGCAAACGGTTTGCATCGTAGGGGCGGGGTCGATTGGCAGCCTCATCGGGGCATCCATCGCGGCCGCGGGCAATGTGCGGGTGTCGGCACTCGCGCGTGGCGATAACCTGAAGGCCCTGCAGGCCTCCGGTTGGCGCATGGAGCGGGAGGATGGCAGCAGCGTTCAGGCGCCAGCCAACGCGAGCGATCGCGCCGAGGACCTGGGCCCCCAGGACCTGGTCGTCATTGCAGTCAAAGGCCCAGCGCTGGCGGCGGTGGCGGCATCCATCCAGCCGCTCATCGGCCCCCACACGGTGGTGCTGCCCGCCATGAACGGTGTGCCCTGGTGGTTCTGCCAGGGCCTGCCGGGCTTCGAGTCTGGCCTGCCCCGCATTGACCCTCGCGGCGAGATTGCCGCCAGTATCCCTTTTGCCAACGTGCTCGGGGCTGTGGTGCATGCCAGCAGCCTGATGCGAGGGCCGGGCTTGGTCAAACACGTCAAGGGCAAGCACCTCATCATTGGCGAGCCCCAAGGTGCCAGATCGCCACGCGCGCTGGCCGTGGGTGAGCTTTTGCGAACTGCAGGGTTTGAGGTCACGGTGAGTGACGACATCCGGCACGACATCTGGTTCAAGCTCTGGGGCAACCTTACCATGAATCCCTTGTCTGCAGTCACGGGCGCTACCGTGGACCGCATCTTGTCCGATGCGCAAGTGCGGGCGTTCTGCTCTGCCGCCATGAATGAGGTCGCCGCAGTGGGCGCAAAAATCCGCTGCCCCATCGATCAAAGCCCCGAAGACCGGCATCGCATCACCGAAAAGCTAGGTGCCTTCAAGACATCCATGTTGCACGACGCCGAGGCGGGCCGAACGCTGGAGCTCGACGTCATCGTCGGTGCAGTGCGGGACATCGCGCAAAGGGTGCAGGTCCCCACGCCGAATGTGGACGCCTTGTTCGGGATCTGCCGACTATTTGCTCAAACCAAGGGCCTCTATCCGAATGAGTAACTCCATCCACCACAACTTCATTGCGGGCGAATGGCTCGCTGGCGCGGACGCCGCCGCCAACATCAACCCATCCGACACTCGAGATGTCATTGGTCAGTACGCGCGCGCCAGCCAGGCGCAGGCGCGCATGGCCGTGGCCGCTGCGGCGGCGGCGCAACCACGTTGGGCCGCGCAAACCCCTATGCAGAGATCGGAAGCGCTGGACCGTATCGGCAGCGAGCTGCTGACGCGGCAGGGCGAATTGGCCGACCTGTTGGCACGCGAAGAAGGCAAAGCCTTGCCAGACGCTGCGGGCGAAGTGCTGCGCGCCGCGCACATCTTCAAGTTCTTTGCAGGCGAAGCTCTGCGCGTGGGCGGTGAGCTTTTGGGGTCCACCCGCCCCAACATGACTGTGGAGATTTCTCGCGAGCCCATTGGCGTGATCACCATCATCACGCCGTGGAACTTCCCACTGGCGATTCCGGCCTGGAAAATTGCGCCCGCACTGGCTTACGGCAACGCAGTGGTGTTCAAGCCTGCGGAGCTGGTTCCTGGCTGCGCCTGGGCGCTGGCAGACATCCTCTCCCGTGCAGGACTGCCTGCAGGCACCTTCAATCTGGTGATGGGGCGCGGACGGGAACTCGGCGAGGTTCTGCTGGAAGATCCGGGCGTTCAGGCCATCACCTTCACCGGATCGGAATCGACCGGCCGCAAAGTCGCACAGAGCGCGGTGGGCCGACCCGGTGCCATGGCCAAATTCCAGCTGGAGATGGGCGGTAAGAACCCGCTCGTGGTGCTGGACGATGCGGACATCGAGCAAGCCGTGGCGTGCGCCATCAACGGTGCGTTCTACTCCACGGGGCAGCGCTGCACCGCCTCGTCCCGCTTGATCGTGACTGACGCCGTCCATGATCGCTTCGTGGCGGGTATGGTCGACGGGATGAAGAACCTGGTGGTGGGGGACGCCCGCGCTCTAGGAACGATCATTGGTCCCGTCGTTGATCAAAGCCAGCTGGAGCAGGACCTGCGCTACATCAGCCTGGGCACCCAGGAAGGGGCGAAGCTGGCGTTCGGCGGCAACGCCATGGAGCGATGGAACGGGCAGCCCGGCTTCTATCTGCAGCCCGCGCTGTTCACCGAGACGACGCCTGCCATGACCATCAATCGCGAAGAGATCTTCGGGCCGGTCGCTAGCGTCATCCGGGTGAGAGATGCCGACGAGGCGCTGAAGGTGGCGAACGACACACCGTTCGGCTTGTCCGCAGGGGTCGTGACGCAGTCCCTGAAAAGCGCTGCGCGTTTCAAGCGCGAGTTGCAAGCAGGCATGGTCATGGTCAATGCGCCCACTGCTGGGGTGGACCCCCACGTGCCGTTTGGCGGCCGCAAGGGCTCCAGCCACGGCCCCCGAGAGCAAGGGCGCTACGCCGCCGAGTTCTTTACCACGGTCAAGACGGCGTACGTCAACCCCTGACGCTTCGCCTTTGTTTGTGGCAATGCCCACCCTCATGGGCATTGCTGCTTTTTTATTGCTGCTTCACCGAGCAGCGCATTCACCTATTTGTGCCAATCCAACATGCTGAAGATCTTTGTTCCCGTCAAGCGCGTGGTGGACTACAACGTGAAGGTCCGCGTGAAGTCGGACAACACGGGTGTGGACATCGCCAACGTGAAGATGAGCATGAACCCCTTTGACGAAATCGCCGTTGAAGAGGCCGTGCGCCTGAAAGAAAAAGGCCTGGTGACCGAAGTCATCGCAGTCTCCTGCGGCGTGGCCCAGTGCCAGGAAACCCTGCGCACAGCCATGGCGATTGGCGCCGACCGCGCCATCCTGGTCGAGACCGACGTGGAACTGCAGCCCCTGGCTGTGGCCAAGCTGCTGAAGGCCCTGGTGGACAAAGAGCAACCCTCGCTCGTCATCCTGGGCAAACAAGCCATCGACGACGACGCCAACCAGACCGGCCAGATGCTGGCTGCTTTGGCCGACCTGCCCCAGGCCACCTTCGCCAGCAAGGTCGAACTCGCAGCCGACAAAGTCAGCGTGACCCGTGAAGTCGACGGCGGCCTGGAAACCCTGGCCCTCACGCTCCCCGCCGTCATCACCACCGACCTGCGCCTGAACGAGCCCCGCTACGTCACCTTGCCCAACATCATGAAGGCCAAGAAAAAGCAGCTCGATACCGTCAAGCCCGAAGACCTCGGAGTGGACGTGGCTCCGCGCCTGAAGACCCTGAAGGTGACCGAGCCCGCCAAGCGCGGCGCAGGCATCAAGGTGGCCGACGTGGCCGCCCTGGTCGAAAAACTCAAGAACGAAGCGAAAGTCATTTGACCCCCCTGAGTCGCTTCGCGCCTTCCCCCCCAGGGGGACGACACCCTCGGTGCGGGGCGGCCCTTCCTCGGTGTCCCGCGCATCGGCCTCGGTTGATCGACGACCATGGTTGATGCAGGCACCCTCCCAGATTCAAGAGAAAGACGACTCTCATGACAACTCTCGTTATTGCTGAACACGACAACGCGTCCATCAAGGGCGCCACGCTGAACACCGTCACGGCCGCAGTGGCCTGCGGCGGCGACGTGCACGTGCTGGTGGCTGGCCACAACGCCGGCGCAGCCGCACAAGCTGCCTCCAAAATAGCAGGTGTTGCCAAGGTCATCCACGCCGACGCAGCCGGTCTGGAACACGGCCTGGCAGAAAACGTGGCCGCGCAAGTGCTCGCCATCGCATCCAACTACAGCCACATCCTGTTCCCGGCGACTGCCAGCGGCAAGAACGTGGCCCCCCGCGTGGCGGCCAAGCTGGACGTGGCGCAGGTCAGCGACATCACCAAGGTGATTTCTGCCGACACCTTCGAGCGCCCCATCTACGCCGGCAACGCCATTGCCACCGTGCAAAGCGCAGACAGCGTAAAGGTCATCACCGTGCGCGCCACGGGCTTTGACGCCGCAGCCGCCACGGGCGGTTCCGCCGCCGTTGAAACCGCCGCAGCCACCGCAGACGCTGGCAAGAGCAGCTTCATGGGCAGCGAAATCGCCAAGAGCGACCGCCCCGAGCTGACCGCTGCCAAGATCATCGTCTCCGGTGGTCGTGCGCTGGGCAGCAAGGAAAAGTTCGACGAAGTCATGACGCCCCTGGCCGACAAGCTGGGCGCGGCGCTCGGTGCCAGCCGCGCGGCGGTGGACGCAGGCTACGCGCCCAACGACTGGCAAGTGGGGCAGACGGGCAAGATCGTGGCACCGCAGCTGTATGTGGCCGCCGGTATCTCGGGCGCCATCCAGCACTTGGCGGGCATGAAGGACTCCAAAGTGATCGTGGCGATCAACAAGGACCCTGAGGCACCGATCTTCAGCGTGGCCGACTATGGGCTGGAAGCGGATCTGTTCACGGCTGTGCCTGAACTGGTCAAGGCCGTCTGAGCCCCGCAGATCACAGGCACAGCCCATTCAATGGGATCTTGGTGCTATAAAAAATATAGCTTTTAGCGCTTGTTCGACGAGCGCTGAGGCTGCTTTTTATACCTATAAATCAGCAGGAGACAAAACCATGACCACATTCCTTTCCCGTCGCAGGCTGGTCCAGGCCACCGGCGCAGCGCTGGCCAGTGCGGTATTGCCAGCACTGGCCCAAACCAGTTGGCCCAGCCGCCCGATTCGCATCATCGTGCCGTACACGGCGGGCGGGTTTACCGACCAGATGGCGCGTCTGCTGACGGTAGGCCTGCAAAAGCAATTCGGTCAGTCGGTTGTCATCGACAACAAACCCGGCGCGAACAGCATCATCGGCGTGGATGCCGTCGCCAAGTCCACCCCGGACGGTCACACCTTTGGTGTGGTCATTCCGGCCTTTACCGCCAACACCACGCTCTACCCCAAGCTGCCCTACAACCCGCGCAAGGACCTGATGGGCGTGTCGCTGCTGGGTGTTTCTCCGTTGGTGGCGGCGGTGGCGCCCAATGCACCGTTCAAGACGGTGAAGGAGCTCGTGGCCTATGCCAAGGCCAACCCCGGCAAGGTGAGTTTTGCCTCATCAGGCACAGGCTCTGCCGCGCACCTCACCAGCGAGCTGCTCAAGTCACTGACCAAGACCTTCATGGTCCACATTCCCTACCGCGGCGCAGCCCCGGCGTTGACGGACTTGCTCGGCGGCCAGGTGCCCCTGTTCCTCGACCCTCCGCCCAACCTGATCCAGCCCGCCAAGGCAGGCCGCATCACCCTCATCGGCGTGGCCAGCGAAAAGCGCTTGCCCATGTTGCCTGACGTGCCGACCTTCATCGAGCAAGGCGTGCCCGGCATGTTGGGCAGTACCTGGGCCAGCATGATTGCACCCGCAGGGACGCCGCGCGACATCGTCAAGCGCATGTCGGACGCCGTGAACGCCATCATCCAGAGTGATGAAACCAAGGCCAAACTCGACACCATGGGCACCTTTGGTGAAGGCACCACGACCGAGGCGTGCGACGCCTTTTTGGCGGCTGAAACGACCAAGTGGGGCAAGGTGATCCGCGAAGCGGGTGTCACGCTGGACTGAGAAGGCGTGGGCCGGCCTGGCCTAACGGCCAGGATTTACGCGTAACGCTTGGCCCGCAGGTTTTCCTTCATCTGCTGCAGGATCGGCTGCAGCGAGCTGCCGATGCGCAGCGCCACGCAGGTGGCCAGCACGTCGATGATGAGCAAGTGCATGAGGCGCGACACCATGGGGCTGTAGCGGTCGTAGCCCTCGGGGTGGTCGGCCGCCAGATGGATCTGGCAGGTGCTGGCCAGGGGCGAGCCGCTGGCGGTGATGACGATGGTGGTGGCGCCGTTGCGGCGGGCGATGTCTGCCGCGTCCATCAGGTCGCGGGTGCGGCCCGAGTTGGAGATGATCACGGCGCAGTCGCCTGGCCCCAGCAGGGTGGCGCTCATCACCTGCATGTGGCCGTCGCTGCTGGCAATCGAGGTCACGCCCAGGCGGAAAAACTTGTGCTGCGCGTCCTGCGCCACGATGCCCGAGTTGCCCACGCCGTAGAACTCGATGCGTTTGCCTTTCTTCCACGTGTCGGCAATGGCCTCGGCCGCACGTTCGATGGCCACGGTGCTGGCCGCGTTGCGGTATTGCAGGAACGCTGCCACGGCGTTGTCCACCACTTTCACCAGCACATCACCGGTCTTGTCGTCGGCATCCACACTGCGGTGAATGAAGGGCACGCCTTCGCTCACACTGCCTGCCAGCTTGAGCTTGAAGTCCGCCAGCCCGTCGTAACCCATGCTGCGGCAAAAGCGCACCACGGTGGGCTTGCTCACATGCGCGCGCTCGGCCAGCTCGCGCACGGGCAGGCGGGCGAAGGTGCGGGGGTCGGTCAGCACCAGCTTGGCCACGCGCTGTTCGGCGGGGGCCAGCGAGGGCAGGGAGGCGGTGATGCGGTCGAGCATGTCAGTCTGTGAAGGCAGGGCAGGCTGCGCAGGGGGCCTTGGAAAGGGCTTGGGTGGACGCTTCATCCACCGGCTGTGCGCGCGGTGGTGGGGCCATCTGCGTTTAATGTAACTCGGTTCCCAAAGGTATGGGGTCCGCGCAATCCCTGCCTTTCAACCTGCTTGCACGGGGCCTGGGCGTTTCCCCCCTGGCCCGGGCAGGCCCTGCACGCATAGCATCCTCCATCACGTTATCCAGATACTGAGGAGCCTTCCATGCGCAAACCCTTGCTGACAAAACTTCTGGCCGGTGCGGCCCTTGTGGCCGCTGCATCGGGCAGCTGGGCCCAGGGCCAGGTCAACATCATCTGCTCGGTGCAGGCCGAGTGGTGCAACCTGATGTCCACGGTGTACGCCAAGACCACTGGCACCAAGGTCAACATGACGGCCAAGGGCTCGGGCGAGGCGCTGGCGCAGCTCAATGCCGAGCGCGCCAACCCCAAGACCGACATCTGGTTTGGCGGCACAGGCGACCCGCATCTGCAGGCGGCCGAGCAGGGCCTGACGCTCGAATACAAGTCGCCCCAGCTGGCGCAGCTGTACCCTTGGGCACAAAAGCAGGCGGCCGATTCCAAGTACCGCACCGTGGGCGTGTACCTGGGCCCGCTGGGTTTTGGCTACAACAAGGAGCTGCTGGCCAAGCGCAAGCTCAACCCGCCCCAGTCGTGGGCCGACCTGCTCAAGCCTGAATTCAAGGGCGAGGTTCAGATGGCCAACCCGGCCTCTAGCGGCACCGCCTACACCATGATCGCCACGCTGGTGCAGATCATGGGCGAGGAAAAGGCGTTTGAATACCTCAAGGCCCTGCACCCCAACATCAGCGCGTACACCCGTTCAGGCACGGCGCCTGTCAAGGCGGTTGCACGCGGCGAGACCACGGTGTCCGTGAGCTTCGTGCACGACGTGACCACCGAGGCGGTCAACGGCTTCCCCGTGGGCTCGGTCACACCTTCTGAAGGTACCGGCGCCGAGGTGGGCTCCATGAGCATCGTCAAGAACGGCCCCAACACCGAGGCCGCCAAGAAGTTCTATGAATGGGCGCTCACGCCGGGTGGCCAGCAGTTTGGCCTGGCGGCCAAGCAGTTCCAGCTGCCCAGCAACACGCAGGTGCCCAAAGACCCGCGCATGACCGATCCGGCCAAGATGAAGCTCATCAACTACGACTACGCCAAATACGGCGCCAGCGCCGAGCGTCGCCGCCTGATTGCGCGCTGGGAAAAAGACGTGCAAAACGCAACGCGCTAAGGGGTGGTGGTGTCGGCAGCAGCGGCGGCGCACGCAACCCTCCGGACCAGGACTCCCGGTGCCTCGGTCAACCGGCCCCTGTGGGTCTGGCTGGCCATGGGCGTACTGGGGTACCTGGTGTTCCCCTGGTATGCACAGCAGGACGCCAATGGCCTGCTGGCGGTCGGCCAGGTCTTCAGCAGCGAGCAGGCCGCCAACGGGCTGATGCAGGCGGCCTTGTTCGGACGCCCCTGGCTGTGGCTGGGCCTGGCCGGGCTGGCGGTGGCGGGCCTGGGGGCCTGCCTGCCCGCCGGGCGCAAGCAAGGCACGCTGCTGGTGGCGGGGGGCGCACTGGGGCTGGCGGCCCTGCTGCTCAGCGGCTTTGCGATTGGTGCGCGCGGCTGGGCGTTTGAATGGATGAACACCAGCCTGGGCGAACTGGGCGCGCGCCAGCCCGGCATGGGCTGGGGCGGGTTTGTGGTGCTGTCGGCACTGCTGGTGCTGCTGTCGTTCGGTGTGGCGCGGCGCGGCTTCTTCAAGGGCGACCTGTTCGTAGCGGCTGCGGTGGTGGGCTGCGGCAGCCTGCTCGCGCTGTTCATCGTGTTCCCGGTGCTCAAGGCGCTGTCGGCGGCATTTTTTCTGGAAGACGGCCCGTTCTCGCTGGCCGTGGTGTGGGAGCGCATCGCGCACGAGCGCAACTTCAGCCTGTCGTGCCTGGCGGGTGGCCAGCGCTGCGGCGTGGCCTGGAACACGCTGTTTCTGGGCTTGATGACGGCCACCAGCACCACGCTGCTGGGCACCTTCATGGCGCTGATGGCCGAGCGCGCTTCGCGCCGCTATGCGCGGCCGCTGAACATCGTGGCGCTGCTGCCCATCATCACGCCGCCGTTTGTGGTGGGCCTGGGGCTGATCCTGCTGTTTGGCCGCGCGGGGGTGTTCAACCAGTTTCTGGAATACGCGTTTGGCATCACGCCGTCGCGCTGGTTCTACGGGTGGCTGGGTGTGTGGGTGGCGCAGACCTTTGCGTTCACGCCCATCGCTTTCATGATCATGCGCGGCGTGGTGCAGGGCGTGGCGCCCAGCCTGGAAGAGGCCGCGCAAACCCTGCGCGCCAGCCCGCACCGCACCTTCATGACCGTGACCCTGCCGCTGCTCAAGCCCGGCCTGGCCAATGCGTTCCTGGTGGGCTTCATCGAAAGCATGGCTGACTTCGGCAACCCCATCGTGGTGGGCGGGCAGTTCTCGGTGCTGTCCACCGAAATTTTCTTTGCCATCGTGGGCGCGCAGTACGACCAGGGCCGTGCGGCATCGCTGGCCTGGATCCTCACTTTCTTTGCGCTCACGGTGTTTGCCATCCAGCGCGGGCTGTTGGGCAAGCAGAACTTCACCACCGTGTCGGGCAAGGGTGACGCGGGCATTGCCATGCCGTTGCCCCGGGGCGTGCGCCGCGTGGTGCATTCGATTGCGCTGCCCTGGATGGCCTTCACGCTCATCGTGTACCTGTTTGCATTGGCCGGCGGCTTTGTGCAGACCTGGGGGCGCGACTACACCATCACCTTGGCGCATTTCCGTACCGCGTTCAGCGTGGAATGGGGCGAGTTTGGTGTGGTGTGGGCGGGCACGGCGTGGAACTCGTTCTTCACCACCCTCAAGCTCGCCGCCATCTCCGCGCCGCTCACGGCCACGCTGGGCATTGCCATTGCGTGGCTGCTGGCACGCACCGAGTTCCGGGGGCAGGGCGCGTTCGAATTTGCGGCACTGCTGGCCTTTGCCATCCCCGGCACGGTGCTGGGTGTGAGCTATATCCTGGCGTTCAACGTGCCACCGTTCGAGCTGACGGGCACCGCCCTCATCATCGTGTTGTGTTTTATGTTCCGCAATTTGCCGGTGGGTGTGCGCGCGGGCACGGCGGCGTTCAAGCAGCTGGACCGTTCCCTCGATGAAGCCTCCGTCATGCTGCGCGCGGGCAGCGTGCAGACGCTGCGCCATGTGGTGCTGCCGCTGCTCAAGCCCGCGCTGGTGGCTGCACTGGTCTACAGCTTTGTGCGCGCCATCACCACCGTGAGCGCGGTGATCTTCCTGGTCACAGCCGAGAACGAGCTGGCCACCACCTACATCATCGGCCGCGTGGGCAATGGCGACTATGGCGTGGCGCTGGCGTACTGCACGGTGCTCATCATCCTGATGTCGGCCTCCATCGGACTCATTCAGCTGCTGGTGGGTGATCGCAAACTGGGCCGCCGTGGAGCCGCTCCCGCTGCGCACTGACCCCTCTGACAAAAGAAGAAAACACGCCATGAACAACAATGACGCGGGCATCGTGTTCCGCAACATCACCAAGCGCTACGGCAGCGACAGCAGCGCGGCCCTGGCCGTCAAGGGCATCAGCTTTGAGGTGCCGCGCGGCACACTCACCACCATCCTCGGCCCCTCGGGCTGCGGCAAGACCACCACCTTGCGCATGATCGCGGGGCTGGAATCGCCCACCTCGGGCGAGATCTTCATCGGCGGCAAGGACGTGACCACGCTGGGCCCCGCGCAGCGCAACGTGAGCATGATGTTCCAGAGCTACGCGCTGTTCCCGCACATGAACGTGGTCGAGAACGTGATGTACGGCCTGCGCATGTCGGGCCAGCCCAAGGAGCAGGCGCGCGCCAAGTCCGTGGAGGCGCTGCGCGGCGTGGGCCTGGTGGGCTATGACGACCGCCTGCCCAGCGAGCTGTCAGGCGGGCAGCAGCAGCGCGTGGCCTTGGCCCGCGCGCTGGTGCTGGAGCCCGAGGTGCTGCTGTTTGACGAGCCCTTGTCCAACCTCGACGCCCGCCTGCGCCGCGAGATGCGCGAAGAGATCCGCGCGCTGCAGCAGCGCCTGTCGCTCACGGTGGCCTATGTCACGCACGACCAGGCAGAGGCCATGGCGGTGAGCGACCAGATCATCGTGATGAACCAGGGCCTGATTGCGCAGAAGGGCTCGCCCCGTGCGTTGTACGAAACCCCGCATAGTGAGTTTGTGGCCGGCTTCATGGGCGAGGCCATGCTGTTCCCGGCTGTGGCCGACCCTGACGGCACGGTGGCGCTCGGCCCGCTGGTGCTGCGCCCGCGCATGGCGGTGCAGAGCGGCCCGGTGAAGGTGGCGGTGCGGCCTGAGGCCTGGCGCATTCACCGCCAGGGCGAGGGCCTGCTGCCCGCCCGGCTGGACAAGCGGGCCTACCTGGGTGCAGTGTACGAATACACCTTCGAGACCGCGCTGGGCCACATCTTTGTGGTGTCGTCCGACCTGGACGATGTGCTGGCCGTGGGAGACGAGGTGCAACTGAGCCTGGGTGCCCACGGCGTATCAGTGGTTGGTAGTACCGAAGGCGCCCGGACCAATGCGGAATAATGGCGCCATGACGAACCAACTCGACGCCCTCAAACAGTTCACCACCGTGGTTGCCGACACCGGCGACTTTCTGCAACTGGCCCAGTTCCGTCCGCAGGACGCCACGACCAATCCCTCGCTGATTCTCAAGGCGGTGCAAAAGCCCGAATACGCGCCGCTGCTCAAGGACACCGTCGCCAAGTGGCAAGGGCGTGCGATGGACGAGGTGATCGACCGCCTGCTGGTGCGTTTTGGTTGCGAGATCCTGACCCACGTGCCCGGCCGTGTTTCCACCGAAGTGGACGCCCGCCTGAGCTTTGACACCAGCGCCACCGTCACGCGCGCCGAGCGCATCATCGAGCTGTACCAGGCCGAAGGCATCCACATCGACCGCGTGCTCATCAAGATCGCAGCCACGTGGGAAGGCATCCAGGCCGCCGCCCAGCTGGAGCGCAAGGGCATCCACACCAACCTCACGCTGCTGTTCTCTTTTGCCCAGGCCGTGGCCTGCGGCCAGGCCAAGGTGCAGCTGATCTCGCCCTTTGTGGGCCGTATTTACGACTGGTACAAAAAGCAGGCGGGTGCAAGCTGGGACGAGGCAGCGCGCGCGGGCGCCAACGACCCGGGCGTGCAGTCTGTCACGCAGATCTACAACCACTACAAGCGTTTTGGCATTGCCACCGAGGTGATGGGCGCGAGTTTCCGCAATGTGGGGCAGATCACGGCGCTGGCCGGGTGCGACCTGCTGACCATTGCGCCCGAGCTGTTGGCGCAGCTGGCTGCGATTGATGCGCCGTTGCAGCGGGCGTTGGATGCGGAGGCTGCCAAGGGCATGGACTTGCCTGCGGTGAACTATGACGAGGCGGGGTTCCGGTTTGCGCTGAATGAGGATGCGATGGCGACCGAGAAGCTGGCTGAGGGGATTCGGGCGTTTGCGGTGGATGCTGTGAAGCTGGAGAAGCTGATCCTCGCGGCTTGAGCTCGGGTTTCTTTTTTTGAGCGGCTGGTGCCTGGGTTGCGGGCGCTGGCCGTTTTTGTTTTTGGGGGCTCTTGGGAGCATGTTGGGCCGCATGCCTGTGTTGAGGGGGGAGGCCGGGAGTCGCCCGGCGTGCGAGTGACTTTCTTTTGCTTCGCCAAAAGAAAGTCACCAAAGAAAAGGCGACCCCCAGTCTGCGACCCCTTCGCGGTGCGAAGGGGCGGACCTGCGGCGGGGCGGTTGCGGGGTGCGCCGTGGAACTCACTTTGCGCTGCGCGCGCCGCTCGGACAGCCACGGCGAGTCAGAGCACGAAGCACGCGCGCTCCGACGCGCGTGCCACCCCGCAACCGCCCCGCCGCAGGCGCAGCTAGCAGGGGGTGGACAGCCGAACATCCAAACAACCGAACAGCCGGACATCTATTCGGGCCATTGCCGCGCTCGGCCGCGCCTGCGCAGCGCGAGGCGCTTGCGCCCGCGATCCTGGGCCGAGCGCAGCGATGGCCCGTGTGGATGTTCTGCTCCCCGTGCCCCTGTGGATGCGCCGAGGAGCGCAGGGTTTGGCGGATCAGGGCTCGCGTGTGTCTGAGCGACGCGCAGCGGCGCGAGTTGAGCGAGACCCCGCCAAACCCGAGCACCGCAGGTTGCCCCGTAGCGAAGCGCAGGGGACGCAGACAGTGGGGTCGCCCTTTCTTTGGTTCCTTTCTTTCGGCGACGCGAAAGAAAGGGACTCGCCTGCCGGGCGACTCCCGGCCTCCGCCCTCAGTGCCGGCATGCCATTCGATGAGCACACGCCCCCAAGACTGAGCGTGCAAAAAATGCGCATCAAACCGTCAACGTCGGCCGGAAATCTCCCGTCCGGAAGTGCTGAAGATCACTATAAAAATCATAGCTTCCAAGGCATGAAGCACTAGCGCACCCAGCCAAAAACACCAAAAAATCACCCCGCAGGCAGCCGCATCCCCACCCGCAACCCCTTCGGCACCACCCCTTCCGCCACCGTCCGCCCCCCGTGCCGCAGCGCGATCTCTTCGACTATCGACAGCCCCAGCCCACAGCCGCCCGCCTTGTCCGACCCACGCCAGAACCGCGCAAACAGATCGCCCAGGTGCTCGGCCGGCACGCCCGGTCCATCGTCCTCCACCACCAGCAGCGCCCAATGCCCCGGCTCTTCATGGCCCACGCGCACCGTCACCGTGGCGCCGGGGCCCGCGTAGTGCAGCGCGTTGTCGATGAGGTTGTTCAACGCCTCGCGCAGCAGCAGCGGGTGGCCCTGCGCGGGCAGGTGGTCCACGCCCTCGTAGCCCAGGTCCATGCCCTGGGCCAGGGCGCGGGCGGCCCATTCGCGGGCCACCTCGCGGGCCAGGGCGGCGAGGTCGATGGACTGCATCTCCACGTTCGACTCTGAGCGCGCCAGCTGCAGCAGCTGGTGCACCAGGTGCGCGCTGCGTTGCGCGGCCGAAAGCACCTTTTGCAGGCGGGCCTGCACTGCGGGTTCGTGGCTCTCATGCAGGGCCAACTCGGTCTGGCCGATCAGGCCGGCAAGCGGCGTGCGCAGCTGGTGGGCAGCGTCGTTCAGAAAACGCTTTTCCTTTTGCTGGCCACGCGCCACGGTCTCCAGCAGGCGGTTGATGGTGCTGGCCAGCGAATGCACTTCCTGCGGGGCAGAGGTCAGCTCGATGGGCGGCAGCGGCGTGGTGCCCGTGTGGGGCTGCGCGCCTGCGCGCTCAATTTGCGCCTCCAGGCGCTTCAAGGGCTGCAGGCCGCGCAGCACACCGGCGTACACCACGGCGCTCAGGGCCAGGCCCATCAGGCCCATGGGGAACACCATGCGCTCCAGCAGTTCCTGCGCAATGCGCTCGCGCACCGTGAGGCTCTGGGCCACCTGAACGCGCAGGCGCTGGCGGGTGGAGGCGGTGCCGTAGTCCACATCCAGCAAGGCTACGCGCACCGGTTTGTCATCCACCCGCGCCTGGTACAAAAACGCCTCGCCCACCGCCACATCAACCTGGGCGGGCGGTGGCGGCAGCTGCGCGTTGCCCAGCAAAAAGCGGCCGGGCGGAGACGACACCATGTAGGTGATGCGGTCGGCCGGGTCCTGCTCCAGGATGTCCTGCGCGGCCTTCGGAAAGTCCACCAGCAGCCCATCGCCAATCGGCTTGATCTGCCGCGCCAGCGCCCGCACCGACTGGGTCAGCGTCTGGTCAATGCCCTTCTCGCCGTTCTGCAGCGCAATGCGCCACGCCAGAAACCCACCCGACAGCCACAGCACCAGCTGCGGCAGCAGCAGCCACAGCAGCAGCTTGCGTTGAAGAGAGACCCCAGGTACGTGGCGCATGTCAGCGAACCCCACTACGGGAGATAGTGAAAGCCCGCAACGCGTGACACTGGCGCGGCCCGGGCGCGGGATGCCGAGCAAGGGCCGCCCCGCAGCGAGGGCATCGTCCCCCTGCCCGCGTAGCGCAGCGAAGCGAGAGCGGGGGGAAGGCGCGCAGCGACTCAGGGGGGGGTGCCATCTACGGCTTATTCAGCATGTACCCCAGCCCCCGGATATTGCGGATCACCAGGTTGGACTGGTCGAGCTTCTTGCGCAGTCGGTGCACATACACCTCCAGTGCATTGGAGTTCAGCGGGGCGGCGGTTTGGCCGGGCTCGGGCGGGCTGGCGCGCCAAGCGGCCAGCACGTCGTCGCGCGTGACGACTTCGCCACAGCGGTGGGCCAGCAGCTCCAGCAGCTCCCACTCGCGCTGGGTCAGCTCCAGCAGGTCGCCATTCAGGGCCGCGGCATGGCTGGCGTGGTCTAGCACCAGCGGGCCGATGGTGGTGCTGGCAACACCCGCCGCGCTGCTGGCCTGGGTGAAGGCGGGCTGGCGCGCGCGGCGCAGCATGGCCTGCAGGCGGGCCTGCAACTCCTGCATGTTGAAGGGCTTGGTGATGTAGTCGTCGGCCCCGGCGTTCAGGCCCAGCACGCGGTCGTCGACGCCGTCGCGGGCGGTGAGGATCAGCACGGGCAGGCCGGCAATGTGCGCGCGGGCCCAGGTCAGCAGTTCCATGCCGTCGGCGCCGGGCAGGCCCAGGTCCAGGATGATGCCGTCCACCGCCTGCGTCTGCAAAAGCGCCATGGCCTGCGCCACGCTGCTGGCGGTGCAGACGCTGTAATCGAGTTGCTTGAGCTGGCCGGTGAGAGCGTCGAGCAGGAGGGCGTCGTCTTCGACAATCAGTATCGTGGCCATGGATTGAGCATAACAAAGGCCCCTGTAACGGGCCCTCTGTGGGGCCGCTGCGACTCTCAGGGAAAGCCCTGAGAATTAAATTAATTATTGTAATTAAAGTACCGACTGCGCTGAACGGCACCGGTATCACGGCGCAGCAACGGGTTCTGAAAACAACGTCGAGGAGACAAGGGTATGTGGAAGATGACAAAGATCGCCGCACTGGCGGTGGGCCTGGCGGCCGCGATGTCTGCCAGCGCGGGGGAGGTCGAGGTCCTGCACTACTGGACATCGGGCGGCGAGGCCAAGTCGGCCGCCGAGCTCAAGAAGATCATGCAGTCCAAGGGCCACACCTGGCGCGACTTTGCCGTGGCGGGCGGCGGTGGCGACAGCGCCATGACGGTGCTCAAGAGCCGCGTGATCTCGGGCAACCCGCCCTCGGCCGCCCAGGTCAAGGGCCCGGCCATCCAGGAATGGGCGTCCGAAGGCGTGCTGGCCAATGTCGATGCGCTGGCCAAGACCGAGAAGTGGGACGACGTGCTGCCCAAGGTGGTCGCCGACGTGATGAAGTACAAGGGCAGCTATGTGGCTGCCCCGGTCAACGTGCACCGCGTGAACTGGCTGTGGGCCAGCTCCGATGCGCTCAAGAAGGCGGGCGTTGCCAGCATGCCCAAGACCTGGGACGAGTTCTTTGCCGCTGCCGACAAGCTCAAGGCCGCAGGCCTGGTCCCCGTGGCCCATGGCGGCCAGAACTGGCAGGACTTCACGACCTTTGAATCCGTGGTGCTGGGCGTGGGCGGTGCCAAGTTCTACCAGGACGCGCTGGTCAAACTGGACGACAAGGCCATCAACAGCGACACCATGAAGAAGTCGCTGGAGACCTTCCGCCGTATCAAAACCTACACCGACCCGGGCGCTCCCGGCCGCGACTGGAACCTGGCCACGGCCATGCTCATCCAGGGCAAGGCGGGCTTCCAGCTGATGGGTGACTGGGCAAAGGGTGAGTTCATCGCGGCCAACAAGGCGCCGGGCAAGGACTTCCAGTGTGCAGCGGCACCAGGCACGGCCAACGCGTTCACCTTCAACGTGGACTCGTTCATCCTGTTCAAGCTCAAGGACGCAGCAGCACAGAAGGCGCAGAGCGACCTGGCCAGCTCCATCATGAGCCCTGAGTTCCAGGAAGTGTTCAACCTCAACAAGGGCTCGATCCCTGTGCGCACCGGACAGAAGATGGACAAGTTTGACGACTGCGCCAAGCTGTCCAGCAAAGACTTTGCCGACACTGCCAAGAGCGGTGGCCTGGTGCCCAGCGTGGCCCATGGCATGGCGATTGCGCCTGCCACCGAAGGGGCGATCAAGGATGTCGTCAGCCAGTTCTGGAACGACGACAAGGTGAGCGTCGCCGACGCCATGAAGAAGATCGCGGCCGCCGCGAAGACCAAGTAAGCCGTGTACGACACACATACCTACACGCACTAAAACCAACCCCAGAGGGATCCCATCATGAAGACAAGAAACCGCCTCACGGCGGTGGCTTTGGCCGCCGCATGCGCGAATGGCGCCTTTGCTATGGACGTAGCAGGCTTTGAGTTCAACGGCTACTCCCGCGGTGGCCCGGTGTTCAACCACTCCGACGGCGTCAAGGGCAACCTGACGCTGGGCGGCGAGCTGCAGAAGTACCGCCTGGGCAACGAAGGCGACAACGGTATCGAAGTCAACTTCGCCAAGGGCTTCGAGGCCGGCGGCATCAACTGGAAGGTGAACTACATGCCCGCCAAGTGGGGCAGTGGCGACATCAGCACCGAACAGGCGTTTGTGGAAATGAGCGGCTTCTCGTTCTCGCCCGAAGCCAAGTTCTGGGTCGGCCAGCGCCGCCTGCGGATCCAGGACGTGCACATCGTTGACTACTTCCTGCTGAACTACGGCGACAACATCGGCGCTGGCGTGACCGACGTGCCTGTGGGCGGCATGAAGCTGGGCGTGGGCGTGTTCTCTGGCGACAAGTTTGACGGCGGCCTGCCCAACAACGTGAAGGCACACCGCATCAACGCCGATCTGTCCGAGATCAACACCAACCCCGGCGGCAAGCTGCGGGTGCTGCTGACCGCCGTGGGCGGCAAGAACCAGGTGGGCGGCGGCTCCGGCTCCGGCATCTCGTTGATGCACACACAAAAGGAGTTCCTGCTGCCCAGCGTCAGCAACACGCTGTATTTGCAGACATCGCGCGGCCATGCCCGTATTGATGGGGAGTTCGAGGCCATCGAGGGCACCAGCGCAGGCAAGCGCGCCACCCGCATTGCCGACTCCATCAACTGGCAAAGCGGCCCGTTTGGCGGCCAGGCCCTCATTGGCTACCAGACCAACAAGGCTGACCTGACCGGCGTGGAGACCAAGGACTTCTCGCTGGGCGGCCGTGGCTCGTACGCGTTCACCAAGAACTTCAAGGGCCTGGTGGAGCTGTCCACCACCACCCGCAAGGGCAGTGGTCCGGACCAGCGCCTGTCCAAGGTCACGCTGGCGGGTGCCTTGGCACTGAATGAAGACTTCTGGTCGCGCCCTGAGCTGCGTCTGTATGTGACCAAGGCCAACTGGAATCAAGCGGCGGCTGTGGCCAACGCAGGCACCTTTGGCGCCAATGGCAAGACCTCGCGCACGCTGGTGGGCGTGCAGTACGAGGTGTGGTGGTAAGAGAGTGAGTAGCGAGTTAGTTTGAGGTAGACACTTTGTTCATTGGGGGGTGCTCTGTGCGCACCCCCCTTTTTTCATGTGACACAAAGTGGGTGAGTGAATGAGTGAAACGATGGTTGAGTGATTGATCGAGATACCACGTACAGCGCCTACCGCGCACGCAGCGTGTGCCGTGCGTACGCAAGAGAGATTCGCAAGCAATGAAGAATTCCTTTGAAACTTGGTTGCCCAGGCTGGTGGTGACCCCGGCGTTTGTGCTGGGTTTTGCCTTCATCTATGGCCTCATGGTGTGGAACGGCGTGCTCAGCCTCACCGCATCGCGCATGCTGCCCAACTACGAATGGGCGGGTCTGGCGCAGTACGAGCGCCTGTGGGAGATGGACCGCTGGTGGGTCGCCCTCAAGAACCTGGGCATTTTTGGCGTGGGCTACGTGGGCGGATCGCTGGTGATTGGTGTGGTGCTGGCCGTGCTGCTGGACCAGAAGATCCGCGCCGAGGGCGCGCTGCGCACCATCTACCTGTACCCCATGGCGCTGTCGTTCGTGGTGACCGGCACGGCCTGGAAGTGGCTGCTCAACCCCGGCCTGGGCATCGAAAAGATGGTGCGCGACTGGGGATTCACGAACTTTGAGTTTGGCTGGCTGGTGGACACCGAGATGGCGATCTACTGCGTGGTCATCGCCGGCATCTGGCAAAGCGCCGGGTTTGCGATGGCGCTGTTTCTGGCCGGGCTGCGCGGCATTGACGACAGCATCATCAAGGCCGCGCAGGTCGATGGTGCCTCGCTGCCGCGCATCTACTGGCGCATCGTGCTGCCCGCGCTGCGGCCGGTGTTCTTCTCCACGCTCATGGTGCTGTCGCACCTGGCCATCAAGAGCTTTGACCTGGTGATGGCGCTGACCGCGGGTGGCCCCGGTTTTGCCACCGATGTGCCCGCCACCTTCATGTACACCATGTCGTTCTCGCGCGGGCAGATTGGCCTGGGCGCGGCCAGCGCCACCATGATGCTGGCCACCGTGGCGGCCCTGGTGATTCCTTACCTTTACAGCGAACTGCGGAGCAAACCCCATGACCGCTAAGCCCTCTGTGTTTCCGTCCGTGGGCCGCCTGCTGGTCTATGGCGTGCTGGCCCTGGCCACCGCGTTCTTTCTGCTGCCGCTGTACGCCATGCTGGTCACCTCGTTCAAGGACGCCGAGGAGATCCGCAG
Source organism: Acidovorax sp. 100 (assembly GCF_003688355.1). Lineage (NCBI taxonomy): Bacteria > Pseudomonadati > Pseudomonadota > Betaproteobacteria > Burkholderiales > Comamonadaceae > Acidovorax > Acidovorax sp. 100. The sequence goes on along the minus strand of NZ_REFD01000001.1, from coordinate 5,040,134 downwards.
CACCTCGCTGCTGGCACTGCCCGCTGCGCTGAACTGGTCGGCCTGGGGCACGGCCTGGCAGAGCGCCTGCACGGGCGTGGACTGCAACGGCCTGCGCCCGTTTTTCTGGAATTCGGTGGCCATGGCCGTGCCTGCCGTGCTGATCTCCACCGTGTGGGGGGCGCTCAACGGCTATGTGCTGAGCTTGTGGAAGTTTCGCGGCAGCGACACCTTGTTTGGCCTGCTGCTGTTTGGCGTGTTCATGCCCTTCCAGGTCGTGCTGCTGCCCATGAGCCAGGTGCTGGGCTGGCTGGGGCTGTCCAGCTCCATCACCGGGCTGGTGCTGGTGCACTGCCTGGCGGGGCTGGCCGGCACCACGCTGTTCTTTCGCAACTACTACGCGGCCATCCCCAGGGAGCTGGTGAACGCCGCACGCATGGACGGCGCCAGCTTCTGGCAGATCTTCTGGCGCATCGTTCTGCCGCTGTCCACGCCCATCGTGATGGTCACGCTGATCTGGCAGTTCACCAACATCTGGAACGACTTTCTGTTCGGTGTGGTGTTCTCGGGCACCGAGTCCAAGCCCATCACTGTGGGCCTGAACAACCTGGCCAACACCAGCAGCAGTGTGAAGGCCTACAACGTGGACATGGCGGCCGCCATCATCGCGGGTCTGCCAACCATGGTGATCTACGTTCTCGCAGGCAAGTTTTTTGTGCGTGGCTTAACGGCTGGCGCAGTGAAGGGATAAATCATGGCTTCTTCATTGGATATCGCAGGTATCAACAAGCGCTTTGGCAAGGGCGACAAGAGCGTGGAGGTGCTGCGCAAGGTGGACATCCACGTCGCGCCCGGCGAGTTCCTCATCCTCGTCGGCCCCTCGGGCTGCGGCAAGTCCACGCTGCTCAACATCATTGCGGGGCTCGACGAACCCACTGAGGGCGAGATCCGCATTGGCGGCAAGAACGTGGTGGGCATGCCCCCGCGCGACCGCGACATCGCCATGGTGTTCCAGAGCTATGCGCTGTACCCCACGCTGAGCGTGGCCGACAACATCGGCTTTGCGCTGGAGATGCGCAAGATGCCCAAGGCCGAGCGCCAAAAGCGCATCGACGAAGTGGCCGCCATGCTGCAGATCAGCCACCTGCTGGACCGCCGTCCCAGCCAGCTCTCGGGCGGCCAGCGCCAGCGTGTGGCCATGGGCCGTGCGCTCGCGCGCCAGCCGCAGCTCTTCTTGTTCGACGAGCCGCTGTCCAACCTGGACGCCAAGCTGCGCGTGGAGATGCGCGCCGAGATCAAGCGCCTGCACCAGGCCAGCGGCATCACCAGCGTGTACGTCACGCACGACCAGGTCGAGGCCATGACGCTGGGCTCGCGCATCGCGGTGATGAAGGGCGGTGTGGTGCAGCAGCTGGGCACGCCGGACGACATCTACAACCGCCCCGCCAACACCTATGTGGCCACCTTCATCGGCTCGCCCACCATGAACCTGCTGCGCGGTGCGGCCACGGGGGGGCAGTTTGGCATCCAGGGCGCAGCGCTGAACCTGGCGGCCCCCGCCAGTGCCAACGAGGTGCTGCTGGGCGTGCGCCCCGAGCACCTGGTGATGCAGGAGACGGCCCCGTGGCGCGGCCGCGTCAGCGTGGTGGAGCCCACGGGCCCCGACACCTATGTGATGGTGGACACGGCCGCGGGCAGCGTCACGCTGCGCACCGACGCCCAGACCCGCGTACAGCCCGGCGACGCCGTCGGCCTGGCGGTAGAGCCCGCTAACGCCCACTGGTTTGACGCCAGCAGCGAGAATCGGCTGGCGTGAGCCGCGCGGCGCAAGCGCCGCCGGATCGTTGCATGTAGTGTGCTGTCCCGCAAATAGCTGCACATGAAATCGCGTCCTCACCCCCAGGGCTGCGTTGCAAATCCTCGCGATAGCGACGGCTATCACTGCGGTTTGCGCCTTGCTCTGGGCGCGATGTCATCGATTTCATTTCGTGCAGCTATTTGCGGGACAGCACACTGGTTGCTATTGAAACAATAGCTGCTAGCGCATGTTCTACTAGCGCTGGGAGCTGTTTTTGCTTAAAAACACCGCATGACACCCCTGCGCCTGCTGGCCGACATTGGCGGCACCAACATTCGCCTGGCCTGGCAAGACCAGCCCGATGGCCCCCTGCACGACACCCGTGTGCTGCCCTGCGCACAATTCCCCACGGTGGACGCCGCACTAGCGGCCTACCTGGCCGAAGTGAACATCGCCACCCCGCGCGAGGCGGCGTTTGGCATTGCCAACCCCGTCACGGGCGACGCGATCCGCATGACCAACCACAGCTGGAGCTTCTCGCAGCGCGCCGTGCGCGAGGCCTTTGGTTTTGAGCGGCTGGTGGTCATCAACGACTTCACCGCACTCGCGCTGGCGCTGCCCCTGCTCACGCCAGAGCAGCTGCGCCCCGTGGGCGGCGGTGTGGCGGTGCCGGGCGCTGCGATTGCGCTGCTGGGCCCGGGCACGGGCCTGGGGGTGTCGGGCCTGGTGTTTCCGCCCGGCTCGAGCCTGGGGGTGCCGCTGTCGGGCGAGGGCGGCCATGTCACGCTGGCCGCGCAGACCCAGCGCGAATTCGATGTGCTGGGCATTCTGCAAGAGCGCTACGGCCACGTGTCGGCCGAACGCGCCGTGTGTGGCGCCGGGCTGGTGGACCTGTACCACGCGCTGCGCCGGCTGGCCCAGCGCGGTGGCAAGGAAGTCAGCTCCGCCGCACAGGTCACCGAGCTGGCGCTGCAGGCCAACGACCCGCTGGCGCTGGAGGCGCTGGAGCTGTTCTGCGGCTTTCTGGGCAGTGTGGCGGGCAACCTGGCGCTCACGCTGGGTGCGCGCGGTGGCGTGTACCTGGGCGGCGGCATGGTGCCGCGACTGGGCACGTGGTTTGACCAGTCCCCGTTCCGCGCACGGTTTGAATCCAAAGGGCGCTTCCAGTCCTATCTGGCGACCATTCCCTGCTGGGTCATCGACCCCAGCGCCACGCCCGCGCTGTTTGGCGCATCGCGCGCGCTGGACATTGCGGGCTCGGACGCATGAGCAGCGACAGCGCACCACCGCCCATGCTCCGCCCCACCGGTGTGCACCACGTGGCCATCATCGCCAGCGACTACGCCCGCTCCCGCCGCTTCTACACCGAGGTGCTGGGCTTGCAGGTGGTGCACGAGCACTACCGCGCCGAGCGGCAGTCGTACAAGCTCGACCTGCAACTGCCCGATGGCACACAGGTGGAGCTGTTTTCTTTTCCAAATCCGCCGTCTCGCCCGTCCTACCCCGAGGCCTGTGGCCTGCGCCACCTGGCCCTGCGCGTGGCCGACATGGCGGCCAGTGTCGCTGCCCTGGCGGCACATGGCGTGGCCGTGGAGCCGGTGCGGGTGGACCCGTTCACTGGTGCGCTCTTCACGTTCTTGGCAGACCCGGATGGATTGCCGATTGAGCTGGTGGAAGATGGCAGGGCGCGGTAAACCGCACAACGCTACAACAAAACTGCGTGACCATTGCGTAGGCGCAGAGAGCGCAGACCTGCCACCCCCTGGATACGTTCCTATTTCAACCACGCCTTGACGTGCGCCGACAGTGCCTCGGGACTGATGCCATAGCGGTCGTGCAACGTGGGCAAAGCCCACGCATCCAGCCAGGCATCGGGCAGCCCCGCCACGCGGAACCGTGCGGGCCCTACGCTGTTTGGCAGCAGAGCGCTGGCCACGGCATCGCCCAGGCAGCCCACCACTGAGTGGCTCTCCTGAACGACCACTAGGCGCGGCTTACGCTGCACCTGGCCAGGAGGGCGTTGGGCGCTGATGCAGGTCCAATGGAGGGGGAATGCAAAGACCTTGAATGGGACAGCTCTTAGCGTTTGAGGCTGAACACCCAGTTGCGTGCAGCCTGGTCCGCATAGCCCGCAATCCACACGAAGTGCGCGGTGGGTGAGAAGAACGTTTTGGAGGGGTACAGCTTGGTCTGATAGTTTATACCGTTGGCATCCAGTAGCCCGATGAGGTTCAGGTAAGCAGGGTGCCTCACGTCCGGATCATCTTCAGCGGCGACCACGCGGATGCGCCCGTTCAGATGCTGCTTAAGGCCAGCCCAGTTGTAGCCTTCGCCACCCCCAGCGTTCGGTGAACCTGCCCACGGCGCGTTGATGAACAACGCGGCAAACGTTTCTGGATGGCTCTCTGCCATTACCAGCGCACCGTTGCCGCCCAAGGAAAGGCCGCTGAGGTAGACGCGGCCGCGGTCCACTTTTTCGGTTCCCAGCACGCTTTGCAGCAGTTCGTACGCGGCCTGCCCGTCGGGAGACAAGGCACCTGCGGGGTCTGCAGCGTTGACCCAGGCGGTATTGGCCTGCGGCGCAATCACGATGGCTTCCTTGGCGGGGTTGGACTCTGAGTCCTGAGCCCAGATCGTGGCCTGCTTGGTGCGCTTGAGCACCATGTCGGAAGGCTGGCCACCCGCAGCCCGCTGCCCCACGCCGTGCAGCGCCAGAACCACGGGGTAAGCCTTGCTGCTGGTGGCGTAGTTGGGCGGGTAGTAGATGTGGTAGTTGATGCTGGTGCCTGCAGTGCTGGTGAAAGTCTTTCCTGCACCGAATTTGGCGCGCACTGCAGAGTCGTTGTCACGCACGATCCTGACCGTGTAATTCGCAGCCTCGGCCCCGGCATCGCCAGTCACCTTGATGGTTGCCGTCTGCACGTGCTCCACATCGAAAGCCGCGTAGCTCTGGGACAGCTTGACCATGTAGCCGGTGTTGCCCAGCGTCTCTGCCAATGGCACTGCTTCTGGCGCAGCCACATCGGTGTTCGCCACGGTGGTGCTGTATGCACCCGCCGTGATGGCCGCCGTCACGCTGGTTTGCTTGACCGCATCATTGGCCGTGGGCTGCAGCAAGACGCCGTAGATATCGCTCTGCACGCGCAATGTGTAGTTGCGCACGTTGGGGTCGAAGGCCGGTTCAAGCTGCTCCCCGTTGTGCGCACTGGTCACCACGTTCAGGCTGGCAAGCCGTGGTGCTGCAACAACGTCGCTGCCACCGCACGCGGCGATCGATGCGATGGCCACCAGGCACAGGCCGTGAACAATCTTCATGTTTTGTCTCCTATCAGCTCTCTGTGAAGGGCTGCCCACCGAGTCGTGTGGACAGCCATGGCCTTCTTAAACAAGAAGGAGCGACCAACCAGGGCGCGGGGTGCGTCCCAGGGGAATGAGGTGGAAAAAAGGACGTGCCGGCTGCAGCGGTACGTCAACGGGGCAGGGTCAGCCCAGCCAACCGCGGATGCGCTGGCCCAGCACTTCGCTGCTGATGCCGTAGCGGTCGTGCAATGTGGGCAAAGCCCCCGCATCCAGGTAGGCATCGGGCAGCCCTGCCAGGCGGAACCGCGCGGGCTGTACGCCGTTTTGCAGCAGTGCGCTGGAGACGGCCTCGCCCAGGCCGCCGACCACCGAATGGTTCTCTGCCACCACCACCAGCCGCGGCTTGCGCTGCACCTCGGCCAGGATGGTCGCAACATCGAGTGGCTTGATGGTGGGGCAGTGCAGCACGCCAACGCCGATGTGGTCGGCCTGCAGCGCCTTGGCCACCTCTAGCGCGCGCATGGTCAGGAAGCCGCTGGAAATGATGAGCACCTCATCGCCATCCACCAGGCGCTTTGCTTTGCCCAGTTCGAACTGGTAGTCGTATTCGTCCAGCACCAGCGGCACATTGCCGCGCAGCAGGCGCATATAGACGGGGCCGTTGTGCGCAGCCATTTGCGGCACGGCCTGCTCGATGTCGAGGGCATCGCAGGGGTCGATGATGGTCAGGCCCGGGATGCCACGCATCATGGCGATGTCTTCAGTGGCTTGGTGGCTGGGGCCATAGCCGGTGGTCAGGCCTGGCAGCGCGCAGCACATCTTCACGTTCAGGTTTTCTTCGGCAATCACCTGGTGGATGAAGTCGTACGCACGGCGCGTGCCGAACACGGCATAGGTGGTGGCGAAGGGAATCAGCCCTTCCTTGGCCATGCCGCCCGCCGCGCCCATCAGCAGCTGTTCGGCCATGCCCATCTGGTAGAAGCGCTCGGGGTAGGCCTGCGCAAACAGGTGCAGGTCGGTGTACTTGGCCAGGTCGGCGGTCATGCCCACGATCTCGGGGCGGGTGGCGGCCAGCTCGACCAGGGCCTTGCCAAACGGTGCGGCCTTGACGCGCTGCCCCTCGCCCGCGATGGAGGCGATCATGGCGGAGGTGGTCAGGCGCGGTTTTTTCTCGGCGACGGTGTTCATGCGGAGGCTCCTTCGGGGGCGGTCTGGTCGAGGATGGCGAGGGCCAGCTGCCACTCGGGTGGATCGACGCGGATGAAATGGTTTTTGTCGCGCGTCTCCAGGAAGGGAACGCCCTTGCCCATGAGCGTGTTGAACAGGATCACGCGCGGCTTGGGCTCTGTCAGATTTCGCGCGGTGTCAAAGGCCGCCAGTACGGCAGCCAGGTCGTTGCCATCGACACGCTGCACATGCCAGCCAAAGGCCAGCCATTTGTCGGCCAGCGGCTCGAAGCCCAGCACTTTGCTGCTGGGGCCGTCAGCTTGCTGGTTGTTGATATCCACCAGGCAGATCAGGTTGTCGAGCTGGTGGTGGGCAGCCGACATGGCGGCCTCCCAGGTAGAGCCTTCGTCCAGCTCGCCGTCGCTCATGGAGTTGTAGACGAACGCGGGATTCTTCTTCTGCTTCAGGCCCAGCGCCATGCCCACACCGATCACCAGGCCCTGGCCCAGCGAGCCGCCCGAGATTTCCATGCCCGGTGTGTATGTGGCCATGCCGCTCATGGGCAGGCGGCTGTCGTCGCTGCCGTAGGTTTCGAGTTCGTCCTGCGGGATCACGCCGGCTTCGATCAGCGCCGCGTAGTGGGCGATGGCGTAATGGCCGTGCGACAGCAGGAAGCGGTCCCGCCCCTCCCAGGTGGGGTCTCGGGGTTGCAGGTTCAGCGCGTGGCCGTAGGCCACGGCCAGCACATCCGCCCAGCCCAGGGCTTGACCGATGTAGCCTTGGCCCTGGACTTCGCCCATACGCAAGGCATAGCGGCGAATGCGGTGGGCACAGGCGCGCAATTGCTCCAAATTGCTCATGTGAATGCTCTCCGGGATAGTGTGTCAGTGGATCGTGAGCCAGGGCAGATAGGCAAAGCCCAGCAGCAGTCCGATGGCGACGATGTAAAAGGGAATCAGCTCTATCACCACATCCCCGATGCGCACTTTGGCGATGGTGCTGGTGATGAACAGCGTGGTGCCGATTGGCGGGTGATACAGCCCGATCGAGAGGTTCACGATCATCATGATGCCGAGTTGGACGGTGTCCATGCCCACAGCCGAGGCCAATGGAACAAACATCGGAGTCAGCAATAACACCGCTGCAGGCAGGTCAATGAACATGCCTGTGGCCAGCATGATCAGGTTCATGGCCAGGATGATCAGCCAAGGCGACTGTAGGGTCTCGGTGGCAAAACGGGTGAACGCGGCGGGCAACTGCTCGTACGTAACAATCCAACCTACGATGCTGGACGCCATGATGATCAGCAGCACCACGCCGGTAGAGATGCCTGCCTCCACGGCAGCATGCTTGAGCTTGGCCATCGTCAGGTCACGGTAAACCAGCCCCGACACCAACAATGCGTACAGCGTGGACATCACGCTGACCTCGGTGGGTGTCGCGATGCCAAAGCGCAGAAAGACAATGATCAGCACCGGCATCAAGAGGGCAGGTCCCGCCTGCAAAAGCTGCTTTCCGAATGCGCCCCATTCAAACGGCGTGGTGTCCCGCGGAAAGTTGCGGCGACGTCCCTGGACGTAGCACACCAGCATGAAGCCACCGCACATCAACAGGCCTGGGAGGATGCCGGCCACAAAGAGCGCGCCGATCGACGCGCCCGAGACCAGCGCATACACAATCATCGGGATCGAAGGCGGGATGAGGATATCGATGGTGGCCGCTGCGGCCAGTGTTCCGGCCGCGAAGGGCGCGGGGTAGCCCAGCTTCTTGAGCCAGGGGATCAGCATGGAGCCAATGGCAGACGCATCCGCTACCGCAGAACCCGATACACCGCCGAAGATGGTGGACGACAAAACGCCCACCTGGGCAGGCCCGCCGTGCACGCGGCCGATCATCATGGAGAGCAGATTGACCAGGCTCTGGCCCAGTTTGCCGCTCACCATGAGTGCACCGGTCAGCATGAAGAACGGAATGGCGATGAGCGGAAAGCTCTGCACCTGCGAAATCATCTGCTGCACCGCGAGGTCCACCGGAATGCGGCCCAGCACCAGCAGCGCGCCCACGGAAGACAGAACCAATGCGTGGGCGATCGGGATGGACGCCAGCGCGGCAATGATGAAGAGACCAATGATGAGCATGGTCATGGCGAGACTCCTTGTGACTTGGCGTCTGCGCCGGTATCGCCCCACAAGGCGGGAATTTGGGTCAGGGTGACCACCGCCAGCAGTACAAAGCCCACCATCAGGCAACCCACCGTGACTGATCCGGGCACGTTGAGGATGGGCGTGTACTCATCCGCCGAAATTTCCATCAGCGGCAGAGTGGCCCAGGTCAAGCCCAGGTAGAGCATGGCCACAATGGCGGCGCCGCCAGCCAGTACCCACCGGCGGCTAGCCCCCAAGCGCTGAGTGAGCAACACCACGGCAATATGTGATCCATGCTGTGAAGCCAACACCACACCGGACATGATGATCCAGGGGAACATCAGCTCCGGCAGTTCAGACGCCCACGCCAGGCTGGTGCCCGAGACATAGCGCAGCGCCACGTTCGCGCTCAGAATCAGAAACGTCAATGTGAGGGTGACGTACAACACAAACCGGCAGGCATGCGCAATGCCGCGGTTGACCCAATCGATACAAGTATTCATGGTGTTCCCCGGTCAACACGCTCAGCGCGCTGCTGCAATCACCTTCTTGAGGTAGGGGCCGATGGGCGTAGCGAGCCACTTTGCATCTACCGCTGAGGTAGCCTTTGCAAACGCGGCCTTGTCCACAGTGGTCACCTGTACACCCTTGGCCTTGAGTTCTTCCAGCAGCTTGTCGTCGGCGTCTTGTGACATCTTCCGTTGCAAGGCGGTGGCTTCCGTTGCCGCTTCCTGCACGATCTTGCGATCGGTATCGGGCAAACGATCCCATGTACGTTTGCTCATCAGGAAGGGGGTCATCTGGAACATGTGGCTGGTCAGTGCCAGGTGCTTTTGCACCTCATACAACTTGCTGGCGTGGATGTTGACCAAGGGGTTCTCCTGACCATCCACCACTCCCTGCTGCAGGGCTACATACAACTCGGCGAACTTGATCTGTTGCGCGTCTGCGCCCAGCGCCTGCATGATGTCCACCAACACCGCGTCCGGCGGGGTGCGCATTTTCAGGCCCTTCATGTCTTCCACTTTGGCAATGGGGCGCTTACTGTTGCTCATGTGGCGGATGCCGTTGTCCCAGTAGCCCAGCACCACCATACCTTTGTCAGCAGATTTTTGCGCCAGCTCCTGACCCAGCGGACCATCCAGCAGTTTGAAGGCTTGTGCGGGAGTGGAGAACAGGAAAGGCATGCCATAGGCTGCGTACTCGGGTACCGCCGCCGACACCGCGCCCTGGGAGTTGGCGGACATGTCCAGCGCACCGGTGCGCAGGGCAGTCACCATGGCGGCGTCATCACCCAGCTGGGCAGAGGGTGCCACCTGGACATCGATCCGGCCGCCAGTCCTTGCCTTGACTACCTCCGCGAATTTGACGGCGGCTTCGTGGCGCGGGTTGCCAGGCGCGGCACCGTGGCCCAACGTGAGTTTGATGGTTTGTGCCTGGGCCGCAAGGGGCAAAGCAGCAGCCAGTACAGCTACTGCAAAAACGGTGCGGGTGAAGGTTTTGCGTTGCATGGTGTTGTCTCCTTTGTGTTGTCGGTTCAGATAAATCAGTGGATGAGCATGCCGCCGTTCACGTCCAGCGTGATACCGGTGCAGTAGGTGGATAGAGGGCTGGCGAGAAAAACGCAGGCTCCGGCAATGTCATCGGCCCGGCCCAGGCGGGCGAGTGGAATGGTTTCCGCGATCTCGGCCTTTTTCTCTTCGGTCAGCTTGCCCTTGATGATGTCCGTGCCGATCAGGCCGGGGGTGATGCAGTTGACGCGGATGTTCTCGGGGCCAAACTCGCGGGCCATGGCGCGGGCCAGGCCCAGCACACCTGCCTTGGCGGCCGAGTAGTGGGGCCCGCCCAGAATGCCGCCGCCGCGCTGGGCCGACACCGACGAGATGCAGATGATGGAGCCGCTTTGCTGTGCACGCAGCGTGGGCAGCACAGCCTGGGACATGTACAGCGTGCCACGCAGGCTGACGTTGAGAATGCGGTCATAGTCGGCGCCCGTGATCTCCAGCGTCTTGACGGGCTGGGTGATGCCCGCGTTGTTGACCAGCGTGTCGATGCGGCCGAAATGGGCATGCACCTGGGCGGCGGCGGCATCGCACGATGCCTTGTCGGTCACATCGGCCACCAGGCCCAGGTGACCCTCGCCCAGCCGCGCGGCGGCGCCCGCTGGGTCGGCACCTTCGAGGTCGAGGATCGCGACCTTGGCCCCTTGCTCGGCCATCAAACGGGCGGTGGCAAACCCGAGGCCATTGATACCAGCCCCTCCGGTAATGATGGCAACCTGGTTCTTGAGCAGCATGTGTCTTGTCTCCTGTGGTGTGAAGTCGTCAGGAGGCGCGGACGCTGCCCGTGGGGCGGCTGTCAAAGCGATGTCTCCTGTTCTGAGAGCCGATTCTCAAAGCCGCTCAAGATGATGACAAGCGATGAATCATCAGCGTAAGATGACATTCCATCATCTAACCTCAGGGTTCACCCCATGCCCACCTTGCCGCCCATTGCCAATCTGCAGGCCTTTGAGGCCGTGGCGCGCCGCCGCAGCTTTGCGCTGGCAGCGGCGGAGTTGAACCTCACGGCCTCGGCCATCAGTCACCAGGTTTCGCGACTGGAGGCACAGCTGGACATCCGCCTGTTCGAGCGCAGCGCCCATGGGGTGCGCCTGAGCCCTGCGGGCGAGCATTACCTGATGCACGTGGGTGCCGCGCTCAACGCCATTGCCACGGCCACGGACGATTTGCGGCACGGCATCCGCAACAGCCTGTATGTGCATTCGGCGCCCAGCATTGCCAGTCTGTGGCTCATGCCGCGCCTGCACCACTTTGCGCAGGCCTACCCGGAGATATCGCTCAACCTCTCGGCCGCTCACACACCCAGCGATTTCGCGCTCGGCCAGGCCGACATCGACATCCGCTACGGCATTCCGCAGTGGGGCGATCTGGTGGTGGAGCCGTTGTTTGAGGAGGCGATCGTGCCGCTGGCCAGCCCGGCCTTCATCAAGGCGCACAAGCTCAAGCGCGCGGAGCAGCTGCTGGAGCTGCCGCTGATCCAGAGCAACGTGAGCATCGTGCAGTGGTCAGACTGGTTTGGCCGGTTCACCAAGCTGCGGGCACCCGACCGTTTCTCCCTGCGGTTTGACCGCGCCCAGATGTCCCTGGACGCCGCCACACAGGGCCTGGGCGTGGCGCTAGAGAGCGCCGTCAACGCGGGTGGGCACCTGGCCGATGGCAGGTTGAAGGCCCCGTTCGGCATGGACCAGGCCGTGCGGGTGAAGGCGCATTTCGCGGTGTATCCAGAGCGGCACGCCAAGCGCCCGGCGGTGGAGGCGTTTTTGTCGTGGCTGCACAGCGAGGCTGCGCAGACCTAAGAAAACAAGGCCACGCGACCGAGGCTGCGAAGGTCTGCAGCCGCTGGACGCGAGGCTCTCACATCTCCTCGCTCCAGCAATACCCGTCGCGCGCAATCATCGCGCTGGCCGCACGCGGGCCCCAGCTGCCTGCAGGGTAGGGTCGGGGGCCTGCAGGGTCGTTCTTCCAGTATTGCAGGATGGGTTCCACCCAGCGCCAGGCTTCTTCCTGCTCGTCGCTGCGTACAAACAGGTTCAGACGGCCTGCGATCACGTCGAGCAACAGGCGCTCGTAGGCGCCCACGCGTTCGGTGCCAAAGCGCTGGTCAAAGTCCAGGTTCAGGTGCACCTGCGAGAGCGCGGGCTCGGTCTGGTGCTGGGCGGCGCCCTGCGCCATCAGGTGCAGCTCCAGCCCGTCCTTGGGCTGCAGGTTGATCACCAGGCGGTTGGCAGCGCCCGCAGGGGTCTTGAAGATGGGGTGGGGCACGGGCCGGAAGTTGATGACGATGTGCGCGTCGCGCCCCGCGAGCCGCTTGCCGGTGCGGATGTAAAACGGCACACCCGCCCAGCGCCAGTTGCTGATCTCGGTGCGCAGCGCCACAAAGGTCTCAGTGGTGCTGCTGGCGGCAACGCCCTTTTCTTGCGCGTAGCCGGGCACGGGCTGGCCCTGGTGGTTGCCGGCCGCGTACTGCCCACGGATCACGTGCTGGCCGATGGTCTCCAGCGTCCAGGGCTTGAGCGACTGCAGCACCTTGAGCTTTTCGTCGCGGATGGCGTTGGCGCTGGAGTTGATGGGGGGCTCCATGCCAATCGCGCACAAGAGCTGCAGCGCGTGGTTCTGCACCATGTCGCGCAGTGCGCCGGTCTGGTCGTAGAACGCGCCGCGCGACTCCACGCCCAGCTCCTCGGCAATCGTGATCTGGATGTTGGCAATGGTTTCGCGGCGCCACAGGGGCTCGAACAGCGCGTTGCCAAAACGCAGCGCAAACAGGTTCTGGACGGACGGCTTGCCCAGGTAGTGGTCGATGCGGAAGACCTGCTCTTCCTTGAGCACGCGGCGCAGCGTGTCGTTGATCGCGCGGTTGGACTGCAAGTCGTGGCCCAGGGGTTTCTCCAGCACCACACGGGTGGTGGGGCCGTTCAGGCCCACGGCGGCGATCTGCTCACACACATTGGTGAACAGGCTGGGGGCTGTGGCCACATACATCACCACCGAGTCGGCTCCGCGCGCCTTCAGCGTCTCGGCCAGGCGCTCGTAGTCCTGGGTTTTGGACAAGTCCATGCGCAGGTAGTGCAGCAGCGCGGCGAAGCGTGCAAACTCGTCCGGGCTGGGGCGCTTGGCCAGCTCCACGCTGTCGAACCGCGACTGGATCAGGCTGCGGTATTGTTCGTCGCTCAGGTCATCACGTGCCACCGCGATGATGCGTCCCCCCTCAGGCAGCGTGCCATGCCGAAAGGCCTGAAACAATGCGGGCATGAGCTTGCGCCAGGCGAGGTCGCCGGTGCCGCCGAACAGGACGAGGTCAAAACTCATGGTGTCTCCGTGATGGGGTGGTTCGTTTTGTTGCGTGGGATTGTAATCACGTTACATGATTTTCTAAAGAGGAGTGTCTTGTATCTACTGCTTGTAACCCAAAAGAACCTGCTAATAGGCCACTTTGTCGTGTAATCAAGTTACTATCTCGGCGCTTTTTTCACCTTACCCGTTTGATGACCATGCCTCTCCGTTGCGACCAGTCTGCGCTGTGGCCCCAGTTGGCCGCCCACTACGCCTCCCACGGCCAGCACCTGGACATGCGCCAGGCGTTTGCGCAGGATGCCCAGCGGTTTGCAGCCTTCAGCCAGTTGGCTCCGCATGTGTTTGCTGACCTGTCCAAGAACCTGTGGGACCGCGATACCGAAGCCCTGCTGCTGGATCTGGCCCGCGACTGCGGCCTGGTGCAACACCGCGATGCGATGTTTGCAGGCGAGGCCATCAACACCACCGAAAACCGCGCAGTGCAGCACACGCTGCTGCGCCGCCCTGCAGGCGTGGCCCTGCCCGGTGATGTGCCCGAGACCGCACAGCGTCTGGCCGACGTGCACCACACGCTTGATGCCATGCTGCAGTACGCCGAGCAGGTGCGCAGCGATGTCGCCATCACCGACGTGGTGAACATTGGCATCGGCGGGTCGGACCTGGGTCCGCACATGGCCGTGCGCGCGCTCGAAGAGTTCCGCATCCCCGGCAAGCGCTTTCACTTTGTGTCTAACGTGGACGGGCACGAGCTGCACCACGTGCTCAAGGGCCTGCGGCCCGAGAGCACGCTGTTCCTGGTCGCGTCCAAGACCTTCACCACGGCCGAGACCATGGCCAACGCGCGCTCGGCCCTGGCGTGGTTTGGTGCCCAGGGCGGGCGCGATGTGGCCCGCCACTTTGCGGCGCTTACCACCAACATCGAGGCCGCAGCCGCCCTCGGCATCACCACCACCTTCGGCTTCTGGGACTGGGTGGGCGGCCGCTACTCGCTGTGGTCGGCCATTGGCCTGCCGATTGCCATCGCGATCGGTGCCCAAGGCTTCCGAGATTTCCTTGCGGGCGCGCACGCCATGGACGAGCATTTCCGCACCGCACCGCTGGCGCAGAACCTGCCGGTGCGCCTGGGTCTGCTCGATGTCTGGTACCGCAATTTCCACGGCTTCACCAGCCGCTGCATCGCGCCGTATCACGCCGCGCTGGGGCGCTACTCGGCCTACCTGCAGCAGCTGGAGATGGAGAGCAACGGCAAGCGCGTGGCGCAAGACGGCAGCACGCTGGCCTGCGTCACATCGCCCGTGCTGTGGGGCGAGCCCGGCACCAACGGCCAGCACGCGTTCTTCCAGATGCTGCACCAGGGCGCCGATGTGCTGCCGCTGGAGATCGTCGCCGTGCGCAAGGCCTCCCACCCGCTGCCCGGCCACCAGCAAAAGCTGCTGGCCAACGCGCTGGCGCAGACGCAGGCGCTGATGGTGGGCAAGGCCAGCGACGACGGCCACCGGCACTTTCCGGGCAACCGCCCCAGCACCCTGATGCTGCTCGAATCACTCACCCCCACATCGCTGGGCGCGCTGATTGCACTGCAGGAGCACCGCGTGTTTGTGAGCGGCAGCCTGTGGGGCATCAACAGCTTTGACCAGTGGGGCGTGGAGTTGGGCAAGGTGCTGGCCAAGGACCTGGAGGCGCGGCTGGAGAGCGGTGATGTGGCGGGGCTCGATGGCTCCACCGCTGGCCTGCTGGGCTTGCTGCGCAGCCCTGCCTGACCTTCACGGCACAGCAAAGTCCTCGGGATCGCTCTGGCGGAAGACCGGGCGCCCTGCTGGCAGAAGCCGGCACAGTTTCTGGCCGACAGCTAACGCATCAGGAGACACTCCCCATGGCGATTCCGCCCTATCCGGACTTCCGCTCCGCAGCCTTTTTGTGCCAGCATCTGCGTGACACCATGGCGTTCTACGACCCCGTGGCCACGGACGCGAGCGGTGGGCAGTTCCACTTCTTTCTGGACGACGGCACGGTTTACAACGCGCACACCCGCCACCTTGTCAGCGCCACGCGTTTTGTGGTCACGCACGCCATGCTCTACCGCACCACGGGGGAGGCGCGTTACCAGGCGGGCATGCGGCACGCGCTCACGTTCCTGCGCACCGCGTTCCTCGACCCCGCCACGGGCGGCTACGCCTGGCTGATCGACTGGCAGGATGGCCGCACCACCGTGCAAGTCGCCACGCGCCACTGTTACGGCATGGCCTTTGTGATGCTGGCGTATGCCCGCGCTTACGACGCCGGAGTGCCCGAGGCCCGCGATTGGCTGGCTGAGGCTTTTGAAACTGCCGAACAGCACTTCTGGCAACCTGCCGCAGGCCTGTATGCCGACGAGGCCAGCTCTGATTGGCAACTGGCGGGCTACCGAGGCCAGAACGCCAACATGCACGCCTGCGAGGCCATGATCTCCGCCTTCCGCGCCACGGGCGAGCGCCGCTACGTCGAGCGTGCCGAGCAGCTCGCACAAGGCATCTGCCAGCGGCAGGCCGCGTTGTCCACCCGCGCCCTTGCGCCCGCTGCCGAAGGTTGGGTGTGGGAGCACTTCCATGCCGACTGGTCCGTGGACTGGGACTACAACCGCCATGACCGCAGCAACATCTTCCGCCCCTGGGGCTACCAGATCGGCCACCAGACCGAATGGGCCAAGCTGCTGCTGCAACTCGACGCCTTGCTGCCAGCCGACTGGCACCTGCCGTGTGCGCAGCGCCTGTTCGATACCGCTGTGGAGCGGGGCTGGGATGCCGCGCACGGCGGCCTGTATTACGGCATGGCGCCCGACGGCAGCATCTGCGACGACGGCAAATACCACTGGGTGCAGGCCGAGAGCATGGCGGCTGCAGCGGTGCTGGCTGTGCGCACGGGGGATACGCGCTACTGGCAGTGGTACGACCGCATCTGGACCTACTGGTGGGCCCACTTTGTGGACCATGAACATGGCGCATGGTTTCGCATCCTGCACCGCAACAACCGCAACACCACCCGCGAGAAGAGCAATGCGGGGAAGGTGGACTATCACAACATGGGGGCGTGTTATGACGTGTTGGGAGCGCTGGGGCCGAGGGCTGAGAAGGGCTGACCGCCAGCGAGTCGCCCTGTCGGCGTAAGCTCACCCTATCGGAACCATCCGGTCCAGCAGGAGAGGAAGCATGGAAGTCGGTTTGCTGACCCCGGCGCAACAGGAGCAGATGGTGGACTTGCTGCTTGCGCTGCATGATCACTACCACCCGGGCCGTGCGCTCGACCGGGTCCTTGTGCGCAACCACCTGTTGGACAACCTGTGCGGACCCCACTCTCAGATTCGACTGGTGACGGCAGAACTCGGCGGCGAGTTGTTGGGGTTTGCCGCCATTTACCTGGTGTATTCGTTGGTGGAGCCCGAGCCCGCCCACCAGCGGCAGTGCGTACTTAAAGAGCTGTTTGTTTCTCCGCACCATCGGAGTCAAGGTATTGGCTTGGCTTTGATGCAATGGGTGGCGCGATACGCGCTGGACAACGGCTGTGGCCGCATCGACTGGTCGGTCAAGTCGTCCAACGCCCGGGGCATTGCGTTTTACGAGAGCCTGGGTGCAAGGTTGGTCAGTGACCGCCTCAGCTATCGGATCGTGCGCGAGGAGATCGGCGCTTTGGCGGGCTGGTGATGGAGCGCTGGCCTTTGCATCCCGCTGTGACCAGTTGCTCGTCGCTTTTCACACCTTGAAGAAATTCACCGGTAGCCCAGCCACTTCGACCTGCATGCTGAACAGCGACCCTGCTGCAACCGCTGCCTGCTTTTCTTGAAGAGGCCTTCCCGCCCGCGCCGATGTAATGAACAGCGTGTGCAGATCCTCCCCCCCAAAACACACCATGGTCGGGCACTGCACCGGCACCGCAATGCGCTGCAGCACCTCACCTGCTGGCGAAAGCTGCAACACACAAGCGCCTTCGTACATCGCCACCCAGTAGTTCCCCTCCACATCCACTGCCGCACCATCGGGTCTGCCGCCGTACGGCTGGCCGTCCACCTTGCGGTCAAACTGCACCCAAGGGCGGCGGTTGGTAATCTCACCCGTGGCCACATTGAAGTCGAACTGGTCGATGCGGTGCTCGGGCGTGTTGGACCAGTACATCGTGCGGTTGTCGGGGCTGAAGGCCAGGCCATTCGCGGTGAAGTTGTCGCCCGCCATGTGGCGCACGCGGTAGCCTGTTGCGCTGGCCGGGTAGGCCTGCAGGCACCACAGTGCCGCATTCGGTGCGGTGCGGGGCGTGATGACCGAGCCCGCCCAGAATCTGCCTGCGGTGTCGCAGCGGCCGTCGTTCAGGCGCAGCGCGGCGGTGTCGTGTTGCTCGGGCGGCAGCAGGGCCAGGCAGGTGAGGGCGGTAGGGTCTGCGCTGTCCTTGGCCGCATCCAGAAGATAGAAACCGTTTCGTAATCCGATTACCAATCGCCCATCAGCCGCAGGCGCGCAGCAGCCGGGCTCGCTGGGCATGCGCCACTGCCGGTGGTGGCCGCTGTCAGGATGCCATGCGTGCACCGCTTGTCCCTGAATGTCACACCAGTAAAGGGATTTTTCCGTGGGGTGCCAGAAAGGGGATTCACCCAGTTCGGACGGTGGCAAGGGCAAGGTTTGCAGGGACATGGGTTGAATTGGCATGGTTATCGAGTTACATTCTAGGGCCTCAGATAACGACCCTGGCGCAATGCACGGGGTCCTGCCACCCACCGATGGAGACTTCCATGCACCCAGTTGTAGCGCGCGTGACCGAGCGCATTGTCCAGCGCAGCGCAGACACCCGCGGCGCCTACCTTGCCGGCGTTGACGCCATGATTGCCCGCAAGCCCGCACAAGACCGCATGGGCTGCGCGAACCTGGCCCACGCCTACGCGGCGTTGCCGGGCTCGGACAAGTTCAAGGTCACGGTCGAGAAGGCGCCCAACATCGGCATCGTCACGGCCTACAACGACATGCTCTCGGCGCACCAGCCGTACCAGGGCTACCCCGCTATCCTGCGTGATGAGGCCGCCCAGCTCGGTGCCACGGTGCAAGTGGCTGGTGGCGTGCCCGCCATGTGCGATGGTGTGACGCAGGGTACGCCCGGCATGGAGCTGTCGTTGTTCTCCCGCGATGCTATTGCCATGGCCACTGCGGTAGCGCTGTCCCACGATGTGTTCGATGGCGCGCTGCTGCTGGGCGTGTGCGACAAGATCGTGCCCGGGCTGTTGATTGGCGCGCTGCACTACGGCCATCTGCCCTGCGTGTTTGTGCCTGCAGGCCCCATGGGCACAGGCCTGTCGAACAAGGAGAAATCCAAGGTGCGCGAGCAGTACGCACAAGGCCTGGTGGGCCGTGACGAACTGCTCAAGGCCGAATCGGCCGCGTACCACAGCCCTGGCACCTGCACGTTCTACGGCACGGCCAACAGCAACCAGATGCTGCTCGAAGCCATGGGCCTGCATGTGCCCGGTGCAGCGTTCGAGTCGCCCGGCAGCGAGGCGCGCGAGGCCTTCACGCGCCAGGCGCTGCGCACGGTGCTCGACATCGGCAAGCGGGGCAACCGCTTCACCCCCATCGGCAAGCTGGTGGACGAGCGCTGCATCGTCAACGCCATGGGGGCCCTGCTGGCCACGGGCGGCTCCACCAACCACCTGATCCACTGGGTGGCGATTGCGCGCAGCGCGGGCATCCTGATCGACTGGACGGACTTTGACGAACTCTCGTCGGTGGTGCCCCTGCTGGCCCGCGTGTACCCCAATGGCGATGCTGATGTGAACCAGTTCCAGGCCGCAGGCGGCCCGCCTTGGATCCTGCGTGAGCTGCTGGCCGGCGGCTTGATGCACCCTGATGTGATGAGCGTGAACGCGGGCGGCATTGCCGATGGCGGCAAGAGCGCACCCGCCGTGTCGGGCGACACCTCGGTGCTGCGGCCTGTGAGCGAACCCTTCTCACCCACCGGCGGGCTGCGCCTGCTGCAAGGCCGTCTGGGCCGCGCGGTGATCAAGGTGTCGGCCGTGCCCGAAGACCGCCACATCGTCCAAGCCCCAGCGCGAGTTTTTGACTCGCAAGAAGCCCTGCTCGCCGCCTTCAGCGCGGGCGAGGTGAACCAGGACATGGTGGCCGTGGTGCGCTTTCAGGGCCCGCAGGCCAACGGCATGCCAGAGCTGCACAAGCTCACGCCTCCGCTGGCAGTGCTACAGAACCAGGGCTTCCAGGTGGCGCTGGTCACCGACGGCCGCATGAGCGGCGCCTCCGGCCGCGTACCGGCCGCGATCCACGTCACGCCCGAGGCCCTGGCCGGTGGCCCGCTGGCCAAGGTGCGTGATGGCGACATCGTGCGGGTGGATGCGGTGGCTGGCACGCTCGATGTGCTGGTGGACGATGCCGAGTGGGCCGCACGCGCCCCGGAGCCCTGCAGCGCCCCATCACCCATCGGCTTCGGCCGCGAACTCTTCACCAACTTTCGCCGCCACGCAGGCGGTGCCGAACAAGGAGCCTGCACATGGCTGTAACCCCTGCTTCCGCCCCCATGAATCCCCTCGACATCGCCAGCCATGGCCCGGTCATCCCTGTCATCGTGATCGACCGCGTGGAAGACGCGCTGCCCCTGGCCGAGGCCCTGCTGGCCGGTGGCGTGAAGGTGCTGGAGGTGACGCTGCGCACCGCTGCCGGTCTGCCCGCCATCGAAACCATCGCCCGCCATCTGCCCGAAGCTGTGGTGGGTGTGGGCACGGTGCTCAACGCCGATGACGCGCGCCGCGCGAGCGAAGCCGGTGCGCGTTTTGCCGTGAGCCCCGGCTACACCTCGGCCGTGGGCAGCGCCTGCAAGGGCCTGAACCTGCCGCTGCTGCCCGGTGTGGCCACATCCAGCGAGATCATGGCGGCGCTGGCCGATGGGTTCTCGTTCCTCAAGCTCTTCCCGGCCGAGGCCGTGGGCGGCATCCCGCTGCTCAAGTCCTGGGCCAGCCCGTTTGGCCAGGTGAGCTTTTGCCCCACGGGTGGCATCACCAACGCCACTGCCTCCAACTACCTGGCACTGCCCAATGTGCGCTGCGTGGGCGGCTCATGGCTTACGCCCACCGATGCGGTGCGCGCGGGCGACTGGGCGCGCATCACCCAGCTGGCGCGCGACACCCAGGCATTGCGCAAGGCGGCTTGAGGGGCTCTGGGCGCTGGGTTTGCAGCCAAAAGCGCCTGGTGCGCTAGTGCAATATGCACTGAAAGCTATCAAAATAAGAGCAAAGGAGACACTGACACCGTGGCGCCAGCGGTACGGTGTCTCTGCTGCGCGCGCCGAGTTGGCTGGACTTGTTGCAGCGCCCCTCTATCATGGCCACGCGGGGACACCCCGTGACTAAGCAATGATTGTTCAAGAGAGGGAATTCGCTATGGATTTTGTTTCGGCTGTCAAAAGCTGCTTCGCGCAGTACGCAGGGTTTTCAGGCCGTGCTCCACGCTCCGAGTTCTGGTGGTTTGCGCTGTTTCAGTTCGGGGTGCTGGTGATTGCCACCATGATCAGCCAGGTGCTGTATGGCATTGCCGCGCTGGCCCTGCTGTTGCCCGCGCTGGCCGTGGGGGCTCGCCGTTTGCACGATATTGGCCGCTCCGGCTGGTGGCAGCTGCTGTCTCTCACCGGTATCGGCACCCTGGTGCTGATTTACTGGTGGGTGCAACCCAGCGGGGAGTAAACCCATGGCAGGCCAGTGTCCCGAGTTGGCCCCATAGAAAAAACAAAAGCCCGCAGACCGTAAGGCCTGCGGGCTTTTGTGTAGTGGGCTGCGCAGTCAGCACGGGGCCGCTGCGCAGTGGCCAGGCAATTACATGCCCATGCCGCCCATGCCACCCATGCCACCCATGTCGGGCATGCCGCCGCCAGCGCCGGCTTCTTCCTTCGGAGCCTCTGCCACCATGGCTTCGGTCGTCAGCAGCAGCGATGCCACGGAGGCAGCGTTTTGCAGAGCGGTGCGGGTGACCTTCGTGGGGTCCAGAATGCCCAGTTCGAGCATGTCGCCGTAGGTGTCGTTGGCAGCGTTGAAGCCGAAGTTGCCCTTGCCAGCCAACACTGCGTTCACCACCACCGAGGCTTCGCCGCCGGCGTTGTTCACGATTTCGCGCAGAGGAGCTTCCACTGCCTTCAGCACCAGCTTGATACCGGCGTCCTGGTCAGCGTTGTCGCCCTTGATCGAGTCGCCCACAGCTTGCTTGGCACGCAGCAGAGCCACGCCGCCACCAGCCACAACGCCTTCTTCCACAGCTGCACGGGTAGCGTGCAGTGCGTCTTCCACGCGGGCCTTCTTTTCCTTCATTTCGACTTCGGTGGCAGCGCCCACCTTGATCACGGCCACGCCGCCAGCCAGCTTGGCCACGCGCTCTTGCAGCTTTTCGCGGTCGTAGTCGGACGTGGCTTCTTCGATCTGCACGCGCACTTGCTTGACGCGGGCTTCGATGTCAGCGGCAGCGCCAGCGCCGTCGATGATGATGGTGTTTTCCTTGCCCACTTCGATGCGCTTGGCTTGGCCCAGGTCGGCCAGAGTGACCTTTTCCAGGGTCAGACCGACTTCTTCAGCGATGACCTTGCCGCCCGTCAGGATGGCGATGTCTTCCAGCATGGCCTTGCGGCGGTCGCCGAAGCCAGGAGCCTTCACGGCCACAACCTTCAGGATGCCGCGGATCGTGTTGACCACCAGCGTAGCCAGGGCTTCGCCTTCGACTTCTTCGGCAATGATCAGCAGGGGACGGCCGGCCTTGGCAACTTGCTCCAGCGTGGGCAGCAGGTCGCGGATGTTGCTGATCTTCTTGTCGAACAGCAGCACGAAGGGGTTGTCCAGAATCGCGGATTGCTTTTCGGGGTTGTTGATGAAGTAGGGCGACAGGTAGCCGCGGTCGAACTGCATGCCTTCCACGACGTCCAGTTCGCTGTCCAGCGACTTGCCGTCTTCCACGGTGATCACGCCTTCCTTGCCAACCTTGTCCATGGCGTCAGCGATCAGCTTGCCGATGGTTTCGTCGGAGTTGGCGGAGATCGAACCCACTTGGGCGATTTCCTTGGAGGTGGTGGTGGGCTTGGAAGCCTTCTTCAGCTCGGCGACCAGGGCCGTCACAGCCTTGTCGATACCGCGCTTCAGGTCCATCGGGTTGATGCCGGCGGCCACGTACTTGAAGCCTTCGCGCACGATGGCTTGTGCCAGCACCGTAGCGGTGGTGGTGCCGTCACCAGCGTTGTCGCTGGTCTTGGAGGCCACTTCCTTCACGAGCTGGGCGCCCATGTTCTGCAGCTTGTCCTTGAGTTCGATTTCCTTGGCCACGGACACACCGTCCTTGGTCACGGTGGGGGCGCCGAACGAGCGCTCCAGCACCACATTGCGACCCTTGGGGCCCAGGGTCACCTTGACCGCGTTGGCCAGGATGTTCACGCCTTCAACCATGCGTGCGCGGGCTTCGCCGCCGAAAACTACGTCTTTTGCTGCCATTTTGGAGCTCCTGAAAATTTGATTCAAATTGGCTGCTGGCGCTTATTCAATAAGCACTGGCAGCTATAAAAAGATGAGTGATTCAGAGGGAAGAGAAATTACTTCTCAACCACTGCAAACAGGTCGTCTTCCTTCATGACCAGCAGCTCGTCGCCCTTGACCTTGACGGTCTGGCCCGAGTACTTGCCGAACAGAACGCGGTCACCGACCTTCACGTTCAGGGCGAGCACTTCGCCCTTGTCGTTGCGCTTGCCGGGGCCAACGGCCAACACTTCACCTTGATCGGGCTTTTCGGCGGCGTTGTCAGGGATCACGATGCCGGAAGCGGTCGTGGTTTCGCTTTCAATACGCTTGACGATCACGCGATCGTGCAGAGGGCGAAGGTTCATTGCAATGCTCCTGTTTTCAGTAAAAAAGCTGAGGGACTCAATCAGCCCCGGCTATCCGGGGCTACCAAACTGCCAGCAGGGAGTGCGGTGTTAGCACTCGTCTGCGGTGAGTGCTAATGATACGGGCATTCCGCTTCATTTCAAGAGCATCACTGGTATGTCTGAGATATTTGCTTACTTGTTGGCAGGTCGGCGCGAGGTCTTTGCGGCGCTTTGTAACTACCGTGCACCTACAATCTTTCGGATGTGGCGATGGTGGGCATTTGCGTCACGCACGCATGTGCAACTCCCTGGGTTGCAGTGGTCCAACCGTCTCTTTCTTGCTCCCAACTCACAGGCTTGATCTCGAGCGCGCGGAGCTTTACCGATTCAGGAATCTGATGGCGTCCTTGCAATTCACTACCGCGCTGATGGGCATTGGCCTTGCCGTGCTGATTTTGTACTTGATCCGTAGAGATCATCTTTATGTCATGCATGGCCTGTTCTGGGTGATGGTGGCCGGGGTGGCGGCCGTGCTAGGTGCTTCACCCGGGTTGATCGACTGGCTGGCCCTGCGGCTGGGTGTGACCTACCCACCCACGCTGCTGCTGCTGCTGGTGTGCATGGTCTTGCTAATCAAGGCCCTGCACAGCGACATGGTCAATACCCGTATTGAGCGCGATGTTCGCCGGTTGAACCAGCGCTTGGCCTTGCTGGAGGCCGATCTTGCGCATAAGTCCGCTGAGCGCCCCCAAGATCAAGACCTGCTCTAGTTTTATGAATGTATCCTTGAATTTGTTGTTGCCCGTAGTTCTGTGTGGCGGCTCCGGCACACGCCTGTGGCCGCTATCGCGCGAAACCTACCCCAAGCAGTTTTTGGCCCTGGCCGGTGCGCGCACCATGCTCCAAGACACGGCACTGCGCTTGCAAGGGCTGAATCAAATCCCTGTGGCGAAGGCGCCTATCCTGGTCTGCAATGCAGAGCACCGCTTTTTGGCTGCCAGCCAGCTGATGGAGGCTGGCATACACGGCGCGCGCATCGTGCTGGAGCCTGCGGGCCGCAATACAGCACCCGCGCTGACCCTTGCGGCCTTGCAAGCGCAGTCAGAGGAAGAAGGCGGCGACCCGGTGCTGCTGGCCATGCCCGCTGACCATGTGATAGCCCACCTACCCGCGTTTCACCATGCGATCGAGCAAGCGTTTGCCATTGCTAACGGCGGCGCCATGGTGACCTTTGGCATCGTGGCCGACAAGCCAGAGACAGGGTATGGCTACATCCAGTGTGGCGAATCAGTGCCGGGGGACGGTGCCCACTACATCGCCAGCTTTGCCGAAAAACCGGACGCAACACGTGCCCAAAGCTACCTGGACGCTGGCAACTACTTGTGGAACAGCGGCTTGTTCATGGTGCGCACCAGCGTATGGCTCAAGGCCATTCAAAGCTGCCGCCCCGATATCTTTGCCGCCTGCTCAGCCGCCATGGCAGGAGCACAAAAGGATGTGGACTTTGTCCGTCCTGCCACCGAAACCTTCAACGCATGCCCTGCCGACTCCATTGACTACGCCGTGATGGAGTGCCTGCCAACCCGGCCCGAGCTGGGCATACAGGCGTGCGTGGTGCCGCTGCAGGCCGGCTGGTCGGACCTGGGAGCCTGGGACGCCCTGTGGGAAGTGCGCGAGCAAGATGAGCACGGCAACGCGCGCGTGGGTGACATCATTCAGCACGGCTGCTCCAACTCACTGCTACTGTCCAGCAGCCGTCTGGTGGCTGGCGTGGGGCTGGACAACATCGTGGTGGTAGAAACCGCAGACGCCATCCTGGTAGCAGACAAACGCCAAACCCAGGACGTCAAACTGATCGTGGGCAAGCTGCGCGAAGCAGGGCACACCTTGACCCAGACGCACCGAAAGATCCACCGCCCCTGGGGCTGGTACGACAGCATCGATAGTGGCGAGCGCTTTCAGGTTAAGCGCATTGTGGTCAACCCCGGCGCCAGCCTGAGCCTGCAAATGCACCATCATCGGGCCGAACACTGGATTGTGGTCAAGGGCACAGCCCAGGTGACCAACGGTGAAAAGGTCTTTTTACTGGGTGAAAACGAATCCACCTTTATCCCGTTGGGCCACGTGCACCGGCTGACCAACCCTGGGAAAGTACCTCTAGAAATTATTGAGGTGCAATCGGGAAGTTATCTGAATGAGGATGACATAGTCCGGTTTGAAGACACGTACGGTCGGGCAGTGCCTGCTCCGAAAGAAGGCTGACTCTATGCCTGGCTTACCTATGCTTAAAGCCCTTTGGGGCTACCGCGGCTTTGTTTGGAGCAGTGTCATGCGGGAGTTTCACGGGAAATACCGCGAATCTTTGCTGGGTGCGTTCTGGTCAGTGGCCAACCCGCTGGCCATGATCATTATTTACACCGTGGTGTTCGGCCAACTCATGCGCCCCAGTCTTGCGGGTCACGAGCAAACGCCGTTTGCATTCAGCATCTACCTGTGTGCAGGGGTCCTGACCTGGGGCTTGTTTTCAGAAATGCTCGGACGTCTGAACGGCGTGTTCCTAGAACATGGCAATCTGATCAAAAAATCTAACTTTCCACGCATCTGCCTGCCAGCCATTGTTGCAGTCTCTGCGTTGGTCAACTTTGGGATTGTGTTTGCCTTGTACCTCGCCTTTTTAGCCTTGATTGGTCATTGGCCAGGATGGGCGCTTCTAGCTGTTATGCCTTTGCTGGCATTGCAGGTGCTTTTTACTCTGGGCCTTGGTATCTTTTTGGGAACACTCAACGTCTTTTTCAGGGACATTGGGCAGTTAATGGGCATTGTGGTGCAGTTCTGGTTCTGGCTCACACCAATTGTTTATGTGTTCGACTCTTTGCCAACTGCTGCGCGAGCAGTGCTGCGATTCAACCCGATGCAGCCCTTGATGGTTTCCTATCAAACCTTGTTTCTGAACCAGCGCATGCCAGACTTTGCTAGTCTGATACCACTTGCTTTGCTCTCGATGTTATTTTTATTATTAGGGGGTCGGTTCTTTCTTTCACATGTGGGTGAGTTGGTGGACGAATTGTAATGGGTAGCCTCGTAGTTTCAAATGTCGGTAAAGCTTATAAGCGTTATCCAAGTAAATGGTCACGAATCGTTGAATGGGTAACTGGTAAAACTCGTCACGAAAAAACTTGGGTATTGCGTGATATTTCTTTCAGCTTACAGCCTGGGGAAGCAGTTGGTATTGTGGGGGAAAATGGTGCTGGTAAAAGCACACTGCTAAAAATTATTGCCGGTACTACTCAATCGACGGAGGGGGGGGTCCATGTAAATGGGAAGGTTGCTGCTTTGCTTGAATTGGGAATGGGATTCCATTCGGATTTCACAGGTCGACAAAATATATTCATGGCGGGGCAGTTGCTCGGCCATACAGCTGAAGAAATATCGCTAGTTACACCCGAAATCGAGAAATTTGCAGATATTGGAAAGTACATTGATCAACCTGTGCGCGTGTACTCAAGTGGTATGCAAGTTCGACTGGCTTTCGCGGTGGCCACGGCAATCCGCCCAGATGTGCTCATTGTTGATGAGGCGCTGTCGGTGGGTGACGCTTCATTTCAGCGTAAATGCTTTCAACGTATTGAAGCGTTTCGCGCGGCAGGTACTACATTACTCTTTGTGAGTCACGATATCGACGCGATAAAAAAAATATGTAACCGGGCATTATTTATAAACCAAGGTACTCTGGTCATATCGGGTGCGTCCAAACAAGTTTGTGATGAATATGAGCGGTACTTATTTGGTGATCGAAAAGTAGGTGGGGAAAATAAGCGGGAATTCCAAATTAATTCAAAATCAGCGATAGAAGCTTCTCACTTCGATCAGTCCCTTGCCGTGAGTTGCGAAATAATCTATGGCAACGGTCAAGCTGATATAGAAGCTTGCTGGTTGGCTGACACCGATGGCTGTCGAATTAATGTTGTTGAGTCTGGTATTCCTTTTCAATGGTGCTATCGCGTCCGATTTATTGAAGATGTCAAAAATCCTATTTTTGCCATGATGCTAAAAACCCGTGAAGGTGTGGCTCTGTACGGGACTGATTCAACTTTGGACGAATTGTCTGATACAGATTATAAATCTGGCGATGTTGTTCAGGTTTGCTTTTCTTTGAAAAATCAATTGGCCCCGGGCATTTATTATCTAAACTGTGGTGTGAGAATAGAGGGGGAGCATGGTGCTGAGTTTTTGAGCCGAAGAGTTGATTCGGCACTGCTACGTGTCACTGCTGGAGAGGGGCTAACCGTTGTTGCTGGGTTGATGGATATGAAAGCTCAACTAGATGTGAGCAGTGAAGTCATTCTGCGAAATTAAATCTATGCAAAATTCGCCGATCTTCGTTCATTCTATCTTTCGTGCGGGAAGTACATATATATTCAATGTATTTCGTCGTAGTTGCGGGGGCTATTGGTGTTATCAGGAACCTCTTCACGAGGCTGCTTATTACTACAGGGCGGATCCATCTAGTCTTAGATTTGATGATCTCGATTCTAAGACGCTGCTGCTCCGTCATCCAAAACTGGAGAAGTCTTATTTTGATGAATTAATCGATGTTTGGCCTGTGTGGGAAAAAGCGATTAACGAAAAAATAATCTACGAAGAATATTTTTACGACCCAGAAAGTGAAGCGGAAATTGAGTACTGGAGAACCCTGGCACGAGGCGCTAAAGGCCGACCTGTGTTCCAAGAGTGCCGCACATCGGGTCGTATCGAATTTATTAAAAGGCATCTCGAAGGAATTCACGTATATTTATGGCGCAATCCATGGGATCAGTGGTGGTCATATAAGGTCACGTCATATTTTGATGTTGTAAATCTAATAATCGTTAGTTCTCCTCAAGCACCTCCGCTTGTGAAAAATATCTGGGCAGAGCTTGATATTCCTTCGTGCTCGGAAAGGAGTTTGAGCAATTTGTTTTCATTTTATGAAAATATTGCACTCACTAGTGAGAAAAGCTATCTCATTTTTTACCTTCTTTGGTGCTTGGCTCTTCGGGAGGGAATGGTTCATGCGGATTTGATGATCAATATTGATAGCCTTAGTGATTCTTCCTGTTACAAGTTGGAAATTCTAGCTGCCCTCAAAAACATGGGCATCAATGAAATCAATTTCTCTGACTGTGAAGTGCCTCAAGGCCGGTACTCAGAACGAGATAGTCAATTTTTTCTACCTCTTGAGATAAGAGTCCACCGGTGGCTCATAGAAGGTGGTTGGACTGAGGCTGATCTCAGCGCAATCCAGATTGCGCGGGAGCGTCACCGACCTTCGTTTTCGCATGAAATGGTTTCATCCTCGGATCTTATAAGAACAACCGAGCACGAAAGTCGGGCGCGTGAGTTGGCGATTCGTGCTGAGACCTTACTAGCTCAACGCATTCGTGATATTTCAAAAAAATTGCAAGATGAGCAAGACGTACGTTTTGACGATTTGGCGCGCGAGGCTGCTTCAGGGCGTGCGCAAATCTTAGATTTGCACGCAGAAATTCAAAAGAATAAGCATGAAATCAGTGAACTCAAAAAAAAAGCCACCTTTTATCAAGAAGAAACGCTGAAACTTCAGTTGAAAATTAATGGAATTTATCAAAGTCTGTCTTGGCGTATCTCTTCTCCACTTCGGTGGATGGCGGGTAAATTCTTTGATTTTGTACTCGTAGTGCGTAATTTTTTAAATTATCTTTTATTCTTCGGAATCGAAAAATCTCAGCCTCTTCTGGGCTGGCTATTTGGACAAGTCTTTAGTTATCCAAAGATCCGCTTTATTCTAAGCAGATGGCTCATTCGTTACCCTGAGCTGCATCGCCAATTAGTTAGTGTCGCAATCCGCCGAAATGTGCTTAAAGAGGCATTGTTGAGTACGCCGTTTGCTCATGTACACAAGGTGGAATTTAACAAAATTCCGATTAGTGGAGATTTTAAAAATCATCCTCGAGTTCTTCCTGAAACTCCAGTTCTTCCTGAAGCAATGTCACTTCCTGAACTGGTTATTGCTAAATCTTGCTGGGTGAGGCTGGTTGGTCATGTGGAAGGAGCCTATAGTTTGGCTATAGTTAATCGTGGATTGGCCGTTGGGATGGAAAGTATTAATGAGAAACGGTTTAGCTATATACCGTACGAAAATGAGTTGTGTTCTGAGATGCCGAGGCTTAGCCCTGAGCAGGACTCACTTATACACGATGCGCTCTGGCGAAAAATTCCTTCTGAGGAGATCCAAGGCACTATTTCAATAGTACATCACTATCCAGTTGTTGCGGATACGCAGCCATGTGGCATGCGTGGAGTGCTATTCTTCTGGGAAGAAACTTCTGTCCCTATCGATGTAGTTCGAAATATTAACAATAATTTTGATATTGTTTGGGTCGCTGCAACCTCTGTTAAAAGGGCATTAATAAATTCCGGCTGCGGTATCCAGGTTTTTGTCATTCCGATCGGGATAGATCATTTGATTGATCAGAGTGAAGAGCCTATTGATAAACTAACCGTGTCTGCTGGGCAGGTGTTTCGCTTTCTCCATGTGTCGTCAGCGTTCGAACGCAAGGGGATTGATGTACTTTTGTCGGCATATTTAAATACTTTTACTTCTGCTGATTCGGTAGAGCTATACATAAAGACATTTCCAAATCCACATAACAAGGTGCATGCACAGCTGAAGTCTTTAAGTGAGGGGTTGAAGTTTCCCCCGAAAGTCATTATTGACGAGAATCCCTTGGATGATTTGAATATGCTTAGGCTTTATCGAACTGCGCATTGCATGGTCTTGCCGTCGCGCGGAGAGGGCTTCAATCTTCCTGCGGCAGAAGCGTTGGCTTTGGCCTTACCAGTCATAACAACGGGGCATAGCGCACATGCGGACTTCTGTACACACGCGACTGCTACGCTGATAAATTTCGAATTTTCAGCGTCCCGTAGTCATTTGCGGAGCAGTGATTCCTGTTGGGTGGAACCCGACCCCCTACATTTGGCAGCTGAAATGCGGAGAGTGCGTGAAAAAGTTATTATTAGAGATCCCGAACTGGAGGCTCGGGTTAAGTCTGGTGCATTGCACGTACGTAAAATTTATACTTGGGCTAACTGCGCTAGCTCATTAATACGGAGTGCACAATGGATGCAAAACCAATCCCGCTCTGAATCTTCTCCTCTAAGAGTTGCTGCGGTTAGCCCATGGGCAACGCGATGCGGGATTGCAGAATATGCTAATAGCTTATTGTCACCCAGTGTTTATAAACGTCGGATGAGTTTAAAAATATATTGTGATGATCGTACTGTTAATGTTCCGCCAGATGCTGAAATAGCTTGGAGGGCTGGCGAAAATGATAGTGTTCACAAACTTCTTGAGCGAATAAATCAGAGTAATACTGATATTGTTTTTGTGCAGCATCAACCCAGTCTATTCCCTCTTACGGAGGCTCTTTGCGAGCAACTAGCTCATTTGAGTAAAGTGGGTGTGGTAGTTGTTCTGGAGTTGCATTCAACACAACCCTTGCTCCATGATTCGAGACTGACCTCGACTGCGATCGAAGCATTGAGTAAGGTAGATCGAATTATTGTGCACAAGCCTCAAGATTTAAATAATTTGCTTGCATTGGGTTTGGTTGAGAATGTGATGATGCTCCAATTGGGGGGGATGGCGCCATTAGCGCCCTCCGACTCATCTTCTGTGAGAGTTGAATTAAATATTCCTTCAGATGCGTTAGTTTTGGGTTGCTTTGGTTTTGCCTTGCCTCACAAGGGAATTGATACTTTGATCAAGGCAATACCACCATTAATTTCTGTCACTAAAAGGTCAGTTCATTTGATTGCTGTGACATCTATCTTGGATAAGCGCAGTTCAATTTATATTGAAGAATGTCGAAAGATTGCAAAGAAATTTGGAGTCGAAAAAAATATTCATTGGATGACTGATTATTTACCAATAGAGGATTCGCAAAAAAAATTGGGCGCCGCTGACTGTGTAATTTTTCCCTATAAGCATACCCAAGAAAGCTCCAGTGCTGCAGTGACGGTTGGACTTTCTACTCTTAAACCAGTTCTTGTTAGCCCCCTTGAGATATTTTCAGATCTCGCGGATGTAACTTGGAGGATGGATGGCTCAGAGGTGCAAGATATTGTTAGTGCGGTGTCGCATCTCTTCAATGCTCAAGGAAAAGACAACCCGTTGTTCGAACGCCAAGAGGAGTGGTTGAGGTCCCATGATTGGGAATATTTGTCTGAGCGACTATTTAATATAATTAAATCGTTACGACGAGAGAAGCTTCTTGCGAGTGTTGTTGCCTAATCTGTGTAATTTTGAATAATGAAATTTTCAAAAATAGGCAGTTGATGGTTTGCAAATTTTTTTAACTTGATTTTCGGGTTAAATAACATATTTATATCGATTTATGAAAAAGGCAATTATTACGGGTATTACAGGCCAAGATGGGGCATATTTGGCTAAATTTCTGCTTGATAAGGGTTATGTTGTATATGGTACTTTTCGCCGTACCAGTTCAGTCAATTTTTGGCGCATCCAAGAATTGGGCATACGTGAGTGTGCCAATTTGCATTTGGTTGAGTATGATCTAACTGATTTATCATCAAGTATTCGCCTGTTGCAAAATACCGATGCTTCGGAGATTTACAATCTGGCAGCTCAGAGCTTCGTCGGCGTCTCGTTTGAACAACCTGTAACGACTGCGGCAATAACCGGTATTGGGGTGGTCAATTTGCTTGAGGCCATTCGTATAGTTAATCCAAAGATTCGTTTTTACCAAGCCAGTACTTCCGAGATGTTCGGCAAGGTGCAAGCGATTCCTCAGGTGGAGGAGACGCCGTTCTACCCCCGTAGTCCATATGGGGTTGCGAAGCTTTACGCGCATTGGATGACTGTGAATTATCGCGAAAGTTATGATATTTTTGGGAGCAGTGGTATTTTGTTTAACCACGAAAGTCCATTGCGCGGGCTAGAGTTTGTCACGCGAAAAATTACAGATGGTGTCGCGAAAATTAAGTTGGGTAAAATTAATACATTGGAGTTGGGGAATCTAGATGCCAAGCGTGACTGGGGCTTTGCTCAAGAATATGTGGATGGTATGTGGCGTATGCTCCAGGCTGACGAACCTGATACATTTGTGTTGGCAACTAATCGTACTGAAACGGTGCGAGACTTTGTGCGTATGGCATTTAGAGGAGCGGGCATCGATGTGGAGTTCAAGGGGGCAACCGATTCTGAAATAGCGGTAGATATCGCTACAGGTAAAACAGTTGTGCGAGTGAACCCAAGGTTCTATCGGCCCTCAGAGGTGGAGCTGTTGATGGGAGATCCTGCTAAGGCCAAAGCGAAGTTGGGGTGGGAGCCTCAAACCACCCTGGAGCAGTTATGCCAGATGATGGTGGAGGCTGATCTGAGGCGTAACCAGGGTGGCTGGTCATTCTGATGGCAATAGAAAATGTCGCAGCAAAGCCCAGAGCTTTGATTACAGGGATAAAGGGATTCACTGGTCGCTATGTTGCTTCAGAGTTGCTGGCTCATGGGTGGGAGGTTTATGGCCTTGGAACACAGCCTGATGCAGTAGATCTACGCTATCGTTGCGTAGATTTGCTCGACGCCGTTGGCGTAAACGCTGTTGTATCGGAAGTGAAGCCCGATTTTGTTATTCACCTTGCTGCGATAGCTTTTGTGGGGCACGATAACGTAGATTCTTTTTACAAAGTGAATCTTTTAGGCACGCGAAATCTGTTGGCGGCACTTGATGGCTCTATGCATAGGCCAAAATGCATATTGTTGGCCAGTAGTGCAAATGTATATGGCAACTCTTCTGGGGGGGTCTTGGCAGAGGATGCCCCTCTGAATCCTGCCAATGATTATGCAGTCAGTAAAATTGCCATGGAGCAGATGGCTCGGCTATGGATGAGTCGACTGCCTATAGTAATAACAAGGCCCTTTAACTACACCGGCATCGGGCAATCAGAAGTCTTTTTGGTTCCTAAAATAGTGGCTCATTTTCGTCGGCACGCGAATATCATTCAACTTGGTAACATTGATGTGTGGCGCGATTTCTCTGATGTGCGGGCCGTCGCTCGGGCGTATCGTCGTTTGCTTGAGGTGTGTCCTGCGGGAGTCACTGTCAATGTATGTTCCGGTCATCCTCATTCATTGCGCGAATTGATACAGATGTTGGAATGTATAGCAGGGCACACCCTGGAGGTACAGATCGATCCGGCTTTTGTGCGTGCTAACGAAGTCAGATCATTGAGCGGTGACAGCGCCAAGTTGCGTGGACTAATTGGCGACTGGCATACGCCAAAACTGCAGACCACACTTGACTGGATGTTTCGAGGAAATTGATCTAATTCTCTTGAATCATCGTGGATGCAATTCGGTTGTTTTTTAATAAGTTTTTGAAAATATTTAGTAGTGATGTTTTGAGAGCTGGATTTTGATCCAATAAATATTTTTTGATGTGGCTTGTATTTTTAATCGAGAATGACAATATAAGATGGTAACTCCCGATCTGGCCAGTCGCGGCATGTATTGGTATAGCCTTGGACATATACTGATTTTCCCTGCGCTTGTGCTGAGAGTAAAATTGCGAGAAAGCCTTTTCCGGCTGGGTCGGATAGTTTAATGGCCCATTGTTGAACACTGCTTACGCAGCCTGCAGGGTTGCTCATTGGTCCAGCTGCAAACATTACAACATCTGGGGTGTGCATAAAAACACTGGTAACCTTTCCAGAGGAAATTCCGGCGTTTGCAGAGTTGAAGCATGTCAGAATCGATGCTGTAAAAATTATATTAAAAATTTTTTTCATAAGACCTCTATTTTAAAGTTAGTCAAGTAAAAGATTAAGAATGGGCGTAAGATCAGCGTTTATTTTTTTTGTATACTGGTAGCTCGCTGCAAGAGTGACCCCGCTGAATGCTTGATAACCACTGAGCATAATATGATAAGTGCCTGCGCTTGGTGTTGTGAAAGTGCAGGTTTCTGCGTTCCCGTCTAGATAAGGGCGGCAGTCGTAAGAGTTGAGTGTAGGAACCTGATTAAACTTGACATACAGGTCAACATCCCCGGACCCGCCATTCATTTGAATAACAAGGTTCGTAGCGCCAGCGGGTACAACTACGGAAAAATACTGGGTAGAACCCGCACTACCTGACAAATTGCTTTGGAGGAGGGGGGTGGTGGTTGTGCCGCCCGAGGTGAGATTGAACTGGGCATTGACTGTTGTATTGGCGTTGATGGTGAAAGAGCAAGAACCCGTGCCACTACAGGTTCCACCACTCCATCCGGCAAAAGTGCTACCGGCCGCTGGCGTTGCTGTAAGCGTGACAGTAGCGCCAGGGGTAAAAGATTCTGTGCAGGTTGACCCGCAGTTAAGGGCGCCACCCGATCGCGTTACCGTTCCTGCTCCGGTGCCAATTTTTGCGATGGAAAGTACACCTACAGGCGGCGTGTTGAAGGTGGCCGTGATGCCTTTGTACGAGTCCACCGTGACAGTGCAAGTGCCTGTGCCGGAACACCCTGCTCCAGACCAACCTGCAAAAACATAGCCCGCCCCTGCAGTGGCCGATAGGGTCACAGAAGTGCCAACTGCAAATGCCTCGGTGCAGTCAGTGCCGCAGTTAATACCTGCGGGTGCGCTGGTAACCGTGCCTGTGCTTGTACCAGCACCTGCTTTTGTGACGTATACATCGTACGTGCTGGAAGCGTCTAGAGGTAGGTAGGTCTGTGCTTGTCCAGTCATGACTATGGGCACTCGCCCAGCGTTGACCCCATACGGATGCCCTGTACCAAACGACCACGCAATGTTGCTCATTCCGCCTGATAGCAGATGACAGTAGCTCATGATGGTGCCGTTGCTTTGACCCGCGCCACCTCCCGTGGTCGAACTCAGCCCTGGCAAATAACCAAAACGATCAGCCCCACCCAAAGCGATGCCGCACTGGCCGGTTGCATTACCTGAGTAGCAGCAATCGATAGCTCCGCCTGTGTTAGGAGAGGGTACTACGGCGGGGTTGTCATAATCATGGGTGTGAGAGCTACCAAATGCATGTCCAATTTCGTGGGCTACTACCACCGAGTCCCAAATCACTTGAGGATTTGAGGGCGTGAAATTACCTGCGAGCGCCGCACTCACACCATACGCGTAACTGGGAGCACCTAGCGTATTGACGTAAGCAATCCCGCCGCCCGCGGGCTTGCCGCTCAGTAGGTGAACATGGTGCCATGTCTGCGGTGCATAGGCACCCCCGTTTCCGTAATTGCGGAGTTCGGTCAGCATGGCACTCGTATTCGTGGCGTTCCATGGGTCGACTGTGGTCGTCCGAATAATGATCTGCTTCAAATTGAATCGGGTAGAGGCTTCAGCTTGGTACCGGGTGCCAACGTAGGTGAACAGATCCACAACGTAGTTGAATGCGGTTGCCTCGGTTCCTTTGAGTTGGTAAAACTCATAGTCGCTATCAATAATGATGTCTGCCCTGCGTTGGGTGCCTGCCTTTTCACTTATGGCTTGCGAAGAGCCTGATTCACCAGTGTTCGAAACTTGTTGGAAAAGAAGTTTGCGCTGGGTCGGGTCGCTTTGCAGGAAGGCTGGTGTCACGCCGCAAGAAAACTCTCTGTTGACGAAATCCCTTTGATGATCGACCGCTCGCGAGATGGCTTTGCCGTCACCGCTGCTGCGTGCTGGCACCAACTCGTTCAATAGCGTGTCTTTGTCCTGATGAATGATGGTGCGGATTTCACCATCGGGTGACACTGTCGCAAAGGCATAGCTGTCTGGCTTGCCTTGCACAACCCCCACAAAGTGGGCGTTGACGGCCAGTGGGTAGGCGCGGCGACCCTTGTCATCAACCACGGTGTACTGGGTCCCCGCGCTTACCACCTCTGAGCGGCGCAACTCCAGGTTCACCACGGTGGGGCTGGCGTCGTTGACGCGGAGGTTTTCGATTCGCAGTGATTCGCCGGGTTTGACACTCAATGCCGCCAGGGCGGTTCTATCGGACGGTGCCTGCCCGGGGACAAGTTGCATCACTTGCTGTGCATACGCTTGCCCGCAAAAAATTGCCAGCGCGGTGACAGACAAAACGGCTATCGAAGAGCGCCATGCTGAGATAGATAGACGCATTATTTTTTCATTCTCATGTTGGTTGTCTTTTCCCGGCACACAGCCATAAAGTCAACGCGAGACGCGCAGATCGTGGGTGCAACCCAACTTCTGAGTCAAAGAAGCAGACTATTTCAAAGATTATGGTGGTTAATCTTTGTATTGTTAACAAATATGTGCAAAGCGGCTGGAGCGCAACAGTCCATCCCGCGAGCTTTTATACCTGACCTTGTCCTACGGGGTGCTGCGCGAACGGAGATCCCAGCGCGCCAAGCAGAGCAGGCTAGTGGCAAGCATGTATTTCGCCACGTTGAGCCATGAATTGAAAATACGCGATTTCCCTATGGTGCGCATGTTCATGTTGACAGGGATTTCGGTGATCTGGAGGCTAGCGCGGCGCACAAGTAGCAGCGCACCGAGATCCTGATAGTCAAGCAGCGTAGCCTCGCGCGAGGCTAGAACCTCCAGAACCTGGCGGTTGTATAGGCGGAAGCCAGATGTCAAGTCACGCAGATCGAAGCCAGCGAGATGTCTGAACCAGTTCCAGGCCAATTGGCGTAATGGGCTGGCTCTTTCGGGGAAGGCTCCTACAACGAGGTCAGCCTGCTGCCGCGCTTGGAGCAATGTGGGTATTTCGTCGACCTCATGCTGCCCATCTGCGTCCATGGTTATTACGGCCTGATACCCGTGTCGAAGCGCGTATCGGATGCCCAATTGCATTCCTCCCCAAGCACCCACGGGCAAGGTGGGGCTGAGCACCTGAGCGCCTGCCGCGCTCGCGATGGACTGGGTATCGTCGGTGCTTTGATCGTTGATCACCAAAACATCACGCCATCCTTCTGCGTCCAATCGGTGAAGCAGGTCGCCAATGGTCGCGGCTTCGTTGCGAGCCGGTATGACGATGAGCAAGTCCTTGCCGGAAGGTGTGTCGAGGACGGCTTCGGGAGCGGCCACTCTGTATTGGTTGTAGATGGCCTGCGCGCAGCCTCCTATGGAGAAGTGCATCTGCAACGCTCGTCGCCCCGACTCCCCCCATTGTTGGCGCAGGTGAGGATTGGCTTGCATCTGTTGGATCGCCGTGGCCCATGCCATTACATCTTCCGGGGGCGCTTGAATCCCTGCATTTGCGGTTTGTAGAACCCAGGGCATTCCAGAACCGGCAAGAGATGAAACAATGCATGGCTTGGCGTGTTGCATGGCTTCCAGCAGGACCATGCCAAAAGCTTCAGTCCGTTCGCGAGACGCGAGGCAGAACACGTCACAGCTTTGGAGCAAGATGATTTTTTCAGCATCGTCTACATTGCCAAGCAGCCTTACGTTGGGTGTTTGGCCCTGAGGAGTTAGCTTGTCGATTTGAGCTTGCAGCTCGCCACGGAGCTCGCCGTCGCCCACGATCAGTAGCTCCACATCTGCCACGCCAACCGCTGCTGCGATCAGAGTTTCGAAGCCTTTGTAATAGGTTAGCCTCCCGATGGAGAGCAGGCGAAGTTTGCCTGCCACCCAGTGACTGGAGCGTGCAACCAAGGATGCGTCTGTAATTGGCCCATTCGGTGCCTCAAGTCCCAATGGGATGACAGCGCATTTGGCGCGCCAAGCCTGCAGCGGCTCGCTCGCCTCGAGGTACGGCGGCGAAGTCGCGATAATGCGCGCCGCACGTCCCAATACAGCCTGTTCAAAAGGGCGGTATAGCCTGTAAGCCAGTGCAATGGCGACACGAATGCGTGACACCACTACGTCAGACTGCCAATGCACCACCCATGGGATCGAGCGTGCCTCGCGCAGTGTCAAAACCCATAGCGCCGAGTTGTTGGGCATGTGCAGATGAAGCACATCAGGCTTGTGCTGTTTGATGGCCTGAGCCAATGCGGCGCGAAAACCCAGCGCCAGCGGAGCGTAGACAAACTGGAGTTGCACGGGGACACGTTTGATCCACGGTGGATCATCTGGCTCGGGCGAGCCGTGCACAATCGCTACGGCCTCGATTCCAGAGGCTCGTTGTTCATTGACGAGGTCGGCAAGGAATACCTCCATGCCACCCCGGTGCGGGGGATAGAACTTACCAATGTGCAATACGCGCAACGCCACAAGAATGCCAGCCTGATTTGTGAGTGACTATCGTCTTTTGGCAGCCGCAATGATTGCCCGCATTTGGCCGTACTGAGCGTTCCGCGGATCCAATCTGATCGCTTCATCAAGATCTTTCAGGCTGTCGGCACCTTGACCCGCTTGGTGGTGTGCCAATGCCCGGCCGTAATAGACAGGGGCTCCCGGATGGGATGCGATGAGTTGGTCAAAGATTCCAATGGCGGCTTGCGCTTCCCCCTTGCCCACTAACGCCATGCCCAGGCCTAGCCGCAGCCTGGGGTCGTTGGGATTGGTTTGAAGCAACACTTTGAATCCGCCGATGGCTTCGTCGTACCGCTGAGCGGCCATAGCTGTTTCGACCAGTCGGATACGAATGGTTGGTACTACGCTCTGCTGCTGCGGGTCTTTCTCTACCTTGGCTAGCGCAATGCGAAAGTTTTCTAGTGCGGGTACAACTTGCCCCAAGGCGGCCTGAGATTCGGCTTTGTGAAAATACAAACCAGGCTCGGAATAGCCTTGTTCCTCGGCTTTTGAAAAGGCCTGAAGGGCTTCGGCATGTTTCTTTTTGAGTTGAAGAATGACGCCCGAATTGAAGACCGCACCGCTGCCCAGTTCTCCTCGGTCGCGCAGTGCAGATGCCGTGGCAATACTCCGCTCCGCTTGCTCAAGCATGCCTTTGCGTATGTAAAAGGCGCCCAGATTCAAGAATGGGCGGCTACGCCCTACGGCGTTGGCGGAGGCCTTGAGGTTGGTCTTTTCGGCCGCGTCAGTCCAGGCGGTTACTTCGTCAGCCAGCGATAGGTTGCGTTCAAGGGCAAGGGCGCCAAACACCAATCCAAGCACGATACCCAGTGTGTAGATCGTGCGTGGTTTGAAGCCTGTGAGCGCTACGGCCAGCAATCCAGGCAGGGCCACTCCCCAGAGATAACTGCGATACAGCACGAACGGATCCTGCACCCAAATGGTCGAAAACTCCGTGGCAAACCATACTAGGGGAAGAAGCAAAAGCAGCGCTACGAGGCTTAGCGCTCCGGTGCGTCGCAACAGCAGCCACGTGGTACCCACAAGCAGGGTTGCGTACCCCAACCCACCCACTATGTGCCATGACGATGCAAACCCCAGCGGGAAGGCCGGCCGCAGGTCAATTGACATCCATCCCACATAAGGCACGACCCACAGCAGTCCGTAAGCAAAGAAGAGTGCCGCCTGGTTGAGGATGCTCAGCGGAAACATCCGCTGCGTGACCCCCGGTTGCAGTGCCTCCAGCTGCTGGGCAAAAGCCAGAGACTGCTCGTCAAAGAGTCGGCCGACAACGTTGCCGTAAAAGTGCAGGAGAACTCCTGTGACCACAGCCAGAAGCAACAGCGTGCCGCCCATCAAAGCCGCGATCTCTTTCCAGCCCGGCCGCTTGATATGAATGTAGAGGGGCACTGCAAGAGCAATGGTCATGACCGCGTGTTCCTTGGATAACACGGCGAGCAGGTAGCTCAGCAGTGCACCCCCGTACCACGCAACACGCTGCGTTTGCAGTCCGCGTACGAATGCCCAGCAAGCGAGCACCGCGAACAGCGTAGCCATGAGGATAGACCGCTGTATCAGATAGCCCACCGCATAGGCTGCCATGGGATGCAGGGCAAACAGTGCTACTCCCACCCGCAAGGCGGCGCGCTGAGAGGATGCAAAGTGTGTTTGCTCTTCAATGTCCTGAGGAAAGCGAGTCTGGCTCAGAAGCGCTTTGAAGAAGCCATACATGGCCGCTACTACGCCGAGATGCAGCACGATGTTGACAATACGCTGCTTCCACCAGCCAGCGCCAAAGATCTGCTCTATCCATACGAAGCTGCCATACGAAATCATGCGTTGCTTGACATCCAGCAAGCTCCCGTACACGCCAAAGATGGAGCCTTCGGTCAGCCGCAGGTCGTCAAACAGCAGCTCGTTGCTCAATGTTGGCAGGTACACGCCCAACACGGCCAACAACACGATCAATGCGAAAAAATAGGGTGCTTTGCCGGATTCAGCCATGAAAGGGCTTGAGGGATAAGGTGGGAGGCGCCAACCCGAGCGGGAGGCAAAGTGCCGGGTCAGTGTAGCAGAGCGAAAAGTACGACGAACTGTGAAAAAGTGTTTAAAAACATCGGGCTTGCGCGCGTTCGCGTATCGACGGACGCCATTGCTGCGCCGCACCGGTGGTGTCCAGCATTCGCGCCACGCTCGGTCGGCTTAACCTCCACTTGTCAGCATCAGATCCAGGTTCTGCACCGCCGCCCCCGAGGCACCCTTGCCCAGGTTGTCAAACACGGCGGTCAGCAACACCTGACCGTGGCGGGCGTTGCTGAACACCCCCAGCTGCAGCCGGTTGGTGCCGTTCAGGGCTTGCGGGTCCAGATGCTCGGCCGCTTCGGTGGAGGCGGGGGGCATCACGTCGATGAAGGTGGCGTCGGCATAGTGCTGCTGCAGGCAGGCGTGCAGGTGTTCGCCGAGCGTACCCGGCGGGAGCTGCCGCAGATGCAGCCCGATGGTCAGCACGATACCCTGGCGGAAGGCGCCGTACGAGGGCAGAAAAAACGGGCGCTGCGACAGCCCGGCGTGCTGCGCGATCTCGGGCGTGTGTTTGTGCTCCAGCTGCAGCCCGTAGACCTGGAAGGCAGGTGCATGGGCTGCCTCGGGGCCTTCGTGTGCTTGCACCCGGGCACGCCCACCGCCGGAATACCCCGATACCGCATGGATGGTGAGCGCATGGTCGGCAGGCAACAAGCCGGCCTGCACCAGGGGCCGCAGCAGGGCGATGGCGCCTGTGGGGTAGCACCCGGGGTTGCTGACGCGTTGCGCGTTGGCGATGCGCGCGGCCTGCGCCGCATCCATCTCTGGAAAGCCGTAAACCCATTGCGCGTCCGTGCGGTGGGCCGAGCTGGCGTCGATCACGCGCACCGAGGGGTTGTGGATGGCGGCCACGGCTTCGCGGGCGGCGGCGTCGGGCAGGCACAGGATGGCGATGTCGCAGCTGTTGATGGCTTCGGCGCGGCGGGTGGGGTTCTTGCGGTCGGCTTCGGGCAGTGTCAGCAGCTGCAGATCTGTGCGACCGTGCAGGCGCTGGTGGATTTGCAGGCCGGTGGTGCCTTGGTCGCCGTCAATAAAAACAAGGGGCTGGGTGGTCATGGTGCGGATTCCTGGCGGAGGTGGGAGATGGGATGTGGGAATCTTCAACGCCGGTCTAAAATTTGAAAAGTTGAATTTCACAAACATCAAGATCAGTTCTGCTGAACGTCATGCGCGAACTCAATCTCGACCGGCTGCGTACCCTGGTCACCATCGCTGACCTCGGCTCTTTCGCTGAAGCTGCCCGCACGCTGCACCTGGCGCCGCCCACGGTCAGCCTGCACATTGCCGACCTGGAGGCGTTGATCGGTGCGCCATTGCTGGTGCGCAAGCGGGGCGAGGTCCGGCCGTCCGGCGCGGGGGAGGTGCTGGTGGAGCGGGCGCGGCGTCTGCTGGCCGATGCCGACGAGGCCATGGACTTGGTGCGGCGCCAGGTGCAGGGGCTGGAGGGGCGGGTGCGCCTCGGCGCGTCCACCGGTGCCATCGCGCACCTGCTGCCCCAGGCGCTGGAGGTGCTGGGCCAGCACCACCCCGGCATCGATGTTCAGGTGCTGGTGCTCACGTCGCAGGAGACTGTGTCGCGGTTGGCGCTGGGGGCATTGGATGTGGGTCTGGTGGCCTTGCCCATGGCCTCGGTGCGCGGGGTGACGGTGATGCCGTGGCGGCGCGACCCCGTGATGGCGTTTGTGCCCTCCACCTGGACTGCACCCCGGCGGGTCACGCCCCAGTGGCTGGCGGGGCAGCCGTTGATCCTGAACGACGTCGGCACCAGCCTGTCACGCCTGACGAGCGAATGGCTGGCCCTGGCGGGCGAGCCGCCCAAGGCGCGCATCCAGCTCAACTACAACGATGCCATCAAGAGCCTGGTGGCCGCCGGCTACGGGGCCACGCTGCTGCCGCACGAGGCATCCACCGCCACACCGCTGGACCCGCGCATCCGCATGCTGCCGGTGCAGCCCCGGCTGTGGCGGCCCCTGGGCATCGCCCACCGCGCGAGCCCGGTGGAGCGCGCCACCCAGCATGTGCTGGATGTGCTGTGGCAACAGAAGCAGGTGTGACGCGAAGCTGAACCGGGAATGTGCCGCCCCAGGCCGCCGCCTGTCGCTCAGGCTGCGTCGTCCCCGATGTGCAGCCGGGTGTCGGACACATAGCGGTGCGGCGGTACCTCCAGGTTGGTGGGCGCGGGCTTGTTCTTGAAGACGCGGCCCGCCAGGTCGAAGGTGGAGCCGTGGCAGGGACAAAAGAAGCCGCCCTGCCACTGGTCGCCCACGCTGGGGTTGGAGGTGCCTGCGGGCACGGCGGTGGGGGAGCAGCCGAGGTGGGTGCAGATACCCACCGTGACAAACACCTCCGGGCGGATGGAGCGTTGCGGATTGCGGGCGTACTCGGGTTGCTGGTCCTTGCGCGAGGCGGGGTCGGCCAGTGCGGCGTCTTGCTGCGGCAGGGCGGCCAGCATCTCGGGCGTACGCCGCATGATCCACACGGGCTTGCCGCGCCATTCCACCGTCTTCACGCCGCCGGGCGGCAGGTCGCTGATGTCTACCTCCACGCCGGCGCCCATGGCCCGCGCTCGTTCGCTGGGGGCCAAGCTGGACACCAGGGGCACGGCGACCCCTGCCGCCGCCACGCAGCCTGTGGCCGCCGTCAGCAGCATCAACTGCCGACGCTCTGCAGCGGGATCGCCCTCTGTGCCTGGAAGGGAGCCATTCGTTGTAGCGGGGTGGAGGGCCATGGGGGCTTTCTGAGAAGGAGGACGGGACGGGCTGTGGCACAGAAAAGGTTCTCGCCGGGGTGACAGCCACCGCCCGCATCGCTGCGAGCGGCTATGGCTTACCGCAAACCGCGTGCCATCGCCCTTAAGACCTGCGTGCCATGGCGCGTGCTGCATGAAAAGCCCGTGAATTCAACGGGTTGCGCGCGCGATGCGAGGCTTGCCCGCGCGCTGCGGGCCCGGCCGTGGCCGGATTCGCAGCCCGCTGTCTGCCAAACCGGCTGCCAACTGCCATCCATTGCAGTCCGCATGGCATAGATCAAAGGCCCGCTGCCGAAACCGGTGCACCGTTAGGGCCCTTGCATGTGCCAAGGTTTTTCCATGCCCCATCTCCCCGCACCACCTGCAGAACTGGTGTCCTTCCTGGAAGGCCTGGCCGATCCGCACATCCTGCTGGACGACCGCTATCGCATCCTGGCGGCCAATGGCGCCTATCGCCGCCAGTTCGGTGCAGCGGGCGGCGCGGAGGGCAGCGTGGTGGGGCGCACCTGCCACGCTGTATCCCACCATGCGAGCGTGCCCTGTGACCAGGCGGGCGAGTCCTGCCCGCTGGCGCAGGCGCGCGCCTCGGGGCAATGCGAACGGGTGCTGCATGTGCACCACACGGCCCAGGGTGAGGAATATGTACAGATCGAGCTGATACCGGTGGCGGGGGCGGAGGGCACAACGGGATTTTTTGTGGAAAAGATGGTGCCTTTGCCGGTGGCGGCGCAGCCGGTGCCGTCCGCGCAGGGGCTCATTGGGCGTTCGCCCGCGTTCCAGAAGATGCTGGGCCTGGTGGCGCGGGTGGCGCCTTCGCGGGCTGCGGTGTTGCTGCTGGGCGAGTCGGGCACGGGCAAGG
Organism: Acidovorax sp. 100; assembly: GCF_003688355.1. Classification (NCBI taxonomy): domain Bacteria; kingdom Pseudomonadati; phylum Pseudomonadota; class Betaproteobacteria; order Burkholderiales; family Comamonadaceae; genus Acidovorax; species Acidovorax sp. 100. The sequence continues at coordinate 4,996,120 of NZ_REFD01000001.1, read as the reverse complement.
AGCTGGTGGCCCATGCCGTGCACCAGGGCAGCCTGCGCGCGCGGCGTGCGCTGGTGCCCGTGGACTGCTCCAGCATGCCCGAGGCGCTGTTCGAGTCCGAGCTGTTCGGGCATGAGAAAGGGGCGTTCACCGGTGCGGCCCAGGCCCGGCCGGGGCTGGTGGACGCGGCAGACGGTGGCACGCTGTTTCTGGACGAAGTGGGCGACATCCCGCTGCCGCTGCAGGTCAAGCTGCTGCGCCTGCTGGAGACCGGCACCTACCGCCGCGTGGGCAGCACCGAGCTGCGGCATGCCGACCTGCGCGTGGTGTCAGCCACGCACCGCAACCTGCAGCACATGGTGGCCGCAGGGCACTTTCGCGAAGACCTGTATTACCGCCTGAGCACGTTCCCCATCCACCTGCCACCGCTGCGCGAACGCCAGGGGGACACCGCTTTGCTGGCACGCGCGCTGCTGGAGCGCGTGGCGCCCCCGCCCCGTGCGCTGCAGTTGTCTGGCGCTGCGCTGGCCTTGCTGGAGGCGCAGCCGTACCCCGGCAATGTGCGGGAACTGCGCAACCTGCTGGAGCGCACCGCCTTGCTGTGCGATGGCGACAGCATCGGCGCGGAGCATGTGCAGCAAGCGCTTGCCTGCGGCCTGCCGCCGCTCGCGGGAGCAGTGGGGGAAGGGGCGGGTGAGCCGCGTGCATCGGCGGCGTTGGCCGGGTCGTCACGCCAACGGCGCTTGCTGGACGACGAAGCCCTGCAAAAGGCTCTGGCAGCCCACCAAGGCAGCCGTGCGGCGCTGGCGCAGCAGCTGGGCATCAGCGAGCGATCGCTGTACCGGCGCCTGAAAAACTTGGGCGCATGACGCCCATATATGAAGAAATCGGCCCCAGGCGCATAGTTTGATTGCGCCAGTAGCTATTGTTTATATAGCGTCTGGTGTGCCGTGCCTGCTTACACCGCCGCATCGGGCGCCAGCGCGCTCAGCACCATGCGCACGATCAGCTCTTCGGCCTTTTCGTAGTCGCGCTCGGTCAGTGCAGGCTTGCCCAGCAGCAGGGCGAACTGGGCCTCCTGCTCCGCATACGCCTGGGTGACCGACCAGATGATGAACATCAGGTGCGTGAAGTTGACCTTGGCAATGCGGCCCTCGCGCGCCCAGCGCTCGAAGGTGCGCACCTCGGTCTTGAGCAGCGGTGCCACGCGTTCGGTGATGGCCGTGCCATACCGTGGTGCACCCGCAATCACCTCTTTGGTGAACACCTTGGCGCCCTGGGGGCGGGTGCGCGAATAGTGCAGCTTGGCGCGGATGTAGCGCCGAAGCGCTTGCTGGGGATCATCGCTGTGCGACAGGTCCTCCATGCCCGCCAGCCACTGGGTGAGCACATCGTCCAGCACCCGCTGGTACAGCGCTTCCTTGCTCGGGAAGTAGTACAGCAGGTTGTGGCGGCTGATGCCGATGGCGGCGGCAATGCTCTCCAGCGATGCGCCCTCAAAGCCGAATTGCGCAAACTGATTCTCGGCCTCGGTAAGGATGCCCTGCTCCTTGAGCAACCGCGAGGCCGTGGGCGCGCGGGGGGCGGACTCGTCGTGGGCGGGCGGGAGGGCCGCCTTGTGGGGGCGCGGGTGCGGGGGGGCAGGGGACGGGCGGGCTGCAGTCATTGCACCATTGTGGAACAAGCCGGGGCCTGAAAACTGGCAATTGGCTGGCTGGAGGCTGGCACGCGGTTTGCTGTAGGGATTTTACCAATTGGTAAATTTTTACGGGTTGGTAAATTGACCCACAATGCAGGGCACCGCCGTCGCAAAGCAGCGGGCACCTGCACCCCACAGCGAGGACCACGATGAAACCTCCGAAGTTTGCGGGCGCCAGCACTCACGCCGGTGCCGCATTGGTTGGCGCCACTGGCTGGCGCTCCAACGCTGCGCGGCGTGCGCTTGCACGCCCCATGGGCGCCCAGACCCCCACCCTGACCCTCTCGGAGGAAACCTGATGGACACCCCCGCAAGCCGTGCCTGCGGCATTCATGCCGCACGCCTGAACCTGGCCGACTACGCCGTGAATTTCAGCGACGCACACCCGCCGCTCACCCGCCCGCAGGCGCTGATCGAGGCCGAGCGCTGCTACTACTGCCACGACGCCCCCTGCGCCACGGCCTGCCCCACGGGCATCGACATCCCGTCGTTCATCCACCGCATTGCGCAGGACAACAACCGGGGCGCGGCCCGCGCCATCCTGGAGGCGAACCCGCTGGGTGGCATGTGCGCTCGGGTGTGCCCCACCGAGGTGCTGTGCGAGCAGGCCTGCGTGCGCAACACCAACGAAGACAAGCCGGTGGAGATCGGCTCACTGCAGCGCTATGCCACCGACGCCTTCTTTGCCCAGCCCGGTGCACCGCTGTTCCAGCGCGCAGCCGTCACCGGCAAGCGCGTGGCCGTGGTGGGCGCAGGGCCTGCGGGCCTGGCCTGTGCGCATGGGTTGGCCGTGCGCGGGCATGACGTGGTGCTGTTCGAGGCGCGCCCCAAGCTCGGTGGCCTCAACGAATATGGCCTGGCCAGCTACAAGACCGCCAACAACTTCGCGCAGAAGGAAGTGGAGTGGCTGCTGTCCATCGGTGGCATTGAGGTGCGCACCGGCCAGCAACTGGGCCGTGACATCACGCTCGACAGCCTGCTGGGCGCTTACGACGCTGTGTTCCTGGGCCTGGGCCTGCAGGGCGTGAACGCGCTGGGCGTGGCTGAGCCCACGGTCACCGGTCTGCGCAATGCGGTGGACTTCATCGCCGAGCTGCGCCAGAGCACCGACCTCTCGACCCTGCCCGTGGGCCGCCGCGTGGTGGTGATTGGTGGCGGCATGACGGCGGTGGATGCTGCCGTGCAGTCGCGCAAGCTGGGCGCCGAAGAGGTGACCATCGTCTACCGCCGGGGCGCCGAGGCCATGTCGGCATCGGCTGTGGAGCAGCAGTGGGCGCAGACGAATGGTGTGACCATCCGCCACTGGGCTGCGCCGAAAGAGGTGCTGAGCGAAAACGGTGCGGTGAAGGGTGTGCGGTTCGCCGCTACGGCGCTGAGCAGCGGCAAGCTGGTGGAAGCCGGCGAGACCTTCACGCTGGACGCCGACATGGTGCTCAAGGCCATCGGCCAGACCTTTGTGGCAGAGCCCGTGGGCGGCCGCATTGCGCTGGAGGACGGGCGCATTGCCACCGATGCCGAAGGCCAGACCAGCCTGCCGCGTGTGTGGGCCGGTGGCGACTGCCGCGTGGGCGGCCGCGACCTCACGGTGGAGGCGGTGGAGCACGGCAAGGTCGCCGCTGTCTCCATCCACGCCGCACTGATGGCTTGAGATGGCCTAAAGCGGCCTGAATCCTTCCACCCCAGTTTTCACGGGAGCATCCCATGGCAGACATTCGTAGCAATTTTCTGGGCATCCAAAGCCCCAACCCCTTCTGGCTGGCCTCCGCACCGCCCACCGACAAAGAGATCAACGTCACCCGCGCCTTCGAGGCGGGCTGGGGCGGCGTGGTGTGGAAGACGCTGGGCGAAGACCCACCGGTGGTCAACGTCAACGGCCCGCGCTATTCCACGCTGATGTCGCAGGACCGCCGTGTGATTGGCCTGAACAACATCGAGCTGATCACCGACCGGCCGCTGCACACCAACCTGGAAGAAATCAAGCGCGTCAAACGCAACTGGCCCGACCGGGCCATGATCGTTTCGCTGATGGTGCCGTGCGAGGAGCAGAGCTGGAAGGCCATCCTGCCGCTCGTGGAAGACACCGGCGCCGACGGCATTGAACTCAACTTCGGCTGCCCACATGGCATGAGCGAGCGTGGCATGGGCGCGGCTGTGGGCCAGGTGCCCGAGTACATCCAGATGGTCACGGCCTGGTGCAAGCACTACAGCAAGCTGCCCGTGATCGTGAAGCTCACCCCCAACATCACCGACGTGCGCCAGCCCGCACGCGCCGCCAAGGCGGGCGGAGCCGATGCGGTGTCGCTCATCAACACCATCAACTCCATCATGGGCGTGGACCTGGACCGCATGGTGATGAGTCCGAGCACGGACGGCTGGGGCTCGCACGGCGGCTACTGCGGCCCGGCCGTCAAGCCCATTGCGCTGAACATGGTGGCCGAGATCGCACGCGACGCGCAGACGGCGGGCCTGCCCATCAGCGGCATCGGCGGCATCACCACCTGGCGCGATGCGGCCGAATACATTGCGCTGGGCTGCGGCACGGTGCAGGTGTGCACTGCCGCCATGGTCTACGGCTTCAAGATCGTGCAGGACATGTGCGACGGGCTGTCCAACTTCATGGACGAGCACGGCTACGCCACGCTCGACGACTTCAAGGGCCAGGCCGTGCCTACCGTGAAGGACTGGAAGAACCTCAACCTCAACCACATCGAAAAAGCTGTCATCAACCAGGATGCTTGCATCCAGTGCGGCCGCTGCCATGTGGTCTGCGAAGACACCTCGCACCAGGCCATCACCTTCACCAAAGAAGGCGGCGTGCGCAAGTTCGAGATCAACGAGGCCGAATGCGTGGGCTGCAACCTGTGCGTGTCGATCTGCCCCGTGCCCGAGTGCATCACCATGCGTGCGCTCGCGCCCGGCGAGGTGGATGTGCGCACCGGCAAGACGGTGACGGGCGAATACGCCAACTGGACCACGCACCCCAACAACCCGCAGCGCGTGTCTGCCGCAGCTTGATATGCGCCCTCTGCGTGCATTTGCCACAGACCTTGCAAGGCGTTGTGACAGCACCCGTTGTGGTGCCGATTTGCAACGCATGTTGCACTGCATCTGGTGCAGTTCTTGCGTGATCTCTAGCATCGTTCGCTTCCCTTTGCCCGCCATCTGCCAGCGCTGGGAGCCTGTCGGACTTGGAGCGTCGATAGCGAAAATTGGCCCCAGCGAGGACAGTTTTTGCCGAATTTGCAGGCCCATAGCTTGGCTATGGGGCAAGAAGGCGGTGAAGACTGGACCGCTGCGGCCAATTTGCAGCCGACGATTTCCAAGTCCGACAGGCTCCTGGGGCGCCGGACCGGACGGTGGGTTGTGTGCAACCCCAACGACGTCTTTGACAGGAGTACAGGCATGACCAACAGTACCGGCAGCGCGGCCCATGTGGCGGGGCTGATGCCCGGCGATGCATCCAACACGCTCGCCAATGAAGATCTGCTCCCCACCACCGCCGCGCAGCGACACTGGACGTGGAAAGACTTTGCCGCACTCTGGGTGGGCATGGTCGTGTGTGTACCCACCTACACCATGGCCAGCTCCATGCTGGACCAGGGTTTCACGTGGCAGATGGCCGTGTGGCTGGTGTTCCTGGCCAACTGCATCGTGCTGGTTCCCATGGTGCTCATCGGGCGCGTGGGGCCCAAGTACGGCGTCCCGTTCCCGGTGCTGGCGCGTGCATCGTTTGGCGTCAAAGGCGCCAACCTGCCCGCCGTGTTGCGTGGCCTGGTGGCGTGTGGCTGGTTCTCCATCAACTGCTACTTTGGCGCGCTGGCGCTGCATGGCTTCTTGAACATCCTGGGCATAGGGCTCGCAGGCCCGGCAGATGGCGAGACCATCAGCACCTCGCAGTTCATGTGCTTCCTGGCGTTCTGGGCAGTGCACATCTACTTCATCTGGAAGGGGCCGGAGTCCATTCGGTTGCTGGAAGTGATTGCCGCGCCGCTGATGATTGGTGCCTCGCTGCTGTTCGTGGTGGTGCTGATGATGAAGGTGCCCTCGGGCCAGCTCTTCAATCTGCCTGCCAAGGTGGTGGAAGGCGGTCCCAAGACCTGGGCGGCGCTGACGGGACTGGTCGGCTTCTGGGCCACGCTCGCGCTCAACATCCCGGACTTCACCCGTTTTGCCAAATCGCAGAAGGACCAGGTCGTGGGCCAGGCCATCGGCCTGCCGATTCCCATGGCGCTGTTTTCCATGGTGGGCGTGATCGGCTTCTCGGCCTCGGCCATCCTGTATGGCAAGGCGCAACTGTTCCCTGATGGCCTGCTCACCCAGATGGGCAGTGTGGCTGCAGGCCTGGGCCTGCTGGTGATCCTGCTGGCCAACCTGACGACCAACGTGGCTGCCAATCTGGTGTCGCCTTCGTATGACTTCAGCCAGTGTGCGCCTTCCAAGATCAGCTTTCGGATGGGCGGCGTGATCGCTGCGCTGATCGGTCTGGTGTTCATGCCCTGGAAGATCCTGGCCACCTCGGGCGGCTACCTCTTCACCTGGCTGGGCGGCTACGGCACGCTGCTGGGCGCGATTGCGGGCATTTTGCTGGTGGACTACTACCTGGTGCGCAAGAGCGAACTGAAGGTGGACGACCTGTACCGCCGTGGCGGCGAATACGAGTACAGCAACGGCTGGAACCTGCAAGCCCTGATCGCCTTCGCGCTGGGCGTGCTGCCCTGCCTGCCGGGCTACCTGGCGGTATCGGGCGTGGTGGACAAGGCAGGCATGCCCGCCATCTGGTTGTCGCTGTTCGATGCGGGCTGGTTCTTCAGCCTGGCGGTGGCTGGCACCTACTACTACGTGACCGCCAAGAAGAAGTGACGCCCTGGACCCTGCCTGGGCCTGGTGCCAGCGCAGGGTCCCTTTTTTTGAATTGATCCGTATCCCTGAAGGAGACCCCCATGAGCCAAGCCCTTGTGATCCGCGGTGGCACCGTGGTCAACGCCGACCGTGAACAGCGCGCCGATGTGTTGTGTGTCGATGGCCGCATCGTGGCCGTGGGGGACGATGCTGCGGCCCAGGCCCCCGCAGGTGCGCAGACGCTGGACGCCAGCGGCCAGTACGTGCTGCCCGGCGGCATCGACCCGCACACGCACATGCAGCTGCCGTTCATGGGCACCGTCACCATGGACGACTTCTTCACCGGCACGGCAGCCGCATTGGCTGGCGGCACCACGAGCATCATCGACTTCGTGATCCCCGACCCGCAGGAGCCCATCCTGGACGCCTATCGCAAGTGGCGGGGCTGGGCCGAGAAGTCTGCGGCGGACTATTCCTTCCACGTCGCCATCACCTGGTGGAGCGAGCAGGTGCGCGCCGACATGGGCACGCTGGTGCAGCAGGAGGGGGTGAACAGCTTCAAGCACTTCATGGCCTACAAGAACGCCATCATGTGCGACGACGAAACCCTGGTGAACAGCTTCAAGCGCGCGCTGGAGCTGGGCGCCATGCCCACGGTGCACGCCGAGAACGGTGAGCTGGTGTACCTGCTGCAGCAGGAGGTCGCCAAGATGGGCATCACCGGGCCTGAGGGCCACCCGCTGTCGCGCCCACCGATGGTGGAGGCCGAAGCCGCCAACCGCGCCATCGCCATTGCCGATGTGCTGGGCGTGCCGATCTACGTGGTCCACGTGAGCTGCATGGAATCGGCCGACGCCATTGCCCGCGCCCGCGCGCGCGGCCAGCGCGTGTACGGCGAGGTGCTGGCAGGCCACCTGCTGGTGGACGACAGCGTGTACCGCGACCCCGATTTTGCCAAGGCCGCAGCCTATGTGATGAGCCCACCCTTCCGCCCCAAGGGTCACCAGGAGGCGCTGTGGCGCGGCCTGCAGTCGGGCCAGCTGCACACCACGGCCACAGACCACTGCACCTTCTGCGCCGCGCAAAAGGCCATGGGCAAAGAGAACTTTGCCAAGATCCCCAACGGCACCGGCGGCGTGGAAGAGCGCATGGCCGCGCTGTGGGACGGTGGCGTGAACACGGGGCGCCTCACGCCCAGTGAGTTCGTGGCCATCACCTCGGCCAACGCAGCCAAGCTGTTCAACATCTACCCGCGCAAGGGCTTCATTGGCGAAGGTGCCGATGCCGACCTGGTGCTGTGGGACCCGCAAGGCACCAAGACCTTCTCGGCCAAGACCCAGTTCAGCAAGGGCGACTTCAACATCTTTGAAGGCCGCATCGTGCGCGGCATCCCCAGCCACACCGTGAGCCAGGGCCGCGTGGTGTTTGCCAATGGCGACCTGCGGGCCGAGCAGGGCAAGGGCCGCTACATCAAGCGCCCCGCGTTTGGCGCGAACTTCCAGGCCGTGCAAAAGCGTGCGCAGGACCTGGCCCCCTCGGCGGTGGCGCGCTAAGCGCTGCAATGCATCTGGAGAACCCCATGGACACGAAAGTCAAACCCGACATCGAGAACCTGCGCATCAACGGCGAACGCCTGTGGGCATCGCTGATGGAGCTGGCGCAGATCGGCGCCACCCCCAAGGGCGGCGTGTGCCGCTTGACCCTCACCGACCTGGACAAACAAGGCCGTGACTTGGTCACCCGCTGGGCGCGCGAGGCAGGCATGACCGTCACCATCGACAAGATCGGCAACGGCTTCATGCGCCGCCCCGGGCGCAACAACAGTCTGCCCCCGATCATGACCGGCAGCCACATCGACACCCAGCCCACCGGCGGCAAGTTCGACGGCAACTACGGCGTGCTCGCCGGCATCGAAGTCGTGCGCACCCTGAACGACCATGGCATCGAAACCGAAGCCCCCATCGAAGTCGCCTTCTGGACCAACGAAGAAGGATCGCGTTTCGTGCCCGTGATGATGGGCTCGGGCGTGTTCGCCAAAGCCTTCACGCTGGAGCACGCCTACGCCGCCACCGACACCGAAGGCAAGACGGTGAAAGGCGAACTCGAGCGCATCGGCTACATCGGAGACCAGGAACCCGGCGACCACCCCATCGGCGCCTACTTTGAAACCCACATCGAACAAGGCCCCGTGCTGGAAGACAACGACAAGACCATCGGCGTGGTCAGCGGCGTGCTGGGCATCCGCTGGTTTGACTGCACCGTCACCGGCATGGAAGCCCACGCAGGCCCCACCCCCATGGCCCTGCGCAAGGACGCGATGCTGGCCGCCACACGCATCATGCAAGACGTAGTCGCCGCCGCCCACCGCCACCCACCGCACGGGCGCGGCACCGTGGGCATGGTGCAAGTCTTCCCCAACAGCCGCAACGTCATCCCCGGCCGGGTCAAATTCAGCATCGACCTGCGCAACAGCACCGACGCGCTGGTGGACGCCATGGCCGCCGAGGTCAAGGCCTTTGCCGACCAGGTGGCCCAAGAACACGGTGTGCAGGTCCACATTGAAATGGTGTCCAGCTACCCCGCACAGCTCTTCCAGCCCGAATGCGTGCAGGCCGTGGGCCACGCCGCCGCCAAGCTGGGCTACAGCCACATGCCTGCCGTCTCCGGCGCGGGGCACGATGCCGTGTACATGGCCAAGCTCGCACCCAGCGGCATGATCTTCATCCCCTGCAAGGACGGCATCAGCCACAACGAGATCGAGGATGCGAAACCCGAGCACATCGAGGCGGGATGCAACGTGCTGCTGCACGCCATGCTGGAGCGGGCTGGTACCTAGTGCTATATAAAATATAGCGATAGATGTATGATTCCGTAGCGCTTGAGCCCGTTTGGATGCAAAAAACGGGTGGAACGGATCAGTCCAGCTTCGTCAGCCCCAGAAAGTGGTCCAGCATGTGGAAGTGGTCTTCGAAGAATTCCTCTTCCAGGCCTGCCAGCTGGTCGATGCGGCTCCACTGCACCAGCGCTGCATCGTCATCGGCCTGCACCACCGGGAAGGGCGCATCGCCCAGGTCAAAGTAGTGTGCATGCGTGATGGTGCGACCGCGCTGGCTGCGGTCGGGGTGGTCGAACACGGCCACTGACTGCAGCGCAGCGCGCATGCGGGCCTCGGGCAGGTCGCAGTGGGTTTCTTCCACCAGCTCGCGCAGGCAGGACTGCCACACGGTTTCTCGCTGCTCGATGAAGCCGCCGGGCACGGCCAGCTGGCCCTTGCCGGGTGCGTGCGCGCGGCGGATCAGCAGCACATGGTCCTGGCAGCGCAGCACGGCGTCCACCGTCACGAACACGGGCGGGTAGGGCGCGGCAAACCAGGCCTGGCGGTAACCACGCAGCATGCGCCACTCCTCCTGCAGCGCGGGGTAGTGTGGGGTCTGCGCAAAGTGCTCCAGCGTGGCGATGGTGCTCTCGGGAATCTCTGCGGCCAGCGGCGCCACGGCGGCGCGCGCGGCGGCGGGCGTGGCGCCAAAGTACGCGTCCCGGATGGCGGTGGCGTCGATGCGGCCCTGGCGGTCTATGTGAATGAGCTGCCAGCCTGGAAAGGCGCTGAGGTAGCCGCTGGTCGCATCCTTGAAGTGGCCCACCAGGCCGATGCTTGCGCCCGGGGCGGTGAGGCGCGCCACGCCCCGGCGCACCGCCTGCACCCACACGGCTTCGTTGTAGTAGTCGCGCATGGGCAGCACCTGCACCCGGGCACTGTCTGCGGGGGCCAGGGCAGCGCGCAGCATGGCTTCGCGCTCTTGCCAGGTGAAAGGGTTCTTGGGCGAGCGTGCCTGCCACGCCGAGCCGATCACCACGATGACCTGCGGTGCGCTGTCCAGTGCACGTTGCAATAGCGCCATGTGGCCGCTGTGGACGGGCTCAAAACGTCCGATGTAGATGGCGGTGTCGACCATGTGTCTCCGGCTGGTGGTGCGCTTCAGGGCCCTTTGCGTTGCTGGCGTGGGGGCCGCCCATGTCCTCGCGGTGGCCGTTGCATGCCAGGGGCTGACCGGGGCATTGGGGCGGCGTTGGAGCAGGTCGAGCAAGCAATGGGGCTGTATGCGCTGGATGTATATATGCTGGCAGCTATCTTTTTTGTAGTGATTTTACCGCCAGCCAGTGTCGTGGGTGGGGGGATGACCGTCGCAGGGCGCCCTGGCGGCGGCAGATGGGCGGCGCTGCCCCCTGCCTCTGAAGTCGCTATTGTGCGACCCGGCGGTTCATGCCGGGCATGGGGCGGGGGCGCAGGGCTGCGTGGCAAAAAAGAGATGGACCGGGCCGTACAAACGTGGCGACAATGCGCCGCTTGCACGCTGTGCGCAAAGTTTCTGTAGCGCGAATCCGTCCTTTTCGTGCTGTGGTCCCGTGGTGCGGCGTGCAAGCCCACCTGTGTGAACCTGGGGGACTGCGCCCGATATGGCGTGTCCGCACCTCCAATAACAGGCCCGCTGTGCGCGGGCCACCGAGGGAGATCCATGTCGTTGCGGCTCAAATTCAATCTGGTGCTGGCGGGCGTGCTGCTGCTGGCGGTGCTGGGCGCGGGCGCGTATGTGCACCGCTTCCTGCAGCAGTCGGCCATCGAGGAGGTACAGCACAACTCGCAGATCATGATGCACGCTGCCATGGCCATCCGCGACTACACCACCGAGCTGGTCAAGCCGCACCTGGACGTGACGCTGGCCGAGAAATTCCTGCCGCAGACCGTGCCTGCTTATGCCGCCACCGAGACGCTGCGCCGGCTGCAGAACCGGTTTCCGGGCTATGAGTACAAGGAAGCGGTGCTCAACCCCACCAACCTGCGAGACCGCGCCAACGAATGGGAGGAGCGCATCATCAGTGACTTCCGCGAAGGCCGCGCCGACCTCAAGAAAGAAGTGACGGGCGAGGTGGGCGAGGGCATGCACCGTGCGATGTATGTGGCGCGCCCCATCACCATCAAGCAACCCCAGTGCATGGCCTGCCACAGCACGCCCGCCGTGGCGCCCCCCACCATGCTGAAGGTCTATGGCGACAAGAACGGTTTTGGCTGGGGCATGAACGAAACCGTGGGCATCCAGGTGGTGAAGGTGCCGATGTACTTTCCGCTGGAGAAAGCGCGCCAGACCTTCAACACCGTGATGGCAGCGCTGGTGGGCAGCTTTGTGCTGTTGTTTGTCGGCCTGAACCTGTCGCTGTCGTCGCTGGTGATCGAGCCCATGGCGCGGCTGAACAGCAAGCTGGAAGACCTGGCCACCAAGGACTTCCTGACCGACCTGGTCAACCGCCGCCGGTTCTTCGAACGGCTGGAGGCCGACATGGCCGAGACGCGGGTCAAGAAGAGCCAGCTGTCGGTCGTCATGTTCGACATCGACTTTTTCAAGCGCATCAACGACACCTTCGGGCATGACTCGGGCGATGTAGTGCTGAAGAACACGGCGCTGCGCGTGCGCGAACTGCTGCGCTCGTCCGACTGCGCCGCGCGCTTCGGGGGCGAGGAGTTCATCATCCTGCTCAAGGAAACCCCGGTGGATGCCGCCATGGCCATGGCCGAGGCGGTGCGGGCCCGTATCGCGGGTGTGCCGTTTGACGCCGTGGGCCATGTGAGCGCCAGCTTTGGTGTGGCCACCTGGGACCACAAGGAAGACAGCCACGCCCTGATCAAGCGTGCGGATACGGCGCTTTACAAAGCCAAGTCCAGCGGTCGCAACTGCGTGGTGCAGGCCGAAGACGCTGCCTGATTTGCGGGCGCTGGACGTTAGTTAGGCGTCAGGCCGTCGCGGCCAGGGCCTCTTCGTAGTCCGCCCGGTAGTCAGCAGCCAGCGCGGTTTTCTGCTTTTCCGTCAGCAGTTTGCCCGCCATCTGGAAGAAGCGGTGTTCTTCTTCTTTCAGGTGGTGCTCTACCTTCTCGGCCAGCTTCTTGGCCAGGGGTAGCCATGCAGGGCTGGAGGGCTCGGTGTCTTCGAGCGACTCCACCAGCTCATCGATCTGGTGGTGCTCGGAAATGGCGTGGCGCGACAGATCAATGCCTGCGTCGTGCGCCATCAGCGGGATGTAGAAGTGGCGGTCCTCCGCCTGGGCGTGGGCGGCGAGCTCCTTCTTGAGCCGATCGAACAGATCGCGCCGCTCGGGCGTGTCGCCGCTGGTGTTGGTGAGTGCGCTGTACAGCGCGCGCTGGCGCTCGTGGCTTTCGCGCAGGGCTTCGAAGATGTTGGTGGTATCAGTCATGGTGGGCTGTGCAGTGGTGTGGAGGGCGGCGCGTGGCCTTACTTGAGCACCTTGCGGGCAGCGCCCACGCCGATGGCGGCGAGCACCACAAACACCACGGCAATTACCAGGAACAGCACAAACAGGACCTTGGCAATGCCCGCCGCGCCTGCGGCAACCCCGCTGAAACCCAGGGCCCCGGCCACGAGGGAAATCAGGGCAAAAATGATGGCGTACTTCAGCATGGTGGTCGCTCCTTGCAGTGGATGTTGAGGCAGCGCGGGGCTGCGGAAGGTGTGCAGGAACGATACCGGTGAGCAGTGGTGTGCGCCGTCAGCGCACGCGGGCGGCGGGTGTAGGAGAGTGCCGCTGGCGGGCTGCGGTGAAGCGCCAAAAGAAAAGCCGCAACGCGGGGCGTTGCGGCTTGGGAGGCGGGGCGGCTCTGGCGGTGTTTGGGTCTGCGTTCACATCGCTTGCGCCATATGAACTCCGCCCGAAGACCGATACCGCGCTGTCAGCGCGGCAGGCTTACAGCCCGGCTGCTGCCCGCAGGGCCGCAGCTTTATCGGTCTTTTGGCCTGCGCTCACATCGCTGCGCGATATGAGCTTCGTCCACGTACGGAAAGCCGCGCGATGCGCGGAGGGCTTACAGCCCTGCTGCCGCACGCAGTGCGGCAGCCTTGTCCGTACGTTCCCAGCTGAACTCGGGTTCTTCGCGGCCGAAGTGGCCGTAAGCGGCGGTCTTTTCGTAGATTGGGCGCAGCAGGTCCAGCATCTGGATGATGCCCTTGGGCCGCAGGTCGAAGTGTGCGCGCACCAGCTTGGCGATCTGGTCGTCGGGGATCACGCCTGTGCCTTCGGTGTAGACCGTGATGTTCATCGGCTCGGCCACACCAATCGCGTAGGCCACCTGGATCTGGCACTGGCGCGCCAAGCCTGCGGCCACGATGTTCTTGGCCACGTAGCGGGCGGCGTAGGCGGCCGAGCGGTCCACCTTTGTTGGGTCCTTGCCGCTGAACGCGCCGCCACCGTGGGGGCAGGCGCCGCCGTAGGTGTCCACAATGATCTTGCGGCCCGTGAGGCCGCAGTCGCCTTGCGGGCCGCCGATGACAAAACGGCCGGTGGGGTTGATCAGGTAGCGCGTGTCCTGGATCCATTCCTTGGGCAGCACGGGCTTGATGATCTCTTCGATGATGGCTTCGGTGAACGAGGCCTTCATCTTGGTTTGCGTTTCGCTCTGGTCGGGGTGGTGCTGGGTGGAGAGCACCACGGTGTCGATGCTGTGGGGCTTGCCATCCACATAGCGCATCGTCACTTGCGACTTGGCGTCGGGGCGCAGGAAGGGCAGGCGGCCGTCCTTGCGCAGCTGGGCCTGGCGCTCGACGAGGCGGTGCGCGTAATAAATGGGCGCGGGCATCAGCTCGGGCGTTTCATCGCAGGCGTAGCCGAACATCAGGCCTTGGTCACCGGCGCCGGTGTTCAGGTGGTCGTCGCTCGCGTGGTCCACGCCCTGGGCAATGTCGTTGCTCTGCTTGTCGTAGGCCACCAGCACGGCGCAGCCCTTGTAGTCGATGCCGTAGTCGGTGTTGTCGTAGCCGATGCGCTTGATGGTGTCGCGCGCCACCTGGATGTAGTCCACGTGGGCGTTGGTGGTGATCTCGCCCGCCAGCACCACGAGGCCGGTGTTGGTCAGCGTTTCAGCGGCGACACGGCTGCGGGGGTCTTGTTTGAAGATCGCGTCGAGAATCGCGTCCGAGATCTGGTCGGCCACCTTGTCGGGGTGGCCTTCGGAGACGGATTCCGAGGTAAAGAGAAAGTCGTTCGCCATTTGAATAAACTCCTGTGTTCCGGCATTTGGGGCGTTGCCCTCACCCCGAAGGAGATCTGGCGAACGCTTTAGCAGATTTTTTTAACGTCGCCCTGCAAGTTGCTCATTTAACTCAGCGACCCCGTTATTTTAATGCCAGTCGTCTTCCGATTCTTTTCCGTATTTCCACTGTGGTTGCTGCACGTCATGGGCGCGGCCATGGGCTGGGTGGCGTTTGTGGCGTCTCCCACATACCGGCGCCGGTTTCTTGCCAACTCGGCGCTGGCGGGCTATTCGTTCGGCGCGGTGCGGGCCGCCGTGGCCCATGCGGGCCGCATGGTGGCCGAACTGCCGCGCCTGTGGATGGGCGCGACCATGCCCTGCGCACTCACGGGCGAAGCCTGTGTGGAGCAGGCCTATGCAGCCGGTCGCGGCATCGTGTTTCTGACCCCGCACCAGGGGTGTTTTGAACTGTCGGCACAGGCCGCTGCACGCCGCTGGAGCGCGGAGCGTGGCCCCATCACCGTGTTGTACCGCCCGGCACGCCAGGCCTGGCTGGCCAAGGTGATGGAGACCGCACGCAACCGCCCCGGCATGCTGGCCGTGCCCACCACGCTGGCGGGTGTGCGCCAGATGATCAAGGCCCTGCGCCGGGGGGAGGCCGTAGGCCTGCTGCCTGACCAGGTGCCGCCCGAGGGGCAGGGCCAGTGGGCGCCTTTTTTTGGGCGCGACGCTTACACCATGACCCTGGCCGTGCGCCTGGCGCAACAGACCGGCGCGACCGTGGTGCTGGCGCGTTGCGAGCGCCTGCCCTGGGGGCGTGGCTATGTCACGCATTTCGAGCCACTTTCCGCGCCGCTGTCCGCCGACATGGACCAGGCCGTGCTGCAGATCAACCAGGCCATGGAACATCTCATCCGCCAATGCCCCGAGCAATACCTGTGGGGCTATGGCCGCTACAAGCAGCCGCGTGGCGAGGCTGCTGCGGCGGAGCATGCCGCAGGGGGCGCAGCATGAAGGGCCTCACAGGGCGTTTGGGCGTGGGGTTCATGCGGGTGCTGGCGCTGCTGCCGCTGCCGGTGTTGCGCGGCATGGGCTGGCTGCTGGGCCAAGTGGCGTTTGTGCTGGTGGCGCCCCGCCGCAAGGTGGCACTGCGCAATCTGGCGCTGTGTTTCCCGGACTGGACCGAAGCGCGCCGCCGCGCCGTGGCCCGGGCCAGTTTTGTCGCGTTTTGCCAGACCTGGCTGGACCGCAGCTGGCTGTGGGCCGCGCCGCGTTCGGTGGTGGAGCAGCGTGTGCGCCTGACGGGCGCGGTGCACGAGCTGGAGGGCGACACGCCCACCATTTTGTTTGCGCCGCATTTCTACGGCATGGACGCGGGGGGGCTGGCCTTGCCGCTGCGCAGTGGCCGTGCGTTCACCTCCATCTTTGCCACCCACCCCGATCCAGCGGTGGATGCCTGGTTCATGGCCGGGCGCCAGCGTTTTGGTGACGTGCGCATGCTCAACCGTTCGGACGGTGTCAAACCCATCATCGCCAGCTTGCGCAAAGGGGGCTTGCTGTACCTGCTGCCCGACATGGACTACGGCCGCAATGATTCGGTGTTTGTGCCGTTCTATGGCGTGACGGCAGCCACCATTCCGTCGCTGTCGCGGTTTGCGCGGCTGGGCCGCGCCAAGGTGGTGGGCGTGTATTCGCGCATGACGCCCACCGGGTACGTGGCCGAGGTCTCACCCGCCTGGGCCAACTACCCCACCGACGATGCCGAGGCCGATACGGCCCGGATGAACCGTGAACTGCAGGCCGTGATCGACACCATGCCCGAGCAGTACTACTGGGTGCACAAGCGCTTCAAGACCCGCCCGGATGGCGAGCCCTCCGTGTATTCCCGCTGAAATATCAGCAAAAACAGCCTGATGCGCTAGTGCATCATGCGCTGATAGCTATTGTTTGGATAGCAAAAAACGCTGCAGCTCCAAGGCCACGCGCTCGGTGTGCTCGTGCACAACCCAGTGCGATGCATGCTCCACCGGCTGCACCTGCAGCCGGGGAATCCAGCCGGGCAGGCCGTCGAGCAGGCCAGGCAGCAGGGCCGGGTCGTCCATGCCCCAGAGCACCAGCGTGGGCACGTCCACCGTCAACATCGACTCGGGCAGGGTGATGGCCTGGGCGCCGGGGTCGCCCTCGCGCGGCGGGCGGATGGGGCTGGCGCGGTAATAGTTGCAGGCACCCTGCAGGCCTTGCTGCCACAAAGCCCGGTACTGGGCACGCACCTCATCGGTCAGCCATGCGGGGGCGCTGCCGTCCGGGGCGTTGAAAAAGGCGAACAGGCGGCGGAAGTCGTCTTCGGCCAGCAGGGCCTCGGCATCGGGTCTGCACAAGAAATGCATGTACTGGCTGCCCGCCTGCTGGGCGGCGTTGTGCGACAGCTCGCGCACAAACGCGCCAGGGTGGGGGGAGTTGATGATGGCCAGGCGCTTCATCAGCTGGGGCTGCTGGTTGGCCAGGTTCCACGCCACGGCGCCGCCCCAGTCATGCGCAATCAGGCATTCCAGCGCGCTGCCGGGGCATTCGTGGGCGATCAGTGCCACCAGGTCCTGCACCAGGTGTTTGGCGCGGTACGCGTCCACCGCCTGCGGGCTGCTGGACGGGCCAAACCCCCGCAGGTAGGGCGCCACGCAGCGGTAGCCGCCATTTTCGGGGCGGGCAAAGTGCAGCAGGAGTTCGTCCCAGATGAAGGCCCCCTCAGGGAACCCGTGCAGAAACAACAGCACCGGGCGCCCGGGGATGCCGCTCACGCGGCAGTGCAGGGTGATTCCGTGGGGGAGGTCAACAGGGCAATCTTGGATCATGGCGCTATGCATTCTGTAGCTGCCAGCGCATGATGCAATTGCGCTTGCGGCTAGTTGGGCTCGGATTCGCTGGTGGGCGAAGGCTGTGCGGGGCTGCTGCTGTCCGCATCCGCAGGGGGCTCTTCGGCGAGGGGCTTCACCGGGTGCGCCCACTGCCACAGCAACTGGGCCACTTCATCCACCCCTTGCTTTTTGAGGGCCGAGAACATCTTCACCTCGCCACCGCCGGCGTGCAGTCGCGTAATCGACAGCACCTTGGCCTGTTCGGCGCGCGTGAGCTTGTCGGCCTTGGTCAGCACGATGAGGAACTTGAGGCCTTCCTCGACCCGTGGGCGCACCACTTCGAGCAGTGCCTCGTCCAGCTCGGTCAGGCCCAGGCGGGGGTCGCACAGCAGCACGATGCCCGTGAGGCCGGGGCGGCTGACCAGGTAATTCACCATCACTTGCTGCCAGCGCACCTTGTCCGAGCGCGACACGGCGGCGTAGCCATAGCCGGGCAAGTCGGCCAGTACGGCGTCCATCACCCCCTGTTTGCCCAGCGAGAACAGGTTGATGTGCTGGGTGCGCCCTGGCTTTTTGGACGCAAACGCCAGCTGCTTTTGCTGCGTGAGGGTGTTGATGCAGGTGGATTTGCCCGCGTTGGAACGGCCCACGAAAGCGATTTCGGGTACGTCGATGGGCGGCAGGTGGTGCAGTTGCGCCGCCGTGGTGAGGAACCTGGCGGTGTGCATCCAGCCCATGGCGATTTTGGCGTCAGGTGCGGGCGGGAGAGAGCCAGCAACTGGCGCAGAGGGGGGTGTCGTCATGGGGAGTTGGGAGAGAAAGAACCATCATTGTAGAATCGCGAGGTTTTGCGCACATAAACACACACCCTCGATATGAAGTTGCTCGCCTCATTGCTGACGGCTGCCGCACTGGCAGCACCTGTTTTTTCGGCCTTTGCAGCGGGTGATGCACCCAAAGCGGCCAAGCCGGATCTCGTCAAGGGCGAGGCCAGCTTCACTGCGGTGTGTGCGGCCTGCCACGGCGCAGACGGCAACTCGGCCATCGCGGCCAACCCCAAGCTGTCGCAGCAACACCCCGAATACCTGGTCAAGCAACTGCAGGAATTCAAGTCCGGCAAGCGCAACAACGCCATCATGAAGGGCTTTGCCACGGCCCTGTCAGATGACGACATGCGCAACATCGCGTACTGGCTCACGTCCAAGCCCGCCAAGGCCGGCTTTGCCAAGGACAAGGACTTGGTGGCCATGGGTGAACGCATCTACCGTGGCGGCATTGCCGACCGCCAGATCGCCGCTTGCGCTGGCTGCCACAGCCCCAATGGCGCTGGCATCCCTGCGCAATACCCCCGCCTGTCGGGCCAGCACGCCGACTACACGGTGTCGCAGCTGAACATGTTCCGCGACGGCTCGCGCGCCAACAGCATCCAGATGACCCAGGTGGCCGCCAAGCTCAATGACAAGGAAATCAAGGCCGTGGCGGACTACATTGCCGGCCTGCGCTGATTGATTGCTTGATATTTGTCATGACCCGGCCTGATTGGCCGGGCGGCACGGAACCTACCGCCAATAACAACCCCAAAAAGGGCGGGTCCATCGCAGCGATGGTCCCGCCCTTTTTCTTTCGCGCTTCGCAGACACCGCTCCCACCCATGTCCGACAACACCCAGGGCCTTCGCATGAAGTCCGGCTCCCAGGCCCTGCGCGCCGGGGTCGAGCTGCTGTCTTCCATGCGCTTTGCCATCTCGCTGCTGACGGTGATCTGCATCGCCTCGGTCATTGGCACGGTGCTCAAGCAGCACGAACCGGCGGCCAACTACGTCAACCAGTTCGGTCCGTTCTGGGCCGAGTTGTTCGGCGCCATCCAGCTCAACGCGGTGTACAGCGCCTGGTGGTTTCTGCTGATCCTGGCGTTCCTGGTGATCAGCACCTCGCTGTGCATTGCCCGCAACACGCCCAAGATCCTGGTGGACCTCAAGGCCTACAAGGAAAACATCCGCGAGCAGAGCCTCAAGGCGTTCCACCACAAGGCACAGGCCGATCTGCCCGAATCGGCCGAGGCCGAGGCACGCCGCATTGGCACACTTCTGGCAGGTGGCGGGTGGAAGGTGCGTCTGCAGCAGCGCGACACAGCCGCTGGTCCAGGTACCGGCTGGATGGTGGCGGCCAAGGCTGGCGCCGCCAACAAGATTGGCTACATCGCAGCGCACAGCGCCATCGTGCTGGTGTGTGTGGGCGGCCTGCTGGATGGCGACCTCATCGTGCGCGCGCAGATGCTGCTGGGCGGCAAGTCGGTCTACACCGGGGGCGGGCTGATCGCCGATGTGAAGCCCGAGCACCGACTGTCCGAGCGCAACCCCACCTTCCGGGGCAACCTGCTCGTGGCCGAGGGCACACAGTCGAGCACCGCCATCCTGAGCCAGTCCGACGGGGTGTTGCTGCAGGACCTGCCGTTTGCGATCGAGCTCAAGAAGTTCATCGTGGAGCACTACTCCACCGGCATGCCCAAGCTGTTCGCTAGCGAGATCATCATCCACGACAAGGCCACGGGCGAGAAGACACCCGCGCGCGTCGAGGTGAACCACCCGGCCAGCTACAAGGGCATCGAGATTTACCAGTCGAGTTTTGACGACGGCGGCTCGCACATCAAGCTGCGTGCCGTGCCCATGGTGGCGGGCGCCAAGGCATTCGACGTCGAGGGTGTGGTGGGCAACTCCACCCAGCTCACCAACAAGGGCGGCGGCTCCGGTAGCGACACGCTGACGCTGGAGTTCACGGCGCTGCGTACCATCAACGTCGAGAATTTTGGTGGGGCTGGCCCTGGCGCCAGCGGTGCAGACGTGCGCAAGGTGGACCTGCGCGAATCGGTGGAGTCGCGCCTGGGGGCAGCCAACAAGACCGTTACCAAAAAAGAACTGCGCAATGTGGGCCCCAGCGTGAGCTACAAGCTGCGTGATGCGGCTGGCCAGGCCCGCGAGTTCCATAACTACATGCTGCCGGTGGACACCGGCGACGGCGTGCCGGTGTTCCTGCTCGGTGTGCGCGAGTCTCCGGCAGAGCCCTTCCGCTACCTGAGGGTGCCGGCCGATGACAAGGGCAGTATGGATGGTTTCATGCGCATGAAGGCTGCGCTGGCGGACCCCCAGGCCCGGGAGCAGGCGGTGCGCCGCTATGTGTCCCAGGCCATGGATGCCTCGCGCCCGGAGCTGGCCGAGCAATTGCAGCAGTCGGCCGTGCGTGCGCTGGCGCTGTTTGCGGGGCGGGGCATGGTCGATGGCAAGCCCACGGGCGGGCTGCAGGCCGTGTCGGACTTCATGGAAGCCAATGTGCCCGAGGCCGAACGCGCGCGCGCAGGCGAGGTCCTGGTGCGCATTCTGAATGGCACTTTGTTCGAGCTGGCCCAGCTGTCGCGCCAGCGCGAGGGGCTTCCGCCATTGCCGCAGGACGAGCAGACCCGGGGTTTCATGACACAGGCCGTGCTCTCGCTCAGCGATGCGCAGATCTACCCTGCACCCCTGGCGTTTGAACTCACGGACTTCACCCAGGTCCAGGCCAGCGTGTTCCAGGTGGCGCGAGCCCCTGGCAAGAATGTTGTCTATCTGGGCTGCGCCTTGCTGATCCTGGGCGTTTTTGCCATGCTCTACGTGCGCGAGCGGCGCGTGTGGGTCTGGGTGGCGCCGCAGGATGGCCGCACCCACGCCACCATGGCCCTGTCCACCAACCGCAAGACCATGGATGGCGACCAGGAGTTTGTCCAGCTCGCACAGAAACTGATCGGGGCATCGCCCCGCGAAGGCACCGCATGAATACCGCGACTTCTTCCTCGACCGTCACCACGATCACCCTGAACGAGGGGTTCTTCGCTCGCCGCAACTGGTTTGACTGGCTGTTTGCCGCCATCGTGGCCGTGGGGGCGTTGTATGCGCTGCAGCGCTACGGGGCCTTCATGGATGTCTACGAAAAAGGCATTTTGCTGGGCGCCATTCCGAGCACCATCTGGCTGGGCTGGTTCTGGCGCCCGCTGCGCGTTCTGATGCTGGTGGTGGCGGCCGTGGCGCTCATGGCCATTGGCCTGTACCAGCAAGATGGGGCAGGCAGCCTGGCGCGGGCCGACACGGTGTTCGGCCTCAAGTATTTCCTGTCCAGCCAGTCGGCCATCCTGTGGATGAGCATGCTGTTTTTCATCAGCACGGCGTTTTACTGGGTGGGGATGTTTGCACGTGGCGAAGGCAAGACCATGAGCATGCTGGGCTCGCGCATTGCGTGGGTGGCGGTGGCCATGGCGCTCATTGGCACCCTGGTGCGCTGGTACGAAAGTTACCTGATCGGCCCGGACATCGGCCACATCCCGGTGAGCAACCTCTACGAAGTGTTCGTGCTGTTCTGCTGGATGACAGCAGCGTTCTACCTGTACTACGAAGAGCAGTACGACACGCGCGCCCTGGGCGGCTTCGTGATGCTGGTTGTGAGCGCGGCGGTGGGCTTCCTGCTCTGGTACACCGTGGTGCGCGAAGCGCATGAGATCCAGCCGCTGGTCCCTGCGCTCAAGAGCTGGTGGATGAAGCTGCATGTGCCCGCCAACTTCATCGGTTACGGCACGTTTGCGCTGTCGGCCATGGTGGCGTTTGCCTACCTTATCAAGCAGCAGGCCACCGAAACCCGTTGGTACAAGCTGGCGCCGCTGTGGCTGCTGGGCGTGGTGCTGTGTTTCGAGCCCATCGTGTTCCGCCAGGGGGCGACGGAGAATGGCGGCAGCTACTGGATGGTGTACTTCGGCATTTCTGCGCTGATCGTTGCGGGCATCCTGCTGGGGCGCAAGCGCATCGCGGCGCGTCTGCCCTCGTTCGAGATTCTGGATGACGTGATGTACAAGTCCATTGCGGTGGGCTTTGCGTTCTTCACCATCGCCACGGTGCTCGGCGCGCTATGGGCCGCCGAGGCTTGGGGCGGCTACTGGAGCTGGGATCCGAAGGAGACCTGGGCGCTGATCGTCTGGCTCAACTACGCGGCGTGGCTGCACATGCGGCTCATGAAGGGCTTGCGCGGTACCGTGTCCGCCTGGTGGGCGCTGGTTGGCCTGGCGGTGACAACATTCGCGTTCCTGGGCGTCAATATGTTCCTGAGCGGCCTGCACAGCTACGGCACGCTGTGATGATTCAAGGCCTGCTGACGACTCCCCGCGAGATTGTTGGCAGGCGCGGCAGGCATGTCGGGCATTCGGTGGCGCGCAACAACTATTGCGTCTTCGGTGTAACCTGAGCGGTCCAGGGAACGAACTAACAGTTGTTCTGCTCTACCGCTGCAGCTGTCTCACCCCACATGACCGGAGCCACCATGCTGATCCCCTCGCGCGATTCGGGTTTCCACCACCCACATTCCTCCGAAATCACCCCCCGCTCGGCCTATGAAG
Organism: Acidovorax sp. 100; assembly: GCF_003688355.1. Classification (NCBI taxonomy): domain Bacteria; kingdom Pseudomonadati; phylum Pseudomonadota; class Betaproteobacteria; order Burkholderiales; family Comamonadaceae; genus Acidovorax; species Acidovorax sp. 100. The sequence continues at coordinate 4,973,310 of NZ_REFD01000001.1, read as the reverse complement.
ACCGCCGCCAGATGCTCAAGCTGATGGCAGGCGGTGCCGCTGGTGCGGCAATGGCGGCCTGGGCGGGCCGTGAGGCCCTGGCGCAGCAGGTGGCAGTCACGCGTCCCGGCAAGCTGGCGCCTCTGGCGGGCGCCAAGTCGGCGGTGGCCGGTGCGGTTTCCATGGAGAAGCTCACGGACTACAAGGACGCGAGCACCTACAACAACTTCTACGAATTTGGCACCGACAAGGCCGACCCCGCCCGCAATGCGCACACCCTCAAGACCAGTCCGTGGACGGTGGAGGTCGAGGGCCTGGTCAAGAAGCCCGGCAAATACGGCATTGAAGACCTGATCAAGCTCAGCGCGCAGGAAGAACGCATCTACCGCTTGCGGTGCGTGGAAGGCTGGTCCATGGTCATCCCGTGGGTGGGGTACTCGCTGGCCGAGTTGATCAAGCGGGTGGAGCCCCAGGGCAGCGCCAAGTACGTCGAGTTCGTGACCCTGGCCGACAAGGCCACCATGCCATTCGTCGGCTCGCGCGTGCTGGACTGGCCTTATGTGGAAGGCCTGCGCATGGACGAAGCCATGCACCCGCTGACCTTGCTGGCCTTTGGCATGTACGGCGAGGTGCTGCCCAACCAGAACGGTGCACCGGTGCGTCTGGTGGTGCCATGGAAGTACGGCTTCAAGAGCGCCAAGAGCATTGTGAAGATCCGCTTTGTCGAAAAGGAACCCGGCACCGCTTGGAACAAGGCGGCCCAGCAGGAGTACGGGTTCTATTCCAACGTGAACCCCAATGTGGACCACCCCCGCTGGAGCCAGGCGACCGAGCGACGCATTGGCGAAGACGGCTTGTTTGCCAAGAAGCGCAAGACGCTGATATTCAACGGCTACGAAGCCCAGGTTGGCCAGCTTTACGCCGGCATGGACCTCAAGAAGTTCTACTGATGGCCCTGGTCTCGCCGCCATCGTTGGCGGTGTATGAGGCTGTGGTCTTCTCTTGATCGCGATGCGAAAACTACTGCTCCACCCCGTCGCCAAGCCGGTGGTGTTTGTGTTGTGCCTGTTGCCGCTGGCATGGCTGGTCTATGCGACGGTGGCAAACCAGCTGGGAGCCAACCCTGCGGAGGCATTGATCCGGGCAACCGGTGACTGGACACTGCGGGCGCTCTGCCTGGTGCTGGCCATCACTCCACTGCGCGTCATCACCTCCACTCCTCAGCTGGCTCGGTTTCGGCGCATGCTGGGGCTGTTCGTGTTTTTCTATGGCGTGCTGCACCTGCTGAGCTACAGCTGGTTCGACATGGGTTTTGACATCCCGGACATCCTGCACGACATCGCCAAGCGGCCATTCATTCTGGTGGGTACATTGGCCCTGGTGCTGCTGGCCCTGCTGGCCGCCACCTCATTCAATCGTGCGATCAAGGCACTGGGTGGCAAACGCTGGCAGGCGCTGCACCGCACCGTGTATGCGGTGGCAGGGTTGGCGGTGCTGCACTTTTTCTGGATGCGTGCTGGCAAGAACAACTTTGGCGAAGTGGCGGTCTACGCCGGCATCCTCGGCGCGCTGCTGGGCTGGCGGTTCTGGCAACGACTGCGCAAGAGGTCGGTCGCACCGGCAGGTGCTGCGGCAAGACGGACAGCCGCAGGACCGTCTTGAGGTTGATTACTATCAAATTGATAGCTGTCAGCGCATATTTTCAATACGCTAGCAGCCGATTTGGCTGATTTTTACCCGTTGACTGCCCGCAGCGCTGGGCGCATTTGCCGGGTCACTGGGTCGATGTACCCGGTGGGAATCTGGTAGGCGCGGTCATCGAACAGGTCAATGCCACACATCAGGTTCTCGATCCATTCAAAGAAGTCGTTGATGGCTTCCTTGCCCATGATGGGGGCGCCGTGCTGCGGCACCAGCATGGCAATGTCGAGCTGCCGGGCCATGCGTGCCCACAGGCGCAGGATCTTGTTGGACACCATGTAGCGGCGGTGGAAGCCCTCCATGCGCGGGATGTGCGCCTTGAGGTCGGTCACCGGGACACGTGCCTCGGCCCCCGACATCATGGACACCCCCAGGTCGCCCGTGAACAGAATGCGGCTGACCGGATCGTAGAAGTGGAAGTTGCCTTCGGAGTGCATGAAGTGCGCGGGTAGCAGCACCAGCTCATGGCGTCCCAGGGGCAGGTGGCCGCCGCCGTCCGGCACACCGATCACCCGGTTTTCTGTCTTGCCCACCTTGGTGAAGTGCGGCGCAAAGCGCTCCCAGACGCGCGAGATCACCAGGTTGGCCTTGGTGCTGGTCATCCAGCGGTCCAGCGAGGCGATGATGTCTGGGTCTGCATGCGAAGCGATCAGGTACGACAGCTTGTGCGGCGGGAAATGTTTGGTCATCCCCATGAACAACTCGTTGAACGCGAGGTTGCCGCCCGGGTCGATGATGGCGCCAGTGTCGTCGTCCACGATCAGGAACTGATTGGCCTGCACGGCCTGCCCATCTTCCTCAATGAGGTCGGTGAACATCAGGCAAGCATGATTTTTGTCGCGGTAGAGTTCCAGGGCCATGGCCATCCTGCGGTGCAATAAAGCGCAGACTGTACGAGTACCCCTAGAGTTTGTGCTTGATGGAAATCAAGCGAAACCGCATTGCCTGGCGATCCTGCGCTGGCGGCTGGGTGCGTCAGCGTGGCTGGGAGGCGGTGGCAGCGGGCTTTGGCGCACTGCTGGCGTCGTTGCCCGGGGTGAGTGTTTGCGGTAGCGTGGCACGCTGGCTTGCCGCAGGGCCGGTGGGCAGATACAACGGCCCCCGCTGACCGCAGCCGACAAGGGCTGCCGCACTGGCAGCAAGGATAAGCGTCCTGACTAGAATTTGGGGAGCTTTCAACATGCGCAAATTGTAATGACCGACCTCGAATTCATGGACCACGCCGAACAACTGCTGCTTGCCGTCGAACGCAGTTGTGATCGCATCAATGACACCTCGGATGCCGATGTGGACAGCCAGCGCTCGGGGGGCATGGTGACCTTGACCTTTCCCAACCGCAGCCAGATCGTGATCAACCTGCAAAAACCGCTGCACGAGGTGTGGATGGCCGCCCGGTCTGGCGGCTATCACTATCGTTTTGATGGTAGCCATTGGCAGGACACCAAGGGCGCCGGAGAATTTTTTGCATGCCTCACGCGCGATGCCTCGCAACAGTCCGGGATGTCGCTGCAGTTTGCCCCGTAACTTACTCCGCGCCCGCCCAGTTGAGGAGGGGCGCTGCGGATTATGCGGCGCTCAGTTTCGGAACAAGTCCAGGATGCGGCTGCGCTCTTCAGAAGGCGGAGGTGCTTGGGGCGCTACTGCGGGAGACGCGGACCGGTCGTCCACCCCTACGCTCGAAACACCCGCATTGCGTGCGTACTCCTCGTAGAACCACTCACCGCCCACATTCACGACACCGGGTGGCACTGTAGGCTCCATCACTGGCACGCCCTTCAGCGCACGCTCCATGAAGCTGATCCACACGGGCAGGCTGAGCCCGCCACCGGTTTCCCGGCTGCCCAGATTGCGTGGCGTGTCATATCCAATCCAAGTGACAGCCGCAATGGTGGGCTGGAACCCTGCGAACCACGCGTCCACCGAATCGTTGGTAGTGCCAGTTTTGCCATAGAGATCGGGGCGCTTGAGAGTGGCCTGGGCCCGCGCTGCAGTGCCGGTGCGGGTCACCTCCTGCAACAGACTGCTCATCACAAAGGCATTGCGTGCGTCGATGGCCCGGGGCTGCTCGTTGAGCGCTGGTGGCGTAATTTCTGAAATCACTCGCCCCTTGTGGTCAGTCACCTTCGCAATCAGCCAAGGATTGACGCGGTAGCCCCCGTTGGCAAACACGGAATAAGCGGATGCCATTTGCAGGGGCGTAACCGAGCCCGCACCCAGCGCCATGGTCAGGTAGGCCGGGTGCTTTTCTGGGTCGAATCCAAATCGTCCCACCCATTCCTGAGCAGTTTTGGGTCCTACGGCTTGCAGGATCCGGATGGAGATCATGTTTTTGGACTTCGCCAAGCCCGTGCGCATACTCATGGGGCCGTCGTACTTGCCGTCGTAGTTCTTGGGTTCCCAAGGCTGACCGCCGGTGATACCCGCATCAAAGAACAGCGGAGCATCGTTGATCACGGTGGCAGGCGTGAAGCCCTTTTCGAGCGCTGCTGAATAGATGAACGGCTTGAAGCTCGAACCAGGCTGGCGCCATGCCTGCGCTGCATGGTTGAATTTGTTCTTGTCAAAGTCGAATCCACCTACCAATGCCCGGATGGAGCCATTGCGGGGGTCAAGGGCTACGAAAGCCCCTTCCACTTCGGGCAGCTGTGTAATCTCCCATGCGCCCTTTGGTGTCTTGACCACTCGGATGACGGCGCCGCGCCGGATCTTGATATTGGGCGGCGCCTTGTCGCTGAGCCCCGACTGCGCTGGTTTGAGTCCATCGCCGGTGATCTCCAGTGAGTCCCCATTGGCTCGTGCGGCCAGGATGCGTTTGGTGGATGCTTCCAGCACCACAGCGGAGAGTACGTCTCCGTTGTCGGGGTGATTGGCAAGGGCGTCATCAATGGCGTCCTCCACTTCCTGGGCTGCTGTGGGCAGCGCAACGAACTTCTCTGGTCCCCGATACTGCTGGCGCCGCTCGTAGTCCATGATCCCGCGCCGCAGGGCCACATAGGCGGCCTCTTGCTCCGCCGCATTGAGGGTGGTGTACACGTTAAGGCCGCGTGTGTAGGCCTCGTTGCCGTACTGGGCGAAGATTAGCTGGCGGGTCATTTCGGCAACGTATTCCGCGTGGATGCGCGTGTTGTCGGGCCCCGTACGGATTTTCAACTCTTCCTTCTTGGCTTGCTCTGCTTGTTGCGCAGTGATGAAGCCGTTCTCTTCCATGCGTTCGATGATGTACTGCTGTCGAGCGCGGGCACGTTTGGGATTGCTGATGGGGTTGTAGGCAGATGGTGCCTTGGGCAAGCCCGCAAGCATTGCTGCTTCAGCAATAGAAACGGATTTCAGCGGTTTCCCAAAATAAGCCTCGGAGGCTGCCGCAAATCCATACGCACGATTGCCAAGGAAAATCTGATTCATGTAAATCTCAAGAATCTGATCCTTGGTCAGCAAATGCTCCAATTTGAAAGTCAGTAAGATTTCGTAAATTTTGCGAGTAAATGTTTTTTCTGAGGACAGATAAACATTTCGCGCAACCTGCATGGTGATCGTCGAGGCGCCCTGGCTTTTCACACGGCCCAGATTGGCGAGGCCCGCACGCAGCACGCCTTTGTAGTCCACACCACCGTGCTGGAAGAAGCGAGAGTCTTCGATCGCCAGCACTGCGTCTTTCATGACCTGCGGAATCTCGTCGATGGGCGTGAGGTTGCGACGCTCTTCTCCAAACTCGCCCAGCAAGGCCCCTTCAGCGGAGTACACCCGCAGCGGCAATTTGGGGCGGTAGTCCGCCAAGTCAGAGATGTCCGGCAGGTTGGGGTAGGCCACCGACAGAGCTACAGCGATTGTGAGCGCCAAGCCCACAGCCGCGGCCACCGCCAGTCCAGTGATCCATAGAGCGATGCGAACCAACCAGCGAAGCCAACTGGGACGGGTGCGAGCAGGAGAGGAGTCCGACTTGTCGGAGGACTTCGAGGGGGAGGGCGGCATATCGCTCCGATGGGGTAAGACCACCCATTATAAAAATGTCCGCCGCTGGGGCTGGAAATCCGATTTCGTACTTGGCAAGGTGTCGCTGAAAGGCTTCCCGTAGTAGCCAAGCGGTATTGCAGTGCTCTGAAATTTCGTCTGCTTTTGGCAACGCTCTTCGGGCGTTACAGGGGGAAAAATCTTTGCTGGAGAACTATCTTACTGATAGCATTCATGTGAAGTGTTAAGTTTTGTTGCCTCATTTTGGCAAGTTACAGGGGACCAATCTTGATCTCAATGGGGTCTTTGTTCAATCGCCAGTCTGCTCCGCTGCTGGGAATCGACATCAGCTCCTCCAGTGTCAAGCTGGTGGAGTTAGGGCGCGATAAGGCAGGTAGTCTGGTTCTAGAGCGTTGCGCGATCGAGCCGCTGGAGCGGGGCTGGATCACCGATGGCAACATCGAAAAATTTGACGAAGTGGCCGACGCATTGCGTCGACTGGTCAAGAAGAGCGGCACTCGAACCAAAAACGTGGCACTGGCATTGCCCCCCTCCGCTGTGATCACCAAGAAGATTACGCTGCCGGGTGGAATGACGGAGCAGGAGCTTGAGGTTCAGGTCGAATCCGAAGCCAACCAGTACATCCCGTTTTCGCTCGACGAGGTGAGCTTAGATTTTTGCGTTATTGGTCCCAGCAAAAACGCGCCAGGAGATGTTGACGTTCTGATTGCTGCGTCCCGGCGTGAAAAAGTCCAGGACCGACAGGGCTTGGCGGAGGCTGCTGGGTTGAAGCCCGTGGTGGTCGATATTGAATCCCATGCATCGCGATTGGCTGCAGGGCGTCTCATTGAAGCGCTGCCGAATAAAGGCGTCGATGCGATGGTGGCGCTTTTTGAGGTGGGAGCCTTGACGACCAGTATGCAGGTGATCCGGAACGAAGAGGTTCTGTACGACCGCGACCAAGCCTTCGGCGGCGCCCAGCTGACCCAACTGATTGTTCGGCAATATGGTTTCTCTGTGGAAGAAGCCGAGAGTAAAAAGCGCAGCGGTGATTTGCCGGAAGACTATCAATCAGCGGTCCTTCGTCCTTTTGTCGACAGCATGGCCCAAGAGATTGGCCGAGCCCTCCAATTCTTCTTCACCAGCACGCCCCACAACCGTGTGGACCACATCATGCTGGCTGGCGGCTCGGCCCCATTACCAGGGCTTACCGAGGCGGTCACCCAGCAAACCGGTTTTGCGTGCAGTGCTGTCAATCCTTTTGATGGCATGGAAATCGGAAGTTCCGTGCGACTGAAAAAAATGGTGCGTGAAGCGCCGTCTTACCTGACCTCTTGCGGTCTCGCTATGCGGAGGTTTCTGCAGTGATTCTTATCAATTTGTTACCTCACCGTGAGGAAGCGCGCAAGCGTCGCAAGGAGGCATTCCAGGCGACGATGTTTGCATCTTTTCTGCTGGGGCTTGCTTTTGCTGGAGCTATCTACTGGTGGTTTCAGATCATGATCACAGATCAACAGAATAAAAACGCTTTTCTCCAGCAGGAGATCAGAGTGTTAGAGGGGCAAATTAAAGAAATTGCCTCCATAGAGGATGAGATTGCTGCCCTGCGCGCGCGCCAGAAGGCTGTGGAGGATCTTCAATCTGATCGCAACCTACCAGTCCATTTGCTCACCGAGATGGTTAAGCAACTTCCTGATGGTGTATACGTTACCGCCGTCAAACAGACCGGGCAAACCATTACTATGCAAGGGATGGCTCAATCAAATGAGCGCGTCTCCGAGTTACTACGCAATTTGGCGAGTAATACGCCATGGCTCGCTAAGCCGGAGTTGGCGGAAATTACGGCCAGTACTGTTACTTTGAGCCCCCGAGACCAGCGACGCGTGTCCTCGTTCAATTTGAGGTTCCAGTTGGTTCGTGCTAGCGATGCTCAAAAGGCCATAGAGTCCGCAGGTGCGGCCGCCTCGTCGCCAGGAGGTAAGTGATATGGCGAAAACAAAAGAAAACTCCGGTGCAATGGTTGAGCGCTTGCAAGCCATCCAGCGACAATTCAAGAATTTGGATACAAAAAATCCCTCGGCATGGCCTATCTTGCCGAAGATTATTCTTTGTATTTTTATCGCTGCTCTAGTTTCGGTTATTTCTTGGTTTGCTTTTCTGCAAGACTATGAAATTCAGTTAGAAGATGAGCGTAACAAAGAACTCGCGTTACGAACGGACTATCAAAAGAAACTCATAAAAGCTGTTAGTTTGGATGCACTAAAGAAGCAGCGCGAGCAAATCCAGCAATATGTTATTCAGCTTGAGAAACAACTTCCTAGTAAGGCAGAGATGGCTGCATTACTTTCTGATATCAATCAATCTGGTTTGGGGAGAAGTCTGCAGTTTGAACTTTTTCGTCCTGGTCAAGTTGTTGTGAAAGATTATTACGCAGAGTTGCCGATCTCCATTCGCGTGACTGGTAAATATCATGATATAGGCGCTTTCGCTTCTGATATTGCGCATCTTTCGCGTATTGTCACGTTGAATAATATGGCAATTACTCCTGGTACGCGCGAAGTATTAACTATGGATGCAACGGCGCGAACCTTCCGATATCTTGATCCTGATGAAATTCAGGCTCAGAAAAAGGCTGGGGGGAGTAAGCAATGAAAGTTTGTCTGTGGATATCCTTTATTTTTCTGGGATTAACTTTGTCGGGCTGTGGATCGTCGGGGGAAGACGAGTTGAGAGTGTGGATGGCTGAGCAAAGGGCCAATACAAAACCAAACGTTCAGCCCTTAACCGAGCCAAAGAAATTCCTTCCTGAGCCTTATGCACAAGAAGGCGTGATTGAGCCTTTCAACCAAGCTAAACTAACGCAAGCTCTGAAACGTGACTCCAATCAAGTGGCGTCAAATGCTGCTCTAATTGCTCCAGAAATGAGCCGTCGCAAAGAACCTCTGGAGGCTTTTCCCCTTGACGTGATCGTAATGGTCGGAAGCTTGAACAAGGCCGGAGTTCCTACTGCACTCGTGAAGGCTGACAATTTAATTTACCAGGTGAAAGTTGGAAGTTATTTGGGTCAGAATTACGGAAAAATTATTAAAATTAATGAAAATTCAATTCAACTGCGCGAGATAGCGCAGGATGCAACCGGGGATTGGATAGAACGTTCGGCGTCGCTTGATCTGCAAGAGGGCAAAAAATGAAACAATATAGTGGCAATTTATTAAATTTCTGCCGTGGCGCTGCTGTAGGCGTTTCAATGATTTTTGCATCCTTTGGTGCGTTTGCTGAGGGTGCAATTAGCGCAATTTCTGCTAGTGTTCAGGCTGGTGTTGAAACTTTGAAAATTGATTTCACTGACGCGCCCACGGTATTACCGACGGGATTTGCTACACAGTCTCCCGCCCGTATAGCGTTGGATTTCCAGAGTGTTCTTAATTCGTCAGGAAAAACCGTCCACGAAATCAATCTTGGTAATTTAAAGTCTGTGAACGTGGTCCAGGCTGGTGATCGGTCGCGGCTCGTTCTCAATTTGAAGCAGCCGGCGGCTTACAAGATAGATCTTTCTGGCAAGTCTTTATTTGTTGCGTTAGAGTCAACAGTGAGTGGGGCAGCTATGGTGCCTGCTCAGTCTGTGGCTTTTTCAGAGAGTCAGAACAGTAATGTGTTGCCGTTGAAGGACATAGATTTCCGTCGCGGCTCTGATGGGGCTGGGCGGGTAATTGTCAACCTTGCTAGCAATCAAGTGGGTGTCGATCTCCAGCAACAAGCTAAGGGTATCGTTGTTGAGTTCATGCGCTCATCCCTACCTGAGGGATTGCGTCGCCGTTTGGACGTCACTGATTTCGGCACTCCTGTCCAAACGGTAACTACGAGCCAGGCGGGCGAACGGGTTCGTATGCTTATCGAGTCCAGTGGGGAATGGGAGCATAGTGCATATCAAAGCGATAATCAGTTTGTAGTTGAGGTTCGACAGAAAAAAATCGATTTAAACAAGCTGACCCAGGGCCCTGGCTATTCTGGGGAGAAACTCTCTTTAAATTTCCAAAATATTGAAGTAAGATCACTTCTTCAAGTGATTGCTGATTTTACAAATTTCAATATTGTTACGTCTGATACTGTAACGGGCGCGTTAACTTTGCGCCTCAAAGACGTTCCGTGGGATCAGGCGCTTCAAATCATAATGGATGCCAAAGGACTTGGCATGCGGAAAACAGGTTCGGTTCTATGGATCGCACCTAAAGATGAAATAGATGCCCGTACGAAGAAGGACTTTGAAACTGCTCAGGCGATTCAAAAGCTGGAACCTGTAAAAACTCAAGCATTCCAGCTAAATTATGCAAAGGCTGCCGATATCGTCACGCAGCTCTCGACGAGCGCTGGTTCCACCGGTGGAGCTACTTCTACTCGGTTTTTGTCGGAGCGCGGAAGCGCGATAGCAGAGCCAAGAACCAACCAGATTTTTGTTACTGATACCCCAAGCAAGCTTGAGGAGGTGCGTCTCTTGCTGGCTAGCTTGGATGTAGCGGTTCGTCAAGTGTTGATTGAGGCCCGTATTGTTGAAGCCCGTGATACTTTCGGCCGATCGTTGGGTGTTCGACTTGGGGCGACTGATTTGAGAGCGAATCGTGGCGGCGACGGTGGCTATAGTATCGGAGGAGCCAATCGCGTAGCGCTCGGAACGTCCTACAACGACGCTGTTGCTTCTAGCGGTGCTGGCGGGACAACGAACACAAGCGGTACCTTTGTGAATCTGCCAGCCAGCTTATCTAACGTGAGTAGTGTGGGTAACTTTGCGCTTTCGATTTTTAACTCGGCTGCGAACAGATTTTTAACCTTGGAGCTGTCTGCAATGGAGGCTGATGGCAAAGGACGCGTCGTTTCAAGCCCTCGCATCATTACTGCGGATCAAACTAAAGCCCTGATCGAGCAAGGTACTGAGTATCCTTATGCGGTGACGGCCCCCAACGGTGCGACAACGCTTGCATTCAAAAAGGCAGTGCTGAAATTGGAAGTTACTCCCCAGATAACTCCTGAGGGGAATATTATTCTGGATTTGGATGTTAATAAAGACAGTCGTGGTGAGACAACTACCCAAGGGGTTGCCATCGATACAAAGCATGTCAAAACTCAGATTTTGATAGAAAATGGTGGTACTGTTGTGATTGGTGGTATTTTCGAAATGGAAGAGACCAATCAGGAGAATAAAATCCCGGTGCTAGGTGATATGCCTGTTGTTGGTAATCTGTTTAAAAATAGGACTAGAGAGTCAACAAAGCGGGAAATGTTGATTTTTATTACTCCAAAAGTAATCAGTGATCGTACGGCATCTAGGTAAATTTATAAACTAAGGGAAAAAATGTTTAAGCAATTCAAATTTCTACCAGTTGCGCTGTCGGTGGCTTTGGCGGCATGCGGCGGAGGTGGCGGCAGTGCTGGTGAGACTCAAGAGTCATATACCATCACCGTTCGTGCAGAGAAGGATAAATTGCCGTTGAATATTTCCGGTATTGGTCCTGGAACAGGTGTTTATCGACCTTACACAACTACCTTATATGTAGATGCTAGAAAAGGTGGGGCTCCGATTCCTGGTGGGGAAGAAATTTTTGCTTGCAATCTCTCTGCTGGATTGGACTCTGGTTCACTTTACTATCTTGATGGTAATCCAGAGCACGAAACCGAAGTGGATGATGGTAATGGTGGGAAGATTAAAGTTCCAAACGCCTATCGTAGTATTACTCTAGGTTCGAATTCTGGTGGAAATTCGTTTCACTTTCACGCGGGAAACCAAGCGGGCGTTGCTCGTGTCGTTTGCTCTGTCACTGATCCGAGAGATAAACAGCAGAAATTTGCTAGCGCCGATATTTCTGTTGGAGGTGCAACAGGTAAACCAGCCAGTGTTCGTCTAGAAGCACAGATACCTGGATATTTGGGGACCAAGGGGAATGCTAACGGGCTATTGCCTCAGATGGCAATTCAAGCATTTGTGCTCGATGATGCCAACCAGCCAGCTTCAAGTATCACCGGAGGGAATGTGCAGGTTCGGATTCTGTCCGGCACGGAAGCCGGACAAGGGGCTCGATTGGTCGCAGGCTCTCAGAGCGGTAGCGTTTTGCAATTGCCCTCCATAGGCGGTGTAGCAACATTTTCATTGCTTAGTGGAACCGAGACTGGACCAATCTTCCTTGAACTGGCAGCGGATCGATTTGATAACAACGTGAGCAACGGCATCACGGACCCTATGACGGCTATCGTTCCTGTTTCCGTGCTTGAGGCCGTAACTGCGCCTCCAGTGTTTGCAGGAGCGGATTTGGGCGACGTGACGAAGGAAGTGCCCTTTACTTCCTTGTTGACAGTGACAGGGGGGTTGCCACCATACACGTGGAGCGCTACTGGACTACCCGCTGGGTTGAGTGTTGATGCCAGCACTGGATTGCTCAGTGGCAAGGCTAGTAAAGACGCGGAAGAGCGTGAATACCGTGCTACCGTTACGGTTACCGATAAGAACAAAGTTTCTGCATCGGGTACTGTGAAGCTGAAATTGGTAGGTGGATTGCCAGAAGATTTTGCGATTGGTGATTGCAATTCAAACACTGTGTGCTCTCTTGGCTCTGCCCCAGTCGGTGTTAATTTCACCTACTCATTTGTCTCCTCGGTCAGTGGCGTTACGTGGCAGTTCACTGGAATCCCTGGATGGCTGACGAGTGGAACGACCGGGTCTGCAGGTGTCCTAAATGGCCGACCAGCTGTAGCCGACTGCGGTGCACGTGAGTTTTTGGTGACGGCTAGCAAGGGCGCTGCAACGGTCACTCGACGGTTCAGTATTACAGTGGTCAGTGGAAGCACGCCAGCTCTCGCTTGCCCATGATGGGAAGGTTGCTCGCTTAGCTTGAAGATCCGCAAAGTTTGAGCTTTTTTCATCAAGTCCCCGGCTTGCCCGGGGATTTCTATTTGTTCTTCTTGCTCCGGTTGACCTGCGTGGAGTGTTTTGACCAGGAACGGTCTGCATAGGCGGACCGCCCGGTGTAGCGGGGCGCAGCCACAGTGCATCAGCGGCAACGGCATGCAACCTGAAAACCGGTGACCGATTTTGTTGCCTGTATCGTGAGTGAATGCTCAGTTGTCTGGACCTGCGGCTCTTTCCTGATCCTTGTTTCAAGGAACACAACCTAATCAGGCAAAATGATGGGGCGAAGCAATGCACCGTTATCACTTTGAGTCGAAAAAAATCCATGCCCTCGATTGCCCAAGAAGTACCTATTGATCTGGGTGAGCGTAGCTACCGCATTGTTATTGGTGGGGGGCTGATAGCTGATGCCGAGTCCTACGAAGGTTTGCCTCACGCCACGGCTGCTCTGATTGTTAGCAATACTACTGTCGCCCCGCTCTACGCGGAGCGACTGCGAGCAGCTCTATGTGATCGATACGCTCAGATTCATGAGGTCCAGCTGCCAGACGGGGAGGAGTACAAAAACTGGGAGGTATTGCAGTCGATATTCGATGCTCTATTGGAGCGAGGCTGTGATCGCAAGACCGTATTGTTTGCGCTCGGCGGCGGCGTTGTTGGAGACATCACGGGTTTTGCCGCATCCAGTTACATGCGGGGTGTCCCTTTCGTGCAAGTTCCCACCACGCTGCTTGCCCAGGTGGATTCATCGGTGGGCGGTAAAACCGGTATCAATCACCGACTAGGCAAGAACATGGTGGGGGCCTTCTATCAGCCTCAGCGCGTCGTTTGCGACCTGGATGTACTTGGTACTTTGCCTGCCCGAGAGTTCAGTGCTGGGCTGGCAGAGGTGATCAAATACGCGCCGATTGCTGACATGGAGTTCTTCGATTGGCTGGAGCGATTTATGGACGACGTGATGGCCTATGAGAAGAACGCCTTGGCACATGTGGTACGCCGTTGTTGCGAGATAAAAGCGACTGTTGTGGGGCAGGACGAACGAGAATCGGGTTTGCGCGCTATTTTGAATTTTGGCCACACCTTTGGTCACGCCATTGAAACGGGTGTGGGCTACGGAGTCTGGTTACACGGCGAGGGGGTGGGTGCAGGAATGGTAATGGCGGCGGAATTGTCGTTTCGGCTCGGATTCGTGGACGAGATTTTTGTAAAGCGCTTGGTGTCACTGATTCGTAGAGCAGGTTTACCAGTTCACGGGCCTATTTTGGATGACAAAGACAACGCGGGTCGTTACCTTCAGCTCATGAGGGGTGACAAGAAATCTGAGGCTGGCGAGATCCGTTTTGTGCTGATAGAAAGTCCTGGCAAAGCGGTGGTCCGTTCCGCGCCTGACCGGTTGGTCCGTGAAGTAATTGATGCATGTTGCAGCTGAGGCCTCTCTGTTGAAGTGTCTCTTTTGACCGTTATTTGGGCTGTCTGCTAAGGACGAGCGACTGCTTTGACAGCAACATCTGGTTTTTCTATATTTGGCTGCCATCCTGATACGACGAGAGGCCGGCGCTACCCCGAAAATCCGGCACCTACCCGGACAGAATACCAGCGCGACCGCGACCGAATCGTCCATTCCACGGCATTCCGACGGCTTGTCTACAAGACACAAGTCTTCCTCAACCACGAGGGGGATCTATTTCGTACCCGGCTAACTCATTCGTTAGAAGTCGCGCAACTCGGGCGATCCATCGCACGGTCGCTACAGATTAACGAAGACTTGGTTGAGGCCATCTCGTTAGCCCACGACTTGGGGCATACCCCGTTCGGGCATGCGGGGCAGGACGCCTTGAATGGCTGCATGGCCGACTTTGGAGGCTTTGAACACAACTTGCAGAGCTTGCGAGTGGTGGACAAGCTGGAAGAGCGATACCCGTTGTATGACGGACTCAATCTCACATTCGAGACCCGAGAGGGGATTCTCAAACACTGCTCGCGCACTCATGCTTTGCAGTTGGAGAGTGAGGAGCCCAATGGTGTTGGTGCCCGCTTCCTGCGCAATGAGCGGCCGAGTCTGGAGGCGCAGTTGTGCAATTTGGCCGACGAGATTGCTTACAACGCACACGATATCGATGACGGCGTGCGCTCTGGGTTGATTACTCTGACGCAGCTGCAAGAAGTGCCCTTGTTTGATGCGTACCGTTCGGCAGCCCAGATGGAGCATCCCGGCCTCACTACGCCTTCAATGCAGCGCCGCTTGTTGTATGAGGCGATACGGCGGATGCTGAGTGCGCAGGTGTACGACGTCATTGACACCACAAAAGCCGCGCTGCACCAGCATGCACCAGCCCATCCCGATGAGGTGCGGAAGCTCCCAGTTCTGGTGAGCTTCAGTGGTGAGATGCGCGAGCGCTCTACCGTACTCAAGCGGTTCCTCTTCAAGCATCTGTACCGGCATCCCCGGGTCATGGAGACTACGGGCCATGCCCAAGAAATCGTGCGTGAGTTGTTCTATGCCTATATGTTCCAGCCTCAAGAAATGAAAGCTGCCTTTACCGCGCGAGCCCTGGAGGGCGAAAGGCATGGACGAGCGCGGGCGGTGGCCGACTTCATTGCCGGGATGACCGACCGCTTTGCGGTACGGGAGCATGAGCGCCTGACAGGGCGCCGACTGCTGCAGGGATAGCGCCCGATTCCGGGGCGGAGCGAGATGCGTTGATTTTGGGGTGGTTCGTCGCTGGTGTAGCGCGATTTCAGGCTGCGTTAGATGTGGCCGCATGAAGCGTGTTTGCTGTGTGGGCTTACGCATCTATTCTTTTTCTCCGCTGCCCTCCCGCCGATGTGAGCGTGCACTGAGGAGTCCATGAGGCTTCCAGATTGGACCGCCGCTATCGCTAGATCTGCGAGCAACTCACACCGATAAAATCCCACCTCTATCCCTGCGCTTCTGCGCGCACCCATGACATCTTCCTCCACCAACGCCGCTAAGGCGCTCCCCCATTTTGTATCCACTGATGCCTACGTCCAGGACACTGTCCGGTGGTTGGAGCGGGCCGTCATTGGATTGAATCTCTGTCCATTTGCCAAGTCGGTGCATGTTAAAGGGCAAATTCACTACGTGGTGAGCTTGGCCACGACCGGGGCGGATGTGCTGGAGGTGTTGCACGAAGAACTTCAGGCGCTCGCAAACACACCCGTAGAAGTCAGGGACACCACATTGCTGGTGATGCCGCATTGCCAGCAGGATTTCCTGGATTTCAATGACTTTCTTGGTGACGTGGAGCACATGGTGCACGTTCTCGGGTTGGAGGGAACGCTGCAGGTCGCAAGCTTTCACCCGCAGTTTCAGTTCGCCGGCACCGATGCGGACGACGTGACCAATTGCACCAATCGCGCTCCATACCCCACGCTGCATTTGTTGCGCGAGGCCAGCATCGATCGGGCGGTGTCGGTCTTTCCCGAGGCGGAAACCATCTTTGAGCGCAACATGGAAGTACTTGAAGAGATGGGCATGGCCGGTTGGCTGGCGCTGGACGTGGGCCCCCATGACAAAGGCGGTGCGAACATGGCCGCCACTGCCGCCAGCGAGGACAATCCGCCAGCACAAGGCCCCGGTTTATGAATAAAAAGAACCCATCTGCAGCGACGACCGACCTGCGAATTCGCGGTGCGGGAAAATCCAAGAACGAGAGTGCTGAGCTGCAGGAACTGCGCTCTGGCCAATCGGTAGAGCTGCTCAAGGAGCTGCACATCCTTACCCGGGATGGCCGTCTCAATCAGGACTCACGCCGCAAGCTCAAGCAGGTGTACCACCTGTTCAACTTCATCGAGCCCCTGCTCACGGAGCTGTCCTCCCAAGGCAGTGGGCCCACGTTGGCGGACCACGGCGCGGGCAAGTCCTATCTGGGTTTCATCCTGTACGACCTGTATTTCAAGGCGCTGGGTCGCGGGCATATCTACGGGGTGGAGACCCGGGCGGAACTGGTAGAGAAGTCGCGGGTGCTCGCGCAGCGCCTTCATTTTGAGCGGATGTCGTTTCTCAATCTATCCGTGGCCGAGTCTGCGGATGCCCGTGAGTTGCCCGACCAGATCGATGTGGTCACCGCCTTGCATGCTTGCGACACCGCCACTGACGACGCGATTGCCTTCGGGCTGCAAAAAAAGGCCCGGGCCATGGTTCTGGTGCCCTGTTGCCAAGCGGAGATGGCAGCCTGCCTGCGCCAAGGCAAGGCCTTGCAGTTGGCGCGCACGCCCCTGGCGGAACTGTGGCGTCACCCCTTGCACACCCGCGAACTCGGCAGCCAGGTGACCAATGTGCTGCGCTGCCTGTACCTGGAGGCCAATGGCTACCAGGTCACTGTGACCGAGCTGGTGGGATGGGAGCACAGCATGAAGAATGAACTCATCATCGCGCGCTACACCGGACAGAAAAAACGCAGCGCGGCCGAGCGGTTGCGGGCGCTTCTCGGCGAATTTGGCCTGGAACACGCCATGGGGGCGCGGTTTGGCATTGGTGTGGTGGCAGACCCAGTGGAGAACTTGGCTACGCATTGACGCGTACCCAAAAGGCGCGCAAGGGCAGGCCAGAATCAAGCATGCGCCTCGCTATCTTCGTGGCGGATGATGGGCGTCGCCAGCTTGCATCGATGAGAAATAGGGGGCAGGTCTATGATCGTAACTCCCATATTCCTGATCAAGACCCATGGCCCGTTTGCCACGCCTGACCCTGCCGGGTCATTTGCACCATGTCATCCTGCGGGGCAACAACCGCCAGCCGATCTTCCACGGAGTGGAAGATTTCGACGCGCTTCTGGCGCTGTTGATGGACAACGCGCAGAAATATGCCGTGGCCGTCCATGCCTATGTGCTGATGGACAACCACTTTCACCTGCTGGTTACGCCAGCCTCACAAGACGGACTGCCCCAGATGATGCAGGCAGTGGGGCGCCGGTATGTGCAGTACTTCAACCGCCGACATGCCCGCACAGGTACTTTGTGGGAGGGGCGCTACCGTTCCACGGTATTGCAGCCGGAACGGTATTTGCTGGCGTGCATGGTGTACCTGGACCTCAACCCTGTGCGGGCCGGATTGGTGCAGCAGCCCGCTGACTACGCCTGGTCCAGCCATGCACATTGGTTGGGCTTGCGCAACGACCGGTGGTTGACGCCCCATGCCCTGTATTGGGCTTTGGGCAACACCCCGTTTGCGCGCGAGGCCGCCTATGCCGCACTGGTTCAGGCGGGCCTGGGGGCGTCGGTGCAAACGGCTTTGACCGACTCGGCGCTCAGCGGTTGGGCTTTGGGCGATACCGAGTTTCTTGCGGGCCTGCAACAGCAGACCCTGCGCCGCGTGACTCGAGGAATGCCTGGCAGGCCTCGAATGGAAAAAAATCATGCGAAAACCGACGGAGGCGCATGAAATTATTGGCCTCATTGCTATTAATTTTAATATGTCCCCAATAATATGCTTGTGTGAGTTCTGGTTTGTTTAATTGGAATCTGACCCCAATTAAATTGCTTGCCAAAATATGCTGCAATGCACTAACCTCGGCTCCCCTGCGAAAAATATAGGAGTGCGCCATGACCACGGCTGCCGAGATCCAGCATCTGCAACAACACGGTTTGTATTCATCGGGTAACGAACACGACGCCTGCGGCCTCGGTTTTGTGGCCCACATCAAGGGCATCAAGCGCCACGACATCGTGACGCAGGCTCTGAAGATTCTGGAAAACATCGACCACCGTGGCGCGGTGGGTGCCGACCCGCTGATGGGCGACGGCGCCGGCATCCTGATCCAGATCCCTGACGCGCTGTACCGCGAAGAGATGGCCAAGCAAGGCGTGACCTTGCCTGCGGCCGGCGAATACGGCGTGGGCATGATCTTCCTGCCCAAGGAGCATGCCTCGCGCCTGGCTTGCGAGCAGGAGATGGAGCGCGCCATCAAGGCCGAAGGCCAGGTACTGCTGGGCTGGCGCGATGTGCCGGTGAATGTGGATATGCCCATGTCCCCCACAGTGCGCAAGAAGGAGCCCATCCTGCGCCAGGTGTTCATCGGCCGTGGCAATGACGTGATCGTGCAGGACGCGCTGGAGCGCAAGCTGTACGTGATCCGCAAGACGGCCAGCGCCAACATCCAGGCGCTCAAGCTCAAGCACAGCAAGGAATACTACGTTCCGTCCATGTCCAGCCGCACCGTGGTCTACAAGGGCCTGCTGCTGGCCGACCAGGTGGGCGTGTACTACAAAGACCTGTCGGATGAGCGCTGCGTCTCGGCCATCGGCCTGGTGCACCAGCGCTTCTCCACCAACACCTTCCCCGAGTGGCCGCTGGCCCACCCGTACCGCTATGTGGCGCACAACGGCGAAATCAACACCGTCAAGGGCAACTACAACTGGATGAAGGCCCGCGAAGGCGTGATGGCATCGCCCGTGCTGGCTGCTGACCTGCAAAAGCTCTACCCCATCAGCTTTGCCGACCAGTCCGATACCGCCACGTTCGACAACTGCCTCGAACTGCTGACCATGGCCGGCTACCCCATCAGCCAGGCCGTGATGATGATGATCCCAGAGCCCTGGGAGCAGCACACCACCATGGACGAGCGCCGCCGCGCCTTCTATGAATACCACGCCGCCATGCTGGAGCCTTGGGACGGTCCCGCTTCCATCGTGTTCACCGACGGCCGCCAGATCGGCGCCACGCTGGACCGCAACGGCCTGCGCCCCTCGCGCTACTGCATCACCGACGACGATCTGGTCATCATGGGCTCCGAGTCGGGCGTGCTGCCCGTGCCCGAGAACAAGATCGTGCGCAAGTGGCGCCTGCAGCCCGGCAAGATGTTCCTGATCGACCTGGAACAAGGCCGCATGATCGACGACGACGAGCTGAAAGCCAACATCGTCAACACCAAGCCCTACAAGCAGTGGATCGAAAACCTGCGGATCAAGCTGGACAGCATCGAGACGGGCGAAGCCGCCGCGGTCCCTGTGGCTGCCGGCCTGCCGTTGCTGGATCGCCAGCAGGCCTTTGGTTACACCCAGGAAGACATCAAGTTCCTGATGGCGCCCATGGCCAAAAACGGCGAAGAAGGCATCGGCTCCATGGGCAACGACAGCCCGCTGGCCGTGCTGTCGGGCAAGAACAAGCCGCTGTACAACTACTTCAAGCAGCTGTTCGCCCAGGTGACCAACCCGCCGATCGACCCGATCCGTGAGGCCATCGTGATGTCGCTGAACAGCTTCATCGGCCCCAAGCCCAACCTGCTGGACATCAACCAGGTCAACCCGCCGATGCGGCTCGAAGTGAGCCAGCCAGTGCTCGACTTTGCCGACATGGCCAAGCTGCGCGACATCGAGAAGTACACGCAAGGCAAGTTCAAGAGCGCGACCATCGACATCACCTACCCGTTGAGCTGGGGCCGTGAGGGCGTGGAAGCCAAGCTGGCCTCGCTGTGCGCGCAGGCCGTGGATGCCATCAAGGGCGGTGCCAACATCCTCATCATCAGCGACCGCGCGGTGAGCGCCACGCAGGTGGCCATCCCCGCGCTGCTGGCGCTGTCGGCCATCCATCAGCACCTGGTGGGCGCAGGCCTGCGCACCACGGCCGGCCTGGTGGTCGAAACGGGTACCGCGCGCGAGGTGCACCACTTCGCCGTGCTGGCGGGCTACGGCGCCGAGGCTGTGCACCCTTACCTGGCCATGGAAACCCTGGCCGAAATGCATAAGGACCTGGGCGGCGACTTGTCGGTCGACAAGGCCATCTACAACTACGTCAAGGCCATCGGCAAGGGCCTGTCCAAGATCATGTCCAAGATGGGCGTGAGCACCTACATGAGCTACTGCGGCGCCCAGCTGTTCGAGGCCATCGGCCTGAACACGGAAACCGTGGGCAAGTACTTCACCGGCACCGCCAGCCGTGTGGAAGGCATCGGCGTGTTCGAGATCGCCGAAGAAGCCATCCGCATGCACAAGGCCGCGTTTGGCGACGACCCCGTGCTCGAAACCATGCTGGACGCCGGTGGCGAGTACGCCTGGCGCGCCCGTGGTGAAGACCACATGTGGACACCTGACGCGATTGCCAAGCTGCAGCACAGCACGCGCGCCAACAACTGGAACACGTACAAGGAATACGCACAGATCATTAACGACCAGAGCAAGCGCCACATGACGCTGCGCGGCCTGTTCGAGTTCAAGATCGATCCGTCCAAGGCGATCTCGATTGATGAGGTCGAACCCGCCAAGGAAATCGTCAAGCGCTTCGCCACGGGCGCCATGTCGCTGGGCTCCATCTCCACCGAGGCGCACGCCACACTGGCGGTGGCCATGAACCGCATTGGCGGCAAGAGCAACACCGGTGAAGGTGGCGAGGACGCGGCACGCTACCGCAACGAACTCAAGGGCATCCCGATCAAGAAGGGCGACACGCTGAAGAGCGTGATCGGCGCCGAGAACGTCGAGGTCGATCTGCCCCTGCAGGACGGCGATTCGCTGCGCAGCCGTATCAAGCAGGTGGCGTCGGGCCGCTTTGGCGTGACGGCGGAGTACCTGTCGTCCGCCGATCAGATACAGATCAAGATGGCCCAGGGGGCCAAGCCCGGCGAGGGCGGTCAGCTGCCTGGCGGCAAGGTGTCCAACTACATCGGCAAGCTGCGCCACAGCGTGCCGGGTGTGGGCCTGATTTCGCCACCGCCGCACCACGACATCTACTCCATCGAGGACTTGGCCCAGCTGATCCACGATCTGAAGAACGTCGCACCGCACGCAGGCATCAGCGTCAAGCTGGTCTCCGAAGTGGGCGTGGGCACCATCGCCGCAGGCGTGGCCAAGTGCAAGAGCGACCACGTGGTGATCGCAGGGCATGACGGCGGCACGGGCGCTTCGCCCTGGTCGTCCATCAAGCACGCGGGCGGTCCGTGGGAAATCGGCCTGGCCGAAACCCAGCAGACGCTGGTGCTGAACCGCCTGCGCGGCCGCATCCGTGTGCAGGCCGACGGCCAGATGAAGACCGGCCGCGACGTCGCCATCGGCGCATTGCTGGGTGCTGACGAGTTCGGCTTTGCCACGGCACCGCTGGTGGTGGAAGGCTGCATCATGATGCGCAAGTGCCACCTGAACACCTGCCCCGTGGGCGTGGCCACGCAGGACCCCGAGCTGCGCAAGAAGTTCTCTGGCAAGCCAGAGCATGTGGTGAACTACTTCTTCTTCATCGCCGAAGAAGTGCGTCAGATCATGGCCCAGCTGGGCATCCGCAAGTTTGACGACCTGATCGGCCGCACCGACCTGCTCGATATGCGCCAGGGCCTGGAACACTGGAAGGCACGCGGCCTGGACTTCAGCCGCCTGTTTGCCCAGCCGAACGTCCCCGCCGATGTGCCCCGCTTCCACGTGGACGTGCAGGATCACAACATCGAGCACACACTGGACCGCAAGCTCATCGAGCGCAGCAAGCCTGCCATCGAAAAGGGTGAGCGCGTGCAGTTCATCGAGGTGGCGCGCAACGTGAATCGTTCGGTCGGTGCGATGCTGTCCGGGGCGGTCACCCGTGTGCACCCCGAAGGCTTGCCTGACGACACCATCCGCATCCAGCTGGAAGGCACTGGCGGCCAGTCGTTCGGCGCGTTCCTCACCCGCGGTATCACGCTGTACCTGATCGGCGACGCCAACGACTACACGGGCAAGGGCCTGTCGGGTGGCCGTGTCATCGTGCGCCCCAGCATCGACTTCCGGGGTGAGGCGGTGCGCAACACCATTGTGGGCAACACCGTGATGTACGGCGCTACCACCGGTGAGGCTTTCTTCAGCGGCGTTGCCGGTGAACGCTTTGCGGTGCGTCTGTCGGGTGCCACGGCCGTCGTCGAAGGTACGGGCGACCATGGCTGCGAGTACATGACTGGCGGTACGGTGGTGGTGCTCGGCAAGACCGGCCGCAACTTTGCAGCAGGCATGAGCGGCGGCGTAGCGTATGTGTACGACGAAGACGGACAGTTCGACACACGCTGCAACCTGTCGATGGTGACGCTGGAGCGCATCCTGCCCGCCACCGAGCAGGAAGCTACGGTCCCCCGCTCGATCTGGCACAACGGCCAGACGGACGAGGCCCAGCTCAAGAAGCTGCTGGAAGACCACAACCGCTGGACTGGCAGCAAGCGCGCGCGCGAGCTGCTGGACAACTGGGCCGCATCGCGCAGCAAGTTCGTCAAGGTCTTCCCGACCGAGTACAAGCGTGCGTTGGCTGAAATTTATGAACGAAAAGTGCTGGAGGAGTCCGCTACACCAGCGGTAGCTGCTACCAAAAAAGAAGTGGCCCCCGCCAAGTAAGGCGTCGCCACACCCTTCGCACAGCATTCATAGACAAGGACATCGTCATGGGAAAAACTACTGGCTTCATGGAATACGAGCGCATCGAAGAGGGCTACAAGCCCGTGCCCGAGCGCCTGAAGCATTACAAGGAATTTGTCGTCGGGCTCGATGAGAGCCAGGCTAAGGTGCAAGGCGCGCGCTGTATGGACTGCGGCACGCCGTTCTGCAACAACGGCTGCCCGGTGAACAACATCATTCCCGACTTCAACGACCTCGTGTACCACGCGGACTGGAAGAGCGCGATCGAGGTGCTGCACAGCACCAACAACTTCCCTGAGTTCACCGGCCGCATCTGCCCCGCACCTTGCGAGGCTGCCTGTGTGCTCAACGTGAACGACGACGCTGTGGGCATCAAGAGCATTGAGCACGCGATCATCGACCGCGCCTGGGCCGAAGGCTGGGTGCAGCCGCGCCCCGCCAAGCACCAAACGGGCAAGAAGGTGGCTGTGGTGGGCTCCGGCCCCGCAGGTCTGGCGGCTGCGCAGCAACTGGCCCGCGCTGGCCACAGCGTCACGCTGTTCGAGAAAAACGACCGTGTGGGCGGCCTGCTGCGCTACGGCATCCCCGACTTCAAGATGGAGAAGTCGCACATCGACCGCCGCGTGAAGCAGCTCGAAGCCGAAGGTGTGGTGATTCGCACCGGTGTATTCGTGGGCGCCGCGAAGGACGGCCTGGGCAAGGATTCCAAAGTTACCAACTGGGCCAAGGAAACCGTCACGCCCGAACAGCTGAACAAGGAGTTTGACGCCGTGCTGCTCACCGGTGGCGCCGAGCAGTCGCGCGACCTGCCTGTGCCAGGCCGTGAACTTGACGGCATTCACTTCGCCATGGAATTCCTGCCCCAGCAGAACAAGGTCAACGCGGGCGACAAGCTCAAGGGCCAGATCATGGCGACGGGCAAGCATGTGATCGTGATCGGCGGCGGCGACACCGGCAGCGACTGCGTGGGTACCAGCAATCGCCATGGTGCAGCCAGCGTCACCCAGTTCGAGGTGATGCCCCAGCCCCCTGAAGTGGAAAACCGCCCCCTGACGTGGCCTTACTGGCCACTCAAGCTGCGCACCAGCTCCAGCCATGAAGAAGGTTGCGTGCGCGAGTTCGCGATCTCCACCAAGGAGTTCACGGGCGAAAAGGGCAAGGTCAAGAGCCTGACTACGGTGCAGGTCGAGTTCAAGGACGGCAAGCTGGTCGAGATTCCCGGCACCGAAAAACACTACCAGGCCGATCTGGTGTTGCTGGCCATGGGTTTTGTGAGCCCGGTCGCGCCGGTGCTGGAGGCTTTCGGCGTCGAGAAGGATGCCCGAGGCAATGCCCGCGCCACCACGGACTTTGACGGCGGTTATGCCACCAACGTGCCCAAGGTGTTTGCGGCGGGCGATATCCGCCGGGGCCAGTCACTGGTGGTTTGGGCCATCCGTGAAGGCCGCCAGGCCGCGCGTGCGGTGGACGAGTTCCTGATGGGATATTCGGACCTGCCCCGCTGATCCTGCGGTTTTTCGAACCCTCCAAGCAACGGCGCCTTCGGGCGCCGTTTGTGTTGACGGGGCCTTTGACGGTGGGGCAATGGCCGGGCGTCAGCCTTCTGGACGCTTTGTTGGCACAATCAGGGGTTCTGTCAATCCGGGCTTGCCTCGGTCTCGCTCGGTCGGGATCGCTGGCGGTTGTGCTTTTTCTTTACAAACATGCATGAATGTATGTTTGTGTCTTCGGCTACCATCTGCGCTCCATTTTCCGGGGGCGGATGCTGTTTTGGCAGGCCTCAGATCAGACATCCATTTCTTGCATGGCCGAGTCCACATTTCTTGCCGAGTTGCGCAACGTCACGTTTTCGTACGGTGACCGCGTGATCCTGCGCGACGTGACCCTGGCGGTGCCGCGCGGCAAGGTCACGGCGCTGATGGGCGCATCGGGCGGGGGCAAGACGACGGTGCTGCGCCTGCTTGGGGGGCAGCACAGGGCCCAGAGTGGCCAGGTGTTGGTTAACGGTCAGGACGTAGGGCGCATGGACGTACAGGCTTTGTACGCTGCGCGCCGGCGCATGGGCATGTTGTTCCAGTTCGGTGCGCTGTTCACCGACCTCAGCGTGTTTGAGAACGTGGCCTTTCCGCTGCGTGAGCACACCGATTTGTCCGAGGAACTGATCCGCGATGTGGTGCTGATGAAGCTGCATGCGGTGGGCCTGCGTGGTGCACGCGACCTGATGCCCAGCCAGATATCGGGTGGCATGGCGCGCCGCGTGGCGCTGGCCCGAGCGATCGTGCTGGACCCAGAACTGGTTATGTACGACGAACCCTTTGCGGGCCTGGACCCCATCTCGTTGGGCACGGCTGCGCAGTTGATCCGTCAGCTCAACGACGCCATGGGCCTCACCAGCATCGTGGTGTCGCATGACCTTGAGGAGACTTTCCGCCTGGCGGACCATGTGATCATCCTGGGCGAAGGCGTCGTGGCGGCACAGGGCACGCCTGAGGAGGTCCTTGCCAGCCGTGACCCGCTGGTGCACCAGTTTGTCAACGCTCTACCGACTGGCCCGGTGCCGTTCCATTACCCCGGCCCGGCCGTTGCCGAGGATTTCGGACCTGCAGGAGGACGTGCGCTGTGAGTTGGTACAAGCCCTCCGACGTCGGTTTTGCTGTGCGCCACAAGCTGGCTGACATCGGCATGGGCGCGCGGTTGTTTGGGCGGCTGGTGCGGCTCCTGGGTGCGACCTTGATGCGGCCCTCGCTGGTGCGCGACCAGGTGCATTTCCTGGGCAACTATTCGCTGGCCATCATTGCCGTGTCGGGCCTGTTCGTAGGGTTTGTGCTGGGCTTGCAGGGCTACTACACGCTGCAGCGCTATGGCTCGTCAGAGGCCTTGGGCCTGCTGGTGGCATTGAGTCTTGTGCGCGAGCTGGGCCCGGTGGTCACGGCGCTGCTGTTTGCGGGCCGCGCAGGCACGTCGCTCACAGCAGAAATTGGCCTCATGCGCGCGGGGGAGCAGCTCAGCGCCATGGAGATGATGGCGGTGGACCCGGTGCAGCGCATCCTGGCGCCTCGCTTCTGGGCAGGGGTGATCACCATGCCGCTGCTGGCCGCGGTGTTCAGTGCGGTGGGCATCATCGGCGGCTGGATCGTCGGGGTGCTCATGATCGGCATTGACCCCGGGGCGTTCTGGAGCCAGATGCAGGGCGGGGTGGATGTCTGGAAAGACCTGGGGAACGGCGTGCTCAAGAGTGTGGTCTTTGGCTTCACGGTAACTTTTGTGGCGTTGCTGCAGGGCTATGCAGCCAAACCCACCCCTGAGGGTGTGTCGCGCGCCACCACGCGCACCGTGGTCATGGCGTCTTTGGCGGTGCTGGCACTGGACTTCGTGCTCACCGCACTGATGTTCAGTATCTGACGCTGGCGGTGCTGGCAGTTCTAGGAATCAAACATATGCAACGCTCCAAAAACGATCTGTGGGTAGGGCTCTTCGTGATGCTGGGCGCGGTGGCACTGGTGTTTCTGGCGCTGCAGTCGGCCAACCTGCTGAGCCTTCAATTCCACTCGGGCTACCGTGTCACTGCCAAGTTCGACAACATCGGCGGTCTCAAGCCCCAGGCGGCGGTGCGCAGCGCGGGTGTGGTGGTGGGGCGTGTGGAGTCCATCACCTTTGACGACAAGACCTTCCAGGCGCGGGTCACGCTGGCCATGGAAGACCGCTATGCCTTTCCCAAGGACAGCTCCCTCAAGATCCTGACCAGCGGCCTGCTGGGTGAGCAGTACATCGGGATTGAGGCCGGTGCCGACGAAAAAAATCTGGCGGCGGGCGACACGATCACGTCCACCCAGTCGGCGGTGGTGCTTGAGAACCTTATCGGACAATTTCTTTACAGCAAAGCCGAAGACGGCGCAAAACCTGCAGGGACAGGTGGAAAAAAATGATGCATTCACTCCATACACTCCGTGCCCGCATTGATGACGGCAGGTTGTCGATGTCCCGCCTTGCAGCCAGCCTGGCCTTGTTGCTGGGGGCTGTGCTGCTCACCGGGTGCGCCACGGTGGCCAACCCTGATCCCCGCGACCCGCTGGAGTCTTACAACCGCAGCATGACCAACTTCAATGAACAGGTCGATGCCATGGTGCTCAAGCCCGTGGCGACGGCCTACAAGGAGGTCACGCCCGCACCGGTACGCACGGGGGTCAGCAATTTCTTCGGGAACCTGGGCGATGTCTGGTCGTTTGTGAACAACGTGCTGCAGCTGCGCGGCGAAGCCGCTGCGTCCAGCTTCATGCGGGTCAATGTGAACACGTTCATGGGCCTGGGTGGTTTGCTGGATATCGCCAGCGAGCTGGGCATCGACCGCTACAAGCAGGACTTCGGCCTGACCCTGGGGCGCTGGGGCGTGGGTACTGGCCCCTATCTGGTGCTGCCCATCCTGGGCCCTTCCACCGTGCGCGACACATTCGCGCTGCCGGTGGACATGAAGGGCAACGTGGTGAGCTATGTGGACCCGGTCTCGGCCCGCAACTCGCTGTATGCGCTGCGCGCCGTCGAGGTGCGCTCCAACCTGCTGCGCGCGGGCTCTGTACTCGACAGTGCGGCCCTGGACAAGTACAGCTTTACGCGTGACGTGTACCTGCAGGTGCGCAGCCACGCCGGTGAGGCGCCGAATGCGGACGGCAAGGACGACGGCGGCGCCAGCAATGGCGTGCTGCCCGAGGAACCTCCTGCGCGCTGATGGCATGCCGGGCGGGGCACATGCACCGATGCGCCGCCCTGGGTCTGGCCCTGTTGCACTTGCTTGCAATCCGCAACCGCTGCGACGCATGCCAGTGGACCCGCACCTCCACAATGATTTGACGGGCACAAGCCCGCACCGATGAAAGCCGAGAAGATGATGAACCGACGTTCCCTGGGCCGTGCCGCCCTTTGCATTGCAGCCAGTGCCGTGCTGAGCCTGCCGTTGTCTGCCCTCGCAGCCGACGAGGCGCCCGACGCGCTGATCAAGCGGCTGTCCGCCGATGTGCTCAACACGGTGAAGTCCGACAAGGCCATCCAGGCCGGGGACCTGAGCAAGGTGATCGCCCTGGTCGATAAAACGGTGATGCCCAACGTCAACTTCCGCCGCATGACGGCCGCAGCCGTCGGCCCCGGCTGGCGCCAAGCCACGCCCGAGCAGCAAAAACGCCTGCAGGACGAGTTCAAGATCCTGCTGGTGCGCACCTATGCCGGCGCGCTGGCCCAGGTCAATGACCAGAGCATCCAGGTCAAGCCCCTGCGCGCAGCCGCCGAAGACAAGGACGTGCTGGTGCGCACCGAAATCGTGGGCCGGGGCGACCCCATCCAGCTCGACTACCGCCTCGAAAAGACTCCTGGTGATGGCGCAGGCTGGAAGATCTACAACCTGAATGTGCTGGGCGTCTGGCTGGTGGAAACCTACCGGGGCCAGTTCGCGCAGGAGATCAATGCCAAGGGCATCGACGGCCTGATCGAGACACTGGCCGCGCGCAACAAGACCAATGCGGGCACTGCCAAGGGCTGACAGCCCCCTCGCCATGCTGGTGCTGCCCCCCGAACTCACCCACCGCCAGGCTACTGCCTGCCTGCACATGCTCAAGCAAGGGTTGCGGGTCCACCGCGACAGCGCGGTGGTGGTGGATGCCCATGGGCTGACGGTGTTCGACACCTCGGCCTTGGCCGTGCTGCTCGAATGTCGGCGTGAAGCCCTGTCCGAAGGCAAGCAGTTTGCCGTGCAAGGCATGCCTGCAGGTTTGGCGGGCATGGCAGGGTTGTATGGGGTGGATGCGCTGCTGGTCGTCGCACCTTGATATGAAATAGCTTTCATGGTCCCGGGTGGCTCTGCCACCCAAACCATGAAACGGAGGGCCCGCAGCGCCCGCCAGGGGCCATTGAGGCGGCCGCTCCGCCTGCAGAGGGCTGAGGCCTTAAAATCGAAGGCTTCATGCCCGCAGTCTCCTTCCAAGCCATCTCCAAGACCTTTGCCACGCCCAAAGGCCCTTTTCAGGCACTGAACCAGGTCAATCTGGACATCGAGGAGGGCGAGTTCTTCGGGCTCCTGGGCCCCAATGGTGCCGGCAAGACCACCCTGATCAGCATCCTGGCCGGCTTGGCGCGTGCCACCAGCGGCCGAGTGCTGGTGCAGGGCAGCGACGTGCAGGCCCAGTACGCCGATGCCCGCCGCAAGCTGGGCATCGTGCCGCAAGAGCTGGTGTTCGACCCCTTTTTCAACGTGCGCGAGGCGCTGCGCATCCAGTCCGGCTACTTCGGCGTGAAGAACAACGATGCTTGGATCGACGAGCTGCTCGAAAACCTGGGCCTGGCCGACAAGGCCAATGCCAACATGCGCCAGCTGTCGGGCGGCATGAAGCGCCGCGTACTGGTCGCACAGGCGCTGGTGCACAAGCCGCCCATCATCGTTCTGGATGAACCCACGGCCGGTGTCGATGTAGAACTGCGCCAGACGCTGTGGCACTTCATCGCCCGCCTGAACAAAGAGGGGCACACCGTGCTGCTCACCACCCACTACCTGGAAGAAGCCGAGGCCCTGTGCGGCCGCATTGCCATGCTCAAGGCGGGGCAGGTGGTGGCGCTCAACCGCACCAGCGAGTTGCTCAAGGCCGCCTCGGGCAGCGTGCTGCAGTTCAAGACCGACATGGTGCTGCCGCCCGCGCTGGCTGCCGTGGCGCGGGTCACCGGTCGCATCGTGCAATTGCCCGCGCACGACGCGGCAGAGATCGAAAACCACCTGGCTGCGTTGCGCGTGGCCGGAGTCGAGGTGCAGGACATGGAGATCCGTAGGCCTGACCTGGAGGATGTGTTCCTGCAAGTGATGTCCGGCACGTCGGCATCAAACATTCCGCTGGAGGGTGTTGCGCTATGACCGGCTGGCAGACGCTGTTCTACAAAGAGGTGTTGCGCTTCTGGAAAGTCAGCTTCCAGACCGTCGCGGCCCCCGTGCTCACAGCCGTGCTTTACCTGTTGATCTTCGGCCATGTGCTCGAAGACCATGTGAAGGTCTACGACCGCATCAGCTACACGGCCTTCCTTGTGCCGGGCCTCGTGATGATGAGCGTGCTGCAAAACGCCTTTGCCAACAGCTCGTCCAGCATCATCCAGAGCAAGATCATGGGCAGCCTGGTGTTTGTGCTGCTCACGCCGCTGTCGCATTGGGCGTGGTTCTGCGCCTACGTGGGCTCGTCCATCGTGCGCGGGCTGGTGGTGGGTCTGGGCGTGTTCATCGTTACGCTGGCGTTTGCGAGGCCGGAGTTTGCGGCGCCGCTGTGGATTTTTGCGTTTGCCCTGCTGGGGGCGGCGCTACTCGCCACGCTGGGGTTGATCGCGGGGCTCTGGGCCGACAAGTTCGACCAAATGGCCGCGTTCCAGAATTTCATCATCGTGCCCATGACCTTCCTGTCGGGCGTGTTCTATTCGATCCAGTCGCTGCCGCCGTTCTGGCAGGCTGTGAGCCACCTCAACCCGTTTTTCTACATGATCGACGGCTTCCGCTACGGCTTCTTCGGCCAGAGCGACACCTCGCCCTGGCTCAGCCTGGGCATCGTAGGCATCGCCTGGCTGGCCGTGAGCGCCCTGGCCGTGCACCTGCTGCGCACGGGCTACAAAATCCGTAACTGATTCCGAGCGCCCCACCATGACCGCTGACCAACTCAAAGACCTCATCGCTGCCGGCCTGGCCTGCGAACACATCACGCTCGAAGGCGATGGCCGCCACTGGTATGCCACCATCGTCTCGGCCGAGTTCGAGGGCAAGCGCGCCATCCAGCGCCACCAGCGCGTGTACGCCACGCTGGGCGCGAAAATGCACACCGACGAAGTGCACGCGCTGTCGATGAAGACCTTCACCCCGGCCGAATGGGCTGCCCAGGCGCAGTAGCGCCTGCACACCCACTAGAACTCACTTTTTGATAGCTGCTGGCGCATTTTCCACTAGCGCAAGCGGCACTTTTGACCCCTATTTTGGTGATTTGAGATGGACAAACTCCTGATTCGCGGCGGACGCAGCTTGCAAGGCGAGGTGCTGGTCTCCGGCGCCAAGAACGCCGCCTTGCCGGAGTTGTGCGCCGCCCTGCTCACGGCTGAGCCCGTGACCCTGCTCAACGTGCCCCAGCTGCAGGACGTGAGCACCATGCTCAAGCTGATTCGCAACATGGGTGTGGCGGCGGAGCGGGCCGACGACGGCACGGTGCGCATCAACGCCAGTGCGCTGAGCACGCCCGAGGCGCCCTACGAGCTGGTCAAGACCATGCGCGCCTCCGTGCTAGCCCTGGGCCCGCTGCTGGCGCGCTTTGGCGAGGCCACGGTGTCGCTGCCCGGCGGCTGCGCCATCGGCTCGCGCCCGGTGGACCAGCACATCAAGGGCCTGGCCGCCATGGGCGCCGAGATCGTGGTCGAGCACGGCTACATGATCGCCAAACTGCCCGCAGGCTGGAAGCGCCTGAAGGGCGCGCGCATTACCACCGACATGGTCACGGTGACGGGCACCGAAAACTTCCTCATGGCTGCAGCGCTGGCCAAGGGCGAGACGGTGCTGGAAAACGCCGCGCAAGAACCCGAAATTTCGGACCTGGCCGAGATGCTGATCGCCATGGGCGCAAAGATCGAAGGCCATGGCACCAGCCGCATCCGTATCCAGGGTGTGGACCAGCTGCACGGCTGCACCCACCGCGTAGTGGCCGACCGCATCGAGGCGGGCACCTTTTTGTGCGCTGTGGCCGCCACGGGCGGTGATGTGGTGTTGCGCCATGGCCGTGCCGACCACCTCGACGCCGTGATCGAAAAGCTGCGCGAGGCCGGCGCTTCCGTGCAGGCGGTGGACGGCGGCATTCGCGTGCAAAGCGCTGGCGGCGCCACGCTCAAGGCCCAGGGCTTTCGCACCACAGAGTACCCCGGGTTCCCTACTGACATGCAGGCCCAGTTCATGGCGCTCAACTGCATCGCCCAGGGCACGGCCACGGTGACCGAGACAATTTTTGAAAACCGCTTCATGCATGTCAATGAGCTGGTGCGGCTGGGTGCCAAGATCCAGACCGATGGCAAGGTGGCTGTCATCGAAGGCGTGCCCCGCCTGTCCGGCGCCACCGTGATGGCCACTGACCTGCGTGCATCGGCCAGCCTCGTCATTGCCGGCCTGGTGGCCGACGGCGAAACCGTGGTGGACCGCATCTACCACCTGGACCGCGGCTACGACTGCATGGAAGCCAAACTGCGCGGCATTGGCGCCGACATCGAACGAGTAAAAGCATGAGCAGCAACATGATCACCCTGGCGCTTTCCAAGGGCCGCATCTTTGACGAAACCCTGCCGCTGCTGGCCGCTGCAGGCATTGAGGTGCTCGAAGACCCCGAAAAATCGCGCAAGCTCATCCTGCCCACCAACCAGCCCAATGTGCGCGTGGTGCTGGTGCGCGCCACCGACGTTCCCACCTATGTGGAATATGGCGGCGCCGACATCGGCGTGACTGGCAAGGACACGCTCATCGAGCACGGCGGCCAGGGCCTGTACCAGCCGCTGGACCTGCGCATTGCCAAGTGCCGCGTGAGCGTGGCCGTGCGCAACGACTTCGACTACGCCCAGGCGGTCAAGCAGGGCTCGCGCCTCAAGGTCGCCACCAAGTACACCGGCATTGCGCGCGACTTCTTTGCCAGCAAGGGCGTGCACGTGGACATGGTCAAGCTCTACGGCAGCATGGAACTGGCGCCGCTCACGGGCCTGGCCGATGCGATCGTGGACCTGGTCTCCACCGGCAACACCCTCAAGGCCAACAACCTCATCGAAGTGGAGCGCATCATGGACATCAGCTCCTACCTGGTCGTGAACCAGGCCGCGCTCAAGCTCAAGCAGGCGCCACTGCGCCGCATCATCGATGCGTTTGCCTCAGCCATACCGGCCGAAAAGAACTGACCTCCACCCAACGACTAACACTATGACTTTGGTAGCTGCTCCCGCCCGTCTGTCCACCGCTGCGGCCACTTTTGAGGCTGATTTTGCAGCCCGCCTGCATTGGTCTGCCGACACCGACGCGGCCATTGAGCAGCGCGTGGCCGACATCCTGGCCGACGTGCAAAAGCGCGGCGACGCGGCGGTGCTGGAGTACACCGCCCGCTTCGACGGCCTCAGTGCCCCCAACATGGCCGCGCTGGAGCTGACCCAGGCCGACTTCAAGGCCGCGTTCGACGCCATTCCACAGGCCCAGCGCGACGCGCTGCAGGCCGCCGCCAAGCGCGTGCGCAGCTACCACGAAGCGCAGAAGAAGGCCTCGGGCGAGAGCTGGAGCTACCGCGACGAAGACGGCACGCTGCTGGGCCAGAAGGTCACGCCGCTGGACCGTGTGGGCATCTACGTGCCCGGCGGCAAGGCCGCCTACCCGTCCAGCCTGCTGATGAACGCCATCCCGGCCCATGTGGCGGGCGTGCAGGAAATCATCATGGTTGTGCCCACGCCCGTGCGCGGCAGCGTGGCGACCGGTGGAACGGGCGAGGGCACCTCGACGAAGGGCGAGCGCAACGAGCTGGTGCTGGCCGCCGCCTACGTGGCCGGTGTGACCCGCGCCTTCACCATCGGCGGCGCCCAGGCCGTGGCCGCGCTGGCGTATGGAACGGAGACCGTGCCCAAGGTGGACAAGATCACCGGCCCCGGCAACGCCTACGTGGCCAGCGCCAAGAAGCGCGTGTTCGGCACCGTGGGCATCGACATGATCGCGGGCCCGAGCGAAATCCTGGTGCTGGCCGATGGCAGCACGCCGCCCGACTGGGTGGCGATGGATCTCT
This sequence comes from Acidovorax sp. 100, assembly GCF_003688355.1. Taxonomy (NCBI): domain Bacteria; kingdom Pseudomonadati; phylum Pseudomonadota; class Betaproteobacteria; order Burkholderiales; family Comamonadaceae; genus Acidovorax; species Acidovorax sp. 100. The sequence continues at coordinate 4,939,677 of NZ_REFD01000001.1, read as the reverse complement.
TCAGCCAGGCTGAACACGACGAGCTGGCGCAGAGCATCCTGCTGTGTCCCGACGCCGCCTACCTCGACGCCGTGCAGCGCGAGATCGACCGTCTGCTGCCTACCATGCCGCGCGCCGAGATCATCGCCAAGAGCCTCAATGGCCGGGGCGCGCTGATTCTCACCAAGGACATGGAAGAAGCCTGCGCGATCAGCAACCGCATCGCACCCGAGCATCTGGAAGTGAGCAGCACCGACCCACACCGCTGGGAGCCGTTGCTGCGCCACGCGGGCGCGATCTTCCTGGGGGCCTACACCTCCGAAAGCCTGGGCGACTACTGCGCAGGCCCCAACCACGTGCTGCCCACCAGCGGCACGGCGCGCTTCTCGTCGCCGCTGGGCGTGTACGACTTCCAGAAACGCAGCAGCCTCATCGAGGTGAGCGAGGCCGGTGCCCAGGTGCTGGGTACCATCGCCGCCGAGCTGGCCTATGGCGAGGGCCTGCAGGCCCACGCGCAAGCCGCAGAGATGCGGCTGACCACGCCCGTCAAGCCGCGCTGATGGCACCCCGGGGCAGGGCGCCCTGTGTGGGTGCCGACGCCTTGGGCTGAGATGCGGCGGGTGCAGGTGGACAGGCGGCTCCTGCCACCGCCCGGTGCTGCGCCCAGTTCAGCCGTGCAGGCCGGTGGCCTTCGGCGCTGACGCGCAGCCGCACAGGTCCGGCGAACGACAGGCGCTGTCCAGCCTCCAGAAAATAATCCTCCAGCAGACCATCACAGGTCACCCAGACGCGGCCCTGTTCGACTTCGAGCAGGGCGATCTCGCCCGCGCGGAAGTCCAGCACCTGGACGGCCTGAAGCGGCGGCAGGGGCTGGCGCTTCCATTGCAGGGTGAGGGGCACCGCAGGCTGGGTGGGCAGTGCGGGCGACGGTGGGGTGGGGGTGTGCAGCGTGTTCATGCCTTCACTGTGCGGCCAGCTGCCGTGGGCCACCAGCCACAGGCGCGTGCGATCTGGCCCAGTACAGAACAGCGAACCGGGCCATCTGTACTGTACGCACTGGGCCGTCTCTGTACTGTCTGCCGGCCAAAGTGCCAGTACAGAATGCAGCATGGCCACCGATGACGCACCCCCGCTGTACCTTCAAATCGCCGAACAGCTTGCGCAGCTGATCCGCAACGGCACCCTGGCGCGCGGCGAAAAGCTGCCGTCGGTGCGTGAGCTGGCGCGCCAGCACGGCGTGGCGCAGACCACGGTGGTGCAGGCCTACCACTGGCTCGAAGATGCGCGCCTGATCACCGCGCGCCCGCGCTCCGGCTTTTTTGTGGCGGCGCGGCCGGTGAGCCTGCCCGAGCCCAGCACGCCGCGCCCAATGCGCCGCCCCCGCGAGGTGTCGGTGGACTGGCTGGGCCAGCGCATCCTGGGGCGCAACCAGCCGGTGGACATCATTTCGTACAGCAGCGGCACGCCTGGCCCCGAGCTGTTCAACCCCGACCGCGTGCGACGCGCCGTGGTGCGCGCCGCGCAGCGCCACCGTAACCTGCTGTGCACCTACCCCGGTTCGTCGGGCCATGAGGACGCGCGCCGCGCGCTGTCGCGCTACGCCGTCAGCCTGGGCTGCAGCCTGGACCCCGAGAACATCGTGATCACCGGAGGCTGCATGGACAGCATTGCGCTGTGCCTGCGCGCGGTGACGCAGCCGGGCGACGTGGTGGCTCTGGAGTCGCCCACGCATTTTTCGTTTCTGGAGGTGCTGCAGGGCCTGCACCTCAAGGCGCTGGAGATTCCCACCCACCCGCGCCACGGCCTCTCGCTGGATGCGCTGCAACTGGCGCTGGATACCCAGCCCGTCAAGGCCGTGATGGTGGTGCCCACGCTCAGCAATCCGCTGGGCAGCTGCATGCCCCAGGCCGAGCGCAAGCGCCTGGTGCAGATGGCGGCGCGGTACGACATGGCCGTCATCGAGGACGCGATCTACAACGACCTGGTCGAGGTGGACGAGATGCGGCGCACCGTCAAGTCGTACGACACCACCGGCCATGTGATGTTGTGCGATTCGTTCTCCAAGACGCTGGCGCCGGGCCTGCGCCTGGGCTGGCTGGAGGCCGGCCGCTGGGCCGACAGGCTGCGTGCCATCAAGGACCTGCAGGCGGGCGGACAGTCCGCCGTGCTGGAGCTGGCCCTGGCCGACCTCATCACCCAGACGGGCCACGCCGCCGCCATGCGCCAGCTGCGTGCGGCCGTGGCGGCGCGCATGGACGAGGTGCGCCACGTAATTGCCGCGCACTTCCCGCAGGGTACGCGCGTGAGTGACCCGCCCGGCGGCCTGCTGCTGTGGCTGGAGCTGCCGCGCGCGCTCGATTCGGTGCAACTGCACGAAGCCTGCCTGGCCCAGCAGATCCTGATCGCACCCGGCACGGTATTCAGCGCCAGCGGACGGTTCCGCAACTGCCTGCGCATCGGCGTGGGCGGCGACTGGTCGCCCGCGCACCTGGAGGCCTTGCGCACCGTGGGTGACATGGCCTGCCAGATGCTGCAAAGCGGGGCTCCGCGCAAGGCGGCGTGAATAAAAAAGCAACACGAAGTTCGTGGTGCACGAAGTTCGTGTAATATTTAACCCATGAAAAACATCACCGTGACCATGGACGACACCGTTGCCGAATGGGTGCGCGTGGAAGCCGCCAAGCGCGGCAGCAGCGTGTCGCGCCTGCTCGGTGAATGGCTGGCTGAAAAAATGCGCCAGGAAGACGCCTACGCCCAGGCTATGCGGGAGGCACTGAGTTTTGAAAGCTGGGGTGCTTCGAGCGGGCCCTATGTGCCGCGCGAAACCCTGTTTCTGCGCTGAACGGGGCAGAACGCATGGCCACCGTCCCCATCTTTGTCGATACCGAAATCCTGCTCGCCAGCGTGGACGACCGCGATGCCGGGCGCCAGGCGCGGGCGCGCGAATGGATCAGCTTTTGCTGGCAAACCCGCAGCGGCCGCATCAGCTCGCAGGTGCTCAACGAGCTGTACAACCAGGCCATCCAGCGTTTTGACGGCCCCCAAGTGCTGCAGCAGGTGCGCGCCCAGGTGCGCCGCCTGCGCGTATGGCTGCCGCCGCACCTTGACTCGTACACCGTGGACGGCGCCTGGGACCTGCAGGACCGTTACCGCCTGGGCTACTGGGATGCGCTCATCCTCTCGTCCGCCCACCAGCAAGGCTGCCGCTACCTGCTGACCGAGGCGCTGCCGCACGATCAGCCGATGGACGCCGTGCGCCCCATCAACCCTTTCCTTGTCACCCCCAACGAACTGGACACCACCGAATGACTACTCCCGCGTCGTCCCCCCTCCAGGCCCTGGCCCGCATCCGCCCTGACGTGCGCGCGATGCATTCCTATGTCGTGCAGCCGTCCACCGGCATGCTCAAGATGGACGCGATGGAGAACCCCTTCCGCCTGCCCGCGCATTTGCAGGCCGCGCTGGGCCAGCGCCTGGGTTCGGTGGCACTCAACCGCTACCCCGGCGACCGCATTGCCGACCTGAAGGCGGCCCTGGCGCAGTACGCGGGCATGCCCGAGGGCTATGGCATCGTGTTGGGCAACGGGTCGGACGAACTCATCACCCTGCTGGCGCTGGCCTGCGCACAGCCCGTGGACAAGGATGGAAGGGGCCAGCGCGCCACCATGCTGGCGCCCATGCCCGGCTTTGTGATGTACCCGCTATCGGCGCAGCTGCAGGGCCTGGACTTTGTCAGCGTGCCGCTCACGTCCGACTTCGAGCTGGACGAGCCCGCCATGCTGGCCGCCATCGAACAGCACCGCCCGGCCATCACCTACATCGCCTACCCCAACAACCCCACGGCCACGCTGTGGGACGAGGGCGCGGTGCAGCGCATCATCGACGCTGCGGGCGCGCAGGGCGGCATCGTGGTCATGGACGAGGCCTACCAGCCCTTTGCCAGCCGCACCTGGATCGACCGCATGCGGGCCGAGCCTGCGCGCAATGCGCACGTGCTGCTCATGCGCACGCTCAGCAAGTTTGGCCTCGCGGGCGTGCGCCTGGGCTACCTCATCGGACCCTCGGCGTTCGTGAGCGAGATCGACAAGGTGCGCCCGCCCTACAACGTGAGCGTGCTCAACTGCGAAACCGCCCTGTTTGCGCTGGAACATGCCGAGGTGTTTGCCGCCCAGGCCGCCGAGATCCGTGTCGAACGCACCACGCTCATCGCCGCGTTGCGCCAGATGTCGGGGGTCGAGAAGTGCTGGGACAGCGAGGCCAACATGGTGCTGATCCGTGTGGCGGATTCCGCCAAGGCCTACGAGGGCATGAAAAACCGCAAGGTGCTCGTCAAGAACGTTTCTACAATGCACCCATTGCTGGCCAACTGCCTGCGCCTGACGGTAGGCAATGCCGAAGACAACGCGCAGATGCTGGCCGCACTCCAAGCCTCCCTATGACTTCCTCCGCACTCGTACCTTCCGCCCCATCGGCCGACCCGATGGCCGACCGCATTGCCGAGGTCAGCCGCAACACCGCCGAGACGCGCATCCGCGTGCGCATCAACCTCGACGGCACGGGCCAGGCCAAGCTGCACACCGGCATTGGCTTCTTCGACCACATGCTCGACCAGATCGCCCGCCACGGGCTGATCGACCTCGACATCGACTGCGAAGGCGACCTGCACATTGACGGCCACCACACCGTGGAAGACGTGGGCATCACGCTGGGCCAGGCGTTTGCGCGCGCCGTGGGCGACAAGAAGGGCATCCGCCGCTACGGCCACGCCTATGTGCCGCTCGACGAAGCGCTGTCGCGCGTGGTGGTCGATTTCTCGGGCCGCCCCGGGCTGCACATCGACGTGAAGTTCACGGCGGGCAGCATCGGTCAGCTCGATACGCAGCTGGTGTACGAGTTCTTCCAGGGCTTCGTGAACCACGCGGGTGTGACGCTGCACATCGACAACCTCAAGGGCTTCAATGCCCACCACCAGTGCGAAACCATCTTCAAGGCGTTCGGGCGCACGCTGCGCGCGGCGCTGGAGCGTGATCCGCGCTCGGCCGGTGTCATCCCCTCCACCAAGGGTTCTCTGTGAATTTTTCAGTCAAATCAGGCGCAAGCGCTTGATTTGTATGCGCTAGCAGCTATGAATATGGAAGCAAAAACAGTGGCGGTCGTGGACTACGGCATGGGCAATCTGCGCTCGGTGTCGCAGGCCGTGCAGGCCGCCGCCGAGGGCACGGGCTGGACCGTGGTCGTCACCCAGCGCCCCGAAGACGTGCGCGCCGCCCAGCGCATCGTGCTGCCAGGGCAGGGCGCCATGCCCGACTGCATGCGCGAGCTGCGCGAGTCCGGCCTGCAGGAATCGGTGCTCGAAGCCGCTGCCACCAAGCCGATGTTTGGCGTGTGCGTGGGCATGCAGATGCTGCTGGACCACAGCGCTGAAGGCAACACGCCCGGCCTGGGCCTGATCCCTGGCGATGTGCTCAAGTTTGACCTGGCAGGCCGCACCCAGCCCGATGGCAGCCGCTTCAAGGTGCCCCAGATGGGCTGGAACCAGGTGCGGCAGATGCCCCACGCCCACCACGGCGGCGGCGTGCACCCGGTGTGGGCCGGTGTGCCCGACAACAGTTACTTCTACTTCGTGCACAGTTTCTACGCTGTGCCGCAAAATCCTGCCCATTGCGCCGGGCAGGCCGACTACGGCGGTTTGTTTGCTGCCGCGGTTGCACGCGATAATATTTTTGCCACCCAGTTTCACCCGGAGAAGAGCGCGGAGCACGGCCTGGCCCTGTACCGCAATTTTCTGCACTGGAATCCCTGATCCCTTAACCCCCACCCGTTCGGGCCGAGCTGCGTCTCGCCCTTTTTCACCCGAACTTCACCACCATGCTGCTCATCCCCGCCATCGACCTCAAAGACGGCCACTGCGTACGCCTCAAGCAAGGCGATATGGACCAATCCACCACCTTTGGTGAAGACCCTGCCGCCATGGCGCGCAAATGGGTGGATGCCGGCGCACGCCGCCTGCACCTGGTGGACCTGAACGGTGCGTTTGCGGGCGTGCCCAAGAACTACAGCGCCATCAAGTCCATCCTGAAAGAGGTGGGTGACGACATCCCCGTGCAGCTGGGCGGCGGCATCCGCGACCTGGACACCATCGAGAAATACATCGACGGCGGCCTGCGCTACGTGATCATCGGCACGGCGGCCGTGAAGAACCCCGGCTTCCTCAAAGACGCCTGCAGCGCGTTCGGCGGCCACATCATCGTGGGGCTCGACGCCAAGGACGGCAAGGTGGCTACCGACGGCTGGAGCAAGCTCACCGGCCACGAGGTCGTGGACCTGGCCAAGAAGTTCGAGGACTGGGGCGTCGAATCCATCATCTACACCGACATCGGCCGCGACGGCATGCTGTCGGGCATCAACATCGACGCCACGGTGAAGCTGGCCCAGGCTTTGAGCATCCCTGTGATCGCCTCGGGCGGCCTGTCCAACATGGCCGACATCGAGCAGCTGTGCGCCGTGGAAGACGAGGGCGTGGAGGGTGTGATCTGCGGCCGCGCCATCTACAGCGGCGACCTGGACTTTGCGGCGGCACAAGCACGTGCCGACGAACTGAACGGCTAAGGACCGCATGCTCGCCAAACGCATCATCCCTTGCCTGGACGTCACCGGAGGCCGTGTGGTCAAGGGCGTCAATTTCGTCGAGCTGCGCGACGCAGGCGACCCGGTCGAAATTGCTGCGCGCTACAACGCGCAAGGCGCTGACGAGCTCACCTTCCTCGATATCACCGCCACCAGCGATGGCCGTGACCTCATCCTGCACATCATCGAGGCCGTGGCCAGCCAGGTGTTCATTCCGCTCACCGTGGGTGGTGGCGTGCGCACCGTGGACGATGTGCGCCGCCTGCTCAATGCCGGCGCGGACAAGACCAGCTTTAACTCGGCCGCGATTGCCAACCCTGAGGTGATCAACGCGGTGTCGGCCAAGTACGGCGCGCAGTGCATTGTGGTGGCCATCGACGCCAAGCGCCGCTCGGCCGAAGACGCCTTGCGCCTGGGTGCCAACGGCCAGCCCGTGGGTGCGGGCTGGGACGTGTACAGCCACGGTGGGCGCAAGAACACCGGCCTGGACGCCATTGCCTGGGCCACCGAGATGGCGCAGCGCGGTGCGGGCGAGATCCTGCTGACCAGTATGGACCGCGACGGCACCAAGGCGGGTTTTGACCTTGAACTGACCCGCGCGGTGAGTGACGCGGTCAGCGTGCCCGTGATCGCCTCGGGCGGCGTGGGCAACCTTGACCACCTGGCCGACGGCATCCAGACCGGTGGCGCCGACGCGGTGCTGGCCGCCAGCATCTTCCACTACGGCGAATACACCGTGGGCCAGGCCAAGCAGCGCATGGCAGAGCGTGGCATCCCCGTGCGGATGTGATCAACATTCGCTCCTGATTTGATAGCTTCAAGCGCATGTAATACCTGCGCTTGTAGTCAAAAACACTCGAAAAGTGCAGGTGCGCGCCCTGGTTGGCACTGGCGCGCCACACGGATCACCGACAATGGCTCCATGAACTGGCTCAACGAAGTGAAATGGGATGCGCAGGGCCTGGTGCCCGTGATTGCGCAAGAGCAGGGCACGGGCGACGTGCTGATGTTTGCGTGGATGAACCGCGAGGCCCTGGCGAAAACCGCTGAACTGGGCCGCGCCGTGTACTTCAGCCGCTCGCGCAAAAAGCTGTGGTTCAAGGGCGAAGAGTCCGGCCACGTGCAGACGGTGCACGAGATCCGCCTGGACTGCGACAACGACGTGGTGCTGCTCAAGGTCACCCAGCAGGGCCACGAGCCCGGCATCGCCTGCCACACGGGCCGCCACAGCTGCTTTTTCAGCGTGCTCAAGGACGGTGCCTGGTACGCGGTCGATCCGGTCTTGAAAGACCCCGAATCCATCTACAAGTAATGGCAATGGACGACAAGAGCATGAGTTCCCACGATTCCCTGGCGCGTCTGGCCGCCGTCATCGAAAGCCGCAAGCCCGCCAACGGCGGCGACCCGGCCACCAGCTATGTGTCGCGCCTGCTGCACAAGGGGCCCGATGCCTTCCTGAAGAAGATCGGCGAAGAAGCCACCGAGGTGGTCATGGCCGCGAAGGATGTGGACCATGGCGCCGACAAGTCCAAGATCGTCTATGAAGTGGCCGACCTGTGGTTCCACACCATGGTGGCGCTTGCCCATTACGGGCTCACGCCTGCCGATGTGGTGGCCGAGCTGGAGCGCCGCGAAGGCACCAGCGGCATCGAGGAAAAGGCCCTGCGCAAGGTGGCGGAACGCGCTGCCGAAGAAGGCACACCGTGAGCGACATCATTGACGTGCAGACCAACGACCAGAAGGCCGAGGACCTCAAGGCCATCGGCTGGGTCAGCTATGTGCTGCACCTGATCGTGGCGCTGGGGGCGGTCATCCCGGGCGCACAGCCCGGCGCTGCGCTGCTGATCGTGGCGCTGGTGATCGACCTGGTGAAAAAAGGCGATGCCGAAGGCACCTGGCAGGCCAACCATTTCTCATGGCGCATCCGCACCGTGATCTGGGCCGGCGTGCTCTACGTCGTCACGGCGCCGCTGTGGCTGCTGTTCTTCCTGCCCGGATGGATCGCCTGGGGCCTGATCTCCATCTGGTTCCTGTACCGCATCGTGCGCGGCATGGTCGCCATGAACAAGAGCCGGGCCGTGGATGCATGAAGCAGTCCGTCCCCGCCCGCGTCTGAACCTGGCGCTGCAGGGCGGCGGCTCGCACGGCGCGCTCACCTGGGGCGTGCTGGATGCGCTGCTGGAGGACGGCCAGTGGCAGTTCGACGGTGTCAGTGGCACCAGCGCAGGCGCCATGAACGCGGTGGCCCTGGCGCACGGGTTTGCGCAGGCCGCGCAGCAGCACAAGGACCCCGAGGACGCACATCTTGCTGGCTGCGCCCTGGCCCGCGAGTCGCTCACCCGCCTGTGGGAAGGGGTGGGCGCGCTGGGCAGCCTGACCTGGGGAACGCCGTTGTCTGCCGCCAATCCGCTGGTGGGCATGATGTCGCAGTGGTTCTCGCCCTACCAGACCAATCCGCTGGGGATCAACCCCCTGCGCAAGCTGCTGGAGCGCGAGGTGGATTTCAGCCTGCTGTGCTCCGCCCGCACCGGCGTCGTCGGCCCCAAGGTGTTTGTGTGTGCCACCAACGTGCGCACCGGCCGGGGAGAGATTTTTTTTGGGCCCCGGCTCAGCGCGGATGCGGTGATGGCGTCGGCCTGCCTGCCCATGCTGTTCAAGGCGGTCGAGATCGAGGGTGAGGCGTACTGGGACGGCGGCTATTCCGGCAACCCCGCGCTGCACCCGCTGATCTACCAGACCGATACCTCGGACATCCTGCTGGTGCAGATCAACCCCGTGGAGCATCTGGACGTGCCCAGCAGCGCCTCCGAGATCATGGAGCGCATGAACGAAGTCACCTTCAACGCCAGCCTGCTGGCCGAGCTGCGCGCCATCGAGTTTGTGCGCCGGCTGCTCGCCGAGGGCAAGCTCGACGCCCGCCGCTACAAGAGCGTGCGCATGCACCGCATCGATGGTGGCTCGGTGCTGGCGCCCTTCGGGGCCGACAGCAAGCTGCGTGCGGACCTGGCCTTTGTGCGCAAGCTGTTTGCGCTGGGCCGCACAGCGGGGCAGGAGTGGCTGCACGCGCACCGCAAGGACGTGGGCGTGCGCCCCAGCATCAAGATCGCTGACAATGCCTAGGGATGTCCTGCATAACTCCCTGCGGTCTGTGACGGCGCGGTCTCGGGCGGTCCGCTGCGTTGCTTTTTTGGCCAATAGCACAGCTGTTGGCTGCAAAAAGACGCCTTGTGGCCCATCCCGATCCGCACTACCACCGACTCGCGAGGGTTATGCAGGACATCCCTCGCTTGCGCGCGAGGCACCCTCAGGGTTGATCCGCGCCTGTACCCCTGATTCCCTTTGCTCCGATCCCTCCCATGCACGATCCGAACTGCCTTTTCTGCAAAATCATCGCGGGCCAGATCCCCTCCAAGAAGGTTTATGAGGACGAAGAAATCTTCGCTTTCCACGACATTCACCCGTGGGCGCCAGTGCATTTTTTGATGGTGCCCAAGCTGCATATCCCTTCCATGGCACAGGTCACCCCGGAGCATGCTGGGGTGTTGGGGCGCATGATGGCGCTAGCGCCAAAGCTGGCACTGGAGCAGGGCTGCAACCCGTACCCGGATGGTGGCTTTCGCGTCGTGGTAAACACGGGGCTTGAAGGTGGGCAGGAAATCCACCACCTGCATATCCATGTCATGGGCGGCCCCCGTCCGTGGCTCAAAGGCTGAACCAGGCTGACGATCGTGCCATGTTGAGAGGTGTCGGCTTGCCCCGGCACTGAACTCCTGTCACGCCCCCCGTCTAAAATGATTGCAATTCGTTAGGAGATATTTCATGGGCTCTTTTTCCATCTGGCACTGGCTGATCGTGCTGTTGATCGTTGTGATGGTGTTCGGTACCAAGAAGCTCAAGAACATGGGCTCGGACCTGGGCGGCGCCGTCAAGGGCTTCAAGGACGGCATGAAGGACGGCTCGTCTGATGCACCAGCTGCTGCCACGCCCCCCGCTGGCCAGGTGGCCAACAGCCAGGCCGCTGACAAGACCACCATCGATGTCGAAGCCAAGCAAAAGAGCTGAGCTGGTGCTGCTGACCCGCTGCCTTGGCCTGCATTGCGCTGGCGCCTGATCCATGATTGATATTGGCCTGTCCAAAATGGCGCTGATTGGCGCCGTGGCGTTGATCGTCATCGGCCCCGAGAAGCTGCCCCGTGTGGCCCGTACCGTTGGCACCTTGCTCGGCAAGGCGCAGCGTTACGTGTCCGATGTGAAAGCGGAGGTCAACCGGTCCATGGAGCTCGATGAGCTCAAGAAGATGAAGGACACGGTGGAGAACGCCGCGCGCGACGTGCACAACACCATCCAGACCAGCGCCAGCGAGTTCGAGAAAGACTGGACCGATGCCATCGATTCCAGCAACAACGCCGACCTGCGGGAGCAGGCGGCCGTGGTGCCTGCCTACAAGCACCCCGGCAAGAACTGGCGCCTCAAGCGTGGTGCGGTGCCCCAGTGGTACAAGGCCCGCAGTGGTGTGCGCACCAAGGCACAGTCTGGCGCAGCCCGCGTAGCACGTTACCGCCCCCAAAAATTCCACTGACGCAGCCTGCGGCGCCCCGTGCGCTGCATGGGCGGCCCTGACGCCCACGAAAACCCACCATGTCCGAAACCCCCACCAAAGAAGACGAACTGGCCGGCACTGAGCAGCCGTTCGTACAGCACCTCATGGAGCTGCGCGACCGGCTGGTCAAGGCCATGATCGCCATCGCCATTGCGGCAGCGATCCTGTTCTTCTTTCCGGGTCCCGGCGCGTTGTATGACTTTCTGGCCGCCCCTCTGGTAGCCCACCTGCCCAAGGGGGCCACGCTGATCGCCACTTCGGTGATTTCGCCGTTCATGGTGCCGCTCAAGATCTTGCTGATGTCGGCGTTCCTGCTCGCGCTGCCTTTTGTGCTGTGGCAGATCTGGGCTTTTGTGGCGCCCGGCCTGTATTCGCACGAGAAAAAGCTGGTGCTGCCGCTGGTGGTGTCCAGCACGCTGTTGTTCTTCATCGGGGTGGCGTTTTGCTACTACCTGGTGTTTGGCCAGGTGTTCGCGTTCATTCAGAGCTTTGCCCCCAAGAGCATCACGGCCGCGCCTGACATCGAGGCCTACCTGAGTTTTGTGCTGTCCATGTTCCTGGCGTTCGGCATGGCGTTTGAAGTGCCGATTGCCGTGGTGGTGCTGGCCCGCATGGGCATCGTGAGCGTGCAAAAGCTGCGCGAGTTTCGCGGCTATTTCATCGTGCTGGCCTTTGTGGTGGCCGCCGTCGTGACACCGCCCGATGTGGTGTCGCAGCTGTCGCTGGCCGTGCCCATGTGCCTGCTGTACGAGGTGGGCATCTGGGCCGCGCAGATCTTCATCAAGCACACCCAGGCGCCCGAAGAGCCCGGGGAATCCGCTTCCGCATCCTGACCTGCCAGCCCCGCAGGCTGGCGGGGTTGCCTGGGGGGTGATGCGCAGATCGCGTCCGTGAGACTCTGCCTGGGCGACGAGAGGGAAAAAACAATAAAAATAGCTGCAAGCGCTAGTGAGATATGCGCTGGCAGCTATGTTTTTTATAGTGCTGTGAGGGCTGCAGCCCTTCAGAGGAAGGGACACTCCTCACCCACATCTGGCCCCTTCCGGTTGGCCTGTTCTTCACCCCGGCTTGGCCCTGCAGAGGGGCCCCAAAGCCGACGACCTTCGCCTGCTTCGCCCCCAATCGGCAGTGGTGATGGCTTGTACCCGCCCGGCGATCACCGCGCAGAGCCGGGCTCGCTGAAGGGGCTCAGCGCCTCACATTGCGCTGTGGCCGGGGGCGCACGCCTGGGTTGATGCTCAGCTCCACACGCTTATCGGCCCGTTGCACGTCAAACGCCGCAGCCTGGCCCGGCTTGAGTGCCGCCACGGCGGTCAGCAGCTGCGACACATTGCCCACGCTCTTGCCGTCCACGCTCACGATCACATCCCCCGGGCGCATGCCAGCCTGGGCGGCGGGGCCGTCCTGCAGCACGCCGGTGATGATCACGCCCTCGGTGGCCTTTTTGACGCCAAAGGTTTCTGCCAGTTCGGGCGACAGCTCGTTGGGCTCCACGCCAATCCAGCCGCGTGTGACCTGGCCGTCCTTCACGATGCCATCGAGCACCATGCGGGCTGTGGACACCGGAATGGCAAACCCGATGCCCATGCTGCCGCCTGAGCGCGAGTAGATCGCGGTGTTGATGCCCATGAGGTTGCCGTTCACATCGACCAGCGCACCGCCCGAATTGCCGGGGTTGATGGCTGCGTCGGTCTGGATGAAGTTTTCAAACGTGTTGATGCCCAGCTGGCTGCGGCCCAGCGCGCTCACGATGCCGCTGGTCACGGTCTGCCCCACGCCGAAGGGGTTGCCGATGGCCAGCACCTGGTCGCCCACATCCAGGGCGTCGGAGTTGCCCAGCACGATCACGGGCAGCTTGTCCAGTTCGATCTTGAGGATGGCCAGGTCGGTGTCGGGGTCGGTGCCGATCACGCGCGCACGGGCGCGGCGGCTGTCGGTGAGGGTCACCTCGATCTCGTCAGCACCTTCCACCACATGGTTGTTGGTGAGGATGTAGCCCTCGGGGCTCACGATCACGCCGCTGCCCAGGCCGGCCTGCGCCTGGCTGCCTTGGTCACCAAAGAAAAACTGGAACCAGGGGTCGTTGCTGCGCGGGTGGCGCACTTCCTTGCTGGTGTTGATGCTGACCACGGCCGGCGCCGCCTTGCGCGCCGCACCGCTGAAGCTGCCCGCCGCGGGCTGCGAAGGCGGCGTTGCAGGGGCCTCCAGCAGCGCAATACCCGCCCCGGAGCGCGTGGTGCCCCGGCCCAGCCAGTCAGGCTGGAGCGTGGCGACAACAAAGTAGGCCGCAACGAGGACCGTCACGGACTGGGAAAACAACAGCCAGAGTCGCTTCATGAAAGGTGCTTGCCGGTGGTAGTACAGGGTGTGGGCGATGGAGGTGGACGCTGCAGGTTCGCCGTGGCGGCCTGGGCGCTCCCTCTCACACAGGATTGTCTCCGAATGTGGGGGCGCGAACGGCGCGCCACAATAGCGGCATGAGCATTCACCGCAGTCAACTTTTGCAGGCGTTTGACAGCCTGCTGCAACCCGAGCGCTTCAAGGACTACGGCCCCAACGGCCTGCAAGTCGAGGGCAAGGCCGAGATCCGGCGAGTGGTCAGTGGCGTCACTGCCAGCCGTGCACTGATCGAAGCCGCCATTGCGGCGCAGGCCGATGCTATTTTTGTGCACCACGGCCTGTTCTGGCGCGGGCAGGATGGCCGCATCACGGGCTGGATGAAGCAGCGGCTGCAGCTGCTGCTGGCGCACGACATCAACCTGTTTGCGTACCACCTGCCTCTCGATGCCCATGCCGAACTGGGCAACAACGCACAGCTGGGCCGGGTGCTGGGTTTTGCCGCCGATGCGCGGTTTGGCGAGCAGGACCTGGGCTTTGCGGCGCCAGCGGCGTTCGACAATGTCCAAGCCGTGGCCGACCATGTAGCCCAGGCGCTCGGCCGCCCCGTGACCCTGGTGTCGCCAGGTGGCGTGGGCGGTGGTGCCGCTGCACGGGGCCCCGTGCGCCGCGTGGCGTGGTGCACGGGCGGCGCGCAAGGGTATTTCGAGTCGGCCATCGCTGCAGGGGCGGATGTTTTCATCACTGGCGAAATCTCCGAGCCCCAGGCGCACCTGGCGCGCGAGACGGGGGTGGGCTTTATTGCCGCCGGGCACCATGCCACGGAGCGCTATGGTGCCCCCGCCGTGGCGGCGCATGTGGCAGACCAGTGCGGGCTGAGTCACCAGTTCATCGAGATCGACAACCCCGCCTAGCCCATGGCAAGACGCCGCACGGCAAGCAATCACATCGTGCGGATATCCGGTCCGTTTTGCTCATTTATTCATAGCTGATAGCGCATGAACAACTAGCGCTACAAGCACTTTTGGCTCCAAACCCATGCAACCCATCGCCATCACCCAGGGAGATCCCGCCGGCATCGGCCCCGAGATCGTGGCCAAGGCCTTTCGCGATGCGCCCGATGCGCTGCGCCACTGCTTTGTCGTCGGTGACCTGGCCACTGTGCGACGCGCTGCGGACGCCATCACGCGCCCCGGTGAGCCCGGTGTGCCCGTCGCGCAGATCGGGTCACCGGGCGAAGCAGCGGACGCTCCGCCCCGCTGCATCCCCGTGCTCCAACTGCCCGGGATCCCGGGGCCCCAGCCTTGGGGCGAGATCAGCGCCGCCGCCGGCCGTGCCGCGGCGGACAGCGTGGTCTGGGCGGCGCGTGCCGCATTGCGTGGGGAGGTGGCAGCGCTGGTGACAGCCCCTTTGCACAAGGAGGCCTTGTCGGCTGCAGGGGTGGACTTCCCGGGGCATACGGAGCTCTTGCAGGCAGAGGCTGCTGCGCACCAGGGGGTGCCGCTGGCGCGGATGCCCGTGCGCATGATGCTGGCCAATGACGAGCTGCGCACCGTGCTCGTCAGCATCCATGTGTCGCTGCGCGACGCGATTGCAGCGGTGACGCAGGACAACGTGCTGCAGACGCTGCAAATCACCCACGCCGCCTTGCAGCGCAGCCTGGGCCGTGTGCCCCGCGTGGGTGTGGCAGGGTTGAACCCCCATGCAGGCGAGGGCGGATTGTTTGGCCGCGAAGAGCTGGAGGTGATCGCCCCGACCATCGCGGCGGCGCGCGCGCAGGGGCTCGACGTGCACGGCCCGTTTGCGCCTGACACGGTGTTCATGCGCGCGCGCAGCACCCCGCAGCGCGCGGGCGAGTTCGATGTGGTCGTTGCCATGTACCACGACCAGGGCCTGATCCCGGTGAAATACCTGGGGGTGGAAAAGGGCGTGAACGTGACCCTGGGCCTGCCCCTGGTGCGAACCAGCCCCGACCATGGCACGGCGTTTGATATTGCGGGGCAGGGCGTTGCAGATGCCTCAAGCCTGATCGAGGCGGTGCGCATGGCGCGGTCGCTGTGTGGATGACGTCAGCCGCTGAAGCCTTGGGGCCCAGCGCTGATCGAGATCAAATGAACCACTGAAAATTGCGCCAGCCTGGACGCGGGTGTGCGGGCGGCGTGACCCCAAAAAGCCAACGCCACCGGCGGCTGGTGGAGGCAGCGCAGCGGTGGCGTTTTATGCAGCCACTAAGGCCGCTGGCCCAAGGGTTTACTTCTTCAGGCTGTCGCGAATTTCGCGCAGCAACACAATGTCTTCGGGAGGGGCCGCTGGCGCGGCGGGGGCGGCAGGGGCTTCGCGCTTGAGGCGGTTGATCTGCTTGATCATCATGAAGATGATGAAAGCCAGGATCACAAAGTTGACCGCCACGGTCAGGAAGTTGCCATAGGCAAACACTGGCACACCGGCTTTTTTGAGGGCGTCGAGCGTGGTGCCCGTGCCTGGAGGCACGTTGCCCAGCACGATGAACAGGTTGGAGAAATCGAGCTTGCCAAAGACCAGCCCCACCACCGGCATGATCAGGTCTGCTACCACCGAATCCACGATCTTGCCAAAGGCGCCGCCAATGATGACGCCCACCGCGAGGTCAATCACATTGCCCTTGACCGCGAACTCCCTGAACTCTTGCATCATCCCCATGTTGTTGCTCCTTGTAAAACGGTGATGGGGGAGTATTGCCCGGTTCGCACCCCTGTCAAGCCAGCAAACCACTTGGAAATAACCATTTTCACTCCGCTACAATTCGCGGTTGACCCCAATCTAGCGATGTTCATCGAGGATCCCCATGAGTGACACTCCAATCGACTCCAGCAAGCGGACGTGGATCATCACGTCAGCATGTGCTGGTGCGGTGGGCGGCGTGGCAACCGCCGTTCCTTTCGTGAGTACTTTCCAGCCCTCAGAGCGTGCCAAAGCCGCTGGTGCTGCTGTCGAGGTGGATATCTCCGCCCTCAAACCTGGAGAAAAGGTCACTGTGGAGTGGCGCGGCAAGCCCGTCTGGATCATCAAGCGCACCCCCGAGCAACTGGCAGAGCTGCCCAAGCTCGACGGCCAGCTCGCCGATCCCAAGTCGGAGCGCAAGCCCTCCGAACTCACGCCCGAGTACGCCCGCAACGAGGCGCGCTCCATCAAGCCGGAAATTTTTGTGGGTGTGGGCATTTGCTCGCACTTGGGTTGCTCGCCGTCGGACAAGTTCCAGACCGGTGCACAACCTTCGCTGCCCGATGACTGGAAGGGCGGCTTCCTGTGTCCTTGCCACGGCTCCACGTTCGACATGGCGGGCCGCGTCTTCAAGAACAAGCCAGCACCCGACAACCTTGAGGTGCCTCCGCACATGTACCTGTCCGATACGCGCCTGCTGATCGGTGAAGACAAGAAGGCTTGACGGAGAACGACATGGCCCACGAATTCAAAGAAATCTCGCCGAACGCCTCCGCAGGCGCCAAGGTCACCAACTGGTTCGAGAACCGGTTCCCGACGGCCTTTGACGCCTACAAGGTGCACATGTCGGAGTACTACGCTCCGAAGAACTTCAACTTCTGGTACATCTTCGGCTCGCTGGCGCTGGTCGTGCTGGTGATCCAGATCGTGACCGGCATCTTCCTGGTCATGCACTACAAGCCGGACGCCAACCTCGCGTTCGCGTCGGTCGAGTACATCATGCGCGATGTGCCCTGGGGCTGGCTGATCCGCTACATGCACTCCACGGGCGCTTCGGCGTTCTTTGTGGTGGTGTACCTGCATATGTTCCGTGGCCTCATCTACGGCAGCTACCGCAAGCCGCGCGAGCTGGTCTGGATCTTCGGTTGCGCGATCTTCCTGTGCCTGATGGCCGAAGCCTTCATGGGTTATCTGCTGCCCTGGGGACAGATGTCCTACTGGGGCGCCCAGGTGATCGTGAACCTGTTCGCAGCCATCCCCTTCATTGGTCCTGATCTGGCTCTGCTGATCCGTGGCGACTATGTGGTGGGCGATGCGACGCTGAATCGCTTCTTCAGCTTCCACGTGATTGCCGTGCCCCTGGTGCTGCTGGGCCTTGTGGTGGCGCACTTGCTGGCGCTGCACGACGTGGGCTCCAACAACCCCGACGGTGTGGAAATCAAGGGCCCCAAGGCTCCCAAGGATGCCAACGGCAAGCCGCTCGACGGCGTGCCCTTCCATCCCTACTACACGGTGCACGACATCTTCGCGCTGAGCATGTTCCTGATGGCATTCACGGCCGTGGTGTTCTTTGCTCCCGAGTTCGGTGGCTACTTCCTCGAATACAACAACTTCATCCCTGCCGATCCGCTCAAGACCCCTGCACACATTGCCCCGGTCTGGTACTTCACGCCGTTCTATTCGATGCTGCGTGCCATCACCACCGAGATGATGTATGTGCTCGTTCTGTGCGTGGTCGCTGGCGCCGGTTTTGGCGTGCTCAAGGCCAAGCTGCCCAGCTTTGTGAAGGCGGGTATCGCTGGTGCGGCCGTGGTGGTCATCGCCATGATGCTGTCCATCGATGCCAAGTTCTGGGGTGTGGTGGTCATGGGTGGTGCTGTGATCATCCTGTTCTTCCTGCCCTGGCTGGATCACAGCCCTGTCAAGTCGATCCGCTACCGTCCTGACTGGCACAAGTATTTGTACGGCGTGTTCGTGATCATCTTCCTGATCTTGGGCTACCTGGGTGTTCAGCCACCATCCCCGATCGGCGAGCGTGTGTCGCAAGTGGGAACGCTGTTTTATTTCGGCTTCTTCCTGCTGATGCCCTGGTGGAGCCGCATCGGTGAAACCAAGCCCGTGCCTGACCGCGTGACCTTTGTGGCGCACTGAGCCTGGAGATAACAACAATGAAGAAAATCATCCTCACGTTGATCGCCGCTGTGGGTCTGGTCGCTGGTGCTGCCCATGCGGCGGGTGGCGACACCATTGCCTGGGACAAGGCGCCCAACAAGACCAACGACCTGGCCTCGCTGCAAAACGGTGCCAAGGTGTTCGTGAACTACTGCCTGAGCTGCCACTCGGCAGCCTACATGCGGTTCAATCGCCTGCGCGACATCGGCCTGACCGAGCAGCAGATCAAGGACAACCTGCTGTTCACTACCGACAAGGTGGGTGAAACCATGAAGGCGTCGATCGACCCCAAGCAGGCCAAGGAATGGTTTGGTGCCAACCCGCCCGACCTCACCGTGATCGCACGTTCGCGTGCAGGCCACGGCGGCACGGGGGCTGACTATCTGTACACCTTCCTGCGCACCTTCTATCGCGACGACACCAAGGCCACTGGCTGGAACAACCTGGCTTTCCCCAGCGTCGGTATGCCCCATGTTCTGTGGCAGTTGCAGGGCGAACGTCGTCCCGTGTTTGAAGAACACGAGAGCCACGGCCACAAGACCCATGTGTTCAAGGGCTGGGAGCAGATCACGCCAGGCACGATGACGCCTTTGCAATTCGATCAGAATATTGGCGATCTGGTGAACTATCTGCAGTGGATGGGCGAGCCCGCGCAGAACACCCGTTGGCGCGTGGGCGTCTGGGTGCTGATGTTCCTGGGCGTGTTCACGATCATTGCTTGGCGCTTGAACGCTGCGTTCTGGAAGGACGTCAAGTAAACGCCAGATCCATCGCTAGCACCCTGCGGGGTGCCGTCGGATTTATTGCAGAGTGGGCGCTTTTGGCGTCCCACTCTTTTGATTTTTAGGAGCCTCCCACCATGATGGTGCTTTACTCGGGTACGACCTGTCCCTTCTCCCACCGCTGCCGTTTTGTTCTGTTTGAAAAAGGCATGGACTTTGAAATCCGCGATGTGGACCTGTACAACAAGCCCGAAGACATCAGCGTGATGAACCCGTACGGCCAGGTGCCGATCCTGGTCGAGCGCGACCTGATCCTGTACGAGTCGAACATCATCAATGAGTACATCGATGAGCGTTTTCCTCACCCGCAACTGATGCCTGGTGACCCGGTGGACCGCGCCCGCGTGCGCCTGTTCCTGCTCAACTTCGAGAAGGAATTGTTCGTGCATGTGAACACGCTCGAATCGCGTGCGACCAAGGGCAATGAGAAAGCGTTGGAAAAGGCGCGCGCCCACATCCGTGACCGCCTGACGCAGCTGGCCCCGGTGTTCCTCAAGAATAAGTACATGCTGGGCGACAACTTCTCGATGCTGGACGTGGCCATCGCGCCGCTGCTGTGGCGCCTCGATTACTACGGCATTGATCTGTCCAAGAATGCGGCCCCGCTGCTCAAGTACGCTGAGCGCATCTTCTCGCGCCCGGCTTACATTGAAGCGCTGACGCCGTCCGAAAAGGTCATGCGCAAGTAAGCCGCGGCCTGCAGACTTCCCTCTTTCCATCGCAGCTGTAGTACCGCCATCCATGACCGCACAGGAATCGACCTCCACGCGCCCCTATCTCATTCGCGCCCTGTACGAATGGTGTACCGACAACGGGCTCACGCCTTACGTGGCGGTGCGTGTGGACGACTCCGTGCAGGTGCCGCGCGAGTATGTGAAGGATGGCGAGATCGTTCTGAACATCAGTTTTGATGCGACCAGCGCGCTGCAACTGGGCAATGAATTCATTGAGTTCAAGGCGCGTTTTGGTGGCAAGCCTCGCGAAATTCTGGTGCCGGTCGGGCGTGTGATCGCTATCTATGCCCGTGAGAACGGTCAAGGTATGGCGTTCCCGCCACCGGTGGATCTGTTGACTTCTGCGGAGGGGGCTCCCTCTGCACTGTCTGCTGCTGCGTCCCCCGCGCCGGTGCAAACGGAAGAGGCGACGGCTGCCGTGCCTGCCGAAGACCGTGTCGTGCAGCTGGTGGGTGTGGAAGATGGCCACAAGGATGATGGGGGCGACACTCCTCGGCCGCCGCCTGCTCAAGGTGGAGCACGCCCCTCGCTGAAGCGCATCAAATAGCTGCAGTTTCAAATTTCGGGCGGTTTTTACAGGATAAAATACTGCCTTCGCCGGTTTAGCTCAGTTGGTAGAGCACCCGCCTTGTAAGCGGTAGGTCGTCAGTTCGATTCCGACAACCGGCACCATTTCTCTTGCTTTTTGCATTCCCTGGCACTGACGCCCTGGCCGTCAGGTTTGAACTTTCAGGCGAATCGCGTTAACCTCCCACCCCCGACTGCGCAGATGCGCCTGCAAAGCAGGCAGCAGTTGGCGTATTTTTGCCGCCGCAGCATTGCTCTTGACCAGCAGGCACCAGCTGTCCCCGTCAATGGGGCCTGCCTGAACCGCTGGGCGCAACGCGGCGGGAATCAGCAATTCAATGGCCTTGAGCCGATCACTGGAGTCGCGTGTCAGCGCTGTTAGCTTTGCCAGCGTGGGGGATTCCTCACTGGCTTGCTGCAGGGTGACGGCGTAGTGGCGGCGATTCATGGTGTGGCGTCTTCGGGCGTGGAGTATTGGCAGTGCATTTGATTATCACGGACGCCAGACTGGCGCGCAGCCGGGCCATTCATTTGTCTGGCACGCGCTTGGTCCTGGCGGGGCTTGCTGTGTCGCTGTGCCTGATGGTGGTGGCTGCAGGGCTCTACCACTGGGTTTTTCTGAAAGGGGCGCGTGAAGGGTGGCCTATCGTGGGCTCGCTGGTGCGCCTTGTGGTCAAGGATGAGTTTGCCGAGCGTGACCGATTCATGCGCGCCAATCTCGATGCCATGGCCCGGCGTGTGGGTGAAATGCAAGCGCGCATGGTGCAGCTGGAGTCCCTGGGGGACCGTGTGCTGGGCCTTGCGGGCATGGCACCTGCTGACATTCAGAAAGCGGATGCCCGCGGCGGCGCCCTCGTGAGCGCGCGCAACCTGTCCATGGAAGAGCTGCAAACCACCCTGGATGATCTGGAGCGCCTGACCAACCAGCGTGTGGATCTGATGACGGTGCTGGAGTCCCGTCTGTTTGACCAGCACATCCGCAAGAAGATGATTCCGACCCATGCGCCCGTCACGGGGCGTGTCGCAGGGTCGGGTTTTGGCTGGCGGGTCGATCCCATTACGGGGCAGTCGGCCTTGCACACCGGGCTGGATTTCCAGGCCGACACCGGCACACCCATCCTGGCAGCCGCCGGAGGCGTGGTTGTTACCCAGGAGTACCACCCCGCCTACGGCAACATGATCGAGGTAGACCATGGCAACCAGCTGGTGACGCGCTATGCCCATGCCTCGCGCGTCTTGATCAAGCAGGGCGACATCGTGCGCCGCGGGCAAAAGATTGCGGAGATCGGTACCACCGGCCGCTCGACGGGGCCGCATCTGCACTTTGAGGTGCTGGTGCAGGGGGTTTTCCAGGACCCACAGAAGTTCCTGAATGCGGGCGGTACGGCCACTGGCGCACAGGTAGCCGCCATTCAGCCCTCCACGTTGGCAGGGCAGCCGGCCGCGCCGGCACCGGGCAGGTAAAATCGCGGGTCCGGCGTTCTCTGCCCGCAGTTGCAATGCTTGCAATATCGGTCGCAGGACCCACCTGAACTCAATTCATCTTAGGGATTTCGGTCGCTTGGCGCGCTGATTGCAGCGGGGCAGGCGGTCCTGTTCGCATGGCCACCAACTTCCTCACCAAAATATTCGGCAGCCGCAATGACCGGCTCCTCAAGCAGTACCGCAAGACGGTGACCCGCATCAATGCGATGGAGCCCGATTACGAGAAGCTGTCGGACGAGCAGCTCCGGGCCAAGACGCAGGAGTTCAAGGACCGCGCGGCCAAGGGCGAGTCGCTGGACAGCATCCTCCCCGAAGCCTTTGCCGTGGTGCGCGAGGGCTCCAAGCGCATCATGAAGATGCGCCACTTTGATGTGCAGCTGCTCGGCGGCATGGCGCTGCATTTCGGCAAGATCGCCGAAATGCGCACTGGCGAGGGCAAGACCCTGACGGCCACGCTGCCGGTGTACCTCAATGCCCTTTCTGGCAAGGGCGTGCACGTGGTGACGGTGAACGACTACCTCGCCAACCGCGATGCGCAGTGGATGGGGCGCCTGTACAACTTCCTGGGCCTCACGGTGGGTATCAACCTGCCCAACATGCCCCGTGAAGAAAAGCAGGCTGCGTACCGTGCCGACATCACCTACGGCACCAACAACGAATACGGCTTTGACTACCTGCGCGACAACATGGTCTATGAAGCGCAGGACCGCGTGCAGCAGGGCCTGAACTTTGCCATCGTGGACGAGGTGGACTCGATCCTGATCGACGAAGCCCGCACGCCGCTCATCATCAGTGGCCAGGCCGAAGACCACACGGCGATGTACATCGCCATGAACAAGGTGGTGCCCTTGCTGGTGCGTCAGGAAGGCGAGGCGGACCCCCGCACAGGCGAGGGTGTGACCAAGCCCGGCGACTTCACGCTGGACGAAAAAACCCACCAGGTGTTTCTGACCGAGCAAGGCCACGAAACTGCCGAACGCATTCTGGCGTCCCACGGCCTGATCGCCGAAGGCGCCTCGGTGTACGACCCGGCCAACATCACGCTGATGCACCACCTGTATGCAGCGCTGCGGGCCAATCACTTGTACCACCGCGATCAGCACTACGTGGTGCAAAACGGCGAGATCGTGATCGTGGACGAGTTCACCGGCCGCCTGATGTCGGGCCGCCGCTGGAGTGAAGGTTTGCACCAGGCCGTGGAAGCCAAGGAAGGCGTGAACATCCAGGCCGAGAACCAGACACTGGCCTCCATCACGTTCCAGAACTATTTCCGCCTGTACAACAAGCTCGCCGGCATGACGGGTACGGCCGATACCGAAGCCTACGAGTTCCAGGAAATCTATGGCCTGGAAACCACGGTCATCCCACCCAACCGGCCCAGCAAGCGCGACGACCAGCTGGACCGCGTCTACAAGACCACGCGCGAGAAGTACGAAGCCGCTATCAAGGACATTCGCGAATGCCATGAGCGCGGCCAGCCCGTGTTGGTGGGCACGACGTCGATCGAGAACTCCGAAATCATCGACCAGCTGCTGAACAAGGAAGGCCTGCCCCACCAGGTGCTCAATGCCAAGCAGCACGCCCGCGAGGCCGACATCGTGGCCCAGGCCGGTCGCGAGGGCATGATCACCATCGCTACCAACATGGCCGGCCGTGGTACCGACATCGTGCTGGGCGGCAATATCGAGAAGGATGTGGCGGCCATCGAAGCCGACGAATCCCTGTCCGACTCCGACCGTGCCGCCAAGGTGGCCGCGCTGCGTGAGCAGTGGAAGGTGGACCACGAGAAGGTCAAGGCGCTGGGCGGCCTGCGCATCATCGCCACCGAGCGCCATGAGTCGCGCCGCATCGACAACCAGCTGCGTGGCCGCTCCGGCCGCCAGGGCGACCCAGGTTCGTCGCGGTTCTATCTGAGCCTGGACGATTCGCTCATGCGCATCTTCGCGGGCGACCGCGTGAAGGCGATCATGGACCGCCTGAAGATGCCCGATGGCGAAGCCATTGAAGCGGGCATCGTGACGCGCAGCATCGAATCGGCCCAGCGCAAGGTGGAGGCCCGCAACTTCGACATCCGCAAGCAGTTGCTGGAGTACGACGACGTGGCCAACGATCAGCGCAAGGTGATCTACCAGCAGCGCAACGACATCCTGGACGCGTCTGACCTGTCGGATGTGATTGCGGCCATGCGCGAAGACTGCATGACCGATCTGGTGCGCCAGTACGTGCCTGCCGAATCGGTGGAAGAGCAGTGGGATCTGGCCGCGCTGGAAAAGGCGCTCGCAGAAGAATGGCAGGTGCCAATCGCGCTGCAGCAGGAAGTGCAGGGCGCCAATGCGATCACCGACGACGAAATCCTGGACAAGGTCTTGCAGGCCGCGCACGCTGCCTTCAATGCCAAGGTCGAGCAGGTGGGCCGCGAAAACTTCACGCAGTTTGAGCGTGTGGTGCTGCTGCAGAACTTTGACTCCAACTGGCGCGATCACCTGAGTGCACTTGACTACCTGCGCCAGGGCATCCACCTGCGCGGCTATGCGCAAAAGCAGCCCAAGCAGGAGTACAAGCGCGAGGCTTTCGAACTGTTCCGCCAGCTCATCGACCAGGTCAAGAACGAGGTCACCAAGATCCTCATGACCGTGCAGGTGCAGTCGCAGGCGCAGCTCGATCAGGCCGCGCAAGACATGGAACAGCGCGCCGAGAGCATTGCCAACGTGACCTATACCGCACCCACCGAAACCGGCGAGGTGGAAACCACGGTGGATGCACAGACCGTGGCCCAGCAAGCGCTGCCCGAAGGTATGCGTGTGGGCCGCAACGACCCTTGCCCCTGTGGCAGCGGCAAGAAATACAAGCAGTGCCACGGCAAGCTGGCTTGATTTCCTGATCCAGACAACACGGGCTTCGGCCCGTGTTTTCATTGGCGCGCCACGGTTTTCCGGATAATCGGCCGCAGTTTTTTGAGAAAGACCTTCATGCCCGTCAATCTAGTCGCCCCCGTTGCTGCCGATCTGCACCCCATCGCCGGTGTGCGCATCGGTGTTGCCGAAGCTGGTGTCCGCAAGGCCCACCGCAAGGACCTCACCGTGTTCCTGCTGGACGAGGGCGCCAGCGTGGCTGGCGTGTTCACGCAGAACCGCTTTTGCGCAGCGCCGGTGCAGATCAGCCGCGAGCATTTGAGCAGCGGCCAGCCCGTTCGCGCCATGGTCATCAACACGGGCAACGCCAATGCGGGTACGGGGGCTGACGGCCTGGCGCGTGCGCGTGCCACCTGCATTGCCCTGGCGCGCCAGCTGAGCGTGGCGCCCGAGCAGATCCTGCCGTTCTCGACCGGCGTGATCATGGAGCCGCTGCCCAACGACCGCATCGAAGCGGGACTGCCCGCCGCCATCGCCGATGCGCAGCCCGGCCACTGGGCCCGTGCCGCCGAGGGCATCATGACCACCGACACACTGCCCAAGGCGTTCTCTGCGCAGGTGCAGATCGGTGGCGCCACGGTGTCCATCACGGGCATCAGCAAGGGCGCGGGCATGATCCGCCCCAACATGGCCACCATGCTGGGCTTCCTGGCCACGGACGCCTGCGTGGCGCCCGCCGTCATGCAGCAACTGGCGCGTGATCTGGCTGACGGCTCTTTCAATCGCGTCACCATTGACGGTGACACATCGACCAACGATTCCTTCGTGGTTGTTGCCACCAACAAGGCAGCGCATGCGCCCGTGACCTCGCTCGACAGCGCGGACGGCCAAGCCCTCAAGGCTGCGATGCTCTCGGTGTCACAAAAGCTGGCGCAGGCGATCGTGCGGGACGGCGAGGGGGCGACCAAGTTCATCACAGTGCGGGTCGAAGGCGGCAAGACTGGCGACGAGTGCCGCAAGGTGGCCTACGCCATTGCTCATTCGCCGTTGGTCAAGACGGCCTTTTTTGCCAGCGACCCCAACCTGGGCCGCATCCTGGCGGCCGTGGGCTACGCCGGCATTGACGACCTGGACCAGACCGGCATCGACCTGTACCTGGACGATGTGCATGTGGCGCTGCAAGGGGGGCGCAACCCCGCCTATCGCGAAGAAGACGGCCAGCGGGTGATGAAGCAGAGCGAGATCACCGTGAGGGTGCTACTCGGGCGCGGTACCGCAGCGGACACGGTGTGGACTTGCGACTTCAGCCACGAGTACGTGACCATCAACGCCGACTACCGCTCGTGAGTTGGGTGTTGCTATCTTTGTGATAGCTGTTGAGGCATATTCCACTAGCGCATTTCGCCATAATGAACGAAAAATTTGAACGCTTGGTCGAGCGTGCCGAGCAGCTCATCGCCCGCATCGAGTCGGTGCTGCCCCAGCCGCTGGGAGCACCCGACTGGTCCGCCTCCATTGCCTGGCGCTACCGCAAGCGCAGCAGTGGGCATGGCACGCTGGAACCCGTGCGCCACGTGGGGGCGATGCGGCTGGCAGACCTCAAGGAAATCGATCCGCAAAAAGAAAAGATTGAGCGCAATACGCAGCAGTTTGTGCAGGGCAAGCCCGCCAACAACGTGCTGCTGACGGGCGCGCGTGGTACCGGCAAGTCGTCGCTGATCAAGGCCTGCTTGAACGCTTACGCAGCCGAAGGCCTGCGCCTGATTGAAGTGGACAAGGCCGACCTGACCGACCTGCCGGACATCGTGGACGTAGTGTCTGACCGGCCCGAGAAATTCATCGTCTTCTGTGATGACCTGAGTTTTGAGGACGGCGAGCCAGGCTACAAGGCGCTCAAGTCGATCCTGGACGGCTCGGTGGCGGCCGCCACGCCGAACGTGCTGATCTATGCCACCAGCAACCGGCGCCACCTGCTGCCGGAATACATCGCCGACAACCTCACGTACACCCACACCGAAGACGGCGAGGTGCACCCGGGCGAGGTGGTGGAGGAGAAGATTTCGCTGTCGGAGCGTTTTGGCCTGTGGGTCAGCTTCTACCCGTTCAGCCAGCAGGAGTACCTGACCATCGTGGCGCAGTGGTTGTCATCGTTCGGTTTGCCCGCACAGGCCATTGAGGAGGCGCGGCCTGAGGCCCTGGTCTGGGCGCTGGAGCGTGGCTCGCGCAGTGGCCGTGTGGCGTACCAGTTTGCGCGTGACTATGCGGGGCGACATGGCGGCTGAACATCTCGCTCCAGACGGTGTCCCTGCCACTGCCGAACGCAAACACACCGAAGTGGCCGTGGGCATCCTGCTGCGCGCAGACGGCGCGATGCTGCTGTCCACCCGCCCGCCGGGCAAGCCCTATGCGGGGTACTGGGAGTTTCCGGGTGGCAAGCTGGAGGCGGGCGAGACCGTGGAGCAGGCACTGCGCCGCGAACTGATCGAGGAGCTGGGAGTGACCATCGGCCCGGCCAGCGTCTGGAAAGTGACCGAACACGATTACCCCCACGCACTGGTGCGGCTGCACTGGTGCAAGGTCTGGGAATGGACTGGCGAATTCGAGATGCGTGAAGGCCAGGCCATGGCCTGGCAGCAAATGCCGATCACGGTGTCCCCGGTGCTGCCCGGTGCCTATCCGGTGTTGCAATGGCTGGCTGAGGAGCGGGGTCTGCAGTCTGCGGTGGAGTGAGACTCCCGCCCGTGTGGGACTGATTTGCTATTGAATTAGTAGCTCCTCAGGCATGCAGCACTAGCGCTACCGCTGGTTTTTGGCGAAATCGCTCTTGGATGGCGCCTATGACCTTGGTCAATGCTGCTGGCGCGGGTCGCCATGGGGGGCGTCGTCTGGCGGCGCTTCGGTGGGCATGCGAAAGCTTTCGCTGGCCCATGCGCCAAGGTCCATCTGCTTGCAGCGCTCGCTGCAAAACGGACGGTACACATTCGCGGCGCTGTACACGCTATCTCCGCCACAGCTGGGGCAGGTGACGATGCGCGCCTGCGAGGAAGGGGCTGGTGAGTGGGGCATCCTGGGGTGATCCTCTTGCTCAAGTCGGCCCGCCCGATCTTTAGCGGGCTTTGGCGCGATTCAGTCTCTGGGCTAGGGCTGGCTAAGGCCTACGCGCACAGGGTCAGTTCAAACGCCGCATCTTCGTTGCAGGCGTGCAGGCGTCCATCGCCTTCCAGCCGCATGAGCCGCACCGAGACAATCAGACGGTTGCCACTGATTTCCGGGATCAGGTTCAGCGCTGGGTCGATGCGAAGCCGCAGCAGCTGGAAGGTGCGGCCCTGGGGCAGGTTCTGCTGAAACTGTCCGCGTTCTGCAGCGACCTTTTGGGGCACGCCTGAATCGCGCAGCAGCTTGAGCAGCACATAGATCGACTCAGCGAGGGGCGCCAGCGTGGAGGCCCATTCCTCCAGGGCCTGCTGACGCACCGCCGGGGGGTGGTGTTGCCACGCGTAATAGGCTGGCAGGTCAAAGCCACAGGTCCCACCCGGAATGCCGATGCGGCTACGAATGCTCATCAGCCAGTCGTTTTCCGTCAGTGCATGGCCCGACTTGCCGCTTTGGGTGTTGAGTGCCACGAAGCACCGGTCCAACTGGCTGATCACCGCGTCCAGTGCTGCTTCAGAAATGGAGGGGTTGCCTCGGTACGTGTCGAGCTGGTGCTTGTGCTTTTCGATGTCCTTGAGCACATCCGACTTCAGATCGGCCCGGGCGGCCACATCCATGATCTCGAAAATCGTCACCAAGGCGAAATGGTGGTCCAGCGCGTGAGGCCGGGGGATCAATTCCCCCAAGCGGCGGAACAGTTGCTCCAGCCGCAGATAGGTTCTGAGACGCTCGTTAAAGGGGTATTCGTAAAGGATCACGCTGGCGGGTTCCTGGAGGCTCAGGGAGTATTCTGACGCCGGTGGCGCACGGCATGGGGTGAAAGCACAAACGGTTTCGTACGCATCATAGCCCGAACAGTGTGGCCACTTGCCGCACCTCAGCCTGTAACTGCTCCAGTGAGCAACGTGCTTCGTTGGCAATCACCACATCGGCCACCGCCCTGCGCGCTGGGCGCGTAGCTTGTGAGGCAATGATGCCTTGCACGGCTTCGGCAGACAGACCGCTGCGCTGCATGACTCGCGCGATCTGGGTCTGCTCTGTGCAGTCCACCACGACCACGGCGTCGAGTTGGCGCGCCCACCGCCCGGACTCCGTCAGCAGCGGGATGTCGTGCACGATCCATCGGCAGCCAGACTGTATGGCCTGTTGAATCCGTTGCTGGCTTTGCAAGGCCACCAAGGGGTGCACGATGGCCTCCAGTTGGCTGCGCGCCTGCGGTTGGCTGAAGGCCAGTTGCCGCATGCGCGCACGATCCAGCGCGCCCGATGCATCAACATATGCTTCACCAAAGGTAGTTTGAATGGCAGGCATGGCCGCACCGCCCGGCCCAGTCACCTCCCTGGAGATCTGGTCGGCGTCGATGAGGCTTGCACCCAAGGACGCCATCATCTGTCCTACGGTGCTCTTGCCGCTACCGATGCCGCCGGTCAGACCCAGGCGCAAGGGCTGTCGGTGGGTTGCCATGAGAGTTCGTCAGAGCCCCAGAAGACCGAGCACTGTACTCAAAATGGCGTTGGGGCCGAACACCATCGCGGTGAGCCCTGCACCCACCAGGAAGGGGCCGAACGGAATGTAGCCACCCTCACGCAAGCTGCTGAAAATTTTCATTGCGATCCCGATGATGGCGCCAATCACTGAAGACATCAAAATGATCGGCACCAGCGCCTGCCAGCCAAACCATGCGCCCAATGCTGCAAACAGCTTGAAGTCGCCGTAGCCCATGCCTTCTTTGCCTGTCGCCAACTTGAAGCCCCAGTAGACCAGCCAGAGCGACAGATATCCTGCCGCAGCGCCCATGACGGAAGCAAACAACGGTACGTTCGTCCATTGCAGGGCCGATGCCAGCAACCCCGCCCAGAGCAAAGGCAAGGTGATGTCATCAGGCAAAAGCGTGGTGTCCCAGTCAATGAACGCCAGAGCAATCAGGGCCGCCGAAAAGCCGCACCATGCCAACCCCGCAGGCGTCGCGCCCCAGCGATGGATACAGAAAAAGAACAGCGCTCCCGTTGCCAGTTCGACCATCGGGTAGCGGGGGCTGATGCGTGTTTTGCAGGACGAGCACCGTCCGCGCAAAAACAGATAACTCAAGACAGGAATGTTTTCATGCCAGCGCACCACATGCCCGCAGGCTGGGCAGCGGGACCGAGGTGTCATGAGGTTAAAGGTGGGGCGAGTGTCCTCGGGCAGCTCTTTGCCTTGGTTGGATGCCTCGACTTGCGCGAGCTCTGCCGCCCATTGCCTCTCCATCATTTTGGGAAGGCGGTAAATAACTACATTCAGAAAACTGCCGAAAAGCAACCCGATCACGCCGCCGAAAACGGCGTCCCACCACGCGTCCAACACCATTACACGACCTGACCGAGCTTGAAGATGGGGAGATACATCGATACCACGATACCGCCGATGAGCGTGCCCAGAAAAACGATGATGATGGGCTCCATCAGGCTGGACAGGCCAGCCACCATGTCATCCACCTCGGCTTCATAGAAGTCGGCAGCCTTGCCAAGCATGTGGTCGATAGAGCCGGATTCTTCGCCAATCGCGCACATCTGCAGCACCATGGAGGGGAAAATATTGGCATTGCCCATGGCTGCCGTGAGGCTGGTGCCTGTAGAGACTTCCTGCTGGATCTTGTCCGTGGCTAAGGAATACACAGAGTTGCCAGCGGCTCCACCCACCGAATCAAGCGCCTCAACCAGTGGTACGCCGGCGGCGAACATGGTGGATAGCGTCCGAGTCCAGCGCGCGACGCAAGACTTATCGATCAATGGGCCAAACACCGGAATACGCAGCAGAAGCCGGTCCATGAACATCTGCATCTTTTCATTGCGGCGCCATGCCTGCATGAAAAAGAAAAAACCACCTCCCATAACGCCGAAAATTAGCCACCACCATTTGACGAATATTTCACTTATAGCCATCACAAACAGTGTGGGGGCGGGAAGGTCGGCGCCAAAAGAGGTGAAAACTTCCTTAAATGCAGGAATCACGAAAATCATGATAACTGTTACCACCACGAAGGCAACAATCACGACGGAAATTGGATACATAAGAGCTGATTTGATCTTCGACTTGATCGCCTCGGTTTTTTCCATGTAGGTGGCAAGCCGATCTAGGAGCGCTTCCAAAATACCCGCGGCCTCGCCTGCCTCTACTAGGTTACAATACAGACTGTCAAAGTACATCGGGTACTTTCTAAAAGCCCCATTGAGCGATGTTCCTGTTTCGATATCGGAGCGAATGTCGTTAAGTAGTTTGGTGACACTGGCATTGGTATTGCCGCGACCTACGATATCAAAAGCCTGCAACAGTGGTACGCCCGCTTTCATCATGGTCGCAAGTTGGCGGGTAAACAGTGCAATATCCTTGGGCTTAATCTTTTTGCCCGAGCGCATGCGACGTTTTTTAATTTTGGTAGGAAAAACCCCTTGGCGACGCAAGGTCGCTTGTACCTGATTTTCTCCGACCGCACGGATTTCTCCGCGAACAATCTTTCCGTTGCGGTCTTTGCCCTCCCACTCGAAGACAAAATCTTTAATATCTTTAGCTGATGCTGCGGTAACCATGGTGCCCTCGTCCTCGAATATTATTCGTTGGTCACAGCCAGCACTTCTTCTAGCGAAGTGAGGCCTAATTTGGCCTTGTAGAGCCCCGATTCGCGTAGCGACCGAACACCCTCGGCACGAGCCTGCTCGGCGATCTCCAATGCACTTCCGTCACGGAGGATGATTCGTTGGATATCTTCGGAAACAGGCATCACCTGATAGATACCGAGTCGGCCTTTGTAGCCGTTGTTGCAGGCCGAGCAACCTACAGGCCGGTATGTCACCCATGAGCCGTCGATCTCGTGTTCTTCGTACCCTGCGTCCACTAAAGCCTCATGTGGGATGTCTGCGGGAACCTTGCACACCGGACACAAACGACGGGCCAACCGTTGCGCAGTAATCAGAATCACGCTGGATGCGATATTGAATGGCGCTATACCCATATTACGCATGCGCGTAAGCGTGGTAGGGGCGTCATTTGTGTGCAGCGTAGAAAGCACTAGGTGGCCCGTCTGCGCTGCTTTGATGGAGATATCTGCAGTCTCTAGATCTCGAATTTCACCCACCATAATGATGTCAGGATCTTGGCGCAGAAATGACTTCAATGCCACTGCAAAGGTCAGTCCGGCCTTTTCGTTTACATTGACCTGATTAACACCAGGCAGGTTGATTTCAGAAGGGTCTTCGGCTGTGGCGATATTTACACCAGGCTTGTTTAGCAGGTTCAAACAGGTGTAAAGAGACACCGTTTTGCCTGAGCCTGTAGGACCCGTTACCAGAATCATTCCATAGGGGCGACCAATGGCTTGGAGCAATCGCTCTTTTTCTACGGGCTCATAGCCTAACGCGTCAATACCGAGTTTTGCACTGCTAGGATCCAAAATGCGGATCACGATTTTTTCCCCGAACAAGGTTGGCAAAGTGCTCACCCGAAAGTCAATCACTCTATCCGGCCCCACCTTGAGCTTCATGCGGCCATCTTGGGGAACGCGCTTCTCTGAAATATCCAGTCGCGAAATCACCTTGATACGGGACGCGAGCTTGTCCTTGATAGCGATCGGTGGGGATGCTATTTCGCGCAGCTCTCCGTCAATGCGGAAACGAACGCGGTATTGGTGTTCGTAAGGCTCAAAATGCAAATCGGAGGCGCGCATATTGAAGGCGTCGAGCAGCATTTTGTGCAGGAACTTGACGATCGGCGCATCTTCAACTTCCGTTGCTCCTGTATCCGCTTCTTCAGGCGCATCTTCAATAGCAACATCGTCAAAAGCGAAGTCTCCGCCTCCACTCACCAGCGTGTCCATGGATTCGCTGGTGGATTTGGTCGTAATTTCTACGAGCCGGCTGAGTTTGTCATATTCCGCAATAATCCAATCCACACCCATTTGGGTGGTGAATTTGATTTTCTCTGCAGCTTCTTGGTCAGTCGGATCGGCGGTTGCGACGATCAGCCGGTTGTTGCGCTTGCTCAGGACCACCACGCGATATGCTTGGCATATCTTGTTATCCAGGAGCTCCTTCGGCAGGCGCAAAGGATCAATGGCGTCCAGGTCGAGCAGGGGTGCACCGAAAACCGCAGATACCGTGTGCGCCAGATCCGCTGCAGAAACAGCTCCAGAGCCCGTCAGCTCGGCAATGAAACTAGTACGGCTTATTTGTGATTTTTTGTAAATGTCTTCTGCTGACTTTTGGGTCAGCTTGCCCGCAGACATCAGGGCGCGGCCGAGCCCGGGCAGGGCTACTGCAGAGGCTTCTTTGAGGGCAGTATCAACAGCGGCCATGTAACCGAGAATGTGTTAGGTGTGGAAAAGAAACCATCCTATCATCACCGATCAACCATGGGCTGTACAGCGGCGCATATTGGCAACGGCGCCACAAACGGGTGGGATTTTGGTAGGTGACCATACTGCGATATATGGTCGGGGTGAGAGGATTCGAACCTCCGGCCTCTACGTCCCGAACGTAGCGCTCTACCAGGCTAAGCTACACCCCGCAGCTTGTAAAAGCACTCGCGAGTGATCTAGTGCCTCTTTCAATTTCGCCGCCCCAGCAAATGGGCTGCCAATTCTAGCAAACCCTCCGAATAGGCATTTGCGGGTAATAGTCGGGCGGCAGCCATGGCGCGGTGCGCTTCAGCGAAGGCTGCGGCGCGGGTAACGTCCAGGGCGCCTGTCGAGCGGACGATGCTCACGATTTCTTCTAGTCGTTCGGTCGAACCTTGTTCGATGGCTTGGCGAACGATTTCCGCCTGGCTGGGGGTGCCTCGTTCCATGGCGGCGATCAGGGGGAGGGTGGATTTGCCCTCTCTCAAGTCGTCACCCAGATTTTTGCCCATCTCGGCAGTGTCGCCGTCGTAGTCCAGCACATCGTCAATGATCTGGAATGCTGTACCCAGTGCCTGTCCGTAAGTTGCGCATGCCTCTTCCACATCGGGGGGGCTGTTGGCCAGGATGGCGCCGAGGCGGGCGCTGGCTTCAAAAAGTTTGGCTGTTTTGGAGCGGATGACACGCAGATAGCCCGCTTCATCCAGTGAGGCGTCGTGCATGTTCATCAGCTGGAGCACTTCGCCTTCCGCAATCACGTTTGTGGCCTCGGAGAGGATTTCCATGATGCGCATGCTTCCAGCCTCGACCATCATCTGGAATGACCGGGTGTGCAGAAAGTCGCCCACGAGAACACTGGCAGGGTTGCCAAAGGTTTCGTTGGCTGTGGGGCGGCCACGGCGCAGGGTGGATGCATCCACCACATCGTCATGCAGCAGTGTTGCGGTGTGAATCAACTCGACCACTGCCGCCAGGCTGTGTCGATGTGTGCCACGGTAGCCCAAGGCTCCGCACACCATCAGCAGCAGAGCGGGGCGCAGACGCTTGCCGCCAGCTGCAATGATGTATTGCGAGATCTGCGCCACCAGGGGGACACTCGATGTCAGGCGCTGACCGATGACCTTGTCGACCTCGTGCATGTCTTGTGCAACGAGCGTGAGGGGGGAAGCTGCAGGGGCGGTATGGTCAGTCAAGATGGTGGTCACAGAAAGTGCCCGAATTATAGGAAGGCCCGCTACATGCCTGACGAGTGCGGTGGCGTGTTGGTCACGCCGAATTGACTGATGCGCGTGGGGCTGGCGAGGTGATGCCAGATGCGCTATACTCGCGGGCTCTGCGGAAATTCGTCTGCAGAACTCATATCAAGAGGTCAACATGTACGCGGTCATAAAAACCGGCGGCAAGCAGTATCGCGTTGCTTCCGGCGAAAAAATTAAAGTAGAACAGATTGCTGCGGACGTAGGCCAGGAAATTGTGATCGACCAGGTTCTGGCTGTCGGCAACGGCGCTGAACTGAAGGTTGGTACGCCCCTGGTGTCCGGCGCAACCGTGAAAGCCACCGTCGTGGCCCACGGCAAGCACGACAAAGTGCACATCTTCAAGATGCGCCGTCGCAAGCACTATCAAAAACGCCAAGGCCATCGCCAGCAGTTCACTGAGCTGCAAATTGGTGCGATTGCTGCTTAATCGAAGGAGCTAGTCATGGCACAGAAAAAAGGCGGCGGCTCTACGCGAAACGGGCGTGACTCCAAGCCAAAGATGCTGGGTGTCAAGGCCTTCGGTGGTGAACTGATCAGCGCTGGTTCGATCATCGTGCGCCAGCGTGGCACACGTTTCCACCCCGGCACCAACGTCGGCGTTGGCAAGGATCACACCTTGTTTGCCCTGGTGGACGGCCATGTGTCGTTCGGTACCAAGGGTGCATTGTCCAAGTCCACGGTCAATGTGACTCCCGCCTGAGGATTGCTCCTCCGGCAACCATCGAAGCCCCGCTTTGTCGGGGCTTTGTTGTTTGGTCTGCACGCGTCGCTGGTGCGCCTTTGGTCTGTGGCGCCTGGAATGGCCCCTGCTGTTCCGCCACAATTGGTCAGCAGCCGAGAGTACGGCCTCTTTTGTAAACTGGATACCCCATGAAGTTCGTCGACGAAGCCTTTATTGACATTGCCGCAGGTGATGGTGGCAATGGCTGCGTGTCGTTCCGGCACGAAAAATACAAGGAGTTCGGCGGTCCCAATGGTGGTGACGGTGGGCGCGGGGGGCATGTGTTTGCTGTGGCCGATCCCAACCTGAATACCCTGGTGGACTATCGCTACTCGCGCCGTCACGAGGCCAAACGGGGTGAGCATGGCATGGGCTCCGATATGTTCGGCGCAGCGGGTACGGACATCACACTCAAGATGCCGGTCGGGACCATCATCACCGACGCCGAGACGGGTGAAGTTCTGTATGAGCTGCTGACCCCGGGCGAGGTCATCACCATCGCCAAAGGCGGTGATGGCGGCTTTGGCAACATGCGTTTCAAGAGCGCGATCAACCGGGCCCCGCGTCAAAAAACCCCGGGCTGGCCGGGCGAGAAAAAGAATTTGAAGCTGGAGCTGAAGGTGCTGGCCGATGTGGGCCTGCTGGGCATGCCCAACGCCGGCAAGTCCACCTTCATCACGGCCGTGTCCAATGCGCGACCAAAGATTGCGGATTACCCGTTCACCACGCTGCACCCCAACCTGGGCGTCGTGCGGGTGGGGCCTGAGCAGAGCTTTGTTGTAGCCGACATCCCCGGTCTGATCGAGGGAGCTTCTGAGGGCGCTGGCTTGGGCCACCAGTTCCTGCGCCATCTGCAACGCACGCGTTTGCTGTTGCACATCGTGGACTTGGCGCCGTTTGACGAGGCTGTGGACCCGGTGGCGCAGGCCAAGGCCATCGTGAACGAGCTCAAGAAATACGACCAGCAGCTGTACAACAAGCCGCGTTGGCTGGTGCTGAACAAGCTGGACATGGTTCCCGCTGATGAGCGTGAGGCGCGCGTGAAGGATTTTGTGAAGCGTTTCAAATGGAAGGGGCCGGTGTTTGAGATCTCGGCCCTCACGCGTGAGGGCTGTGAGCCACTGATTCACGCCATCTTCCGCCATGTGCAGTCCGAGCAGCGCACGGAGAACGAGCCGGTGGAGGTGGATCCCCGTTTCGCCGGCGATGCTCCAGCCTGACGCGTCGGCGCTCAGAGGATAGGATTGCTGCATTTTTAATAGCTACTCAGGTATGAAGCAGTAGCGCTATCGGCATCAAAGACATCAAAATGGTTTCCAGCGTATTGAGAGATGCCCGCCGCATCGTGGTGAAGGTGGGCTCCAGCCTTGTGACCAACGAAGGGCGTGGACTGGATGAAACCGCCATCGGTGAGTGGAGTCGCCAACTGGCCGCGCTGGTGCGGGGCGTAGGGGGAGCCCCACGCGAGGTGGTGATGGTGTCCAGCGGTGCCATTGCCGAAGGCATGAAGCGCCTGGGCTGGACCACAAGACCCCAGGAGATCCATGAGTTGCAGGCTGCTGCAGCGGTGGGGCAGATGGGGCTGGCGCAGATGTACGAAACCAAGCTGCGCGAGCAGGGGATGGGCAGCGCGCAGG
Organism: Acidovorax sp. 100; assembly: GCF_003688355.1. Lineage (NCBI taxonomy): Bacteria > Pseudomonadati > Pseudomonadota > Betaproteobacteria > Burkholderiales > Comamonadaceae > Acidovorax > Acidovorax sp. 100. The sequence goes on along the minus strand of NZ_REFD01000001.1, from coordinate 4,902,704 downwards.
TACTGCTCACCCATGCCGATCTGGCGGACCGTGAGCGCTATCTCAATGCGCGCTCCACCTTGCTCACGCTGCTGCGTTTGGGTGTTGTGCCGGTGATCAACGAAAACGACACGGTGGTCAATGACGAGATCAAGTTTGGCGACAACGACACGCTGGGTGCGCTGGTGGCCAACCTCGTGGAAGCCGATGCCCTGATCATCCTCACAGACCAGAAGGGGCTCTACACCGCCGACCCACGCCGTGATCCGTCTGCGCAGTTTGTGCATGAGGCCAAAGCGGGTGATCTTGCTCTGGAAGCGATGGCGGGCGGCGCGGGCTCCAGCATTGGCAAGGGCGGCATGATCACCAAGATTCTGGCGGCCAAGCGCGCTGCAGGCTCCGGTGCATCGACCGTGATCGCCTGGGGGCGCGAATCCGACGTATTGGTCCGTTTGGTGAGTGGTGAGGCGTTGGGTACTTTGCTGGTTGCCCAGACACAGAAAAAGCAGGCCCGCAAGCAGTGGATGGCGGACCATTTGCAACTGCGTGGCTCTGTGGTGGTGGACGCTGGGGCTGCTGCCAAGGTGCGCGACGAAGGCAAAAGCCTGCTGCCAATCGGCATGACGGCAGTGGAGGGGGACTTTTCGCGCGGCGACGTGATTGCCGTGCGCGACGGGTCTGGGGCAGAGATTGCACGCGGCTTGGCCAACTATGCAGCGGCGGAAGCCCGCCTTCTGTGCCGCAAGCCGTCGACGGAGTTTGAGAAACTGCTGGGCTACATGGCTGAGCCGGAAATGGTGCACCGCGACAATCTCGTGTTGGCGCAAGGCGCATAGAGACTGGGTGCGCGCATCAATCCTTGTCGATTCAGGACTGAGCGGATTCGCCCATCAAAACAAAACGCCTGCAGATGCAGGCGTTTTTCATGGTGCGATGCCAGGGTCAGCGCGGTGTGTCTGATACCGATGGCATGCCGTCGAGTTCTCCCGGCATGCTGTTTTGAGGATCGGGATCAAAACTGGCGCCTGGGGGGAGTTCCATGCCGGGGTTGACCAGCATGGAGCCTGTGCGGAACATGTTGGCGACGCCCGCATGTTCACCCTCGCGGGTGCGTAAACCGCTGCGCAAATAGCGGTTGCGCTGCTCGTGTCGCGGCAGATAGCGGGCCAGTTCGGTCAGTGCCATCTCATAGACACCGCGCTTGAACTCGACCACCACATCCAGTGGAACCCAGTAGTCGTTCCACCGCCAAGCGTCAAACTCCGGGTGATTGGTCGCACGCAGGTTCAGATCCCAGTCGTGCCCCATCAATTGCAACAGGTACCAGATCTGCTTCTGGCCCTTGTAGTGGCCGCGCGCATCGCGGCGGATGTACCGGTCAGGCACCTCATAGCGCAACCAGTCCCGGGTGCGGGCCACCACGCGAACGTGGTTGGGCAATAATCCCACCTCCTCATGCAGCTCGCGGAACATGGCTTGCTCGGGGGTCTCACCCCGGTCAATGCCACCCTGCGGAAACTGCCAGCTGTGGGTGCGTATGCGCTTGCCCCAAAACACCTGGTTTTTCTGGTTGAGCAGGATGATGCCGACGTTCGGCCGAAAGCCGTCCCGGTCAAGCATAATCAAACCCCAAATTTTTAAACTGTGTCCATTATGCACGGCGCCTAGCGCGCAGCAAGTGGACGGCCCCGTTCTGCCTGCAATCGACTCCCGATGAAAGCCTCCCAATTCTTCATTTCCACCCTCAAGGAAGCTCCGGCGGACGCCGAAGTGGTCAGTCACAAACTCATGACGCGGGCCGGGCTGATCAAGAAGCTGGGCGCTGGCATCTATAACTACATGCCTCTGGGCCTGCGCGTGATCCGCAAGGTGGAGGCCATCGTGCGTGAAGAGATGAACCGCGCGGGTGCTGTCGAGCTGACCATGCCCGTGGTGCAGCCCGCTGAGCTCTGGCAGGAAACCGGCCGCTTTGAGAAAATGGGCCCCGAGCTGCTGCGCATCCAGGATCGCCATGGTCGCGACTTTGTGGTGCAGCCGACCAGCGAAGAAGTGATCACTGACATCGCCCGTCAAGAGCTCAAGAGTTACAAGCAGCTGCCGAAGAACTTCTACCAGATCCAGACCAAGTTCCGCGACGAGCGCCGCCCCCGTTTTGGCCTCATGCGCGGACGTGAGTTCATCATGAAGGATGCCTATAGCTTTGACCGCGACCAAGTGGCCGCCAAGGCCAGCTACCAGGTGATGGCCGCAGCCTACCGGCGGATTTTCGATCGCTTCGGCCTCACCTACCGTGCCGTGGCCGCTGACAGCGGTGCCATCGGGGGGGACCTGTCGGAAGAATTCCAGGTGATTGCCGCCACGGGCGAAGACGCCATCGTGTACTGCCCGCAGAGCGACTATGCCGCCAATATGGAAAAGGCGGAGGCGCTGGCCCCCGCCGGACCACGCGGTGCTGCCACACAGGCGCTGACCAAAACAGCCACCCCAGGCAAGAGCACCTGTGCCGATGTAGCAGAACTGCTGGGTGTTCCGCTGAACATCACGGTCAAGTCACTGGTGCTGGCCACGGACGAAACCAACGAAGCGGGTGAGATCGTCAAGACCCAGGTGTGGCTGCTGCTACTGCGCGGCGACCACGACATGAACGAGATCAAGGTTGGCAAGGTGCCCGGACTGGCGGGCTTCCGCTTTGCGACGCTGGGCGAAATTGAGGACCACTTTGGCTGCAAGCCGGGTTACCTGGGTCCCATCGGCCTGAAGAAGCCTTTGAAGATCGTGGCAGACCGCGAAGTCGCTGTGATGGCCGACTGGATCTGCGGCGCCAACGAAGTGGACTTTCACATCACCGGCGTCAACTGGAGCCGCGACCTGCCGGAGCCCGACATGGTGGCCGACCTGCGCAACGTGGTGGCGGGCGACCGCTCCCCCGACGGCAAGGGCGAGCTGGCGATCGAGCGCGGTATCGAAGTGGGCCATGTGTTCTACCTGGGCACCAAGTACAGCAAGGGCATGAACGCGACCTTCCTGGGCGACGACGGCAAGCCGGCATTCTTCGAGATGGGCTGCTACGGCATTGGCGTGACGCGCCTGCCCGCTGCCGCCATTGAACAAAACCACGACGAGCGCGGCATCATCTGGCCGGACGCGATTGCGCCGTTCACCGTGGTGGTCTGCCCCGTGGGCATGGACCGCAGCGAGGCCGTCAAAGCCACGGCCGAGCAACTGTATGCCGACCTGCTGGCCGCGGGCGTGGACGTGATCTTGGACGACCGTGGCGAGCGCCCCGGCGCGATGTTTGCCGACTGGGAATTGATCGGCGTGCCACACCGCGTGACCATTGGCGACAAGAGCCTGAAAGAGGGTGTTGTCGAGTACCAGCACCGCCGGGACGCCGCCGCCACCAAGGTGGCCGTGGCCGACATCCTGGCCCATGTGAAGGGTCGTATGGCTGTATGAGCAAGAGCGGCGTCACTCTGAGCGCTCCGTGGGCTGCGACTTCTGGCGGCCCCGTGGGGATGTCGCGCCGCGGCTGTCTGGTGTCGCTGGCTTCGCTGGCAGCGCCCGCTGCCTGGCTGGGTGCTCCGCAGGTGGCGCACGCAGGCGGGCAGCTGGAGGAGCCCCTGATGGACTCGGTGCGCACCGCACTCAGCTCTGCCATTGCCAACCAGGCGCCGCCCGAGCCGGAGTTTTTTACCACCGAAGCGCGCCTGCACTACCTGCGGTGGCTGGGTACGCAGAGTGATCGCCTGCGGCCGCGCAAACCGGACCTGGAAGTACGCCGCGACTTTTTGCAGACGGTCTGGTACGAATCCAAGCGCGCCGGGCTCGATGTGTCCTTGGTCTTGGGGCTGATCCAGGTAGAAAGTGGGTTCCGCAAATTTGCCGTGTCCAGCGTTGGAGCGCGGGGCTATATGCAGGTCATGCCCTTCTGGACGCGCGTGATTGGCGATGGCGACCCGGGCAAGCTGTTTCACATGCAGACCAATCTGCGTTTTGGCTGCGTCATTCTGCGCCACTACATTGACCGGGAGCAGGGCGATTTGTTCATGGCGCTTGGCCGCTACAACGGCAGCCGAGGCCGGTCGCCTTACCCCGATGCCGTCTTTGGAGCGCAGCGCAAGTGGCTGTTTGCCGATCGGCCGCAGTCGCCGGCCGCATAGAGCGATCAGCGCGGCGGTGACATGGACCGCGCCTTGGTCACTCCACAGCGGTTCCCGTCGGTGCTGACGGGCTCGGGGCCGATGCACCAGGGGCCCCGCCCAGCCTGGAGACCATGACCTGGTCGATGCGATAGCTGTCCACGTCCAGCACCTCAAACTTGTAGCCGCCCCAGCTCACGCTGTCAGTACGGCGTGGCACGCGGCGTAGCATCACCATCAGGAAGCCCGCCAGGGTTTCGTACTCGCCGGTGTGGGGCAGCTCGTCCAGCGACAGGGCGTGCAGCACATCCTCAATGGGGGTGACCCCATCGATGAGCCAGGAGTTCTCATCCCGTCGCACGATCTGCTCTTCGTCCGCCGGGCCCACCAGGTCACCCATCACGGTGCTCATGACATCGTTGAGCGTGACCACACCGACCACCAAGCTGTACTCGTTCACGATGACGGCAAAGTCCTCGTGGACTTGGCGGAACTGCTCCAGCACCTCCGACAGGGTCAGCCGGTCGGGCACGATCAGCACCTTGCGCACCAGGCTGTCGTCGGCCAGCGAAATCGGCTGGTTGTTCAGCACGCGCTGGAACAGATCCTTGGCATCCACATAGCCCACCACATGGTCGATGTCGCCTTCGCACACCGGGTAGGTCGAAAACGGCTCGGCAGCGATGCGCAGGCGGATGACCGAGTCGGGCTCGTCGCGCAGAAAAAATGCAATGCGGTCGCGCGGCGACATGGCGCTGGACACTGTGCGCGTGTCCAACTCAAACACGTTGGTGATGACCTGCTGCTCGCGCGCCGCCAGCACCCCGGCACGCGCGCCTGCCTCCATCATGGCCAGGATATCGTCTGACGTGATGCGGTCATCGCGCAGCGATGACAACCCCAACAGGCGGAACAGCGCGTCGGCCCCCCGACTGTAGAACCACACCAGCGGCCGCAACAGCGTCATGCACCAGGCCATGGGCTGTGCCAGCCGCACCACCAGCCGCTCGGGCTCTGCCATGCCCAGGCGTTTGGGGAACAGATCGGCAAACAGGATGAACAGCGAGGTAATGATGAGGAAAGACGCCAGGAACCCCGCCCGCTCTGCCGTGGGCCCCGACATCCACAGCGCAAACAGCTCACTGAAATGCGGGCTTAGCGCACCTTCGCCCACGATACCGCCCAGGATGGCCACGGCGTTCTGCCCTACCTGCACCACCGTGAAGTAGTCGCCCGGCTGCTCCTGCATGCGCAGCACCCGGTCCGCACGCGCGTCGCCTTCATCGGCCATCTGGCGCAGGCGCAGGCGGCGGGCGGCCGCGAGCGAAATCTCGGCCATGGAGAAAAAGGCGCTGGCTGCAATCAGCAGCCCGATCACGAAGAGGCTTTGGGACAGGGTCATGGGACGAAGGCGGAACCGGAGTACAGCGGTACACCGGGCCACCAAGTGTATCTGGGCACCTTGCACACGGGCCCGCTGGCGCGCCTTGTGAAGCATGCCACCTGCCGCCCCATGCCACTGCATGGTGTGGCAGGGGGCGGGTGGCGCTACAGTGCGGCCGACTGCATCGCGCTACTACTGCACAAAGCCAATCCGGCTGCGCCCCGTGGCGGCCTTCGGCAGGTCGGTGATCTCCACCGTGGACCGGCGGTCCAGCCGCGCATTGCCGAAACCCGTCATCAGCGCCCGCCGCATTTCGCGCGGGGGCATCTGTGCTAGGTGGTCCAGCACGTCGTCCGTCGGCTCCGGGTCCAGCAGGCGGCCCCAGTCGTGCCCCGCGCGGATGCCCTGGTACAGGTTGCGCGCAATGGTGCGGGCCTGCTCCAGCGTGGGCGCCTCCACCTCGAACACGTTCATGCGGTTCAGGATGGGATCGGGAATGCCGCGTGTGTCGTTGGCGGTGGTAATCCAGATGACCTGGCTCGCGTCGATGGCCACCTCCGCAAACTCATCGGTAAAGCTCTGGGCGGTGTCGTACTCCAGCAAGCTGTACAGCGCACCCAGCGGGTCGTACTGCGCATCGCTGCTGGCCTTGTCGATCTCGTCCACCACGATGACGGGATTGGCATATTCGCCCTCCACCAGCGCCTCGAACACCTTGCCAGGGCGCGCGCCCTTCCACTGCGCCGACGAGCCCGACAGCAGCCAGCCTGCGGTCATGGAACTCATGGGCAGCAGGTTCATGCCCGTGCCCAGCAGCTCGGCCAGGTGGCGCGCGAAGTGGGTCTTGCCGATTCCGGGCGGGCCCAGCAGCAGCATGGGTGTGACCTCCAGGCCATCGCTGCTGTCCTGCGCCAGCGCCACGTGGCGCTTCACGTCGTCCAGCACCTCGGTGAAGTTGGGCAACTGCTCGTACAGGCTGGCCATGTCGGGGATGCCCGAGGGCTTGACCTGAAAACGCTCCGGGCCGCGCTCCAGCATGCGTTCGTACACGGTGCGCAGGGTTTCGTATTCCCTCTGGTTGCCGGACTCCTGCAGGCGAGCGAGCTTGCGCTCGACATCGCCCGGGTGGAACACATTGCGCATCTGGGCCACCGGCAGGCGCAGGGCAGGTGGCTGGGGAACAAGGCTATGGCTGGTCATTGCATGCTCCTGTGAGGGTTACGTCACGCAATCATTCAAGCACACAACATGCCCGCTGCTCCATCGGAAAAGCCCCTGATTGGTGCCTCTGTTGCGGGCAAACAAAAAGGCCGCCCGAAGGCGGCCTGATGGCGGGTGAGGCAAGGGTCGCTTCGATCAGCCCTCGGTGCCCAGCACTTGCTTGAGTTCGCCCGACTCATACATCTCCATCATGATGTCCGAGCCGCCGATGAACTCGCCCTTCACATACAGCTGCGGGATCGTGGGCCAGTTGCTGTATTCCTTGATGCCCTGGCGAATTTCGTCGTCCTCAAGCACGTTGACGGTGACCACGCTCTTCGGGTCCACGCCACAGGCCTTGAGGATCTGGATGGCGCGGCCGGAGAAGCCACACATGGGGAAGCTGGCGCTGCCCTTCATGAACAGCAGAATGTCGCTGGATTTGACGAGGCCGTCGATGCGTTGTTGGGTGTCGCTCATGGGAAAACTCCTTGAAAGAGGCTGCGGGCGAATGGATGCTGAGGGCCCGCGATGGAGGGATTATTTCACTGTCGGCCATTGCCCGCCTGTGCAGCGTGCGATGTCGGCAAGGTCATTGCGGCTTTGTACTCGCACAAAGCCCTGGGCGGCAAGCAGCTCCTGCACGGCGTCTGCCTGGTCGTAGCCATGCTCCAGCAGCAGCCAGCCGCCCGGCCGCAGGTGGGCGGGCGCCTGGGCGACGATGGCGCGGATGTCTTCGAGGCCGTCCGCTCCGCTGGCCAGGGCTTGCAGGGGCTCGTGCGTCAGCGCGGCCAGGTGCGGGTCTGCGCTGGCGATGTAGGGCGGGTTGGAGACGATGGCGTCGAATGGCCCCTCCACTCCCACCAGCCAGTTGGCCTGCTGAAACCGCACGGGCAGGCCCAGCCGCTCAGCGTTGGCCTGCGCCACAGCCAGGGCATCGGCACTGGCATCCACCGCCAGCATCTGGACGTCGGCACGCTGGCTTTGCAGTGCCAACGCAATCGCGCCGCTGCCGGTGCCCAGGTCTACCACGCGCGGTGATGTCAGCGGGGCGATCACCTCCAGCGCCCAGTCCACCAGCGTTTCGGTGTCAGGGCGCGGGTCCAGCACGCGCGCGTCCACCTGCAGCGGCAGGCCGTAGAACTCCTTGCGGCCGGTGAGGTAGGCCACGGGCTCGCCCGCCACGCGGCGCTGGCACAGGGCAATGAACTGGGTGTGTGTGGTCTCGTCCAGCGCGTCGGTATCGTGCGCCAGCAGCCAGGCGCGGCCGACATCAGGCCGACCGACGGCGTGCAGCAGCAGCAGTTGCGCGTCGATACGCGCCAGGCCCAGGGTGTGTGCCTGCGCCAAAGCCTGGGCGAGGGTGGGAGAGGTGGTGTGGTTCACTATTGTTTTGATAGCTGGTCAGGCATATGAATCTAGCGCTACCAGGCAATTTGTCTCAAATTCTGGCCTGGCTCACCCGGTGGCGCCCATCTCCAGCTCTTCCAGCTGCTCGGCCTCGCGGGCATGCTGCAGGGCCTGCAGCACATCGCCCAGGTCGCCTTCCATCACGTACAGCAGCTTGTACAGCGTGAGGTTGATGCGGTGGTCCGTGAGCCGCCCCTGCGGAAAGTTGTAGGTGCGGATGCGGTCGCTGCGGTCGCCGCTGCCGATCAGGCCCTTGCGCAGCGCGGCCTCCTTGGCGGCGCGTTCGCTGCGTTCTTTCTCTTGAATGCGGGCCTGCAGCACCTGCAGCGCCTTGGCCTTGTTGCTGTGCTGGCTGCGGCCGTCCTGGCATTCGGCAACGATGCCGGTGGGCAAGTGCACCACGCGCACGGCCGAGTCGGTCTTGTTGATGTGCTGGCCACCGGCGCCGCTGGCGCGAAAGGTGTCGATGCGCAGGTCGGCCGGGTTGAGCTTGATGGCCTCGTGCTCGTCGGGCTCGGGCATCACGGCCACGGTGCAGGCGCTGGTATGGATGCGGCCTTGGGTCTCGGTGGCGGGCACGCGCTGCACGCGGTGGCCGCCGGATTCGAATTTGAGAGCCCCGTAAACATGGTCACCCTCTATGCGCAGCACGATTTCCTTGTAGCCGCCGAGCTCGGCCGCGTTCTCGCTCACCACCTCCACCTTCCAGCCCACGTTGGCGGCGTAGCGGGTGTACATGCGCGTGAGGTCGCCTGCGAACAGCGCCGATTCGTCACCACCCGTGCCCGCACGGATTTCCACAAACGCGTTGCGCGCGTCGTCGGGGTCCTTCGGTAAAAGCAGGCGCTGCAGTTCGTCTTCCAGTTGCAGCAGTTCGGCCTCGGCACTGGTGATTTCTTCCTGTGCCATCTCGGCCATGTCGGGGTCGGCCAGCATCTCGCGCGCACCCGCCAGGTCGGCCTCGCGCTGCTGGTAGCGGGCGTAGCGGCCGGCGACCTGCGTGACCTCGGCGTGCTCGACGGAGATGCGGCGGTACTGCGCCATGTCGCTCATGATGTCTTCGCGCGAGAGCAGGAAGTCGAGTTCGCCCAGGCGCTGTGCGTAGCGCTCCAGCTGGCTTCTGAGAAAGGGTTTCATGGAATTCTGGAAAAAGGATTTGCTACAGATTTGGTAGCTGGTGGCGCATGTAAATCATGCGCCTGGGGCCGATTTGGCTCAAATCGGAACGGCTGTGGAGCGGGCGAGCGCCGCTACAGGCCGTTGTTGTTGGGCGTCTTGCTTTGCGAGCGCAGGAATAGGCGCGAGACGGTCTGGGCCGTCTGGGCGCGCATCTCGGCGTCGCCCGCGCGCAGCTCGGCCAGGGTGCCGTGCAGCATCTTCTGCGTGAGGCCGCGCGACAGGGCTTCGAGCACGGCGTCCACGTCCTCGCCCTTGGCCAGCAGCTTCTTGGCACGGGCGATTTCCAGAGCACGCCATTCGTCCGTCTGGGCGTTGAGCTGCTGGATCAGCGGCACCACGCCACCCTCGGCGGCTGCGGGGCTGCGCAGCTCCATCCAGTGCATGAAGCTTTGCACGCCCGCGTCGATGATGGCCTCGGCCTGCGCCACGGCGGCCTGGCGGTTGGCCTGCGCGGTTTGCACCACGGTGGCCAGGTCGTCCACGGTGTAGAGGTACACGTCGCCCAGGGCCTTGACCTCGGGCTCGATGTCGCGCGGCACGGCCAGATCGACCATGAACATGGGGCGGTGGCGGCGCTTCTTGAGTGCGCGCTCCACGGCACCCAGGCCGATGATGGGCAGGCTGCTCGCGGTGCAGCTGATGACGGCGTCGAACTCGTGCAGGCGCTCGGGCAGGTCGGCCAGGCGCATTACCTCACCGCCAAAGCGGGTGGCGAGCTTTTCGCCGCGTTCCAGCGTGCGGTTGGCAATGGCGATCTGCTTGGGGTTCTTGGCGGCGAAGTGCGTGGCGCACAGCTCGATCATCTCGCCCGCGCCGACGAACAGCACGCGGATCTTGGAGAGGTCTTCAAACAGCTGGCTGGCCAGGCGCACGGCGGCGGCGGCCATACTGATGCTGTGTGCGCCAATCTCGGTGCTGGTACGCACCTCCTTGGCCACGGCAAAGCTGCGCTGGAACAGCTGGTTGAGCGTGGTGCCCAGGGCGCCAGCTGTCTCCGCAGCGCGCACCGCGTCTTTCATCTGGCCCAGGATCTGGGCCTCGCCCAGCACCATGGAATCGAGCCCGCTGGCCACGCGGAAGGCGTGGCGTGCGACGAGGCTGTCTTCCAGCGTGTAGGAGTGCGAGCGCAGCAGCGCGGGGCTCACGCCGCCGCTGTGGGCCAGCCAGCCCAGCGTGTGGTCCACAGCGGGCTGGTCGCCGGCACAGTAAATTTCGGTGCGATTGCAGGTGGAGATGATGGCGGTTTCCACCCCGGGGTGGCGGCTGGCAGCGCCGCCAGAGTTGCCCAGCGACTGGCGCAAACCGTGCAGCGTGGGGGCGATCTGATCGAGCGCAAACGCAAACCGGCCGCGCAGATCGAGCGGCGCGGTGGTGTGGTTGATGCCGAGGGCCCAGACTGCCATAAGCTGCAATTATAAAATTGTTGGCCCGAACAGGCGGCCTTGCTTGTTCAAGCCTTGATTTGGGTCAATTCCATGGGTCCGCTGGACATCGTCAACCACCTCCTCAACTTTGTCGCACCCGCTGCTGCCATGGCGCTGGTGTTGGTGCTTTCGGGCCGTCTGGTGGGCTCCCGCAGTGCCTCTGCGATGTCTGTGTGGCTGCGGTGGGCGATTCTGTTTGCCGTGGGGGTGACGGTGCTCGCGGCAGGGCTGGTGCTGTGGGGACGTGACGGCAAGATGCTCACCTATGCCGCGCTGGTGGTGGCCTGCGCCACCTGCCAGTGGGTGCTGGTGCGGGGCTGGAAGGCTTGAAGCTTTCAGCAAGCCGTCACGTGTTTTGAGGGTTTGCGAGAGGTGATCTTGAGGGCTGTCGCGCCCTGGGGTCTGATAGCCTCTTTGCATCTTCCCGTGCGGCCGCCATGGCCCGCGCCGACGGAAGCGGCAAGCATCCCTCACACCCACAACCAAAGCTGGAGACAACCCCATGAAACTGCTGCGTACCTGCATCACCCTGGCCGCAGGCCTGGCCTTTGCTGCCGCCGTGCATGCGCAGGCGTTTCCGTCCAAGCCCATCCGTATCGTGGTGGGCTTCCCTGCCGGCGGGCCGCTGGACCAGCATGCGCGCCTGTTGTCCGACAAACTGCAAACCGTGCTGGGACAGCCGGTGGTGATGGACTACAAGGCCGGAGCCGGTGGCACCGTGGGCGCGCAGGAGGTGATGAAAGCGCCCCCTGACGGCCACACCATCATGCTGGCCAATACGGGGGTGATGGTCATCAACCCCGCGCTGTACAGCCGCCTGCCCTATGCCACCCTCAAGGACTTTGTGCCCGTGGCGCGCACGGCCATGCAGCCGCTGGCCTTGCTGGTCAACACCAGCGTGCCCGCCAAGAATCTGCAGGAGTTCATGGCCTATGCCAAGTCGCGGCCCGGTCAGGTCAACTTTGGCTCGGCGGGCAATGGCGGCATCAGCCACCTGGTGCCCGAGATGTTCAAGACCGCCACGGGCCTGTTCATGGTGCACATCCCCTACCGGGGCAGCGCGCCGGCATTCACCGACCTCATGGGCGGGCAGGTGCAGTTCATGGCCGAGAGCATTCCGCAGGCCGCGTCGTACCACAAGCAGGGCAAGGTGCGTGCCCTGGCCGTGACCAGCAAGGAGCGCAACCCCGCGCTGCCCGAAGTGCCCACGGTGATCGAGAGCGGCATCAAGGGCTTTGAGGTGGTGGGCTTCTATGGCTTTCTGGCCCCTGCAGGCACGCCTAAGGACGTGGTCAACAAGCTCAGTGACGCCTTTGACCAGGTGTTGCAGATGCCCGATGTGCGCAATCGCATGGTGAGCCAGGGAGCCGATCCGGCGTTTCTGGGCGCGGACGACTTTGCCAAGTTCCTGGCCTCGGAGATGCCCCGCTGGGCCGACGCCGTCAAGAAGTCTGGCGCAAAACTCGATTGACCCCCTGAGGCGCTGTGCGCCTTCGCCCTGCAGGGGGACTCCACCGGTGGCCCGGCAAACCCGGTCCCCGGTGGCGCTGGCTTGGGGCGGGGTTGGTTGGAGGGTGCACCCTACGGCGTGGCGGGCGAGAAGAAATCCACGCGGTCGGTGATGATGCCGTCCGTGCCCAGCGCGATGAGGCGCTGCGCCGCCCAGTCGTCGTTCACCGTGTAGCTCAGCGTGCGCATGCCCATGCCGTGGACTTGCGCCACCAGGGCCGGGTCCCACAGCGCGTGGTTGCACACGATGGCCACACAGCCGAGCGCCTGCGCCTTGTCAAAGCATCCGTCCCACAGCGCGTCGATGAGCAGCGCGCGGGGCAGGTGGGGCGCGGTGGCCATGGCGCCCGCCAGCGCCTCGGGCTTGAACGACGAGAACAAGGGCGGCACGGCCTGCCCTTGCCACAGCCGTGCGGCGTATTCGCCCACCACGCGGCCGGTAACTTCTTCCTGGCCTGGTGTGGGCTTGATCTCGATGTTCAGGAAAAACCCGTTGGCAATGCAGTAGCGCGCCAGGTTCTTCAGTGTGGGAAGGGGCTCGCCCGCGTGACTGCGAGAGTGCCAGCCGCCAGCGTCCAGCTGGGCGAGCTGGGCCCAGGGCTGGTCGCCGCCGGTGCCGTGGCCGTTGGTCGTGCGCTCCAGCGTGGCGTCGTGCATCAGAAAAGGCACGCCGTCGCTGCTGAGCTTGGCGTCGCACTCGAACATGCGGTAGCCGTATTGGGCACCCAGCCGGAAGGCGGCCAAGGTGTTCTCAGGGGCCAGCTTGCCCGCGCCGCGGTGGGCGATCCAGCGGGGGTAGGGCCAGGGGGCTAGGGTAGACGAGGGTGCGCTCATGCGGGTTCACCAAATTTCAGCAGATTGCCATGGGGGTCGATGACATACATCTCCTTCATGCCCCAGGGCTGGACAGTGGGAGGTGCCAGTTGCAGGCCGCGTGCCGTGAAATCCGCATGCAGCAACCCGGTGTCTGCACGCACGTAGCACGAAGTGTTTTCTGCTATGTGGCGCTCGGTGCAGGGCCAAAAGTGCAGCTCGCAGCCATCGCGCTGCAGGATCAGGTAGTTATCCATCTCCAGCAGTGCGGTGAAACCCAGCCGCTCGACGTAGAACTGCCGGGTCTCCGCCAGGTGTAGCGAGGCCAGCACCGGCACGGTGGCCAGAACCCCACGCCCGGCGCGGGCGGCTTCAGGCGGCTGCCCGGGCTCAGTCGGGGATGCGCTTACCGGTGGTGGCATCGAAAGCGTGCAGGCGGTCGGGACGGGGCACGACGTGGATCACCGCATCCGGCTGCGGCGCGTGGGTGCCTTCTTCCACCCGGACGATGATCTGTTCGCCGTTGATGCGACCGTAGATCAGGCGCTCGGCACCCAGCAACTCCACAGTTTCGACGGTAACGGCCCAACCCTCGCTGCGCACATCCAGATGCTCCGGGCGGATGCCCAGAATGGTGCCCGGTTTGGCGCCTGGTGCGTTTTTGAGCAGGTTCATCGGCGGCGAGCCGATGAAACTGGCCACGAAGGTGGAGGCGGGCGTGTGGTAGACCTCTTCGGGCGTGCCGAACTGCTCCATGTTGCCTGCGTTCATCACGATCATGCGCTGGGCCAGCGTCATGGCCTCGACCTGGTCGTGTGTCACGAACAGGCTGGTGATGCCCAGTTCGCGGTGCAGCTTCTGGATTTCGAGGCGGGTCTGGGCGCGCAGCTTGGCGTCCAGGTTGGACAGCGGCTCGTCAAACAGGAACACCTGGGGCTGGCGCACGATGGCGCGGCCCATGGCCACGCGCTGGCGCTGGCCGCCCGACAGCTCGCGCGGCTTGCGCTCCAGCAGGTGGCCCAGTTCGAGGATCTTGGCGGCCTTGTCGACGCGCGCCTTGATCTCTTCCTTCGGTACCTTGGCGATCTTCAGGCCGTAGGCCATGTTCTCGAAGTTCGTCATGTGCGGGTACAGCGCGTAGTTCTGGAACACCATCGCGATGTCGCGCTGGGCGGGTTCCAGGTCGTTGACCACACGGTCGCCAATACGCAGTTCGCCGCCGGAGATTTCTTCCAGGCCCGCGACCATGCGCAGCAGGGTGGACTTGCCGCAGCCCGAGGGGCCGACGATGACGACGAACTCGCCGTCCTTGACCTCGGCGTTCACGCCGTGGATGACCTGGTTGGCCTTGGGGCCCACGCCGTAGCGCTTGACGATGTTGCGAAGAGAGAGGGATGCCATATGTGCAATGAATTTGATAGCTACAGGGGCTTATTGAACAAGCGCTTGCAGGAGTTTTGTCTTATTTTTCGGTGTCCACCAGGCCCTTGACGAACCAGCGTTGCATGACCACCACCACAAAGGCAGGCGGCAGCATGGCCAGGAGGGCCGTGGCCATCACGATGTTCCATTCGTTGCCTGCGTCGCCACCGGCCAGCATGCGCTTGATGCCGATGACCACCGGGTACATGTCTTCGGACGTGGTCACCAAGAGCGGCCACAGGTACTGGTTCCAGCCGTAGATGAACTGGATCACGAACAGTGCGGCAACCGAAGTGCGCGACAGCGGCACCAGGATGTCCTTGAAAAAGCGCATCGGACCGGCGCCGTCCACGCGTGCGGCCTCCACCAGCTCATCGGGCACCGTCAGGAAGAACTGGCGGAACAGGAAGGTGGCGGTGGCCGAGGCGATCAGTGGCACCGTGAGGCCCGCGTAGGTGTTGAGCATGCCCAGGTTGGATACGACCTGGTAGGTAGGCCCGATACGCACTTCCACGGGCAGCATCAGCGTGATGAAGATCAGCCAGAAGCAGATGCCCTTGAAGGGGAAGCGGAAGTACACGATGGCAAACGCCGACAGCAGCGAGATGGCGATCTTGCCCACCGTGATGACCATGGCGGTGACAAAACTCACCCACATCATGCGGGCCACAGGCGCGGTGGAGCCCGCACCCGCGCCGCCGCCAAACAGCGCGTCGTGGTAGGTCTGCCAGAAGTTGCTGCCGGGCACCATGGGCATGGGCACCTGAACGATGTCCTGTGCGGTATGGGTGGAGGCCACGAAGGCCAGGTACAGCGGGAAGCCGACGATGATCACGCCCAGCACCATGATGAGGTGCGAGAACGCTGTGAGATAGGGGCTGCGTTCGACCATTTTTAGTATTGAACCTTTTTCTCAACGTAGCGGAACTGAATGACGGTGAGCACCACCACGATGGCCATCAGCACCACCGATTGCGCGGCCGAGCCGCCCATGTCCATGGCCTTGAAACCATCGTGGTAGACCTTGTAGACCAGGATGGAGGTATCGCGCCCGGGACCGCCCTGGGTGGTCGAGTCCACGATGGCAAAGGTGTCGAAGAACGCGTACACGACATTGATCACCAGCAGGAAGAACGTGGTGGGCGACAGCAGCGGGAACTGAATGCTCCAGAACCGGCGCCAGGGGCCCGCACCGTCGATGGCGGCGGCTTCGATCAGCGACTTGGGGATGGACTGCAAACCTGCGAGGAAAAACAGGAAGTTGTAGGAGATCTGCTTCCACACCGCTGCAATCACGATCAGCGTCATCGCGTGGTCGGAGTTGAGCATGTGGTTCCAGTCAAAGCCCGACTGGCGCAGCATGTAGGCCACCACACCCAGGGAGGGCGAGAACATGAACATCCACAGCACACCTGCCACCGCAGGGGCGACGGCGTAGGGCAGCAGCAGGGCGGTCTTGTAGACGATGGCGCCCTTGATGATGCGGTCGGCGAAGATCGCGAGGATTAGCGACAGGCCGATGCCCACCACCGCCACCAGGATCGAGAAGAAGGCCGTGGTCTTGAACGAGGCGAGATAGCCCGGGTCTTCAAACAGGGCCTTGAAGTTGTCCAGTCCCACCCATTCGGTGGACATGCCAAAGCTGTCCTGCATCTGGAACGACTGCACCAGGGCCTGGCCTGCGGGCCAGAAGAAGAACACGCTGATGATGACCAGCTGGGGAGCCAGAAGCACCCAGGGTAGCCACGCAGAGCGGAAAAGTACGCGTTTTTCCATGACGAAACTCTCAAAAAGAAAACCCCGCCGCCCCGTGAACCAAGTTGGTTGACGGGGCGGCGGGCTTTCGATGCCGCCCAGCCGGGTGGCCAGGTGACATCGACAGATGGTGGACCGTGCTTACTTGTTGGCGCGTGCGAAGCGGGCCAGCTGCTCGTTGCCACGTGTCACGGCTGTGTCCAGGGCTTCCTTGGGCGACTTCTTGCCCGACCAGATCTGTTCGGTTTCCTCGTCGATGATCGAGCGGATCTGCACGAAGTTACCCAGGCGGATGCCACGCGACTTGTCAGTGGCCTTGCGGATCATCTGCGTCACAGCCACGTCGGTGCCGGGGTTCTTGTCATAGAAGCCAGACGCCTCGGTGAGCTTGTAGGCGCCCATGGTCACAGGCAGGTAGCCCGTGCGCTGGTGGCTGGCAGCCTGCACCTTGGTGTCGTTCAGGAAGTTCAGGAAGCTGGCCACGCCCTTGTATTCCTCGGGCTTCTTGCCGGCCATCACCCACAGGCTGGCGCCGCCGATGGCGGTGTTCTGTGGGGCACCCTTCACATCGGGGTAGTAAGGCAGGGTGGAGATGCCGTAGGCGAACTTGGCTTCCTTGGCCACGCGGGCGTACAGGCCCGAAGAGCCGGTGATCATGGCGCATTCACCAGAGGGGAAGGACGCATCGGCGGTGTTGTTGCGGCCCTTGTAGACAAAGCTGCCTTCCTTGGAGGCCTTGGCCAGGTTCTCGAAGTG
The DNA here is from genome assembly GCF_003688355.1 of Acidovorax sp. 100. NCBI lineage: Bacteria > Pseudomonadati > Pseudomonadota > Betaproteobacteria > Burkholderiales > Comamonadaceae > Acidovorax > Acidovorax sp. 100. The sequence goes on along the minus strand of NZ_REFD01000001.1, from coordinate 4,885,734 downwards.
GCGAACGTGCAGCGGGGTGTTGATCTGCAGTTGCGCGTCGTTGCCGTCAAAGCCGTTGTTCTTGGAGGCGAACAGGGTGTTGTGCCACAGCGAGAAGCTTTCCAGCTGCGTCCAGCTCACCCAGCTGGTGGTGAACGGGCAGCTGTGGCCGCTGGCCTTGAGCTTGGAGGCGGCGGCAAACACTTCGGGCCAGGTCTTGGGCGGCTTGTCGGCGTCCAGACCAGCCTTCTTGAAGGCGTCCTTGTTGTAATAGAAGATCGTGGTCGAGCTGTTGAGCGGGTAGCTCAGCATCTGGCCGTTAGGGGCGGTGTAGTAGCCGGCCACTGCGGACACATACTCGGTGGGTTCAAACTTGAAGCCCGCGTCGTTCAGCACCTTGGCCGCAGGCACGATGGCGCCCTTGCTGGCCATCATGGTGGCGGTGCCCACTTCGAACACTTGCAGGATGTGGGGGGCATTGCCAGCGCGGAAGGCGGCAATGGCGCCGGTCATCGATTCGTCATACTGGCCCTTGTACGTGGGCACGACCTTGTACTGGGATTGGCTGGCGTTGTATTGCTTGGCCAGGTCATTGACCCAGTCGCCCAGCGCTGCACTCATCGAGTGCCACCATTGGATCTCAATGGGTGCCTGTGCTTGCGCGGGTGCGCAGACCGACATGGCAACAGCAGCGCAGACCGCCAGAAGCTTCGTTTTCATGAATATTTCCTCCGAGGATGACGAAAAGCACAAGGGCCGGATGCTATGCAGCCTCTGTGACATTGATATGTCGTTGTCGCATGAGCCCGCGCCCTGCAACAACCGGGGAAACCCCTTGGGGTACCCGTGAGGGGTGCGATTGTGACCTTTTTGTGACAAGGTGTGGCGCATTTGCCGAGGCTTGCAAGGTTTTGTGCAATGCACCATGCTGGTGACTGTTCACATGCGTGTGCAACCCCGGTTCGTTCGCGCCGTCGCGCGCCGGACTTCCCCTTTCTTCACTCCTTCTCCTTCATCGCCATGGCCACCAATTCGCTCGACAAGAACAAGATCAAGTTTCTGCTGCTCGAAGGCATTCATTCCTCCGCGGTGGATGTGATCCGGGCGGCGGGCTATACGCAGATCGAGACGGTGTCCGGCGCACTGCCCGACGAAGAACTCCAACGCAAGATCGCCGATGTGCACTTTGTGGGCATCCGCTCGCGCACGCAGCTGACCGAAGAGGTGTTTGCCCAGGCCCATAAGCTGGTGGCCGTGGGCTGCTTTTGTATTGGCACCAACCAGGTGGACCTGAACGCGGCGCGCGAGCGCGGCATTGCCGTGTTCAACGCGCCGTACTCCAACACCCGCTCGGTGGCCGAACTGGTCCTGGCCGAAGCCATCTTGCTGCTGCGCGGCGTGCCCGAGAAAAACGCGGTGGCCCACCGGGGCGGCTGGCTCAAGAGTGCCGACAACGCGTATGAGATCCGTGGCAAGACCCTGGGTATCGTGGGCTACGGCTCCATCGGCACCCAGCTGTCGGTACTGGCCGAGGCCATGGGCATGCACGTGGCCTTCTTTGATGTGGTCAACAAGCTGCCCCTGGGCAATGCCCGCCAGGTGCAGCACCTGCACGATCTCCTGGGCCAGAGCGACATCGTGAGCCTGCACGTGCCCGAGCTGCCGTCCACCGAGGGCATGATCGGCGCCGCCGAAATTGCGGCCATGAAGCCGGGCGGCATCCTCATCAACGCCGCGCGGGGCACGGTGGTGGATATTGAAGCGTTGGCTGCAGCGCTCCAGGCCAAGAAGCTGCTGGGCGCCGCCATCGACGTGTTCCCGGTCGAGCCGCGCACCAACAAGGATGAGTTTGTGTCGCCCCTGCGCGGGCTGGACAACGTGATCCTGACTCCCCACATCGGCGGCTCCACCATGGAGGCGCAGGCCAACATTGGCCTGGAGGTGGCCGAGAAGCTGGTGAAATACAGCGACAACGGCACCAGCACCTCGTCGGTCAACTTTCCCGAGGTGGCGCTGCCCGCCCACCCCGGCAAGCACCGTCTGCTGCACATCCACCGCAACGTGCCGGGCGTGCTGTCGGAGATCAACCGCATCTTCTCGGACAACCAGATCAACATCTCGGCCCAATACCTGCAGACCAACGAGAAGATCGGCTACGTGGTCATCGACATCGACGCCGCCTCGTCCGACCTGGCGCTGGACAAGCTGGCCCAGGTCAGCGGCACCCTGCGCAGCCGCGTGCTGTTCTGACACTGTTGCGGGGCCGGTGCCCGCTCTGTCAGACAGCCCCGGCCCGGCAAGCCGCAGGCCGGTGGCTTAAAATCGCGCCCCCACCCCAGGTAGACCCCCATGAATGTACCGATCGCGTTGGCGGCCTTGCAGACGCAGGCCGCCGAGCCTGCCCGACTGCGTGAAATTCCCTATAACTACACCTCGTTTTCCGACCGGGAGATCGTGATCCGGCTGCTGGGGTCCTCATCCTGGGAGGTGCTGGACCAGCTGCGCAAAGAGCGCCGCACGGGCCGTTCGGCCCGCATGCTGTATGAGGTGCTGGGCGATATCTGGGTCGTGCAGCGCAACCCCTACCTGCAGGACGACCTGCTGGACAACCCCTCGCGTCGCAAGCTGCTGGTGGATGCCTTGCAGCACCGCCTGGGCGAGATCGAAAAACGCCGCACCCCCGCAGACGATGCCGAGCGCGACCGTCTCGTCGGTGAGCTGGTCGTCGCCGCGCGACGCGCTGTGGCCGAATTCAACGCCACCTTCGAGCAGGCCGCGCAACTGCGCCGCCAGATCCAGAAAACCCTGGGCCGCCTCACGGCCAAGGACAACATCAAGTTCGACGGCCTCTCCCGCGTGAGCCATGTGACCGACGCGACCGACTGGCGCGTCGAATACCCGTTCGTCGTGCTCACCCCCGACACCGAGGTCGAGATGGCGGGCCTGGTGAAGGGCTGCATCGAACTGGGCCTGACCATCATCCCGCGCGGGGGCGGCACCGGCTACACCGGCGGCGCCATTCCGCTGACGTGGAAGAGCGTGGTCATCAACACCGAAAAGCTCGAAGCCATGACCGAGGTGGAGATGCGCCGCCTGCCGGGCCTGGACCGCGAGGTGGGCACGGTGTGGACCGAAGCCGGCGTGGTCACCCAGCGCGTGGCCGATGCGGCCGAGCGTGCAGGTTTTGTGTTTGCGGTGGACCCGACGAGCGCCGAGGCATCGTGCATTGGCGGCAATATCGCCATGAACGCGGGCGGCAAGAAGGCCGTGCTCTGGGGCACGGCGCTGGACAACCTGGCCAGCTGGCGCATGGTCACGCCCGACGCCCAGTGGCTCGAAGTGACCCGCCTGGACCACAACATGGGCAAGATCCATGATGTGGAAACCGCCACCTTCGAGCTGCAGTACTTCGAGGCCGACGGCAAGACGCCCGTGCGCACCGAGCGCCTGGCCATCCCCGGTCGCACCTTCCGCAAGGAAGGCCTGGGCAAGGACGTGACGGACAAGTTCCTGGCAGGCCTGCCCGGCATCCAGAAAGAGGGCTGCGACGGCCTCATCACCAGCGCGCGCTGGGTTGTGCACCGCATGCCCGAGCACACGCGCACCGTGTGCCTGGAGTTCTTCGGCAACGCCAAGGACGCCGTGCCCAGCATCGTCGAGATCAAGGACTTCATGTTCGCCGAGCAAAAGCGCAGTGGCGTGCTGCTGGCGGGCCTGGAGCACCTGGACGACCGCTACCTGAAGGCCGTGGGCTACGCCACAAAGAGCAAGAAGGGCAACGGCGGCCTGCCCAAGATGGTGCTGATCGGCGACATCGCGGGCGACAACGCCGACGACGTGGCCCGCGTGACCAGCGAAGTGGTGCGTCTGGCCAACACCCGCAGCGGCGAAGGCTTTGTGGCCATCACGGCCGATGCGCGCAAGAAGTTCTGGGCCGACCGCAAGAAGACGGCGGCCATCAGCCGCCACACCAACGCATTCAAGATCAACGAAGACGTGGTGATCCCGCTGCCGCGCATGGCCGAGTACACCGACGGCATCGAGCGCATCAACATCGAGCTCTCCCTGCGCAACAAACTCAAGCTGTGCGACGCGCTGACCGAGTTCTTCGAGCGTGGCAACCTGCCCCTGGGCAAGCACGACGCCGACGACGAAGTGCCCTCGCCCGAACTGCTGCAAGACCGCGTGGCCCAGGCCATCGCACTGGTGGAAGAGGTGCGCGCCCTGTGGCAGGGCTGGCTGCACGATGTGGAAACGCTGTTCCCCCAACTGCAGGACCACACCCTGCGCGCCAGCTGGAAGACCCAGCTGCGGGCGCCGCTGCAAGGCATCTTCACTGGCGCGGCGTTCAAGCCCATCCTGGACGAGGCCGTGGCCATCCACAAGCGCGTGCTCAAGGGCCGCGTGTGGGTGGCGCTGCACATGCACGCAGGCGACGGCAATGTGCACACCAACATCCCGGTCAACAGCGACGACTACGAGATGCTGCAAACGGCCCACGAGGCCGTGGCGCGCATTATGGTGCTGGCGCGCAGCTTGAACGGCGTGATCTCGGGCGAACACGGCATTGGCATCACCAAGCTGGAGTTTTTGACCGACGAAGAGCTGCGCCCCTTTGCCGAGTACAAGCGCAAGGTGGACCCGGAAGGCCGCTTCAACAAAGGCAAGTTGCTCCGAAATCAGGAGCATTTAGGGCATACTCAACCAGCGCTTGGTGCCGATTTGGCTTCAAAACCGGCTCTGCATGCCGATTTGACCAACGCCTACACACCCAGCTTCGGCCTGATGGGGCATGAGTCGCTGATCATGCAGCAGAGCGACATCGGCGCCATTGCAGATTCGGTCAAGGACTGCCTGCGCTGCGGCAAGTGCAAGCCCGTGTGCTCCACGCACGTGCCACGCGCCAACCTGCTGTACAGCCCACGCAACAAGATCCTGGCCACCTCGCTGCTGGTCGAGGCGTTCCTGTACGAAGAGCAGACCCGCCGGGGCGTGAGCATCAAGCACTGGCAGGAGTTTGAGGACGTCGCCGACCACTGCACGGTGTGCCACAAATGCGAGAGCCCTTGCCCGGTGAAGATCGACTTCGGCGACGTCACCATGAACATGCGCAACCTGCTGCGCAAGATGGGCAAGAAGACCTTCCGCCCCGGCAATGCATTGGCCATGACCATGCTCAACGCCACCAACCCGGACACCATCAAGCTGATGCGCTCGGCCATGGTGGACGTGGGTTTCAAGGCCCAGCGCATGGCCGTGGACCTGCTGCGCAAGGTAGGCCGCAAGCAGACGGCCAAGCCGCCCGCGACGGTGGGCACGGCTCCGATCAAGGAGCAGGTGATCCACTTCATCAACAAGAAGCTGCCGGGCGGCCTGCCCAAGAAGACGGCGCGCGCGCTGCTCGACATCGAGGACAAGGACTACGTGCCGATCATCCGCAACCCGCAGGCCACCACGGCCGAGACGGAGGCGGTGTTCTACTTCCCTGGCTGCGGGTCGGAGCGTTTGTTCTCCCAGGTTGGTTTGGCGACCCAGGCCATGCTGTGGCACGCGGGCGTGCAGACGGTGCTGCCGCCTGGGTACCTGTGCTGCGGTTACCCCCAGCGCGGCTCGGGCCAGTTCGACAAGGCCGAGAAGATGATCACGGACAACCGCGTGCTCTTCCACCGCGTGGCCAACACGCTCAACTACCTCGACATCAAGACCGTGGTGGTGAGTTGCGGCACCTGCTACGACCAGCTGCAGGGCTACGAGTTTGACAAGATCTTCCCGGGCAGCCGCATCATCGACATCCACGAGTACCTGCTGGAAAAGGGCATTCAGCTGCAAGGCAAGGGCGCCTACCTGTACCACGAGCCCTGCCACAACCCCATGAAGCTGCAGGACTCGATGAAGACCGTGAAGGCGCTGGTGGGCGAGCAGGTCTTGAAGAGCGAGCGTTGCTGCGGCGAGTCGGGCACGCTGGGTGTGACCCGGCCCGACGTGTCCACGCAGGTGCGCTTCCGCAAGGAAGAAGAGATCAAGAAGGGCGAAGCCCAACTGCGTGCCAGCGGTGCTGTCGGCGCGCAGGACAACGTGAAGATCCTTACCAGCTGCCCCAGCTGCCTGCAGGGCCTGAACCGCTACGAAGGCGACCTGAACAACGGCTTGCTCGAAGCCGACTACATCGTGGTCGAGATGGCGCGCGAGATCCTGGGCGAGAACTGGATGCCTGAGTACGTACACCGTGCCAACAACGGCGGCATTGAGCGGGTGCTGGTCTGATGACCTGCCCCTTGTGCGCTGAAGAGGGCGGCGCATTGGTCTGGCGTGGCGAGCGCCTGCGTGTCATCCGTGCGCATGAGGCGGGGTTCCCCGCCTTTTACCGCGTGGTCTGGAACGCGCATGTGGCCGAGTTCTCGGACCTGGCCGCCGCTGACCGTGCGCATTGCATGGAAGCCGTGACCCTGGTGGAGCAGGCGCTGCGCCAGCACCTGTCGCCCACCAAAGTCAACATCGCAGCGCTGGGCAACATGGTGCCGCACCTGCACTGGCATGTGATTGCGCGGTTTGACTGGGACAGTCACTTTCCATCGCCCGTATGGGCCGCGGCACAGCGGCCGAGCCCCGCAGCGCAAGAGGCAGCCGTGCGGGCCTTGTTGCCCGCGCTGGAAGCGCAGCTGCAGTCCCAGCTGGCGCAGTGGGCTGCCCGGTAACCTTGCTGGTAGCGTGTGCCTGGGCGGGTGGGACAATGGCAGCCGTCGTTCCTGACAACAGTTTTCTCAAGGTGATTCCATGGCAGGTTTGAAAGCGGGCGCTCCCACGCCGCAGGCCCTGACGGTGCATGAACAGTCGCGCGTGCTGGAGGTGGGTTTTTCGGATGGCGCCACGTTCCGCATTCCGTTCGAGCTGATGCGCGTGTACTCGCCCTCGGCCGAGGTGCAAGGCCACGGCCCGGGGCAGGAGGTGCTGCAGACGGGCAAGCGCAATGTGGCGCTCATCAACCTGGAGCCTGTGGGCAACTACGCCGTCAAGCCCACGTTCTCCGACGGCCACGACAGCGGCATCTTCACCTGGGACTATCTCTACGAGCTGGGCCAGAAGCAGGACGCACTGTGGGCCCAGTACACCGAGCGGCTGGCTGCGGCGGGGGCCGACCGTGATGCACCCATGGCGCCCAAGGGTGGTGCAGGGGGCCACGCCTGCGGCAGTCACTGACGCCCTTGGCAGGCCTGTTCAGGGGGCCCGCCGCCAAAAGCCGCACAAGTCCCTGTGCGTCAAGGTGCTATTGAAAATATAGCTATCAGCGCAATATTTGCTTGCGCTAGCGGCTGGTTTTGTTTCAATAGCGTTCTCCAAATTGCGACAGATGCCCCAATTCAGTGCGGGGTTGTCGCTGTACCTCTGGCGTTCACGCGCCTAGCATGATTCTTATGAGCACCACGCATTTCGGTTTTCAGTCGGTGGACGAGCAGGAAAAGGCACGCCGCGTGCGCGGTGTGTTTGACTCCGTGGCATCCAAGTACGACGTGATGAACGACCTCATGTCGGCGGGCCTGCACCGTGCCTGGAAGGCCTACACCGTGATGGTGGCCAACCTGCGCGAAGGCAGCCAGGTGCTGGACATTGCGGGGGGCACCGGTGACCTGGCACTGGCGTTTTCCAAGAAGGTGGGGGCGTCGGGCCGTGTGGTGCACACCGACATCAACGAAGCCATGCTGCGTGTGGGCCGTGACCGTCTCATCAACGAGGGAGTGGTGCTGCCTACGCTGGTCTGCGACGCTGAAAAGCTGCCGTTCCCCGACGCGCATTTCGACGTGGTGAGCGTGGCTTTTGGCTTGCGCAACATGACCCACAAGGACCAGGCCATTGCCGAAATGTGCCGTGTGCTCAAGCCCGGCGGCAAGCTGCTGGTGCTGGAGTTTTCCAAAGTGGCGCAGCCGCTGACCAAGGTGTACGACTGGTACTCGTTCAAGGTGCTGCCCCAGCTGGGCAAGCTGGTGGCGGGCGACGACGCGAGCTACCGGTATCTGGCGGAGTCCATCCGCATGCACCCGGGGCAGGAAGAACTCAAAAGCCTCATGCAGAAAAATGGTTTTGGGCATGTGGACTATCACAACATGACGGGGGGCATTGTGGCCCTCCATGTTGGAATCAAGTGCTGAGCGGTTTGCTCGGTCGATAACGGAGACGGAGAAGTCATGATGAAACTGTGGTCTGTGGTGTTGGTCGCGATGCTGGCGTTTGCGCACGCCGATGCCGACGCCGCGCGGCGACTGGGTGGTGGCAAATCGGTGGGCAAGCAGTCCAGCAATGTGACGCAGCGCGAGTCGGCCACGCCGCCCGCCACGCCGGGCGCACCGGCACAGAGCGCGACCAACACGGCTGCGGCAGCCAAGCCTGCTACCGCCACGCCGGCAGCGGCTCCGGCCGCGCCGGCCAAGAAGCCCTGGGGTGCCATGTTGGGCGGCCTGGCGGCGGGTCTGGGCCTGGCCTGGCTGGCGCACTCGCTGGGCCTGGGCGCGGGCTTTGGCAACATCCTGATGATTGCGCTGCTGGCGCTGGCGGCGTTTGCCATCTTCAAGATGGTCATGCGGTCGCGCAACGGCGGTAGCAATGGCTCGGGCAATGCTGCAGGTGGTGCTCCGTTCGCCTTTCAGGGCGCAGGGGCTGCAACGCCCGCCGCTGCCCAGGTGCCGCCGCAGTACAGCCCCAACAACGTGGGCAACGACGCATCGGCCCGCCCCTGGGAGCGCAGCAGCATGGCATTTGATGCCTCGCGTGCCGGGCAGGGTGGCGTGGGTTCGGGTGTGGTGATCGGTTCGGGCCTGTCGGGTTCGCAGAACTGGGGTGTGCCCGCCGATTTCGACACCGAGGGTTTCCTGGCAGCCGCCAAGCGCAACTTCGTGACCTTGCAGGGCGCGTGGGACCGCTCGGACATCGCCACCCTGCGGTCCATGATGACGGACAACATGCTCGATGAGATCCGCACCCAATTGACCGAGCGCGAAGCCCACCGGGGCACGCAGCCCAATCACACCGATGTGGTCATGATCGAAGCGCAGCTGCTGGGCATCGAAGACCTGGGCGACGGCTACATGGCCAGCGTCGAGTTCTCGGGCATGATCCGCGAAGAACCCTCGGCCGGGCCCAGCCCCTTCCGTGAGGTCTGGAACATGACCAAGCCCAAGGCGGGCAACACCGGCTGGCTGGTGGCAGGCGTGCAAGCCCTGCAGTAAACACCGCCCACGGGGCCCCTGCGTGCCAGGGGCATTCCAGTTCAGGGAATAATCGGGGACTATGGCAACACCACAGTCCCCTTTTCCTTTTCTGGACGGCCTCTTCGAGCGCCTGGCAGCCGGCCCGCAGCCCCCGCAATGGCTGGTCCACGAGGTGCAGCAGCGCCTGGTGCTGTTTCTCAACCATGTGCTGATGCAGGAGAAAGAGGCCACGGACCGGTTGGTGCGCCAAAAGGGCCGCATCGCCAGGGTGCAGTGGCGGGCCTATTCCCTGTCGCTGGTGATCACCCCTGCGGGCCTGTTCAACCTGGCGCCCGAATCCGCGGTGCCAGACCTGCGGCTGGAAGTGACCGATACCTCCCCCATCACCCTGGCCCAGGCTGCGTTGCGGGGCGACAAGCCCTCCATCCGCATTGAAGGGGATGTGCAACTGGCGGCCGAGATCAACTGGCTGGTGGACCATGTGCGCTGGGATGTGGAGGAAGACCTGGCCCGCGTGATTGGCGATGCCCCTGCGCATACGCTGGCGCAGTTCGCCAGCCGGGCTGCGCAGGCGCTGCGCCAGTTTGTGGGTTCGCGCATGGCTGCCGCCAGCGCGGCGTCTTCTGCAGTGGTCGTGTCGGCGGCGCCCGGTGCTCCGGCGGCGGCGCCGCTGTCACCTTCGGCTGGTTCGGACCGGGCCGACGCATGAAGCGCTTCTTGCGGGGGGCGGCCATCCTGTGGGTGGTGTTCCGGTTCGGCCTGGATGGCTTGCTGCTCGACAGCTTTCAAAAGCCCTGGCTGCGCATAATCTCGCGCATCGTGTCCATCGGGCGCAATCTGGATGCGCCGCGTGGGCAACGCCTGCGCGAGGCGCTGGAAAGCCTGGGGCCCATCTTCGTCAAGTTCGGCCAGGTGCTGTCCACCCGCCGCGACCTGCTTCCGCCCGACATCGCGGACGAACTGGCCCGCCTGCAGGACCGCGTGCCGCCGTTCGACCCCGACATCGCCATCGCCACCATCGAGCGTGCCTTCCGTCGTCCGGTGGACGAGGTGTTCACCTCCTTCGACCGCACACCGGTGGCCAGCGCGTCCATTGCCCAGGTGCATTTCGCCACGCTGCGCGACCGCCAGGGCATTGAGCGCGAGGTAGCCGTCAAGGTACTGCGGCCTGGCATGCTGCCGGTGATCGAGAAGGACCTGAGCCTCATGCGCATGATGGCGGGATGGGTGGAGAGCCTGTCTGCCGATGGCAAGCGCCTGAAGCCCCGTGAGGTGGTGGCAGAGTTTGACAACTACCTGCACGACGAACTGGACCTGGTGCGCGAGGCTGCCAACGCGGCGCAGCTGCGCCGCAACATGACCGGGCTGGACCTGGTGCTGATCCCTGAGATCTTCTGGGACTTCTGCCACCCCGAGGTCATGGTGATGCAGCGCATGAACGGTGTGCCCATCAGCCAGATCGACCGCCTGCGGGAGGCCGGCGTGGACATCCCCAAGCTGGCGCGCGACGGCGTCACCATCTTCTTCACCCAGGTGTTTCGCGACGGTTTTTTTCACGCCGATATGCACCCGGGCAACATCCAGGTGAGTCTGGAGCCTGCCACGTTCGGCCGCTACATCTCGCTGGACTTCGGCATCGTGGGCACGCTGACCGAAGTAGACAAGGAATACCTGGCGCAGAACTTTGTGGCGTTCTTCCGGCGCGACTACAAGCGGGTGGCAGAGCTGCACATCGAAAGCGGCTGGGTGCCGCCCGAAACGCGGGTCAATGACCTCGAGTCGGCCATCCGCGCCGTGTGCGAGCCATATTTTGACCGCCCACTCAAGGAAATCTCGCTGGGCCTGGTGCTGATGCGGCTGTTTCAGACCTCGCGCCGCTTCCATGTCGAGATTCAGCCCCAGCTGGTGCTGCTGCAAAAGACCCTGCTCAACATCGAGGGCCTGGGCCGCGAGCTGGACCCGGACCTGGACCTGTGGAGCACGGCCAAGCCCTTCCTTGAAAAGTGGATGCTGGAGCAGATGGGCCCCCAGCGCCTGTGGCGCGAGCTGCGGGCCGAGGCGCCGCACTATGCCAAGCTGCTGCCCGAGCTGCCACGACTCATCTACGACGCGCTGCGCCAGCGCCCGGCAGACCACGAGCCTGCACTGCGTGAACTGCTGGAAGCGCAAAAACGCACCAACCGGCTGCTGCAAGGCATCATTTTTGCTGGGGTCGGGTTTGTGCTGGGCTTGCTGCTCATCCAACTGCTGATCAGAATCCGGCTTTTCTGACGATCTGCATGCCCGGTGCCCCGGTGTGGGGAGCGCCGGGTGCAGGTCGGATTTCTTCACCCTGGACCGACCGAGACAAAAAGAGAGAGGAGCGCGCTGTGCTGCTGACCCTGGTTATCGTTTACCTGCTGATCACCATCGGCATCGGCTTGCTGGCAGCCCGGCGTGTGAAGAACGCTGCGGACTTTGCCATTGCCGGGCGCCACCTGCCGCTGTACATGATCATCACCACCACGTTTGCCACCTGGTTTGGGTCGGAGACCGTGCTGGGCATTCCCGCCAAGTTCATCGAGGGCGGTCTGGGCAATGTGGTGGAAGACCCATTCGGCGCGGGCTTCTGCCTGATCCTGGTCGGCCTGTTCTTTGCCGGCAAGCTGTACCGCATGACGCTGCTCACCATCAGCGACTATTACCGCGAACGCTATGGCCGCACGGTGGAAATCGTCTGCTCGCTGATCATCATGTTGAGCTACCTGGGCTGGGTTTCTGCCCAGGTCACAGCGCTGGGCCTGGTGTTCAACCTGCTGTCTGGCGGTGCCATCAGCATTCCGGTGGGCATGACGATTGGTGTGGTCTCCATCCTGGCGTACACGCTGTTCGGCGGCATGTGGTCGGTGGCGGTCACCGACTTCATCCAGATGATCATCCTGGTGGTGGGCCTGGCCGTCATTGCCGTGTTTGCGGGCAACATGGCCGGGGGGGCGGACAAGGTGATCGAGTTCGCGTCCAGCCGTGAGCTGTTCCGGTTCCTGCCTGAGCCCAAGTTCCATGACGTGGTGTTCTTCATCGCTGCGGGCGTGACCATGATGTTCGGCTCCATCCCGCAGCAGGACGTCTTTCAGCGTGTGATGTCGGCCAACAACATCCAGGCAGCCACGCGCGGCCCCGTGATCGGTGGCATCTGCTACATCCTGTTCGCCTTTGTGCCCATGTTCCTGGTGGCCAGCGCGCTCATCATCATGCCCACGGAAACGGCTGCGCTGCTCAAGGACGACCCGCAAAAGGTGCTGCCCACGCTGGTGCTGGAGAAGATGCCATTTGTGATGCAGGTGCTGTTCTTTGGGGCCCTGCTGTCGGCGCTCAAGTCCACGGCCTCCGCCACGCTGCTGGCGCCCAGCGTCACTTTCACCGAAAACATCTGGCGCCAGTTCCGCCCGCACAGCTCGGACAAGCAGCACCTGCGCACCATGCGCATCACCACGCTCGTTTTCAGCGCCTGCGTGTTGGCCTATGCCATCTACATGCAGGGTACTTCCATCTATGAGCTGGTGTCGGGTGCCTACCAGGTGCCGCTGGTGGGAGCGTTTGTGCCGCTGGTGTTCGGCCTGTACTGGAAGCGTGCCACCACGCAGGGCGCCATCTTTGCCATCGTGCTGGGCCTGGTGACCTGGCTGCTGTTCCTGTCCACTCCGGCGGGGGCAATCTTTCCTGCACAGCTGGCGGGTTTGCTGGCTGCGCTGGCGGGCATGCTGATCGGCTCTCTCGGGCCACAGGCCATCCGCAACAGCCATGCCTCCCACCACAAGATGGTTGGGGTCGAGTAACGCGGGGGGTGAAGGGGCATGCCGCCTATAATTGAGGGTTTTGGTGCGACACGTAACGTGTTGCTCTGAGAGAGGTAGCTAGCCTCACTAAATAATTAGCAATTAAATCAAGCACTTACGGTGCTTTTATTTAGAGATTGAGAGCCGGTAAAACGGTCCTCTACAGACCGCAACCTAGTTGCGGTTTTGATAATTGCAGCGGGTAAAACCGACTGCAATGCAGGGTTAAACCTGCTTTCATCGCGGCAGTGATGCCGTCTGTAGCGCTCGCGCAACTTGCCGACGAGTCCGCCACAAGCGGAACTCGCCAATGGGATGACCAAATCCGTCCACGGATTGGTCACCTTGTAAATTGCGCTGCGCATCTCTGACTCTCAGAGTGTTCTGCTCTGTTTTGCCTTGTCACACCTTCGTCCGAAGTGCTGTGACCTCTTGTACGACCATGAGTAGCCTAGAGTGGCATGCGGGGACGGTAACGTCTCCGTGTGAAGCCCGCTCGACAATGCGTCCCCGTAACACGGCTGGGGTCCCCTGCGAGGGGGGCGTCAGGACCATCGCCAGCAGAGGTGATATAGGACGCTAGGCTAGTTCCGCATGGGCAACATAAGTGAATCATCGTTTGAACCAGGGTAACAATTGAGCGGCCAAATCTGCTGATAGGCCGTAACCAAACGGTCCGCTGCTGGCATCACCTGTCAAAACTAGGTGTTCGTCGTCACACATGCAGCCCCTGGAGAGATGAGCCCTAAACGGATAGACGTAAACAACGCAAGTTGTCATTCGTCGGCAAGGCAGGGAACGTGGTAAGCCCCACTGTCCGCCCAAGCGCTCTGCGCAAGGGCAGGGAAGTCGCGAGACGACCTGTTGGATGAGGGGGTATGGGATAGCGGAGAAAGCGAATGGTTACCTGTAATGGGTGGCATAGGGGCCCGTGCCCTGACGCGAAAGCGTGCTGACTTCCGCGTGGTGCAATCGTCGTTACACGACTGACTAAGTTCAAACTGACCCCGAAGGGATGCAATTCCCCTTCGGGGGAGGTGTGCGTCTCCAGGGGTTCAACCTGGAGGAAAGCATGAGAAAACACGTCGCTTCGCGCGACGAGTCTGCGTCCTCACGCGAACCGCAAGACTGGCACTCCATCGATTGGGGTCTAGTGGCGCGGAACGTGCGGACGACGCAGACCCGTCTAGCGAAGGCTACGCAAGAAAAAGACTGGCGCCGCGTGAAAGCGCTGCAAAGGTCTCTAACTCACTCGTTCTCGGCCAGAGCGCTGGCCGTGAGACGAGTGACCGAAAACCAAGGCAAACGAACGAGTGGCGTCGATCGCGAACTTTGGGATTCGCCTGCCTCCAAATGGGCGGCGATCGGTCGGTTGAAGAATCTTCGAGGGTACAAACCGCAGCCCTTGCGGCGGGTCTACATTCCCAAAGCAAACGGGAAGGAAAGGCCGCTTGGCATTCCGACCATGTTTGACAGGGCCATGCAGGCGTTGTTCCTACTGGCATTGGAACCAGTGTCAGAGAGCACCAGCGACCCGAACAGCTACGGCTTTCGGACTGGGCGCTCAACGCACGATGCCATGAGCCAGTTGTTCGTTTCCTTGTCCCAGAAGGCCTCGGCCGAATGGGTACTGGAAGCCGACATTCAGGGGTTCTTCGACCATATCAACCATGACTGGATGCTCGACCGTGTTCTCATGAACAGGGAAGTGCTACGGAAATGGTTGAAAGCCGGAGTGGTCCATCAGGGTCGCTTCTCGCCGACAGATGAGGGAACACCGCAAGGTGGTGTCATTTCGCCAACCCTGGCGAATTGCGTTCTGAATGGGTTGGAAACGGGACTCGCCGCGCACTTAAACGCGCGGCTGGGTGTTGTGAAAGCCCGTAGAGCCAAAGTAAATGTGGTCCGCTACGCGGACGACTTCGTCATCACTGGGAGCTCACGAGAGCTGTTAGAGATTGAAGTCCGACCATGGGTAGAAGCATTCCTTGCAAAACGAGGACTGCGGCTATCGCTGGAAAAGACCTGCGTCACGCACATTGACCGAGGCTTCGATTTCCTTGGGTGGAATTTCCGCAAATACCGTGGAAAGCTGCTAATCAAGCCGAGCAAGAAAAACGTGAAAGCGTTCTATCGCAAGGTATCGGAAATCGTAAGGACGCATCTATCGACAAAACAGGAGGATCTCATCGCGCAACTTAACCCAATCCTTCGGGGATGGGCTAGGTATCACCAACCGGTGGTCGCGAAAGAGACGTTCAGTCGGATGGACTACCTCATCTACTGGCGGCTTGTCCGCTGGGCGAGGAGGCGACATCCGAAGAAGTCCCCAAGCTGGTGCACCCAACGTTACTGGAAGGTCATTGGTGAAAGGACAGAGTTCGCAGCCAAAGTAGGTACAGAAGACGAACCGATCATGAAACGGTTGGCGCGATTAAGCGACACAGTGATTGAAAGGCATGAAAAGATCAAAGGAGACTACAACCCCTTTGATCCTGTCTGGGAGGAGTATGGAGAGATGTTGCGGACGAAACGCACGGCAAAGAGCCTGCGCCATCGTTACGAAGCGTCAATGCTGTATATCTCCCAGGACGGGCGCTGTGCACTCTGCACGGAACTGCTCGATCATGAGGGCGGCTGGCACGATCATCACATTGTTTACAAGGTGAATGGCGGGTCGGACGCTATGTCTAACCGGGTGCTCCTGCACCCGGTGTGCCATCAGAGGCTGCATGCCCTTGGGTTGCCGGTCGCGAAGCCGGCCTCAACAAGGCTTAGGGTCCAGGATAAGAAAGGCGCGTAGAGTAAAATCGCGTGTTTTGCTTATTGCTGGACTAAGTTGTGCTTGAGCCGTGTGCGGTGAAAGTCGCATGCACGGTTCTTAGGGGGGGATGGTCCAGTAATGGGCTGTCCCTACCCTCCCACTTTCCCTCAACACACTGACATGCCTATTTACGCCTACAAATGCGGCTCCTGTGGCCATGCCAAGGATGTGCTGCAAAAAATCTCCGACGCACCCCTGACGGTGTGCCCGGCCTGCGGCGCCGAAGCCTTCTCCAAGCAGGTCACTGCTGCAGGTTTTCAGCTCAAGGGCTCGGGCTGGTACGTGACCGATTTCCGTGGCGGAAACGGTGGCAACTCCGCCCCGGCCACCGAGGCCAAGTCGGAGTCCAAGACTGAATCAGCGGCACCTGCCAGTGGCGGTGATGCTCCTAAAAAGGAAGTGGCCAGCACAAGCACTGCCAGCGCTACCGGCACCACCGGTACCAGTGGCACTTCTTCCTCTTCGAGCTGAGGACCTGCATGGCTGCCCTGCGCAAATGGCTGTTGACAGGCCTTCTGGTCATCGTGCCCGGTGTCATCACGGCCTGGGTGCTCAACTGGATTGTGAGCACGCTCGACCAGACCCTGCAGATCCTGCCCGGCGCGTGGCAGCCCGACAAGCTGCTCGGAGTGCATGTCCCGGGCTTTGGTGTGGTCCTCACGCTGGCCATCTTGCTCGTGGTGGGCGCCATTGCCAGCAACTTTGCGGGCCGCAAGCTTGTGCAGTGGGGCGACGCGCTGGTACACCGCATTCCGGTGGTGCGCTCTATCTACTCCAGCGTCAAGCAGGTGTCGGACACGCTGTTTTCCGAGAGCGGCAATGCCTTTCGCAAGGCTGTGCTCGTGCAGTGGCCCCGCGAAGGGGTATGGACCGTGGCGTTCGTCACGGGTGCCCCCAATGGTGAAGTGGCTGCGTACCTGCGCGACGAGTTCGTCAGCGTGTACGTGCCCACCACCCCCAACCCCACGGGGGGGTATTTTGTGATGGTGCGCAAGAGCGACTGTGTTGAGCTCGACATGAGTGTGGACAGTGCCCTCAAGTACATCGTCTCCATGGGTGTGGTGGCTCCAGCGGACCCTACGCTGCCCCCACCCAAGTAAGAAAAGCAATCTCTTTCAACGTCAACGCGCCCTGCGGCGCCGGAAGTTTTGTCATGGCCATGCGTTCCCACTATTGCGGTCTTGTGACCGAAGCCCTGTTGGGCCAAACCGTTACCCTGTCGGGCTGGGTGAACCGCCGCCGTGACCATGGTGGCGTGATCTTCATCGACCTGCGCGACCGCGAAGGCTACGTGCAGGTGGTGTGCGATCCCGACCGCGCCGAGATGTTCAAGGTCGCCGAAGGCGTGCGCAACGAGTTCTGCGTGCAGGTCAAGGGTGTGGTGCGCGCACGCCCCGCAGGCACCACCAACGACAAGCTCAAGACCGGCCAGATCGAAGTGCTGTGCCATGAGCTGAACGTGCTCAACCCCTCCGTCACGCCTCCGTTCCAGATCGACGAGGAAAACCTGTCGGAAACCACGCGCCTCACGCACCGCGTGCTGGACCTGCGCCGCCCGTACATGCAGAACAACCTGATGCTGCGCTACAAGGTGGCCATGGAGGTGCGCAAGTTCCTCGATGCGAATGGCTTCATCGACATCGAAACCCCCATGCTCACCAAGAGCACGCCCGAAGGCGCGCGCGACTACCTCGTGCCCAGCCGCGTGCACGATGGCCATTTCTTCGCATTGCCCCAGTCGCCCCAGCTGTTCAAGCAGCTGCTGATGGTGGCGGGCTTCGACCGCTACTACCAGATCACCAAGTGCTTCCGCGACGAAGACTTGCGTGCTGACCGCCAGCCTGAATTCACCCAGATCGATATCGAGACATCGTTCATGGAAGAGCAGGACATCCGCGACATGTTCCAGGGCATGATCAAGACGGTGTTCCAGAACACGCTGGGCGTGGACCTGGGCGAGTTCCCCGTCATGACCTACCAGGACGCTGCGCGCCTGTATGGCTCCGACAAGCCCGACCTGCGCGTGAAGCTCGAATTCACCGAGCTGACCGACGTGATGAAGGACGTGGACTTCAAGGTGTTCTCGGGCGCCGCCAACATGAAGAATGGCCGCGTGGTCGGCCTGCGCGTGCCCGGTGGCTCGGTCGAAGGCGGCGGCATCAGCCGTGGCGAAATCGACGCTTACACCGAGTTCGTCAAGATCTACGGCGCCAAGGGCCTGGCCTACATCCGCGTCAATGAACTGGCCAAGGGCCGTGACGGTCTGCAGTCGCCCATCGTGAAGAACATCCACGACGCAGCGCTGCAAGCCGTGCTGGAGCGCACGGGCGCACAAGATGGCGACCTGATCTTCTTCGGTGCCGACAAGGAAAAGATCGTCAACGACGCGATTGGCGCGCTGCGTATCAAGATCGGTCACAGCGAGTTCGGCAAGAAGAACGGCCTGTTCGAGAACCGCTGGGCCCCGCTGTGGGTGGTCGATTTCCCGATGTTCGAGTACGACGAGGAAAACCAGCGCTGGAACTCGGTGCACCACCCCTTCACCAGCCCCAAGGATGGTCACGAAGACTGGATGGTCACTGCGCCCGAGAAGTGCATCTCCAAGGGCTACGACATGGTGCTCAACGGCTGGGAAATGGGTGGCGGCTCCGTCCGTATCCACCGCGCCGACGTGCAGCAGAAGGTGTTTGACGCCCTCAACATCACGCCCGAAGAAGCCCAGCTCAAGTTCGGCTTCCTGCTGGATGCGCTGCAGTACGGCGCGCCTCCGCACGGCGGCCTGGCCTTTGGCCTGGACCGCATCGTGACGCTGATGACTGGTGCCGAGTCGATCCGCGACGTGATCGCCTTCCCCAAGACCCAGCGCGCCCAGTGTCTGCTCACGCAGGCGCCCAGCCCTGTGGACGAAAAGCAGTTGCGCGAGCTGCACATCCGCCTGCGCAACCCCGACGCGGTCAAGACTGCGGCCTGATTCCGGACGCACACGTCCTTTGCGCATGCAGCCATGCATCGCACACCAAGCGGCTCGGGCCTTGCGCCCTGGCCGCTTTTTTCATGCGCGGCGCATCGGGCACTGGCTGCCGTGCACGGACTGAAAGAGGTACTTCCATGCGTTTGTTGACACGCTCCCATTGGCTGCTTGCGGCCACATGCATCGCCCTGGCTGGATGCGGCGAGAAGAAGACCGAACTGGGCCAGGGCGGCTCGGTGGTCACGGGCTCGGCCGGGCCCCAGGGCGCGCAGAACGCGGCCCGTGAGCTGGTGCGTTGCGATGCGCCGGTGGCCACGCTGGCGCTGGCCGAGAACCCCAATGGCTACATCATGGGCTCGGGCTACCAGCTGCCCGCGTCGCCGGTGCCGCTGGTCAAGCTGCTGGCCCAGCAGAGCGGGTGTTTCCGCGTGGTGGACCGGGCAGCGGGCCTGAAGGGCACTGTGCAGGAGCAGGAATTGAAGGACGCCGGCATCCTGCGCAAGAACAACTCCACCGTGGCCAAGGGCAAGGGGTACGAGGCGCAGTACACGCTCACGCCCAGCCTCACGTTCAGCGAGCAGGATGCGGGCCGGGGCCTGGCCGGGGTGATCGCCATGATCCCGGTACTGCGCGACATCGCAGGCCTGGCCGGGCTGGTGGAGCAGGTCAAGTTCAAGGAAGCACAGACGGCCTTGCTGCTGTCCGACAACGAAACCACCGAACAGGTAGCGGCGGCCACGGGCTCAGCGCGCACCACCGACCTGGGGGTGGGCGGCCTGGTGTTCGGCAAGCTGGGCGGTGCGGCGGGCGCTGGCTGGAGCAATACCAATGAAGGCAAGGTCATTGCTGCGGCGTTTCTGGACGCGCACAACCAGCTGGTGGTGCAGGCGCGTGCGTTGCAGGCCAAGGAGCTGCCCCCGCCCGTGCCCACCACCACGGCAGCCCAGCGCCCCAAGGGGGGCTGAAGGCACAGGCCATGGCAGCCGCCGGGCCACCGCGGCCTTACAAGCTTCCAGAGTCGGTGCTGGTGGTGATCCACACCCCCGCGCTGGAGGTGCTGCTGATCCGCCGCACCGGGGGCGAGGGGCATTGGCAGTCGGTCACCGGTAGCAAGGATGCGCTGGATGAGCCTTTTGCCGAGACCGCACGCCGTGAAGTGGCCGAAGAAACCGGGATAGACACCCAGGCACCGGGTTGCCTGTTGGCCGACTGGGCGCTGGAGAACGTGTACGACATCTGGCCCCAATGGCTGCACCGTTATGCCCCTGGCGTGGTGCGCAACCGCGAGCGCGTGTTTGGCCTGCGTGTGCCCGCAGGCACGCCCGTGGTGCTGAGCCCACGTGAGCACGACGCCTATGAGTGGCTGCCCTGGCAGCAGGCCGCTGACCGGTGTTTTTCAGCGTCCAATGCCGAGGCGTGCCTGTTACTCCCCCGGTTTTTGCATCTCGGGTGAGTCGACTCCGAATGGCCCGGCGGCAACTGGGGCACGGCCGGGCGGCGTCGACTCAAGAGGCGTCTGGAGGCCGCAAGCGCAGGGCAGCAGCAGGATCGTCGGCATCGTCTGCGGGCGACGGGCCGAGGGCCAGGCTGTCTGGTGATGGCTGCGGAGTGCGCGTGGGTGTGTTGTCGCTGCTGCCCCGCACCCTCAGTGCCACTCCGCCGGGGTGGCGTTCACTGTCTTGCCCCAGGATGGCCCTCGCCGGGGTGCTGCCCATGCGTGCGCGCAGTGCGTCGATGCTCTCTTGCAGCGGTTGGGGGGCGGCCATGCGCGCGCCATGGCGTAGCAGCACTTGCTGTGCCATATCGAGCAGTTTGGAGTTGAGGGTGCGTTCGGCTTCGGCCAGCAGGTTTTGCACGGCACCGCCAGGGTCGCCGCCCAGGCTTTGCGCCATGGCGACTTCGGCCGTCTTGTTGACGCGTTGCAGGCAGTCTCGCACCAGTTGGCTATAAGGCTCATGCAGGTTGCAGGCGTTGGCCATCAGCTCGGTCAAGCCGCGTGTGTTGGCATAGCGCATGCCCAGTGCCAGCACCCAGCTGTCGCCCTCGGGCAGCTCGATCGACGTGACGGCCAATACGGCCAGCAGGCTGCCCAGGTTGCAGGCAGCCTCAAAGTCGAAGGTGCTGGACGTGATCTCGCGGGCCATGCCACGCACCGATTCAACCGCTTGCGAAAACTGCCGCTGCTGGATGAGCTGCAGCGCCCGCGCCACCTCGGCAAAACGCCGGATGCGTGCGCTGCCGTAATGGCGCTCCAGGATGCGCGCAAAGTCGGCCATGCAGCGCTCGATGCCCTTGCGGTCGTTCTCGGCGTAATACGCAAACGTCAGCAGCACCAGCGACTGGTAGTCGAACAGTTTGGAGTCAATGCCCAGCACTGTGGCGCGTGCCAGCACCTTGGTGGCGGTGGCGCGGTCGCCCATGTAGTAGGACATCATCCCCAGCTTCTGCAACCGCACCACCGAGTCGGGCGTGAGGGTGCTGGCCGTGCGGTAGGTCTCGATGGCCTGCGAAAAATTGCCCATCTCCACCTGCGCGCGGCCCAGCACGTCGTAGGCGTCGGCGAACGACGCGTCTTCGCCAATCAACTCCTGCAAGGTGGTGATGGCGCGCGCGGCCTGGCCTGATTCGATCTGTGCGCGGGCCACGCCCAGCTTGGCCCAGGGCAGGGCCCGTGCCGCGATGACGGCCTCGAACAGGGTGCGCGCCTCGTCGTGGCGGCCCAGGCGCAGCAGCAGCTCCGACCCGATGCGGGCGGCGTACAGCCAGTAAGGCTTGCGGGCCTCGAAACGCTCCACGCACAGCGCGGCGGCCTGCTCAAAGTCCTCGGCCTCGATGGCATCGAAAATGGGCTTGAGGTGGATCTTGCGCAGGCGCGCCAGGCTCAGGCGCTCGAACAGCGCGCTGGGCGTGAAGGGCTTGAGCAGGTAGCCGTCCAGGGCCGACTCGGCGGCCTCGGCCACTGCGGCGTACGACGCCTCGGCCGTGACCATGAAGAACACCGTGGAAAACGGCAGCAGCTGTGCGCGCCGCAGGTCGTCCAGCAGGGTCTGGCCCGAGTAGTTGGATTCGCCAAAAAACTGGTCGCACAACACGTAGTCGAACACCGTGTGCTCCAGCCGGGCGCGCGCGTCCTGCACACGGGAGCATTGCACGATGCGGGTCACGCCGTACTCGCGCAGCTGCCCCACCAGAATGCTGCGCGATGTGGCATTGCTGTCCACGATCAGCGCCTGGGTCTGTGGGGCGGGATTGGGGCCGCTCTCGGTAGCCATGGGGGTCGGGGCCGTCCCTGCGTGCTCAAAATGTTGGAGTCTCCAGTGTAAAGCGCTGCCGCCCCCTGCCTGCGTCGGGCAAACCCCTTGCTACCACGGCTTGCGACACAATCTCCAGTCCTAGGAGCGGCAATTGACCGCTTGCCGTTTTCAAGGGCGCCTCATGGATACTGACTCTCGCTGCTTCGTTGACGTTCGCTTGTCGAGTGGGCACGCTACGCATTCGCCAGCACCGCGCTCGGCGCGCCATGCGGCGTTGCTCCTTCTTGCGGGCATGAGCCCGCCGCGTCCTCGCGCCTTGCCTGGCGCACCCATCGCGGCGCTGGCGAGCGCGTTCAATTACCCCTCCTAGGACCATGCAACACGACGACATCCTGCGCGTAGCCACCTACAACATCCACAAGGGTGTGCAAGGCATCGGGCCCGCGCGGCGGCTGGAGATTCACAACCTGGGCCTGGCGGTGGAGCAGCTCGACGCCGACATCGTTTGCCTGCAGGAGGTGCGCAAACTGCACCGGCGCGAGGCGGCCTACTTTCAGCGCTGGCCTGATCTGCCGCAGGCCGAGTTCCTGGCCCCCGAAGGCTACGAGGCGGTGTATCGCACCAATGCGGTCACCAAACACGGCGAACATGGCAACGCGTTGCTCACCCGTTGGCCGGTGATCGGGCACCAGCATGAAGACATCTCGGACCACCGTTTCGAGCAGCGCGGGCTGCTGCATGTGGAGGTGGATGTGCAGGGCCGCAACGTGCACGTGATCGTGGTGCACCTGGGCCTGATCCCTGGCAGCCGCATCCGCCAGGTCGAGCGCCTGCAGGGCTTCATCGAGCGCGAGGTGCCCCCCGGTACGCCGCTGGTGGTGGCCGGTGACTTCAACGACTGGGGGCAGCAGCTCAAGCGCATGCTGGCAGGCTTTGGCCTGTATGAATGGGATGCGCCCCGCACCTTCACCTACCCCGCACGCCTGCCGCTGGCGCAGCTGGACCATGTGTACGCGCGTGGGCTCACGCCGCTGTCGCTGCAGGTGCCCCGTGGCCGCATTTGGTGGCGCATGTCGGACCATCTGCCCCTGATCGCGGAGTTCCGGCTGTGAGGCGCTGCCGGGGTGTGCGCGGTAGCGGGGTGACGGGATGAGGCGCAAGCCCTTTGCGCAGACCCCGGGCACCGGGCCCGCCGACGACCACCAGGTCCGACTGCTGCAAGGCGCCGAGGAGTTCTTTCCGGCGCTCACCGAGGCCATGGATGCTGCGATGGCGGACATCCAGTTCGAGACCTACATCTTTGACTTCACCGGCGCCGGAGCCACCGTGGCCCAGGCGCTGATGCGCGCTGCAGCGCGCGGCGTGCGCACCCATCTGGTGGTCGATGGCGTGGGCACGGGTGCGTTGCCCAAGGCCTGGGCCGATCAGTTTCAGGCCGCCGGGGTACTGTGCAGCGTGTATTCGCCGCTGGGGCCGCTGGGGCTGCTGCTGCCACACCGCTGGCGGCGCCTGCACCGCAAGCTGTGTGTGGTGGATGGGCGGGTGCTGTTTTGCGGCGGCATCAATGTGCTGGACGACTTTCACGACCCCAACCACGGCGCGCTGGAGGCCCCCCGTTTTGACTTTGCCGTGCGGGCCACGGGCAGCCTGGTGGCATCGGCCAGCGACACCATGGACCAGCTCTGGTGGCGCATGCAGGCCGTGCGCGATGCACGCCAGCGCCGCTTGCCGGAGGCCCTGCAGGCCTTGCGCGCGGCCAGCGCGGCACGGCACGCGGAGCAGGGCGGCGACCCCGGCGCAGGCCCGCCTGTGCGCGCCACCCTGGTGCTGCGCGACAACGTGCGCAACCGCAGCCGCATCGAGAAGGCCTACCGCCGCGCCATCGGCGCAGCCCGGCACGAGGTCATCATTGCCAATGCCTATTTCATGCCCGGCGGCAAGCTGCGCCGCGCGCTGGTGATGGCCGCGCGCCGGGGCGTGCGCGTGCGCCTGCTGCTGCAGGGGCGGTACGAATACTTCATGCAGTACCACGCAGCCCGCCCCGTGTATGGCGCGCTGCTGGAGGCGGGGGTCGAGATCTACGAGTACGCCCCCAGCTTTCTACACGCCAAGGTGGCCGTCATCGATGCGCAGGGCGACCGGCCCTGGGCCACGGTGGGTTCGTCCAACCTTGACCCGCTCTCGCTGCTGCTGGCGCGCGAGGCCAATGTGGTGGTGGAAGACGCCGCCTTTGCCATCGACCTGCGCCAGCGCCTGGTGCACGCCATGCAGCACGCGGGCCGCCGCATGGACCCGGCGCGCTATGCCGGCCGCCCGCTGCGCCAGCGGGTGCTGGACCGCGTGGCGTTTGGTCTCATGCGCCTGGCGCTGTGGGTGACGGGCAAGCGGTATTGAGAGAGTTTCAATCGAGCTTGCTACTTTATTGATAGCTGCTCAGGCATATTCCACTAGCGCTTGCTGCCTAAAACCCTTGTAATTGATCAAACTGGGTTCGCTGGTACGATGCCAGCCATGTCCAGCCAACCTGCCGCCGATATGACGCCCACCTCACCGGACGAAGGCACGCCCGTTTCCGTCAAGATCCGAGAACGCCTTGCCGCCGCGCGCAAGCGCTTTCACGCCAACGACAACATTGCCGAATTCATCGAGCCCGGCGAGCTGGAAAAGCTGCTCGACGAGGTCGAGGTCAAGATGCAAGGCGTGCTCGACAGCCTGGTGATCAACACCCAGGGCGACCACAACACCAACAACACCGCGCGCCGCGTGGCCAAGATGTACCTCAACGAGGTGTTCCGCGGCCGCTACGTGGCACAGCCGCCCATCACCGAGTTCCCCAACGCCGAGCACTTGAACGAGCTGATGATCGTGGGCCCGCTCACCGTGCGCAGTGCCTGCAGCCACCACTTCTGCCCTGTCATCGGCAAGATCTGGATCGGCGTGATGCCCAACGAGCACACCAACGTGATCGGCCTGTCCAAATACGCGCGCCTGGTGGACTGGATCATGGGCCGCCCCCAGATCCAGGAAGAAGCCGTGGTCCAGCTGGCCGACCTGATCATGGAAAAGACCCAGCCCGACGGCCTGGCCATCGTCATGGAAGCCAGCCACTTCTGCATGTCCTGGCGCGGCGTGCGCGACAACGACAGCCGCATGATCAACTCGGTCATGCGTGGCGTGTTCCTCAAGGACAGCGCTTTGCGCCGTGAATTTTTGTCCCTCATCCCTGGAAAGAACTGACCATGCTGGTACGCCTGCTTTACGCCAGTCGCGCGGTCGATACCTCGCCCGCCGCCATTGAAGCCATCCTGACGCAGTCGCGCCAGCACAACCCCGGCAGCGGCATCACCGGCGTGCTGTGCTACGGCGGCGGCGTGTTTTTGCAAGCCATCGAGGGTGGGCGCTCCGCCGTGAGCGAGTTGTATGGCCACATCCAGAAGGACACGCGCCACAAGAACGTGGAGCTGCTGCACTACGAAGAAATCGCCGAGCGCCGCTTTGGCGGCTGGACCATGGGGCAAGTCAACCTGTCCAAGATCAACCACTCCATCCTGCTCAAATACTCCGAAAAGCCCGAACTGGACCCGTATGCGGTATCGGGCAAGGTGTCGTTTGCGCTGCTTGAAGAGTTGATGGCCACCGCCTCCATCATCGGCCGAGCTTGAAAAGCGGGGCGTTTGGCTACTGCGCGGCCTGATCCCGGGCATGCGGTACTCGCCGCACGGGAGTGCGGCTGCGTTCCTCCACCCAGGCTGAGGCCGCTCGCTACGCCAATCACCCCACTTTTCGTTGTTGTCCTGAACCCGTCATTGCAGCCGCAGCCCACAGGGGCTGCGGCTTTTTGCATTCAAGCCCTCTCTCTTTCTGACCCGTGACCTTCACCGCCTTCGCCCTCATCATCCTCGCCGGCCTCATCCACGCGTGCTGGAACATCGTGGCCAAGAAGGCCGGGGGGGACTCGCGGTTTGCGTTCTTCACCTCGGTGATCATGATGGTCGTCTGGGCGCCGCTGGGCTGGTACCTGGGGCGCGACGCGGTGCCGCAGTGGGGTGCGGTGGAGTGGGGCTTCGTGGCCGCCAGCGGGCTGTTGCATGTGGCGTACTTCGTCATCCTGCTGCGCGGCTACCGTGTGGCGGACCTCACGGTGGTCTACCCGCTGGCGCGCGGCTCGGGGCCGCTGTTGTCGTCGCTGGTGGCCATCACGCTGCTGGGCGAGCAGATCTCGGCGCTGGGTGCCTTGGGCATCGTGGGCGTGGTGGGGGGCGTGTTTCTGATCGCGGGTGGCCCGGGCCTGCTGCGCGCCGCGCACGACCCTGCCGCGCGGGCGCGGGTGCACAAGGGCATGTTGTACGGCCTGCTCACGGGCGCCTTCATAGCCAGCTACACGGTGGTCGATGGCTATGCGGTCAAGTTTCTGCTGATGTCGCCCATCCTGGTGGACTACATGGGCAACTTTGTGCGTGTGGGCCTGCTGGCGCCCGTGGTGCTGCGCGACCTGCCCACCGCCCGCGCCCTGTGGCTGGCGCAGTGGCGTTTTGCCCTGGCCGTGGCGGTGGTGAGCCCGGTGGCCTATGTGCTGGTGCTGTATGCCATGCAGCAGGCGCCCCTGTCGCACGTGGCCCCGGCGCGCGAGGTGTCCATGCTGTTTGCAGCGCTGATTGGTGGGCACCTGCTGGGCGAGGGTGACCGCGTGGCGCGCATTTTTGGCGCGCTGTGTATTGCGGCAGGCGTCACGGCGCTGGCCTTGGGATGACCGCCGCCGCACCACAATCCCTGCTGCTGGGCTGCGACTTCTCCAGCAGCCCCACGCGGCGCAAACCCATCGTGCTGGCGCTGGGCCAGCGCCAGGGCGCGCGCGTGTCGCTCACCACGCTGCAGCCGTTCGACACCCTGGCCGCGTTCGGCCAGTGGCTGGCGCAGCCCGGCGACTGGGTGGGCGGGTTCGACCTGCCTTTTGGCCTGCCGCGCGAGCTGGTGCAGGCGCTGGGCTGGCCCACTGACTGGCCGGCGTGTATGCAGCACTACCGCGGCCTCAGCCGCGACCAGATCCGCGCGCAGTTTGCGGCGTTTTGCGACGCGCGCCCCGTGGGCGGCAAGTTTGCCCACCGCGCCACCGACGGGCCCGCAGGCTCCAGCCCCTCGATGAAATGGGTGAACCCGCCAGTGGCCTACATGCTGCACGCGGGCCTGCCGCGGCTGCTGGACGCGGGCGTGCACCTGCCCGGCTTGCACACAGGCGACCCCCGCCGCGTGGCGCTGGAGGCCTACCCCGGCCTGCTCGCGCGCGAAGTGCTGCAGCGGCGCAGCTACAAAAGCGACGACCGCGCCAAGCAGACCCCCGACCGCCTCATCGCCCGCAAAGACCTGGTCAACGCGCTGGAGCTGGGCCAGACCCACCTCGGCCTGCGCCTCAAGCTCAGCCATGCCCAGCGCGATGCGCTGGTGCAGGACGCCAGCGGCGACAGCCTGGACGCCGTGCTGTGCCTGCTGCAGGCCGCCTGGGCCCAGCAGCGCCATGCCGAGGGCGACGCGCTTTACGGCCTGCCGCCGGGGCTCGATCCACTCGAAGGCTGGATCGTCACCGCGGACAAGCCCTGACCAACGATTCCGCCGCTTTTCCAGGCATCGGCCCGCCGCAGGCTGCGTAGCATGGGCGGGACACGTTGGATGCTTTGTTTGCCCATGCCTTTCGCCCCCCGCCATTGGTTCGCGCTGGTTTTGCTGGCCCCGCTGCTGCTGCAGGCCGCCCCCGCCCCCTGGTACTACTGGCGCAGCCTGGTCGATGGCCAGCGCGTGTGTGCACAAACCTCGCCCGGCCCGGGCTGGGAGCGCGACAGCGCACCCCACGAAGGCCCCGGCTGCCAGCCGCGCCGCAAGGTACTGGTCGTGCCCATGCGGTGACGGGCCGCACGGC
Organism: Acidovorax sp. 100; assembly: GCF_003688355.1. Lineage (NCBI taxonomy): Bacteria > Pseudomonadati > Pseudomonadota > Betaproteobacteria > Burkholderiales > Comamonadaceae > Acidovorax > Acidovorax sp. 100. The sequence continues at coordinate 4,857,780 of NZ_REFD01000001.1, read as the reverse complement.
GGGTGGTGGACAGTCGGCTGTTATAAAAAACATAGCTATCAGCGCTTATTGCATAAGCGCTTGCGGGCAAAAGAGCTTGCAATGCTGTGTGTACATTCGATAATGGCACGTATGACTGAATTGATTCTGATCCGCCACGGAGAGACCGACTGGAATCGCGAACTGCGCTTCCAGGGCCACGTGGATGTGCCCCTCAACGCCACTGGCCACGAACAGGCCCGCCGCCTGGCCGAGCGCCTGGCTGCAGAGCGCCCCGTGGTGCACCACCTCATCTGCAGCGACCTCATCCGCACCCAGCAGACCGCCACGCCCAGCCTGCAGGTGCTGTTCCCCCAGGCCCGCATCGACACGCTGACCGACAGCGCCCTGCGCGAGCAAAACTTTGGCGTGGTGGACGGCAAGCGCGTGGACGACGTCAAGCAGGAACACGCCGATGCCTGGAACCAATGGCTGCGCTTTGAAGCCGACTACGGCATGCCCGGCGGCGAGACCACCCGCCAGTTCCACACCCGCGTGATGGACGCCGTCTATCGCATCGCCCAGCAGCACAGCGGCCAGACCGTGATGGTGGTCACCCACGGCGGCGTGCTCGACATGATCTGGCGCACGGCACGTGGCACGGGGCTGGACGGCCCGCGCCAGAGCGACATCCCCAATGCAGGGCTCAACCGCGTGCGGGTGAGCGGCGATGCCGTGGAAGTGCTGGACTGGGCCGACGTTCGGCACCTGGCGGATTTACCGGAGCAGCCGGTGTATGACCAGACGAAGTTGGTGGTGCGGTGAGGGTTGCGTGAGACGTCAGTGCGCTTACGTCTGACTCGCTAGAGGTTGCCGCTGAATTGTGGGAACTTTGCCAAGTAGTCGCGTAGACCATGGTTTCCCGTCAGAACATCTGACTCCTGATAAAGCGACTCGAAATCAATGGTTTCGATCGGGTCTTGTCTATCGCTTCGCCACGCAGCAAAGCCGTGAATAACGATTGCCGAACGAGGTTCGATGGGACCGCTCTCGTAGTAGGAGATGTGATAAATCCTATCCTTGGCAACCCTCAAGTAGAACTCCTGGCGCCAGTGTTCTTCATGCTCAGCGCACAACCTGCGATACAGATCCGTCTTAAGCAGAGACTTCAGTGACTTGTAAGACTGGATATGTCTTGCAGAGGTGAGCCAGTTGAGTCGATCGGGTGCGGGCCGACCATCCGGCTGTGCTCCGAGCATGAGGGATCGGTACGCCCGTTCGAGGGCAAGTACGGCCTCCTTGAAAAGCTCAACGTCGTGCGTATTTTTCCAAGGGATATAGATGGCCAACACGGAGACCGCTGCGGATCCCAGTGCAATAGCTGCGGCAAAGGTCGCGATTTGATCAGATGGTGTCATTGTTTTGACTATTGAGTCGGTACCTTTGAAGTCACTCCCCCGTCAACCCCAACACCCCATTCACCACCCTCACCTGTCGCGCTAACCGCACCGACTCCGGCTGCGTATTCACCAACGGCTGCAACACGTTCTGCACCGCCGCCCACTGCCCGTTGCGTTGCAGCGCATCCAGCCAGATCTGGTGAAACAGATCCCGCTGCGCATGGCTGCCGCCAATCTCCACCAGCCGGGGCAGGGCCACGCCCAGCTTCTCCACGGCCGTCGCCCAGTCGCCCTGCGCATGCGCCAGCAGGCCGTGGGCGGCGGGCACGCACACCTGTTGCCACACGGTGCGCTCGTGTGCCTCGGTGCGGGTGGCGGCGTGGGCCTCGATGCCTTGTTGCAGCGTGCGTGCTGCCTCCATCCGCCCGGCGCGGGCCAGGCCGTAGAGGTATTGCAGGTCCAGGAAGGGCAGCACATGGTCGGCAAGGCGTTGCGCGAGGTGGTTGGCTACGTCGGTCCAGCGGTCACCGACATCCACGCCTGCCAACTCCAGCCGGGCGAGCAGTGACACGGCGTTGATCTGGTCCTGGGTGTATTCCTTGACCACGCCCCAGACCTGGCTGTCGTAGAGCGCCAGCACCTCGGCGTGCCGGTCCTGCTCCAGCAAAAACAGCGCCTGGTGCCACCAGTTGTGCGTGACCATGAAGGAGTTCAGGCCCGTCCAGGTGTCGCCCACGCTGGCCATGAAGTCGGTACCTTCGCGGATGCGGCCCTGGGTCAGCATGACGTGGGCCAGCGCGTGGTGGGCCCAGGGTTCTTTGCGGCACAGGGTGATGGCGTGGCGTGCGGCGCTTTCGGCCTCTTGCAGGCGGTGGCATTGCTCCCAGCCAAAGGCGAGCATGCCGTGCAGGTAGGGCACCTCGGCCGCTGCGGGCAGGGCCTGCAGCGCCAGGCGCAGCATGCCGGGCGAGTCGCCCCGGTTGAACAAATGGTATTGGCCGAGCTTGAGGGAGGCGAGGTCGCGCGGGTGCAGGCGGGCTTGCTCCTCGTGCAGTGCGATGGCGCGGGGCAGGTCGCCATCCACCCAGGCGGCGACGGCGGCCACAAAGCGTTGCTCACGCTCGGTAGCCTCTGTGGCGCGGGCCAGGGCCTGGTCGATGAAGGGGCGGGCGTTGCGCGGGGCGTCGGCCGACTCGGCAAACATGTGCAGCGCGGCGCAGCTGGCCTGAACGATGGGGCTGGTGTCGGCCGCCGCGTTCAGCACGTTCACTGCGCGGGCTTCGCAGGCGATGAAGCCTTCTACAAAGTCATTCAGCGCTGTCGCGCTGGTTTCGTCCTGCAGCGTGATGGCGTTGCCCAGGCTGTCGGTCATGCGGGTGTGCGTGGAGGATGGCATGGGGCATTGTTGGGTCGCTGGGCTCAGCCGCCGTTGATCAAGGTCAGGTAGGCGTTGCGGGTTTCGGCTGAAACGGAAGCGACGAGCTGTTCGTGCGGTGTCTGGTGCCGCGCCAGCATGCGGGCGCTGGCCACCGTTTTGGACTTGCAGTACCAGTGGCAGGTGTGCTGCATCAGAAACAGCTCGGCCGTCATCATGTAGGCGCGGTCTTTGGGCGACAGGTGGCTGGTGTTCTGCACCACATGGGCAATGCCGCGCGCGTGGATGGCAAGCGCACGACGCACGTCAAAGGTCATGGCGGGCAGCAGCTTGTCGGCAAACGGGATCGGCACGGAGAGCCGGCTGACGCGGGCGTGGGCTTCGTCCACCTTGGCAAAGTCGGCGGCAAAGCGGCTGAACTGCTCGCTCAGTTGCGACTCGGTGGTGCTCAGCAGGCTCCAGATCTGGCTGCGGCGCTCGTCGGTGCTTTCACCCAGGGCGCGCAGGTAGCCGTCGGTCAGCGCCTCCATCAGCTTTTCGATCTGGTAGTTGGCCAGGTGTTTGCCCAGCAGCGCAATGCGCTTGCGCTGCTCTTTGGCGTTGAGCATGAAGGTGCCGGTGGCGATGAGGATCGCCAGGATGATGATGTCCATGCGGTGGTGGGATGGTGGTTTGTGAGGTGGGGGCTCCAGCGGTGGTGCCAGCGTCAGAGCGTATCCCCCAAGGTTACCAACAACAACGCACGACAGATGCAGGGTTATGCCGCAGGCGGCTGGGGCCACGCCCGCTGGGGTTCGCGGATCAGCTCGAACGCGTGCGCCACCTGCAGCACGCCCAGGTCGTCAAAACGTGCGCCCGCAATCTGCAGGCCGATGGGCAAACCAGCGCGGGTGTAGCCGCAGTTGACCGAGGCCGCAGGTTGCTCGGACATGTTGAACGGCACGGTAAAGCCGATGTGTTCCAGCGGGCGCAGCGGGTCGTTGGTGGGCGAGGGCAGCTCGGCCTGGAAGGCGACGTTGGGCGCCACGGGCGAGATCACATAGTCGAACGCGCTGCAGGCCTTGACGGCGGCCACGCGCGTCAGGTGGAACTGGTGGCTGGCAGTGAAGACCTCGGTGCCGCTCATGCCGGCGGCACTGTCGGCCCAGGTGCGGATGTAGGGCAGCACCTTGTCGCGCCGCGCCGCAGGCAGGGCCTGCAGGTCGATGTGCGAGCGCATGCGCCAGAAGTGGTCCATGCCGTCGAGCATGGCCTGGGTCATGAAGGGCACCATGGGCACGATGGTGGCGCCGGCGGCTTCCAGGAGTTTTGCTGCGCGCTCCACGGCGGCCTTCACCTCGGGGTCTACCGGCAGGCCGCAGCCTGCATCCAGCAGCAGGCCGATGCGCAGGCCGCGCAGGCGTTCTGCGCCCTTGTTGAACTGGCTCCAGGCGATGTCCTGGTAGGGCAGGCTCATGCTGTCGCGTGCGTCGGGCTGGCTCAGCACCTGCATCATCAGCGCGGCGTCGGCCACGGTGCGGGTCATGGGGCCGGCGGCGCGGCCGGTGTAGGGCGGGTCAATCGGGATGCGGCCCAGGCTAGGCTTGAGGCTGAAGATGCCGCACCAGCTGGCAGGCAGGCGCAGCGAGCCACCAATGTCGGTGCCGATGTGCAGCGGGCCATAGCCCGCAGCGGCCGCCGCGCCACCGCCGGCGCTGGAGCCGCCCGGGCCCTTGCTCACGTCCCAGGGGTTGCGCGACAGCGGGTGAAAGGTGGACAGGCCGGATGACAACATGCCGTAGTCGGGCATGGTGGTCTTGGCGACGATGACGGCACCGGCCTCGCGCATGCGGGCGGCGGGGGGGGCGTCAGCTGCGGCGGGCACCAGCTCGACGGCGGCCGTGCCCAGCGGGGTGGGGTCGCCTTCGGTGGCAATGTTTTCCTTGATGGTGCTGGGCACGCCGTCGAGCAGCCCCTTGGGCTCGCCGCGCAGCCAGCGGGCCTCGGAGGCACGGGCCTGGGCCAGGGCGGCCTCGGGGCGCAGCAGGTAGGTGGCTTTGATGTGGGGCTCCCACCGTTCAATGTGGGCCAGCACGGACTGCGTGACCTCGACCGGTGACAGCTTGCGCTGGCGGTAGGCGGCAATCAGGTCGTGGGCGGGCAGGTCGTGCAGTTCGGTCATGGCGGGGTGGGTGGTCGCCGTAGCGATGTTTATCAATAAAAAAGGCCGCAAGCGCTAGTGGATAAAGCGCTGGCAGCTATTGTTTTAGGAGTCTTGACTCCTGCACGCGCCGCGTTGCGGCGCGTGGCTGTCAGGACCAGGACAGCGCGGAGATGTCGTTCACGAACACGGGCATGTCTTTCCACAGGCCCTTGAGGTTCTTGTTGGCCACCGTGATCCACTGGTTGGAGTACAGGAAGGCGTGCACCGCATCGTTGGCCAGCAGGCGCTGCGCATCGCCCAGCAGCTTGGCGCGGTCGGCGGGGCGGGCGGCGTTCTTGATCTGGTTGAACAGGTCGTTGAACTTGGGCGAGTTGTAGGCCCAGTAGTAGTCGGGCTTGGCAAAGTTGCCCAGGTCAAAGGGCTCCACGTGGCTGATGATGGTCAGGTCGTAGTTTTTGCTGCCGTAGGTGCCGCTGAGCCACTGCGCCCATTCCACGTTCTGGATCTTGGCGATGATGCCGACCTTGGCCAGCTGGGCAGCCACCACCTCACCGCCCTGGCGGGCGTAAGGCGTGGGAGGCAGCGTCATGGTCAGCTCCAGCGGCGTCTTGATGCCGGCCTCGGCCAGCAGCTTCTTGGCCTTCTCGGGGTCGTAGGGGTTCACGCCCGTGGTGTCCACGTAGCCAAACGCGCCGGGCACGTAGTGGCTGCCGATGGGTGCGCCGTAGCCGTCGCCCGCGCCTTCGATCACGGCCTTGCGGTCAATGGCTGCGGCAATGGCGCGGCGCACGCGCACGTCGTCCAGCGGCTTCTTGCCGTTGTTGATGGCCACGATGGTTTTGGCGCGCGAGCCGCTAACCACCACCTGGAACTTGGGGTTGGCCTTGAATTGCGCCACGCTGCGTGGCGTGACGCGGGGAAAGGCGTCCACGTCACCGGCCAGCAAGGCGGCCACCTGGGCTGCGGGGTCGGAGATGAAGCGGAAGGTCGCGCGCTTGATCTTGATGGCCTTGGCGTCGCGGTAGCCGTCCCAGGCAGTGAGCACGACTGAAGAGCCCTTGTTCCAGGCCTGCAGTTGGTAGGGGCCGGTGCCCACGGGCTTGTTGGCGTTGGTGTCGGCGCTCTTGGGCTCCACGATGATGGAGGTGGCCTGGCCCAGCACGAACAGCAGGTCGGGGTCGATCTCCTTGTTGAGCAGCACCACGGTGTAGTCGTCCACCACCTGGGTGGTGATGCCGGCAAAAGTGCGCTTGTCCTTGTTGGTGCTCTTCTCGCCGCCTGCGCGGTCGTACGAGAACTTGACGGCCGCAGCGGTGAAGGGCTCGCCATTCTGGAACTTCACGCCACGGCGCAGCTTGAAGGTGTAGGTCTTGAGGTCGGGCGAGACCTCCCAGCTTTCGGCCAGCAGGGGCGACACGCTGCCGTCGGGGTTGATCTTGGTGAGCGTCTCAAAGATGTTGTACTGAACGATTTCGGCGATGGCAGAGGCCGCACCGGCGGTGGGGTCCAGGCCTGGGGGCTCCAGCGTCATCGCCAGCGTCACCGCATCTTTGCGGCCTTGCGCCAGGGCGCCAAGCGAGGTGGTCAAGGGCACAGCGGCGATGGCGCCAGTGGCAAGGACGGTACGGCGGTTCAGCATGTTCGGACTCTCCAGACAAAAAACCAGACAACAACCATAAAGACCCCCGGTGCAATTTGTTACCGGGGAGGAAAGAAGCTTTTTACACCATCACACCTGCATGTGGTTATGCGGTTTTTGCCGTTGCCGCAACGGCTGCCGCACGGCGCGCCCGCGCGCGGCCGGGCAACACCTGCGGCACGGCGCCCACCAGCGACTGTGTGTACGGGTGCTGCGCGTTGCGGAACAGCTCGCCCGGCGAGCCGCGCTCCACGATGCGGCCCTGGTACAGCACCACCACCTCGTCGCACAGGTGGTTGACCACCGCGAGGTCATGGCTGATGAGCATGTAGGTGATGCCGAACTGCTGCTGCAGGTCTTGCATCAGGTTCAGCACCTGGGCCTGCACCGACACGTCGAGCGCGCTCACAGGCTCGTCGGCCACGATGAGGCGGGGCCGGGTGATGAGGGCGCGTGCAATGGCGATGCGCTGGCGCTGGCCGCCAGAGAATTCGTGCGGGTACTTGCCCAGGTCGTTGGTGCGCAGGCCCACTTGCGACAGCACCTGGGCGGCCTGCTCGCGCTGCTCGGCGCGCGTGGTCTGGCCTTGCGCCTGCAGTGGTTCGGTCACGATGCGCTCCACGGTCTGGCGCGGGTCCAGCGACCCATACGGGTCCTGGAACACCATCTGAAAATCGCGGCGCGCCTGGCGCAGCTGCTCGGCGGGCAACTGGTGCAGGTTGAGGCCCAGCAGCTCCACCGTGCCGGAGGTGGGCGCATCCAGCGCCATCACCAGCCGTGCCAGGGTGGACTTGCCCGAGCCCGATTCGCCGACGATGCCGAGGCTGCGGCCAGAGGCAATCGAGAAGTTCACGCCGTTGAGCGCATGCACCTTGCCCTGCGGGCGAAACAGGTGCTCGCGGGGCAGTGTGTATTCGCGCACCAGGTCGGTCACCTGGAGCAGCGGCGCGGTGGCTGGCGCGACGGTGGTGTGGGGTGCCTGGGTCATGCAGCCACCTCGATGATGTTGACCACGTCCGCACTCTGCGCCTCGGCAATGGCTTCGCGCCGCAGGCAGCGCACCAGGTGGTCGCCGTCGGCATCGGTGGCCACCAGCGTGGCCTCGGGCTGCTTGTGGTGGCAGTCATCCACCGTGTAGCTGCAGCGCCCTGCAAACGGGCAGCCTGCGGGCAGGTCCACCAGCTCGGGCACCGTGCCCGGAATGGTGGACAGGCGAGGGCGTTGCCCGGGCGCGTGCACGGCACCCAGGTGGGGCCGGGCGGCGAACAGACCGCGTGTGTAAGGGTGGGCCATGGCCGAGAAGACCGAGGCGGTGGAGCCGCTTTCGACCACGCTGCCGCCGTACATCACCATCATGCGGTCAACGTTCTGCGAGATCACCCCCAGGTCGTGCGAGATGAGGATCAGCGCCATGTTGCGCTCGGCCACCAGGTCGCTGATGAGGTCCAGGATCTGCTGCTGGATGGTCACGTCGAGCGCCGTGGTGGGCTCGTCGGCAATCAGCAGGTCGGGCCCGCAGGCCAGCGCCATCGCAATGGTGATGCGCTGGCGCTGCCCACCCGAGAACTGGTGCGGGTAGGCGTCAAAGCGCTGTGCGGCGTTGGGGATGCCCACGCGGTCCAGCAAGGCAATCGCTTCGGTGCGTGCGGCTGCTGCATTCATGCCCCGGTGCAGGCGCAGCGGCTCCGCCACCTGGCGGCCAATGGTGTGTACGGGGTTCAGGGCCGTCATGGGCTCCTGGAACACCATGCCAATGCGATTGCCGCGCATCTTGCACATCTGTGCATCGGTGCGGCCCACCAGCTCTTGCCCATCAAAGCGGATGCTGCCGGTGACCTGCGCACTCTCGGGCAGCAGGCCCATGAGCGACATGGCGGTGATGGACTTGCCGCAGCCCGATTCGCCGATCAGGCCCAGGGTTTCACCGCGCGCCAGCGAAAAGCTCACGCCGCGCACGGCATCGGCGGGGCCCCGGTGCGTCTGCAGGCGGATGCGGAGGTTGGAGACTTCTAACAGAGACATCGTGGGGTCGGGGAGGCTTCTTGGCGGGGTCAACGCTTACGCGAGAGGCGGGGGTCTAGGAGGTCGCGCAGGCCATCGCCCAGCAGGTTCAGCCCCAGCACCGCCAGCGCAATCGCCATGCCGGGCCACACCGCCAGCAGCGGGGCCTGGAACATCAACGTCTGTGCCTCGCTCAGCATGCGGCCCCAGGAGGGCTGGGGCGGCTGGGTGCCCAGGCCCAGGTACGACAGGGCGGCCTCGGCCAGGATGGCGATGGCGAACTGGATGGTGGCCTGCACGATGAGCACCGACAGGATGTTGGGCAGCACGTGTTCCAGCGTGATGCGCCAGCTGCCTTTGCCGCAGGCACGTGAGGCCAGGATGTATTCGCGCGACCACACGGCGTTGGCCGATGCGCGCGTGACGCGTGCAAACGTCGGGATGTTGAAGATGCCGATGGCGATGATGGAATTCACAATGCCTGCACCAAACACCGCCGTCATCATGATGGCTGAGAGGATGGCGGGGAAGGCAAACGTGAAGTCCGCCAGCCGCATGATCAGCTCTTCCACCCAGCCGCGCTTGGCGGCGGCCAGCAGTCCCAGCGCCGTGCCCAGGGTCAGGCCGATGCCCACCGCGATCACGCCCACCAGGATGGAGTTGCGGGCGCCCACCAGCAGCAGCGAGGCCACATCACGGCCAAAGGCATCGGTGCCCAGCCAGTGGGTGCCGGAGGGACTCGCCAGCTTGTTGGCCAGGTCCATCTCGTAGGGCGACCAAGGCGTCCAGACAAAGGAGAGCAGCGCAGCAAGGATCAGCAGCGCCGACAACACCGCACCGATGACAAAACTGCGGTGGCGCAGCGCGCGGTGCAGCCAGCCGGGGGCGGAGGGTGTGGAAGAGGAGAGGGTGGACACGGCGGCGCTCATGGGGATCAGATGTCGGAAGCCTTCACGCGGGGGTCGATCACGGCGTAGAGGATGTCCACGACGAAGTTCACGATCACCACCATGGCGGCGAGCAGCATCACGCAGTTGCGCACCACGATCAGGTCGCGGTTGGAGATGGACTGGAAGATCAGGCGCCCGAGGCCGGGCAGATAGAACACGTTCTCGACCACGATGGTGCCCGCCAGCAGGTTGGCAAACTGCAGCCCCATCACGGTGACCACCGGGATCATGGCGTTGCGCAGCACATGGCCCCACAGCGCTGCGCGCTGCGTGAGACCTTTGGCGCGGGCCGTGCGTACAAAGTCTTCACGCAGCACCTCCAGCACGGCCGAGCGGGTGATGCGCGCGAGGATGGCAGCCTGCACCACAGCCAGCGCAATGGCGGGCAGCAGCAGGGCTTTGAGGGCTTCTAGCGGGCTGCCGCCAGCGTCTTCCGTCCAGCCCGGAAAGCCGCCGGCCGAGAACCACTGCAGCTTCACCGAGAACAGCAGAATCAGCAGGATGGCGAACCAGAAGTTGGGGATGGCAATGCCGATCTGCGCCAGGCCCATCACGCCCACGTCACCCAGCTTGTTGTGGCGCGCCGCGGCGTACACACCGGCGGCCAATGCCAGCACCGTGGTGATCACCATGGCCATCAGGGCCAACGGTACGGTAAGCGCCAGGCGCTCCAGCACCAGGTCGAGCACGGGCGAGCTGTAGGCGTAGCTGTCGCCCATGTTGCCCACCACCAGGCCGCTCACCCATTGCCAGTAGCGCAGGCTGGCGGGCTGGTCCAGACCCAGCTTGGTGGCCAGAGCTGTCACCGCATCGGGAGAGGCATCGGGACCCATCAGAATCTGCGCGGCATTGCCCGGCAGGATTTCCAGCACCAGGAACACGACGATGGAGGCGCCAATCAACGTGGCCAGGAGGGTGACAAACCGCTTGAGAAAAAACAGGCCCATGGGTGGGGTGCGTTGGCAGGTGGGTCAGACGCAGGGGCGTCAAAATTAATGTGTATACACAGCATAACGGTAAAAACGTCCCCGTCAGCGGTGGTGGGTTGCAGTGTGGCACGCAAGGCACATGCCACCGGCGCGGGATAATACGGAGCATGAACTGCGCCGCTCGCTCCGTTGCCCCTGTTTTTGGCCCCGTGCACTGGGAGGCTGTATGGCGCTGATGATCACGGACGAGTGCATCAACTGCGATGTGTGCGAGCCCGAGTGCCCCAACCAGGCGATCTACCTGGGGCAGGAGATCTACGAAATCGACCCGAACAAGTGCACAGAATGTGTAGGGCATTTCGACGAGCCCCAGTGTGTGCAGGTCTGCCCTGTGGCCTGCATTCCCGTGAACCCGCAGCACGTGGAAAGCCGCGAAACCCTGTGGCAGAAGTTCCAGCGGCTGCAGGCGTCCACGCCGACGTAATTTGAGCCAAATCGACCGCTTGCGCTAGTGGTTCATGTCTTGCGTGCTATTGAATATATAGCGATATCCACAGCACAACGGCTGGATGGACTGGTGGCCCCTCAGTCCTCCACAGGCCGAGGGGGCTTGGGGCGGGGCGGTTTGGTGGTGTGGATGAGCAGCGTGGCCTTTTCCATGTCCCCCGCCAACAGAGCGGGGTAGGCCTTGAGCGAGTGGGCGATGCTGTCCTCGATCAGCGTGCGCTGGTCTGGCGACGGTTTCTTGAGCACCCAGTTGGCGACTTCGCTTTTGACGCCCGGATGGCCGATGCCGATGCGCAGGCGCCAGTAGTCGGGCGAGCCCAGCTGTCCGTGGATGTCACGCAGGCCGTTGTGCCCGGCATGGCTGCCGCCGCGCTTGAGCTTGACCTGGCCTGGTGCAATGTCCAGTTCGTCGTGCACCACCAGGATTTCCTCGGGCAGGATTTTGAAAAAGCGCGCCAGCGAGGCCACCGATTTGCCCGAGAGGTTCATGAAGGTCTGCGGCTCCAGCAGCCACACGTTCTGGCCGTGCACCGTGGTGCGTGCCACCAGGCCGTGGTAACTGCGCTCTGGCACCAGCGTGGTCTTGAGTTCGTGCGCCAGGGCATCAATCCACCAGAAGCCGGCGTTGTGCCGCGTGTCCTCGTAGTCTGGCCCGGGGTTTCCCAGGCCTACAAACAGCTTGATCATGTGCGGGATTATCGGTGGCTGGGGGTGGAGAAAGGCCGTCAGCATTGCTGCCGCTGCCTGAGGATGCAGTCGGCGAGAGAGAGGTGCGGTGTGCAAAGTGCGCCACACCAATGAAAACGGCCCACGCAAGGTGGGCCGTTTCGTGGTCAACACCGCAAAGCGGGTTGACCGGGTGAAGTGATCGAGGTCGTTGACCGGCGAATTACTTCTTGCCCTTGCCCTTGCCCTTGGCATCGGCAGCAGGAGCGGCTTCAGCAGGGGTCTCGACGACCACGACTGGAGGCACCACGGACACCAGCACGGGGTTGTTGTTCTGGCCACCACGGACCTTGGCCACCACGCCCTTGGGCAGCTTGATGTCCTTCAGGTGCAGGGAAGCACCCTTTTCCAGCTTGGACAGGTCCACAGCGATGAATTCGGGCAGGTCCGAAGGCATGCAGGTCACGTCCAGTTCGTTCACGATCGGGTTGACCATGCACTTGTCCACCTTGACGGCGTTGGACTCTTCTGCACCGCTGTAGTGCAGTGGCACCTTCAGGTGCAGCTTGGTCTTGTCGTCCACGCGCTGGAAGTCGATGTGCAGCACCAGTTGCTTGTAGGGGTGGTATTGCACGTCACGCAGCACAACCTTGGACGTGGCGCCAGCCACTTCCATGTCCAGCACGCTGGAGTGGAACGCTTCCTTCTTGAGGGCGTGCCACAGAGCGTTGTGGTCCACCTCGATCAGTTGTGGCTCGGTAGCACCACCGTACACGATGCCAGGCGTCTTGCCCGAATTACGCAGACGGCGGCTCGCACCCGTACCCTGCTTGGCGCGCTCAAAAGCGACGAAGTTCATAGTTAGCTCCTGAAAAGGGTGGACCGCGACCAGTCGTACCCCGATTAAAAAAGACCTGTGACGCCTTCATGGCGGCAGGCCTGCGCATTGCTCTCGAACAGACAAGCCTCCCGAAGGAGGCCTGCGTGCAATCCGACTGCAACGCTCCCGGGGGAGCGTGTCAGAACAGGTTGTCCTGGTCCGAGAACAGACTCATGACCGACTCACCCTTGGCAATGCGCTGGATCGTTTCGGCGATCAGCGGGGCCACGGAGAGTTGGCGAATCTTGGAACATCCCTTGGCGTTGTCGCTCAGCGGGATGGTGTTGGTCACCACGACTTCATCGAGGGCTGTGCCCTTGGCGATGCGTTCGATGGCAGGACCCGAGAAAATGGGGTGTGTGCAGTAGGCGTACACCTTCTTGGCACCGCGCTCCTTGAGCACTTCGGCAGCCTTCACCAGCGTGCCGGCGGTGTCGATCATGTCGTCCATGATCACGCAGTTGCGGCCTTCGATCTCGCCGATCACGTGCATGACTTCCGACACGTTGGCCTTAGGACGGCGCTTGTCGATGATGGCCAGATCACAGTTCAGTTGCTTGGCCAGGGCGCGTGCGCGCACCACGCCGCCCACGTCGGGGGAGACGACGATCAGATCTTCGTAGTTCTTCTGGCGCAGGTCGCCCAGCAGCACCGGCGACGCATAGATGTTGTCCACGGGAATATCGAAGAAGCCCTGGATCTGGTCAGCGTGCAGGTCCATGGTCAGCACGCGGGCCACGCCCACGGCTTGCAGCATGTTGGCCACCACCTTGGCCGTGATGGGCACACGGGTAGAGCGGGGGCGGCGGTCTTGGCGGGCGTAACCGAAATAAGGAATCACGGCGCTGATCCGCTCAGCCGACGCGCGCTTGAGCGCATCGACCATGATCAGCAGTTCCATGAGGTTTTCGTTGGTGGGTGCGCAGGTGGACTGCACCACGAAAACATCACGTGCGCGCACGTTTTGTTTGATTTCGACGGTGACTTCACCGTCAGAGAAGCGACCCACGTCAGCCGCACCGAGGGTGGTGCCGAGGTGTTGGGCAATTTCAGCTGCCATGCCAGGATTGGCATTGCCGGTGAAAACCATGAAGTCGGGGTGGTTGGCTTGCATGAGCGTCCCAGCAGTCTGAAATAAAAGCCCGTACGCGGAAAGCGTTTGGCAGGGGAAGAAGGATTCGAACCTTCGCATGCCGGAATCAAAATCCGGTGCCTTAACCAGCTTGGCGACTCCCCTACACAGGTCAATTGCCGAGGGCAACCAACCTTAAATTTCTCCTGATGCCCAACCTGCCAGAGGATGAATCATCAGATTTTCACATGCCTTCACTTGCCAGCCCTCGGGGGCTCCACTCAAGTCAACTGCGTGTGACATTTGCGCAAACACCGCACTGCCTGAGCCTGTCATTCTGCCTTTGAGGCCGCGATCTTTGAGCCATTCAATGGCTTGCAAAACATCGGGGCAAAGAGCCTGAGCAACTGGCTGCAAGTCGTTTCGACCGAAGTCAAAGTGTGCTGCAGCAAAGCCTAAGATTGTAGCACTATCTGAATCGCGTTTCAAACTTGGTGACGAAAAAATTTCTTTTGTCTCCAAACCTGCTGCGGGCTTCACGATCACAAAGCTCGCTTGCGGTAGCTGGTGCACTTTCTCAAGCGGCGTGATTGTCTCACCAATTCCCTCCACCCAAGCGTTGTGGCCGCATAAAAAAAACGGGACATCAGCGCCCAGCTGCAAACCGATCTTTGCCAATGCGTGTCTTGGCAGGTTCAGCCCCCACAGCCGGTTCAATGCCAGCAGCGTGGCGGCGGCATCTGAAGAGCCGCCTCCCATGCCTGCCTGTGCCGGCACGCGTTTCAGAACGCCAATGTGAGCGCCCTCGCTGCAGCCCGTTGCAGCCTGCAGTGCATGTGCAGCGCGGACCGAGAGGTCCACTTCGGGCAGCGCTGTGGACAGGTCTTCCCGCGAAATCAATCCATCCGTGCGGCGTTGGAAGTGCAGGGTGTCGCACCAGTCCACAAGCATGAACACGGACTGCAGCAGGTGATAGCCGTCAGCACGCCGTCCGGTGATGTGCAAAAAAAGATTGAGCTTGGCCGGGGCTGGCACGTCATACAAGGCTTGCATGGGGCGAAAGAGTGGGGAGCGAGGTTTTGCTGTGCGAACGGCTCTGCTGGCCGCAGCAGTTTGCAGGCCGTCAGGGAGTCAGCGCAATGCGCAGCGTGGCGGTAGGCTGCGGGTCGCTACGGCGTGCCGTCAGCCGCCCGTCTGCAATGCCGGTGAGGTCTGCTTGCCACCCCGTCGCGCTGGCCTGGGTGCCCTTGAGCCAGCTGAACAAAGCGGTCACGGGAATGCGAGTGCCGGTCACGTCCTGGAGCAGCGCGTCCAGGGAATCAGAGGTACGGGTGTCCTGACCGCTAAGCAGCTGCGCGTGACCATCTTTCCAGTCGAGTTGCGCAATGCGATTGCCGAAGGGGCTGAGCAAAACGAGTCCACCCGCCTGGGCGGTGCCGCGCAGCTCGAACATGGCAGAAAAAGACTGCGAGGCCTGCCCGTCGATCTGCAGGGCAATGCGCCCACTCCAGCTGTCTTCATCCATGGGGGCTGTGGCCATTGGCTGCGCACAACCTGCGAGCCACAGCGCCCACAACACCAGCCACCATGCCCACCGAGGGGGAGGAGTCCGTAGCCGACTGTTTGAAGTGGCGCTGAAAAGGCCTCGCATCAGAGGGAGGCCCCGAGGCGTTTCAGGGTCTCTTTGAGGGTGTCATTGTCAGGACTGGCACGCTGACCTTCTTTCCAGACGCGTGTTGCACCGTCCCTGTCGCCCATGCTCCAGAGCACCTCACCCAGATGTGCAGCAATCTCCACATCGGGCCGTGCCTTGAAGGCTACTTCGAGGTGTTTGCGGGCGTCTGCCTTGTTGCCCAGGCGAAACTCCACCCAGCCAAGGCTGTCCATGATGAAGGGATCGTTGGGGGCGAATTCCAATGCCTTCAGTATGAGCTGTTTGGCCTCGGCCAGCCGCACTCCACGGTCTGCGAGCGAATAGCCAAGGGCGTTGTAGGCGTGGTGGTACTCTGGCTGGCGTGCGATCACCTGACGCAACAGCTTCTCCATCGTGTCTGGCTGGCCCGCCTTTTCGGCCAGCATGGCCTGGTCGTAGACCAGTTCGGCGTCGTCCGGGGCCAGGGCCACCAGTTCGACTTGTACCTTGTAGGCTTCCTGGTACAGGCGCTGGTCGCGTAATAGCTGCACTTCGGCCATCAGCTTCATGCGTTGGCTGTCTGCTGAATTGCCTGGCAGGTTGCGCAACAAGGCCCGCGCCTGGGCGAGCTTGCCCTGGCGTGCCAGCAATGATGCGCGGCGCGTCTGCGCACCAAAGACTTCCTCTGCATTGTCGATCCGTGCGAGCCAGGCTTCTGCGCCTGCAAAGTCTTTCTTTTTCTCGGCAATCTGCGCGTGCAGTAGGTACGCTTGCGTGAGGCTCTTTCGCCGCAGGTCGGTGTCATCAGATGCAGATGCCAGTTCCATGAACCGTTGCAGCGATGCCTCTGCGGCAGGCAGGCGGTTGTCCTGGTACTGCAAGGTGGCGGCCACCAACCACGCCTCTGCCAGGTCAGGCTTTTCCTTGGTGACCGTCTCCAGCTGGCGACTAGCCTCGGGGTAGCGCTGAAGGCCCAGCAATACCCTAGCGTACGCCATGCGCAGGTCCGGGATGGGTTGTCTGGACAGCGTTTGCATCACGATGGGCTCTGCGTCCAGCAGGCCTTCGTCCATCAGCTCCAGCGCCAGCCGGGCCGCGCTTTCGCTGGCATTGTCCAGGCCCTGGGCCCTGCGTGCTGCGTCCAGCGCACCGGCCTTGTCGCCCGCTGCAAGTCTTAAGCGGCCCAGCGACACCCAGGCCTCGGGTCCGGTGGCAGGGTTGGTGAGTTCATTGACCAGGGCCTGTTCCACCACCTTGGCGGCCAGCGCTTTGTCACTTGCGCGTCCATACAGTTGTGGCAAAGATGCCAGCGTTGACGCCTTGGTCCTAGGAGAGGCTTGTGCAAGTTCCTGGCGCAGCAATTCTGGTGTTTCTGCGATGCGGTTCAATGCGATCAGGATCTGCAGCACATACTGATTGGCCTCGCGCGACTGGGGCAGGGCTTCCTTCCAGGCTCGGGCTGCAGCCAGGGCGTATTCGCCTGATCGTGATTGCAAGGCAATGTCAGCAGCCCTTTGGTAGAGCTGCCCGTCAGCGCTTCGGCGCGCAGCCTCCAGCATGAACGCGTAGCCTGCACCTGGGTCCCCAGTTCGTGCACTGATCTCGCCCAGAAAGATTTCGTAGAACAGCTCTGCGTCCAACGCGGGGTTGGATTCTACCGGTGGGGGCTCGCTCGGGGGGCGGCTTTCACCGGCGGGCTTTTGGGCCCAAGCTGAGTGGGCGGACGCCGCAATCACGGTGACCAAGGCGACGGTACGAAAGCTGTGGGATAACACCATCGGGCCATAATAATCCATGCCTGTTAAGCCGTTGCCCGGTTGTTTGTATGCCTGAGTTGCCTGAAGTGGAAGTGACGCGGCGCAGTTTTGCTACCGCGATCGCTGGAGCCCGGATCGAGGCTGTGATGATGGGCAAGCCCCTGCGGTGGCCTCTGGGTTGTGACCCGCAGTTGCTGGGAGGCCAACAAGTGGTCGGATTGCGCCGGCGGGGCAAGTATCTGTTGCTCGATATGAACCAAGGCGTTCTGCTTCTGCATTTGGGGATGTCGGGTAGCCTGCGTTTTGCTTCAGACATGCCAGAAGCGGGGGGGCATGACCACTTTGACCTTGTCACCGACCGGGGCACGCTGCGCCTGCATGACCCGCGACGATTTGGCGCGGTGGTCTATGCGCCATCAGAGAACTCGCCGGTAGCCGCCAAATTGCTGGGCGGCTTAGGTATGGAGCCCTTGTCTGAGGAGTTTCTACTTCCGACTTTTCAGGCAGGACTCAAGAAAAGCCGGATGCCTATCAAACAGTTGCTTCTGGCGGGGCGCGTGGTCGTGGGGGTCGGGAATATCTACGCCTCTGAGGTGCTTTTTTTGTCTGGCATCCGTCCTACTACCGTTGCATCACGCATTGGTCCGGCACGAGTACATAAGCTGCATCAGGCCATTCGCTCGGTGCTGGCCCGCGCTGTGGAGATGGGCGGTAGCACGCTGCGCGATTTTTCGAATGCCGAAGGAATGGCTGGCCACTTTCAGACGGCCGCGAACGTGTATGGCCGCGATGGTCAGCCTTGCCATGTATGCGGTACAGCCATCGAGCTGATTCGCCAGGGACAGAGAAGCACTTACTTCTGCCGCCAGTGCCAGCGCCCATAGATGCTGCCTTCCGATGGACGGTTTGTGACAGCTGGCGGACGGTCGATGCTATATTTTGTATATACCTGCCTCGCGGGCCATCCATAGATCTCTGGGAGCAAAGTGGGACCTTCATTCAACGAACAGTTTGACCAGCATGGCGTCTGGCGACGGGAGTTCGCCCAGCAGCTCAAGCGGCTGGCCGATTGGATGGCCACGCACGACCTGATGGATGCAGCAGTGCAAGAGCGCCTGCAGCGGCTGGAAGAGCAGGTACGCAGCGACAAGGTCATGGTGGCGTTTGTGGCGGAGTTTTCGCGTGGAAAATCCGAACTGATCAACGCGATCTTTTTTGCTGACTATGGTCGCCGCATCATGCCTGCCAGTGCGGGCCGCACGACCATGTGTCCCACCGAACTGGGGTATGACGCCAATGTTGCACCCAGCTTGCGGCTATTGCCCATTGAGACTCGACTTCAGATGCAGAGCCTGGCGGAGTGGCGGGTCAAGACCGACCGTTGGCAGGAAATCCCGCTGGATGTTGGCAACGCCGACCAGATTGCCAAAGCACTGGAAAAAGTGGCCGAGGTTCGCAAGGTCAGTTTGGACAATGCGCGTGCGCTGGGTTTCTGGCATGACGATCTGACAGATGAAAACCCTGTGCCTGATGCGCAGGGCTTGGTAGAGGTGCCCATGTGGCGCCACGCCATCATCAATATCCCCCATCCGCTCCTGAAGCAGGGTTTGGTGATTCTGGATACGCCTGGCCTGAACGCAGTGGGTGCAGAGCCCGAGCTGACGGTCAACCTCATCCCCCAGGCGCATGCAGTGGTGTTCATCCTGAGTGCCGACACCGGGGTGACGCGCTCTGACCTGTCGATCTGGCGCGAGCACCTGGCCATCTCGCCCGAGAGCATGGAAGCGCGTTTGGTGGTGCTGAACAAGATCGACACCCTCTGGGATACGCTCAACACCGCCGAGCAGGTCCAGGCGCAGATGGAGCGCCAGTGCGCGACTTCCGCCGAGATGCTCGGCGTGTCTCTGGACCGTGTGGTGCCTGTGTCTGCGCAAAAAGGCTTGGTGGCCAAGATCACTGCGGACGACGTTTTACTGGAAACCAGTGGACTGCCAGCGTTGGAAGAGGCCCTTGCCAAAGGCATCATGGGCAGACGTCAGTCCATACTGCGCGCCGCGGTAGCGGCAGGGGTGGCGAGCCTGCGTACGGAAACGTCGCGGGTCATCAATATTCGACGCCGCGACCTCGATGACCAAATGGCCGAGTTGCGCAGTCTGCGGGGTAAGAACGCATCGGTGATCGAATCCATGCGCCATCGCATTGAGCAGGAGCAGCGTGAGTTTGATCTCAGCACTGCCAAGATCCAGGCGGTGCGTGCGGTTCACCTCAAGTTGCTGCGAGACGTTTTTCAGCAGTTGGGCGCCAAGGCGCTCAAAGCAGAGCTGGCCGAGCTGGCCCAGACATTGCAGCAAAAGGGGCTCAAGCTGGGCGTGAAGAAAATATACGTCCAGACCTTTGACAAACTGCGCGGCACCTTGGACAAGGCGCAAGCCTCTGGTACCGAGATTCAGGCCATGCTCAGCGGGACCTTCAGGCAGCTCAATGCAGAGTTCGGTTTTTCTTTGCAGGTGCCCACGCCGCCGCAGCTTGAACACTTTGCGCAAGACCTGCACCAGATCGAGCAGAGTCATTTGCAGTACCTGGGTATGGGCAATGCTCTCAAGTTGGCGCAACCCGAGTTTGCGGAGCGCCTGGTGCGCGCGCTGGCCATGCGTTTGCGCACGGTGTACGAGTCAGCGGCCAATGATCTGGAACTGTGGAGCAAATCAGCCACTGCGCAATTGGACGCACAGCTGCGAGAACGGCGTCGCAGCTTTGCTCGCCGCATGGAGGCCGTAGACCGCATCCAACAGGCTGCCAGCGGCTTGGTGGAGCGCATCTCGGAGATCGAGGCTGGCGAGGAGGAACTCGACCAGTTAGAGAACAAGTTGCATGAGCTGACTTCCAGGTTGGTGGCTCTGCCAGGGGCTGCACCGGCATTGACTGACGCGCATCCGGTTTCCGCATGAGTGCTGAATCCCGGGAGGGTGTGGCCGCGCGGGTAGTCGCTTGGCAAGCTGTACATGGGCGCAACCATCTGCCCTGGCAACAGACCCGCGATCCATACCGGGTTTGGTTGTCGGAGATCATGTTGCAGCAGACTCAGGTCACCACTGTGCTGGACTACTACGCCCGCTTTCTGGGCCGATTTCCTGATGTGAGCGCCCTGGCGGCAGCCCCTCAAGATGAGGTCCTGGGCTTGTGGAGTGGTTTGGGCTACTACAGTCGTGCACGCAATCTCCATCGCTGCGCTCAGCAGATCATGACCGACCATGGTGGCGCCTTCCCGCGAAAGGCGTCGCTATTGGCGTCTTTGCCGGGCATTGGGCGTTCAACCGCAGGCGCTATTGCCGCGTTTTGTTTTTCAGAGCGCGTGCCCATTCTGGATGCCAACGTGCGGCGGGTGCTGACGCGTCTGCTGGGCTTTGGCCAAGATCTGGCTTCTGCCAAAAACGAACGCCTTCTGTGGGAGCATGCCGATGCGCTGTTGCCAGTGCGCGATCTTGATGTGGCGATGCCCCGTTACACCCAGGGCCTGATGGACTTGGGGGCGTCCCTGTGCACACCCCGCTCTCCAAAATGCTCCGATTGCCCTTTGATGGGCGATTGCGCAGCTTTCAAGGAGGGGGGGCCTGAACGCTATCCCGTCAGAACCCGCAAACTGTCACGCCGGGCTGAATCCTGGCAATTGGTGATCCTGCGCGATGGCGAGGGGCGCATCTGGCTGCAACGCCGCCCACCCACTGGGATCTGGGCGGGAATGCACTGCGTGCCCGTGTTCGCTGACCTGGAGTCGCGGGATATTTTTGTGAGTGCTTTGGGTAGCGATGGGCAGTATGCGCAGCAAGAGTTGCAGCCATTTGTGCATGTCCTCACGCACCGGGACTTGCATCTTCACCCCTTGGTGATACAGACCGACGGAATGGTGCCTACCGTGGAGGGCGGAGAGTGGCTGGGGCCAGATCAGTGGTCCTTGGTGGGGTTGCCGGCGCCCATTCGTAAGTTGCTGGACACTACGCAATCTTCGCTATGGTGAATTCAAACGGGAGCGCTCTCTCAGTCGCGGAGGTCTCGCTTCGTTGGCGCCAAGCTCCACAACTTGTTCCCCAGAGGTTGGCTCCAAGAGCTCGCTTGTGAAGGCAATGGTCAGCGCCCATCCAGTTCACGATGCCGCTTCAATGCAGTCCATCGGTCGCTGAAGGCTTGCGCCAGTTTCTCCACCAGATAGACAGAGCGGTGTTGTCCACCGGTGCAGCCGATGGCTACGGTGACGTAGCTTCGGTGATTGCGATCCAGCATGTCCAGCCAGTGTGCTAGAAATTTTTCAATGTGGGCTCGCATCAGGTCTACCTCGGGTTGCAGGTCCAGAAAGTCAGCCACCGGCTGATCCAGTCCTGTGAGGTCCCGGAGCGCGATCTCATAGTGTGGGTTGGGCAGCATGCGCACGTCGAAGACGTAGTCGGCATCCATGGGAATACCGCGTTTGAAAGCAAATGACTGGAAAACCAAGGTCAATTGCCCTTGCGCCGTGGACATCAGGCCTTTGACATAACTTTGCAACTGGGAGGCGCGGATGGTGCTGGTGTCGATCACGTGTGACTGTTCGCGCAGTTCAGCCAGCAGCTCACGCTCCAGCTCAATGATCTGAACTAAGGCCCTGCGTCCTTGCTGGAGGTCGTCGTGCGACAGGGGATGGCGGCGGCGCGTCTCGGAGAAACGCCGCACCAGAGTATCAATCGTGGCATCCAGAAAAAGGGATTTGACGGCCACGCCCTGACTGCGCAAACGGCTCAACTCTTGAGGCACTTGATGCAAGGACGTTGCGCTGCGGACATCCACTGCAATGGCTACGCGGTTGCCATGGTGTTTGTGTTCGAGCGCTACGAAGGCTGGCAGTAGCTCCGGCGGCAGGTTGTCTACGCAGTAGTAGCCAGCATCTTCCAGTGCGTGCAAGGCGACGGATTTTCCAGATCCCGACATGCCCGTGATGACAACAATTTCAAGGGCCATCAGCGTTTCCTAGCGGCGTTAGAGGAGGGAGCGGGTGGGGTAGGCGCCGCGACCAACTCCGGTGTCGCAGTGCCCAGCATTTCGCGCGCGTGCGCCAGCGTGGTCTCGGTAGCGCGCTCCCCACCCAACATGCGGGCGATTTCTGCCACACGCTCGTCTTGCTGCACAACCAGCACGGAGCTGGTTGTGCCTTGAGCGCTTTTGTTTTTTGCCACCTTGAGGTGGTGATGCGCACATGCTGCTACTTGGGGCAGGTGAGTTACTGCCAGCACTTGGCGGTCGCGTCCCAGCTGCTGCATCAAACGTCCCACGGTTTCGGCGACTGCGCCACCCACGCCGGAGTCCACCTCGTCAAAAATGAGTGTGGGGGCGGAGCCTAGTTCACTGGTTGTGACTGCGATCGCCAGCGAAATGCGGGACAACTCCCCGCCGGAGGCGACTTTGCCGACGGCCTTGGGGGTCATGCCAGGGTGTCCCGCCACCAAAAAAACGACATCATCGATCCCGTCGGGAGAGGGCTCCGACGCCTTCGTCACTGACACCTCGAATTTGCCGCCCTCCATCCCAAGACCTTGCATGGCCTGAGAGATGGACACGGAGAGCTTTGGTGCTGCTTTGGCGCGAGCCAGAGACAGTGCGCGCGCCGCCGCATGGTACGCCTTGGCGCTGGCGGATTCGTTGGCTTGCAGCTTTTCCAGATCGGTGGCGGCATCAAGCTGGCGCATGGATGCTTTCCAGTCCTTGAGCAGAGCGGGTAGTTCTGCAGGAGGGCGTTTGTACCTGCGAGCCAGTCCCATCCACAAGGACATGCGTTCGTCCAGTTCTGCCAAACGTTGGGGGTCAATGTCCGCATGGCGTAAATAGGTGTGCAGAGAATGCACCACGTCGGTCGTCTGCGCCAGACTCGACG
Organism: Acidovorax sp. 100; assembly: GCF_003688355.1. Lineage (NCBI taxonomy): Bacteria > Pseudomonadati > Pseudomonadota > Betaproteobacteria > Burkholderiales > Comamonadaceae > Acidovorax > Acidovorax sp. 100. The sequence goes on along the minus strand of NZ_REFD01000001.1, from coordinate 4,834,971 downwards.
CCAGGATATCGGCCAGATTGGCGAACTCTGGCTCAATGTGTTCTTGCGCCTGAAGCAGCGAATGTGCGTGGGTCAGTGCGGAAACGGCTCCCGCGTCGTCTTCTTGCAAAGCTTGAAGCGCTCCATGGGCCCCATCCAGCAACGCCTGCGCGTGCGATAGGCGCTTGTGTTGCGCGTCAAGATCCTCCCACTCCAGGTCGCCTGGCGCGAGCTTGTCCACTTCGCTGATTTGCCACTGCAGGCGCTCGCGCTCTTGCTGAAGCGTTGCCTGTGCTGCGCGTGCCTGCTGCAATGCCTTGAGGTCAGCGCGCCATTGCGTCCAACGTGATGCTGTATCGCCGGTATTCACACCGGCAAAAGCGTCCAGCAAGCCGCGCACCGACTCTGGGCGGGTCAGGCTTTGCCATGCGTGCTGACCATGTATGTCGAGAAGCATCTCGCCCAAGGCACGTAACTGTGAAGCTGTCGCTGGTGTCCCATTGATCCAACCGCGGCTCTTGCCCTGTGTGTCGACGGTACGGCGCAGTAGCAGCCAGTCATCGGTTTCAAACCCGGCTTCTTCCAGCCATGGGCGGGCATGGGCAGGGCATTCGAATTCCGCGCAAATGTCGGTCTTGCTGCATCCTTCCCGTACTACCCCGGCATCCGCGCGTGCTCCCAGTGCCAGTTGCAATGCGTCAATCAAGATGGACTTGCCCGCCCCGGTTTCACCAGTCAACACGGTAAAGCCGCTGCGCAAGTCAAGTTCCAGCGTTTGAACGATCACAAAATCCCGCAGGGTTATCCGCCGCAGTGCCATGGTCATGAGCCCCCTTCGTTCCAGCGCAGCTTCTTGCGCAAAGTCGCGAAGTAGTTCCAGCCTTGAGGGTGTAGAAATCGCACGCGGTGCTCAGAGCGTTTTACGAGGATGCGGTCGCCATGCAGCAAGGACGCAAGGGATTGCATGTCAAAGTTCGCGCTGACATCGCGCCCGCTCACCACTTCGACAGCCACTTCAGTCGCATCGGAGAGCACGATAGGGCGGTTGGACAGCGTATGTGGCGCTATAGGAACCAACACCCAGCCCGGGATGGATGGGTGAAGCATGGGGCCGCCCGCAGACAACGAATATGCGGTCGATCCGGTGGGGGAGGCAATGATGAGGCCGTCGGCCCTTTGATTGGCCACAAACTGCCCACCAACTTCGACACGCAATTCCACCATGCCCGATGTCGCGCCACGGTTGACCACCACATCGTTCATGGCCAAGGCTTCGAACACCACACGTTCATCGCGAACGACTGTTGCGTGCATTAAAGGCCGCTGGTCTTCTTCGTAGGCACCTCGCAGCATCGGTGGCAATGTGGTCTGATAGGTGTCGAAGGGAATGTCGGTGATGAAGCCGAGCCGGCCCTGATTGATGCCGATCAGCGGCGTTCCAAAACGCGCCAAGCGTCGGCCAATGCCGAGCATCGTTCCATCTCCCCCCACCACCAGCCCCAAATCGCACCGTGCACCGATCTGGTCTACATTCAAGGAAGGGTAGTGTGTCAATCCGGTATTGCTGGCGGTCTCCGCTTCCAGCACCACCTCACATCCCTGGCGCTCCAAGAAATGCGCAATATCCTCCAAAGCCCGGCGAGAGCCATCACCGGGGGCGCCTGCAGCTGAAGTCTGGTACTTGCCTATAAGTGCGACATGGCGGAAATTGGACGTCATCGCGAAATTACATCATTAAAAGATGGCCGCCGAGTGCATGGGGCAGAATTCGGCCAGAAGCGGGCATCGGTAAATGGAGGTGGCAACAATGGCGAGCCAGGATCTAAGGTCTTCTTGGGCAACCACGTCTCGACACCTGATTGCAAGTAAGGGTCACCTTCCGTCTCCACTACCCAATGAGGCGTTAGACGCTCTTCAGCAGATGGATGAGTTCCTAAATCACAACAAACTCGAGTTGGCGCTGGAAGAAGCTGAGTTCCTTGGCAACCTTTGCCATTCCCCTCCAGCTTTTTGGGCGGAACTCCGGCGGGCGGCAGAAAACATGGGATTGAGCGAAGCATCATCACGTTTTGCAGCTCGCCTGTAATCAGACCTCGCATCCACAAACTAGGCAAGGACAGCACAGGGCCCAGAGCAGTTGGTCAGTGCACAGCCACAAAGCCGTCGTTCGACGATGAACGACTCCATGGCGTGGCCCAGCCCCATGCGCAAAGCTATAGTGTTTGGAACAAATTCGCTCTCGGACCAAATCCAGCAACCGTGTGGCGCGCAACACAGGAGGGGCGGCGGGTTTCATGGCTGAATTTAGTAGTGCTTTTTCATGCAGCTCACGTGCCACAAAGCTAGGTTACAAGCCCCTTGCGGCGTTTTCTGCGTGCCAGTTTAGACCGCAAGCGCCAGATATGGCCTGCGGCTTGGTGCGGTCTACATTACGTTAGGTGGCACATGGCCAGATTCGCTGTCTTCGCAGGATCAGTTCTGGTTGGCCATTCGGCGCTGGAGTTGGGCGACGCGCCAATCGGTGTCGCATTCGGAGTCTTCGAGCCGTTGGAGGCCTACTCCTCCATTCAACCGGAGTGCGCATCCAATCATGTAGATCAGTCCGAACTGAGTCTGGGGTTTCAATACCTTGCCAGGGTGTGAGCATCCTCGACTACTCTGGCGAAGTTGAGGAGCCGTATGCTGAGGTCAGTGTGTTGGGAATTCCGTACCCTCTGTACGGTCAGTTGTTCCCCGAGCATGTGGCCGCCTACGACCGTCAATTCAGGTGAGCGTTGTCAATGCCACCTAACCTGTCATTCCAGCCGACCGCCTTCGGCGGCGGCTGAATTCAAACGTTGAATGTCTGCTTCTTTAACCCACCACCGACTGCTACTGGCCGCATCCTGCCACACCGAACTACTTTCTCACTGCCCCGGTGCGGTGTTGAAGGCGTATTGCTCGTCCACAGGGACCGGCCGTCTAAAACTGGTCTGCGCCGACCCCTGCTCACTCCATAAGAATGGGTAGAAGTTCAAGCACTGGTCCCCAGGTAGATTACCGACGTCTTCCTCCCAGCCAGGCCATCGCATTTCAGCATAAAAGGTGTGGAGCTGTTTGGTGAATGCCCACTGTGTGAATGCAGCATGGCCGACCCCCAAGTTTTCCCATTCCAGCGTGTCAGGCGCAAGGTAGTACACCGAACCGAGGTCGTCACCGAATGCTCCGCCGTTGAGCGCGAAAAAACCACCAACAGCATCGTCAGCCACAAGACAAAACCCGTTAGACCTCCCGGTGTTCCACATCGCTATGTTGCGGGTTAGCTTTGGATGCCCAGAGCCAAGCATTCTGAGCCATCCGCCGTCCACTAGGATGCCACCCGTCCCATAGGCGATAGCCCCCAGGACCGACCGAGTGGTCACTTGCAACTCAACGAGGACATCACCGCAGTTCGAGGAAGGAGGCAGTATCTCGACCGAGAGTTCGGCATTTGCAGCCCACTCCGTAATCAAGGGCAAAGCTGGCTCGACGACTTCCACAAGTTCATCTACTAAACGCAATTTTCACCCCTCGATGTCAGGTCCTGGCGCGAACTTCCGCCCTACAGGCGAACGTCCGGTTCTGGCCGAATTCTGCCCCACGGCGAGCGTCGTTGGCGGGCCCCTAGCAGACTGTGGGTGTAACCTCTCTGTCAACGGGTGGCCAAAATGTGCCGCTGGAGGTGTGCCTTGTCTGGCGAAGATGCGGCCCACACCGTCGCGCGTTGGCGCTCCTGCTGGTACGACCAGCCCAATCTGGCGGCTATGCTAGGCGTGCCGCTTAGCAGCTTTCGTGACCATCCCCGCCGCCTCGGAGGCCGGGGCCTAGGCCGCAGTGCCAAAACACGATTACAAAAGTAAAAGATGGCTGCCGAGTGCGTGGGGCAGAATTCGGCCAGAACCGGACATAGACGTCATATGGAATTTTTGAGTGCTCCCAGAATTCTCCCTGGACTACCTGGAGTGGGCAATTTCCCGCGCCAATTCAGTGCGACTGGACAAGGTAAGCATCGCGAGGGTCTGGTCGTAGAGTTTTGCGCGGACGAAAACCGCTGCTGGGTTGGAAATTTCCAGCCAGGACTCACGAAGTTTTCAGCCGTCTTCGCGGATGGAAGGGGACTTGAAGCAAATGTGCTTGCTGGCGGCCAAGGTTACAGGGTGAACACGGTGACCGGGGAGCTACTTGAAGAGTTCGGGGGTGACATTGAGTCTGCGCTGGAAGTGCCGAGCACTGGATGTCTGCTGCTTTGTAGTCCCACAGACTTCGAACTTCGACAAAGGGGAGGGGGCGTCGTTTGGCGCTCGCGCCGCATCTCTTGGGATGGCTTCCGCGATCTATCCCTTCATGACGATGAGTTGAGAGGCGAAGCGTGGATGTTCGACGACACATGGCACCCGTTTACCATTTTTCTTGCAACTGGTGCAGTTGAAGGTGGCTCGTACTACGAAGCGCAGTAGGTGGAAGAAAGATGAGCGTTTGGGACTGGCGCAGGCGTCTGCTTAGGGCCCAGAGCAGTCCGTCAGTCCACAGCCACAGAGCCGTCGCTCGACGATGAACGACTCCATGGAGTGGCCCAGCCGCATGCGCAAAGCTATAGTATTTGGAACGAATTCGCTCACGGACCAAATCCAGCAACCGTGTGGCGCGCAACACAGGAGGGGCGGCGGGTTTCATGGCTGAATTTAGTAATGCTTTTTCATGCAGCTCACGCGCCACAAAGCTAGGCTACAAGCCCCTTACGGCGTTCTCTGCGTGCCAGTTTAGACCGCAAGCGCCAGATATGGCCTGCGGCTTGGTGCGGTCTACATTACGTTAGAGCTCATGGACAGCAACACTCTCGTGGGACTGCGACTGGACGCTGTGTGGTTGTCCCGAACACAGCCGCACCCTGCGTGGGTTGATGCAAGCACGCCTGAGATTCAGGGCCTGTTCGTTAACCTGGTCTGCGCTGAAAAACAGGTAATCCATGTCGTCGCGTGTGAGGTTGAAGATCCGGGCAAGTACCCGGCTCTTGGCCTTGAAATTCACGAAGTCGGCGACCCAGCAGATCGTGGTCGCTGGTATGAAGATACGCTTGTACGAGCGGAAATCCTTGCTGAACTTGCTCCGTATCTGCCGGCCACAATTGCGCAAGTGCGGCTCTGGGACGCCTTGGGTGAAGGTCCTGATTCAGCACTGTGCATCTTCTTGGACAACGGAGTAACGTTGACGGTCAGAAACATCTTGCCGCCGATGATTGTTGGTGTTGAGATTTCCGAGACTTCGTAATCAAGTGTGATAAGAGCTCTAACCCGTTGGTCAACCGGACACGCTGCGGCTGGCCGCGCCGGGCTGCCACTTCATTCTTCGCCCGGCCCGGCCAGCCACAGCGCGCCGGTTACCGCCATCGTTAGACGCCTTAACGTTGAGGTACTTTGTGTCGTCGTCAAAGGAAGTCACGCTGCCGTTCACGCGAGAGGCAGCTCTGCAAGTTCTGGAGTGGGGCGCAGAGCCGGACTCATCGCCTCATTCGCACAAGCAAATCGCCGAGTGGTGCGATCGCTTTTGGTGTCAGTACATCGACGCGGACGCACCGCCTGAAATCGAAAAGCTCTTGCCTGTCCTCACCGACGTTGAAACACAGTGGGATCTCTACCTTGCAAACACATACTCGCTTGAGGAGTTGCGCAGCCGCTCCTTCGAAGGAGTCGTTCTTCCGCCCGAGTGGTTCAAGCAATGGTTGCGTACAGCGCAGGCCGGAGAAGGCCGTTGAGCAGAGCGTCTAACCCCTCCATCGAGCGGACAACCTCTGGCGTGCTTCGCACACTTGCGTTCGCCGCTCATGTCGAACGTTGAGCGCCCGCTTTCACCTGCCACCACCGACTGCTCTTGGCCGCTATCGAACCTGGGCGGCGTGCCTCTTGACGAACAATTTCGCATCGGCCAAGGTTGCGGGGTACCGCACGAGTAGTCCGCTGGGCTGCTCTCGGATGGATTGAAAGCGGAACCCCTGGCTGACCAGATACTCGACCTTGCGCCACTGGTCAACGTCGGTCATCTTGGGTGCTGAGAACTTGCGATTGAGCATCACCATGGGTCCTTGACACTGCGGGCAGAGTCGAGGGAGCACTCGCATTGGCTTTTTGAAGGACTTACGACACGAGAAGCAGACGTGCGGGAACAGGTACTGCTGTTCTTGGCGCGGCTTGGCAAAGTACGAATGGTGTCTGAACTTCTTCATGGTTCTGGTCCGGGTCCGGAGGGCCGCTTTTGGCCGAATTCTGCCCCACGGCGAGCGTCGTTGGCGGGCCCCTAGCAGACTGTGGGTGTAACCTCTCTGTCAACGGGAGGCCAAAATGTGCCGCTGGAGGTGTGCCTTGTCTGGCGAAGATGCGGTCCAGACCGTCGCGCGTTGGCGCTCCTGCTGGTACGACCAGCCCAATCTGGCGGCTATGCTAGGCGTGCCGCTTAGCAGCTTTCGTGACCAACCCCACCGCCTCGGAGGCTGGGGCCTAGGCCGCAGGGCCAGAACACGATTACAAAAGTAAAATCATTCCATGCTCGATGACCGTGCCAAGTTGTTGCTCAAAGCCCTGGTCGAGCGTTACATCGCTGATGGGCAGCCCGTAGGGTCGCGTACCCTTTCCCGCGCGTCCGGGTTGGATTTGTCGCCTGCCACGATACGAAACGTGATGGCGGACCTGGAAGAGCTGGGGCTGATTGCGAGTCCCCATACCTCCGCTGGCCGTATTCCCACAGCGCGTGGATACCGATTGTTTGTGGACACGATGCTCACGGTGCAGCGGGAGTCTGTCATGCCGCCCCAGCTGGCACCTGAACAGCCACAAAAAGTCATCGCCAACGCTGCGCAGCTGTTGTCCAACCTCTCCCAGTTCGTTGGAGTGGTGATGGCACCTCGGCGTACCTCGGTATTTCGCCACATAGAGTTTCTTCGACTCTCCGAAAAGCGCTTTCTCGTGATCATCGTGTCGCCGGAAGGTGACGTACAGAATCGCGTGATCTTCACCGAGGTGGATCACTCTCAGTCGCAACTGGTAGAAGCCTCCAACTTTCTGAATGCCCACTACGCCGGACTCGCAATGGAGCAGGTGCGAGAACGTTTGAAGTCCGAGGTCGATGTGCTGCGCGGAGAGATCGCATCGCTTATGCAGGCGGCAGTCAACGTAGGCTCAGAGGCACTGTCCGAGGCGCAGGACGAGGTGGTGATTTCTGGAGAGCGCAACCTGCTGTCCGTCAGTGATTTCTCCAGCGACATGGGCAACCTGCGCAGGGCATTTGACTTGTTTGAGCAGAAGACACAAATCCTTCGCCTTCTGGACATCTCAAGCCAAGCGGAAGGGGTGCGCATCTACATCGGTGGCGAGAGCCAGGTTGTGCCCTTTGAAGAGCTTTCGATCGTCAGCTCCCCCTATGAGGTTGATGGCAAGGTGGTGGGGACTTTGGGCGTGATTGGTCCTACGCGCATGCCATACGACCGCATGATCCAGATTGTGGACATCACCTCCAAGCTGGTGTCCAACGCGCTCAGCCACCGCAAGTAAGCCCCTACAATACGGCGCTTGCCCCGTTGTATAGCGCTGGAGCATGGCTGGGGGCGTTAGCTCAGTTGGTTAGAGCAGAGGACTCATAATCCTTTGGTCGTTGGTTCAAGTCCAACACGCCCTACCACCCGCGCTCGTAAGGTGGATGTATCAGCAAACGATGTGTTTTGTGATCCAAATCGCTCAGTTTGTTTTTGGAACCTTCATCGTGCATTACAATCTTGGCTTGTGTTGAATTGACTGTCTGCTTGCGTAGCCTGATTCAGGAAAGCAATCAGAAAAAAAGCAAATTTCAAGGGTCGCCAAGAAATCATGCTATAATTCAAAGCTTAGCGGCTGTAGCTCAGCTGGATAGAGTACTTGGCTACGAACCAAGGGGTCGTGGGTTCGATTCCTGCCAGCCGCACCAATGTTTAAAGCCTGCAATCGTGAGATTGCAGGCTTTTTCATTTGTCCAGGCGCTTTGCGCTGATTGGAGAGTTCTGGCAATGAGCAAGGCTTTTACCAAGGAAACCGACAGTGCTGACGATGACGAAGGATTGGCACTACCTCCTTTGCCACCGGGCGGCAAAAACTACATCACCCCGTCTGGGTATGCGCGTCTAAGGGCGGAGCTGTTGGATCTCATCGACAACGAGCGGCCCAAGATCGTGGATGTGGTGCACTGGGCTGCCAGCAATGGAGACCGGTCTGAAAACGGCGACTACCTCTACGGCAAGAAGCGTCTGCGCGAAATTGATCGGCGCATCCGTTTTTTGACCAAGCGGCTGGAGATTGCCGAAGTGGTGGATCCCAGTTTGCATGCTGGCAGTGAGCAGGTCTTCTTTGGGGCTACCGTCACCTACTCGGACGACGAGGATGGTGAGCGCACGATCACCATCATGGGCATCGACGAGGCCGACAGCCGTATGGGTCAGGTCAGTTGGATTTCACCTGTGGCCCGGGCGCTGCTGAAGGCGCGCGTTGGGGACGAGGTGCAGTTACCCACGCCGGGCGGAGTGCGCCATTTGGAGGTGGTGGAGGTGCAGTACCCGCCTCGTAGTGTTGCTACGTAACCCGTTCGCATACAGACGCCGAGCTGCGCGTCTGTTGTATCGACCTCAGGGCTTGGTGCCGTGCTGAGGTGTCAGGGTTGTGGAGTAATCCTGGCTGCACGCAGCACGGCCTGTGTGCGGCGCAGGTTGCGCAATGCCAGCTCGAGATGGGCCTGATCGCGAACCGCCACGATGAATCGCAGATCCGTGGTGTCCAAGGCTGCCTCATCGTCCATGTCCACGTGGGTGATGTCGGCCTCTGAATTGGCAAGCTCCGCTGCCACGCGTGCCAACACCCCCTTGCCGTTGTTCACGGTAACGACCACGCCCGTTTCGAACATTCGGGTGGGCTCGTCCGACCAGTCCACGGCAATGAAGCGTTCGCTGTCTTTATGCTGCAGACGTTTGGCGACACTGCAATGTGCGTTGTGCACGACCAGTCCCTCACCGCGGCCCAGATAACCGACGATGCTGTCGCCCGGCACGGGACGGCAGCAGGTGGCATATTGCACAGAGGCATTCTCGCTGCCATCCAGCGTGACGGCCCCTTGCGACAGGGTTTCGTGAGATGTGTAGCGCTCACGAGTCATAAGCAGAGCATCCGGACGGTGGCCATGCTCCGACATCAGCACCATCAACCGTTTGGCGACGATGCTGGCAATGCGTTTGCCCAGGCCCAGATCGGTCATCAGCTCGCTGCGCGTGCGATTGCCGGTGAAGCGCAGCAGCTTGTCCCACAGCGGTTGGGTCTCAGCGCTGACGGGGGGCAGTTGTTCGAGGCCTTCCGCTCGGATGGCTTGGGTCAACAGTTTTTCACCCAGCCCTTCGGACTCGGTTTGGGCCAAGGTTTTGAGGTAATGGCGGATCTTGGACCGTGCCCGGCCCGTGCGCACAAAACCAAGCCACGCTGGGTTGGGTGTGGAAACGGGGTCGGTGATGATCTCCACCACATCCCCGTTCTTGAGTTCGGTGCGCAGCGGAACCTGCTCGTTATTGATCTTGGCGGCGGTCGTCCGGTCACCCACATTGCTGTGAATGGCATAGGCAAAGTCCACCACCGTGGCGCCGCGCGGCAACGCCATGATCTGGCTTTTGGGTGTGAAGACGTAGACCGCATCGGGAAACAGGTCCACCTTGACGTGATCCCAGAACTCCGCCGCATCCCGCGTTTCGTTCTGTATGTCCAGCAAGGACTGCAGCCACTTGGTGCCAAGGCGCTCGGCTGCCGTACCTTCCCCGTCCTGGGCCTTGTACAGCCAGTGTGCTGCCACGCCGGCTTCGGCAATCACGTGCATCTCATCGGTGCGCATCTGGAACTCGATGTTCACGCCCGAGGGGCCCACCAGGGTGGTGTGCAGAGACTGATAGCCGTTGAGTTTGGCAATGGCAATATGGTCCTTGAACTTTCCAGGTACCGGCTTGTACATCTGGTGCAGTACACCCAAGGCGGTGTAGCAATCGGTCACAGTCGGCACGATGACTCGAAAGCCGTAGATGTCCGTCACCTGGGCAAAGCTCAGGTGCTTGAGGTCCATCTTTTGATAGATGGCATAGAGCGTTTTCTCGCGACCAGCCAAGCGCACCTTCATGCCGATCTTGGAAAAGGCAGCATCCACTTCGGCCTGCACTTTCTGAACCAGATCGCGCCGGCGGTTGCGGGATTTGTTGACGGCCTTGGCCAAGGTCGCATAGCGCCAGGGGTGCAGGTGTCGGAAGGCCAGGTCCTGCAGTTCACGATAGGTCTGATTCAGGCCCAGGCGGTGGGCAATGGGGGCGTAAATTTCCAGCGTCTCGGACGAGATGCGACCCCATTTGCTGCGCGGCATGTCCGACAGCGTGCGCATGTTGTGCGTGCGGTCGGCCAGCTTGATGAGGATGACGCGCACATCACGCGCCATGGCCAGCAGCATTTTGCGAAACGACTCGGCCTGATTTTCTTCGCGAGTGTTGAACTGCAGTTTGTCCAGTTTGGTAAGGCCATCCACCAGTTCGGCCACCGGGGCGCCAAACCGGTCGATCAGGTCGGCCTTGGTCACGCCGCAGTCTTCCATGGCGTCGTGCAGCAGCGCGGCCATCAGCGCCTGGGCATCGAGCTTCCACGCCGCGCACTGCGCAGCCACTGCAATAGGGTGGGTGATGTAGGGCTCACCGCTGTTGCGCAGCTGCCCCAGGTGGGCTTCGTCGGCAAAACGGTACGCCTGGCGCACCTGCTCGATGCTGACGGCGTCCAGGTAGTCCAGGCTATCGGTCAGTGCTGCGAAGCTGGCCGCAGCCGCATTGGCGGCCGCAGCGGCTGCCGATAGATTGCCTGCCGGAGATGGGTCACCCGGGCGGGGCTGCGTTGCAGAAGGTGAATTGAGCACCGCGTTCATGCCTTAAATGTAGCGCGGGACTGCGCCAGAGGACTTTCGGGCAAAAAAAAGCACCGCTGGCGCGGTGCTTTTGGGTGGGCATTGCCCAGCAGAACGTTCAACCGGGAACCTTCTTGAGCATCTCCAGACCCACTTTGCCTTCGGCGATTTCACGCAGGGCAGTCACGGCGGGCTTATTGCGGCTTTCGATGCGTGGAGCATGGCCTTGGCTGAGCATGCGGGCGCGGTACGTGGCGGCCAGTACGAGCTGGAAGCGGTTGGGGATCTTTTCCAGACAGTCTTCTACGGTGATGCGTGCCATCGTTTACTCCGGGGATTCAGGTGATATTGAGCGACTGGAAGGTGTCAGCACGGGCGCGGCGCTGAGCGGCGTACTTGAGTCGCTGGGCGTGAACTACGGCTTTCAGGTCGAAAAGCGCGCGCTCAAACAACTCGTTAATTATAACGAAGTCGAATTTGCTGACCTGGGCCATCTCGATGGCAGCATTTTTGAGGCGTACCTCGATGACATCCGCAGAGTCTTCGCCCCGCCGCTCCAGCCGCGATCGCAGTTCTTCCCAGCTGGGCGGGAGGATGAAAACCAGCACCGCATTGGTAAATGCCTGCTTGATCTGCAGTGCGCCCTGGAAATCGATTTCCAGAATCACATCTGAGCCCTGGGCAATGCGCTCTTCGATGGCTTTCTTGGAGGTGCCATAGCGATTGCCGTGCACATGGGCCCATTCGACAAACGCGTTGCCTTGCACCATGGCATCGAACTCGGACTCCGACGCGAAGAAGTATTCGCGGCCATGCTTTTCCTGGCCGCGGGGCGCACGGGTGGTGTGCGAGATGGAGGGGTGGACATGCGAGTCCAGCTCCAGCAAGGCCTTGACCAAGCTGGACTTGCCGGCACCACTGGGTGCTGCCACGACGATGAGATTTCCTGGATAGTCCATGGTTGATGTGCGCCAGGCGCTATCAAAAAATGAGTGTTATTCGATATTTTGCACTTGCTCGCGCATCTGCTCGATCAGCACCTTCATGTCCACGCTGATGCGGGTGAGGTCGAGCGCGGCAGATTTGGAGCCCAGCGTGTTGGCTTCGCGGTGGAGTTCCTGGATCAGGAAGTCCAGGCGTTTGCCCACTTCGCCGCCTTTTTTCAGCAGGCGCTCGATTTCATCCAGGTGCGAATCCAGCCGCGTGATCTCTTCTGCCACGTCGATGCGGATGGCAAACGCCGTGGCCTCGGTCAATGCGCGGTCACGGGCAGCCTCGGGGAGGGTAGAGCCGTCGGTGAGGGCCATCGCCTCTTTCCAGCGCTCCATGAAGCGCAGGCGTTGCTGCTCCACCAGCAGCGGAACCATGGGGACGGCCTGTTCGGCCAAGGCCCGCAGCTGCTTGACGCGATCCAGCAGCATAGTCGCGAGGCGCTTGCCCTCACGTTCGCGGGCGGCCAGCAAGGCGGTCAGGGCTTCTTCGGCGAGGGCCGGAACGGCTTCGCTCCAGTCCTCGGTGCCCGAATGTGCATTGGCACACAGGCGCAAGGCGTCGGCCACGGTGAGGGGGGCAGCGCTGGGCAGCCAGGCCCTGACGGAGTCCTGCAAAGAGTTGAGCCGCTGCAGCAGTCGCGCTGGCGGGTCTTGCAGGCTGTTGCTGTCGTCGGTGTCGAGGGCGGCTCGCACTTCGACCTTGCCGCGTTTCAGGCGCGCTGTGAGCAGGCTGCGCAGCGTGGGCTCCATAGCGCGCAGCTCGTCAGGCAGGCGAAACGACAGGTCCAGAAAGCGGCTGTTGACGGATCGGATTTCCAGTCCCAGCCGGCGCGTCTGGGGGGCGCGGGCGTCGGTTTCAGCGCCAGTGGCAGATGCGCCATGCTGTGCGCTGGCGTATCCGGTCATGCTGTAAACTGGCATTGGACTTTTTGATGGTTGCTTGCGATCCGGCGATTATCCGGGTTCCGCCTTACCCCCGAATCATCTTCGCAAAATATGTCAAAAATCAAACCGGCCCCCTTGCCGCCCGATACCGCAATTGGCGGTTACCGTGTGGTGCGCCGGTTGTCCTCCGGTGGTTTTGGTGTGGTCTATCTGGCCCTCGACGCCGAAGGCCAGCAGGTGGCCATCAAGGAGTACCTTCCTTCGTCCCTGGCGACCCGCGCTCCTGGTGAGTTGCTTCCGAAGGTGCCGCCCGAAAAGCTCTCGCTGTACCGCCTGGGGCTCAAGAGCTTCTTTGAAGAGGGCCGCTCGCTGGCCCAGATCTCGCACGCCTCCGTGGTGAGCGTGCTCAATTTCTTCCGCGAGAACGAAACCGTTTACATGGTGATGAACTACCTGGAGGGCGCGACCCTGCAGGACTTCATCATCACCGCCCGCGACCTCAAGACACAGAAGGTGTTCCGCGAGTCCACCATCCGCTCGTTGTTCGACGAAGTGCTGCGCGGCCTGCGCATCGTGCACCAGCACAAGATGCTGCACCTGGACATCAAGCCCGCCAACATCTTCATCACCGACGACAACAAGGCCGTGATGATCGACTTCGGCGCGGCGCGCGAGGTGCTGAGCAAGGAAGGCAATTTCATCCGCCCCATGTACACCCCCGGCTTTGCTGCGCCCGAGATGTACCGGCGCGATTCGCAGATGGGGCCGTGGACCGACATCTACGCCATCGGCGCCTGCATTTACGCCTGCATGCAGGGCTTTCCGCCCAACGAGGCGCCGCAGCGCGTGGACAAGGACCGCCTGTCGCTCGCCCTGACCAAGTTGCGTGGCGTGTATTCCGACAACCTGATCGAGGTGGTGGAGTGGTGCATGGCGCTTGACCCGCTGTCCCGCCCCCAGTCGGTGTTTGCCTTGCAAAAAGAGCTCAGCCGCGAGGGTGAGCGCCGCTACACCAAGCTCACGGTGGCCGAGAAGATGCGGCTGCAATTGGACACTCTGGTGTCTGACACCAAGAAAAATGTGCAGAAGGTGGGTGAAGCCACCGGTATCGGAGCCAAGCCCAAATGAACCAGACGCACGCAATGCGGGTTCGGGTGAGGTACATGTCCACGGATGGCGCCCGGGTGCATCCTTGTTTGCGTGAGTCCTTATGAAGTTCTCGGTATTCCAGATCAGCCGCCGTGGCGGCCGCGAGAAGAACGAAGACCGCATGGGCTATTGCTACACGCGCGAATCGGGCCTGTTTGTATTGGCCGACGGCATGGGTGGCCACCCTGAAGGTGAAGTGGCCGCACAGATCGCGCTGCAGACCATCTCGGCGCTGTTCCAGCGCCAGGCCAAACCCCAGCTCAAGGATGTGCAGGAGTTCCTGTCCGGCGCGTTGCTCGCGGCACACCACCAGATCCTGCGCTACGCCACAGAGAAAGGCATGCTCGACACACCGCGCACCACCTTGGTCGCGGCGGTGTTGCAGGCCGGTACCGCCACCTGGATCCATTGCGGAGACTCGCGCCTGTACATGGTGCGCGATGGCGATCTGCTGACCCGTACGCGGGACCACTCGTACATGGAGTTGCGCAACACGCCGCCCCCTGGTCTGGACAAGATCAACCGCAACGTGCTGTTCACCTGCCTGGGTTCGCCCACCAAGCCCATTTACGACATCACCGGCCCTGTGTACCTAGAGCAGGGCGACCGCATTCTTTTGTGCTCAGACGGCCTGTGGGGCACGCTCAGCGACGAAGACATCGCCAAGCAACTGGGCCGCAACACCGTGTCGCATGCTGTGCCCGAGCTGGTGGAAGATGCCCTTCGCAAAGCGGGGGACAGCAGTGACAACGTGACCGTGGTGGCTCTGGAGTGGGAGACACCCGATGCGTTCGAGTCCACCCAGGGGGTGTCCACGGACAGCATCAGCGACGACGTGTTTGCGTCCACCATCCAGGCGGGCCCGCTCGATGGGCTGGTGGATGACCTGGACGATGCGGCCATCGAGCGGTCGATCGCCGAAATCAACGAAGCCATCCGTCGCTCTGCTGCCCGCAAGGCCTGAACTGCCATCGGCGCTTTGGGTTGCATCCAGGCTCCCTCCATGCAAATGCATGGAATCAGGTTTTTTCGCCTTTCGTCGCCCGCCTCATGAAGCAGGTGGGCGACTTGCTTGATATAGAGAATCACATGACCACCTTCATCCGCACCGGCAACCGCGCCGCCAACCAACTGCGCCCTGTGCGCATCACGCGCCACTACACCATGCATGCCGAGGGCTCGGTGCTGATTGAGTTTGGCAACACCAAGGTGCTCTGCACCGCCTCGGTGGAAGAGCGTGTGCCCCCGCACAAGCGCGGTAGCGGCGAGGGCTGGGTCACGGCGGAGTACGGCATGCTGCCGCGCGCCACCCACACCCGCAGCGACCGCGAGGCTGCACGGGGCAAGCAGACCGGCCGCACGCAGGAGATCCAGCGCCTCATCGGCCGCAGCCTGCGCGCCGTGTTTGACCTGAAGCTGCTGGGCGAGCGCACCATCCAGCTCGACTGCGACGTGATCCAGGCCGATGGTGGCACGCGCACGGCTGCCATCACCGGCGCCTGGGTCGCGGCCCAGGATGCGGTCAACCAGCTGCTGGCCAGCGGCAAGATCGCCCAGTCGCCGCTGCTGCAGCCCGTAGCAGCCATTTCGGTGGGCATCGTGCAGTGCACGCCGCTGCTGGACCTGGAATATGTGGAAGACGTGGATTGCGACACCGACATGAACGTCGTGATGACGGGCGCAGGCCACTATGTGGAGGTGCAGGGCACAGCCGAAGGCGTGGCCTTTACCCGCGCCGAGATGGACCAACTGCTGGGGCTGGCCGAACAGGGCATCGCCCAGCTGGTGCAGCTGCAGCAGCAAGCCCTGCAAAATACTCCTTAATTGATAGCTGCTTGCGCATATTTCACTAGCGCTTGCGGCCATTTTGACCATGAAAATTGTTCTGGCATCCAATAACCGCGGCAAACTGGCCGAGTTGCAGGCCATGTTTGCGCCCCTGGGCGTGGAGCTGGTGCGGCAGGCCGACCTGGGTGTGGGTGAGGCCGAGGAGCCTTTCCGCACCTTTGTCGAAAACGCCCTGGCCAAGGCACGGTTTGCATCCGAACACACGGGCCTGCCCGCATTGGCCGACGATGCCGGCATGTGTGTGGACGCTTTTGGCGGCCTGCCGGGCGTGGACACCGCGTATTACTGCACCCAGTTCGGCTACGAGAAAAGCGACGACAACAACGTGCGCGCGCTGCTGGAGCAACTGCAAGGCGTGACCAACCGCCGCGCCGCCATGGTCAGCACCCTGGTCGCCGTGCGCAGCCCGCAAGACCCGGAGCCGCTGATCGCCGTGGGCCGCGTGGTGGGCGAGATCACCACCGAACCTCGGGGCAGCAACGGCTTTGGCTTCGACCCCGTGATGTTCATCCCCGAGTTCGGCAAGACCTTTGCCGAGCTGCCCGTGGAGGTGAAAAACGCCCACAGCCACCGGGGCCGATCGGCCGCACAGATGCTGGCGCTGATGCGCGAACGCTGGTTGTAGAAGGGCGCTGACCGTGGTTCATATTCCGATCACGCCACAGGCCGAGGCCGAACCTGCCGTGGTGCGCGACATCCAGCACTACATGCGCCCGGGCCTGCTGCAGCTGCCCAGCCTGCCGCCCCTGTCGCTGTACGTGCACCTGCCTTGGTGCCTCAAGAAATGTCCGTACTGCGACTTCAACTCGCACGAATTTCGCCCGGATGCCACCGGCGGCGAGGTGCCCGAGCAGCGCTACATCGATGCCCTGATGGCCGACCTGGAGGCCGCGCTGCCCCTGGTCTGGGGGCGGTCCGTGCACAGCATCTTCATCGGCGGCGGCACGCCCAGCCTGTTTTCGCCGGCAGCCATCGACCGGCTGATCGGCGACATTCGCGCCCGCCTGCGGCTGGAGCCAGATTGCGAGATCACGATGGAGGCCAACCCCGGTACGTTCGAGAAAGACCGTTTTCGCGCCTTCCGCGCGGCGGGCGTCACGCGCCTGTCGGTGGGGGTGCAGAGCTTTAACGACCAGCACCTGAAGGCCCTGGGCCGCGTGCACGACCGTTCCCAGGCGATGGCGGCGGTGGAGGAGGCCGCTGCGTCCTTCGACACCTTCAACCTCGACATCATGTACGCCCTGCCGGGCCAGACGCTGCCAGAGCTGGAGCAGGACCTGCGAACGGCGCTGGCCTTCAAGCCGCCGCACATCTCCATCTACCACCTCACCATCGAGCCCAATACCTACTTCGCCAAGTTCCCCCCGGCCATCCCCGAGGACGACCAGGCCTACGCCATGCTTGACCGCATCACGGAGATGACGGGGCAGGCGGGCATGGCGCGGTACGAGATTTCTGCCTACGCGCAGCCCGGCCACCAGTGTTTTCACAACACCAACTACTGGCAGTTTGGCGACTACCTGGGCATCGGCGCGGGTGCGCACAGCAAGCTGAGCTTTGCGCACCGCGTGGTGCGGCAGGTGCGCTTTCGGGACCCCGCGCGCTACATGGACAACGCCCTGGCAGGCCATGCCGTGGCGCAGGACGACGAGGTGCGCCGCGCCGATCTGCCGTTTGAGTACATGCTCAACGCCCTGCGCCTGCGCGAAGGCTTTGCGCTGCAGGACTTCATGGCCCGCACAGGCCTGCCGTTGACCGCCATCGCCAAGGGCCTGGAGGCCGCCGAGCGCAAGGGCCTGATCGAGCGCGACATGGCGCGTGTACGGCCTACCGAGCGGGGCTTTGACTTTCTGAGCGATCTGCAGGAGCTGTTCCTGGCGGACTGACGGAGGCTCCGTCAAAGCCGGTTTGTGATCTCCCGGGAGATTGTTGGCAGGCCCTCAGGCCATTCAGCAGCTGGGGGCAAGCTCAGCCACACTTTGCCGCAAGGATGCGGCCATTGCCGTCTACCTCCAGGTTCAGCCGCTGGGTGTCGTATTCCTTGGTGATGATTTGCCCTGGGCGCAGGATGCGCGCCGTCTGCGCGCCCGAGCGCTGCCGTGCAGACTCCACGGTCGATGCCGTGCTGTTTTGTCCCACTGCAAACTGCGCGGGCTGGGCATTGCACATGCCTCCGGGCGCCGCGCCTGTCGGTGCCGTGCTGGCGGGTGGTGCGGGTGTTTGTCCGTAACCCGCACACCCAGTCACAGCTGCTCCCAGGGCCAGGCAACAGGCGACGGCAAAAGGGGTGGTTTTTTTCATCATGCAGCTCACTCCGGGTTACAAAACACCCACCATAGCGGAACGCAGGCGCGACAGGGTTCCGGTCACGCTATGGATCAGTTTCCAGCCGTAACGACGGGGCTTGGCATCCGCGCTGGTCTCGGTTGATTCTTGACTTGCATCAAGGTATTGTGGTGTTGGCGCAACACAAACCGCTGCCTTCAGCTTGTCCGTGGCCCTCAGACGGTTTGCTGTAAGTCGGTTCCGCACAATGGAATGATCGGCGCTGTGCGTCGGCGTTGGCAGACCCCTTGCCACCTGGGCCAGTGTGTTGCACGGGCTTGTGCTGACAGTGCCGCATCCAACCTCCTGACCATGCCTGACGCTTCTCGCCTCCGCCTCATCCGTGCCCTGGGTGACACCCTGGATGGTTTGGACGTGGCGCTGTGCGCGTTTGACGACAGCGACCGCACGGTGGCCTGGAACAGGACCTTCTTCAAGTTCTTCCCGGAGCACGAGGGGCATGTGTACGAGGGCGAGCCCTACGAAGCCAACCTGCGCCGCTTCTATAACCAGCGGCTCGATGCCCAGGAACTGCCCAACATCGAGCGCTACATCACCGCCGGGCTCGAGCGCCACCGGGCGCAGACCCGCCCCTACAGCTTCGATCACCGGGGGCTGCGCGTGCATGTGTCGTCGTTGCCCATTGAAGGCGTGGGGCGGGTGCGCCTGTGGCGTGCCGAGGCGCTGCCGGTGCAGAGCGCGCAAGCCACGCTCGCCACGCCGGCCGAGGCCGAAATCCATGAGCCCGGCTACCTGCGCAGTCCGCTGTTTGAAAGCTCCGAACTGTTTGACCGCATTCCCGATGGGCTGATGATCTGCGCCGAAGATCAGCGCATCCAGTGGGTCAATCAGCCCTTCATGCAGATGTACCACCTGCCAGACCGCGCTGCCGCAATGGGTCTGGCGTTTGACGAGGTGTACCGCCACGCATGGTCCGTCGGGGGTGAGGGCGACATGGCACCGTTTTACGACGGTCTTTCGACCTTGCAGGAGCACATGCGTTTTGCGGGGGCGCCGTTTGAAGTGCCTTTGCCGCGCAGCCGCTGGAGCCGCGTCATCGCCAAGCAGGGCAGCGACGGCACGGTGTTCTACGCCCATGTGGACATCACCGAGCTCAAGCGCCAGCAGCGCTTGCTGGCGCAGGCCGAACGCAGCGCCCGCGACAGCGAGGCGCAATTGCGGGAGAAATCCATCCTGCTCGAAGCCACGCTGGAGCACATGGACCAGGGCGTGGCCAAGATCAGCGCCACGGGGGTGGTCGAGCTGTGCAACCGCCGGGCCATGGAACTGCTGGACCTGCCGGCCGAGCTGATGGCATCCAAGCCCACGCTGGTGAATGTGCTGGCCTACCTGCGGGCTCGTGGCGAATTCCAGGGCGCATCGCAGGAAGTGCAGGACCTGCTGCGACACAGCAATGGCGGGGTCGATCAGCCCCAGGTGTATGACCGTCCCCGGCCCGACGGGCGCATCCTGGAGGTCCAGACCGTGCCCATCAAAGGCGGCGGCGCGCTGCGCACCTTCACCGATGTCACCCAGCGCAAGCAGGCCGAGCAGCAGATCCGCCATGTGGCAGAGCACGACGGCCTGACGGGCTTGCTCAACCGCACCGCCTTTTTGCAAGCATTGCAGGCCGCAGCCACCGACGTGCACCGGTCGGGCCGTGGCTTCGCTGTCTTGTACGTGGATCTGGATGGGTTCAAACTCGTCAATGACCGCCACGGGCACGCCGTAGGTGACCAGTTGCTGGTGTGGGTGGCCCGGCAACTGACGCAGGCCGCGCGCGAGGACGATGTGGTGGCGCGCCTGGGCGGCGATGAGTTCGCGTTGCTGCAGCGGGGCGTATCGGACGGTGACAGTGCGTACCGCCTGGCCGACCGTCTGGTTCAAGCCCTGGGCCGGCCCACCGAGATCGAAGCGCATGCGCTGCAAATCGGCGCGTCCATCGGTATTGTCCTGTCGCCCGGTGACGGCACCGAGGCCGAAGAACTCCTGCGCAAGGCCGATTCCGCGATGTACCTGGCCAAGGCCACGGGGCGGGGCAGCGCAAGGATTTACGGAACGTGAACGTTGGGCTGCCCGGGCGCTTAACCCACGATCCCTTTCTGCTGCTGATCGACGGAGCTTGGAGGAATCGGTCCTGTCCTACATGCCCACATTGGTCACCGTCCTAACATTGGTCTGTCGATCCCCTCGACATCCCTCCCGCTTGCATCGCGCAAGTGTTAAGCCCGCAGCCTGCGGGCTTTTTTTTGCCCGCCCTAAGGCATCAACACGGGGGTGAAAAAGCGACTGCGTCGTAGGTCTTTTGCCGAGCGGCAAAGCCACGGCGCCCGTCTGTTGGCACCATTGCGGAATGGGTGATGTTGTCATCATCCGGCCATCCCAGCGCGCTACATCACAAGAATGATTCTGTACAAACCCGGCACGCAATTTCTCTACAAAGGCAGAACGGTGAGCGTGGACTACGTCATCATCAAACGCACCGGTCTGTGGATTCGTTTGGCGCACAGCGAAGAGGTATGCCGCCCTGAAGATTTGACCCCCATCGCACCGCAGGGAGCGGGACTGGCGAGGTGAAAGAAAGGCCACACGCAGGGCACAGGCCCGGCGTGGCACCCCACCGAGAGGTCTACTTGAGCTGCTGTGACAACCACAACAGCCCCCAAACGATCGCCACCAGCTGAACCAGGTTGACGAAGAGCGCCGCCGAATGCACGCGGCGAAAGTGGTGAATCGCTCCGTCGCTACTCGCCTCGATCTGTGCACCGAGCTGCTGCATGGCTTGCAACAAGTGCTTGCGCAGCAGCGAGACGATGCAGGCATTGACCGCCACGCCGATGGCAAAGGGGTACCTGCCCCAAAGCGCATAGCTTACAAACGCCCCCAGTGACGCCCAGAACGCAGCACGGTAGTACACGTTGAAAAACCCCCGAACGAACCGCGCGTCCAGTGGGGTGTCATGTTTTAGCGTAAGAAGCGGCAGACCACCCATCAAGAAGTAGGCGGTGGTGACCAGCAGGGCCACCGTGAAAAAGAACGATGCGTAGAGGGCCGACGACAACATCCTTCTCTCCTCGACATGGCTAGTCACTTCAGGCCGCAGGCCCACACCCAATTTCTCAGTCCTGCCCATGGATGCAGCAAGGCTCAGTAAAAACGCAGTCTAGGGGGCAGATGCGTTCTTGTGAATCGGGTTGAGTGAGGGGGGGGGGCAGCCACAGACATGTTGCTGCACTGGCCTTTGCGCACATTTCGCTGTTGTAGCTGCGCCGGGCCGAGAACTGGCGGAGACTGTGAGATTCGAACTCACGGACGGTTGCCCGTCGGCAGTTTTCAAGACTGCTGGTTTAAACCACTCACCCAAGTCTCCGGGAGGGAAGGCGCGAATTCTAGCCGACTGCGGGTGCTGATTTTTTCAGCATGCCCCGAGTCTCGATGAACTTGACCACATCGGCCACGCCCGCCAGGGTTTTGAGGTTGGTCATCACAAACGGCTTGAGGCCCTGGGCGTTGGTGCGCATCCGGGTGGTGTCCGCATGCATCACGTCCAGGTTGGCGCCCACGTGGGGGGCCAACGAGCTGCGGCGAGGATGGGTAAGCTGATGGGTAGGAGGGGCGGATATGACATACACACTGCGTGTCTCGGCAAGGACTCTAGAAACATTGGGCATCGCCGGTATCGAGACTCCTGTGCAGATACAGCTAGCCGGGAAGCCCGCAACATTCGTGATGCAGCACCGAAGTTTGATCGTAAAGATCTCAGAGTTTGCGACGGAAGCTGAAGCAGAGGCATTCTTGCCACGTCTTCATGCCGGACTGTGGAACATCGCGTTAGTCCGGAACTTACCGTTCGTCTTGGAGCAGGGCAGGGGAGACATCACCTATGCCGATGACCCAGTCCAAGCCGGAAAAAATTTGGCCAGAGGTTTCGACTTGGAAGATGACGCCCCGGTTCATGGACTCGGCAATGCGGGGGGATACACAATTTTCAAGACGGACGAGAACATCAAGTTTGTTGCCTTTGGCGAAGCGTCTTTGCACACCGCATCAGCCTTTGCCACATTGGCGCCCCTGCTAGAAGAGGCGGTGACGGAGTGTGATGAGCGCGTGCTCACGGATACCAAAATTGCAACTGCTATTTCGCTGTACTTGGGGCAATTTCTGGAGACCTCCATGAGGGCTCGATTGCTGACGTTGATGATGGTGTTGGAAGTTCTAGCTCCAGACTTGCCCAAGCACGAAGCCGCTGTCGCGATGCTGCAGAAGATGATGCTGGACATCAACAAGCGCCTTCTTGAGGATATCGATGAAGAGGAACGTGTCGCTCTTGAGTCGCTACAGAGAGAGTTCGATTTCCGTAAAGAGACTTCAATACGCAGGCGCGTACGCGAACTGGTCAGGACTGGCGCAGGATTGGCACACGTAGATCGCAGTCAGCTAGCTCGTGAAGTTGTGCGAGCCTATGACCTCAGAGGGACAATTGTGCACACCGGTGTTGCTAGCGACGACGATGTTTATACAGCCCACGACACCATTTTCCGTACGGTGAAGGCCCTTCTCCGGGGCAGACTGGGGCTTCAACAATGACTATCTTGTAGTCTTGAGATTGGTCCTTTTACGCTGCCTATGGACATAAAGTATTCCACGCTTCTACGCACCGCATTCGATGCCTACCTTGTCCGCTGGGATAGTGGCGACATGGGACCGTCGGAGCACTACCTTCCTTACGATTTTGAGCAGATCGACCAGCATCGCTGGTCTCTGTTCGGGGCCGAGATGGTTAGAGATGAGCTCCGAGAGCTCACGAATCTACTCAACGGATGGCTTGATGCGCTACGACGTTGGAAGGCGTGGAATTCAGTCATCGCAGGCTACGAAGAAGAGGATGCGTGGGAGCTACGCCGGGAATTTCTTGAGGCACTTGCGCATCAGTGCCTACTTCTTCCGAGCGCTATGCGCGACACGTTCACTTTCGTTGCCACGAACTCGATGCATCAAGTGCGTCTTGCACAGGATGCAAGCTATCGAGATCACATCGACGGCGACCCTACGACGCATGACGAGAAACCTCGGCATCTGACCAGGAGGCAGAAGGAGCAGCGCTTACTAAAGCTCTTGGCGCCGTGGCCGGACACTGCAACACACTTTGTCAGTTTGATCTGCTCGCTGGATACACATGAGTACAGATCAGCCACTTCTGACTACCGTAATCGTACGAGCCATGCAATCGGTCCGCGACTCGGAATTGGGATGACTAGGGCCGTAGTCAGATCCGTGAAGCCTGCGACCGAACTCATTCAGCAGCCGAATGGCAGCTATGAAATGGTGCGCATCCCGGGGCGAATGTCGGTGGGCTATGGGTGGGGCGGCACCTTGCCTCTCGATATGGAGCAATCATGCATCGCGAACTTGGATCAGTATCGCCGTGCACGCGCCTGCTACGTGTGTTACCGAAGTTTGCTATCGGATGGCATGAAAGGAGTACCGCTGGCGTCACAAGTTGCGATTGCACCACCGCCCCCACAGGACAAGTCAATCTCCCGCGCTAGCATCTAACGAGACCTTGCATTGAGCATCCCGCGTGTCTCGATGAACTTCACTACATCGGCCACGCCCGCCAGGGTCTTGAAGTTGGTCATCACAAACGGCTTGAGTCCTTGGGCGCTGGCGCGCATGCGGGTGGTGTCGGCGTGCATCACGTCGAGGTTGACGCCCAAGTGAGGGCGTGGGCGGGGCGTCGAGGAATGGGTAAATTGGTTGGGAGAACGCAGTAGCTGTTGCGCAATTTAGATGAACCAACGCAAACAATCCATTCGCTACGTCCGGAACGTCGGCGCCGGAGGAGTGAAGCGGCCTATGGGAATGCGTCAGTTTTGCTTGCGCTCAGAATGCAACTCGGTTCTCAGCCCCTAGCTCGCAGGGCAGCGTTGAGCACCTCATTGAAGCGCCCCAGGTGAGCCCGAAGCGTGTAGTTCTGGTTGTCGAAGCACTGCTTCAATACATCGAGATAGTTGTTCCGCTCCGGGAAACCGTAGGGTTCGATGAGGTGCTTTCGCATCACTGTTGCCAACACAGCCAATTGACCATGCTGCTCCAGGTACTGCAGGGTGGCGAGCACTACGCCGAGCACTTCGTCCTTTAGTCTATGCGTTATGCGTGGCGACATCAGGATGGCGTTGATAACGCTGCCTATGGCTTCGGCAGCTTCAAAGGAAATATGAATGTGATGACCTTCGCGCTGGTCAGGCTGCAACACATCGTCATGCTGTGTCAGAGCCGCAGCATCCCTTATCCACACAGTAGTAGCGCTGACTACTTCGTACAGCAGGTACGCCAGAGGTGTTGAGAACTCGTGGTTTTCGTCTTCCGGCAGAACTTCGCGTGCGCGGTCGCTTAGGCGGATGGCAAAGTGAGACATGTAGTGGAGCCACAAGTGGTCAGCAACACGCTGATGCAGTCCCTCAAGAACCATGATCCTGAAGAACCAGATGCCTGCATAAATAGGGTCATGGTACTTTCCAACCTCTTGGAAGGTCAGTAACCTTCCATTCAGTTTCTTTTCCAGAGTCTCATCTGCGTCGATCCGAGTAAGGACCGCTTCCCCAACAGAACGGTAAATCCTGAGGCGGGCTGCGACATCAATATCTGCGCAGTAGAACCGCAATAGACGGTTTTCATCGGGTAGTGCCAGCCGGTACCCGCCCCCGCCGAAGTTATGGTTGTTCTGAAGCTCGCTGTACAAGATGCTGGCCTCATCGGCTAGGAGCGTGGCAAAGAAATTGTCTTGGAAACCATCCACAAAATGCGTTACGCGCTCCATGACATCCATGCAAAGATAGGGCCTCGCGACAGCGAGGTGCGCGGTCAGTAGCCGGGATGAAAACAATCGTTTTACGACGATGACAGCGCGGCGCTGAACCCGCTGAGAAGGACCAACAGAGTCGGCAACCCATTCGCGGAAGCTGAACCAGTTGCGGAGCATCCTGCTCGTCGGCGCGCCTGCTCCTAATGTGATAGATCCGTCATCTTGGAGTACGACTTGAAAGTCGGGGCGAGAAGGGCGTATAGCATTGGCGAATCGGCTGCGCACGGTCTTTGACGCAGCCAAGTCCAGAGCGGATTCAAGGTGACGTTGCAGTAATTCGGCAAGTTCTTCGTGCTTCCCAGCATGCAGTAGCGACGTGGTCAAATCGTCGAAGAGTCCAAGGTTCCATCGCGTCAGCGTTGTCCTGCGTGACCGCCAGTAGATGAATGCCGAGAGTAGTAAGAACAGTGAGTACTGGGTGGCGCTCTTGTCGAAGCCCCACAACCAGGGGCCAAGCAGAGGAAATCCAAGTGCGGTCAGTACGGGTTCGAAGAAGAGTCCGTGGATGACGAGCAACATGGTCCAGATGACTAGCCAGTCGAACCAGTTTAGGCTCAACCGAAAGCTGAGCTTGGAAGAGCTTGGTACGACGGCCCACACCGCAGCAATCAAGCCCAGCATGGTGAGCAGTGCGCTAGTGTCAATGCCTGCAGGGTTCATGGATTGATCAATTCTGGAAAGGGCTGGAGCGATAGCACACAACCCCGACGATAGACCACTTTCCACCGAGGTTTACCTGTGTTCGTTCTTGCTCCTACAGGCGATCCTCTCGCATAAAGTCTAGATTGACAGCCATCGTCTCCGCCCCCATTGATGCCAAGCATCGCACCATATTGAGTCTGGAGCTTCTAACCGCCCTCATCCAATCGAAATTGTTTCGGGCACAAAGCAGTTTGACCATTGGTGGCTCGATGCTGCTTCTCCGGAGCATGATTGGCGGGCTGGCTTTACCCCAAATTTCCCTGAGCCTTGGAGCGGGACTGTCCATGCTTATCTCGCGGAGACAATCATTGCGCCGGAGCGCTGACTACTCAGTGCTCGCTGTCCCGCGGAGGGACCGGGTCATTTCCGGGGGCGATGGTGTCCTTGCTCCGGATCAGGCCATTGACGCCCTTGGTGGTGAGTTCTCCGCCTCCCTGTTTACTGAGCATTTCACGCGCAGCTTGCTCAGCTTCACGTTGCGTGGCATGCAAACTTGAGGCACGTTCCGCATCATTGCGCTTGTTCACCCACGAGCCGTCCTCGCGGCGGAATACCATCCGATCTTGACCTTTGCTCATTTGCATCTCCTGTTCACTTGCCGTTGACCGAGTCACTTTCTGCGATTTAGAAGTGACACCACGGTGCCTAGCTGGAGGTCATTGACCTGGGGGCTTTGCTGCATTGGCGCTCTAGCGGACCGAAGCGTTGCTAAATCAACGACACCCGACGGATTGGCAAAATAGTTCTCTCGCAATCTGCACAAGTGCTCAATGTCTCTAGCAGATAGACCTAGATAGCGCGGGATGGCCTCAGTAGAAAGGATGCCTGCAGTGACTAGAAGCTCAAGTGTTCTGCGTAATAGTCGAGGTTCTTCCGGTTTCCACTGGTCATCATCGGGCTCTGACTTGGCCCCCCAGCGAGCAGATCGGCGCTTGAAGAGGACTAGCTTTTCCTCGTCGGTGAGCAGGCCCAGCGCATGTAAGCGCATCATCATCGCTGCCACAGATGCCCCCCACCTCTTCTTTAGGGTGAGTAAATTATCCAAGTTGGTCGGAACACGCACTTCATTGGAGAAGGTCTCGGCGGGAAGTAGCAACGCACCGGCAAACCGGTGCGCTTGTTTCTCCATCTGATTGTGCCGATCTCGGTCATCAGCCCTTGGTATGTGCCGATGCAGTATGAGGTGTCCGATTTCATGCGCTAAGTCAAATCGGCTACGAAACCCATTGGCCTTATCGGCAGAGAGAAAAATGATCGGACGTCCAAGTATTGCACTCCAACTAGATAGTCCTTCGATTGCTGATATCTCGGTTTCTTCGCGCGCGATAATGATTCCAGCACCCTCCGCTGCTAGGGCTAAGTCCTGAATAGGGCCGGTCCCGAGCTGCCAAAGCGCACGACATTCTTCGGCTGCAGCCTCAATATCTGCATTGCCAATCTGCTCAGGCTCGCGGAAATCGCGCGCAGGCAAATTTACATCTGGGTAGTCCACATGGTCGCTCAGCAAGACTGCTGTTTCTTGCACCCATTCCGTGCGTGCTTCTAGTTTTGCCCGGGCCGCCTTGAGAGCGGCTGCGTTACTGCGAAACAGTGGCTTGGATACCGGCTGAAGCATTGGGCGTGTCAGCCATTCAGTTTGCACATTGAGTACAGATGCAATGCGCTCGAATGCACCTGCCTCCGGCGCCTGAGTGCCTTGGCACCATTTCGTGACAGTGGATGCAGCTACACCCACGAGACTCGCCAATTGCCCCTTTGTCAATTGGCGAGCGGCAAGAGCCTGCTCAAGGCGAGCAGGCTGAAGATCACGGATTCCCTTGGTCATTGTCGTTTTGCTTCTTGCGCTGCACTTTGAGTTTCGGCACAGCGTTGTCAGGTTGAACGTTGGCGCTAGTTTGATCGTAGAGTTTGAGGAAGTCAGCCATGGAACTGATATAGAGCCAAGACTTCATGTCAGTAGCTGGCAGCGCGACCATTACTTGAGTCAACTGAGCAAGGCCCTTGGCATCAATGCCATCCATCACACCAAGGATGAAAATTGTGCCTACAGCGACTTCACGGGGCTGTTGGGCAAACATGTCACCCTGGACATACTTCCTCTCGATGGTGCTGTTGAGCTCGGCAAGGCGGCTCCGAGTAGCACTACGGCGCAGGTTGACCCATTTGTGCCCCGGCACATTTAGGCGGGCAATATTAAAAATCCCTACCCGACCAACTACGAGGCGCGTGCCACACAACGGGGAGGGAGTTGCTCCATGAGCCTGCAAAGCCTCATGGAACGTCTCGTTGATGAAGAAATGCTTGCTCTGCCCTGCTGCCGACGCCCTATGACCAGATTGGTACGCGGCGGAGTGCTGACGCCCTTGCTGGTCACCTGTTCGGTAGGCATCCTCGCATGCCATGAGCATGTCCTTGGGGACATTCTTCACGATAAGCTGTTCTAGCTCTTTCTTGCTTCCGGCAAAAGGGGCGCTCATCTGCGAACTCCTTGAGTATTTCGTGTGGAAGGAATTTACCATGAATAAGTTTCGCGTTGCGAGAATTTCATGGTTTTATTGAGTTCATCCCCACCTCCGTAGTCTGATCTCCCGCATCGCATAGCGGTCAGTCCCGCACCTCTCCCCCTCGCGCTACCCACAGTAGCTCTCCCTGGCTGAGTCTGTCCCGTCGCCGAGACACCTGCACCACCCTGGAGGCGCAAACACGAGGCAATCAACCATCAATAGATGCAAGCGCACACTCACTTAATTACATAACTCAAAGTTATGGAATAACTCACGATCTAAGCGAATTGGTCGCATATGCAAAAGCAACATTTCCCAATGCAAAATTGGCATAGAGCAAGCAAGCCATTGATTTACTTAGATATTTTTCGATGCGCGGAAAATTTGAGCGCGATTTTTGGCAGTTTTCGGGGGTTGAGAGGTCTGCTATCAATTTTGATTTCGCACCTATGTAGGGTCAGGGGCCCTTTGTCTCCTGGCACTACAAGGAGCAAATCATGATCTACGAAGATCAAATCACCCTCTCTGTGCTGACCGCCTGTGTCATGCAGCAAAACCAGCTGCTCAAGCGGCAGAACGCCATGCTGCTCGAACTCCTCGATGGCATGGAGTCGGTAGGCGACCGGCTGTGGCGCGTGGAACGCCGTCTCGCTACCCCGCCGGTCGATCAGGCCGGGACGCGCAAGCGGGCAGCCAAGAAGCGCCATCCGGCCCGCAAGCAGTCTGTAGCTCGCACGCGCTCAGATAAGTAGTCACGCCCTAAAGCGGTGGGGTCTCCGATCCCCACCTATCTGCATGTCGCAGGACGCTCACACGCCAATCCACTGATGGCCGGAGGAGGCAAGGCAACTGCCTGCCCCTCTCACCGCGTCCTGCGCATGCCCACCCAACATTCAACGAGAACGCATATGTCGAACCAACACATCGACCCCTCTGACAACTCTGGGGCCACTCGCAACCTCAACAACCACGTGGCGAAGCAGGTCGTGAAGCAAGCACTAATGCTCTATCCGAAGACCAGCCCGAACGCCGATGAGCCGATCGAAGCCCCGGTCACCCAGCAGGCCGAATCGCTGCTCATCTCCTCGACGAAGGCATCAGCCCCCGAATCGGACGAGGTACCTCTGCCTCAGCGCAAATACTCCGGAGAAGCTCAACTCATGGCTGCCATCCTCGATTGGCAGCGCAATCTGCGCAAGAAACTGGAGGCCGACAATCAGGCAACCGAGTGCCCGCCTGCTGGCAGTGATAGCAACCACATGGCGAAGCTGGTCGTCGCCCAGGCAGTGGGGCTCCAGCCCGAGCCGAGCCCGAAGGAAGACGAGCAGGCGGAAACCGCCCCCAGCCTGGAAGCAGATCCTCTGCTCGCGTCCTCAATGGCGGCACCGGCCCCCGAACTGGAAGAAGCGGCTCTGCCCTCCGCATCTCCGCCTCCGCACCAATTGCCTGCGCCTACCCTGCCGCTCCCACCAGGGGTAAAGCGCGGGTTGCCCACCCATACCTCGCAGGACTTCCGCCATCTGCCCCGGCATGTCTGGCTGGTGCGGGATGTGTTTCATGGGGGCGAGATCATCATCCTGTGGGGCGAGTCCCAGGCGGGCAAGACCGCGCTGCTGCTCGATATGGTGGCTGCTATTGCGAGTGGATCTGACTGGGCAGGGCATCCCGTGACCCGTACGAATGTGATCTATGTAGCACTGGAAGGGCAGATCGGGGTGCGCACACGTGTTCAGGCGCTGGAGCATGACCAGGGCGTCGGCCACCTGGATTGCATCCACTACGTTTTCAATCCCTGCAATGTCGCCAGCGAGAAGGACGTCAACGAATTGGCGCTAACGGCGCTAAAGCACGATGCCAAGTTCATCGTGATCGATACGCTGTCGGCGTCCATCGCCGGGATGGCGGAAGAGAACAGCAACACCGCCATGGCCGGGGTAATCGCTAACATGCAGCGCCTGACCCAGATGACCGGGGCGGCGGTGCTGCTCGTGCACCATTGCGGCAATGACCCTCGGCGGGGAGCGCGCGGCGCGTATGCGCTGCACGCGAATCCGGACGTGTCCATCGAAGTGGGCCGCTCGGGCGAAGATCGCTACTGGCGCTTGGATAAGGGCCGTGATGGTGAACCGGCAGGCGGGCGGTTCAAGATCGAGGGGATCAGTTTCCAGCCTGCGCATGAAGCGGAGCCCCTGAAATCCATCGTGGTGCGGCATGTGGAGGATGCAGAGGCTCCGGCGGCTCTGCCATCTCCCAAGACCAAGGCACAGGAGCGTGCCGATGAGGCGCTGAAGGCAATCACCTTGCATCTGCGCGTGGCAGGCATCGGCGTCGATGGCGAACAGTCTCCCGGAGAGGCGACCCATGAGGCCATCAGCAAGATCGTCGCGCAAGCATTCAAGGACAAGTGCGACAGTGGAGAAGAAGGCTATGGCAGCAATCACCGCGCCAAGAATGTGCGCGAAGCGATCCAGTCACTGATCGATACCGGACTGCTGATCCGCGACGGGGATAAGGTGAGTCTGCCGCATTAATCCTAGCCTCCCACTCCCCACGCCCCCTCCCCTAAAGGGGGAGAGGGGGCGGGGGATCGGGGGACTGGCTGGGAGGTCGGAGGTGGGAAGCCTAGAAGGTGGACCTGGCCCAAACCGGGAAAGCCATCCAGTGCGAAGCTGGCGACTGCACCCTGACGATCAGCAATGGGCGATCCAGATATCTACTGGGCCCAGAAGGGTCCGCTGAGCGATACGCAAATACCTGGGCCAGGGTAAGTATCTCCAGCTGCGCTGTCAGCTCCCTAGCTAGCGCCCCCCGGAAATGCACGGCAACTACCGCCGAACAAGCGCCCCAGCAATAAGCTCCGGAAGCGGCACCTCCAGCGCCTCAGCCACACGCAGCAACACAGTCAATGTAGGCTGATTGCGCGCCAGTTCCAACTTGGCGATGTACGTCCGGTTGATACCCGCGCGATGGGCCAATTCCTCCTGAGACAAGCGCAACGCAGCACGCCGCGAGCGAAGCTCGTCGGCGAACGCTGCGATCAATGCCTCGTCCCTGGTCATGGGCAGGGACTGTCCGTTGTCTGACGACTCTATGCACCCGCATATGTGGTACAAAATAATCTGATGCCTGCGCCGGAGAGAGCTGGGCAGACGCTACGAATGCATGCCTGAAAGTTCCCATGTACGACATCTACCACTCCGACCAAAACGACCAATGGCGCTACACGCTGGGCCGCTCCGGTGCCCGTCCGCTGCTGATCATCGGCCTCAATCCAAGCACCGCCACCCAAGAGAAGCTCGACCCCACCGTGACCCGCGTGGAGAAGGTCGCCCAGCAATGCGGATTCGATGGATTCGTAATGCTCAATCTCTACCCAGAACGGGCCACCGATCCCAAAGACCTGCCACCCAAGGCTGATTCCGTGGCCTACGAGCGCAATCTGGAAGCCATCGAGAAGACCGTCGCGCAATACCCCACGCCAACCATATGGGCGGCCTGGGGTACGTCTGTAGTGAACCGGCCCTATCTCCTCCGGGCGCGTGATGCATTGCATGAACGGCTGGCGCAGTACCAGCCCCAATGGCGCAGATTCGGTGAGCTGACGGTCAATGGCCATCCTAGGCATCCTCTGTACCTGGACTACAGCTGGACGCTCGAACCCTACGAATTGGCCTGAACAGATGGCGGGTAGGTCTACCCGCTGCTCTCCCCTCCATGCTCCCCATCGACGGGGAGTCTCCGTGTCTCGCGCGGCAAGAAAACGCGTCCTCTGTCTCGTCCCTGAAGACAGCGTGCGCGCTCCAGACACCCCCTCTCCGCCGCTGAAAAAAGCTATTGAAAATCAATGACATAGGAGTCATTGATATGAAATTGATAGCAACAAGCCCAATAAAATTGGGGAGAGGAGAGCATCGCCTTGCCCCATGCGGGTTCCGGGACGATGAAATCGAAATTTCCTGCAAGCCCTCCAAATTCTCCAGAGTGGCGGTCAAGGAGGAAACTCGATTGACTGCACCGAACCCGCCTGCGTCCCTGCAGGTCGTCTATCTCCACCAGCGCGACGCAGGGATGATCGCCCGCTACCGCGCCTGGGCCGACTGGCTCACCGAGGGCCGCACTCGCGCCGTCGAGAGCGAACTGATCGCCATGGATGGGGGTGGCCCTGCCCAGGCCCTCTCTCATGCCTCGGTGTACGACTGGCAGGTACTGATCTATGAGCCCCCTGGCTATCCCCGTCCTGCATCTGCGGAGGTGCGGCCATGATGCCCCGCGAACCCCGCAAGGAACTGGGCGCGGCCCAGGTCGCCGCCCTCTGGCGCCGTGGCACCAACCATGTCGGCGGTGTGCGTGGCCTGATCCTCAACGTCACGATGTACGGATCACGCAGTTGGGTGCTGCGCTATCAGGTGGCAGGAAAACGGCGCGATCTGGGTCTGGGCTCGTATCCGTCCGTCACGCTGGCCGATGCACGGGAGGCGGCTCGGGCTGCCCGTGCCAAATTGGCGCAGGGCATCGACCCCATCGAGGATGCGCGCAGAGCGCGTGCCCGTCTGGTCGCGGAAATCCACACCAGCATGACATTCGGTGAAGCGGCCAAGCGCTACATCGCATCGCATGAGAAGGGCTGGAAGAACGCCAAACACGCGCAGCAGTGGCAGCGGTCACTGGACATGTACGCCACCCCTGTGCTGGGCAAGATGCCTGTGCGGGACATATCGCTGGCGATGGTGCTCAAGGTGCTGGAGCCGATCTGGTCCAGCAAGACGGAGACGGCCACCCGCCTGCGCGGTCGCATCGAGTCCATCATCGACTGGGCCATTGCGCGGGGCTACCGCACCGACTCCAATCCTGCGCGCTGGAAGGGGCTGCTGGACAAGCTGTTGCCTGCTCCAGGCAAGGTGACCAAGACGATGCATTTTCAGGCGCTGCCCTATGCGCAGTTGCCAGTGTTCATGGAGCAGCTGGTGGGCCAGGAGGGGATGGGTGCCAAGGCCCTGCTATTCCTGATCCTGACGGCAGCCCGCTCCGGAGAAGTTCGCGGTGCCACCTGGGAGGAAATCGATCTGGCTGGGCGGGTGTGGACGATCCCCGCTGAACGCATGAAGGCCAGCAAGGCACATCGGGTGCCGCTGTCGGATGCGGCTATCGCACTCCTGCAAGAAATGAAAGCGCTCGCCACAGCAGCAGAACGTACCTCGGGCAAGGCGTATGTATTCCCGAGTCCTAACAGCCGTGATCCTGAACTGGGTAGTCCGCTCTCGGACATGACGCTCACAGCGGTACTCCGTCGGCTGAAGCTGGAGGCTGTGCCGCATGGGTTCCGATCCACATTCCGTGACTGGTGCGCAGAGCAGACCGACTACCCGAACGAGGTCGCGGAAATGGCACTGGCCCATGCGGTGGGCAACAAGGTGGAGGCTGCGTATCGGCGTGGTGACCTCCTCGCCAAGCGGCAGCAGCTCATGCAGGACTGGACGGACTACGCCCTCGGTCGCCGCGCAGGAAACATGACCGACGGTCATAGCCCTGACCCATACGCATCAACACGGGTCAACACACCCCGTCAGCACAACAACACAGAGGGAGCAACGCAATGAAGAACTATCTCGCCAACAAATGGAAATCTCTCACTGCGTGGTCATCGACCACATGGGCACAGGGGCGCATCGGCAAGGCGAAGGTGATCTTGGCATGGTACGGGCTGGCTGTCGTAGTCATGACCCCGGTCGCACTACTCATGCCGGATGTAGAACTGGAACTGCGCCCTGCCATGAAAGAGCCTGCCCTGCTATGCCATCAACAGCAGTCATTCGATGAAATCATCGGGGCCACGGACGTAACCAACCAAGCTCTGCTGGAGAAATTTCGGCACCAACCGGAGGTGCTGGTGCGCATAGTCACCGACGACGGCTACCTACAGCGTAGTAGCTGGGTTTTCTATCAAGAAAGAATGCGCAAGATCGCGCGTGGACAATGCCGTGAGGTGACACATGGGGACCCTGTGAAAGCGGACTGGATGGAATGGCAATCATCAAAGGATGCCGATCACCTCAAACCCAAGCGCATGCTGGTTACCTACCAAGGGAAGACATACTGGGCATATGCCGGGCAATGGCAGAAGGTCACGGGTAACACCGTGGCGGCAGAGGATCGCGCGCCACTCATGATCTCTCGCAAGTCACCAGACGGGAATGATCGCTCGCCGCCGCCAGTGGTGGATGAAACCCAGGCCCAGACCAGCATCAAACGGCGTCCTGTCCCGCCATTCGCTCGCAACGAATCCTATGCACAGGTGCGGGTGGTATTGATGCGTGATGGCTGGCAGCCAGTGATCTCCAAAGATGCCGATCAATGCATGGAGGGTGACACCCGATGTGAGGGCCGTCCGGAAATGCAGACTTGTAGCGGATCAGGGCTGGCTATGTGTAGATTCCGCTGGCAACGTGATGGGCAACAACTGACCATATGCACCGCTGGCGAGGAGCAGGCCATGTTCCACAGCATCTGCGAATGAGGACACCATGACCATCAACAACATAGCGAGAAGCTACCTCCTCGTGCCGCTCTGCATGATCGCAATGGCCTGGATGGGGGAGGCCATGGCGGGCACCTCGGAGTGCTACGCGATCAAGGATGCGGACAAGCGGGCGTACTGTCTAGCGCAGGTCAAGGGGGACCATGGGTACTGCTACCGCGTCAAGGAGGGCGATAAACGCAACCAGTGTCTGGCGGAAATCAAAGGATCGCGAGATCGCTGCTACGCAATCAAAGACCAGGACAGCCGCAAGGCGTGTCTGGCACGTGTGCCCTAGGGCTCTGCAAAATCAGGCGATGCGCAGCCAAGGCCATCGATCTTGATAGCTCCGTGCCTTGGCCTCAAATTGTCTGGAATCTGGGTACATGGGGTTTAGTCGTAGCACTCCTGCTGCTAAATCTTCCAGTCCATCAGGAGCATATAGCTCCCCTGAAGCTGCATCTATTCCCACTCGGGTGCAGGCAACCAAATAACGATCAATACCATCACGTGCATGACTCAGTTGCGGATACGGAGCATTGAATCGTCTCTCATACCAAAGATGCACCCGGGCTTGATTTCTTACCTCAACCTTGGCGCCCAGGTCAGCAGCGGCTTTCGATACAAGCTTGATAACGCGATCCTCAGCCTCCTCTGTGAGGTCAGAGTCATCAAAATAAAACACGTCGTAATCATTGACGCCCCAGTCGATGGGCGCTCCTGTGCGGTGGTTCCACACGGCCTGAAACAGGCACCCCGCTGTCAGATGGCACTGGGGAATGCGCAGGTCACGTAGGAGGTCGAGCAGTTCCGCGTTGATCGGATTTTGGTGGGCAATTGCAAGGAATTCGGCAGTAGACAAGGATGCTTTGTGCATCTTGAATTTATAGCAGCCCGGTGCCATCGGCTAAGCAATGTACCGAGCCCGAACCCGGAGGTGAATCAAATGGATCGGCGCTTGATAGCTTTCATCAACTCTCTTCCGGCGGTCGTCTTGTTCGCGAATTTGAAGACCTCCGCACCAGACCAAGTTGAGCCAAAAGCAACAGCGCCTATGCGTTCTAGATTGGACAGTGAGAGGACAATTTCCTCACTTGGTTCGGGCACCTCGGCAGCCTCCAATCCGTCTGCCCGATACGCTTTTCCGGGCAATTCATAGGTAACGATGGCCTTACCACTCGGCACATCAGGTACGCCGTAAATGGCCTCAAAGATGAGCGCATCCATGCGTGACATATCTCTGATCATTGAGATGTGTGCTCTTCTGGGAGCGACGCCTGAGCTGGCATCCACCGTATTCGCAAGCAGCCGCGCCCAGAGGTCCTGAAGCTCATCATCATCTTCCAGGCTTCCTTCCTCCAAGGCGGATATCGCAAAGTTAACAGGGAGTGGCTGAATTGGCACCTGCGTGCCCAACGCCTGCACCTCTTGCCGGAATCTATGTTGTAGCCTGACAAGCCGAATGCTACGGGCGTATTTGAGGCGGTCCTCAAGTAGGGCCGACATTTGGGTCAGTGGACCATCCAAGTACTTCGCAAGAAAGCCGCCCGCTTCCCTTGAGGCATCAATTGCTGACTGGGTTGCTTTCGCAACTTCTTGCACGGCCTTCGCGGCTTCTTGTGCACTTTCGGAATCGATCATCCAACCCTCCTGTGTCGTTGCCAACATGCGCGGGAACTGGGGCACTACGCTCGTGGAGCGCATTGCCCCTACGCACTCTACCGTCCAAAGGGATGGTAGTGGGGGTTTCTGCCTATGCGCATCCCAGGAAGATAGGTAAAGCGGAAGGTAGAAATGCAAAACGGGCCACTCGGGCCCGTCTGTCATGAATCCTGGAAAGGGACTGTGAGATTCGAACTCACGGACGGTTGCCCGTCGGCAGTTTTCAAGACTGCTGGTTTAAACCACTCACCCAAGTCTCCGGGAGGGAAGGCGCGAATTCTAGCCGACTGCGGGTGCTGATTTTTTCAGCATGCCCCGGGTCTCGATGAACTTGACCACATCGGCTACGCCAGCCAGGGTTTTGAGATTGGTCATCACAAAGGGCTTGAGGCCCTGGGCGTTGGTGCGCATGCGGGTGGTGTCGGCGTGCATCACATCCAGGTTGGCGCCCACGTGGGGGGCCAGGTCGGTCTTGTTGATGATGAACAGGTCGCTTTTGGTGATGCCAGGGCCGCCCTTGCGGGGGATTTTTTCGCCAGCGGCCACGTCGATGACGTAGATGGTGAGGTCGCTCAGCTCGGGGCTGAAGGTGGCGGCCAAGTTGTCGCCGCCGCTTTCCACAAACACGATGTCGGCGTTGGGGAACTCGCCCAGCATGCGGTCGATGGCTTCGAGGTTGATGGAGCAGTCCTCGCGGATGGCGGTGTGGGGGCAGCCGCCGGTTTCCACACCCAGGATGCGTTCGGCGGGCAGGGCGCCGCTGACGGTGAGCAGGCGCTGGTCTTCCTTGGTGTAGATGTCGTTGGTGATGGCGATGAGGTCGTAGTCATCGCGCATGGTCTTGCACAGCATTTCCAGCAGCGTGGTCTTGCCGGAGCCAACGGGGCCACCGATACCCACGCGCAGGGGCGGCAGGTTCTTGGTGCGGTTCGGGACGTGGTGCAGGTTGCTGGTGGTCATGATCGGAAGAGGCGGGAGTATTGGGTTTCGTGCTGGGCTGACAGGATGGCGAGCATGGGCGAAAAGGCCTGGCGCTCGCTGTCCATCAGCCCGCTGGCATGGTCGGCTGCGGCTGGGATGGCATCGGCCAGCCGGGCCAGGATGCGCTGGCCGGCGCTTTGGCCCAGCTGCATGGATTTGAGGGCGGCCTGCACCATGTTCTCCGCCCAGCCGAAAGCGTAGGCCAGCAGGACATCGCGCACGGGCGCCTGGGTGGTGGAGGCGGCCAGTGCGAATGCCACAGGGTAGGTGGGGGGCAATGCGGCCAGGTGGCGCACGGCGGGCATCAGGGTCTCGTCGCCCTGGTTCTGATTGCGCAGCCAGTCGGCCATCGATCGGCCCATTTGCTCGGTCTGCAGGCGCAGTTCGCTCGTTTCTCGGGTGTGCAGCACCCAGTCGTTGAGTTCGCGCACATGCGCCCAGTCGGCGCGCCGCCACGCACCCACAGCCTTGGCGATGAGGGCCATGTCGCCCCGGGCCTGGGTGATGTGGAGCTGGTCCTGCAGCCAGTCACCCACGGCGGTTTCGCTGGCGAGGCCCACATTTTCAATGGCGCTTTCCAGCCCCTCGGAATACGAAAACCCGCCCACCGGCAGTGCAGGGGAGGCCAGCCACATCAGCTGCAAAAAGCTGGCGGCTGGCAGCGGCGTGGGGCGGTCCAGGCGCATGGGCGGTGGCTCAGTGGTCGTGGTTGCAGTTCGGGCCGTGCACGTGCCCTTGGGCCACCACGGGGATGGACACCGTGCGGCCTCGGGCCGGGGGCGTGGCCGCAGCCGGTACCTCTGTGTGCGTGTGCCCGTGGTCATGGCCATGATCGTGCGCGTGAGCATGCTCGTGGTCGTGGTCGTGGTCGTGGTCGTGATCGTGATCGTGGCTATGGCCGTGACCCCCATGGTGGTGCCCGCCGCCATGCCCCGCAGCATAGGCACCGCCTTCGGGTTCAAACGGCAGGTTTTGCTCGTCCACGATGAGGTGCATGGCGCGCAGCATGTCGGCCAGCACGTGGTCAGGCTCGATCTTGAGGTGGTCGGGCTGCAGCTCGATGGGCACGTGGCGGTTGCCCAGGTGGTAGGCGGCGCGGGTCAGGTCAAACGGTGTGCCGTGGTGTTCGCAGTGGGTGATGACCAGCACCGGCTGCGGCGCTGCGATCACGCGCACCATGGAACCGTCTTCGGCCACCAGCACATCGCCGCCGCGCACCAGGGTGCCACGGGGCAGGAAGATGCCCAGTTCGCGTCCGGCCGAGTCGGTGGCTGCAAATCGGCTTTTCTGGCGCACGTCCCAGTCCAGCTCGATGGTGGTGGCGCGCTTGAGCAGTACGGGAGCGAGGCCTTGGCCTTGGGGGAGAAGTTTGGAGACCTGGATCATGGCAAGAGGGAAGGGCGGAGCCGGATAGGCGAGGTCAACATTGTGGCCCTGGCCGAAAGGCGATGCGCGGATGCGCTACAGGGTGCGGCTCATGTAGCGGCTGTGGGGATCGGGCCGGTAGCTGCCGAATGGTGCACAGTCGGTAAAGCCATAGCGCAGGTACAGCTGGTGCGCGGGTTCAAAGAAGGGCTGGGTGCCCGTTTCCAGGCTGATGCGCTGGTAGCCCAGGTCCACCGCCTGGCCCAGGATGTGTTCCAGCACGGCCCGGCCCACCCCCTGGCCACGCACGCTGGCTGCTGTGCGCATGGACTTGAGTTCGGCATGGTCGGCATCCAGGTGCTTGAGTGCACCGGTACCCACCAACTCGCCCTCGCCGCG
Organism: Acidovorax sp. 100; assembly: GCF_003688355.1. Taxonomy (NCBI): domain Bacteria; kingdom Pseudomonadati; phylum Pseudomonadota; class Betaproteobacteria; order Burkholderiales; family Comamonadaceae; genus Acidovorax; species Acidovorax sp. 100. The sequence goes on along the minus strand of NZ_REFD01000001.1, from coordinate 4,795,857 downwards.
CCAGGCCGTCCAGAAGCGGATCTCGGGCTGGCGCAGTTGCACCATGTCGAGCGCGTGCACGCTCTCAGGTGGCGAGGTGGCACGCATGTCCTTCAAATGCTCCTGCATGAAGGCTTCGATGCGGGGATCGGTCAGGTCGTCCAGGCGGATCCGCAGGTCTTGCAGCAAGGCGTTCATGGGAAGCGACCTCAGAACAGGAAGTAGCGCTGTGCCATGGGCAGCACAGTGGCTGCTTCACAGGTGAGCAGCTGGCCGTCGGCGCGCACGGTGTAGGTCTGCGCGTCCACCTCCATCTTGGGCGTGTAGCTGTTGTGCACCATGTCGCGCTTGCGGATGCCGCGGATGTTGCGCACGGCGGACAGCGTTTTGCGCAGGCCAAAGCGCTCGCCAATGCCTGCAGCCAATCCTGCCTGCGAGACAAAGGTGAGCGACGTTTTGGCGATGGCCCCGCCAAACGAGCCAAACATGGGCCGATAGTGCACGGGCTGCGGCGTGGGGATGGACGCGTTGGGGTCGCCCATCGCAGCCATGGCAATCAGTCCGCCCTTCAGGATCAGCGCGGGCTTCACGCCAAAGAACGCGGGCTTCCAGATCACGATGTCGGCCCATTTGCCCACTTCGAGCGAGCCCACCTCGTGGCTGATGCCGTGGGCAATGGCGGGGTTGATGGTGTACTTGGCCACGTAGCGCTTGATGCGCGTGTTGTCGTTGCGGGCCGTGTCGCCCTGCAGGCTGCCACGCTGCACCTTCATCTTGTGCGCGGTCTGCCAGGTGCGCAGGATGACTTCGCCCACGCGGCCCATGGCTTGGCTGTCGCTGGACATCATGCTGATGGCGCCCAGGTCGTGCAGGATGTCTTCGGCAGCGATGGTCTCCTTGCGGATGCGGCTTTCGGCAAAGGCCAGGTCTTCGGCGATGCTGGCATCGAGGTGGTGGCACACCATGAGCATGTCCACATGCTCGTCCAGCGTGTTGTGCGTATAAGGCATGGTGGGGTTGGTGGACGATGGCAGGAAGTTGTCCTCGCCCACCACGCGCAGGATGTCGGGGGCATGGCCGCCGCCCGCGCCTTCGGTGTGAAAGGCGCAGATGCCGCGCCCGCCCACCGCCGCGATGGTGTTCTCCACAAAACCCGATTCGTTGAGCGTGTCGCTGTGGATGGCGACCTGCGTGTCGGTGGCCTCGGCCACGTCGAGGCAGTTGCTGATGGCCGCAGGCGTGGTGCCCCAGTCTTCATGCAGCTTGAGGCCGATGGCGCCTGCGCTGATCTGCTCGTGCAGCGCGTCGGGCAGGCTGGCGTTGCCCTTGCCGAGGAAACCCAGGTTCATGGGGAAGGCGTCGGCCGCCTGCAGCATGCGTTCCATGTTGAAGGGGCCGGAGGTGCAGGTGGTGGCCAGCGTGCCCGTGGCGGGGCCGGTGCCGCCGCCCAGCATGGTGGTCACGCCGCTGGCCAGGGCTTCTTCGATCTGCTGCGGGCAGATGAAGTGGATGTGGCTGTCGATGCCGCCCGCGGTGACGATGTTGCCCTCGCAGCTGATGACCTCCGTGCCGGGGCCGATGACGATGTCCACGCCGGGCTGGGTGTCGGGGTTGCCGGCTTTGCCGATGGCGGCGATGCGGCCTGCGCGCAGGCCGATGTCGGCCTTGAAGATGCCGGTGTGGTCTACCACCAGGGCGTTGGTCAGCACTGTGTCCACCGCGCCTTGTGCATTGCTGCGCTGGCTCTGTGCCATACCGTCGCGAATCGTCTTGCCGCCGCCAAACTTCACCTCTTCGCCGTAGCTGCCGGCGCGCAGGGTGTGGTCGGCCTCGACTTCGAGAATGAGTTCGGTGTCGGCCAGGCGCACGCGGTCGCCCACCGTGGGGCCGAACATCTCGGCGTAGGCGCGTCGTCCAATGGTTGCCATGTGAGGGGTGCTCCGCAAGAACGGTTTACTATGTTTTTGATAGCTGCTGGGGCAATTGATACCGGCGCTATCGGCCAATTGGGCTTGAATTTGCTACAGCGGGCCCTGGGTCAGGCCCTGAAAGCCGAACACGCGGCGCTCGCCTGCGTAGTCCACCAGCTCCACGGTGCGCTCCTGGCCGGGTTCAAAGCGCACGGCGGTGCCGGATGCGATGTTGAGCCGCATGCCGCGTGCAGCCACACGGTCAAAGCCCAGGGCGTTGTTGGTCTCGGCAAAGTGGTAGTGCGAGCCCACCTGGATGGGCCGGTCGCCGGTGTTGCGCACCACCACGGTCAGCGTACGGCGGCCGGTGTTGAGCGCGTGCTCGCCGGGTTCGGTAAAAAGTTCGCCTGGGATCATGGTCGAGTCCTTGAGGGGGGAGCTGCTGCTGTGTCGGTATGCATGACGCCAGTCAGATCTGTCAGGCCATCTGGGCCAGCAGGGCGCCACCCATCAGCGCCACGGCAGCGCCTGCAGCGCGGCTGAGCCACACGGTGCGATGGCGCAGTGCCCAGCCTGCCGCCAGCCCCGCGCCATGCAGCAGCACGGTGGCCGTCAGCATGCCCGCCAGGGTTTGCCAGGCGCTGTGGCTGCCCGCCAGCTCGACGCCGTGGGCCACGCCGTGAAAGACGGCAAACACCCCCACGCCCAGCGCGGCCACGAGGCCAGGCACGCGCAGGCGCGACACGACGAGCAGGCCCGTGGCCAGCAGCGACGCAGCAATCATCGGCTCCACCGCAGGCAGTGTCACGCCCTGCAGGCCCAGCACGGCGCCTGCCAGCAACATGGCCGCAAAGCCCATGGGGCCCCACAGCAGTTCGCGTCCAGCATGGCGCGCGGCCAGGGCGCTCCACAGGCCCACGGCCACCATGGCAGCCAGGTGATCCAGGCCGAACAGGGGGTGGGCCAAGCCGCTCAGAAAACTGTTGTGGATGTGGGAGTCAGCGCCGGTATGGGCGATGGCGCTAGAACTGATTGCACTGGTTGCTATAAAAAGAAGAGCGGCTTTGTGACGGTGTGAGAGTGTGATGCGCATGGGGGGCTCCACAGAGAGAAGGGGACGTGTTGGGGAGGGGTCAGACGATCGGCTGATGGACGGTGACGAGCTTGGTGCCGTCGGGGAAGGTGGCCTCCACCTGGATGTCCGGAATCATCTCGGGGATGCCTTCCATCACGTCCGCGCGGGTCAGCACGGTGCGGCCTTCGCTCATGAGCTGCGCCACGGTCTTGCCGTCGCGCGCGCCTTCCATTACGGCGGCACTGATCAGGGCGACGGCCTCGGGGTAGTTGAGCTTCAGCCCCCGGGCCTTGCGGCGCTCGGCCAGCAGGGCGGCAGTGAAGATCAGCAGCTTGTCTTTTTCGCGAGGAGTCAGTTCCATATCGTTGCACTCAATGCTTGGGTAAATGGCTCGCGCGACCGCCGAGGCGGTCGAACGCGAGGGGTCAGTTCCATGTCGTTCTACTCAATTCAAGGCTGGATGGGCTCGTGTGGCAGGTTGTCCTGACCGGGCGGTCCTGAGGGCAACGGATTCATCATAGGCAGCAAGCCCCGTGCCCGCCATACTCCAGAGGGCGAAGGTGCGCTGGACGTGAAGGCGAATCGTGGCATGGAAACTGCACTTGCAAAGGCTGCCGCCGCCCTTTGCCCATGCCCCTGTCCACCGCCCCCCTTGCACCGCCCGACGCGGCCTCGGCAGCAGCCTTGGGGCGGGATGCCGACGCGCAGGCGCCGCAGCAGGTCGTGAAGGTCCGGCGCGACTACAACAGCTGGGTGGCCACCGAGACCATGGAGGACTACGCGCTGCGCTACACGCCCCAGCGCTTTCGCAAATGGTCCGAATGGCGGGTGGCCAACACGGCGTTTGGCGCGGCCTCGTTCCTGATCCTCGAAGCCGTGGGCGCCACGCTGCTGGTGCAGTACGGCTTCATCAATGCCTTCTGGGCCATCGTGGCCACGGGGCTCATCATCTTCCTGGCGGGGCTGCCCATCAGCGTGTATGCGGCGCGCTATGGGGTGGACATGGACCTGCTCACGCGCGGCGCGGGCTTTGGCTACATCGGCTCCACGCTCACCTCGCTGATCTACGCCAGCTTCACCTTCATCTTCTTCGCGCTGGAGGCGGCCGTGATGGCCTATGCGCTGGAGCTGGCACTCGACATCCCGCCCACCTGGGGCTACCTCATCTGCGCCATTGTGGTGATTCCGCTGGTCACCCACGGTGTGTCGGCCATCAGCCGCCTGCAGGTGTGGACGCAGCCGCTGTGGCTGGTGATGCTGGTGGTGCCGTTTGCCTATGTGCTGGTGCGCGATCCTGGTGCGGTTTCCGGGGTTGTGCACTACGGTGGTGAATCGATGCGCGGCGCCACGTTCCAGCTGCCCTTGTTTGGTGCAGCGCTCACCGTGGGCATTGCACTCATCACCCAGATGGGGGAGCAGGCTGACTACCTGCGCTTCATGCCCGCCCGCACGCCTGCCACGCGCGGGCGCTGGTGGCTGGGCGTGCTGGTGGGCGGGCCGGGCTGGGTGGTGCTGGGGGTGCTCAAGATGCTGGGCGGCGCGCTGCTCGCCTATCTGGCGCTCACCCACATGGTCCCCGCCGACCGGGCGGTGGACCCGAACCAGATGTACCTGGCCGCCTATGAATATGTGTTCCCCAACTACGGCTGGGCGGTGGCGGCCACGGCCTTGTTTGTGGTGGTCTCGCAGCTCAAGATCAACGTGACCAACGCCTACGCGGGCTCGCTGGCGTGGTCCAACTTCTTCTCGCGCCTCACGCACAGCCACCCGGGGCGCGTGGTGTGGGTGGTGTTCAACACACTGATTGCCTTCATGCTGATGGAGATGAACGTGTTCCGCGCCATGGGCGAGGTGCTGGGGCTGTACTCCAACATCGCCATCGCCTGGATCATGTCCGTGGTGGCCGACCTCGTCATCAACAAGCCGCTGGGCCTGTCGCCCAAGGGCATCGAGTTCAAGCGCGCGCATCTGTACGACATCAACCCGGTGGGCGTGGGGGCGATGGCGCTGGCGTCCATCCTGTCCATCAGCGCGCACCTGGGGCTGTTCGGCCCGCTGCCGCAGGCGTTCTCGGCCGTGATCGCGATGGCGGTGGCCTTTGTCACTGCGCCGCTTATTGCCTGGGCCACCGGGGGGCGCTATTACATTGCGCGCCAGTCGGAGCCCGCTGCGCTGGCCGACGTGGTGGCGGTGCCCCTGCATGGCCCGCTGCGCCGCAATGCAGAGGGGGGGCTGGGCACAGAGGTGGGCAGCTACCGGCGCACCACCGTGCAGCGCTGCGTGATCTGCGAGCGCGAGTACGAAGCGCCCGACATGGCGCAGTGCCCCGCGTACCGGGGCGCCATCTGCTCGCTGTGCTGCACGCTGGATGCGCGCTGCGGCGACCTGTGCAAGCCACACGCGAGCATGGCGGTGCAGTGGTCGGCCGCCCTGCGCTGGGTGCTGCCGCGCGCCATGTGGCGCTACCTGGACACGGGCCTGGGGCACTTTTTGCTGCTGATGCTGGTGATTGCGCCGCTGCTGGCCTCGGTGATGGGCCTGCTGTACCACCAGGAGCTCAACACCATCGCCCAGGCGGCCACGGACACCGAGGTGATGGCGGCACCCGAAGTGGCGCTGCGCTCGGGCCTGCTCAAGGCTTACTTGGCGCTTCTCGTCATCTCGGGCATCGTGGCCTGGTGGCTGGTGCTGGCGCACAAGAGCCGCCAGGTGGCGCAGGAGGAATCCAATCGCCAAACCGGCCTCTTGGTGCGCGAGATCGAGCTGCACCGCCAGACCGACGAGGCGCTGCAGACCGCGCGCAGCGTGGCCGAGCAGGCGCGCCAGGTGGCCGAAGCGGCTCAGCGCGCGGCCGACCAGGCCAACCAGGCCAAGAGCCGCTACATCAGCGCCATCAGCCACGAGATCCGAACGCCGCTCAACTCCATCCTGGGCTACGCGCAGCTCATGGGCGAAGACGCGGGCGTGCCCCCGCACCGCAAGCAGGCGGTGCATGTGATCCGGCGCGGCGGCGAGCATTTGTTGTCGCTCATCGAAGGCACGCTCGACATCGCGCGCATCGAGTCGGGCAAGCTCACGCTCGACGTGGCGCCCATGCGCTTTGCGGACGGGCTGCACGAGATGGCCAGCCTGTTCGAACTGCAAGCTGCCGCCAAGGGCCTGGCGTTCACTTTCGATGTGCAAGGCGTGATTCCGGAAGTGGTGCGTGCCGATGACAAGCGGCTGCGCCAGATCCTCATCAACCTGCTGGGCAACGCCGTCAAGTTCACGGCGCACGGCACTGTCACGCTGCGCGTGCGCCATGCGCGCGAGATGGCACGCATCGAGGTGCAGGACACGGGGCCGGGCCTCACGGCCGAGGAGATCGAGCGCATCTTCGAGCCCTTTGCACGCGGCGGCTCGGGCGGCGGCAGCACCACGGCCGCGCCGGGCGCAGGCCTGGGCCTGACCATTGCCAAGATGCTCACCGCACTCATGGGCGGCGAGCTGACGGTGAGCAGCACGCCGGGCGTAGGCTCGGTGTTCCACGTCAAGCTGTTCCTGCCCGAGGTGCATGGGGATGTGCTGGGCAAGGCGGCGGCGCCCGTGGCGGTGCAAGCCCAGCGCGCCCGCAGGGGGTATGCAGGCGAGCGCCGCCGCATCCTGGTGGTGGACAACGAGGAGCCCGACCGCGAACTGCTGCTGCAACTGCTGGAACCCCTGGGCTTTGAGCTGCGCCAGGCAGCCAGCGGCCACGATGCGCTGGACCTGCTGGCCACCGGCTACCGGCCGCACGCCATCTTCATGGACCTGGCCATGCCGGGCATCGACGGCTGGGAGACTTTGCGACGTGTGCGGCAGATGCGGTTGCCGGACGTGCAATGTGCCATCGTTTCCGCCAATGCCTTCGACAAGGCGCTCGACAACGACGTGGACATCCGGCCCGAAGACTTCATCGTCAAACCTGTGCGCCACAGCGAGCTGCTGGACTGGCTGGAGCGCCGCCTGGGCCTGCAATGGCAATACGACGAGGCTGCCGAGGCCCCCACGGGGCCAGCGCCCACGGCGGCCTCCGCGGCGCCCGCACCCCTCACGTACCCCGATACCACTGCGCTGGCGGCTTTGGCGCAGGCAGTGTCTTTGGGCTATTACCGGGGCATTCTCAACACCCTGGACGACATTGAACGCAGCCAGCCCGCGCACAGCGCTTTTGTGGGCACCATGCGGCAGCTGGCCAAGCAGTTCCAGTTCGACGCCATGGGCCAGATCCTGGAACAGGCACCCTCGTGATGACCACCGCCAACCCACCTCCCTTCCAGGCTCCTGCCGCGCCGGGTGCCGCGCTGGACCGCACCGACAGCGATGTGGTGCTGATCGTGGACGACGTGCCGGACAACCTGGCCGTCTTGCACGACGCGCTGGATGAGTCGGGCTACACCGTGCTGGTGGCCACGCATGGCGAGGCCGCCTTGCAGCGCGCCGCGCAGGCCCTGCCCGACATCGTGTTGCTGGACGCGATGATGCCCGGCATGGACGGCTTTGAAGTGGCCCGGCGCTTGAAAGCATCGCCCGCCACGGCACACATTCCCATCATCTTCATGACCGGCCTGACCGAGACCGAACACCTGGTGGCCGCGCTGGAGGCGGGCGGCGTGGACTATGTGACCAAGCCCATCAAGCCGCGCGAGGTGATGGCGCGCATGGGGGTGCACCTGGGCTCTGCCCGCAAGGCCCGGCAGGACGCGCGTCAGGCCCGCGAGGCGCGCAACGCGCTCGATGCGTTTGGCTACGCCAGCATCACCGTGCGTGCGGTGGACGGCCGCATCGTGTGGCAGACCCCGCTGGCGCGCGAGCTGCTGCAAAGCTACTTTGGCGAAGTGGGCCCGGACGGCGCGCCCACCGCCTTCGGCCAATGGGCGCCTGAGCCGGTGCAGGCCTGGCTGCGTCGCCATGTGCTGGCCGACAACGCGGCCGAGCTGCTGGCCGCTTCGCTGGCCGAGCCCCCGCGCCTTGCGGTGGAGCAGGGCGCCCGCAGGCTGACCTTCCGCCTGCACCAGCAGGCGGGCGACAGCGCCGGCGGCGGCGACTGGCTCATCGTGATGCGCGAGGTGTCGGATGCCAAGATCATCGAGTCCATGAGCCTGTCCTTCAAGCTCACCGCGCGCGAGGCCGAGGTGCTGTACTGGGTGGTCAAGGGAAAGATCAACCGCGACATCGGCGACATCCTGGGCGCCAGCCCTGCCACCGTCAAGAAGCACCTGGAGCGTGTGTTTGCCAAGCTGGGGGTGGAAACACGCACTGCAGCAGCGGCCATGGCCATGAACCGCATCCGGCAGTTGCATCCCCAGTTTGAAGGGTGACCGTCGGGACCAAAAAAACGCATTGACCTCGTCATGTTGCAGCGCAATAATCGCGCACCTTCATTTCCGGAGCCCCAGCGTGGAAAATGCCAGTTGTTGCAGTGAACCCCAGCAAGCCGTGACGGCTGCTGCCTGCCAGGCCTCCTGACGCCCGCTCCCGGGCCGTGGATTGCCTTGTGCAAGCTCCGGCTCCGTCTCTCCCAGCCCCTGTTGTACCCCGTGCGCCCCCGTCGGCCATGGCGGTGCGGGTGGCTTTACCGTCTTGCCGCTTTGCTGCATCTGCGCCGTCTGCACGGGCCGCGCCCCTTTGGCTGGGGCATGGCCCGCCTGCTGTGACGGTGCCCCCTGGCACCCATCTGCGTCTGCGTGCTACGCCCTGCCTGCCAAGGACAACGGCCATGCGTTTTTTTGTTGTGGATCTGCCCAGCCTTTTCCAGCGTGCGGTGGCGCCTGGCGCTGAACGCGCCGAGCATGCTGCATCGCTGCCTTCAGGCGCGCAGGGCCCTGCCCATGGGGCCGCTGACAGCCTGCAAGCCGTGGCCGAACTTGACGGCACCACGTTGTGGCCCACGCACCGCATTCGCTGCTACCTGCATGGCCAGCCGCCTGCGCGGGCATTGCGCCGCCGGGCGCGGCCGCTTTAAGCCGGCCCACGCCGGTATTGCAACCACTACCCAGGAGGCCCCATGGACCCAGACCCGCGCAGGCGCTCCGAAGCGCCGCCCCACACCACATCCCCATTGAACTTTGCATACCAGGCCCAGGGCCCGGGGCGATGGCTCGCGTGACGGCGTGAGCCTCACGCCTCTGGCCGGTGCTGGCCAGAAGGAGTGACTCACCATGTTCCGTTTCATCCACATTTCTGCGCACACGGCACCACTGCCCGTGACGCGCAACGCCGTCAGCGATTGCTGCTAGGGAGACCGCCATGAGCTTCCTGCACCACCTGTTCGACCGCTTTCTGCACACCCGCCATGTGACGCGCCACTTTGCGCGGCGGCTGATCCTGGACACGCTGACCCTGGGCCGTGCGCCCACCCCCGCCACCTCGCCCGACCTGCTCAGCCGCGAGCTGCAGCGCGCCGCCAGCGATGACCTGCTCCCACTGATCGAGCGCCTGCAGTCCGACCCTGCGGGTCTGAGTGACGCCCAGGCCGCCGCCGCCTTGGCCCAGCACGGGCCCAACGAGGTGGAGCACGAAAAGCCGCTGCCCGCCTGGCTGCACCTGTGGCACTGCTACAAGAACCCGTTCAACGTGCTGCTCACAGTGCTGGCACTGATCTCGTACCTCACCGAAGACCACGAGGCCACCGTCGTGATTCTGGCCATGGTGGTGCTCTCCACGCTGCTGCGGTTTGTGCAGGAGGGCCGCTCCAACCGCGCGGCCGAGCGCCTCAAGTCGCTGGTCAGCAACACCGCCACGGTGCTGCGCCGCACCGGCGCGGAGGGCTCCGCAAGTGCAGCCACGCCGCGCGAGCTGCCCATCCACCAGCTGGTGCCGGGCGACCACATCGTGCTGTCGGCGGGCGACATGATCCCGTCGGACTGCCGCGTGCTCACGGCCAAGGACCTGTTCGTGAGCCAGTCGGCCATGACGGGCGAATCGCTGCCGGTCGAAAAATTTGCCGAGCGCAGCCAGCCCGGCACCAGTGCGCTGGACGCCACCAACCTGCTGTTCATGGGCACCAACGTGGTCTCCGGCTCGGCCACGGCGCTGGTGGTGGCCACGGGCAACCACACCTACTTTGGCACGCTGGCCACGCGCGTCACGGCCACCGACCGCACGCCCACCGCGTTCCAGGCAGGCGTCAACAGCGTGAGCTGGCTGCTGATCCGCTTTGCGCTGGTCATGGTGCCCATCGTGCTGGTGGTCAACGGCTTTACCAAGGGCGACTGGCTGGAGGCGTTTCTGTTTGCGCTGTCGGTGGCCGTGGGCCTCACGCCCGAGATGCTGCCCATGATCGTGACCAGCACCCTGGCCAAGGGCGCCGTGCTGCTGTCGCGCAAGAAGGTGGTGGTCAAGCGGCTGGACGCGATCCAGAACTTTGGCGCCATGGACGTGCTGTGCACCGACAAGACCGGCACGCTCACACAGGACAAGATCTTTCTGGAGCGCCACACCGACGTGTTTGGCCACAACAGCGACGAGGTGCTGGCCTTTGCCTACCTCAACAGCCATTACCAGAGCGGCCTGAAGAACCTGCTGGACCACGCCGTGCTGGAGCATGTAGAGCTGCAGACCGACCTGCGCCTGGCGCAGGACTACCGCAAGGTCGATGAGGTGCCTTTCGACTTTGTGCGCCGGCGCATGTCGGTCATCGTCAGCGAGCGCAACGACCACCACGAGCTGATCTGCAAGGGCGCAGTGGAGGAGATGCTGGACGTGTGCACCCAGGTGCGCGTGGTGGAGGACACCGGCGCGCAAGACCTGCCGCTGGACGCCACCCTGCGCGCACGGGTGCTGGAGGTGACGCGCGGCCTGAACAACGAAGGCCTGCGCGTGGTCGCCGTGGCCATGAAGGAGACGCCGCCCCACCAGACGGTGTACAGCGTGGCCGATGAATCGGGCCTCACGCTGATCGGCTACGTGGCGTTTCTGGACCCACCGAAGGAATCCACTGCCCCCGCGCTGAAGGCGCTGGCTGCGCACGGTGTGGCCGTGAAGGTGCTGACCGGCGACAACGAGCTGGTGACGCTCAAGGTCTGCCGCGAGGTGGGCCTGGCGGTGCAGGGCGTGTTGCTGGGCAAGGACGTGGACGCTATGGACGACGCCACCCTGGCGCGCGCAGCCGACACCCACAACGTGTTTGCCAAGCTCTCGCCACTGCACAAGGAGCGGCTGGTGCGCGCGCTGCGCGCGGGCGGCCATGTGGTGGGCTTCATGGGCGACGGCATCAACGACGCCCCCGCGCTGCGTGCGGCCGACATCGGCATCAGCGTGGACAGCGCGGTGGACATTGCCAAGGAGGCGGCCGACATCATCTTGCTGGAGAAAAGCCTGATGGTGCTGGAAGAGGGCGTGATGGAGGGCCGCAAGACCTTCAGCAACATGCTCAAGTACATCCGCATGACGGCCAGCTCCAACTTCGGCAACGTGTTCTCGGTGCTGGTGGCCAGTGCGTTCCTGCCTTTTTTGCCCATGCTGCCGCTGCACCTCTTGGTGCAGAACCTGCTGTACGACCTGTCGCAGATCGCCATCCCGTTCGACAACGTGGACGAGGAGCTCATCCGCAACCCGCTGAAGTGGAACCCGGGCGACATCGGCCGCTTCATGGTGTTCTTCGGGCCCATCAGCTCGGTGTTCGACATCACCACCTTCGCCGTCATGTGGCACGTGTTTGGTGCCAACAACGTCGGGGCGCAGACGCTGTTCCAGTCGGGCTGGTTCGTGGTGGGGCTGCTCACGCAGACGCTGATCGTGCACATGATCCGCACGCCCAAACTGCCCTTTGTGCAAAGCGTGGCCTCGGTGCCGCTGCTTGCGGCCACGGTGCTCATCATGGCGGTGGGCATCTTTATCCCCATGGGGCCGCTGGCCGGGCACTTCAAGCTGCAGGCGCTGCCGCTGGCTTACTTTCCGTGGCTGGTGGGGATTCTGGCGGGCTACGTGCTGCTGACGACCGTGATGAAGCGCTGGTACGTGCGGCGCTACGGCTGGCAGTGAATGCCGGGGCAGGTGCTGGTGGAGCGTCTGCCCCGTGTTTTGAAGAGAAAATGGCTGCAAGCGCTAGTAAATCATGCGCTGGCAGCTATCTTTTTTGTAGTGTTTCTACATCCCCAGCGACTTGAGCAGCGCATCCGTGTCGTCCTGGCCGGCTGGCGGTGGGGCGGGCACGGGCGGTGCTTCTTGCGACTGGGCCATCAGCGCGTCCGGGTCGGGAGCTTCCTGGGCTTCAAAGTCGTAGAGCTTGATGAACTCGGTGCGGTCGATGGCGAGTTCCAGGTAGAAGATGTTGTTGTTGCTGGTGTAGAAGGTCACGCGCCGGGCCTCGGGCTTGTCGAGGTTGGCGTCCACCGACAGCTGCACCTGCTTGTTCAGCACCAGCATCTTGGGCTGGTTTTGCGTGATGTGGGTCTGCAGCTCGCGGCGCACCTTGCCGGTGAAGTCGCCCACCACCTGGTTCATCAGCTCGCCCATCACGTTGCTGACCTCGTCGGAGGTGTACGAACTGACCAGGTCGTCCTTGGACATGCCCATGTTCAGCAGGTAGTTGGCGTACAGCTCCATCGCCGCCTGGCCTGAGAAATTGATGATCACCAGCCCCGAGAAGCCGCCGTCAAACAGCACAAAGCAGCCAATGTCGGGTTTCAGGCAGGTCTTGCTGATGCGCTGCACCATGCCGGAGTAGTGGATCTGGCTGTGTGTAGCCACGCCTAGCACGCGGGTGACGGAGTTGCACAGGCTGATCAAAAGGTCTTCGGTGCCGTAAACGGGGGATTTTTCGGGGGTGCTCATGGTGGGGGTAGCGGAAAACAACTTGGTGCACAGCATAGGCGATGATGCCGCCGTAAACCAGAGTGCAGGCCCTGCCGTGGTGCCGATCCCCCCGTGGTATCCCGGTCATTGACTTTCGACGGGGCTCGGATATCGTGCTTTTCATCCAAATAAGAGAGGGGGGCCCGATGGGCAATGTCTATTTCTATGGCCTGACCGATTTCCAGGCGATCGCCACCGGGGCGGCCGTGCTGGCCAGCGGCGGTGGTGGCAGTTACCAAGACGCCTGCGCCATCGTGCAGCAGCTGGCAGACCAAGGCTACACGGGCACGGTGCAGGTGCAGGACTACGACGGCGCCACCAATGCCTGTGTGCTGGCCATCATGGGTTCGCCCGACGCGGCCGACAACCTCACCCTCACGGCGGTGCAGAACTCCATCAGCAACACCGTGGCCGTGATGCAGGCGTACACCGGCATGCAGCCAGGCGCCTTCATCCCGGTGGAGATCGGGCCCATCAATTCGCTGGTGCCGCTGATTGGCGCGGCCATGTCGGGCGGCAGCATCTGGGTGGTGAACGGCGATGGCGCAGGCCGTGCCGTGCCTGAGCTGCCCCAGACCACCTTCACTGCCCCTTCCGGGCCAGCGCCCAGTCCCGCCGTGCTGGCCAGCGATGCGTCCACGCTCGTGGCGGCGGAGTACGCGGTGCTGGGCTCTGGCACAGCGTCGGGCATCGAGTCGCTGGCGGGCGGTGTGGTGGGAGGTTTTGGCGGGTACTCGGGCATTGCGATGTGGCCCTCCAACGCGGGCAACCAGTTCGCGTTGGAGGGCAGCTACATTCCGGGCACGCTGGAGCAGGCACGCCAGCTGGGCCTGCAGCTCTTGCAGGCGGTCACGCCGCTGAGCACCCAGGCCGTGGCGGCGGGCATCCAGAACCTCACCGGCCGTGCCGCGCGCGCCGTGGTCACCAACTTTTTCATCACCTCGGTCAGCCAGTCCACGTCCAGCGCGTCGCTGGACTCGGGCATCATCCGGCTGGACAATGCACCCGACCCGGCCCAGAGCACCGAGACACATTACCTCTACAACCTCAACGAGAACCTGATCATGTATTCGGCGGCCAGCACCACCCCCGACATCATTGCGCCCGACTCGATCTGCTACTACTCCGAGAGCACGGGGCGCGGTTTCTCGAACGCGAGCGACGACCTGGCCCAGTATTTCGATGCCACAACGGGCCGCAGCACCGGCAACCAGGTGAGCGTGATTGCGGTGCAGACTGCACCCCAGCTCTACAACACCCCCGGCGTCGTGGCATCGTTTGCCGCGCTGCTGCGCAATATCGGTTATGCGGGTGGCATGCCGCCCGGCTGAACCTTGAAGCCCGCACCGACGCACGAGAGAAACGGAACGCTGTGAAAAAAGGTGGTCATGGCCATGGGTGAGGCGGACCTGAACAAGGAGCGGCTGGAGCTGGCCTTGGAGGCCGCCGGGCTCGACCTGTGGGAGAACGACCTCATCACCGGCAACGTCACGCGCAAGGCGACCAAGACGTTTGAAGAGCTGGGGTTCTCCGAGGATGAAATCGTCTCGGGCGTGCAGGATATCTACGGCCTGTTCCACCCCGACGACATCGACACCGTGCGCAAGGCCGTGGCCGACCACCTGACGGGCGTCACGCCGCAGTACCGGTGTGAGTTCCGGCTGCGCTCCAAGAGTGGCGAGTGGATCTGGTTTGCCAACTATGGCCGCATCATGGACGGCCACAGCGAGACGCCCGGCAAGCGCTTGATCGGCGTCACGTTCAACATCCACGACCGCAAGTGCCGCGAGACCGAGATCGCCCAGATCAACCAGCAGCTCACCGAGCAGAACCGCCTGCTGCAGCAGCTCAACGCCACGCTGGAGCGGCTGGCCGCCAACGACTCGCTCACGGGCCTGTCCAACCGCCGCACGCTGATGGAGCTGGGCGCCAAGGAATACAAGCGCACGGAGCGTTTTGGGCACCCGATGTCCGTGCTGGTGGCAGACATCGATTTGTTCAAGACCGTCAACGACCTGTACGGCCACCTGGCGGGCGACCGCGTGATCTGCGCAGTGGCCCAGGTGTGTGCCGGGCACAAGCGCAGCGGTGTGGACATCGTCGCGCGGTTTGGGGGCGAGGAGTTTGTCATCGTGCTGCCCGAGACCGACAGCGCGAGCGCGTTGCAAGTGGCAGAGTCGCTGCGCCGCGAGGTCGAGTCCTTGCTGGTGTGCGTGGGCGACGAAGGGCAGGAGGTGGCCGTCACCGTGAGCATTGGCGTAGCCACCCTGTACAAGGGCTCGGGGATGAATTTTGAAGAGCTGGTGAACCGTGCCGACCAGGCCCTCTACCAAGCCAAGGGCACAGGGCGCAATGCCGTGTACTGCGCCGACATGCCGCCCGAAAAAGGGGGCGTGGTCGAGCAGGTTTCGCTCGACCTGGGAGGGGGGATCTCTCAGCCCTGAGGCCCGCGCGCGGCCTGGTGGATCGCCGCCCGGATGCGCGGGTAGGTGCCGCAGCGGCAGGCATTGCCCGACATGGCGGCGTCGATGTCGGCATCGGTAGGCTGCGGCGTTTTCTTCAGCAGGGCACAGGCCGACATCAGCTGCCCGCTCTGGCAGTAGCCGCACTGCGCCACATCCACCGCGGTCCATGCGGTGCGCAGTGCAGAGGCTTCGGGGCCCTGCAGGCCCTCGATGGTGGTGACCTGGGCGCTGCCCACGGCCGACAGGGGCGTGATGCAGGCGCGCACCGGCTCGCCGTTCAGGTGCACCGTGCAGGCGCCGCACAGCGCCATGCCGCAGCCAAACTTGGTGCCGTTCATCTGCAGCTCGCCGCGCAGCACCCACAGCAGGGGCGTGTCGGGTTCGGCGTTGACAGCGACGGGTTGGCCGTTGAGGTTCAGGGTCGTGGTCATGGGGGCTCCGGTGCGGCGGGTCAGCTGAGCTTGAGCGGCAGCGCGCGCAGGCGCTGGCCGGTGAGGGCAAACAAGGCATTGGCCACGGCGGGTGCAATGGGCGGCACGCCGGGCTCGCCCACGCCCTCGGGGGGCTCGGCGCTGGCGATGATGTGGGTCTCCACGCGGGGGCAGTCGGCCATGCGCAGCAGGGGGTAGTCGTGCAGGTTGCTCTGCTGCACCTGGCCGTCTTTGATCGTCACTTCGCCCCACAGCGCCGCCGTGAGGCCATAGACCACGGCGCTTTCCATCTGCTGGGCAATGAGGTTGGGGTTGATGGCCGCGCCGCAGTCGAGCACGCACACCACGCGGTGCACCCGGATGGCCTTGTCGGCACCCACCGACACCTCGGCCACCTGCGCGACGATGGAGCCGAACGACTGGTGCAGCGCCACGCCGCGCGCCCGTTGCACGCCCGACGCATCGGGCGGCAAGGGCTGGCCCCAGCCCGCCAGCTCGGCCGCCTTTTGCAGCACCTTCAGGTGGCGCGGGTGTTTTTGCAGCAGCGCGGCGCGGAAGGCCACCGGGTCCTTCTTGGCGGCATGGGCCGCTTCGTCCACAAAACTCTCTTTGAAGAACGCCTGGTGCGAATGCCCCACCGAGCGCCAGAAGCCCACGGGCAGCGGCAGGTCGATGATCTCGTGGGCAATGCGTGCGTGGGGCCACTCGTAGGGCTGGTCGAACGCGCCTTCGGACGCAGTCTTGTCCGGCCCGGCGCCCGGCAGGCCAAAGGTGCGGGCCAGCACCTGCGGCACGATGGCCTGACCGGCCGACACGTTGTGCCAGGCCGCCAGCTGGCCCTGTGCGTCCAGCCCGGCCTTGAACCGAGCCACGCAGGCGGGGCGGTAGAAGTCGTGCTGCAGGTCCTGCTCGCGGGACCACAGTGTCTGCACCGGCGCGCCGCCTGCGGCCTTGGCAATGGCGGCGGCCTGGGCCACATAGTCCACCTCCAGCCGCCGGCCAAAGCCACCGCCCAGCAGCAGCTGGTGCACGGTCACCTTGGTGTCGTCGATGCCCAGGGCCTTGGCGGTGGCCATGCGCGCCAGGCCCGGTACCTGGGTGGATGTCCACACGCTGGCCGCGCCATCCTTGAACTGCACGGTGCAGTTGATGGGCTCCAGGGTGGCGTGGGCCAGGTAAGGCGCGCGGTAGTCGGCAGTGAGGGTGGTTGCAGCGCCTTGCAGGGCCTGGTCCACATCGCCCACGCTGTGGTAGCCAAAGCCCTGGGCCTGGTCCAGCGCCTGGGTCAGCTGCGTCATGACAGCGGCGCTCGACAGCGTGGCGGCGGGGCCGTGGTCCCACTGCACGGTGACTGCGGCGGCGGCCTTTTTGGCGTGCCAGGGCGTGTCGGCAATCACGGCCACGCCGCCAGTGCCGCCGTGGTAAGGCGCTACGGCCAGCACCTGCTTCACCCCGGGCATTTTTTGCGCGGCTGCGCCATCGAACTGGGCCACCTTGCCGCCCCGCGTGGGGCACATCACCACGCTGGCGTGCAGCAGGCCGGGCGGGTGGGCATCGATGCCAAACACCGCACTGCCGTCGAGCTTGGAGGGCGCCTCGATGCGGGTGAGCGGCTTGCCGATCAGCTTGAATTCAGCAGGCGCCTTGAGGGGCACCTTGCCCGGTGGCGGCTGCTGCGCCGCCAGTGCTGCCAGCTCGCCAAACGTGGCGCGCTGGCCTGCCGCATGTTCCACCACGCCGGCGTTGGCCTTGCATTCGGCGGCCTGCACCTTCCATTGCACCGCCGCTGCGTTGATGAGCATGGCGCGGGCGTGGGCACCGGCCTCGCGCATGGGGCGCCACAGGTCCTTGATGCTGCTGGAGCCGCCCGTCATCATCACGCCCACTTCGCGCATGGTCTTGGCGGTCAGCCAGCCCGCCACGGCCTTGATGGAGCCGTCGTTGTCGGGGTGGAACGGCAGGCCGTCCACCACCGTGGCCAGGTTGTTGTAGATGTCGTCGATGGGCGCCATCTCCAGCCGCACCTGGGCCCAGTCGGCGTCCAGCTCTTCCGCCAGGATGGCGGCCAGTCCGGTGTGCGCGCCCTGGCCCATTTCGGACTTGGCCATCATCACCGTCACCGTGTTGTCGGCTGCTACCTTGAGCCAGCCATTCAGCGCCACCTGGCCCGTGCCCTGGGGCAGGGGCTGCGCGGTGTGCAGCCGCTGGCGCGGGGGCACCACGCCCCAGCCGATGACCAGCGCGCCGGCTGTTGCGGCGCCACCGAGAAGCACTGTGCGTCGTTTCACCATGGGTTGTCCTGAGCGGTTGAGAAAGTGCACGCCGGCGCCTTCGGTGGCAATCACCGGGTGGCAAGTGCAGGGGGCCATCCTAGCGCCACTGCGCAGCGCTGCGCTGCCGGCGAATGTCGGCTATGTGACGCTGCGCCGCACGCGCATGGCAATGCGGTTGAGCCCGACGGGCGTCAATCCCAGGTGGCGGGCCAGGTCTTTTTGCGGGATGCGCAGCGCCAGGTTGGGGTGTGATGCCAGGAAGGCACGGTAGCGGCCCTCGGGGGTGAGGGTGAGCAATTCGCGCTCACGCGCCTCCTTGCGCGCGGCGTACACCAGGGTCAGCTGGTACAGCGCCTTTGCCCAGGGCAGGTGGCGTTCGGCCAGCGCGAGCAGCACGCCGTGGTCGATGCGCTCCAGGGTGGCGGGCTCGATGGCCGTCACCATGAAGGCCGTGCGGCCGCCCGGCTGCAGGGCGGACACGCTGGCAAAAAAGCGTCCTTCTTCGGCAAACGACTTGATCCATTCCGTGCCGTCATCCTGCAGGTAGCTCAGCTTGAACAAGCCTGCTTGAACAGCGTAAACATACGGGTGCTGCACCCCCTGCAGAAAGACCGTGCCGCCTGCCTGTACTGCGTGCTTGGTGATGGCGCGCTCTGCCGTGGCCCAGTCGGGCAGGGCCTGCGTGCCCGCCGCCTGTGTGAGGAGCGACCAGAAGGCGGGGTGCGGGATGGGGGCCATGGCGCGCAGTATGCCGCGTGGCAGTGTGGCGAAGTTTCCGCCGCGCCTGGGGGTGAGAGCCTCCTTCGTTCGCCAATTAACCTGGGTTGATGACGACGGACGGTGCCATGCCTAGAGTGCGGCCCATGTCACACGCTCGCACCCCCACCACCGCACGCCAGGCCGCGCCCGCAGGCCCGTTGCCACGCACCATCGTCACCGGCGCGAGCTCGGGCATTGGCCGGGCGCTGGCCCTGGAGCTGGCACGGTGCGGCGTGCCCGTACTGGCCGTGGCACGGCAGGCCGAGCCGCTGCAGGCGCTGACAGATGCCCATGGACTGATCGAGCCCTGGGTGGCCGACCTGTCCCGCATCGAAGAGATCGACGGCCTGGCGGCGCAGTGGCTGCTGCGCTATCCCGATATTGGCGCGCTGGTGAACAACGCAGGCATCCAGCACGACCTGCGGGTGGACGATGCCGGCTACAGGGCTCAGGACATGCGCGCGGAGGTCGAGATCAACCTGCTGGCGCCGATGGCGCTGACGCGTGCGTTGCTGCCCCATTTGCAGGCCCAGCAGCGCGCATGGGTGGTCAATGTCGGGTCGGTGCTGGGCTCTTGCCCCAAGCGCACGGCAGCGGTTTACAGCGCCACCAAGGCCGGGCTGGACCTGTTCACCCAGGCGCTGCGGGTGCAGATGCAAGGCAGCCCAGTGCGGGTGGTTCACGCCGTGATCCCCCTGGTGGACACGCCCATGACCCGGGGCCGAGGGCGCGGCAAGATCCCTCCCGATGTCGCTGCACAGGCACTGGTCCGCGGCCTGATGGCGGGGCACACCGACATCCGCATCGGCAAGGCGCGCGCGGCCTGGCACTTGCAGCGCTGGGCACCCGGGCTGCTGGCCCGCCTGCTGCGCACTGCTTGATCCAAGCCTGCTGGCTCAACACCTGTTTTCTCATCGACCCCTGGAGATCACCCCCATGGCCACCCGTTATGCCTTCTTCATCCACCTGCGTGCACTGCCCGAGTGGCTGCGTTCGCCCCGTGAGCAAAGGCGTGAGTTGGGTGAGGCGCACCTGCATGACCTGCTGCCCCGCTACCAGGGAGCCCTGCGCCTGCGCCACTTCGATGCCGAGGCCTTCGCAGCGCCCTGCAGCGACCTGATGCTGGTGGAAACCGATGACCCGCTCAAGCACTACGACTTCATGGAGCGGCTGCGCGATTCCCCCCTGCTCACCGTGCCGTATTTCGAGGTGCTGCAGATCCTGCCTGCCATCGAAGACGGCTATGTGGCGTTCGAGCGCGCCGAAACGGCTTAGGCTGCCTTGCAGTCGGCCAGCGCCGGAGCCTTGTGCGTGGGCTGCCGGTCCAGCCAGGCAATGTAGGCCGTGAGCGCCAGCGCACTCAGCGTGACGGCGGCCGCCACCAGCGGAATGGTCTGCAGCGACCACCCGGCCGTGATGACCGCGCCCCCCAGCCAGGCACCAATGGCATTGCCGAGGTTGAATGCGCCGATGTTGAGCGTGGACGCCAGGCTGGGCGCGTCGCCCGCCTGCGACACCACCCGCGCCTGCAGCGGCGTGCCCGCCGCGAACGACACCATGCCCCACACCACCACGGTGATGACGGCAGGCCACAGCCACACGCTGGTGAACGAAAACGCTGCCAGCACCCCCGCCAGCACGGCAAAGATGCCCATCAGCGAGGGCAGCAGCTTCCAGTCCGCCAGGCGGCCGCCCAGCAGGTTGCCAATGGTCAGGCCCACGCCGCACAGCAGCAGCACGCCGCTCACGTTCTGGGGCGAGACACCGGTCACGTCGCGCAGGATGGGCGTGATGTAGGTGAACAGCGTGAACATGCTGGTGGATGCGAGCACGCTCACCGCCAGCGCCAGCCACACCTGGCGAATGCGCAGCACGCGGAACTCGCCCAGCGCGCTGCCGCTGATCTGGTGGCGCAGGTGTGGCACCCAGCGCACCACAGCGGCCACGGCCAGCACCCCAATCACCACCACCGCCCAGAAGGTGGAGCGCCAGCCCAGGTGCTGGCCCAGCAGCGTGCCCAGCGGCACGCCCAGCACGTTGGCGAGCGTGAGCCCGGTGAACATCAGCGCCATGGCCTGGGCGCGCTTGTGGGGCTCCACCACGCTGGCGGCCACTACGGCGCCAATGCCAAAAAACGCGGCGTGGCAGAACGAGGTGACCACGCGCGCCACCATCAGCCACGCATAGCTGGGGGCCAGCGCGCAACCCACATTGCCCACGATGAACAGCACCATCAGCCAGGTCAGCGTGGTCTTGCGCGGCCAGCGCGCGGTGGCCACCGCCAGCAGCGGTCCACCCACAGCCACGCCCAGTGCGTAGGCCGACACCAGCATGCCGGCGGCGGGGATGGAGACGGACAGGTCACCTGCCACTTCGGGCAGCAGCCCCAGGATCACGAATTCGGTGGTGCCAATGCCAAAAGCGGCAATGGCCAGGGCCAGCAGGGGGAGGTTCATGGAGCGCAGAGGGACAAAAGGGCAGCACCAGGGCCGATGGGGTCAGGCGCGCAAGACTAGGGAAAACCCTTGGATTCTACGGAGGCCCCACAACCTTTGCAGGCCAAGGTTTTTGCATGAAATGGGCTGGTAGCGCTAGTGATATATGCCGTAGCAGCTATTGTTTTCATAGTGAATGCCATCCTTGCCCTTGTGCGCCTGTGGCGTGCATCGGGGGTGGTGAGTCGCCTCGCAACGGCCCCCTTGTGATGCGGGCTCGCAGCGGGGCGTGTACGCCACCCGGCGTATTTCGCCAACCGGCCCCGCTCTCCAGAATCCATTCCATCGCCCGATCCACAGGGGCTCCACACCGGGGCCCACCGGGCGAAGCGGTTTGATTGATTTCCTGATTGAAACCACCACCGGAGAAGCACACATGCAACGTCGTTATTCCCTCAAGGCCCTCGCGGCCGTCGCTACGCTCGCTGGCCTGTCTGCGCTGCCAGCCCACGCCCAGGACACGATCAAGGTCGGCATCCTGCACAGCCTGTCGGGCACCATGGCCATCTCTGAGACCGTGCTGAAAGACACCGTGCTCATGGCGATCGACGAGATCAATGCCAAGGGCGGCGTGCTGGGCAAGAAGCTCGAACCCGTGGTGGTAGACCCGGCCTCCAACTGGCCCCTGTTCGCCGAAAAGACCAAGCAGCTGCTGGGCCAGGACAAGGTCTCGGTCATCTTCGGCTGCTGGACCTCGGTGTCGCGCAAGTCGGTGTTGCCGGTCGTGGAAGAAATGAACGGCCTGCTGTTCTACCCCGTGCAGTACGAAGGTGAAGAGCTGTCCAAGAACGTGTTCTACACCGGCGCCGCGCCCAACCAGCAGGCCATCCCCGCAGTGGACTACCTGATGAGCAAGGACGGCGGCAGCGCCAAGCGCTGGGTGCTGCTGGGCACCGACTATGTGTACCCCCGCACCACCAACAAGATCCTGCGCGCCTACCTCAAGTCCAAGGGCGTGAAGGACAGCGACATCGACGAGAAGTACACCCCCTTCGGCCACTCCGACTACCAGACCATCGTGGCCGACATCAAGAAGTTCAGCCAGGGCGGCAAGACGGCCGTGGTCTCCACCATCAACGGTGACTCCAACGTGCCCTTCTACAAGGAACTGGGCAACGCGGGCCTGAAGGCCAAGGACGTGCCCGTGGTCGCCTTCTCGGTGGGCGAGGAAGAGCTGCGCGGTGTGGACACCAAGCCGCTGGTGGGGCACCTGGCCGCCTGGAACTACTTCCAGTCCATCAAGAGCCCGGCCAACACCGAGTTCATCAAGAAGTGGAGCGACTACGCCAAGGCCAAGGGCATTGCCGGCCACAAGGACAAGCCGCTCACCAACGACCCGATGGAAGCCACCTACATCGGCATCAACATGTGGAAGCAAGCGGTTGAAAAGGCCAAGAGCACCGATGTGGACAAAGTGATTGCCGCCATGGCCGGCCAGACCTTCAAGGCACCGTCGGGCATCGTTTCCAAGATGGACGAGAAGAACCACCACCTGCACAAGAGCGTGTTCATCGGCGAGATCAAGGCCGACGGCCAGTTCAACGTGGTGTGGAAGACCCCCGGCCCCGTGAAGGCCAAGCCATGGTCTCCTTACATCGAAGGCAACGACAAGAAAAAAGACGAACCCGAGAAGAAGTGATCTCCCCCTGAGCGGCTACGCCGCTTCCCCCTCTCTCACGCTGCGCGTGGGAGGGGGACGCCCCCAGCGCGGCGGGGCGGCCCTTGCGCGGGGGCCCTGGTCTAGGCCCTGCCCTCTGCATGGGCCTTTGCATATTGACCGACTGGCCCCCCATGAATTTCTCTTTCGTATCTCGCCTCATTGTCTGCCTCTTGCTCTACGCAACTGCGCAGGCACAAGCACTCACCGCCGAGCAGGCCCTGGCCATGGCCGCTGGTGACACCGACGACCGTGTGGCCGCCGTGCAGCAGGCCGTGGTGGAGCCCAGCGAACGCACCGCTGCCTTCTTGCAGGCGCTGGCCGACGACGCGGTGAAGGTGGCCGACGGCAAGGCGCTGATCGTGCGCGATGACAAGGGCATCGACCCTGTCACTGGCGCCGAGGTCCCTGTGCCCGCCGATGCCGAAGACATCATCAACAACAACCGCATGCGCGGCGAGATCGACACGGCCCTGGCGGGCCTGGCGCTGTTTGGCAAGGACGAAACCCAGCGCATGGCCGCCGCCAAGGCACTGACCAAGGAACCGGATGCAGGCCGTCTGCCCCTGCTCGACAAGGCACTGGCGCAGGAGACCAACGACAAGATCAAGACCCAGCTGGAGCTGGCACGTGCCGCCACGCTGCTGGGCAGCGACGACCCCGCACAACGCATCGCGGCCGCCCAGGCACTGTCGCTCAGCGCCACACCTGATACGCGGCTGCTGCTCAACGAACGCGTCACCATCGAAGAAGACGCCAAGGTCAAGGCCGCATTGCAGGCCGCACTGCGCGCCATGGAAGGCCAGCTCGCCTGGGGCGAGCGCCTGGGCGCCGCGTTCTCGGGCATCAGCCTGGGCTCCATCCTGCTGCTCGTCGCCTTGGGCCTGGCCATCACCTACGGCCTGATGGGCGTGATCAACATGGCCCACGGCGAGCTGATGATGATCGGCGCCTACGCCACCTATGTGGTGCAGGGCATCTTCCAGAAGTATTTTCCGGGTGCGTTCGACTGGTACCTGGTCGCTGCGCTGCCCCTGGCCTTTGGCGCCTCGGCCGCCGTGGGCGCGGTGCTGGAGCGCGGCGTGCTGCGCTTTCTGTACGGCCGCCCCCTGGAGACGCTGCTGGCCACCTGGGGCATCAGCCTGGTGCTGATGCAACTGGTGCGCACGATTTTTGGCGCGCAGAACGTGGGTGTGGAAAACCCCGCGTGGATGAGCGGTGGCGTGCAGGTGCTCTCCAACCTCACGCTGCCCTACAACCGCCTCGTCATCATCGGCTTTGCCATCGCCGTGCTGCTGGGCATGGGCTACCTGATCGGCCGCACGCGCCTGGGCCTGTTCGTGCGTGGTGTGACGCAGAACCGCCCCATTGCCTCGTGCATGGGCGTGAACACGGCCCGCATTGACACCATGGCGTTTGCGCTGGGCTCGGGCATCGCCGGCCTGGCCGGTTGCGCGCTGAGCCAGGTGGGCAACGTGGGGCCGGACCTGGGGCAGAGCTACATCGTCGATGCCTTCATGGTGGTGGTGCTGGGCGGCGTGGGCCAGCTGGCGGGCACGGTGTATGCCGCGCTGGGCCTGGGCATCCTGAACAAGTTCCTCGAAGGCTGGGCGGGCGCGGTGCTGGCCAAGATTGCGGTGCTGGTGTTCATCATCATCTTCATCCAGAAGCGGCCCCAGGGCATCTTCGCGGTCAAAGGGCGTACGGCCGACTGAAGCACCAGAGACGACTGATCATGACTACGCCAACCTCTCCCAACATCCAACTGCCCGCACCGGCGCCGCTGCTCACGCGCGGCGGCTGGTCGGCCTTTATCGTGGCGCTCATCGTGGTGTGCGCCGTGGCCCCCGTGCTCAACCTGTGGGTGCCCGCAGGCAGCATGTTCCACCTGTCGGACTACGCCGTGGCGCTGCTCGGCAAGATCATGTGCTACGCCATCTGTGCGCTGGCCATGGACCTGATCTGGGGCTACACCGGCATCCTGAGCCTGGGCCACGGCCTGTTCTTTGCGCTGGGCGGCTACGTGATGGGCATGTACCTCATGCGCCAGATCGGCCGCGACGGCAACTACAAGAGCGACCTGCCGGACTTCATGGTGTTCCTGGACTGGAAGGAGCTGCCCTGGCACTGGGCGCTGTCCGACAGCTTCATCGCCACGCTGATCCTCATCGTGGCCGTGCCGGGCGTGATCGCGTTTGTGTTCGGCTACTTCGCCTTCCGCTCGCGCATCAAGGGTGTGTACTTCTCCATCATCACCCAGGCCATGACGTATGCGGCCATGCTGCTGTTCTTCCGCAACGAAACCGGCTTTGGCGGCAACAACGGCTTTACCGACTTCAAGCGCATCCTGGGCACGCCCATTGCCACGCAGAACATGCGCATGACGCTGTTCGTGCTGACGGGGTTGTCGCTGCTGGGCTTCTTCCTGCTGGCCCGCTGGCTGGTGCGCAGCAAGTTTGGCCGCGTGCTGCAGGCGGTGCGCGATGCCGAGAGCCGCGTCATGTTCTCGGGCTATTCGCCTCTGCCCTACAAGCTCACCATCTGGACCATCAGCGCCATGATGTGCGGCGTGGCGGGGGCGTTGTATGTGCCCCAGGTCGGCATCATCAACCCCGGCGAGATGAGCGCCGCCAACTCCATCGAGATCGCCGTATGGGCGGCCGTGGGTGGGCGCGCCACACTCATCGGACCCATCGTGGGCGCGTTCATCGTCAACGGTGCCAAGAGCTGGCTCACGGTGACGGCGCCGGAGTTCTGGCTGTACTTTCTGGGCGCGCTGTTCATTGCGGTCACGCTGTTCCTGCCCGACGGTGTGGTGGGGCTGGTCAAGAAGCTCAAGGCAAAAATGACAACAACGAAGGGAGCCGCGCAATGACGCCCGATCTGATGGAAGAAGGCGCGCGGCGGCTGCAGAAGACGCTGGCGCCCGTCGCACTGGGCCAGACCGAGTCGGGTGGCCGCGCTGCAGGCTTCTCGCGCATTGCCACGCCGGGCGAAGTGGACGTGACCCACGGCCGCATCCTGTACCTGGAAGACGTACATGTGAGCTTTGACGGCTTCAAGGCCATCAACGGCCTGAGCCTGGACATCGCCCCGGGCGAGCTGCGCTGCATCATCGGCCCCAATGGTGCGGGCAAGACGACGATGATGGACATCATCACCGGCAAAACCCGGCCCGACAAAGGCACGGTGTTCTTTGGTTCCACCATCGACCTGCTGCGTCACAACGAGCCCGAGATTGCGAGCCTGGGTATCGGCCGCAAGTTCCAGAAGCCCACGGTGTTCGAGCAGCTCAGCGTGTTCGAGAACCTGGAGCTGGCGCTCAAGACCCACAAGGGCGTGAAGTCCAGCATGTTCTTCAAGCTCGACTCCGCACAGTCGGACCGCCTGGCCGAGATCCTGCACACCATTCACCTGGCCGACAGCGTAACGCGCCAGTCGGGCAACCTCAGCCACGGGCAAAAGCAGTGGCTGGAGATTGGCATGCTGCTGATGCAGGACCCCAAGCTGCTGCTGCTGGACGAACCCGTGGCCGGCATGACCGATGAAGAGACTGCCCGCACTGCGGAGCTGTTCCTCACGCTCAAGGGCAAACATTCGCTCATGGTGGTGGAGCACGACATGGGCTTCATCCGCACCATCTCAGAGAAGGTGACGGTGCTGTGCGATGGCTCGGTGCTGGCCGAAGGCACGCTCGACCAGGTGCAGGCCGACGAGCGCGTGATCGAGGTGTACCTCGGCCGGTGAAAGTATTCACTATCAAAAATATAGCTGCCGGCGCATATTGAACTACCGCTAGCGGCCCAAAACACCCCAAGTCACCATGCTCACCGTCCAGAACATCAACCAGTACTACGGCGGCTCCCACATCCTGCGTGACGTGAGCCTCACCGCCACCCCGGGCAAGGTCACCGTGCTGCTCGGCCGCAACGGCGTGGGCAAGACGACGCTGCTCAAAAGCCTCATGGGGCTGGTGCCCATCAAGAGCGGCAGCATCAGCTTCGACGGCAAACCCATCGACAAAGCCACGCCCTACGACCGGGCGCGCGCAGGCATCGGCTTTGTGCCGCAAGGCCGCGAAATCTTCGGCCGCCTGACCGTGGAAGAAAACCTGCGCATGGGCCTGGCCTACAAAAGCGGATCGACGCCGGTGCCTGCACACCTGTACGAGCTGTTCCCCGTGCTCAAGCAGATGCTCAAACGCCGGGGCGGTGACCTGTCGGGCGGGCAACAACAGCAGCTGGCCATTGCCCGCGCGCTGGCCCCCGGCCCGCGTTTGCTCATCCTGGACGAGCCCACCGAGGGCATCCAGCCCAGCATCATCAAGGACATCGGCCGCGTGATCCGCATGCTGGCCGACCAGGGAGAAATGGCCATCCTGCTGTGCGAGCAGTACTACGACTTTGCGCAGGAACTGGCCGATGAGTACCTGGTGATGGAGCGCGGCGAGGTCATCGCCCGCGGGCCAGGTAGCGAGATGGAAGCCAAGGGCATTCGCAACCTCGTGGCGATTTAAGACCGCACCCCCTGAGTCGCCTGCGGCGCCTTCCCCCTCTCTTGCTGCGTGGGAGGGGGATGCACCCGGTGGCCTGGCGAAGCCAGTTCCAGGGGTGCACTGGCGAGTGGCGCGCCAGTTTCAGGGAGCTGAAGGCAATGCCACGGCGGGGGAAGGTGCTTCCATCGCCTCCACCAGCAGTCGCGTGAAGGTGTCATGCAGCGGCGAAGCCGGTGCGTTGTTCACCGTGGCGATGCCCAGCTGGTAGGCGATGCGGGGCCTGAACGGGCGCGACGTGATCGCCTCGTACGGGCAGTGCTGCGCCAGCAAGGCGTTCACGATCGAGACCCCGAGCCCTTGGGCCACGTGGGCGCAGGCCTCGCTGATAGAGTGCACCTCCAGCGCTACGCGCGGCTGCACGCGCCGCTGGCGAAAGGCCATGTCGATGTCGTGGCGGATCTGCCGCTGGCGCCCCAGCAGGATCAGGCTGACGTCAATCAGGTCGGTGGGGCTGACCTCTGCCAGGCCTTCGAGCGCATGGCCCCGGGGCATGATGCACACGGCTTCGGAGTCCAGGCTGGCGCGGGTGCTCAGTCCCTGCATTTCCATGGGCAGGCGCACGAGACCGATGTCCGCATCGCGGCTCAGCAGCGCGCGCTCCGTGTCGTTGTACGAGCCTGACAGCACCTCCAGCACCACGTCCGGATGGGCCTGCATGAAGCGCTTGGCCAGCACCGGCATGAGCGTGGTGGCCAGCGTGCTGGGCACCGCCACCTTCAGCAGGCGCCGCTTGAAGCCGCCCAGGCGCAACTGTTCGGCATGGCGGCGAAAGCACTGCGCCGAGTCCATCAGCACCTGGGCATCGTGCAGCAGCGCATGGGCTTCGGCCGTGGGACTCAGGCGGCCTTTTTCGCGCACGAACAGACGCAGGGCCAGGTCTTCCTCCAGCTGCGCCAGCAAGCGGCTGATGGCGGGCTGCGACAGCCCCATGCGCTCGGCCGCGCCGGTGGTGGAGCCGCTGAGCATGATGGCCTGGAAGGCCTCGAGTTGCTTGAAGTTCATGGGATGGAGAAGGGGCAGACGTTCGGGTATGCAGGCAGCCGGCCTGCATCTTTGCACTGCTGCCACGCCAGCGCAAACCCGCCGTCTATTGCATAGGGTCATCAGCGTTCGTCATAGCGTTGTGGCCGAGCACCTCGCTCCACAGAATCGGCGGCGTCATCAGCCAACCTGGCACCACCCCTTCAAGGAGCAAGATTTCATGAGGCGCTCATTTCCCTTCGCGCTGGCCGCCTGCGGCCTTTCCGTTTCGGCTGCTGGGCCCGCTGCCGCACAGGACCTGCAGGTCTATGGCCAGGTGCGGCTCACCGTCAACAATGTCAAGACCGGCAACACCGGTTCCGTCACGGAAGAGCGCGACAACGCATCCCGCCTGGGCTTTCGCGGCAAAGAAGACCTGGGCGATGGCCTGGCCGCGTTGTTCGGCCTGGAGATGGGGCTCGAAGCCGACTCCGGCGCCGCCACCACGCCAGCGTTTCGCAACAGCTATGCCGCCTTGCGCGGCAGCCTGGGCACGGTGGCGCTGGGGCGGCTCGACTCCGCCAACCCGACCGGTTCGCCGCTGTACTCGCAAGTCACGCGCATCACCTCGTTCGCCGCCAACGATGCCGGGGCCACGGCCATCGGCACCTCCATCCTGAACGCGCGCAACCGCACGTCCAACGCCATCGGCTACCAAAGCCCCACCTGGGGCGGCGTCAACCTGCGGGCACGCTACTACCTGCGCGGCGATGCCAAGACGCCCGAGCAGGAAAACGGCGCCAAGTCGCTGGACCTGGGCCTCAACTATGCCGACGGGCCCTGGTCGGCAGGCATCGGCTACGGCAAGGACACGCGCCCGGGTGGACTGCTGGCCAACGAGTTCTCGAGCAAATGGCAGGCCGGCGTGCGCTACGACTTCGGCGCGATCGAGCCCTATGTGCTGCTGGGCCGCGATACCTACGCCAGGACGTCGCCCACCACCCGCGCCGATGTGGACTACTGGCTGGTGGGCACCCGCTTTTCAGCTGGCCAGCACGCCATCGTGGTCAACGTGATGCAGCGCGATGTGCAGGCGTCGCTGCGCGGCCTGCGCAAGCGCCAGCAGGTAGCCTATACCTATGCCCTGTCCAAACGCACCGAGCTGCAGGCCTTCGTCGACCGCGACGGCGTCGATTCGAGCCGCAGCAATGTGTCCGTGCGCGCCATTGGCGCGGGAGTTCGCCATGATTTCTGATAACAAGCACCGCATGATTCCCTGGATGTCCCGCATTCCGCAAACGCTCGCGCTGTTGTGTTCATTCATGCTGTGCCACCCGCTGATCGCGGGCGCGGCCGAGTTCCCCGAGAAGCCCGTGCGCATCGTGATTCCGTTTCCGGCAGGGGCAGCTGCGGACACGGCCATGCGTGTGGTGGCACGCAAGATGTCGGACCAGTGGCGGCAGCCTGTCGTCATCGACAACCGGCCCGGTGCGCACGGCTTCCAGGCGGTCTCCTCGGCGCCAGCCGACGGGTATACGCTGCTGATGGGCGCAGGTTCCGGCATGGTGACGGCGCCGCTGCTGTCCAGCAAGCTCACATACAACCCGTCGCGCGACTTCGTGCCGGTGGGGCGGGTGGTGGTCAACGTGCCCATCCTCACCACACACCCAAGCCTGCAGGTTCGCACGGTGCAGGAGCTTATCGAGCTGGCGCGCAAGAACCCCGGCGGCCTGAACTACAGCACCAGCGGCAACGGCAGCCCGGGGCATTTGTCGATGGAGATGTTCCAGGCGGCCACCGGCACGCGCATGGTGCAGATCCCGTACAAGGGCGGCGGCCCGGCGGTGAACGAGCTGGCGGGCGGGCATGTGCAGCTGGGCATCAATGCGGTGCCCAGCGTGGCTGCGCATATCAAGGCGGGCAAGCTGGTGCCGCTGGCGGTGGCCAGCGCCAAGCGCTCGCGCGCCTTCCCGCAGGTGCCGACCATGGCCGAGGCGGGGCTCAAGGACTTCGAGTACGACATCTGGTACGCCCTGTTCGCGCCCACCGGCACTCCGGCGGATGCGGTGCAAAAAATCAGCAAGGTGCTGCGCGCATCGCTGGCCGACCCGGAAGTGACCGCCTCGCTGGTGGCGCAGGGTGCGGAGCCCGCACCCACCACGCCGCAGGAGCTCGGCCGCTTCATCCAGGAAGACACGGCGCGCTGGGCCAAGCTGGTCAAGGACCGCAACCTCAAGCTCGACTGAGGCAGGACCTTCCATGACCACGATGATGAATCCAATGGCGCCGTCCGCCGCCCCGGCCGGTGTGGGCGGGGTGATGCGGCACACCTGCCGGGTGCCCATGCGCGACGGCGTGCACTTGGCCACCGATGTGTATCTGCCGGCCGGCCACACCGGCCCCCTGCCGGTGCTGCTGGAGCGCACACCCTACGGCAAAGACGAACCCACCCGGCGCGAGCGCACCGCCGCCAATCCCGCACCCCTGCGGCGCGGCGAGGTGGCCGAGCGGTTTGCCCGCGAGGGCTACGCGGTGGCGGTGCAGGACTGCCGGGGCCGCTTCGACTCCGAGGGGCAGTTCACCAAGTACCTGGGCGAGGCCCACGACGGCGCCGACACCATGGCCTGGATCGTGGCGCAGCCCTGGTGCAACGGCTCCGTGGGCACCTACGGCCTGTCGTACGCGGCACACACTCAGACGGCGCTGGCCAGCCAGCGGCCCGCCGGGCTCAAGGCCATGTTTCTCGAATGCGGCGGCTTTGCCAATGCCTACCGGGGCGGCATCCGCCATGGGGGTGCTTTCGAGCTCAAGCAGGCCGTGTGGGCCCTGCGCAATGCGCGCAGCGGCAGCAACAGCCTGAGCGACGCCGCACGCCAGGCGCTCGACCAGGCAGACATCGGCGAATGGTTCTTGCGCCTGCCTTGGACGCGCGGCGATTCGCCGCTGCAGTGGGCTCCCGAGTACGAGGACTATCTCTTCGGCCAATGGGAGCGCGGCAGCTTCGACGACCACTGGCGCCAGCCCGAGCTGTATGCGGCAGGCCACTACGGCGCCTTCGAAGGCGTGGCCGTGATGCTGATGTGCGGCTGGTGGGACCCGTATGCGCAGACCACCACCGACAACTACCTCGGGCTCTCGCAGCGCGGGCAGGGCGACGTGCGCATGGTGCTGGGCCCCTGGACGCATGGCGAGCGCAGCGTGCCGTACGCGGGCGATGTGGACTTCGGCCGCGATGCGGTGCTGGATGGCACGCTTGCACCCGACTACGTGCACATGCGGCTCGCGTGGTTCAACCACTGGCTGCGCGGGCAGCCGCTGCCCGAGGGCCAGGACGATGCCGTGCGCTATTTCCGCATGGGTGGGGGCTCCGGGCGGCGCACGCCGCAAGGCCGGCTCGACCACGGCGGGGCCTGGCGCAGCGCGGCCCGCTGGCCCGTGCCGGCGACCACTCTGGTGCCCTGGTACCTCGCACCGGGCGGGCTGCTGTCGCAGTCCGTACCGCAGGCCGAGGCCCAGGCCGGTTTTTGCTTCGACCCCGCAAGGCCGGTGCCCACCGTCGGGGGCTCCGTCACCTCGGGCGAACCGCTGATGGTGGCCGGTGCCTACGACCAGCGCACGCACGACGGGTTGTTCGGTGCGCAGGCGCCGTTCGGGCCGCTGGCCGGCCGGGACGACGTGCTGGTGTTCCAGACGCCGCCGCTCGACAGCGATGTGGAGATCACCGGGCCGGTGACCATCGCGCTGTGGGTGTCGTCCACCGCACCCGACACCGACTTCACGGCCAAGCTGATCGACCAGTACCCGCCCAGCGAGGACTACCCCGAGGGGTATGCGATGAACCTGACCGACGGCATCCTGCGCTGCCGCTACCGCGACTCGTGGGAGCAGCCGGGGCTGATGGCGCCTGGCGAGGTGGTGGAGATCACCATCGAGCCCATGCCCACGTCCAACCTCTTCCGCCGAGGCCATCGGATACGGCTCGACATCTCGAGCAGCAACTTCCCGCGGTTCGACGTCAACCCCAACACCGGCGCTCCGGAGGGCAGTGCGGGGCCACGGGTGGTGGCGTTCAACACCGTGCACATGGGGCCGGGGCGTGCGTCCTGTGTGGTCTTGCCGATGCAGCCCATGGCGTCTGCCGAGGAGTCCCCCGCGCGGTGAACCGGGGCGCCCGGGCGGCGGCTCAGCGGCACGTCGCCGGGGGCGCAGCGCCGCGCCAGCGCGACACACTCTCCATGATCAGCACCGTGCACACCATCCACGTGCTGCCCAGCAGCCAGCCTGCCAGCACATCACTGGCGTAATGCACGTGTAGCACCACGCGGCTCCAGCCGGTGGTGAAGATCAGCGCGCCGGCCAGCACCACCGCAGGCAGGTGCCAGGCGCGGGGCAATAGCCGCGTGGCCAGGTAGGCCAGCATGGCGTAGGCCACCATCGATGCGCTGCTGTGCCCACTGGGAAAGCTGTAGCCGCTGGCCTCGGCGATGCCGTGCGTGTGGTCGGGCCGCACGCGCTCGAACAGACGCTTCAGCACCTTGGTCAACGCGCCGTTGCCCGCCATGGCCACCAGCCAGCCGGTGGCCAGCAGGCGGTGCCGGCGCAGCCACAGCAGGGCGGCCACGCCCAGCGCCAGCGCGGTCAGCACCCAGGTGTCGCCCAGGTGGGTGAGGGTGGCAAACCATTGCAGCACGGCGGCGGATGCCTGTGCTTGCAGGCCTGCGGCCAGTGCGTCGTCCAGTGCGCCCCAGGTGCCCGGGGCGCGCCCGCTTTCGGCCAGCTCTGCCAGCGCGGCACCTGCCAGAGCCAGCGTGCAGGCCGAGGCGGCCATGGCGGCCACCAACACCCAGCGCGCTTGCGCCGGAAACATGCGGCCCAGCGGGGCGCCTGCGTGTTGTCGCAGGCGGCGCAAGCCGGTCAAGGCGACGCTACCCAGCAGGGCAAACGACAGCACGCCAGCCATCCACCAGCCCAGGGGGTGTTGCGCCAGCAGGGCGCCGATGTCGGTGGCGGCCAAAGCACTGGAGGTTGTGGTCATGGAGATAGTGGGTCCTTTCTTTGGATGCACCCGCAGTTCGGGCGGCCCCTGGAGAGAAGCCGTGGGTTGTACCGAAGTTCCCAGCATCCCGTTGCGTGGTGGGTGTATTGCATCGTCACTGCCGCTGTCGGAGCCGGCTGACAAAGGGTAGGCGTGGCTACCGGCTGCGCGGGGCACAACCGTTTGTCACCATGGAGTGCCCTGCAATCCGTGTTGGCGCTCATGGTGTGGTGTGGGCCTGCGGGCTCGCCCGGTCGCTGCGATTGGCTCAGCGCGGTGTGGGGTTGCTCTTGTTTGTTGCAGAGTTTTTGAATGACACCTTCGGAACACACCCTCCCTCCTCAGCCCCGTGGCCCCATCCATCTGGTGGTGCCACGGCGGCCAGGTGCCGACCTCGACCTGCTGCGCGCCAAGCTCGAAGGTGTGCCTGCCCTACAGGCGCACGACGTGGTGTGGCACGTGCCTGACCGGCGTGCCGACATCGTGCAGCTGGCCGAGCAAGCCGCCCAGGCCGCGCAGGACGATGGCGGACTGGTGGTGGCCGCCGGGGGGGACGGCACCATCAACGCGGTGGCGTCGGCCGCGCTGCGCGCCGGGGTGCCGCTGGGGGTCGTGCCCATGGGCACCTTCAACTATTTCAGCCGCGAGCACGGTCTGGCGCTGGACCCCGAGACCGCCGTGCAGGACCTGCTGCAGGCGCTGCATGCTGGGGACCTGCGGCCGGTGCAGGTGGGTTTTGTGAACCGCCGCATGTTTGTGGTCAACGCCAGCGTGGGCCTGTACCCCAAGATGCTGGCCGACCGCGAGATGGCATCGCGCCGCTTTGGACGCAAGCGCTGGGTGGCCATAGCGGCGGCGGTGTGGAGCCTGTTTCGTCCCGCATCGGGCCGCCGCTGGCGCGTGGTGATGAAGACGCACCAGGGCGCCGAGGCGCAGCAGGAGGAGCATCTGGTCACCACCCTGTTTGTGGGCAATAACCCCTTGCAGCTGGACCGCATGGGCCTGCCGCAGGCGCAGAAGGTGGCAGACGGCGGGCACTTGGCCGTGGTGATGCTCAAGCCCCAGGGGCGCTGGGCCATCGCCCGCACCGTGTGGAACGCGGCCACCGGCCAGCTCGACAAGGACAACGCGGTGGTCAGCATGGCGTGTGCCGAGCTGACCGTGGCGCCCGCCAGCTGGCGGCCCCCGCAGGTCAAGGTGGCGTTTGACGGCGAGCGGGAGTGGATGGCGCCGCCCCTGCATTTCCGCATCAGTGCGCGGCCGCTGTGGCTGGTGACACCGAGCCCGCTGGTGCGCGATGGCGCAGCGCAGACCCCGCCACCAGAAGAGACCGCTTTCGCAGCCTCCGCAACCGACACGCCTGCGCCCGGCATTACCCCCGCCCCCGGCTTGCTGCCCGCATGATGGGGCCCCCCGTGCGCCAGCCCACTGCCTGCGACCACCTGCCATGACTGTTCTGATGCACCTGTCGGACTTGCACTTCGGTGCGCACGACCCGTTGGTGTGTGCTGCTGTGCAGCGGCTGGCGCAACGCCTGGGGGTGGCAATGGTGGTGGTGTCGGGAGACCTCACGCAGCGCGCCACGGCCGAGCAGTTTGAGCAGGCCGCGCGGTTTGTGCAGGGCCTGCATGCGCGCAGCACCCTGGTGCTGGCGGGCAACCACGACCTGCCCCTGTTTGCGTGGTGGATGCGCTGGGGCCGTTCGTACGAAAGGTTCTCCGAACAGTTCGGCATGGACCAGGAGCCCGTGCGGCAGATGGGAGCGTTCTACGTGGTGGGCGTGAACACCACGCGTGCCTGGCGGCACGAACGCGGCAGCCTGTCGTCTGCCCAGATCGAGCATGTGGCGCTGCTGCTGGCGCGTGCACCCCCGGGTGTATGGCGCATTGTGGCCAGCCACCACCCCCTGGTGGCGCGCGACGCCGAGGACCGCGACCACCGACCCCACCGCGCAGACGAAGCCGTGGAGCGCTGGCGCATTGCCGGTGCGCAAATGCTGCTGTCCGGCCACGTGCACCAGCCGCGCCTGTTGCAGCCGGTACCGGGGCTGTGGGCCAGCAGCGCGGGCACGGCGGTGTCGCACCGCCTGCGGCACGGTAGCCCCAACAGCCTGGTGGTGCTCAGCACCGAGGCATCGGGCGCTGCGCCAGACGGCCAGGCGAGGGTGGCAGCACGGTGGGACTATGACGGCGCGGTGGGCGAGTTTGTGTGTGTGGACCGGGTAGCTGCCAGGTGACGGCGGAAGACGCATCAATTGCTATGTTGTTGATAGCATTTGATGCATATGGATGTAGCGCTGCAAGCCAGAAAGACCCAATTTTTCTACCGGGAAGCGCCGCGGCGCTGCTGGCACGCCCCACACCGGTTTTCTGATAGCGTGCAGGTGCCGCCGACCTCGCTGTTGCTGCTTTGCCCGAGGTGTTTTCACCGGTTGACCAGCCGTGGGGCGGCGCCTATTCTGGGTGGTGAATGGCAGGCATTGCCTTTAGAACCTGAACAGGTTCTTACCCCCACCCACAAAAACCCGGCCGCTCCACGCCCCAGACCTCCATGCACAAAGAATTCCACCACGACGCCGTGCGCCGCCTGCAGGCGCTGATCGAACGCGAAACCGGCAAGCCCCTGGGCGAGGCGGCGCAGGCCGAGATGGCGGGCATCCTGCACGGCATGGAAAACCCCGAAGGTGCTGCCGCCACCGGCCTGGAGGTGGCGCCACGCGAGGTCACCATCCTGCTGGCCGACCTGCGCGGGTTCACTGCGCTGTCGGGCTCACAGCCCGCGTCGGTGGTCATTGCGGCGCTCAACCGCTGCCTGGCACGGCTGTCGGAGGTGGTGTTCAAGTACCAGGGCACCATCGACAAATTCATGGGCGACTCGATCATGGTGCTGTTCGGCGCCCCGGTAGCCCGCGACGACGATGTGGACCGCGCGCTGCTGTGTGCGGTGGAGATGCAGATCGCCATGCGCGAGCTGAACCTGGCCCACCTGACCGAGCGCCTGCCGGAGGTGTTTCTGGGCATTGGCGTGAACACGGGCACGGTGATGGCCGGGCGCTTTGGCTCGGATGTGTATTCCGAATACACGGTGATCGGCGAGGCCGTGAACCTGGCGTCGCGCATCGAGGCGCTGAGCCTGCGGGGCCAGGTGCTCATCAGCGACTCCACCTACCAGCGCTGCTGGGGGCTGGTGTCGGCGTCTGCGCCCATGCAGGTGTTCGTCAAGGGGCGCACGCAGCCCGTCAGCCTGCGTGAGCTGATCGCCATCCCGTCGCACAAGCTCAAGGTGCCCCGCCAGGAGTTCCGCCGCAGCCACCGTGTGGACGCGCGCCTGCCCTGCCTGTGCCAGCGCATGCAGGACAAGATCGTGGTGCCCCACATCGTGCACGGCGCCATCCGCGACATTGGCTACCACGGCCTGCTGGTCGAGCTGATCGAGCCACTGGAACCCCACAGCGAGATCAAGCTGGAGTTCGAGCTGCCGCTGGTGGACTACCGCGTGGCCGATGTGTATGCGCGGGTCATCACCCTCAAGCAAGAGGGCGACGAATGGGTGGCCGGGCTGGAGTTCACCTCCATCAGTGCCGAGTGCCGCGCCAAGGTGCAGATGTTTGTGCAGCTGCTGGTGGCGCACTGACGCGCGCGCACACCGCACCGCTGGCCGTTCAGCATCCCAGCATGCTGGCGAGATCGGCCAGGTCCTTGGCGTGCAAGTCATTGCCGGGCTGCGGCGACACGTCTTTGGGCTGTGCCACGCCAAACTCGTGTGGCCGTTCGATGTACGCCGTGCGCAGGCCACAGCCCCGCGCAGCGGCCAGGTCGTCGTGGTGCGCCGCCACCAGCGCCACCTGCTGTGGTGGCAGGTCAAACACCCGCGCCACGCCCAGGTAGGTGTCGGGATGCGGCTTGTAGGCCTTGAACACCTCGGCGCTCAACACACAGTCCCAGGGCAACCCGGCGCGCTTGGCCATGTTGGTCAGCAGGCCGATGTTGCCGTTCGATAGCGTGGTGATGGTGTAGCGCTGTTTGAGCCGCGTCAGCCCCTGCACGCTGTCGGGCCAGGCATGGAGCCGGTGCCACGCGCGGTTGAGGTGGTGGCGCTCGGCATCGCCCAGGTGTGCCAGCCCAAAGCGCGGAAGGATCTCGTCCAGGATCTGCCGGTGCAGGGCATCGATCAGCGTCCAGCCCTGTTCGCCGCGCATCACCCGCGCCATGGCGGGCTGGTAGCCCGCGCGCCACGCCAGTGCAAACGCATCGGCATCCACCTGGGGATAGAGTGCCCGCACCTCGCGCGCAATGCTGCCGTGCCAGTCCACCACGGTGCCAAAGATGTCGAAGGCCAGCACCTGCACCTGGGCAAAGGGATGGTCGGCAGGCAGGGCAGCGGGGTTTGTGGATGGGAGGGTGTTCATGCGCCCATCGTAGATGGCGGCGGCCAGCCCTCGTCCCCACTGCGGCATTGCCGCCACACTGCGCACAAAGGGCTGGAGTGTTGCCCGCAGCTTGCGCTACATTGGCTGCGGGCTGGCCTTTCTGTCAGCCACGTCGCTCGGACGGTTCCGGGCGCTTACGTGAAAGTCACACCGCATGTCTGCATCGCAGGGCAAGCGCCGTTTTGCGCGCATCGATCGCCTCCCTCCCTACGTCTTCAACATCACGGCCGAGCTCAAGCTCGCCGCCCGCCGCCGGGGCGAAGACATCATCGACATGAGCATGGGCAACCCCGACGGGGCCACGCCACCGCACATCGTCGCCAAGCTCACCGAAGTGGCCCAGCGGCCCGATACCCACGGCTACAGCGCCAGCAAAGGCATCCCGCGCCTGCGCCGCGCCATCAGCCACTGGTACAAGGACCGCTACGCGGTGGACATCAACCCCGACACCGAGGCCATCGTCACCATCGGCTCCAAGGAGGGCCTGGCCCACCTGATGCTGGCCACGCTGGACCGGGGCGACACCGTGCTGGTGCCCGACCCCAGCTACCCCATCCACATCTACGGTGCGGTGATTGCCGGTGCCGACATCCGCAGCGTGCCCGTGGCGCCCGATGTGGACTTTTTTGCCGAGCTGGAAAAGGCCATCCGCGGCAGCTACCCCAAGCCCAAGATGATGATCTTCGGCTTCCCCAGCAACCCCACCGCGCAGTGCGTGGACCTGGGCTTCTTCGAGCGCGTGATTGCCCTGGCCAAGAAGCACGACATCCTGGTGGTGCACGACCTGGCCTATGCCGACATCGTGTACGACGGCTACCGCGCCCCCAGCATCATGGAAGTGCCCGGCGCCAAGGACGTGGCGGTGGAGTTCTTCACCCTCAGCAAAAGCTACAA
The DNA here is from genome assembly GCF_003688355.1 of Acidovorax sp. 100. Classification (NCBI taxonomy): domain Bacteria; kingdom Pseudomonadati; phylum Pseudomonadota; class Betaproteobacteria; order Burkholderiales; family Comamonadaceae; genus Acidovorax; species Acidovorax sp. 100. Next base: position 4,757,124 of record NZ_REFD01000001.1, on the reverse strand, counting down.
CATGGCCGGCTGGCGCGTGGGCTTCATGGTGGGCAACCCCGACCTGGTGGCCGCGCTCGCCCGCATCAAGAGCTACCACGACTACGGCACCTTCACGCCCCTGCAGGTGGCTGCGATTGCCGCGCTGGAGGGCGACCAGCAGTGCGTGAAAGACATCGCCGCCCAGTACCAGCGCCGCCGCGACGTGCTCTACAAGGGCCTCACCGAAGCCGGCTGGGCCGTGGACTGCCCCAAGGCCAGCATGTACATCTGGGCCCGCATCCCCGAGCCGTATCGCGCGCTGGGCTCGCTGGAGTTTGCGCGGCAGCTGCTGGACAAGGCCAAGGTGTGTGTGTCGCCAGGCATCGGGTTTGGCGACCAGGGGGATGAGTACGTGCGGTTTGCGCTGATCGAGAACGAGGCGCGGATTCGGCAGGCGGTGCGGGGGATTCGCGCCATGTTCAAGGCGGATGGGTTGTTGAAGCTGCCCCCGGTGATACCCGCCTGAGAAAGGCGCCGCAAGGCGGCGCTGAAACCCGTTGCAACGACTGCTTACGGCATTGGCATGCGCCGCCGCGTAGACTGCGGCGCATGTTTCTGGACTACAACCCCGACGACCTCGACGTCACCATTTCCGAACTGCTGGTGGCCACCAGCGACGCTGCCGACCCCGACCTGCCAGCGGCTGTGCCGCAGGTGCTGAAGCTGCTGCGCACCCGCCTCAACATGGACGTGGCCTTCGTGTCCCAGATCACCGAGGGGCGCAGAACCATTAAGGCGGTGGACAGCGCCGCAGACTTTTCCGCAGTGCAGCCGGGCAGATCGGATCCCGTGGAGGAAAGCTGGTGTCAGTGGGTGATCGAGGGGCGCTTGCCCGAAGCGATCAAGGACGCCGGGCACCCAACCCCGGCTTTCCCATCGGCACGCATCTGAGCACGCCGGTGCGGCTTTCGGGCGGTGAGATATATGGCACGTTGTGCTGCTTCAGCCGTGGCGTGCAGGCCGACGTGGACATCGGCCGTCTGCGGTACACAGCTGACCTGCTGGCCTCCCGGCTCACACTGGATCCCGGGCAGCGCTGACCTCCTGCAGGGCAGTGTTGATCGGCCCCTTACATCGCCCAGATCCGGGGTACTTCCCCTTCCAGCGACCACATCGCCTGGCGCCACGCCACCCGCACGGCCTTGAGCAGTTTCATCGCGGGCTCCACCTGCGGCGCCAGCACGCGCACCACCACCATGCGGTCGTTGGGGCTGGTGGCGCCTGCGGTGGCCTTGACCAGGGGGTGCTGATCCATCACCGCACGGGCCGCGTCCAGTGCGGTGTCGCGGCGCGTCCGGTCAAGTGGGGTGCCTGCGGCAAAGAACATGCTGGCCATGCAGCGGTGGCCCGCCAAGCCCAAGGGGCTGCTCAGCAGCCGGTCGTCGGCGGCGTCGATGACGCCGCGCTCCAGCCACAGGCCGGGCACTTCCAGGTGCTGGGTGAAGCGGCCTTGTTCAAACGGCTGGCCCGCGTGCGGCAGGCCCAGTGCGGTCACGTCCCAGGCGATGCATTCGGCGCCGGGGGCGAGGTTCAGCGTGAGGTGGTTTTCAGCGTGGCAGGCGCTGTAGCACAGGGCTTCCAGCGGCAGCCACTCCAGGCGCGCGCCTTCGGTAAGGGTGAGGTGGCTGCGCTGCAGCGCCAGCGGGCCAGTGGAGCGGTAGAAGCGCGTGGCACCGGGCGTGGTGACCAGGCCATGGGCGCCAGGGCCCACGGTGGCGGTGATGTCCAGCGTGTCGCCGCCCACCAGGCCGCCGGGCGGGTGCACCAGCACGTTGTGGCAGATGGCGTCGCCCTCGGGGTACAGGCTTTGCAGGATGCGCAGCGGCCCGTTGTGCTCGTAGCGGGCTACCGTGCGGGCGCTATGTTCTGCCGTGTAGTCGAGCTGAAGGCGGGCGTGCCAGGGCATGTTTCGATGGTTTGCTACTAAATGAGTAGCTGATTATGCCCTGCAGGTAAGCGGTAGAGGCCCGTGGGTGCGACACGCGCCACCCGTTTTCTCTACGCTGTTTGGCGTACAGGTGTCTGCACGGGGGCTGTGGGTTCGGCCGTGTACCAGCTGCGCAGCTTGCCCGGGTTGAGCAGGCCCTGGGGGTCGAAGCGGCGCTTCATGCCCACCACGGCCGGGTCCAGGTTGTTCTGCTTGCCGTCTTCCACGATGTACACATGTGGGTTGTTGATCTGCACGCCGTGGTCGCGGTAGATCTGCATGATCTGGTTCAGACGCTCTTCGGTGGTGTAGCGGATGATCTGCAGGCCGCTGCAGTTGAAGGCGCCCTCCTTGGTGCGCAAGAACTCCAGGTGCATCATCACCTCGCCCTTCAGCGCGGCCTCCAGCGCCTTCACCTGCTTGAGGCGGTGCATGGGGTTGAAGCCGCTCTGGATGTAGGTCAGGCCCTTGTCCACCTTGAGGGCGTGCAGGGTGGTGTGGTTCCAGGTGTATTCGAGCAGCGTCTTGTGGCTGCTGGCCACTTCGTCGGCCGTCTTGCGGTAGGTGACCTGGCCGCCGTGCTGGGCCACCATGTCGCGCATGCCGGCCTCGGAGTGCGGGGCCACCAGCAGCAGCACCGCATGCTGGTCGGCAGGCAGGTGCTCTGTCAGACTGGTGAAGTACTGCGGGATGGGTGCCGCCAGAAAACACACCTCTTTTTTCTCCAGCCCGGGGGCGCTGCCAAAGCGGTCGGCAAAATCCAGCGCGGCGTCGAACTGTTCGAAGGTGGCGATGCATTCGGTCCAGTCCACGGCAGGGGTCAGGGCCACTTCCAGCTCCAGAACGATGCCGTTGGTGCCGTAGGTGTGGTGCAGCAGCATGGCCTCGGGGCCGCGCAACTCGATGACCTGTGGCTCGGGCTCCACCGTCATCGCTCGCACGGCCAGCACGTTGCCAGGCGCGGCCAGCGGGCCGTGGTTGATGGAGCCAGCGCCCCCAAAGCCGCCGCCAAACAGCCCGCCCAGCGTGGCGCTGCGGTAGGTGCTGGGCAGCCAGCGCAGCTCTTGCCCGTGGGGCTTGGCCTGTGTGTCAAAGTCTGCCAGCCGGATGCCCGACTGCGCGCGGCCCACACCGCCGCGCACCCAGCCAAAGGCGTTGTAGCCCGACAGGTCCAGGATCACGCCGCCGTGCAGTGGCGTGCTCTGGCCGTAGTTGCCGGTGCCGCTGCCGCGCACGGTGAGGGGAATGCCCGCACTGGCGCAGGCGGCCACCACCTGGCGGATTTCTGCTTCGGTGCGCGGGCGCACGGCAATGTCGCCGCGCTTGCCCGCCAGGTCGCGTTTAAGCACGGGGCTGAACCAGGCAAAGTCCTGTGAGAGGCGGCCCACGCGCAGCGGGTCGGCGATCCAGTCGAGGTCGGGCAGCAGGTCGGGCAGTTGATGGGCGGTGGTGGTCATGTCGGTATCTCCTTGGCCGCTGGTGGCCGTTTTGGGCAAAAGGAAGCCCGTGCCGCGCGCCAGTGGCTGCGCGCGGTGTGTTGGCGATGGGGTTGAAAGGGCTAGTCGTGCGACGTTTCGCTGGCGTGCCAGCCGCCCAGGGCGACACGCGTCAGCCACGCCATCAGTACGAACAATGCGACCCCGGTGAGGGAGATCAGCAGCAGCGCAGCAAACATGCGCGGGATGTTGAGCTGGAAGCCCGCCTGCAAAATCTGGTACGCAAGCCCCGCACCCTGGCCCCCGGTGCCCGCCACAAACTCCGCCACCACGGCGCCGATGAGCGCCAGGCCGCTGGAAATGCGCAGCCCGCCAAAGAAGTAGGGCAGCGCGCTCGGGATGCGCAGGCGCAGCAGGGTCTGCAGCCGCGTGGCGCGGTTGAGCTGGAAGTAGCTTTGCAGGTCAGGCTCCACACTGCGCAAACCCAGCGTGGTGTTGCTGATGATGGGGAACAGGGCCACCAGTGCGGCGCAGATCACCATCGAGGCCATCGGGTCCTTCACCCAGATGATGATGAGCGGTGCCACGGCCACGATGGGCGTGACCTGCAGCAGCACGGCGTAGGGGAAGAGCGCGGTCTCGATGCGTTTGCTCTGGACAAACAGGAACGAGATCAGCACGCCCGCCACCGTGGCCACCACAAAGGCCAGCACCGTGATCTTGACGGTGACCCACAGCGAGCCGCCCAGGGCGGCCCAGTCGGTGAACAGCGTCTTCATCATCAGGATCGGTGAGGGCACCAGGTAGGGCGGTAGCTCCATGGCCGTGACCAGCCCCTGCCACAGCGCGATCAGCACCAGGCCGACCAGCACGGGGTACACCACGCGCTGCACGCGGGGTTGGGCCATGAGCGGCGGGCGTTTGGGTGTGGCCTTGGCGGCAGGTTTGGCAGAGACTGGTGCAGGCGCTGATCGCGGTGCGGCTGCGGGGTGGGCGGTGACCACGGGCGACGCCATCGGTGCGGAAGGGAAGGGGGTGCTCATGCCACGGTCTCCTCGGTGTCCACGCTGGCGCGAAGCAGGCTGTCCTGCAGCAGCTTGGCGTAGCGGCTGAATTCGGGCGACACCATGAAGTCGGCCGTGCGGGGGTAGGGCGCGTCGATGCAGAACTCTTCGACCACGCGGCCGGGGCGCGCGGCCATCATGACCACGCGGCTGGAGAGGAACACCGCCTCGTGGATCGAGTGCGTCACAAAGATCACAGTGAGCTTCTTCTTGCGCCACAGATCCAGCAGGTCGGCGTCGAGCTTGTGGCGCGTGATTTCGTCGAGTGCGCCAAAGGGCTCATCCATTAGCAGCAGGTCGGGCTGGGTGACCAGGCCGCGCGCAATCGACACGCGCATCTGCATGCCGCCGGACAGCGCGCGGGGCAGCGCATGGGCAAATTTCGACAACCCCACCAGAGCCAGCGCCTCGGTCACGCGGGCATCGGCCTCTGCACGCGGCACGCCCGCCAGGTCCAGTGGCAGGCGCACATTGGTCTGCACACTGGCCCAGGGCATGAGCGTGGGCGACTGGAAGACAAACGCCATCTTCTTGCCGCTTTCGTCCAGCTGTGCCACGGGTTTGCGCCACAGGTGCAGGCGGCCGTCGGTGGGCTCCAGCAGGCCCGCCACCATTTTCAGCAGCGTGCTCTTGCCGCAGCCCGAGGGGCCGAGCAGGGTGACGAATTCGCCTTCCTCAATGGTCAGGTCTACTGGCAGCAGGGCCTGGGTGCCATTGGGGTAGGTTTTTTCGGCCGAGAGCACCTCCACGGCGGGTGTGGGGCGCGGCGCGGGTGCCAGAGGTGGCGAGGCAGCGGGAATGGACATGGTGGTGCCTTTCGATGGATGTGGCCGGGGAGGCTGGCCGCTGTGTCAGGGCGATGGGGCTTATCTGTCGTAGCGCTTGGCTTGGCGCCAGCCGCTGGAAACTGGCGCGGCCCGAGCCAGCGAACGCCGAGCAAGAGCCGCCCCGCAGCGAGGGCGTTGTCCCCCTTGGGGGAAGGCGCGAAGCGACTCAGGGGGGATCAAGGAAGAACCTTGAGGTCTTTGACGAACGACGTGGTGTAGGTCTCGGCCAGCTTCACCTTGGCAGGGTCGATGAGCTTGGCGTCCACCAGGAAGTCGTAGCTGGCCTTGGCGCGTGCGTCGGTCATGATGCCGATGCCCATGGTGGTGGCATCGCCGCCCGTGGCCATGCCCATTTCCTTGAGCTTGGCCACGCTGTAGGCGAGCTGCTCGTCGGTCATGTTGGGGTTGTCCTTCTTGATGAGCGCGTTGGCCGGGGCTGGGTCGGCCAGGTAACTCTTCCAGCCTTCCATCGATGCCTTCACGAACGAGGCCACAGCGGCGCTGCGGTCCTTCACCGTCTTTTCCATGCACGAGATGGTGGTGGCATACGCTGGGTAGCCTTGGTCGCTGAACATCAGCGTGTTGGCCTTGACGCCCGCCTTGGCAATCGCAAACGGCTCGGATGTCAGGTAGCCCTGCTGGGCGGCGTTTTTGTCGGCCACGAAGGGCTGGATGTTGAAGGTGTAGGGGCGCGTCTGTGAGTCGGTGAAGCCGTACTTGGCCTTGAGCCAGGGCCAGTAGCCGCGCTGGGCCGACGAGGCGATCAGGATGGTCTTGCCCTTGAGGTCTTCGAATTTCTTCACGTCCTCGTGTGCGATGAGTACCTGCGGGTCCTTCTGGAATACGGCCGCCACATTGACCACGGGCACGCCGCCTTCACGCATCTGGATCATCTGCAGGTCGCTCGACCCCATCACGCATTCGGCCTGGCCGGCAGCCATCATCTGCACGATGTTGACCTGCGGGCCGCCCATCTTGATGGTCACATCCAGCCCGTACTTTTTGTACAGGCCCGTAGCCACCGCCTGGTAGAAGCCGCCATGCTCGGCCTGCGCGTACCAGTTGGTCATGTAGGTGAACTTTTCCTGCGCGTGGGCCTGCATGGTGCCGACGGCAACAACAGCGAGCAGCGCGGCTGCACCAAGTTTGGAAAGGTGGGAGGCGGTCTTCATCATGGTGGTACTCCGGTAGGGTGGTGGAGGTGGAACGAAGGGACAACGAAGGGGAAGGCAGAAAGGTTTTGCGGTGGCGTTTGCAGGTTTCAGGCCAGTGCGCTGGAGTGCTCCACGTGCCCGGTGTGATTGGCGCGGCCCCAGGTAGGCTCTGGGCGTGGCGCCCACTGCAGCTTGTGCAGCTCGGTAATGGCGGCGGCCCAGCTCACGGCCAGCGAGTCGAGGATGGCGTGCCCTTGTTCGGCCGTGGCGGGCAGCGGGTCGCCAATGATTCCGCTGGGGCCGAAGTCGCGTGCACTCCAGGCGCAGGCCGGGCGGCCGTCGGGTGAGAGCAGGGGCGAGTCAAAAACGGGCGGGTAGTTGACTACCGCACGCTCCATGTGCACGGTGTCGGGGGCCAGCGCCAGCATCAGCGCCGTCTCGGCGTGGCCTGCGTGCATCGCCAGTTTCTTTTCGGTGTCGGACAGGTACTTGCCCGCCACATGCGGCACACGCCAGGTGAAGCTGGGCACCACAATGAAGTCGCCATGGCGCAGGCGCAGCTCGCGTGCGCACATTTCCATCACCTGCGGCTGGCCGCCGTGGCCGTTGACGAACAGCAGCTTGCGAAAGCCCGCGCGGTACACCGACTCGCCCACCTCGTTCATGGTGGCCAGCAGGGTCTCGCCGCTGAGCGTGACGGTGCCGGGAAAGTGCAGGTGCTCTTCGGACTTGCCGTAGGTGATCGGCGCCATCGCAAACGCAGGCACATCGGCCGGCAGGCGCGCCAGCGCATGGCCCACCACCCCCGCGCTGATCACCGTGTCCACCGCACAGGGCAGGTGCGGGCCGTGCTGCTCGGTGGCGCCCGTGGGCAGCACGATGACGGTGTTCTCCTTGTCCGGCAGGTCGGCGATCTCGGTCCAGCTCAGGTAGGGCAGGTAGCGGTGGGGCGGGTTGTAGCCGTGCAGCATCGGTGGTTCTTTCGTGAAGGAAGGCGTTGTCAGCGCAAGGGGAGGTAGGCCGTAGCCTCCACCTCGATGAGGATGTCGGGGGTGGGCAACATGCCGCTCACTTCCACTACGGTGGATGCGGGGGGCTCGCCGGGGAAGAACAGCTTGCGCACGCGGCTGTACTGCGGGAAGTGGTCCAGGTTCTTGAAGTACTGCACCAGCTTGAACACGTCGGACATCTGGCCGCCGGCGGCCTCGATGGTCTGGCGGATGCGGTCGAGCACATACCAGCTCTGCGCGAGGATGGGGCCTTCCTTGATGTCGCTGCTGAACTCGCCCGTGCGGCCAATCAGCGTGGCGGCCTCATGCGGGATGTCGTCGTAGCCACGCACGATGCGGCTGGCGGCAGGGTCCACGGCAATGATCCCGCTCAGGTAGATGAAGTCGCCTGCGCGGCGCCACGCGGCGTAGCGGGCCAGGGGCTGGGCGATGCCTGGCGCAGATGTGGGGCTCATGCGAGGCTCCTTGCGGATTGGGTGGTTGGCACATGCCAGGCAGCCGGTGCATGGCCGCTGGCGACGCGGCCCTGGCGCAGCACCACACGGCTTTGTGCGCGCGATGGAAAGCCCCAGTGGTCGGCCTGCGTGAAGACCAGCAGGTCAGCCACCGTGCCAGGCTGCAGCGGCAGCGCCGTGGTGCCAGTGCGGCCGGTGCGCAGCCAGTCGGTGCGGCACAGCGATTCGCTCCATTGGTCGAAAGGTGCATCCAGCTGCGCAGCCAGAACGCCCGTGGCCAGGGCTTCCAGCGGGTCGAAGCTGCCCACGGGGCAGAACGGGTCTTGCACGTTGTCACTGGCGACCAGCACCGGGATGCCACGTGCACGGGCTTCCTTCACCAGCGTCAGGCCACGCTGGCGTGGCGTGCGGCCGGTGGTGGCGTCCTGCAGCAGCAGGTTGGTGATGGGCAGCGTGACCAGCGTGATCGGGCTTTGTGCCACCGCGTCGAGCGTGGCGAGGGCCGTGGCCTCGTCCTGTGCGGCCAGGGCGCAGGTGTGGCCGCAGACCACATGGCCTTCGAAACCCAGCTCCTTGAGCAGTGCGGCCGTGGTCGCCAAGCCCTGTGCGCCGGGGTGCAGTTCTTCGTCCACATGCAGGTCCACGTTCAGCCCGTGGTGTTGTGCGGCTTCCAACAGGTGGCGCAGCGCCTGCGGGTCCCAGTTGGTGGAATGCACAAAGCCGCCCAGCAATGCGCCGGGGCCGCTGGTGGCCACAGTGGCGGCCAGCCGCAGGGCGGCGCTGCGGTCTGCGTACAGGTGCAAGGGGATCAGGCTCACGCGCTCCAGCGTGATGCGGTCGGCCCAGTCGTGGGCCAGCGCGCGCAACACGTTCCAGGCCAGTGGCTGCGCGTCGGGCTCCCACCAGTCGCAGTGGGTGCGCAGGTGCACGGTGCCTGCGTCGTAGGCCCATTGCAGCGCGCGGCTGGCGCGGGCGTGGATGTCTGCTTCGGTCCAGCTTTGGCGATCCACCATCATGGCCTCGATGGCGCCCAGCAGGCCGGGTTTGACTTCTCCCATGCGCGGCAGGGTGAAGGCCTTGTCCAGGTGGGTGTGCGCATCGACCAGGCCGGGCAGCACCAGCGCGCCGGCCACGTCCCACACAGCGCCGTGTAGCGCAGGCTGGGTGCCGTGGGGCCGCACTTGCACGATGCGGCCCTGGGCCAGGCGCAGATCGGCCAGTGCGGGCTGGTGGCCCTGCTGCGGCCACGCGGAGGGCAGCAGCCAGCGCGGCAGCCGGGCGCGCAGGATGTGGTCCGGGGTGTTGAATGCGTGCATGCCGTGGCCCTTAGAACGTTGTCTTATGCAAAGCGCGCCATCGCCTGGCCCACGCGGGCCTTGAAGGCCGCCAGCCGGGGCGGTGTGGCCACGTTCATGTGGTAGTAGGCGTGGTAGTCCACCCGCGCCTTGCCGCCCGTGAGCAGGCGCATGTAGCGGGTGATGGACTTGCGCGGCGGGTCGCCCATGAACAGGGCCGTCCAGCGGGGGCGCCCGTAAGTGACCACGGCCGAGATGCGCTTGATGTGCGTGAGCGAGGGCTTGACGTTGTGCGGATCGCTGATGTCAAAGGCCACGCCGGGCATGAGCACGCGGTCGAAAAATCCCTTGAGCATCGCCGGCATGCCAAAGCACCAGGTAGGAAAGCAGAACACCACGGCTTCGGCCCAGAGCAGGCGGTCCACATAGCCCTGCACGGGCAACTGGTTGCTGGGCACCTCGTGGTAGCCCAGGCGCTCTTCGCGTGTCATCACGGGGTTGAAGCCCTCGGCGTACAGGTCGCAGTCGTCCACCTCATGGCCCGCGCCGCGCAGCTGCTGCACCACCTCGGTGTGCAGGGCTGCGTTGTAGCTGGTCTCTACCGGGTGGCAATAGATCACGAGGATGCGCATGGCGGGGGTCCTTCGGGTTGTGGGGGATGGGCCTACAGGTCCAGCGTGAGCGTGGCGCTGTGGCTGCGCGCGCAGCACACGGCGACGTGGGTGGCTTGCTCTGCAGCGCTCAGGCAGCTGTCGCGGTGGTCGGGCTTGCCGTCCAGCCAGCGGGTCACGCAGGTGCCGCACATACCCTGCTCGCACAGGGTTTCCAGCGGTACGCCTGCGAGCTGCAGCACATCAGCCATGCTCTCGCCGGAGGCGACGGGCAAGCGCATCTGGCTGCGCTGCAGGATCAGCTCGAATGCGTGTTCTGTGCGGGCGGCGTCGGCGGTGTCAGGGACTGTCTGCATTGTTTGACCATGTGATTTGATCGATTGGTCAAACTATTGCAAAGGCTGTGCCAGCCACAAAAAGCGGTCAAACGTCTTTGTGGTGGATCAACGCGGCCTGAAAGGGGCTTTTGACGCCGTGTGCTGGTGCAAATTGCCCGGGATTCGCCCCTCAGGCAACCGAGGCATGCCCAGAATGGGGCGGGGGCCTTAGTCTGGTGCGAGGCCGCAGCCCAGCAGCACAAAGCTGGTGAGTTCGCGCACGATGGGCTCGCGGTCGATGGGCTCGTCGGGCGCCAGGCCCAGCATGATGTGCACCTGCACGCCGTAGTCGGCGTAGTGCTGCGTCATGCCCCAGATCTGCATCAGCAAAACCTTGGCGTCCACCTTGCGCATGCGGCCTTCGGCAATCCAGCGGTTGATGAGGTCCACCTTCTGCTGGGTGGACTTGACGGCCACCGGCCAGTACTTGCCCAGGTTGCGCCCACCGCCCAGCACCTCGGTGGTGAAGATGCGCGACAGGCCCGGGTTGTCCAGCGCGTAGTCGAGTTTTTTGCGCACATAGCTGCTCAACACCTTCTTGGGATCGTCGCTGTTGCTGTCAAAAATGAAGGCGCCCGACCAGCCGTTGAGCACCGAGTACAGCAGCTCTTCATACAGCTCTTCCTTGCTGCTGATGTAGTAGTGCAGCTGGGGCTTGGTCAGCCCGGCGCGCTCGGCAATGGCTTTGGTGGATGCCCCCTTGAAACCATGGCGGCTGAACTCGGCAATGGCCGCTTCGCGGATGGCACCCAGGATGCGTTCACGGCCCTGTTTGGCGCGGCTGAGCAGCGCGCCGGAGGCGGCTTCGGCTTCGGATTCGGTCATGGCTTTGGTGCGAGGCATGGGGGAATTGCAGAGTGTGCGCCGCAGATTCTGCCCGCGCAGGAGTGGGTCAGACTTTCCAGAACCCGATATGCGGTGCGCTGGCTTCTTCGACCAGCGCCGGGCCGATGCATTCGATGGCGTGGGGCGAGGCGGCAAACACGTCGCGGCACGACAGCTCGGCGTCGCGCTGTTCGGCACGTTCGCCCCGGAACACGCGCAGGCGTTCGGCATCAATGCCAAACACCACGCGTCCAATGCCCGACCAGAAGATGGCGCCCGCACACATCACGCAGGGCTCGGCCGACGAATACAGCGTGGCCTTGGCCAGGGCATCGCGGCCTACGCGGGGGCTGAGCTGGCGCACGGCATTGGTCTCGGCGTGGCCGGTGCAGTCGCCGGTCTCGGTGGTGTTGCAGTAGGCCTCGGCCAGCAGGTGCCCTTCGGCGCTGATGACCACCGCACCAAACGGGCGGTTGCCGCGCGCGCGGGCGGTGCACGACCACGCGATGGCCTGGCGCAGGTAGGTGCCGTCGGTGTCGTTGATGGGGGTAGGGTCGTCAAAGCTGGCCGGGGGTGCAGACATGAGCGCGTGCATGGTGTAGGTGTCTCCGTCGATGGTGGGTGGGTTACTGTCGTTGTGCAACGCCGGACTGTCTGCACGCCCGCCGTTGTGGTGCAGGGCGCTATGCATTTGGCATGCCAATCACAATCAGTGACATGTATGCATGGCTTTGGACGCGCTGTGCACAAGTGCTCTGACTTTGCGCTGGCACACATGCAAGGCGCGTGGGCATTCTTCTTGCATCGCAATTGACAAGAGTAGAAGCGTTCACTGCGTTGTCCCCGTGCCATCCTGCACGAGGCGATGCCAGTCGGAAATTGCTCTTGAAGCCCGCTGTGCGCACAGCGGTGTGCGTTGGCACACCGTGGCTTCAAGGGTTGAACGGCCGGCCGCAGCAGGCGGTGCCAAACGCTCTTGAAGCACCCAGCGGGAGGGCCTTTCTTCCTTCCACTTGTCTTCAGGAGAACTGCATGACCACCACTGCCACCTACGACCTCGCCGAGCTGCAAAAAGAAACGCGCATGGGCGCGATGGGCTCGGAAACCGCGAGCCGCGAGATCCGCCGCATCGACCTCAGCCACTTTGCTCAGCGCAAGACCGAGATTGCCGATCAGCTATGGGACGCCGCCGTCGATGTCGGCTTTTTCCAGATCGTGAACCACGGCATTGACCTGGCCGAGGTGCACAAAGCCTTTGCGATGACCGAGCGTTTCTTTGCGCTGCCGGATGCCGTGAAGGCGCAGTACCCGCTCAAGAAGGCGCTCAACGTGGGCTGGGAGAGCCGCGCGCAGGTGCGCCCCTCCACCGGCACACCGGACCAGAAGGAGTCGTACCAGATCACCCGCCCGCACATGGCAGGCCTGTGGCCCACCGACGAGGAGCTGGCAGGCTTCCAGGCCACCATGCTCGCGTTTGAGGGCCAGTGCTGGCAGGTGGCCATGCAGGTGCTGTCATGCTTTGCGTGGAAGCTGGGGTTTGACGAGGCCTTCTTTGCCCGAGCGCACGACCCTGCGCAGGCCAGCTACCAAAGCACCTTGCGCCTGCTGCACTACTTTGCGACCCCGCCCGAGCAACAAGCCAGCCTGGGCCTGTGGCGCGCCGGGGCGCATACCGACTTTGATTGCCTGACCCTGCTCTTTCAGCGCCAGGGCCAGGGCGGCCTGCAGGTGTGCCCGGGCAAGGAGATGGACACCCAGGCCTGGACCTCGGTGGAGCCCGACGAGCAGGCCATCACCTGCAACATCGGGGACATGCTGATGCGCTGGAGCGACGACCAGCTGCCCAGCAACTTCCACCGTGTGAAGAACCCGTTGCCGGGCGAGTACATGGGGCCGCGCTACAGCATCGCCTTCTTCGCCCAGGCCAACCGCGACGCCATCATCGAAGGGCCGGGCAAGAAGTACCCGGCGATTGCCGCGGGCGACTACCTGAACCAGCGGGTGGCGGCCAACTTCAAGGCTTATTGACGCGTGACTTGGGAGGCAGGGGTGGGCGCTTGTCCGCCCCGCCGATGCCTGGGTGGTCGGCTGCCGTCGATGGTGCGGCCGGGCAGGGGCAGGCTCAAGCGACGTGGCGCGGTACACCCACAGCGCTTATCCGGAACACGTTGTCTTCCGGGTCCGCCAGCACCGCCTGCCATTGGCCGTAGTACGTGGCGTAAGTTGGCTTGATGACCTGTCCGCCCAGAGCTTTGGCCTTTTCGGTGGCAGCCTCCACGGCGTCCGGTGTGTCCAGCATGAAGGTGGCATAGCCTGTCACGCCGCGTGGTGACGGCAAGGCTGCGCCAGGCTGCCGGTCGGCCAGGCCTAGCAGGGCATAGGCCTCGGGGGCATTGAAGCCGAGCTGGAAGTGCTCGGTCTCCACCGCCCGGTAGATGGCCGAGCGCGTCCCCGACGCCTCGGGCAACTGCAGCAGGGCTTGATAGAACTGAAGCTGCGCTTCGATGTCCTGGCACAGCAGGTTGAACCAGAGCCTCATGCCATCACCGCGGCGCTGGCTGGGTTGGTGGTCTGACCCAGGCCGTACGTCTTGCGGTACATGGCCTGCAGGTGCTCGCCCACGGTGCAGGGTGCAAAGCGCGGCGACTCACCCGCAGGCACGCAGGTGGGGACGGGGACCACCTGGGCCTCGTAGTCGGGCGTGTAGAAGAAGGGAATGGAGTGGCGCGGTGCGTCCCCGCTGTGCACGTTGCGCACGCGGTGGGGGTTGGATCGGTACAGCCCATTCGTCCAGCGCGGAATCATGTCGCCCAGGTTCACCACCAGCGCTCCCTCGATGGGTGTGGCAGCCACCCATTCGCCGGTGGGCAGTTTCACCTCCAGCCCGCCATGGTGGTCCTGGGCCAGCAGGGTGATGGCACCCCAGTCGGTGTGCTCGCCCGCGCCAAAGGTGAGCGCATCGGCGCTCTCAGGATGGGGTGGGTAGCGCAGCAGCCGCAGCGTGAGCATGGGGCTCTGGTGTGTGTGGTCGAAGTAATCCTCGGGCAGGTCGAGCGAGAGCGCCAGCAGCTGCATCAGCCGCAGGGCCAGTTGCCGCATGGCGGCGATGTAGGTGCGGCTCTGGGTGGCCAGCTCGGGCAACGCCTCCGGCCACTGGTTGCTGCCGTAGGAGTGGTAGCCGCGCTGCACATACGGATGGTCTGCCGCGTAGTCCAGCCCGCAGTAAAAGCTTTCTTTGAGGTCTGGCCGGGCGCTGGCGTCCAGTGTCTGCCCGCCCAGGCTTTCGTAGCCCCGCATCGCGGGTGAGTGGTGCAGCGAAATCGCTTCCTTGGATGCCAGCGGCAGGTCGAAGAACTGCTGCGCCAAGGCAAACTGGCGCGCAATGATGTCCTGCGGCACACCGTGGTGGCGCACGTAGAAGAACCCCGGGCCCGTGCAGGCCTGGCGCAGTTGGGCGGCCACGGCCATCACGGCGGGGCTGCGCGGCGCGCCCGGCTGCAGGGCGCCACTGAGGTCGATGAGGGGGATGCCCATGGCTTTACCCTGGTCAGGCCTTGAGCTTGCGGTCGGCGGCCGGGGGCAGAAAGCGGTCGGTCCAGATGTCGGCCACCGCCAGGCTGCTCTTGAGGCCAAAGGCTGCCACGGTCTCATCGATGGTGGCCTGCAGGCGCGCAGGCGTGGCAGCCCCCCAGCCGTTGGCGCGTGTCTCGGCGGTCTTCATGGTGCCGTCCACGATGAGCTGCAGGCGCTCAAACTCGATCTCTTCATGGGCCAGTGGCTCTCGGGCCTTGATGGCGGCACCGCCGGCGCGCGGGTCGGCAATCGCGTCGACCCAGCCGCGTGTGGTGGCTTTGACGAAGGCCTTCATGGCATCCGGGTTGTCCTGCATGCTCTTGGCGTTGGCAATGAGTCCGTTGCCATACGACTTGAGGCCATAGTCCGAGAAGCGGAACACCGTGATCTGATCCGGCGTCAGGCCCCGCGCCTTCAGGTTGAGCAAACCGGTGAAGAAGAAGTACGCCGCCGCGTCGAAATCGCCTTTGACGAAGCGTGTGTCGCCGATGTCGGGGGCCACGTTTTCCCATTTCACGCCGCTGCCATCAAAGCCCTGTGCCTTGGCAAAGGCGGGAAAGAGCTTGCGCGATGCGTTGAAGGGCTGGCCCAGGATGGTCTTGCCCGCCAGGTCAGCGGGCTTCTTGATGGCGCCGTCCTTGCGCACCATGACCGAGTTGGGGTTCAGGTCGTACTGGATGGCGACCGCTGCCAGCCTGGACTGCGGATTGGCGGTGTTGAACTCGATCATGGTCGAGAGGTCGGCCGATGCCACGTCATAGGCACCACCCGCCACCAGGCTGATGGCCGAGGCAGACCCGTTGCCGGTGTCGATGGTGACATCGAGGCCCGCATCCTTGTAGTAGCCGCGCTGCTGCGCCAGCAAAAAGCCTGCGCCCGAGGCCTCGATCTTCCAGCCCAGGTTGAACTTGAACTTTTGCAGATTGCCCTGGGCGCGCACAAACGGTGTGGCAGACAGAAGGGCGGCGGCGCCGGTGGCGCGGATGAGGGAACGGCGTTGCATGGTGGAGCACTCCTGGTCGTTGGCGGGTAACCACGGGGGAGTGAAAAGCCAGGCTTCACACCCCTCCGAACGGGGTGCATGCAATCAACCGACAGGGCGCTGGGGCTGCGAGGTGGGGGCACCGGCCTCCTGAAGACGCACAGTCCTGCGCGCCCGTGGTGGCGTCAGTCCATTGCATGCTTCAAGAGCAATTTCCGGGCGGTGGCCGCTGAACGCTTCTACTCTTGGCGTCTGCGTATTTGCAGGATCTGTGCCATGCCAACCCAAGGAGAAACCATGCCCGAACGCCCCCGCGTGCCGCGCCATGGTGCGCGCTGCACCAGCGTCAGGCGTGCAACGGCAACTGTGGTGCGAGGTAGGTCTTTACAGCCAGGGCTTGAGCCAGCCCATCCCGTCGCTGGTAGCGTGGGCGGCGGCCCCGCGCGCGGGGCGGTATTCGCAGCCAATCCAGCCGTCGTAGCCCAGGCTGTCCAGCAGTTGGAACAGATAGGTGTAGTTGATCTCGCCCACATCGGGTTCGTGGCGCTCGGGCACACCGGCAATCTGGAAGTGGCCGACATTGCCTGTGGGCAGGTACTGGCGCACCTTCATGGCCAGGTCGCCTTCCACGATCTGGCAGTGGTACAGGTCCATCTGCACCTTGACGTTGGTGGCACCGATCTCGGCGATCAGCGCATGGGCCTGGTCCTGGCGGCTGAGGAAGAAGCCGGGCATGTCGCGGCCATTGATGGGCTCCAGCAGGATCTGGATGCCGTGCGGCGCAGCCTGCTCGGCGGCGTAGCGCACGTTGGCGATGTAGGTGGCGCGCACGGTGGCTGCGTCCGCGCCCTGGGGCACAAGACCGGCCATCACGTGGATGCGAGGGCACTGCAGCGCCTGGGCATATTCAACCGCCTTGGCAATGCCTTCGCGGAACTCGGCCTCGCGCCCGGGCAGGCAGGCCAGCCCACGCTCGCCCGCGTCCCAGTTGCCGGGCGGGGTGTTGAACAGCACTTGCTGCAGGCCGTTGGTTTGCAGCCGTGTGGCCAGTTCTTGCGCCGGGTAGGCGTAGGGAAAAAGGTACTCCACCGCCTGGAAGCCATCGCGGGCAGCGGCGGCAAAACGGTCGAGAAAGTCCACGTCGTTGTAGAGCATGGACAGATTGGCGGCGAAGCGGGGCATGAAAGATTCCTGAGAAAAAAGCGGTCAGCGGCGCGGTGCGCTGGTGAGCACCTGTGCCAGCCGGTCTTGGTAAAAGCGCGCCAGGCCCACCGTGCTGTGGCCGAGGGTGTCGGCGCTGGCAGGGATCACGTAGGCCTGGGCGTGCGGGATGCGGGCGATGGCTTTGTCCAGCACGCCCAGCTCGGGTGGGTTGCGCTCATCGTCTGCCGAGTTGATGGCCAGCACGCGCGCGGTGATGCGTTCCAGCCCGGGCTCGGGGTCGTAGTCGCGCGATGCCTCCCACTGGTAGATGTGGTCGTTGGCATCGCCACGGAAAGGGGCCTTGAGGCGTTGCTCCACCAGCGCATCGGCCGCAGCGCGATTGGGGGCCAGCTTTTGCAGGCCCTGGTGACCCCCGTTGGTGCCCGTGCCAAAGAACACCGACGCGAACTGAAGGCTGCGGGGCTGGCGGGTGTAGTTGCCGCCCTGCCATTCGGGGTCGTTGCGGATGGCATCCACCAGCAGGCGGCGCATCATCCAGTTGCGGCCCGACATGGCGGCGGGCAGCGAGGCCATGGGCACGGCAATGTCCACAAAATCGGGGTAGCGCTGGGCCCACACCCAGGTGTGCATGCCGCCCATGGAGTTGCCGATGATGGCGCGCACATGGCGTACGCCCAGGTGCTCGGTCAGCAGGCGGTACTGGGCCTGCACCATGTCGTCATAGTTGTAGGCTGGAAAGGCGGCGCGAAGGCCGTCTGAGGGCTTGCTGGAGCGGCCGGTGCCGATGGCATCCGGCAGGATGATGAAGTACTTGCGCGCATCCAGCGGCTGGCCGGGGCCAAACAGCGTGCCTGCAAAGCCGGGCGTGAGCATGCTCTCTGCCGAGCCATTGGTGCCATGCAGCACCAGTACCGGCTCGCCTGTGGGATCGCCCACGGTGGAGTAGGCCAGCTTGAGTTCGGGCAGGGTCTGGCCGGTGTGAAAGCGGAAATCCTTGACGACCCACTCGCCGTGCTTGGGGGCGGGGTAGTCCGCAGCCGATGCACCGCCCGTGGCCAGCACGCCCAGCAGCATGGGGGCGAAGGCTTTGCGCCAGAAAGAAAGGGTCATGGTTTGTCTCCTTGTGTGTGTTCTTTCATCCCCGCGCCTTGTGCGCAGCCAGCCCGTTACCCGTTACCAGTGGGCACCAAAGCTCTGGCGCAGCTCCTCGATCTGGGGCTCGGTCAGCGACGTGGGGCGAGGCTGGCACAGCATCCACAGGCGTGCGGTTTCTTCCAGCTCTTCCAGCACGGCCATGGCGGCGGCGGGCGTGTCGTGCCACACGTTGGGCCCCAGGCGCGCCAGCATCACGGCGCGCACAGGGCTGCCCTGGACTGCATAGCGGGTGATGGTCTGCGCCACCAGCGCGGCCGCTGCGGCGTCACCAGGGCGGTGGTACGGGATGTGCGGAACGCGGCCCACCTTCATGACGAAGTAGGGCGTAATGGGCGGCAACAGTTGCGCATCGGGCGCCAGCTTGCCACCTGCAGCGGTGTCGGCTTGCAGCGAGCACGCCACCAGATGCGTGCTGTGCGTGTGGATCACACAGCGCGCGGGGGCTGCTGTCGATGCCGAGGCCTCATAAATCTGCCGGTGCAGCGCAATGGTCTTGCTGGCCCGGTCGCCTGCCACCTGCTGGCCCTGGGCGTCCAGGCGCGCCAGCCGCTCGGGCTGCAGGGTGCCCAGGCAGGCGTCGGTGGGGGTGATGAGGTAGCCATCGGCCAGCCGCACGCTGATATTGCCCGCGGTGGCATGCACATAGCCGCGCTCAAACAGGCTGCGGCCCACGCGGCAGATTTCGTCGCGGGCTTGGGCTTCATCCATGAAGGCGGGGGTAGAGGTCATGCCTGCAATTGTGCAAAAGCCTTGCTGAAAAAGTCGGTGCTGCCGAAATTGCCCGACTTCAGCGTGAGGTGCAGCCCGTCCTTGGCGTCGGGCGCCACGGCATGGCACCACGGCACGCCGGGGTCGATCTGGGCGCCAATGCGTATTTGCGTGATGCCCAGGGCCTGCACACAGGCACCCGAGGTTTCGCCACCCGCCACGATGAGCTGGCGCACACCGCGCTGCACCAGGCCGCGTGCAATGGCGGCAATGGTGTCTTCCACCATGGCACCGGCTTTCTCGGAACCCAGCTTGCCCTGAATGGCGCGCACGGCCGAGGGCTCGGCGGTGGAATACACCAGCACCGGGCCCTGGCCCATGTGGCCTTCGGCCCAGGCCAGCGCTTCGGCGGCCACGTCCACGCCTGCGGCGATGCGCAGCGGGTCGATGGCGAGGGCGGGCTTGCCTGCCTTGATGAAATCCATCACCTGCTGGTTGGTGGCTACCGAGCAGCTGCCCGACACAATGGCCTGCAGCCCTTGCGCGGCAGGCAGGCGGGCTGCCTCGTTGCTGGAGGCCACGCCAAAGTTGCCCGGCAGGCCAATCGCCACGCCGGAGCCCGCTGTGACCAGCGGCATGCCCTTGAGCGCAGGGCCCAGGCGCAGCAGGTCGGCGTTCGACACCGCATCGACCACGGCCATGCGCACGCCCTCGGCCTTCAGTTGGTCGATGCGCGCGCGGATGGCGGCTTCGCCCTGTGCAACCACGCTGTGGTCGATCAGGCCCACGCGGCTGGGTGTTTGCGCCTGCAGCACGCGCACCAGGTTGGGGTCGGTCATGGGCGTGAGCGGGTGGTTCTGCATGCCGCTCTCGTTCAGCAGCACATCGCCCACAAACAGGTAGCCCTTGAACACGGTGCGCTTGTTGTCGGGGAAGGCGGGCGTGGCGATGGTGAAGTCGGTGCCCAGCGCCTGCATCAGCGCATCGGTCACGGGGCCGATGTTGCCTTCGGCCGTGCTGTCGAACGTGGAGCAGTATTTGAAGTAGATCTGCTCGGCACCTTGCGCCTTGAGCCATTGCAGCGCAGCCAGCGACTGGGCAATCGCTTCGTCTTTGGGGATGGTGCGCGACTTGAGTGCGACCACGATCGCATCGGCCTCGGTATCCAAAGGTGCCGTGGGTACGCCCATGGCTTGCACCACGCGCATGCCTGCGCGCACCAGGTTGTTGGCCAGGTCGGTCGCGCCGGTGAAGTCGTCGGCAATGCAGCCCAGCAGTGCACGTGCGCGTGTCATGCCTTGTCCTTCCCTGGACCTTCGCTATTTGGCAACGTGATGCCAGGGAAGATCTTGATCACGGCACTGTCATCTTCCTTGGCAAAGCCTGCGGTCGATGCCTGCATGAACATCTGGTGCGCCGTTGCGGCCAGCGGCAGGGGGAATTTGCTGGCGCGTGCGGTGTCCAGCACCAGGCCCAGGTCCTTCACGAAGATGTCTACAGCCGACAGCGGCGTGTAGTCGCCCGCCAGCACATGGGCCATGCGGTTTTCAAACATCCAGCTGTTGCCTGCGCTGTGGGTGATGACCTCGTACAGCGCTGCAGCGTCCACGCCTTCGCGCAGGCCCAGGGCCATGGCTTCGGCGGCCACGGCAATGTGCACACCGGCCAGCAGCTGGTTGATGATCTTGACCTTGCTGCCTGCGCCCGCCTTGTCGCCCAGGCGGTACACCTTGCCGGCCATGCCGTCGAGCACGGCGTTGGCAGCGGCATAGGCCTCGGGCTTGGCCGAAGTCATCATGGTCATCTGGCCCGATGCGGCCTTGGCTGCGCCGCCGGAGATGGGGGCGTCCACATAGTGCAGGCCCAGGGCGTTCAGGCGCGCTTCCAGCGCCACGGACCAGTTGGGGTCTACCGTGGAGCACATCACAAAGGTGCTGCCGGAGCGCATGGCCGCTGCTGCGCCGCCTTTGCCATCGTCGCCGAACAGCACGCTCTCGGTCTGTGCCGCGTTGACCACCACCGACACCACCACATCACTCGCCGCCGCCAGCGACGCGGTGGTGGCGTGGGCGGTGCCGCCGTCCGCCACAAAGGCATCGGCCACGCCGGGGCGCACGTCACACACGTGGATGGTGAAACCGTTATTGCGCAGGGTCTTGGCAATGCCAGCGCCCATGGCGCCCAGGCCGATGATGCCGACGGTGGGTTTTGTCATGTTGTCAGTCCTTCAAAGAAATTCAAAAAGGGGGCGTTCAGGCCACCAGCACCCAAAGCAAAGCCGTGAGTGCAAAACCCGCCAGGCCCAGCACCGTGGTCAGTACGGTCCAGGTGCGCAGGCCATCGCCCACGCTCAGGCCCAGGTAGCGGGTCACGATCCAGAAGCCCGAATCGTTGACGTGCGACAGCCCGAGGCTGCCAAAGCCGATGGCAACCGTGAGCAGCGCCACTTGCAAGGGGGAATACCCGCCACCTGCAATCGCGTCGGCCAGCAGGCCGCAGGTGGTGATGATGGCCACGGTGGCCGAGCCCTGCGCGGCACGCAGCGCCAGCGAGATGATGAAAGCCAGCAGGATGAGCGGCAGGTGCGTGGCCGTGAGGCTTTGCGACAGCGCCGTGCCAATGCCGCTGGCGGTGAGCACCTTGGCAAACACGCCGCCTGCGCCCGTCACCAAGATCACCGTGGCAGCAGGGGGCAGGGCGGATTCCATGATGGCGTTGGTGCGCTCGCGGTTCCAGCCCTGGTTGCGGCCCAGCAGGAACATCGCCAGGCCCACGGCCACCATCAGCGCAAAGATGGGCGAGCCGATGAAGCCCAGCACGTTACGCAGGTTGTCGCCCTTGGGCAGCAGCGTGGCGCCGGTGGTGCCCGCCATGATGAGGGCTAGGGGGATCACGATCAGCGCCATGATGGTGCCCACGCCAGGGGCTTTGCCCGCCTGGGTGGTTTGGCTGTCTTCGCTGTTGCCAAAGGCTGCAAACTGCTCGGCCGTGGTGGGCAACAAGGGGTAGCCCTTGCGGTTGAGCCAGCCCGACACATACTGCGACAGCGCCGCGAGCGGGATGCAGATGGCCAGGCCAATGATGGTGATCCAGCCAATATCGCCCTTGACGATGGCTGCCCCACCCACGATGCCGGGGTGCGGTGGCACCACCACATGTGCGGCCAGCATGATGCCCGCTACGGGCAGGCCGAACTTGATGGGGTTGACGCCCGCTGCCTTGCAAAAGCCGTAGACGATGGGCACCAGGATGATGAAGCCCACGTCAAAAAACACCGGGATGGCCAGGACCAGCGCTGCGGCCGTGAGGGCCATGGGCACCCGTGTGGGGCCCAGCAGCTGCGTGAAGCGGTTGGCCAGGCTGGCCGCACCGCCCGAGACCTCGATCATGCGCCCCAGCATGGAGCCCAGCGCCACCAGGATGGCGACCGAACCCAGCGTGCCGCCCATGCCCGCAATCAGCGTGCTGATGATGTCGCCAATGGGCATCTGCGTGGCAAACGCCACCAGAAAGCTCACCAGCATCATCGCCACGAAGGCGTGGACCTGCCAGCGGATGATGAGCAACAGGAGCAGTGCAATGCTGCCGGCGCCGATGCCGAGAAGTGCGAGGGTGGACATGAACGGGGTATCTCCGGGATGGAAGGGGCTGACCCAGGCTGGAGCCGCTCAAAGCGACCTTGCAGGGGTTTTCATTTGCACCTTGGTTGGTGTGTTTATATGGTTATCATACAAATTATCGAGCGCGGCACTGCTACGGGTTAACCCGCGTCTGCCAGTGCGTGGGAATGGTCGGTGAAGCAGTTTTGAGGCGTTTTGGTGCTCAAGCGCTAGTGCAATATGCCTGAGCAGCTACCAAATATGTAGCAAATCACCGATGTGTTGGGACGCAAGCCCGGCGCACAGGTTTCGGACGTGGCTCAGAACACCAGCGGTGTGGATGCCGCCACCAGCGGCTGGGCCAGCCGAGCGCCGTCCTGGGCCCAGAACGTGAGGTCGGCCTGCTCGATGCGGGCCAGTGCGTTCTTCATGTGCTGCGCGGCAGCCGCCCGCGCTGCCACCGGGTCGCCCGCCTCGATGGCGCGCACGATGTGGGTGTGCTCGTGGGTCACCGCATCGGCAAAGTCGGTGCGGCGCGCTTCGTTGGCACGGGTCACGCGGGTGGCGCCCTTGAGAAACTGCGCCAGATAGTCCAGCGTGCTGATCATGAATGGGTTGCCTGCCGCCTGGGCGATGGCGCGGTGGAACAGCACGTCTTCTTCCACCCCGTCGCGGCCTGCACGCACGGCATCGGCAATGTGCTGCATGGCGGCGCGTATGGCGGCCATGTCTGCATCGGTGCGCCGCAGGGCCGCCAGCTCGGCTACCTCGGCCTCCAACGCGCGGCGCACTTCCACGATCTGCATCACCGCCTCGCGCGATGCGGCCAGGGGTACATCGAACTGCAGCGGCTCGATGCCCGGCGCCAGCACATACACGCCGCTGCCCTGGCGGGAGTCCACCAGCCCCAGCGACTTGAGGCGCGAGATGGCCTCGCGCACCACCGTGCGGCTGACCTGGAACTGCTGCGCCAGCACCGCCTCGGTGGGCAGCTTGTCGGACGCCTGGATGCGGCCCGCGCGGATCTCGGCCTCCAGCGCGCTGGCCACCTGGTCGGAGAGCTTGGCGCTGGGTTTGACGGCGGAGAACGGCGAAGACATGGGTGGGGCGGGCAGTGGGGCGTGAAGTCGGTGCCGGGTGGTGCTGGCAGGCCGGGGCGCAGTTGACTTTACCCGAAGGGCACTGCGCTGGAATCGTTTGTTTGCCGCGCTACTTGGGCGCCGGGCAGGAGTCGTCCAGTTTGGCGAGGCCCGCCAGCTTCTGCAGCCGGCTGCGGTTGTCCAGGCAGGCCTGGTATTGCGCCTCGGCCGCCTTCTGCTGGGCCTGCGCCGCCGCCTTGCTGCGCTCGGCCTGGAGCTGGGCCACACGTTCGCGGATTTGCGGCATCACGGCCAGCGCGGCCTTCTCGCCTTCCACGATGGCATTGGCGCGCTGGCTGAAGTCGGCGGCGCCAATGTCGAGCACCTGTGGGCGGATGATCACGTCGGCCCGCGCCAGCTCGGCCTGGCCCAGCTTCTGGCCCATGATGGCAATCGACTGGTTCAGCGCACCCAGCATGTTGCCCGGCGTCTGGCCCCGGGCCTTGTTGGAGATATCTACCGCGATCACGATGTCGGCGCCCAGCTGGCGTGCTGCATCCACCGGTACGGGGCTCACGATGCCGCCATCCACAAAATGGTATTTGCCGATGGTGACGGGCTGGAACACACCGGGCACGCTGCTCGATGCGCGCACGGCCTGGCCGGTGTTGCCGCGTGCAAACACCGTGCGCTCGCCGTCTTCCAGCCGCGTGGCCACCACGACGAAGGGCTTGGCCATCTGTTCCAGCGGCTTGCGGTGCACCTGCTCGTTCACATAGTCTTCGAGTTTCTGTCCCAGTACCAGCCCGCCGGACGACAGCTGCAGGTCGCGAATCTTGGCTTCGTCCAGTGCCACGGCCTTTTCCTGCATCTCGAAGGCGTTCATGCCGCTGGCATACAGCGCGCCGACCACGCTGCCTGCGCTGGTGCCCGAGACCACGGCGGGCGCCAGGCCATTGGCCTCCAGCATCTTGATCACGCCGATGTGCGCAAAGCCTTTGGCCGCGCCACCGCCCAGGGCGATGCCGATGCGGATGGGGGGAGTGGTGGATGTGGTCGCAGCGGCAGGTGGCGCGTCGCCCGCCGCTGGCTGGGTCGGGGCCGTGCCGCCGCATGCGGCCAGACCTGCTGCGGCCCCAAGGGCCAGAAGGCGCAAAAGAATGGTCAAGCGCATGCCGGGTGATCCTGCTGTCGTCCAAACGGGGCCGGCAGTATAGCGGCAGGGTGCCGAGTCACCAGTTGGTGGTGTCTTTTGCTCCTGAAAGAGGAGCTGCTTGCGCTTCAAATACAAGCGCCAGCTTCCATTACTGCCAGAAGTCGCGGTGCAGGGCAGTGATCTCGTCTTGCAGCGCAGGCACCGGGCCCAGCACCTCGGTGGGGCGCTGGCCGCTCGCAAACACCGTGCGGCAAGGCAGGGCCAGCGTGGGGTTCTCGGGGTGGTCGCCCGTCAGGGCGAGCAGGGCGGTTTCTTCGGCGCCATACAGCACGCGCCCGATGCCCGCCCAGTAGATGGTGCCCGCACACATGGCGCAGGGCTCGAAGGTGGTGACCAGCGTGCACTGGGCGAGATAAGCGCTGGGATAGTTGGCCGCCGCCGTGCGGGCCAGCGTACTCTCGGCATGGTTCACGGTGTCGATGTTGCCCTGCTCGGCCAGCACCGTCTCGCCATCGGGCGCAACCAGCAGCGCACCGAAGGGATGGCGGCCCATGTCCTTGGCGCGTTGGGCCACGGCGTTGGCGCGGCGCAGCAGCGTGGCTGCCTGGGCTTCGCTCAACGTCGTCGGGTTATTCACCTTGAGAACCCCGGTGCGCCCAACCCGTGGTGCGTTTTTCGATCCAGCTGAACAGCTCGTACATCACCATGGCCATGGCGCCCACCACCATCAGGCCCGCAAAGGCCAAGCCCATCTGCATGGACGAGCCCGCGCTGATGAGCAGGTAGCCAATGCCTTCGTTGGCAGCGGTCATCTCCGACACCGTGGTGCCCACAAAGGCCAGGGTGATGGCGACCTTGAGCGAGCCGTAGAAGTACGGCATGGAGCGCGGCAGGCCCACCTTGGTCAGCACGTCCCAGCGCTTGGCGCCCAGCACGCGCAGCACGTCTTCCAGCTCGGGCTCCAGCGTGGCGAGGCCGGTGGCGATGTTGACCATGATGGGGAAGAAGCTGATGAGGAACGCCGTGAGGATGGCCGGGCCCACGCCAATGCCGAACCACACCACCAGGATGGGCACGAACGCTGCCTTGGGCAGTGCGTTGAAGGCCGTCATCAGCGGGTACACGGCGGCGTAGGCCAGGCGCGAAGAGCCGATCACAAAGCCCAGCAGCACCCCCACGACGATGGCGATGCCAAAGCCGGCCATGGTGACCCAGAAGGTGCGCCAGGCGTGGCCTGCGATGACGCCGCCAAACTCCACCAGCTGGGTGGCAATGGCCCAGGGGCTGGGGAAGATGAACTCGGAGACATTGAAGGCCGAACAGATGATCTGCCACAGCAGGATGGTGGCAGTCAGCAGCAGCCAGGGAGACCAGCGCTCGACGGTTTTCTTGTGCATGGGATGAGGCGCTTTCTTGTTATTGCTGGATGGGCGCGCCGGCTTTGCGCAGTGCGCCGATGTGGCCGCGCAGTTCGTGAACGATGTCGGTGAACTCCTTGGTGTAAGTCACCTCCAGGTCGCGCGGGCGGGGCAGTTCGATCTCCTTGCGCACCACAAACCGGCCGGGGCTCTTGCTCATCACATACACCGTGTCGGCCAGGAAGACCGATTCGCGCAGGTCGTGCGTGACCAGGATCACGTTGAACTGCTGCTCGGTCCACAGGTCGCGCAGGATGCACCACAGCTCCTCGCGCGTGAAGGCATCCAGCGCGCCGAAGGGCTCGTCCAGCAGCAGCATCTTGGGTTCGTGGATCAGCGCGCGGCAGATGCTGGCGCGCTGCTGCATGCCGCCCGACAGCTGCCAGGGGAACTTGTCCTCATAGCCCGCCAGCCCCACCTTTTGCAGCAGCTTGCGGGCGCGCTCTTCGTATTCCTTGCGTTTTTGCTTGAAGTTGCTGCGGTAGGGCTCGACGATTTCGAGCGGCAGCAGCACGTTATCCACCGTGGTGCGCCAGGGCAGCAGCGAAGGCGCCTGGAAGGCCATGCCCGAAACCTTGAGCGGCCCCGTCACCGGCTGCCCGTCGATGAGGATCTTGCCCATGGAGGGCATCTTCAGCCCCGTGGCCAGCTTCATGAAGGTGGACTTGCCGCAGCCCGAGGGGCCCACGATGGCGATGAATTCGCCCTGGCGTACCTGCAGGTCGATGGCTTCGACCGCAAACTGGTTCTTGGCGCGCAGCTCGTCGTTGTACGCGAGCCAGACATCGCGGAAGTCCACAAAGTAGGAATCAGCAGCCTGCATCAGAGGTCCGTAGTGAGTAGTGTTTGTGCACCGAGGTTGATGCTGGGCGCGGCCCAGGCCAGCGCCCCCGTGCAAGGGCCGCCCTGCCGCGTAGGCGGCGCTTCGCTGGCGTGCACCGGGGGCGTCCCCCTCCCGACTCGCGCAGCGAGTCGAGAGAGGGGGAAGGCGCGAAGCGACTCAGGGGGTGTCACTTCTTCGGCAGGATGTTCAGCTCGGCAGCGCTGGGCAAGAAGCTGGCGTTCCACACATCGTCGGCGTTCACGCGGGTCTTAGTGTTGAACGCATCGGACACCTGCGACGCCATCAGCGAGAGGCGGCCGGGCTTGAGCTGGCCAAAGCCTTCGGCGCGGGCGTCGGGGCTGTTGATCACGGTGTCGATGGCCAGCTGCAGGCGGCGGGTTTCGAGAGGCACGTTCACGATGCCGTCGCGCGCCTTCACGTATTCGATGGAGGCTGCGGGGTTGGCAATGACTTCCTTGGCGCCCTTGGTGAAGGCCGACAGGAACGCCTTGATGGCGGCCGGGTTCTCCTTGATGAGCTTGGGCGATGCGATGATCACATTGCCGTACAGCTTCACGCCGAAGTCGGCATAGGGCAGCACCACCACATCGGCGGCTTTGGCGCCCCGGGCTTCCAGGTTGAGCAGCGAGGTGAAGGTGAAGCCGGTGATGGCGTCCACGTCACCGCGCACCAGCATGGTTTCGCGCAGCGGGGGGTCCATGGCGGTCCAGGTCACGGCGCCGATGCCGTTGGCCTTCTGGAAGATGGGAAACGCGCGGCGGCCTGCGTCGAACACGGGGGCGCCCAGCTTCTTGCCAGCCAGGTCGGCGGGCTTGGCGATGCCGCTCTTTTTCAGCGCCATGACCGAGGCGGGCGTGTTGTTGTAGACCACCATCACCGCCACGGGCTTGTTCTGCGCGTCGGGGTTGTTGGCGTGGAACTCCATCACGGCGGCCAGGTCGGCAAAACCCATGTCGTAGGTGCCCGAGGCCACCCGCTGCACCGCACCGCCGGAGCCGTTGCCCGCATCCACCGTCACATCCAGGCCTGCGGTCTTGAAGTAGCCCTTGGCCACAGGCTGCAGGAATAGCGCGGCTGGGCCTTCAAAACGCCAGTCGAGCTGGAACTTGATGGGCGTGGTGGCCTGCGCCTGGGCCAGCGAGGTGCTGCCGATCAGGGCCAGGGCGGCGGCGGTTTGCATGAACAGTCTTTTTTTCATTCGGGGCTCCTGTCGGGCGAGGGGAAATTCGGTGAGGGAAGGCACTGGCCCTATTGATGGGCCATGGTCCTGCAGTCAGCAAAAACGATGCCCGGTTTGTGTACGCGGGTGCTTTGCTGCGCCCCATTGTTCACCGAAGTGGTGCGCGTCAGCATGCTGGGTTTCCCGAAATGGTGCATGCGCAGGGCGAGGGGTCGGCTTGCCCATGAAAAACGGGGCCCGAGGGCCCCGTTGCAACGGTGTGTGGGCAGGCCTGCTCACGGCCTGCGCTCAGGTCAGCACGGCACAGCGCGCTCAGCGTGGCCGGGCGGCAGCGCTGGCCACGGCCAGGGCCGTCATGTTGAGCACGCGGCGCACGGTGGCGGCCGGGGTCAGGATGTAGGCCGTGGCAGCGGCGCCCATCAGGATGGGGCCCACCGTGACGCCACCGCTGGTGGTCGTCTTGAGCACGTTGTAGAGGATGTTGGCAGCATCCAGGTTGGGGCAGATCAGCAGGTTGGCCGAGTCCGTCAGGGTCGAATCCGCCATGTAGGCGTTGCGGATGTTCGGCTCCAGCGCGGCATCGCCGTGCAGCTCGCCATCACACTCGATCTCGGGGTGGGCGGCCACGAAAAGGTCGCGCGCCTCGCGCATCTTGCGGGCCGATGCGCGCTTGGACGAGCCATAGCTGGAGTGCGACAGGAAGGCGACCTTGGGTGGAATGCCAAAGCGTTGCACCTCCTGCACCGACATCCAGGCGATGTCCGCCAGCTGCTGGGCCGTGGGGTCTTCGTTCACATAGGTGTCGGCAATGAACAGCGTGCCCCGGTTGGTCATCAGCGCGTTCAGCGCCGCGTAGTTGTTGGCGCCGTCCTGGCGGCCGATGATGCTGTGGATGCGCTCCAGGTGCGTTTCATAAGTGCCCACCAGGCCGCAGATCATGGCGTCGGCATCGCCCAGCGTGACCATCAGCGAGGCGATGATGGTGTTGGAGCGGCGCACTGCGGCCTTGGCCACTTCGGGCGAGGCGCCGTTGCGCTTCATGAGCTGGTGGTAGTGCTCCCAGTACTGGCGAAAGCGCGGGTCGTCCTCGGGGTTGCACACCTCCACGTCCTTGCCCAGCTGCACGCGCAGGCCGGCCTTGGCGATGCGCGCGGCAATCACGGCGGGGCGGCCGATGAGGATGGGCGTGGCGATCTTGTCGTCGATGGCCATCTGCGCGGCGCGCAGGGCGCGTTCGTCTTCACCGTCGGCGTAGGCCACGCGCTTTTGTGCATCGGGCAGGGCCTTGGCCGCGTTGATCACGGGGCGCATCAGCATGCCGGTCTGGTAGACAAAGCGCGACAGCGTTTCCTTGTAGGCCTCCATGTCTTCGATGGGGCGCGTGGCCACGCCGGATTCGGCTGCGGCCTTGGCCACGGCGGGCGCGATCTTGAGGATCAGGCGCGAGTCGAACGGCGTGGGGATCAGGTAGTCAGGGCCAAAGGTCAGCTCTTTGCCTGCATAGGCGCTGGCCACTTCTTCGCTGATGTCGGCCTTGGCCAGGTCGGCGATCTGGCGCACGCAGGCCAGCTTCATGGCCTCGGTGATCTTGGTGGCGCCGCAGTCCAGCGCGCCGCGGAAGATGTACGGGAAGCACAGGACGTTGTTAACCTGGTTCGGGTAGTCCGAGCGGCCCGTGGCGATGATGCAGTCGGGGCGAATGGCCTTGGCGAGTTCGGGGCGGATTTCAGGCTCGGGGTTGGCCAGCGCCAGGATGATGGGCTTGGGGCCCATGGTCTTGACCATCTCGGCCGTGAGCACGCCGGGGGCTGAGCAGCCCAGGAACACGTCGGCGCCGTTGACCGCATCGGCCAGCGTGCGGGCGTCGGTCTTTTGCGCGTAGGCCGCCTTGGATTCGTCGTAGCCACCGGGGCGGCCTTCGTAGATCACGCCCTTGGAGTCGCACACGAAGACGTTCTCGATCTTTACTCCCAGGCCCACCATCACGTTCAGGCAGGCAATGGCGGCCGCTCCCGCGCCCGACACGGCGATCTTGACCTGGTCGATCTGCTTGCCCACCAGCTCCAGGCCATTGAGCAGCGCCGCGCTGCTGATGATGGCCGTGCCGTGCTGGTCGTCATGGAACACCGGGATGTTCATGCGCTTGCTGAGTTCGCGTTCGATGTAGAAGCACTCGGGCGCCTTGATGTCTTCGAGGTTGATGCCGCCCAGCGTGGGCTCCAGCGCCGCGATGATCTCGATGAGCTTGTCGGGGTCGCGTTCGGCCAGTTCGATGTCGAACACGTCGACGCCCGCGAACTTCTTGAACAGGCAGCCCTTGCCTTCCATCACCGGCTTGCTGGCCAGCGGGCCGATGTCACCCAGGCCCAGCACCGCCGTGCCGTTGGTGATCACCGCGACCAGGTTGCCGCGCGAGGTGAAGTCAAACGCCTTGGAAGGGTCGGCAGCGATGTCGAGGCATGGGTAAGCCACGCCCGGCGAGTAGGCCAGCGACAGGTCGCGCTGGTTGGACAAAGGCTTGGTGGGGGTGACCGAAATCTTGCCCCGGGTGGGGTTGCGGTGGTATTCGCGCGCAGCGTCGCGCAGGGCCTGTTCGGCGGCGGAAATGTTCTGTGTCATGCGGAAATCCTGGAAGTCCTGGGCGGAAAGCAAAAACAAGGGTACCCGATGGCGTGGGCGGCGGACATGCAGGTTTATGCGTATGCAGCATGAAGCCAAAACCCCCTGGCAGCCGTGGCGGACAGGGGGCGGGGCCACGCGGGCAGTGGCAGGTTTTCGGCAGCGGGCAGGCGGGATGCTAGTGGGCGTCGGCCTGGCGTGCGGCGTTGACAGCGGCGGAGGTGTCGCGGCTGGCGCCATTGAAGAAAACGTTCAGGGCCACCGCCGTGATCGAGGCCAGGAGGATACCGGATTCGATCAGCGGGTGGATGGCATGCGGCATCCACTGGCGGAAGTTGGGCGCGATCAGCGGCACCATGCCCACGCCGATGGAAACGGCCACGATCATGGCGTTGAAGCGGTTGGTCTTGAAGTCCACCCCGCCCAGGATGCGGATGCCCGTGGCCGCCACCATGCCGAACATCACCAGCCCCGCGCCGCCCAGCACCATGGTGGGCAGCGACTCGACCAGTGCGGCCATCTTGGGCAGCACGCCCAGCACGATCAGGATCACACCACCCGCCACGCACACAAAGCGGCTCTTGACGCCGGTGACGGCGACCAGACCCACGTTCTGCGAGAAGCTGGTGTACGGAAAGGTGTTGAAGATGCCGCCCAGCAGCGTGCCCAGGCCATCGGTGCGCAGGCCGCGCGTGAGGGCTGCCTGGTCTACCTTGCGGTCGGTCATCTCGCCCAGGGCCAGGAACATGCCGGTGGATTCGATCATGACCACGATCATCACCAGGGTCATGGTCAGGATCAGGATGGGGTCGAACACGGGGCCGGCAATCTCGAACGGCAGCACCAGGTCAAACCACTGCGCCTTGGCCACCTTGTCGAAGTTCATCATGCCCAGCGCCGCGGCAACCACCGCACCAATGACGATGCCCAGCAGCACCGAGATGTTGGCGACGAAGCCCTTGGCAAACTTGGCAATCAGCAGGATGGACAGCAGCACCAGGCCCGAGATGCCCACACCGGTCAGGTCGGCGTACTTGGGGTTGGGCACCGTGGGCACCACCGCAAACCCCTTGGGCACCGGTGGCAGTGACGAGCCGGGGGCTCCGGCAGCAGCCTGCGCCTCTGCCAGCCACTTGAGGTGCTCGGGGTTGGGCACGCTGGGCGCCGTGGGGCCGACGGGGTTGCCAAAGATCCAGTTGATGCCCACGCGCATCAGGCTGATGCCGATGACCGCAATGATGGTGCCGGTGACCACCGGCGGGAAGAAACGGAGCATGCGGCTCACCAGCGGAGCGATCAGGATGGAGATCACCCCCGCGCCAATCACCGAGCCAAAGATCAGCCCGGCACCGGCGGTGCCGCCCGTGGTCTGCGCCATCGAGATCATGGGCGCTACAGAGGCAAAGGTCACCCCCATCATCACCGGCAGCTGAATGCCAAACCAGCGCGAGGCGCCCAGCGCCTGGATCAGCGTGACCAGCCCGCACACAAACAGGTCGGCCGAGATCAGCTTGGCCACCTGGTCGGGCGTGAGGTTGAGCGCACGGCCCACGATGAGCGGCACCGCCACGGCACCCGCATACATCACCAGCACATGCTGCAGGCCCAGCGCCGTGAGTCGCCCCAGGGGCAGGTGTTCGTCCACGGGGTGTACGGGCGGGTTCATGGGTGTCCTTCGGGGGTTGGGTTTTGAATACGGAATGGAAACCTGTGCCGAATGGTGCACAGATGTCCATACAAAAATCGTATACAAAATGACCGGGCGCGCTTATCCCGGTTAACCCTTAGAGGGGCGCAGCAAAGTACCCGCCGGCCGTGGACGGAGGCGATGGGAAGGTGGGGGCCGGGCGCGCCCGGCGTGGGCTAACCCAGGTCCGTGGATGCAGCCTTGGTGCGTTGGCTGGTCAGCGGTGCCAGCGACTCGCGCAGGCGGTCGCGCACCAGCGGCTGGCCGGGGTTGAGGGCGCCTTCCACATGGCCAATGTGGGCGAGCATGCGTTCGCGGGCCAGGGTGGTGTTGCCGGCCTCCAGCGCCTCCACAATGGCGGCATGCTCCGCACAAGACTGGCTGGCCGCGTGCTGCGACTGGTACAGCGACGCAGCCAAGGTGGTGCGGGCCGTGAGGTCGCGCAGGATGTCGCTCAGGCTGCGGTGGCCCATCGCTTCGGCCAGGCAGACGTGGAAATCTGCGAGCAAAAAGGCGCGTGTGGCAGCGTCAGCGCCTTCGATGGCCTGCTGTTCGTCGGCGATGTGCGCACGCAGGCGGCGGGTCACGCTCTGCAGCGGGCGGCCCGCATCGGCCAGGATGCCCGATTCGATGACGCGCCGGGCGGAGAACGCGTCGCGTGCATCCTCCACCGAGGGCTCCACCACGTACCAGCCCCGGCGCGAGCGCACTTCCACAAAGCCCCGTGCCTGCAGCTGCATCAGGGCCTCGCGCACCAGCGTGCGGCTCACGCCGAACAGATCGGCCAGCTCCTGCTCGCCCAGACGCTCGCCGGGCGAGAGTTTTTGCGCCAGGATGGATTCCACCACCTGCTGGGCGATCTGGGTCTGGTTGATGCTCATGGCCGGATTGTCGCGTGCTGTGCAGAGGGAGGCTTGCCCGATCAGGCACGCGGCGAGGGTGGCTCGCGGCCGTCCAGCACGGCGTGGGCGCGTTCGCGGTCGATGTCGCCTTCCCAGGCTGCCACGGCCACGGTGGCGACGCAGTTGCCAATGAGGTTGCCCAGCGCGCGGGCAATGCCCATGAACCAGTCCACCGACAACACCAGCACCAGGCCAATCGCCGGGATGGCAGGGATGGCCTGCAAGGTGGCTGCCAGCACGACGATGGCCGAGCCGGGCACGCCGTGTGCGCCCTTGGAGGTGACCAGCGAGATCGCCAGGATCGTCAGCAGGTCGGCCATGGAAATCGGCGTGTTGGTGGCCTGGGCGATGAACACGGCGGCCAGTGTGATGTAGATCGAGAACGCGTCCAGGTTGAACGAGTAGCCCGTGGGGATCACCAGGCCCACGGTCGAATCGCGGATGCCCATGTGCTTGAGCTTGGCCATGATCTGGGGCAGCACGCTGTCGGACGACGTGGTGGCAAACACCACGGCCAGCTCCTCGCGCAGATAGCGCAGCAGCTTAAACAGGCTGAAGCCCGACACCCGCATGATGAGGCCCAGCACCACCACGACGAAGATGACCACCGCGGCGTAGAACAGCGCCACCAGCATGCCCAGCTGCTTGAGGGACCCCAGGCCGTACTTGCCCACGGTGAACGCGATGGCGCCCAGCACACCCAACGGTGCGAGCTTGATGATCAGGCCCATGGTCTTGAACAGCACATGCGACAGGTCATCGATCAGGCCGGTGACCCGCGCCCCGCGCTCACCGATCAATGCCAGGGCGCAGCCAAAAACGATGGAAAACAGCAGAACCTGCAGCACATCGCCGTTGGCAAATGCGCTCACGGCGGTGGTGGGAATGAGCTTGAGCAAGAAGTCGGTGAAGCCGCCGCCGGTGAGCTTGCTGGCGTTTTCGGCGTAGGCGCCCATGGCTTTGGGGTCCAGCGCCTTGGGGTCCACGTTCATGCCCACGCCCGGCTCGAACCAGAACGCCAGCGCCAGGCCCAGCACCAGGGCGATGGAGGTGACCACCTCGAAGTAGATCAGCGATTTGACGCCCACCCGGCCTACCCGCTGCAGGTCGCCAGTGCCAGCAATGCCATGCACCACCACGCAGAAGACGATGAGCGGGATGAGCATCTTGATGAGCTTGATGAAGCCGTCTCCCAGGGGCTTGAGCGCAATGGCGGTATCGGGCCACACCAGGCCCACCACCACACCGGCTATCAAGGCCAGCACCACCTGACCAAAAAGGGATTTGAAAAACCGGGGCATGCCAACTCCTTCAGTAGCTTTTTGAACGCAAATCTTGCATACAAGAACTGTAGGCAAGTCTGAAGAATGGCGGTATGAGGGTATGCCCGCATGGGGTTGCCAGAGCCGGCAATAAAAAAGGCCACGCCCTTGTGGGGCGTGGCCTCGCAAATGTTGACAAGCACAGACCGCCCGCATCAAGCGGGCGCTGGCAATCAGTAGCCGAGGGTCTTGCCGTCGGGGTTGCGGGGGTCCGAGTAGCCGTACAGCGCGCCGCCACGGATCTGGATGGTCTGCGTGCGGCCCATCGAAGGCTTGACCGCGATGTTGTGGCCGCGTTGCTTGAGCAGGGCAATGGTGTCGGGCGAGAGGCCCTTTTCCACGCGCAGCTCGTCCGGCGTCCACTGGTGGTGCACGCGGGGTGCGGCAGCGGCCTCGGCGGGGTTCATGCCGAAGTCGATGGTGTTGACCACCGTCTGCAGCACCGTGGTGATGATGCGTGCGCCGCCGGGGCTGCCTGTCACCAGCGTGGGCTTGCCGTCTTTCAGCACCAGGGTGGGCGTCATGGACGACAGGGGGCGCTTCTTGGCGGCCACTGCGTTCGCGTCACCGCCGACCAGACCATAGGCATTGGCCACGCCGGGCTTGGCCGAGAAGTCGTCCATCTCGTTGTTGAGCAGGATGCCCGTGCCCTTGGCGACGATGCCGCTGCCGAAGTTGGTGTTCAGCGTGTAGGTCACGGCCACGGCGTTGCCCGCCTTGTCCACCACCGAGTAGTGGGTGGTCTGGTCGCTCTCATACGGCTGGGGCTGGCCGGGCTTGATCTCCTTGGCCGGGCGTGCGCGGTTGGGGTCGATGCCCTTGGCCAGCGATTCGGCATAGCGCTTGGAGGTCAGGCCCTTCAGCGGAATTTTCAC
The DNA here is from genome assembly GCF_003688355.1 of Acidovorax sp. 100. Classification (NCBI taxonomy): domain Bacteria; kingdom Pseudomonadati; phylum Pseudomonadota; class Betaproteobacteria; order Burkholderiales; family Comamonadaceae; genus Acidovorax; species Acidovorax sp. 100. Next base: position 4,721,859 of record NZ_REFD01000001.1, on the reverse strand, counting down.
GAAGTCCGGGTCGCCCAGGTATTCGGAGCGGTCGGCGTATGCCAGCTTGCTGCTCTCGGCCATGTGGTGGATGGTCTGCGCGCTGTTGGGGCCCCACTGGGCCAGGGGCAGGGGCTCCAGCATGTTCAGGATCTGCACCAGGTGCGGGCCGCCCGAGGAGGGTGGGGGCATGGTCACGATCTCGTAGCCACGGTAGGTGCCACGCGTGGGGACGCGTTCGGCCACCTTGTATTCGCGCAGGTCTTGCAGGGTGATGGCGCCTGCGTGGGGTGCCATTTCGGCGGCGATCTTCTGGGCGATCTCGCCTTCGTAGAACGCCTTGGCGCCCTGCTGGGCGATGAGGCGCATGGATTGCGCCAGGTCTTTTTGCACCAGCGGGTCACCCACCTTCAGGGGTTCGCCGTTCTTCCAGAAGATGGCCTGGGTGGCAGGCCACTTGCCCATGTTTTTCTTCTCTTGCTGCAGGATCTTGGCGAGCGTTTCGCTCACCGGGAAGCCCTTGTCCGCCAGTTCGATGGCCGGGGCGATCACACGCGACAGGGGCAGGGTGCCCCAGCTCTTGAGTGCGTGTTCCATGCCCGCGACGGTGCCGGGCACGCCCACGGCATAGTGGGTGTACAGCGACTTGCCGTCCACCACATTGCCCTTGGCGTCCAGGTACATGTCGCGCGTGGCCTTCGATGGCGCCACTTCGCGGAAGTCGAGGGCCACGCTCTTGCCGGTCTTGGCGTCGTGCACCATCATGAAGCCGCCACCACCCAGGTTGCCCGCATTGGGCAGGGCCACGGCCAGCGCAAAGCCAATGCCCACGGCCGCATCCACGGCGTTGCCACCGGCCTTGAGGATGTCCAAGCCGATCTGCGAGGCCAGTTCCTGCTCGGAGGCGACCATGCCATTGCGTGCCACCACGGGGTGGAACACATCCATGTCGAAGTCGTAGGCTGCACTGGCGGCCTGGGCCGAGGCGGTCTGCTGCACTGCGGGCGCGGGTGCAGCCGTGGCTACCGGCGGCGTGCTGCCGCAGGCCGTGAGGCTGGCCAGGGCCAGCACAACGCTGCCAGCCAGCAGCGTATGACGAATGTTCATGGGATATCTCCTGGTGTGTGGAATCTGGAAATGACAACGGGCGCACCCAGCCGATGGATGCGCCCGCGCCAGTGTAGGTCGGTCGAAGGGCTGCCAGAGGCAATCTCGCCATGACATTGAAGCGCAGCACTGATGTGCTGCGTGCATTACTCACTGCCCTGTGGGCCCTCAGGCGAGCAAGTCGCTCAATGTCCGTGCAATCACCTTGGTGGCGCGGCGCAGGTCTTCGAGCTGCAGGCGCTCGTCGGCGCGCTTGGCGTGCGATTCGAGGACCGTGCGGGGGCCTGCGCCGTAAATCACGCCGGGAATGCCGCGCTCCACATACAGGCGCACATCGGTGTAGAGCGGCGTGCCCACGGCGGGGACCGGTTCACCGATCACGGCCTGGGCATGTTGCTGGATCGCATCGACCAGGGGCTTGTTGCCCGCCAGCGGCGTCATCGCGTTGGCCAGCAGCAGGCGCTTGATCTCCACGCTGATACCGGCGCGCTCACCTGCAGCCTGTTCGATCACGCGGCGGATGTTGGCTTCGACCTCCACCGGGTTTTCCTCGGGGATCATGCGGCGGTCGAGCTTGAACATCACCTTGCCGGGTACGACGTTGGTGTTGGTGCCGCCTTCGATGCGGCCCACGTTCAGGTAGGGGTGCTTGATCCCCTCGACCTTGGACGTGACCTTCTTGTACTCGTCGTTCTGTGCGTACAGCGCGTTCAGGATGTGCACGGCGCCCTGCAGGGCATCCACTCCGGTGTGGGGCACGGCGGCATGGGCCATCTTGCCGTGCACCGTCACTTCCATCTGCAGGCAGCCGTTGTGGGCGGTGACCACTTCGTAGCTGAAGCCGGCGGCAATCATCAGGTCGGGCTTCGTCAACCCCTTTTGCAGCAGCCAGCCGGGGCCGAGTTCGCCGCCAAACTCTTCGTCGTAGGTGAAGTGCAGCTCCACCGCGCCCTGGGCGGGCTTAGCCACGGCTTCGAGGGCGCGCACCGCAAAGGTGAAGCTTGCAAAGTCGCTCTTGCTCACGGCGGTGGCGCGGCCATACATGGCGCCATCGACGATCTCGGCGCCATAGGGGTCGTGTGTCCAGCCTTCGCCGGGCGGAACCACGTCGCCGTGGGCGTTCAGGGCGATGGTCTTGCCACCGCTGCCGTAAGGTCTGCGCACAATGAGGTTGGTGATGGATTCCATGCCGTAGGCCAACACATCGGCGGCGGGCACGGCGTGCTTTTCGGCCTCGTAGCCAAAGTCCTTCAGCAGCTCGGCGGTGCGTTCGGCGTGGGGGGCGTTGTTGCCGGGGGGCGTGTCGGTGGGTACGCGCACCAGGGCCTGCAAAAAGCGCACTTCTTCGTCAAAGTGCTGGTCAATCCAGGCGTCCAGCGCGGCGTGGTGGTTCGGGGTGGTCATGGTTGTGGTTCCTCGGCAAGCTGGTGCAGCACCTGGGTGAAGGCGTCCACGGCCAGTTGCATGTCGTTGTTGGTGGTGGATTCGAGCGGGTTGTGGCTGATGCCGGAGTTTTCTCCGCGCACAAACAGCATGGCCTGCGGCATGATTTCGTGCAGCTTCATCGCGTCGTGGCCTGCCCCACTGGGCATGCGGAACACGGGCACGCCCAGGTGGTCCACTGCACGTTCCCAGTGGTGCTGCAGCGCCGGTGCGCTGGGGGCTGCAGCAGCGCGCATGGATTCTTCCAGCGTGTAGCGTAGGCCGCGCCGAGCTGCGATCTGTCCCAGGTGGTCCAGCACATCGCGCACCAGTGCGTCTCGTTGCGGATCGGTGGGCGCACGCAGGTCCAGGCTGAACTGGCAGCGGCCCGGCACCACATTGATGGAGCCGCCGGGCACGTTGAGCAGGCCTATCGTGCCCACCGAGTCCCCGTCCTGGGCGGCGCGCTGCTCGATGTACAACGCCAGCTCTGCCACAGCCACGGCCGCATCGCGGCGGCGGTCCATGGGGGTGGTGCCTGCGTGGCTCGCGGTGCCGATCATCTCGCCCACAAACCGCACACCCCCATTGATGGAGGTGACCACGCCCAGCGGCAGATCCAGCTCGTTGAGCACCGGGCCCTGTTCGATGTGAACTTCAATGAAGCCCAGGTACTGCGCCGGGTCGCGCTGCAGCTTGGCAATGTCGTCGATGCACAACCCAGCGTGCTGCATGGCCGCGCGCATGGTCACGCCATCGGCATCCTTCTGGTCCAGCCAGGCGGGGTTGAAGTGACCGATGAGCGCGCCCGAACCCAGGAAGGTGGCCTTGTAGCGCTGGCCTTCCTCTTCGGCAAAGGCAATCACCTCGATGCCGAACGGCAGGCGCCGGCCCTCGCGGTGCAGTTCGCGCACGCAAGCCATGGGCACAAAGATGCCCAGGCGCCCGTCGTACTTGCCGCCATTGCGCACGGTGTCGTAGTGCGAGCCCGTCATGAGGTACTTCGCCCCGGGTGTTGCGGCGCGATACCGCCCCACCACGTTGCCCACGGCGTCCACCTCGACCTCATCAAAGCCGCAGTCGCGCATCCAGTGGCTGATGCGCTGGGCGCAGGCCCGGTGGGCGTCGGTGAGGTAGGTGACGGTGAGCTGGCCCTTTTCGGCAAAGCTGGGGTCGGAGTGTTCGGCCAGCTTTTCATGCCAGTCCCACACGTCATTGCCCAGCACAGGTTCGGCGGCGAACTTGTCGTTCAGCCGGATCTCGGCGATGCGGTGGATGTTGCGCAAGGCCTCTGCCACCTCGAATTCAGGGTGGTTATCGAGCCGCCGCGCAAAGGTGTCGATGATCTGCTGCTTGTTCAACCCCGCGCCACGCGGTCCGCGCACGGCCAGAATGAAGGGGAAGCCAAAGCGTGCGTTGTAGTCCGCATTGAGCTGCTGGATGCGCGCAAATTCCTCGGGCGTGCACTGCGTCAGTCCCGCCTTGGACTGCTCGTTGGTCGATTCAGCCGTGAGGCTCTTCGCCACCATGGCCTTGCCCGCCAGCTCGGGGTGGGCGCGGATCAGGCCCAGTTGCGCCTCGGTGCTGGCGGTGCGTACTGCGTGGGCCAGGGCGTGCTTGAGGTGTGCCAGCGAGCGGAATGGCCGCTGCGTGAGCGCCTGCTCGGCAATCCAGGGGGAATGCTCGTACACGCCGTCCAGCGCCTCCAGGGCCTGCGCGGGCGTGGCGGCATTCAGTTGGTCAAGGGTCCATGCCATGGTCATCAGGCCTTTGTGGTGGGGTAGGGGTGCACGGCCTTCCAGTGGCGCGCGATGTCGATGCGGCGGGCCACCCACACCTTGTCGTGCTGTGCGATGTGGTCCAGAAAACGCTGCAGCGCCGTGATGCGGCCCGGGCGGCCCAGCAGGCGGCAGTGCATGCCAATGCTCATCATCTTGGGTGCGTTGTCGCCGGCCGGGTCGCCCTCGGCATACAGCGCATCGAAGGTGTCCTTCATGTACTGGAAGAACGGGTCGGCGTGCGAATAGCCCTGGGGCAGCGCAAAGCGCATGTCGTTGCAATCGAGCGTGTAGGGCACGATGAGCTGGGGCACCACGCTGCCGTCGGTCTTTTGCACCTTCATCCAGAAGGGAAGGTCGTCGCCGTAGTAGTCGCTGTCGTATTCAAAGCCGCCGTAGTCGGCTACCAGGCGGTGGGTGTTGGGGCTGTCGCGGCCGGTGTACCAGCCCAGGCCGTGCACCTGGCCTTCCGAGCCTCCTCGTGGGCCCGTCAGGCGCTCGATGATGGCCATGGCCTCGGCCATGTGCGCGCGCTCGACGTCTTCTGGGATGTGCTGGTAGTGGATCCACTTGAGGCCATGGCAGGCAATCTCGTGGCCCAGCTCCACAAACGCCGCAGTGAGGTCGGGGTGGCGCTGCAGGGCCGTGGACACGCCAAACACCGTGAGGGGCAGCTGGCGCTTTTCAAACTCGCGCAGGATGCGCCACGCGCCAGCGCGCGATCCGTATTCATAAATGCCCTCCATGCTCATGTGCCGCTCGGGGTAGCTGGCCGGGTTGAACATTTCGGACAAGAACTGCTCGCTGCCCGCATCGCCATGCAGCACCGCGTTTTCGCCGCCCTCTTCGTAGTTCAGGACGAATTGCACGGCAATGCGCGCGCCACCGGGCCACTGCGCATGGGGCGGGGTCTTGCCGTAGCCAATAAGGTCGCGGGGGTAGGCCTGGGTGGTGTCGTAGATCATGGTGGGGTGGTTTTCAAGAGGCCAGGGCGGCGGCCAGATCGCTGGCAGGGCGCTTGCGGTCAAAGGTCAGGCTGGCTTCGACATGTTCGAGGTGGCTTTGCATCAAGGCGACGGCACGTTCTTCGTCGCGCGCGGCCAGAGCCGCCACGATGTCGGCGTGCTCCTCGTGCGAGTGTTCGGCGGCGCTGGCCGACTGGTACATCAGCGTGATGAGGGCACAGCGCGAGATCAGGTCGCCCAGCATCTGCGCCAGCACCTCGTTGCCCATCAGTTCGGCCATGCGCACATGAAAGTCGCCCAGCAACTCGGTGCGGGTGCTGGCGTCCTGTGTGCCCATGGCAGCTTTCTCGCTGGCCACGTGGGCGCGCAGGGCCTTGAGCTTGGCGGGCGTCACGCTGCGCACAAAGGCGCGGGTCATTTCGGTTTCCAGCATGCGGCGCACGGCAAACACCTGGCGTGCCTCCTCGACCGAGGGCGTGGCCACAAATGCGCCCCGTGCGGGCTCCAGCGTGACCAGCCGGTTCTGTGCCAGCTGGAACAGCGCCTGGCGCACCAGCGTGCGCGACACGCCAAAGTGGTCGGCCAGCTTTTGCTCGGCCAGCTTGGTGCCGGGTTGCAGGCGGTGCTCTACGATGGCGCGGGTCAGCGCTTCGACAATGGCGCTGGTGGAGGAAGATTCCATGGCTGCATGATACGGTGGATGGTGAAAAGTGTATACACTTTTGGTTTACACACTGCGATCTGGCAATCGTCGCCGATTGGACAGACTCTTACTTCAGGAGATTCCCCCATGGGATTGAGCACCCACGTTCTGGACACCATGAACGGCTGCCCTGCGGCCGGCATGGAAGTGGCCCTGTATTCCACCGACGGCGACAACGCTACCCTCATCAAGCGCCTGGTGCTGAACCACGACGGCCGCACCGATGCGCCGCTGTTCGACAACGCCAGCCTGCGCACCGGTACCTACCGGCTGCGCTTTGATGTGGCGGGTTACTTCAAGGCCCGGGGCGTGCAGCTGCCCGAGCCGAATTTTCTGAACCAGGTGAGCCTGGACTTCGGCATTGCGCATGCCGACCAGCACTACCACGTGCCGCTGCTGGTCAGCCCCTGGAGCTATTCGACCTACAGAGGCTCGTAGCAAGCGCTGCCAGAAGGCGGAAGCGGCCTAGCCGCTCAGGGGGATGTCGCTACAGCTGCCCTTCGGTCAGCGTATCGAGCTGAAAGTGCCCGCTCTTGTCCCACAGCCAGGTTTCGGTATAGGTGACCTTGCCCATGCGGGTCGGGACAGGGAAGGGGGCCGCAGCGCGCACCGTGCGCTCGATCTCGGTGACCACCTCGGGGGCATGGCGCGGGGCGCGCATCCAGTGCAGGCGGGTGATCTTGCCCGCGCGATCAATGTCGAGCTGCAGCACACCGATGGCATACAGCTGCGGCGGCAGTTTGCCTTTGAAGATGCGTTCGCGGTTCAGGCCATACAGGTGTGTGGCGGCATCCTGGCGGTAGGCCAGCGGTGTGGCAGCGGCCGAGGGGCGCGCAGATCCGGCCGTGGCGGGCACGGGGCCCTTGACGCCGCTGGCATCGGGGCCGGTGGAGGGGACGCTGTCAGGCGCGGGGGCTGGCGTGGGCTCTGGCGGGGACTTGCAGGCCGAGACCAGCGCCGCACCCACGGCCATGATGCCTGCCAGTAACCAGTGGCTGCGCTTTCCGGTGGAGCGGGGAGAGGGCGTGTCGGGCATGGTGTGAAAGGTTCCTGAGGCTGCGGGCACGATAACCCAGCGGCGAAGGTGGTACGTTACAAAATGACGACGGCTGCAAAGGGGATGCAGCAGCAGACTCACCGGAGGGTGAGCCGCTTGCCTGGCCCCGTTTTGCGTCCGTCACGAAAAGGATCGCGGTGACAAATTTGCAAATGCTGCTGGACGGCCTGGGGGCCGCGCCAGCCTGTCTGGTGACCGTGGAGTCTACCCAAGGGTCCGTGCCCCGGGAGTGCGGCGCCTGGATGGCGGTATTTGCCGACCAGCTGGTGGGCACCATCGGCGGCGGGCATCTGGAGCTGCAGGCGATTGCCGAGGCGCGCCGCCGCCTAGCGGGTGGTCCGGTGACGGCGCTTGGGCCGATGCGGTTTGCGCTGGGCCCGGCGCTGGGCCAGTGCTGCGGCGGGGTCGTGCACCTGGGGTTTGAGCTGCTCACGGCGCAAGACGCCCCGGGGCTGGCCCAGCGCCTCACACCCAACCTGCACCCGGTGGCCCTGTTTGGCGGCGGGCACGTGGGCCACGCGCTGGCCCGCGTGCTGGCGCCACTGCCCTTTGCCCTGACCTGGATCGACAGCCGGGACGGCATCTTCCCGCCCGACCCGCCGGAGGGCGTGGTCTGCGAACACTCCGAGCCGGTTCAACTCGCCGTGCCCCGCCTGGCACCCGGCAGCCGCGTGCTGATCATGAGCTTCAGCCACGCCGAGGACCTGGACGTGGTGGCCGCCTGCCTGCGCCGCCAGCGCGAGCAGGGCGACCTGCCCTTCATCGGGCTGATTGGCAGCCAAACCAAATGGGCCACCTTCAGCAACCGCCTGCATGAGCGCGGGTTCGCGCCCGAGGAGCTGGCGCAGGTGACCTGCCCCATCGGCATCCCCGGCATCGGGGGCAAGGAACCCGAGGTGATTGCCGTGGCCGTGGCAGCGCAGTTGCTGCAGACGCTACCGCCCATGCCAAAGGCCGGGAAATGAGGGTAACTCCGGCCCCGAATGCCCCAGGTTGGGGCTGGAATCGGGAACAATTCCTGCATACACTTTGACGTACCGGTCGCAGCGGTGCCCCGGCCAGCAACCCACTGGCCAAGGTGCGCGACCTCAATGTCTGCTCAGAGCGCCCGCAGTGGTGAGCAGGTTTGCTGTTGTGGCGCGCACGCGCTACCAAGGTTGAGATATGGAAAGCTACTTTCTCGACTGGGCCAACCTGCTTTTGCGCTGGGTCCATGTCATTACGGCCATCGCCTGGATCGGCTCGTCGTTCTATTTCGTTTTTCTGGACAGCAGCCTCACGCCGCCTGAGGACGAAGACCTCAAGAAACAAGGCGTGAGCGGCGAGCTCTGGGCCGTGCATGGCGGCGGGTTCTACCACCCCGTCAAGTTCGCGGTATCACCGCCGCAGTTGCCCAAACACCTGCACTGGTTCTTCTGGGAGAGCTACAGCACCTGGATCAGCGGGTTTGCGCTGTTCACCGTGTCCTACCTCTACAGCGCCAGCACCTACCTCATCGACAAGTCGCGCATGGACTGGGCGCCCGCCACGGCCATCATGGTGGCGCTGGGCTTCTTTGTGGTGTTCTGGCTGCTATACGACGCCATCTGCCGCATCTTCGGCCAGCGCAAGAACGGCGATGCCATCGTGGGTGCGCTGGTGCTGGTGCTGGTGTGCGTAGCCTCGTGGCTGGCCTGCCACTGGTTTGCGGGCCGTGCGGCCTTCCTGCTGGTGGGGGCGATGATTGCGACATCCATGAGCGCCAACGTGTTCTTCTGGATCATCCCTGGCCAGCGCACAGTCATCAGCCAGATCAAGGCCGGCCAGCCCGTGGACCCGATCCACGGCAAACGCGGCAAGCAGCGCAGCGTGCACAACACCTATTTCACGCTGCCCGTGCTGTTTGCCATGCTGAGCAACCACTACAGCTTCACCTGGAGCCACCCGCAAAACTGGCTGGTGCTGATCCTGATGATGTTCGCGGGCGCCGCCATCCGCCAGTTCTTCGTGATGCGCCACGGCTACAAGCTGGGCCGCAACGGCAACCCGCTGCCGTATGCGCTGGTGGGCGTGGCCGTGATCGTGGGCGCCATTGTGTGGATGCGCCCCGCACCGGTGGCCACCCCCGTGGTGAATGCTCCTGTTTCAGGAGCTGCCAGCGCAGATAAAACCGGCGCTAGCGGCCAAAATGACTTCAAGGCCGTGCAGGCGGTGCTGGAACAGCGCTGCTACATGTGCCACGGCGAGCAGGTGCAGATGAAGAACCTGCGGCTTGATTCGCCCGACAGCGTGAAGCAACACGCCCAGGCCATCTACCAGCAGGCCGTGGTGCAAAAGCTCATGCCCATGAACAACGCCACGGGCATCACCGATGCGGAGCGTGCGCTGATTGGGAAGTGGTTTGAGGCAGGGGCCGCAACGAGGCCTTGAATGTGTTGAGTGCCGCAACAATCGGCCAGAAGCAGTCGCTCACAGAATCGCTAAGAAGCGGGCGTGGATCGACTGAGCCTTAGGCTGTTTCGGCGCGCCTCTGATACTCTCCAATACTGATCCGGGGTACCGCTCTTAGAACCTCTGGCCGCGCTCGGTATAGGCGCCTGGCTTGAGAGGTGCTCTATGCGTGACTCAACCTTTGCTTGGCTTGTACTGGCGGCAAGCGTGCTCGCGGAAGTCGTTGGAACCATTGCACTCCGCTATGCGGATGGCTTCACACGTATTTTCCCTTCCGTCCTTTCAGGGCTTTGTTATTCCGCCGCTATCTGGCTTATGGCAATCGCCGTCCGGCATATGGAAGTCGGACTTACCTATGCGGTATGGGCGGGAAGCGGAACAGCTTTGACGGCGGTGCTCGGAATGCTCTGGTTTGGTGAGTCGGCGAGCTTCCTTCGACTGGCCGGTCTAAGCTTCATTGTTTTGGGCGTCATTGCTTTGAACTTGAGTGCCCGATAAGTCGCCGGACACGCATTTTCAAAGACTGATTCACGCTTCAGCGAACGGCTGCAAAGGGACCGAAGCGGACTTTTTTTGCCTTAAGCCGAGCAGCTTCGAGGACCCAACGCCGGCAAGCCAGAACCCCGTTTTTGCTTTGGTGTTGCGTCCTTGGGGCGCGATCCAAACAGGCCCTACGCAGCCAAAACATCCTGCAGCGCCCGCGTGGCAGCCACCGCCCCCAGGCTGGATTCGGTGAAGCCGCCATGCAGCACCACTCCCGTGGATGCCTGCTTGGCCTCATGTTTGGCCACGGCGGCCAGGTTGGCCACTTCTTCGGCGTGCCGAAAGCGCCCGGGCGTGATGCGCACGGCGCCGATGGCCAGCGTGGTGCACGGAAAGAACCGCTGCACGCCATGCCGGTCCTCGGCATGGATGCCGCCTGCCAGCCGAGCGCTGTCGTCAAACAGCGTGACGGCCTCGCGTGCGAACTCGTCCACGATGTTCTTGCAGCGCTGCAGCCAGTTGCTGCTTTGGAAGATCAGCATGAAGTCGTCCCCGCCCACATGGCCCACAAAGTCGCTGCGCGCGTCGCAGTGGGCCGTGGCCAGGCGCGCCACCAGGCGGATCATCTGGTCGCCGCGCCAGTAGCCGTAGTGGTCGTTGAAGGGCTTGAAGTTGTTCAGGTCCGCATAGCAGGCCACGAACTCGGTGCCGCTTTCCAGCAAGCGCTGGATGTGCAGGCTGATGGGGATGTTGCCGGGCAAAAAGGTCAGCGGATTGGCGTGGCGCGCGGCCTCGATGCGGGTCTCTGTCACGGCGCGCACCAGCTGGTCGCCGGTGCCCAGGCCCAGGTAGCGGCCGTTGTCGGTGACGATGTAGCCGTCGCTCAGGTAGCGCTGGTCCTGCGAGGTGAGGATGCCCACGAGCTGGTCCACATCGCAGTCCAGCTCCACCACACGCGGCGCCAGGTTGGCAAACGCCAGGCAGGACTTGCGGCCATGCACCTCGCGGAAGTACGGCGTGGCGTAGTGGTTCATGAACTGCTGGCGGTTGATGAGGGCCACGGGGCGCGACCCGTCCACCACCGCTAGCGCATGCAGGTCCGTGTGCTGGCGGAACAGGGCGGCCACGGCATCGTTGTTGGTCGCGGGCGCTGCGGTGGGCGCCTGCACCACCAGCAGGCTGCGCAGGATGCCCGGGCGGGCAGTCTGGCCCAGGTGCGGCAGCACGGCGACGCGGCGGTCGTGCATGACCTCCAGCGCTGCGTCGTCCACGGCCTCGCGCGGCGCCATGGCCGGGCGGCCCAGCAGCCAGCCCTGGCCCAGGGGGATGTCCAGGTCGCGCAGCGCGCGCAGGTCGTCGCGGGTTTCGATGCCTTCGGCAATGAGCTGGGTGCCGAACACGTCGGCAATGCCCTTGATGGCCTGCAGCATCTGGAGGTTCTCGGGGTGGTCGCTGATGTCGCGGATGAAGTATTTGTCGATCTTCACGAAGTCGGGCTTCACCTCGGACCACAGCCTGAGGCTGGAGCGGCCATCGCCAAAGTCGTCCAGCGCCAGCCGCGCGCCGCAGGCATGCACAGCCTTGATGGCCTGGCGCAGCTGGGGCATGTCGGTCACGCGTTCGTGCTCGGTGATCTCCAGTACCAGCATGCGGGCGCTCAGGCCCAGGCTGCGCACGGTGTTGCCCAGTTCGGTGGCGCCGATCAGCTGGACGCCATGCACCAGCGCATCGGCGCTGATGTTCACAAACAGCCGGCCCGGCGCGTCGTGGCGGCCCCATTGCTCCATGGCGGTGTAAACGCACAGCAGCTCAAAGTCCTGCAGGATGCCCTCGCGGCGGGCCAGCTCCAGCAGTTTGTCGGGGGTGTGCAGCGGGGTGTTCTGGGGGCCTCGGATCAGTGCCTCGTGCGCGTACACCTGGCCCTCGCGCAGGTCGGCCAGGGGCTGGAACACGCAGTACAGCCCGCCCTCGCGCATCAGCCGCGCCAGGGGGCCGGTGCCCTGGCGGGCGGCGGGCGATAGCAGCGCCATCATCGCCTCCAGTCGGCTCCATGGGGTGTTGTGCATGGCTGTTGTGGGTCCCTGAGCAAGGGTGCCGACGATACCGGTGGCGTGTGACAGGCTGGTTACAGCAACGTGACTGGTACGGCCGCTGCACAATGCGCGGCATGCACCCAGAAACCCAGCCAGCCAGCCCCTCCCTGCCGGACTACCGCACCCACCCCCGCGCCTTTCTGAAGGCGCTGTTTGATGCCGCCGTGCACAGCGCACAACCCCTGCACGGCATGCGCCAGTGGCTGCCCCAGCCGCCCAGCCGCGAGAGCGGGGGCCGCACCCTGGTGCTGGGCGCGGGCAAGGCGGGGGGCGCCATGGCCCAGGCACTGGAGGCCCTGTGGCCGCAGGACGCGCCCCTGTCGGGCCTGGTGGTCACCCGCTACGGGCATGTTCCGCCCCGGCCTGCGGGCGTGCCGCAGCGCATCGAGGTGGTGGAGGCCGCGCACCCCGTGCCCGATGCGGCGGGGCTGGCCGCGGCGCAGCGCATTCTGGATCTGACCCAGGGGCTGACGGAGCACGACCTGGTGCTGTGCCTGATCTCGGGCGGGGGCTCGTCCCTGCTGACCTTGCCCTGCGACGGGGTGACGCTGGAAGACAAGCAGCGCATCAACCGCGCCCTACTCGACAGCGGCGCGCACATTGGTGAGATGAACTGCGTGCGCAAGCACCTCTCGCGCATCAAGGGCGGGCGCCTGGCGGCGGCCTGTGCGCCAGCGCGCGTGGTCACGCTCACCATCAGCGACGTGCCAGGCGACGACCCGTCGGTGATCGCCAGCGGCCCCACTGTGCCGGATGCGACCACCTGCGCCGATGCGCTGGCCATTCTGGCGCGCTATGGCATCGAGGTGCCCCCGGCCATCCGAACCGCGCTGGAGGCAGGCCGCCTGGAGACGCCCAAACCCGGCGACGCGCTCTTTGCCGGGCATGCCGTGCACCTGATCGCCACGCCGCAGCAGGCGCTGGAAGCCGCGGCCGCGCTGGCCCGTTCGGCGGGGCTGCCTGCGCATGTGCTGTCGGATGAGATCGAGGGCGAGTCGCGCGAAGTGGGCAAGGTGCATGCGGCGCTGGCCCGTGCAGTGGCGCAGCGCGGCCAGCCGTTTGCGGCGCCGTGTGTGATCCTGTCGGGGGGGGAGACCACCGTCACCGTGCGTCCGCGTGCACCCGGTGTGCCCCGGGGGCGGGGCGGGCGTGCGGGCGAGTTTTGCCTGGGCCTGGCGCAGGCGCTGCAGGGCGAGCCCGCCGTGTGGGCGCTGGCGGCCGACACCGACGGCATTGACGGCAGCGAAGACAACGCGGGGGCCTTTGTGTGCCCCGACACGCTGGCGCGCGCAGGCGCTGCAGGCCTGCGCATCGACGACCACTTGGCGCGCAACGACGCCTGGGGATTTTTTGCGGGGCTGGACGACCTGCTGGTCACCGGCCCCACACACACCAACGTGAATGATTTCCGAGCGCTACTGGTTTTGTAGCACCTCAGGCATATTGCACTAGCGCCTGGGGCCGCTGGGGCTTGAAGAAGGCCCCAGGTGCTGCGTGCAGGCCTCAGAACCGGTGGCGGATGCCCACGCCGAAGCTGTTGCCCTTGGTCTGGTTGGTAATGCGGTCGTTCATGGCCATCACGTACACATCGGTGCGCTTGGACAGGAAGTAGTCATACCCCACGGTGAAGGTCTTGCGCGAGATGTCGGTGGCCGTCATCTTGGTCTGCGCCCACGATGCCAGCACCTTGCCAGTGGCGCCTGCGGGCACCGACACGCCCAGCTGCGTCGTCTTGGCCTTGTTGGTGGTGTTGTCGGCCTTGGCCTGGCCGTAGCTCGCAAAGGCCTTCACGATCGCAAAGTCATACGCGCCGCCCAGCATCCAGTCGGTCTTGGTGGTGCCCAGGTAGGTGCTGGGCACGGCAGGGTTGCTCATCTGGTCGCGCTCGTAGAAGCCGGTAAGGGTGACGGGGCCGTTGAAGTACAGCGCGTTGATGCCCACGTTCTTCTTGCTGCTGTCGCCTGCGACCTCGCCAAACTGGTAATGCAGGTTGGCGGTCAGGCCGCCCAGGTTGGGCGTGCTGTAGATGATTTCGTTGGACCAGCCGGTGTCGGACGGCGTGGTCGAACCCCAGCCCGTGCCGTTGAACAGAGGCACGTTCATGTGCAGGATCAGCGGTGCAAAGGTGAACGAGTCGCCCAGCGGGTTCGACAGGATGGACGGCAGGAAGTTGGGGGCCAGGCCGCGCCCCACGGTCACGGTGCCCCAGCTGTCGCTCAGGCCCACGTTGGCATCGCGCGAGAAGAACGTGTCGTTGGCAAATCGGCCCTGGATGCCGCTGTCCACCTTGATGAAGGAGGTGAGCGCAAAGTTGGCCTTGAGCCCGCCGCCCAGGTCTTCGGTGCCCTTGAATCCGAACCACGACGTGGTCATGCCGCCGCTGTTGACCACCTTGCTGCTGCCGGCGTCACCGGCGTTTTTCATGGAGCCCACGAACACATCGGTCAAGCCCATCAGCTGGACGGAGCTCTGGGCCTGGGCGCCGGTGGAGTACAGCAGGGCGCCACCGAGCGATAGAGACAGTGCAATCAGGTTTTTTTTCATGGAGTGATTCCTGGGGATGAAAGCGCCGGAGGTCCGGCGGGTGCAAGGGGAGACGCGGCCCCTGTTGCACCGTGGTGCAGGGCGGGGCCCGCCGTTGGGGCATCGCAAGTTCCATGCCCTAGTGCAACACCTGTTTACATACTTTTTGGCCGGGTCAGGGCGCACCCATGCACGTTGCTGGCGCAGTTTTCGTGTGTTTTGGCGCAAACCTGGGGCGCGCGGGGCGGGCGACATGGTGCGGCTTTGATGTGGCTCAATGCCACGGGCGCAGCCGCACGGCACAGTGGCTTCCATGCTGCCATCTACCCTTTTTTCTCTGCCCGCTGACACCGAGGTGATCGCCCCCGGCGAAGTGCTGCGCAGGCGCAATGAGGTGCTGACGACGGTGCTGCACCTCGAAAACGGCCGTGTGCTGCGCGGTGTGCTGGACGACGGTTTCCTGCGCCACCAGCTCGGTGCCGTCGAGGGGCCGTTCTGGCTCGACGCCGCGTCGGCCCTGATGGGCCTGCCGCTACCGGTGGACATGGTGGCCGACACGCGCGTGCATGTGCGGCGCATCCCCATCGAAGAGTTTCGCCGCAGCCTGGCCGCCATGCCTGCGGGCGCGCGCGGGCTGCTGCTGGACATGGCGCAGGGCTACCGGCAGCAGTCCGAGCTGGCCGTGAGCCGCCTGGCACAGGACGCCGAATCGCGCTGCGCGCAGTGGCTGCTGAACCACGCCCAGCCCGACCACAGCGGCGCCATGCAGGTCACCCTGCACCAACGCAAACGCCTGATTGCGGCGCAGCTGGGCATTGCGCCCGAAACCTTCTCGCGCGTGCTGCGCCACCTGCGCGAGCTGGGCCTGATCCACGGCACCGGCAATGTGCTGGCGCTGCCCCAGCCACGGGCATTGCAGTCGATGGCGGGCTGCTGACACAGCGTTCTTGACACCGCGCTCTTGACGCCCTGCGGCGGCTGTCAGGTTGCGCCTGCCGGCAGCCACGGACTGCCATTGCGTTGCATTTGCTGACAAGCCTGCACCCCGGGGCGATGCGCCTTGGGTGGTGGCACGTTCTGCTTGGCCGTGGGAGGTGGTACCGCGCTGCGGGGCCCTTGCCGCAGTCCGCTTTCATCCCTCCACACACCCTTCCCGTACCTTTCCCGCACCCCGACGGGCTCAGGGTTTTTCCTTGGCTTTACCCAAGGGTTCCACCCAAGCCCCCGGGCACAGGCCCTGCGTATATTTGTTGGGACATGTCTGCCATGACCCGTCCCCATGCCGAACTTTGAGCGTGCCCATCAGCCTGCAGGGGGGAAGCGTCCATGACGCCGCCGCCCGGCCCCAAGGCAGCCCCGGACCTTGATCCGGGCTGGCTGGTGCCCGGCGCCCTGGTGCTGCGGCTGATGCTGGTGGCGGCGCTGGCGGTGGCGCTGTCGGGGGCGGTGGCCGCCTGGCTGGTGACTCGGGCCTCCGGGCAGGAGGCCATGCGCCGGGTGGTGAGCCAGCAGACCGACGAGGTCGAGGTGGTGGCCCGGCTGCTGGCCAGCAAGATCGAACAAAGCCAGAAGGTGCTGCGCACCGTGGCCGCAGGCATCACACCGGCGATGCTGGAGTCACCCTCGTCGCTGGAATGGCTGCTGCAGCAGGGCCTGCCTGCGGTGCAATTCTTCGACACCATGCAGGTCGCCCGCGACAACGGCGAACTGCGCCTGAATTTGCGCGCCGGTCAGATCGAAAAGGCTGCAGACCTGGACCCCACCGAACGCGATGCCCTGCGCCGCACCCTGGTGGATGGCAAGCCCCTGGTGTCCGAGCTGATCGCCGGCCGCAGGGGCGAGGCGCGGGTCATGTTCACCATGCCGCTGCACCGCGAAGACGGCACGGTGGTGGGCGTGGTGGCAGGGGCGTTGCGCCTGCAATCCCAAAGCCTGCTGCCACCGTCGATGACGCTGCCTGCGCGCGATGACTCGCAGCTCATCGTCTTCACCCGCGACGGCACCATCCTGTCGCACTCCGACCCCACCCGCGTGCTGGGCCAGGTGCGTGACGAAGTGGGCCTGGCCCCGGTGTACACGCGCTGGCAAAGCCAGGCCCAGCCGGTGGTGGGGCGGGGCATGACCCATGTGCAGTCCGACCACATCGTGAGCATGGCGGGCATGCCTCTGCCGCAGTGGATCGTGGCGCGCGTGAGCCAGTCGCAGGCGCTGCTGGCACCGCTGCGCGGCGCCCAGCGCGAAGCCTGGTGGCTGGCGGTGGCCAGCATGGTGCTGTGCATGCTGCTGGCGGTGGCGCTGATGGGCTGGATGGCCCAGCCGCTGGCGCAGCTGACCTTCAAGGCGCGCCAGTTGCTCAGGACCAGCGCGCGCCAGCAGCCTGCGCAAGACGTGCATTGGCCCCGTGCGGGCGGCGAGGTGGGCGAACTGGTGCGGGTGTTCCAGGGCCTGGTGCAGCAGGGCAGCCTGCAGCAGTCGCGCAAGGACACGGTGGTCGGCCAGTTCCAGGCCGTGCTGGACAGCGCCCCGGTGGGCATCGTCATCACCCGCCACGGCATGCTGGAGGTGGTGAGCCACCAGGCCTGCGTGATGCTGGGCTACAGCGCGCAGGAGCTGCAGGGCCGCCCCGCGCGCATCCTGTACGCCAGCGACGCCGACTATGCCCAGGTGGGCGATCGTGTGCGCGCCGAGGTGGCGGCGCATGGCGCGTTCGACGGCGATGTCTGCTTTTTGCGCAAGGACGGCACCCCCGTGTGGGCTCGCGTGCAGGGTCAGGGCGTGCGCCCCGAGGAGGTGCACGGTGGCACCGTGTGGATTCTGGAAGACATCACCGCCGCGCGCGAGGCCCAGGTGCAGCAGTCCTGGGGCCGCGCGCACGACGCGCTGACGCAGCTGTACAACCGCGCCGCGTTTGACGAGCGCCTGGGTCAGCTGATGGCGGAGCGCTCTGCCCGTCAGCGCCCTGTGGCACCCGCCGCCGATGAGGAGGGCGGTGAGACCCAGGGCGATGGGGTGGTGCTGTTCCTCGACCTGGACCATTTCACCGTGGTCAACGACATTGCGGGCCACGACGCGGGCGACGATGTGCTGCGCCACGTGGCCCGGCTGTTGGCGTCCCATGTGCGCCAGATCGGCTGGGCGGCGCGCCTGGGGGGGGACGAGTTTGCGGTGGTGTTGCCCGGCTGTGCACTGGCACGCGGGCAGGCCGTGGCCGAGCAGTTGCGTGCGGCAGTGCGTGCGTGGGAGCCGTCGTACCAGGGGCGCAGTTTTACGCTGGGGGTGAGCATCGGGCTGGTGGTGCTGGACGCCAGCTTGCAGGATGTGCCGTCGGTGTTGTATGCGGCGGACATGGCTTGTTATGACGCGAAGCGGGCGGGGCGCAACCGGGTGGAGACGCGGCATGCGAGGGATGCGTCGGTGACTTCTTCGGGGCGGATGGCTTTGGGGCCTGTTTGAGGGCTTTTGGGCTGGATGCGCCAGTGGTATATGCGGTGGTAGCTATTGATTTTGTAGTGTTGGTTCTTGTGCGCTGATTGGGTGGCGTGCCTTTGTTGAGGTCGGAGGCCGGGAGTCGCCCCGGCGGGCGAGGTACTTTTCTTTGCTTCGCCAAAGAAAAGTACCCAAAAGAAAGGCGACCCCCAGTCTGCGACCCCTGCGCTGCGCTACGGGGCAAACCTGCGGTGGGGCGGTTGCGGGGTGCGCCGTGGAACTCGCTTTGCGCTGCGCGCGCCGCTCAGACATCCACGGCGAGTCAGTTGACGAGGCATGGGCGCTCCGACGCCCATGCCACCCCGCAACCGCCCCGCCGCAGGCGCAGCCAGCAGGGGTGGGGAGCCAAACAGCCAAGCAGCCGAACAGCCGAACAGCCGAACAGCCGAACAGCCGAACGGGCCATTGCTGCGCTCGGCCCCACCTCGCGGGCGCAAGCGCCACGCGCTGCGCAGCCTGGGCCGAGCGAAGCAATGGCCCGTGTGGATGTTCTGTCCCCCGTGCCCCTGTGGATGCGCCGAGGAGCGCAGGGTTTGGCGGATCAGGGCTCGCGTGTGTCTGAGCGACGCGCAGCGGCGCGAGTTGAGCGAGACCCCGCCAAACCCGAGCACCGCAGGTTGCCCCGTAGCGAAGCGCAGGGGACGCAGACAGTGGGGTCGCCCTTTCTTTGGTTCCTTTCTTTCGGCGACGCGAAAGAAAGGGACTCGCCTGCCGGGCGACTCCCGGCCTCCGCCCTCAACCCAGGCATGCAGTCACACCGGCACACCAACCTCCGAATAACGACGTTGATACAAAACGATAGCTGCCAGCGCATATCCCACTAGCGCCAGCAGCCCAAAACATCACTCTCCCAACCGTCCCAACGCCCTGAGCACATTCTCCGCAGTCGCCGGCGCCGTCAACACCACTGGCGCCGCAGCATCCACGCCGCTACGCCCTGCTGCCACCGCATTGCGCAGCGCCTCATACACACTGATCGCCAGCATGAACGGTGGCTCCCCCACCGCCTTGCTACCACCCACGTTGTCTTCCCGATTCGCCTCGGGCCACAGGTGGACGTTGAAGTGCGCCGGGATGTCGCCCGTGGCGGGAATCTTGTAGGTGCTGGGCGCGTGGGTGGCGAGGGTGCCCTTGTCGTTCCATACCAGCTGCTCGGTCGTCAGCCAGCCCATGCCCTGCACAAACCCGCCCTCGATCTGGCCGATGTCGATGGCCGGGTTGATGCTGTGGCCCACATCGTGAAGGATGTCCACCTTCAGCACGCGGCTCTCGCCGGTCAGGGTGTCGATGGCCACCTCCGTGCAGGCGGCGCCGTAGGCAAAGTAGTAGAACGGGCGACCGGTGAGGGTAGTCTTGTCGTAGTGGATCTTGGGCGTGCGGTAAAAGCCGTCGCTCCACAGCTGGATGCGGTTGGCATAGGCGGCCTGCACCACCTCTTCAAAACTGCGCACCGTCTTGGGCGAGATCACCTGGCCGCCCGCAAACCGGATCGCGCCTGCGCCGCAGCCGTCCAGCCCGCACACGAACGAGGCCAGGTTGTCGCGCACGTTGCGCGCAGCGTACTGGGCGGCGCGGCCGTTCAGGTCGGTGCCGCTGCTGGCCGCCGTGGCGCTGGCGTTGGGCACCTTGCTGGTGTCGCTGGCCGTGACCAGCACGCGGTGCAGGGGCACGCCCAGCTCGTCGGCCACGATCTGCGCCACCTTGGTGTGCAGGCCCTGGCCCATTTCGGTGCCGCCATGGTTCACCTGCACGCTGCCATCGGTGTACACGTGCACCAGCGCGCCCGCCTGGTTGAACAGCGTCGCCGTGAAGCTGATGCCGAACTTGACGGGCGTGATGGCCAGGCCGCGCCTGATGACGGTGTTGTGCGCGTTCCAGTCCGCAATCTCGGCCTGGCGCTGGCGGTAGTGCGAGGTCTGCTCCAGCGTGGGCAGCAGCTCGTGCAGGATGTTGTCTTCCACCGCCATCTGGTAGTGGGTGACGTGGCGGCCGCTGCTTGCGTCCTTGCCATACAGGTTGGCCAGGCGCACGTCCTGCGCATCGCGGCCCAGCGCGCGGGCAATGTCGCCCAGGATGGCCTCGATCACGATCACGCCCTGCGGGCCGCCAAAGCCGCGGAAGGCGGTGTGGCTTTGCGTGTTCGTCTTGCAGCGATACGACGCGATCTCGACATCGCTCAGGTAGTACGCGTTGTCGGCATGGAACACCGCGCGGTCGGCCACGGGGCCCGACAGGTCGGCGCTGAAGCCGCAGTTGGCGGCCATCTGGAGCTTCAGGCCCGTGATGCGGCCCGTGTCGTCAAAGCCCACGTCGTATTCGTACGCAAACGGGTGGCGCTTGCCGGTGACCATGAAGTCCTCGTCCCGGTCCAGCCGCAGCTTGATGGGGCGGCCCAGCTTGTTGGCGGCCACGGCGGCCCACACAGCCAGGTGCCCGGCCTGGGTCTCCTTGCCGCCAAAGCCACCGCCCATGCGGCGGCATTCCACCTTGACCGCATGGTTGTCGATGCCCAGCGCGTGCGCCACCCAGTGCTGCACCTCGCCGGGGTGCTGGGTGCTGGAGTAGATCCACCACTGCTTCTGCTCCAACGGCATGGCGTAGGCGATCTGGCCCTCCAGGTAGAAATGTTCCTGGCCGCCGACTTCAAACGCTCCCTGCATGCGGTGCGCCGATTGCGCGAGTCCCGTGGCTGCATCGCCCCGGCGCACAAACACCGGCGGCAGCACATAGCTTTGCGCTTTGAGCGCGTCCTGCACCGTCAGCACGGCGGGCAGAGGGGTGATGTCGAGCTTCACGGCGCGCACCGCGCGGCGCGCCTGCATGACCGAGTCGGCCACCACCAGGCCGATCACCTGGCCGACGAACTGCACGCTGTCCAGCGCAAACACGGGCTCGTCGTGCCCGAACGCGGCCAGGATCTTGTCGCCGGGCACATCACTGGCCAGCACTACGCCGCGCACGCCGGGTAGGGCCAGTGCAGCGGTGGCATCCACACTGTTCAGGGTGCCGTGGGCCACGGTCGAGAGGATGGGCGCTGCGTACAGCGTGCCCTTCACCTCCGGCAGGTCGTCGATGTAGTGCGCAGCGCCGGCCACCTGGGCGCGGGCGCTCTCGTGGATGTGCGACTGGCCCATGGCGGCGTGGGTGGGCGCGGGCAGGGTGGTCTCTGCGATGGTGTGGGGGGCGTTCATACGGCGGCCTCCAGCGTCAAGGTGTCCAGGCTGACCGAAGGTCGGCCCTGGCTCTCCAGCCAGTAGCGCTGCAGCAGGCTGCCCAGCACCTCGCGGCGGTAGGCGCCGCTGGCGCGCATGTCGGAGATGGGGCTGAACTCGGCCTGCAGCACCGCAGCGGCGCGCAGCGCGGTGGCTTCGGTCCAGGGCTGGCCGGTCAGAGCCGCTTCAGTCTGCCGCGCACGGGCCGGGGTGGCAGCCACGCCGCCCGCGCCAATGCTGGCGCGTTGCACGGTGCCGCCCGCGATGTCGAGGTTGAGCACCAGGCAGACGGCTGAGATATCGTCGTCAAACCGCTTGGAGATCTTGTACGCCCGCAGCTGTTCTTGAGCAGAAGGGCGGGGTACCACGATGCGCACCAGCAGCTCATCCGGCGCCATCACGTTTTGCCGGTAGCCGGTGTACAGGTCTTCGAGCGGCAGCTGGCGCTCGCCCCGGGCCTGGCTGGCCAGCACCACCTGGGCGCGCAGCGCGATCAAGAGGGGCATGGAGTCGCCAATCGGCGAGCCGTTGGCCACATTGCCGCCCAGCGTGCCCGAGTTGCGCACGGGCAGCCCCGCAAACCGCGTGGCAAAACGGTGCAGCTGCGGCCACTGTGCGGTGAGGGCTGCAAACGCGTCGGTCAGCGTGACGGCAGCGCCGATGTGGATGGCGTCGGCGTGCTGTGCCACCTGCCGCAACTCGGCCGCGCGGGTCACGTCCAGCACCTGGGTGTACTGCTTGTGCTGCTTGGTCACCCACAGCCCCACATCGGTACAGCCCGCCACCACCTGGGCGCCCGGGTGGGCGGCGCGGGCTGCGAGCAGCTCCGGGAGTGTGGAGGGTGCGATATAGGCCGAATCGGCCGCATGCGCCAGTGCATCATGCCTCAGCAGCTTCAGTTTTTGTAGCACTTCGGATTCATTGACCGCCATGCCGGGCAGTGACGCCATCTGCTGGGCGGCATCGAGGATGGGGCGGTAGCCGGTGCAGCGGCACAGGTTGCCCGAGAGTTCTTCCTGGGCCAGTTCGCGGGTGATGGGTTGGCCGTGGCAGACATGGTTCTGGTACATGCCGAAGAGGCTCATCACGAAGCCCGGCGTGCAGAAGCCGCACTGCGAGCCGTGGCACTGGACCATCGCCTCCTGTGCTGGATGGAGCGTGATGGTTTGTTGTGCAGCGGGTGCTGTGTCGCCCACGGGCTGGATCAGCGGATCTTCCGCCAGGTCTTCCACCGTCCACAGCGCCATGCCATCCACCGAACGGGCCAGGCGGATACAGCTGTTCACGGCGCTGTAGTGCAGCTGGCCGTCGCGTTCTTCACCCAGCACCACGGTGCAGGCGCCGCAGTCGCCTTCGCCACAGCCTTCCTTGGTGCCGGTGTTGCCCAGGTCTTCGCGCAGCACCTCCAGGAGGGTGCGGTCGGGTGGTACATTGCCCAGCGCCACGGGCTGGCCTCGGCGCAGGAATTGCAAGGGTCTTGTTGTCATGACAAACGCCACTTCGATCTTTGATGGAAAGGTTCAGCAGAGGGTAGAACGCAGTACCGTTACCGGCATATGCGCAAGCTTATGGCACCCATGCCCCCACCGCTATGAGAGACCACGCCCTTTTCGACAAGATAGACCTCCATCTCATAAGGGTCTTGCACACCGTGCTCACAGAACGCAGCGTATCGAGGGCCGCCGTCCGCCTGGGCATGCACCAGCCGGCGGTGTCGGCTGCGCTCAAAAGGCTGCGCGACCTGTCGGGCGACCCTCTGCTGGTGCGCTCCGGCGCCAGCATGATGCCCACCGACGCCGCGCTGCGCATGGTGGAGCCCGCCGGGGCCATCCTGCGGGCGGCGGAGGCCCTGTTTTCGGATGCGCGTGGGTTTGACCCGCGCACGGCCACCCGCACCTTCCGCGTGGCCGCCAGCGATTACCTCGACCCCCTTTTTCTACCCCAGCTCGTGGCCCGCATCAAGGTCGAAGCGCCCTTGTGCCCCATCGAAATCCTGCCCCTGTCGGCCGACACGCACTACCACGCCCATCTCGCGCAGGGCGAGGTGGATGTGGTGATTGGCAACTGGCCCCAGCCGCCGGACGACCTGCACATGGGCCGCCTGTTTGGTGACGAGGTGGTGTGCCTGGTCGGCAAAGACCACCCCGCCGTGCGGCGCGGCTGGGACGTGGAAAGCTGGCTGGCCGCCGAACACATCGCGCCCACGCCCACCCACCCCGGCGCGCGCGGCGTGATCGACGCCCACCTGGACAGCCTGGGCATGCAGCGCCACATCACGGCGCGCTGCGCACATTTCAGCCTCATCCCCAGCATCGTGGCATCGAGCTTGCTTGTGCTGACCACCGGCCGCCAGTACTGCGAGCGGTATGTGGAGCAACTTCCGCTGGCTATATTGCCGTGCCCGGTGCCGTTTCCTCGGCTCATGTACTACCAGCTGTGGCACGCCCGCACGCACCACTCGGCGGCGGCCGCCTGGCTGCGAGATTGCGTGAAAACCGTGGCTGCTTCGCTACGAAAAGAATAGCTGCTTGAGCATGCTGAACAAGCGCCATGAGGTATTTTCATTCTTATAACAAGTTGTAAAACTGAGAGACAATCCCCGCATGAGTTCTCCCCCCAATCCTTCAGCGCCTGGTGCGGCGCCGCCACGGCTGCAGCTGGTGGGCATCACCAAGCGCTACCCGGCCGTGGTGGCCAACAGCGGCGTGTCGCTCACGGTGCTGCCGGGTGAAATCCACGCCGTGCTGGGCGAAAACGGCGCGGGCAAGTCCACGCTGATGAAAATCATCTACGGCTCGGTCAAGCCCGATGAAGGCAGCGTGTTCTTCAACGGCCAGGCCGTGCAGGTGCGCAACCCGCAAGAAGCGCGGGCCCTGGGCATCGCCATGGTGTTCCAGCATTTCAGCCTGTTCGACACCCTCACGGTGGCCGAGAACGTGTGGCTGGGCCTGGACAAGAGCCTGACGCTGGCCGAAGTGACCGGCCGCATCACCGCCAAGGCCGCCGAATACGGCCTTGACATCGACCCCCTGCGCCCCGTGCACACGTTGAGCGTGGGCGAAATGCAGCGGGTGGAAATCATCCGCGCGCTGCTCACCAACCCCAAGGTGCTGATCCTGGACGAGCCCACTTCGGTGCTCACGCCCCAGGCGGTCGAAAAGCTTTTTGTGGTGCTGCGCAAGCTGGCCAGCGAGGGTTGCAGCATCCTCTACATCAGCCACAAGCTGCACGAAATCCGCGCGCTGTGCACTGCCTGCACCGTGCTGCGTGGCGGCAAGGTGACGGGCGTGTGCAACCCGGCCGAGGAATCCAATGCATCGCTGTCGCGGCTGATGATCGGCGCCGAGCCGCCGGCGCTGGAACACCGTGCCGTGCAGACTGGCGCCACGGTGCTGCGCGTGCAGGGCCTGTCGCTGCCGCGCGCCGACCAGTTCGGGGTGGATTTGATCGACCTGCAGTTCGAGGTCAAGGCGGGCGAGGTGGTGGGCATTGCCGGGGTGTCGGGCAACGGGCAAAAAGAATTGCTCTATGCGCTGTCGGGCGAAGACCAGCGGGCTGACGCGGCCTGCATCCAGGTGTCCGGCCAGAACGCGGGCCGCATGGGTCCCGGCCAGCGCCGTGCACTGGGCCTGCATTTTGTGCCCGAAGAGCGCCTGGGCCGGGGCGCCGTGCCCACCATGGGGCTGGCGCACAACCTGCTGCTCACCCGCACCAATTCGGTCGGCGGCAGCGGCTGGATCAAGGTGGGCGCGCTGCAGAAACATGCCGAGGACATTATCCGGCGCTTCAATGTGAAGGCGGGTGGACCCAACGCAGCGGCCAAGTCGCTGTCGGGTGGCAACCTGCAGAAGTTCATCGTGGGGCGCGAGATTGACGCCAACCCCAAGCTGCTCATCGTCTCGCAGCCCACCTGGGGCGTGGACGTGGGTGCCGCCGCACAGATCCGGGGCTCCATCCTGGCCCTGCGTGACGCAGGCTGCGCCGTGCTGGTGGTGAGTGAGGAGCTGGACGAATTGTTTGAAATCTGCGACCGGCTGCATGTGGTGGCCAAGGGGCACCTGTCGCCTTCGGTGCCGCGCGCCGAGGCCACGGTGGAACGCATCGGTGAATGGATGAGCGGGCTGTGGCATGCCGATGTCCAAGCGCACCTCGCACAACAGGCCAAGGCAGCGGAGGTGCAGCATGCTTAAGCTGGAACCACGCCCCCAGGCTTCCAAGCTCTGGACCTACGGTTCGCCCCTGCTGGCGCTGGCCTTTACCGTGTTGATCGGTGTGGCCTTGTTCATTGCGCTGGGCAAAGACCCGGTGCGCGGGCTGCAGGTGTTCTTCTGGGAGCCCATCAAGACGCAGTACGCCATTGGCGAACTCATGGTCAAGGCCACGCCCCTGTTGCTGATTGCGCTGGGGCTGGCCGTGTGTTTCCGCTCCAACGTGTGGAACATCGGTGCCGAAGGCCAGTTTGTCATCGGCGCCGTGGTGGCGGGTGGCGTGGCGCTGCTGGCCGACAAGACCACGGGCCCCTGGATCGTGCCCGCCATCCTGCTCGCCGGGGTGCTGGGTGGCATGGCCTGGGCGGGGCTCACGGCGCTGCTGCGCGACAAGTTCAATGCCAACGAAATCCTGGTCAGCCTGATGCTGGTCTATGTGGCCACGCTGGTGCTGGGCTACCTGGTCTATGGCCCGTGGAAGGACCCCATGGGCTACAACTTTCCGCAGACCAAGACGTTCGAGAAGGTCACGCAGATCCCGCGCCTGATGCAGGGCTCGCGCGTGTCCATCGGGTTGCTGCTGGCGCTCGCAGGCGCTGGGGCCTTGTGGGTGTTCCTGTTCCGCACGCGGGCGGGCTTTGCACAGCAGGTGGGCGGGCTGGCACCGGCAGCGGCGCGTTACGCGGGCTTTTCGTCGCGCCGCGCGCTGTGGACGGCGCTGCTGATCTCGGGCGGTGCCGCTGGCCTGGCCGGTGCGTTGGAGGTGGCAGGGCCCATCGGCCAGCTCACCCCCTATGTGCCTGCGGGCTACGGCTTCGCGGCCATCATCGTGGCCTTCGTCGGACGGCTGCACCCGGTGGGCATGATCCTCTCCGCCATCCTCATGAGCATGTTCTACATCGGTGGTGAACTGGCGCAGTCGCGCCTGGGCCTGCCCAAGTCGCTCACCGGCGTGTTCCAGGGCCTGCTGCTGTTCACGCTGCTGGCCTGTGACACGCTGATTGCCTACCGCATCCGCTGGGTCGGCAGCAAGAAAGGAGGTGTCTGATGGAGTCTTATGCACTGCTCATCGGCGCCACGCTCAGCGCGGGCACCGTGCTGGCCATTGCGGCCCTGGGCCTGCTCATCAACGAAAAGGCGGGCATCGTCAACCTGGGGGCCGAGGGCATGATGCTCTGCGCCGCCATTGCAGGCTTTGCCACCGTGGTGCACACGGGCAACACCTGGCTGGGCTTTGCGGCAGGCATGGCGGCCGGTGCCGTGCTGGCCGCCATCTTTGGTGTGCTGGTGATCTGGCTCAACACCAACCAGTACGCCACGGGGCTGGCGCTCAGTCTGTTCGGCGTGGGCTTCTCCGCGTTTGCGGGCATCAGCTATGTGCAGGCCAAGCTGCCCGAGCTGCCCAAGTACGCCGTCCCGGTGCTGGGCGATGTGCCGCTCCTCGGGCCAGCGCTGTTCCAGCAGCACCCGCTGGTGTATCTCACCATGCTGCTGGTGGCGGGGTTGATCTGGTTTCTGTACCGCTCGCGCGCCGGGCTGGTGCTGCGGTCGGTGGGCGAATCGCCTGAGTCAGCCCATGCGTTGGGCTACCCGGTGCGGCGCATCCGGCTGGCGGCCGTGGTGGTGGGCGGGGCGCTGTGCGGGCTGGCCGGGGCTTACATCTCCACCGTCTACACGCCGCTGTGGGTCGAGGGCATGGTGGCCGGGCGCGGCTGGATCGCGCTGGCGCTCACCACCTTCGCCACCTGGCGCCCGGCACGGGTGTTGCTTGGTGCTTATCTGTTCGGCGGCGTGACCATGCTGCAGTTCCATTTGCAGGCCACGGGCGTGCAGGTGGCCAGCCAGTTGCTGAGCATGCTGCCGTATGTGGCCACCATCGTGGTGCTGGCGCTGATCTCGCGCAATCCGGCGTGGATCCGCATCAACATGCCGGCCTCGCTGGGCAAACCGTTTTATCCGGGCTCCTGAAAGGGCTAGCCCACCGGAAAATCTGGTTACCCTGCGGTAGATCGCACCATAATCATTGTTTTCGTCCCCCAACCTTTGCAAGTCCTACTTCTTCGATAAGGAAACCGACATGACTGATCTGCAGAAACGCTCCCTGCTCAAGGTGGCAGCGCTCTCCGCTGTGGCTGCTGCTGCCCTGGTGGGCTGTGGCAAGAAGGAAGAACCGGCACCGGCCCCTGCGCCTGCACCGGCCCCTGCCGCAGAAGCACCGGCACCCAAGCCCGAGCCACTGAAGATCGCGTTTGCCTATGTCGGCCCGGTGGGCGACGGCGGCTGGTCGTTCGCGCACGACAACGGTCGCAAGGCCATCGAGAAGGAATTTGGCGACAAGGTCGTGACGAGCTTTGTGGAAAGCGTGCCCGAGTCTGCTGACGCAGAGCGCGTGCTGCGCGATCTGGCCGGCCAGGGCAACAAGCTGATCTTCGGCACCACCTTCGGCTACATGGAGTCCATGCTCAAGGTCGCGGAAGACAACAAGGGTGTGAAGTTCGAACACGCCACCGGCTACAAGACGGCCGAAAACCTGCGCACCTATGACAGCCGCACCTACGAAGGCGCGTACATGGCCGGCATCATCGCTGGCGCCATGACCAAGTCCAACACGCTGGGCGTGGTGGGCTCGGTGCCGATCCCTGAAGTGATCCGCAACATCAACAGCTTCACGCTGGGTGCGCAGTCGGTCAATCCCAAGATCAAGACCAAGGTGGTGTGGGTGAATGAATGGTTCAGCCCACCGAAGGAAACCGAAGCCGCGACCAGCCTGATCAACGGTGGCGCCGACATCCTGTTCCAGAACACCGACTCTCCCGCCGTGCTCAAGACCGCCCAGGAAAAGGGCAAGCGCGCCTTCGGCTGGGACAGCGACATGACCGCCTACGGCCCCAAGGCCCACCTGGCATCGGCGGTGATCAACTGGGGTCCGTACTACGTCAAGGCCACCAAGGACGTGCTGGACGGCACCTGGGCTTCGGGCCAAAGCTGGTGGGGTGTGAAGGAAGGCGCTATCGACATCGTCTCCATCGCCGAAGACGTGCCTGCTGACACCAAGGCCAAGGTCGAAGCCGTGAAGAAGGGCCTGGCCGACGGCAGCTTCAGCATCTGGAAGGGCCCCATCGTGGGTCAGGACGGCAAGCCCGTGCTGGAAAAGGACGCTGTGGCTGACGACAAGTTCCTGGGCGGCATCAACTTCTACGTCAAGGGCGTGGAAGGCAAGATCCCTGGCGGCGACAAGAAGTAATTCGCACCGCGTTCATCAGCAGTTCTTGCGAGCTGCTGTGACAAAGGGCCGCCCTGGGGTGGCCCTTTTGTTTTGCAGGGGCATTTTGTGACCTGCAGTCTTTTGAGGAGCAGGGACGATGGTGGAATCAACTTTGTGGCATCCGGTGGCCCTGTCAGGGGCCGTGGCTGGGCAGGCACCGCTGGCGGTGCAATTGCTGGAGCAACCCGTGGTGTTGTGGCGCGACAGCGAAGGCGCCGTGCTCGCGCTGGCCGACCAGTGCCCGCACCGGGGCGCCCGCTTGTCGCTGGGCCGCGTGACGCCCCAGGGCCAGTTGGAGTGCCCCTACCATGGCTGGCAGTTTGCGGCCGGTGGGCAATGCACGCACGTGCCTGCACTACCCACCTTTGTGCCCCCGGCCACGCACTGCGCCCGCCATTTCGAGGTGCAGGAGGCCTATGGCCTTGTGTGGGTGCGCATCGCACCAGGCGAGCAGGGACTGCCCGTGTTTGCGGCGGAGGGGGATGCTCGCCTGCGCAAGCTCAACTGCGGTCCCTACGACGTGGCGGCCAGCGCGCCGCGCATCGTCGAGAACTTTCTGGACATGTCGCATTTCGGCTTTGTGCACGAAGGCTGGCTCGGCAGCTGTGAGGCAACGGCCATCGACGATTACCGCGTGGAGCCCACGCCCACGGGCCTCCTGGCCACGGGCTGCAAGGCCTGGCAACCGCAATCCAACCTGCATTCCACGGCGGCCGCCCAGGTCGAATACACCTACGAAGTCACCGCCCCCTATGCAGCCGTGCTGACCAAGGTGCCCGAGGCGGGCACCACGGCGGTCGATGGCTGGCGCGAGTCCATTGCGCTGTTCATCTGTCCGGTGACGCCGGTGCGCAGCCGGGTGTGGTTCCGCCTGGCCGTGGCGGATTTCGATTCGCCGAACGAGAAACTGCAGGCCTTCCAGCACACCATCTTCACGCAGGATCAACCCGTGCTGGAGTCGCAGACGCCACAGTGCCTGCCGCTCGACCTGCGCGCGGAGTTGCATACCGCTGCCGACAAGGCATCATCTGCGTATCGCCGCTTTCTGCGCCAGAGTGGCATCACCTTTGGAGTCTGCTGATGTTCAAGATCCCCCCCATCTCCGCCGAGCGCCTTCCCAGCCTGCTGCGTGCCATGCCCAAGGCCGAGCTGCATATCCACATCGAGGGCTCGCTGGAGCCCGAGCTGATCTTTGCGCTGGCGCAGCGCAATGGGCTGACGCTGCCCTATGCCAGCGTGGACGCCTTGCGCAGCGCCTACGCATTCACCAATCTGCAGAGTTTTCTGGACATCTACTACGCCGGTGCGAGTGTGCTGCTGCATGAGCAGGATTTTTACGACATGGCGCGCGCATACCTGGGCCGTGCGGCGCGCGACAACGTGCTGCACACCGAACTCTTCTTCGACCCGCAAACCCATACCGCACGTGGCGTGGCGATGGAGACCGTCATCAACGGTCTGCACCGTGCCTGCCAGGATGCCCGCGCCGAACTCGGAATCAGCGCCACGCTGATCCTGTGCTTCCTGCGCCACCTGAGCGAGGAGTCGGCATTCGAAACGCTGGAGCAGGCCATGCCGCTGCTCGACAAGATGGTGGGTGTGGGTCTGGACTCCAGCGAACTGGGGCACCCGCCCGAGAAGTTTGCCCGCGTGTTCGCCCGCTGCCGCGAGCTGGGCCTGCACCTGGTGGCCCATGCGGGCGAGGAGGGCCCCCCCGCCTACATCTGGAGTGCACTCGATGTGCTCAAGGTCGAGCGCATCGACCATGGCGTACAGGCCGTGCACGATGCCGCGCTGATGCAACGCCTGGCGCAAGACCGCATTGCGCTCACGGTGTGCCCGCTGTCCAACCAGAAGCTGTGCGTCTTCCCCAACCTTGCGGACCACAACCTCGGCAAGCTGCTTGATGCCGGGCTGGCTGCCACCGTGAATTCGGACGACCCTGCCTACTTTGGCGGCTACATCAACGAGAACTTCACCCAGGTGTTTGCGGCCACGGGGCTCACGGCCAAACATGCCTACCAGTTGGCTTTCAACAGTTTTGAAGCCAGCTTTGCAGGCAATGCTGACAAGCGGGTGTGGGAGCACAAGCTCAAGGAAGCGTTTGAGCGGTGCGTGGAGCACGACTACTGAGCTTCGGGTAGC
Source organism: Acidovorax sp. 100 (assembly GCF_003688355.1). Lineage (NCBI taxonomy): Bacteria > Pseudomonadati > Pseudomonadota > Betaproteobacteria > Burkholderiales > Comamonadaceae > Acidovorax > Acidovorax sp. 100. The sequence goes on along the minus strand of NZ_REFD01000001.1, from coordinate 4,691,003 downwards.
GCGCGCAGTGGGCTTGGGAAATGGCGCCAGAGGGACTGTCGCCAGTGCGGCAGGGGCCTGATCTGGGTAAACCCTTAAAATAGTAAGTATTCGTTCGAATTGCGTCCGGCCCAGGCCCAAGGGGTGATCCACCACCATGGCCCTTACCCTGCGCTCCCCTGTGGAGTGCACGGGTGCCGTGTTGCCCCCTTTTTTGGAGCCTTCCATGTTTCTCAGTCAAATCTCCATTGGCAAGCGCCTGACCCTGGTGCTTGGCCTCATCCTGGCGCTGTTTTTTGCCAGCAGCGTGGTGGCCGTGGTCAAGCTCAGCCAGCTGGGCAGGGAGATCGACGCCATGGTCAACGACAACATCAAGACCGAGCGCGCGGGCTCGGACTGGCTGCGCCACACCACATCGGGCGTGCAGCGCGCGGCAGCCATTGCCAAGAGCAGCGACGCGAGCCTGATCCCCTACTTTGCGCCCGCCACGGCCGCGTCGATCCGCGATACCAACGAGCTGCAGAAATTCATCGAGTCCAAGATGGACACGGCGGAGAAGAAGCAGCTTTTTGCCAAGGTGGGAGACTTGCGCAAGGACTACCTGGCGGCCCGCGAGGAAGTGAGCAAGTTCAAGCAGGCGGGCGATGCCGAGAACGCCAACAAGGTTTTCACCGAGCGGTTTGAGCCCACCTCCCGCAGCTATCTGGCGGGTGTGCAGCAGATGGTGGATGGCCAACGCGCCGAGCTCGATGCGGCCGGCAAGCGCAGCGAAGAACTGCGTGCCCAGACCACGCTGCTGCTGCAGATCTGCACCGGCGTGTCGCTGCTGCTAGGCGCCTTGCTGGCCTGGCTGCTGACCACCAGCATCACGCGCCCGCTGCGCAAGGCCGAGGCCATTGCAGAGACCATCGCCAACATGGACCTGACGGGTGCCCCCCAGGCGAGCTATGCCAACGATGAAACCGGCCACCTGCTGCGCGCGCTGGATGCCATGCGCAGTGCGCTGCACCGGTCGCTGCAGCAAGTGCGGGGCGTGGTGGACAGCATCTCCACCGCCAGCACCCAGATCGCGATCGGCAACCAGGACCTGAGCGCACGCACCGAGCAGACGGCCAGCAGCCTGCAGGAGACCGCCAGCTCGATGGAAGAGCTGACCAGCACCGTGCGCCAGAGCGCCGATTCGGCCGTGCAGGCCAACCAATTGGCCGTGTCGGCGGCGCAGGTGGCCCAGCGCGGTGGCGATGTGGTGGCACAGGTGGTGACCACCATGGACGAGATCAACACCAGCAGCAAGAAGATTGCCGACATCATCGGCACCATCGACGGCATCGCGTTCCAGACCAACATCCTGGCCCTCAACGCCGCCGTGGAAGCCGCCCGTGCGGGCGAGCAGGGTCGTGGCTTTGCCGTGGTGGCCAGCGAAGTGCGCTCGCTGGCCCAGCGCTCGGCCCAGGCGGCCAAGGAAATCAAGACGCTGATCGGCGTGTCGGTGGAAAAGGTTGAGTCGGGTGCTGCCCTGGTGCAGAACGCCGGCACCACCATGGGCGAGATCGTGAGCTCGGTGCGCCGCGTGACCGACATCATTGGAGAGATCAGCGCAGCCGCTTCGGAGCAGAGCCAGGGCATTGGCCAGGTGAATGTGGCGGTGACCCAGCTGGACCAGATGACCCAGCAAAATGCAGCCTTGGTGGAAGAGTCCACCGCTGCCGCGGAAAGCCTGAAGGACCAGGCTTCGCGCCTGGCCGAAGTCGTCGGTGCCTTCCGCCTGGGCGCAGGCCCGCAGGCGCTGCGGCTGAACTGAAAATTGCTCACGGGGCTCTGCGCGCTGCCGCAACGCCCCTCCCGTGCTTGAAAGCGCTTTTTTTCCGACAATCTTTGCAACATCGCTTCATGTAGTTTTCGCACAGTCTGACCTTCCCGGTGGCACCGTCGTCCTGCGGTGCTTCCGGTCCATTTCATCAGGGCCATGTAGAGGAACACCATGTACAAAAACCTCGCTGCCACGCTCGTGGCCGCCTGTTTTTTCTCCCCCGCTTTTTCCCAGACCACGTCCGCCAAGGGCAGCGTCGCCGAGCCCGTCAAAGCCGGTTTTGTCTATGTCTCGCCCATCACCGAGGCAGGCTGGACGCGCCAGCATGACGAAGGCCGTAAGGCCGTCGAGGCCGCGCTGGGCAACCAGGTGAAGACCACGTTTGTCGAGAACGTGGCCGAAGGCGCCGATGCCGAACGCGTGATCCGCGACCTGGCCGCCACCGGCCACCAGATCATCTTCACCCCCAGCTTTGGCTACATGGAGCCCACGCTCAAGGTGGCGCAGGACTACCCGCAGGTGAAGTTCGAGTCCATCACCGGCTACAAGACCACACCCAATGTGGCCGCCGCCAATGCGCGCTACTACGAGGGGCGTTACCTGGCGGGCATCGCCGCGGGCCGCATGAGCAAGACTGGCGTGGCAGGGTTCGTGGCCGGGTTTCCCATCCCCGAAGTGCTGCAGGGCATCAACGCCTTCACGCTGGGCATGCGCTCGGTCAACCCCAAGGCCACTGTCAAGGTGGTGTGGCTCAACGTATGGTTCGATCCACCGAAGGAGCGGGATGCCGCCATGGCACTGTTCAACCAGGACGTGGATGTGATTGCTTTCCATACTGGCTCCACCGCCGTGATGGCGGCTGCGCAAGAGCGCGGCAAGATGGCAGTGGCCTATCACTCGGACATGCGCAAGACGGGCCCGGACGCGCAGATCGTGGCCGTGACGCACCAGTGGGGCAGCTACTACACCGAGCGCGTGCGCGCCGTGCAAAACGGCACCTGGAAAAGTGCCAATGTGTGGGGCGGCGTGCGCGAGGGCATGATCCGCGTCGGTGACTTTGGCACCCGGGTGCCAGCGGCCGTCCAGCAGGAGGTGCTGAATGCCCAAAAGGCCGTGGGCGCGGGCAAGCTCCTGCCCTTCCGTGCGGGCAAAGTGCCGGTGCGCGACAACGAAGGGCAGGAGCGCATTGCTGCTGGCCAGGCACTGCCGGATGCCCAGATATTGCAGATGAACTGGCTGGTGGAAGGCGTGGTGGGCAAGGTGTCCCGCTGATCCTGCAGGGCATATCGCCCATCGTTTCCACTGATCGGCGCTCCCCGAACCCCATAGCCACTATGGGGTGCTGCATATACAAACGGCGCCCCCTGCCGCTAAGCTTGGCGCCATGCCTGTTTACCGTTCCGCTCTTTTGCGTTTTGCCGACGACGGCAGCGCCCTCTATGACGAAGATGGCCTGCTGGCCGTTGGCCCTGACGCTCAGGGCTGCCAGCGTGTGCTGGCGGCAGGCGCTTGGCAGACTCTCGCGCCACAATTTGCCGGGGAGCCTGTAGTGCATCTGCCGGGGCGCATCCTGGCGCCGGGGTTTGTGGACATGCACATCCACTTCCCGCAGACGGACGTGATCGGCTCGCCAGCCGATGGCCTGCTGCCCTGGCTGGAGAACTACACCTTTCCCCACGAATCCCGATTTGTAGACCCCGGCTACAGCGCACAGGTGGCCGAATTTTTTGTGGCCGAGCTGCTGCGCAACGGCGTGACCACAGCCCTGGCGTTTTCGACCTCACACCCCGCATCGGTGGATGCCCTGTTCACCGAGGCCCAGCGCCAGCGGATGCGCCTCATCACCGGCAAGGTGCTGCAGGACCGCCACTCGCCCGATGGCGTTCGCGACGACACCGAGCAGAGCCTCCTCGACACCGAGGCGCTGATCCAGCGCTGGCACGGCGTGGACCGCCTGGGGTATGCCATCACCCCGCGTTTTGCGCCCACCAGCACGCATGAACAATTGCGCGGCGCGGGCGAGCTGGCTGCGCGCTACCCCGATGTGTGGATCCAGTCCCACGTGGCCGAGAACCGCGACGAGATCCGCTGGGCGCGCGAGCTGTTCCCCGCCGCGCGCAGCTACCTGGGCGTGTACGACGACTTTGGCCTGATGCGCGAACGTGCGGTGTATGCGCACTGCATCCACTTCGATGACGACGACCGCGCGCTGATGCGTGACACCGGCGCGGTGGCGGCGGTCAGCCCCACCAGCAATCTCTTTCTGGGCAGCGGGTTCTTCGACTACGCCGGTGCCGACCGCGTGGGGTTTGGCTATGGCCTGGCCAGCGACGTGGGCGGAGGCACCAGCTTCAGCCCGTTCCACACCATGCTGGCCGCGTACTACGTGGGGCGGGAGGGGCAGACCAAACAGGGCCTGAGTCTGTCACCCCAGCAACTGTGGTGGCAACACACCGCCGGTGCTGCGAAGGCCCTGGGTCTGGCGGGTGTGGTGGGCAATCTGCAGCCGGGCTGCGAGGCCGATTTTGTGGTGCTGAACCCCGAGGCCACGCCGCTTTTGGCGCGCAAGACCCGCCAGGCGCGCAACCTCGATGAGCTTTTGTTTGCGCTGATCGTGCTCGGCGACGACCGTGTGGTGCAGCAAACGGTGATTTCTCAAGCAAAATACGGCTCTAGCGCTTGATATTCATGCGCTACCAGCTACGTATTTAATAGCGCCCGGCAGTCCACCACTGAGCGGGCCACAGCGCAGGGAGTTCTGCTATGAGCATCAAGAGCGACAAATGGATCCGCCGCATGGCGGCCGAGCACGGAATGATCGAGCCCTTCGAGCCCGGCCAGGTTCGCGAGGTCGAAGGCCGCAAGATCATCAGCTACGGCACCAGCAGCTACGGCTACGACATCCGCTGTGCGCCCGAATTCAAGGTGTTCACCAACATCCACAGCACGGTGGTGGACCCGAAGAACTTCGATGAAAAGAGCTTTGTCGATTTCGAGGGTGACAGCTGCATCATCCCGCCCAACAGCTTCGCGCTGGCCCGCACGGTCGAATACTTCCGCATCCCGCGCAATGTGCTCACCATCTGCCTGGGCAAGAGCACCTATGCGCGCTGCGGCATCATCGTCAACGTGACGCCGTTCGAGCCCGAGTGGGAAGGCTATGTGACGCTGGAGTTCAGCAACACCACGCCGCTGCCAGCGCGCATCTACGCAGGCGAGGGCTGCGCACAAGTGCTGTTCTTCGAGAGCGACAAGGACGACGTGTGCGAGGTCAGCTACCGAGACCGGGGCGGCAAGTACCAGGGCCAGGTGGGAGTGACACTGCCCAAGGCCTGACCAAGCGCACATGGCCGGCGGTGGCAGGGGTTGTGTCCTACACGCGCCATGCGCCTTGGCTGAAATGCAAGCATCGGTAAGTTTTCTAGCATCGGTGACACGCCTCCCGGGAGATGGAGGCTGATGGAGTTTCACCATGCTGATGTCCGCTGCCGCCTCAACCTTGTTCTTTGCGCCCATCCGCGTTCTGGCGCCAGCGCTGGCCGATCCCGCTCCAGCCCCTGCGCCTTCTGTCATCCCGCCGCCCCGGCGCCCAGACGCTGCGCCGCATTCCGCCGACGCCGACTGCCAGGCACACCACACCTACTGGCCCTGTGAGTTGCTCAATGCCTTTGTGCTGCGCATGGCAGCACACGGCCACTGCGTGAACATGTCGATGATGCTGGGCCACCGGCCCTATGCCCTGGAGCGATTGGCGTTGGCGGCTGGCGCTCCGGACGCTGGCCTGCAAGAGCTGTCAGCCCAGCTGCAGCCGTATTTTGAGGCACCCGTGCTGCAAGCCTAAAGCCCGGAGCCACGGCCCGCAACACCGGGGGACGGCGCCAATGCGGGCTCGGGCAGCCCTCACGCCTCCACGCAGACCCTGTTGCGTCCCTGGCCCTTGGCCTCGTAGAGCGCTGCATCGCCCCGACGCAGCATGGCGGCGCCGTTGTCGTCTGCGCTGCGCATGGTTGCGACACCCGCGCTGACGGTGATGGTGCCCACGACCGGGTTCTGTTGCTCTGCCATGGCGGTGACAAGGGCCTGCGCAATGGACTGGGCGCCCTCCAGGTCGGTGTCGGGCAGCAACGCCACGAACTCTTCTCCCCCCAGTCGCGCCACCACATCGGAGCCACGCAGGCGGGACTCCAGCGTGCGTGCCAGGCGCCGCAGGACCTCGTCTCCGGCTTCATGCCCGTAGGTGTCGTTCACCCGCTTGAAGTGGTCCACGTCCACGGTGATCAGGCTCAGCGGACGGCTGCTGCGCCGCGCCAGCGCCACCGCAAAGGCCATTTGTGTCTCGAAGCCGCGCCGGTTCAGCAACCCGGTGAGGGCGTCGGTGCGCGCCTGCAGGTCCAGCGCGCGGTTCGCGGCCTCCAGCTCCAGCGTACGCAGGCGCACTTTTTCTTCCATCGCCTCGCGGGCGGCCAGCAGGCGGTGCGTCATGCGGCCCAGAGACTGAGACAGCTGTTGTACTTCGCGGCTGCTTTGCATGGTCGGAATGTCGCTGCCGGGGCGCCCGGCCTCCACCGCGCTGGCCGCGTCGGCCAGTGCATACAGGTCCACGCTCAGGCGCCGGGCGGCCAGCCAGGCCAGGGCCGATGCCAGCAGCGCGGCCGTCAGGCCAATCACCAGTGCCAGTTGCACGGTGTTGTCTGCCTCCGCGAAAGCCAGCTCCACAGGCTGGCGTGCCACGATGCGCCAGCCCAGATCGCTGGCCGCGTTGCGCGGTTGCAGCTGCGTGGCAGCGGTCAGGTAGCGCTTGCCATCCCTCCACCGGACCACGGTGGTCTGCGTGCGGTCGCCATCACGGTTGTTGTTGACACTGATGTCCTCGGGCAGTCGCTGCCCGGCAGACCGCATCGCCTCGGTCTGTCCGCCAGGCGCAAAAATCAACTGGCCTTCGCGGTCAAAGATGAACAGTTCCAGCGCGCTTTCATCGGATGACGCAGGGGTCAGACTCTCCAGTACCTCGCGTGTCCACTGCCAGCTGCCGTGGATGCCCAGCACGCCCACCGTGGTGGGGCCGACGCGAATGGGCGCTGCAAAGTCCACAAACCGGTGTGGTTCACCAGTGGCGGTGGGGGGCAGCAGGGACTCCAGCAGCTTGGCGGGGTGGACGTCGCCCACATGCACCCCTTCGAGTCCGTGTTGAAACCAGGGCCGCTGGGCCACGCTCTGGCCCACCAGCAGGCCGCGTGTGGCATTGCGCACTACGCCTTGCGCATCGGCCACACCGATCCAGATGTTGGTGGGCTGCATGGCCTGGCTGCGGGCCAGCATGTGCTGGGCCTCGGCAGAGTCGAGCCCCTTGGACCACACCACTTCGGCACTGGCCATCACCTCGGCCTCCAGGCTGCGCTGCATGAGGCCCAGGGCCAGAAGCTTGCCTGCGTTTTCGGCGACCACCTGCAAGGAACTGCCTGCATCGCGCTGAATGCGGTGCTTGAGCAACTCGCCAAACCCCAGCGACAGCAGCACTGACAGGGTCACGACCAGCGTGCCAAACACCAGCGCGATCTGCATGCGCAGGCTGTGGTCTGAAAAACGTGTGATGAGCATCATGCGGAAGGGTCTGCCAAGTGTGCCGTCGCGGCCGGTGCCGGGCTGGCGCGGCGCAGGGCCAGCCGGGCTGCTGCCAAGTCCCAGCCTGCCCAGCCGCAACTCTTGAACAGCACCGGGCCCGAACGCCGCTCGGGGGCTGTGGCACCGAGGCTGCGGACCATCTCACCCAGCGTCGGCAGCGCTGCCACATCCAGGCCTGCCTGCAGCAGGTCACCTGCCTCATGGAGTGCATCGCTGGTGTCCACCACGATGCGTCCGTGCCGCGCCACATGCTGGCAAAGGGCAGGGGCCAGCTCTGCCATGGCGGGCGTGAAAGCGCCCACGGCCGCCAAAAATGCGTCGGGCCGGGGCGGGGCGCTCAGCACCAGTGCGCTGGCCGTGGTGCAGGTCGCTATCAGCGGGCAGTGGGGCACGGCGGCATCGGCATCGGCCACCACCTGCACGTCGACGCCCAGGTCGCGAACCTGCGCTGCCAGGGCCTGGGCGCTGGCGCTGCTGCGCGAGGCAATCCACACCTCGCGCACGCCCAGGCCGTGGATGAATGCCTCGGCATGTGCCAGGCCCTGCACCCCTGCGCCGACGATGAGCAAAGGGCCCTGTGGCACCTGCGCCAGATGCCGGGCGGCCAGCAGAGAGACCGCGGCGGTACGCCGTGCGGTGACAGTGGGCCCGTCCAGCACCAGCCGACGCTCGCCCGTGGCGATGTCAAACACCACCACATCGCCCTGGATCGACGGGCGTCCTGTGCCCGCGTTGCCCGGGGTAAAGGTGATGAGCTTGGTCATGGCCACCGATTGATCCGTGGCGGGCATCACAAACAAGCTGCCGCCTTGCGCCAGCGGCAGCACGGCGCGTTGCGGCACCACGACTGTGGAGTCCTTCAGCAAGGCCGCTATTTCGTCAGCCAGATCTGACCAGGGCAACCGCGCAGCGGTGGCTGCTGCATCCAGCACGCCCGAGGGGGCTGAAGAGGGGGCAAAAAGCATAGGCGGACTGTACACAGCATGCCGCTCTCGTGGGAGCGGAGAAGCCCTCACCTGTGCAGTGACCAAGGTCACCCAGCGTGTGATGCGCGCGGGATCAGGTTCGCCATGGCTGCCATGCCCATCAATGCGTGGCCCCCGCCTGCAGCGCGATGTCCTGCGGCGTCAGCACCGCAGCCCACAGGGCGGCATGGATGCCGCGCACCATGTCGCGCAGGGGCAGATGGGGGTCCCCTTGGCCACTGAGCCAGGGCACATGCACAAAACCACCCCGTGCGCCCTCTGGGCCTATGCCTTGTGCCAGCAGATGCATGAGGCCGTACAGCACATGGTTGCAGACAAAGGTGCCAGCGGTTTGCGACACCTCGCAGGGCACGCCTGCGCGTTGCACGGCGCGCAGCATGGCCTTGATGGGCAGGCTGGCAAAGTAGGCGGCAGGTCCGCCGGGTTGCACCGGGGTGTCTATGGGCTGTGCGCCACCGTTGTCTGGAATGCGCGCGTCGTTGATGTTGATGCCGATGCGCTCGATGGACAGCGCTGCCCGACCGCCTGCCAGGCCCAGGCACAGCGTGGCGGTGGGCCGGTGTTCTAGCAACAGCGACTGCAGCCGCTGCAACGACTGCCCGAACACCGTGGGCAATTGCGCAGCCACCACCTGGTGTCCTGCGATGCGCTGCCCGTGCAGCGCTTGCGCAATGAGCCAGCTGGGGTTGTGCGCGCCACCACCAAACGGATCAAAACCGGTCAGAAGAATGGTTGGCCCGGCATGGGGCGCGCCATGGTGTGCGGCAGATGTCATGAAAGGTAAGCAAAAGCGGGGTGGAACACATCGTAAATCGTCCGCACCAGGGCGCCCCCGCGCGTAACATGCAGGCTTGGCCGCCCCACCTGGAGGGCGCTGGAGAGACGCAATGAAATGGGAAGGCAATCGCGAGTCCGACAACGTGGAAGACCGCCGTGACGAGGGCGGCGGCGGTGGATCGCCGGTGTTTGGTGGGCGCAGCATCGGCATTGGCACCATCGTGATCGCGCTGGTGGGGGGCTGGGTGCTGGGCATCAACCCCTTGACCATCCTGGGGCTGCTCAGCGGCGGCGGCCCGGCGCCCCAGGTACAGACGCAGCCCCATGCCCCGGCCCACCGCCCACCAGCCGATGACACCATGGCACGTTTTGTGTCCACGGTGCTTGCCGACACGGAGGACGTGTGGGGCGAGGTGTTCCGCCAGGGCGGCGGGCGCTACCAGGACCCGCGGCTGGTGTTGTTCCGGGGCGCTACGCCCACCGCATGTGGTACGGGGCAGGCAGCCATGGGGCCGTTCTATTGCCCCGCTGACCAGAAGGTCTACATCGACCTGGGGTTCTACGAGACTCTCAAGACCCGGCTGGGTGCCCCGGGCGACTTTGCCCAGGCCTACGTGATTGCCCATGAGGTGGGACACCACGTGCAGAACCAGCTGGGCATCAGCGCCAAGGTGGACCAGATGCGGGGCCGTGTGAGCAAGGTGGAATACAACGCGCTGTCGGTGCGGCTGGAGCTGCAGGCCGACTGCTTTGCGGGGGTGTGGGCCCACCACGCCCAGAAGTCCCGTCAGATCCTGGAGCAGGGCGATGTGGAAGAAGCCATGAACGCCGCCGCCAAGATTGGTGACGATGCGCTGCAGCGGGCCAATGGCGGCGCGGTGGTGCCCGAGAGCTTCACGCATGGCACGAGCGCCCAGCGGCAGCGCTGGTTCAACAGCGGCCTGCAAAGTGGCAGTGTCAAGACCTGCGACACCTTTGCGGCGCGCAGCCTGTAGGCGCGCAATGTCCGGGGCTTATTAGACCTTCTCCATGCCGCCGACCGCACCCGTGACTGCCTCGCTGCATCGCCGTGCCGGGCCTTCGGCGGGGGCTGAGGTCGGGCCTTCGGCGCCGCAGCCCTCGGGCGCAGCGGCGGCGTGGTCTGCGGCAGCGGTCACCGTGCCCCACGCCGTGGGGCTGGGGCTGCTGGCATTTGCGCCGCTGGCGGGCGAACATTCGCTGGCCGCGCTGGCTTTGTGGTCGGCTGCATTGCCCGGCCTGCTGCTGACCCTGGCGACACCCCGTGCCGGGGTGGTGTATGCACCGACCACGGTGGTGGCCCTGCTGTTTGCCGCCGTGCTGGCGACTGCCCACGGTGCGGCCCCGAGCCTGGGCCTGAGCGCGCGCCAGGTGCTGGCGGTCAGCGGTGCCACGGTGGCTTTGGCCTTTGTGTTCCAGTGGCTGCTGGGGGTGTTGCGGCTGGCGTCGGTGGCGCGGTTTCTTCCCATCTCGGTCACCCACGGGTTTGCAGCGGGTGTGGGCTTGTCGATGGTGGTGGGACAGGTGCGCAATGGCTTTGGTGCGGGTGCCGATGCGCTGTGGGACGCACGCACCGGCTGGCACCTGCTGGCTGCGCTGGCCGTGGTGGGGCTGGCCTGGGGGCTGCGCCGGCGCTGGCCCCGCATGCCAGGGCTGCTGTCGGCCGTGGCCCTGGTGGCACTGGCCGTGGCGCTGGCGGGGGTATGGGGTGTGGGGCTGGGCAGTGTGTTCGTGCCGGCCGTGCCGCCCAGCGTGTTTGCCTGGCCCATGCTGCCCGACTGGACGGGCATCCCCTGGATGGCCCTGGCCCGGCAGCAGGGCTCCGCTCTGGTGGTGTTGGCGGTGCTGATGGCGCTGGTCAACAGCCTGGAGATTCTGGTATTCAACCAGGAGTTGGAGCTGGACCATGGCCTGCGTGGCAATGCCAACCTGGCGCTGCGCCGCGAGAGTTTGCTGGGTGCGCTGTGTGGGCTGATGGGCATGATTCCCGCATCCACCAGCGCGTCGCGTTCGCGCATTGTGCTGGCGCAGGCGGGAGCCTCGCGAGATGCCCCGCGCTGGCACGCCGCCATCATGCTGGGGGTGGCGGTCACCGGGGCGTGGTGGCTGCACTGGGTGCCCATGGCCTGTCTTGCCGGGGGGCTGGTGCTGGCGGGGCTGATGCAGGTGCCGGGCCTCATGTGGTCGTTGGGCTATGCCCGCCGGTCCCGGGTGACCTGGGCGCAAAGCTGGCTGGTGGCGCTGGTGTTTGCCGTGATGGGGGGCTTGGGGGCGCTGGTGGCTGGCCTGGTCGTCGCCACGTTTGTGCTGCTGCACGACTCTGCCGCCACGGTGCTGCGCCATGTGCGTCTGGATGGCGAGCTGCGCTCGCGGCGCTTGCGCCGTGCCGGGTCGGACAGCTGGCTGACGCCGCGCATGAACCAGGTGGCGGTGTTTGAACTGCAAGGCGTGATGTCTTTTGGCGTGGCTGCCCACCTGGCCGAGCAGGTGCGCATGCTGCTGCTGCCGCGCCATCGCTGGGTCATTCTGGACGCGGGCCGCGTGCCCGCGTGGGACAGCACGGCAATGGCCCAACTGCGGGCGCTGGTGCGTGACCTGGACCAGCAGGGCATCGCCGCGGCCGTGGCAGCCCTGGACCCCATGGCCGCCGAGCATGCGGGGGAGCATGTGCGCGCCTTTGCCGACCTGGACCGGGCGCTGGAATGGGCCGAGGTGGGTATCTTGTCGCAGCGGCCCATCGAGCAACGCCCCGCGCACCCCGAGCGCGATGTGCTGGGCGAGGTGGGCGAGGGCGTGCTCAAGGCCGCTGCCGAGGCCTTGCAGGCGCTGCTGGTGTCCCAGGCCGTCCCGCCCCACGGCGTGGTGTTCCATGCGGGGGATACGGACCATGACCTCCTCGTGGTCAAGTCCGGCCACATCACGCTGGTCACCCAGTGGCCGCCCGACAAGGGCTTGCGCCTGGCCACCGTAGGCCCCGGCATGGCGTTTGGCGAAATGGCCTTCCTCAATGGTGCGGCCCGCAGTGCCTGCGCGGGCGCCGAACGTGGCCCGGCGCATCTGGTGCGTTTGTCGCGCGCACATTTTGATGCCTGGGCAAGGCAGTACCCCGAGGCGGCCCTCACGGTGATGAACAATCTGGCCCAGATCGGCGCCCGGCGCTTGGCGGTGACCACGCGGCAACTGCGGGCGGTGCTGGAGTAGCAGGGCAGGGCATCGGGTGTCGGAGTGCGGCTGTCCCAAGGTCCCACAAGGCGAATGAAAGGCCCTTGATTTCTATAATCAAAAGCTTCCCGACACCGCCTGGCAACCTCTCCTTGCCAACCCCATGGAATCCACCCCCTCGTCCTCCGCCGCAGATGCCCCCGTGGCCACCACCCCTTTTGAATGGATCGGCGGCGAAGAACGCGTGCGCGCCTTGACCGAGCGCTTCTATGACCTGATGGACCTGGAGCCCGGCTACACCGAGCTGCGTGCCGCCCATGGCAGCGACCTCGGCCAGGCGCGGCAAAAGCTGTTCATGTTTCTGTGCGGATGGCTGGGTGGCCCCTCGTACTACACCGACCAGTTTGGCCATCCGCGCCTGCGCGCGCGCCACATGCCGTTTGCGATCGGCATCAAGGAGCGCGACCAATGGGTGGCCTGCATGGACCAGGCCATGGGCGAGACCGGCGTGCCCGCCGACCTGCGCGTGCGGCTGAAAGAAAGCTTCATGGGCACGGCGGACTGGATGCGCAACAAAGGGGTGTAGCCCGCCCGCGAGGTGGTGCCCGTTTGCGCCGTTGAATCGCGCCCTGGTATGTTTCCTGGGGCCGCCTCCACAGGCTCTAAGATGCTCCCTCCAACAAATACAGGAGGTGGGGTATGTCGGCAACTGCATGGGTCGTGGTCGTTGTGCTGGTCGCGTTGGGCTTGTGGGCGGTGGCGGTCTACAACCGGCTGGTGCAGTTGCGTAACCGCATTGCCAACGCGTTTGGCCAGATCGACGTGCAGCTCAAGCGCCGTTATGACCTGATCCCCAACCTGGTAGAGGTGGCGCGTGGCTATCTGGCGCACGAGGCCGCCACGCTGGAAGCCGTGATCAAGGCCCGCAGCCAGGCGCAGGGCGCGGCTGCGGCGGTGCGTGCCGCACCGCAAAGCGCCAGCGCCATGGGCGCGCTGGCGGCGGCAGAGGGTGTACTCGGCGGCAGCTTGGGCCGCCTGATGGTGGTGGCCGAGAGCTACCCTGAACTCAAGGCCGACGCCTCCATGCAGTCGCTGTCCGAAGAGATCACCAGCACCGAAAACCGCCTGGGGTTTGCACGTCAGGCCTACAACGACCAGGCGCTGGAGTTCAACGACGCGGCGGCGCAGTTCCCGGACCTCATCGTCGCGCGCCTGCTCGGTTTTGCGCCCGCGCCCATGCTGGCATCCACGCAGTCCGATGAAGAGCGCGCCGCACCCCGGGTGAAGTTCTGACCCTTCCGCTTCCATTCGCATGAAGTTCTGGGATCACCAGCACAACGCGCGCAGCGAGACGCGTCGCTTGCTGCTGGGTTTTGCCTTCGCTGTGGTCGTTCTGGTAGCGGCTGTGCACGCTGCCCTGGCGTTGGCCTGGTGGCTGATGGTGGCGGTGTTGCCCGTGCACTTGCCCTTTCCACAAGGGTTTCTGGCCGCCAATGTGGGTGTCTCGCTGATGCTGGTGCTGGGCGGCTGGTGGGTGGAGACGTCCAACTTGCGTGCAGGCGGTGTCAAGCTGGCGCAGCGTGTGGGCGCGCGCGAGTTGCGCCCGTCGCTGTCGCACGCCGAGCAGCGGCTGTCCAACATCGTGGACGAGCTGTGCATTGCCGCGCACATGCCGCGCCCGCAGATCATGGTCATGCCGCGCACCGATGCCATCAACGCGTTCGCTGCCGGGTGGGACGAGAGCGACGCCGTCATTGCCGTGACGCAGGGTGCGCTGGACTACCTCACCCGCGAAGAGATGCAGGGCATGGTGGCGCACGAACTGAGCCATCTGCACGAGGGCGACACGCGCCTGAAGATGCGGCTGGCGGGCATGGTGTTCGGGCTGGAGCTGGTCTACAACTTTGGCGACACGATGCGCGAGCGCCGCGGCCTGGCCTGGTGGTTCGGCTCGGCCATCATGGCGGCGGGCTTTGCGGGCTGGCTCACCGGCCGCATGCTCAAGGCCGCCGTATCACGCCAGCGCGAATACCTGGCCGATGCACGCGCGGTGCAGTGGACCCGCAGCCGCGATGGCCTGGGTGGCGTGCTGCGCAAGGTCATGGCCCAGCGTCGTGACACCCTGGCCGGGTATGCCGAGAACCCCGTCCACACCGGCCTGGCCCACCCGGCCGTGCAACACATGCTGCTGGTGGACGTACCCGGCCGCAGCCGCATGGAGCGCTGGCTGGATACCCACCCCACGCTCGACGACCGCGTGCAGCGCCTGTATGGCCGCCGCATGCAGCCTTTGCCCGCCGTGCCCGTGCATGCAGGGCATGAATCGGCGCGGCGTGACGAGGGTGGGGCGCCCGGCACCGTGTCGATCGCCTCGCTGGTAGACCCTTTTGCGCGCTTCATGTAGCCCGCTGCGAAGGCCGCAGTTTTTTCAGGAGACCCATGTCCATGTCACGCGACGCGAGATTTCAGGAACAAGCCCAGGTACTGGGCTACTGCTTTGATGGCGAGATCAAGATTGGTGGCAACTACGTCCCGCTCGTGCGGGACGGCCACCACATCTACCTGAGCGGGCAGATCCCGCGCGTGGGCGACACCGTGGTGGTCACGGGCGCTGCCGGGGCGGTCGCCGCGCTGGCCGATGCGCAAAAAGCCGCGAAGGTGTGTGTGATGCGGGCGCTGGCCCTGCTGCAGCGTTCGCTGGGTTCGCTTGATGCCGTGCAATCCATTTTGCGCATCACTGTGTACGTGCAGTCGGCGCCCACCTTCACGCAGCAAAGCGAGGTGGCCGATGGTGCCTCCGAGGTGCTGTTTGCCGTGCTGGGCGAGGCTGGTGCCCACACCCGCACCTCGGTGGGTGTGCTGCAGCTGCCCAAGAACGCGACGGTGGAGGTGGACTTGATCGCGTCGGTGGCGCCATGACGACGGCTGCTGCTGTGCACCGAGGCAGTTGCCTGTGTGGTGGCGTGCGTTACGAAACCACGGCGCCATTGCAGGGTGCATCGCACTGCCACTGTTCGATGTGCCGCAAGGCGCATGGTGCGGCGTTTGGCAGCTATGGCAGCGTGTTGCGTGTGCACCATCGCTTCGTGTCTGGGCAAGGGCTGACGCGCACCTACCGGTCTTCGCCCTCGGTCACGCGCACGTTTTGCTCGGTGTGTGGCTCGCCCTTGCTGTGGCACAGCGAAGGCCCCTATGCCGAGTGGGTGGCAGTGCCGCTGGGTACCTTGGACACCGCCTACGAGACCCCGCCCCAAAAGCACATCCATGTGGCCTCCAAAGCCGCATGGGTAGTGACCTGTGATGGTTTTCGGCAAGAGGCCGAAGGATAGATCGGTACCCCATGGCAGCACCGTTGAACGCTCACCCCCGTTTTAATGTTTTCGGTCGCATCGTCGAAGTGCGCCGCGAAGGTGCGCTGTGGCAGGCCTACCGAGTGGGCGCAGATGGCAAGCGCTCGCCGTCGGGCTTTGTGATCCCCGACTTTGTCGAAGAGCATGAGCTGGCACAGTTTCTGGAAGACCTGTTCCACGAAAGCGCCTCGCCGCACAACGGCGACGTGTACCGTATCGATTGACTCGCTGCAAGGCGCGCTGACCGCAGCACGAGACACAAGTGTTGCGGCCACGTTGCCGCGTCACACCGCTGTCAAACCCGGCCCAGACACTCGGTCCCTTGTTTCCAACAGGGACTGTTCATGTCTGAACGTATTCTGGGTTTTCTGATTTTTCCTTCGCAGGTTTCACGCCGTGTCGCCACACTGGGTGTGGTGGCGCTCGCTGCGTCGCTGGCCGCCTGCGGCGGCAGTAGCGACAACGCCAGCAGCAACGCGGGCGCCACGGCCACGCTGGCTGTGCTGGAGACCACCGACCTGCACTTCAACGTGCGCAGCTACGACTACTTCAAGCTGGCCGAAGACAAAAGCTACGGCTTTGAGCGCACGGCCACGCTGGTGCGCGCGGCCCGCAAGGAGTTTGCCAACACGCTGCTGGTGGACAACGGCGACACCATCCAGGGCACTGCGCTGGCCGACTACGAGGCCAGCATCAGCCCTATCCCGTGCACGCAGCAGCTGTCCATGTACAAGGCTATGGGCGCGCTGGGCTTTGATGCGGGCACGCTGGGCAACCACGAGTTCAACTACGGCCTGCCCTTCCTGAACCAGGTGCTGGGCGGCGGGCTGGATGTGGACGGCGTGGACCCCTCCAAGAAATGCGCAGGCGCTGGCTACCCCGCCGTGCTGGCCAACGTGTACAGCAATAAGACCAAGAAGCCGCTGGTGCAGCCCTACACGCTGCTGGAGCGCACGCTGGTGGCCAAGGGTACGGATGGCAAGGAAGTGAAGCTGCCGATCAAGATCGGCGTGATCGGCTTTACCACCCCCGGCATCATGAACTGGGACAAGCGCTACCTGGAAGGCAAGGTCTACACCGAAGGCGCCGTTGAGTCCGCCAACAAGTACGTGCCCGAGCTGCGCGCCAAGGGGGCTGACATCGTGGTGGCTTTGTTGCACGGCGGGCTCGACAGTGCCGCCTACTCGGCCACCATGGAGAACCCGGGCCTGTACCTGTCGAAGGTGGCAGGTATCGACGCGATGGTGATGGGCCACCAGCATGGCGTGTTCCCCGACACGGCCGCCACGCCCAGCTTCAACCTGGCCGGTGTGGACCACAAGGCGGGCACCATCAACGGCGTGCCTGCCGTCATGGCCAGCTCCTGGGGCAAGGCCCTGGGTGTGGTGCAACTGGCGCTGCAATGGGACGGCAGCAAGTGGGTGGTCAACAAGTCCGCCAGCAAGAGCGAGCTGCGCAACATCCAGAACAAGAATGCCGCAGGCGCCACGGTGACCGTGGACGCCGACCCCGCCATCGCCCCGCTGATCGAGACCCAGCACCAGGCCGCGATCCAGTACGTGAAGACACCCATCGGCCAGACCGACTTCCGCATGAGCACGTTGTTTGCCGACGTGGGCGACCCCGGCGCGATCCAGATCGTGAACCAGGCGCAGCAGGCTTATGTGGCGGCCTACATCAAGGCCAGCCTGCCGCAGTATGCGCAGCTGCCGGTGTTGTCGGTGAGCGCACCGTTCAAGAGCGGCTTTCAGGGCGGGGCCGACTACACCGACGTGGCCGTGGGCCCGCTGGCCATCAACAACGCGGCCGACCTGTACCTGTACCCCAACACCGTCTACGCGGTGAAGGTCAACGGTGGCGACATCAAGAACTGGCTCGAAGCCGCCGCCAAGCGCTTCAACCAGATCGACCCGGCCAAGACCACCGAGCAACAGCTCATCAGCACCTTCCCTGGGTACAACTTCGACATGTTCACCACGGCGGACATGCAGTACGAGATCGACGTGACCCAGCCCGTGGGCAGCCGCATCAAGAACCTGACGTACCTGGGCAAGCCCATCGATGTGGCGCATGAGTTCGTGATCGCCACCAACAACTACCGCGCCACCAGCGGCAAGAGCTTCATCGACAAGCTCGACGGCTCGGGCACCATCTGGGCCTCGCCCGACGCCAACCGCGACGTGGTGATCGACTACATCCGCAAGAACCCGGCAGTGACGCGCGCGGCCAACGGCGCTGCCAAGAGCTGGCGCTTTGCCAAGGCCACGGTGGCGGGTCCGGTGGTGTTCAGCTCAGGCGCCAATGCCCTCAGCGTGGCGCAGGCGGCCGGGCTGGGCAATGTGTCGCTGCTGGCGGCCGATGACGGCTCGGGCAAGGGCACGTCTAAGTACGGGATCGACCTCTCGAAGTAATGCGGGAGTGAAGGAGCGGGCGCTCTCCCCAGTTCCCGCTTTCCGGTTTGGCCGAGGGCGGGGCTGTTCTGCGACTGCCTACGGGTGGCCGAACGGCAGTTTCGGTGCACGGAATCTCCTTGACGGTGTTGTCAGCGGCGGCTCATGATGGGCACAAACACCGTCTCTTGGAGACAAAGTGTTACGTGTTAGAGTGACCGTCATGGGCGAACCATGGCTCCCCATCGGGGCCCATCTCCCGCAATTCTCTTTTGGAGTCACTATGAACCAAATCGCCATCCGCCAATCGGCCTGCGCAGGGTTGGGGCTGTTTTCCTCGTTTGCGGTGCTGGCCCAGCCGGCTTCCGGCGGAGTCATCAGCTTCGGATTGGGTTCCTCCATTCCCACCTTGTCGGATTGGGGGATGATGGCTTTGGTCGGTGCCTTGGGACTGTTTGCCTGGAATGCCTTCCGCCGTGCGGGGCACGGAGCCAAGTTCTACTCTCTGTTGGCTGCGGCGGTGGCGGTGACCCTGGTATTGGGTAGTGTCTTTGGCGCACGCAATGCCTACTCTAATGGCAGCATCAATGCTGCCAACTACATTGGGTCTTCGTACAACTTCCCGGCCAATATTGACGAGGTGGTCTACAACGCCGGGGATAAAGATGTGTTTATCCTGAGCATTCAGGCGACTCCCGGTTATACGGTCGTGACGCCCAATACCCTGCCCCAATGCCAGGTAGGAATGAAGATCCCAGCCCATAGCGCCATTCCCTTTTGCTACGTCCGGGTTCAGGGTGGTCCGGTTTGAGCGGAAGCTTTACGGTCAAATCTTCGAAGAGTATCGTGCGGGTGATGCCGTACGGTTGCTCTGAAATATATAGCGATCAGTGCTTTTCTGGCAAGCGCTAGGGCCTATTTCGCAGCATCTTCCGCGCTGAGCGTAGCAGCACCACCAACGCACCTGCTCCACCTTCATCCCCCCGGGCTTGCACAAAGGCCAGGACTTCGTTTTTCTGCACCAGCCAGCTGTGTACCCGACCTTTGAGCACCGGACTTTTCCCCGGTGAACCAAGGCCTTTGCCGTGCACCACGCGCACGCAGCGCTTGCCTTGCTTTTGCGCGTCGCGCAGGAACTGGCCCAGGGCCTCGCGGGCTTCATCGGTGCGCAGCCCGTGCAGGTCCAGCTGGGCCTGCAGTGTCCACTCTCCCTTGCGCAGCCGCCGCGTGATGTCCGGCCCCACGCCGGGGCGGCGAAAGCTCAGGGCCTCGTCAGTTTCGAGCAGAGAGCTCACATCAAAGTCGTCGCTGATGGATTCGAGCAGCACGCGCTGTTCGTCCAACTGGTGTTGCACGGGGATGGGAGGGGGCAACTTGGGCTCATGCTCCACGGTGCCGGGGGGGCGCATGCGGTGCACCGGGCCCACAGCCAGTTCGAAGAAGCGGTGGGCATCGCGGGCGCGGCGATCGGCCTCCTGACGGGCCTTCTCGTGTGCGGCGGCCTCGGCGCGGTCTTGTTCCAGTTGCTTGCGGATCTGCTTCAGGTCTTGCAGCGAATGTATGACATTGGCAGCATTGGCCACCGAGGTGTCAGCGATGGAGGAACGAGATGGCCGAGGGCTCATACCAAGCCCTTTTCTGCCATCGACAGCGCCTGGCCCGGCGCCACGATCACATGGTCGAGCACGCGCACATCCACCAGGGCCAGCGTGGTCTTCAGGGTCTGGGTCAGCGCCTCGTCGGCGCGGCTGGGTTGCACGCTGCCGCTGGGGTGGTTGTGGGCCAGCACCACAGCGGCGGCCTGGTGGTGCAGGGCGCGCAGCACCACCTCGCGCGGGTACACACTGGTCTGCGTGAGAGTGCCGCGAAACAGCTCTTCCAGCGCCAACAGGCGGTTTTGTGCGTCCAGAAACAGCACCGCAAACACCTCGTGCCCCTTGGCGGCCAGGTGCAGTTGCAAATAGTGCTTGACGGTATCGGGCGAGTCGAACACCTCGCGTTCGCGCAGCTGCTGGGCCAGGGCGCGGCGGGCCAGCTCCAGCACCGCCACCAGCTCGGCGCGTTTGGCGGGGCCCAGGCCCTTGATGCGTTCCAGGTCGGCCGCGCTGGTGTGCAACAGCCCGGCAATGCCGCCAAAGCCGCCGGTGACGGCGCCCGTGTCCGGGTCAATGCCGGGCGGGTCCAGCAGCTCCTGCGCCATCTGCAGCACGCCCTTGCCCACGATGCCCGTGCGCAGCAGGATGGCCAGCAGCTCGGCATCGGCCAGGGCGGTGGGGCCGCGTGCCAGCAGTTTTTCGCGGGGCTGGGCGTCGGCGGGCAGGTCTTTGATGGCCATGGAAGAGGAGGTGGGATGCGCCAGCAGCGGTGGCTGCGGTAGGGGTTTGCCCGGTTTTCTACAATCGCGGCAGTTTATCGGGACTCTCATGACCTCTATTTCCACCTCCCTTCCCACTGTTCAGCCGGGCTCCTTCCTCACGCTGCACTACCGCCTGGCCGGCCCGGCGGGGGATGTGATCAACACTTTTACCGACAAACCCGCCACCCTGTCGCTGGGCACGGGCGAGCTGTCGCCCGCCATGGAGCAGCGCCTGTTGGGCCTGGCCGAGGGCACGCGCACCACGTTCGAGCTGCCTGCGGGCGAGGCTTTTGGCGAGCGCAACCCCGACATGCAGCAGTGGGTAGCCCGCAAGCTGATGAACGAACTGGGCGATCCCGACGAGAAGTACAACGTGGGCGATGTGGTGCAGTTCCCTACGCCCGACGGCCAGGGCAGCTATGCCGGTGCCGTGATGCAGGTGCGCGAAGACGGCGCCGTGCTGTTTGACTTCAACCACCCGCTGGCGGGCCAGCCCGTGACCTTTGAAGTGCAGCTGATCGGGATCCTGTGATGCTGGCGCCGAAAGAAATCCTGCTGGCCGAGCCGCGTGGCTTTTGCGCCGGTGTGGACCGCGCCATCGAGATCGTGGAGCGCGCCATCCAGAAGTTTGGCGCCCCCATCTATGTGCGCCACGAAATCGTGCACAACACCTACGTGGTGAACGACCTCAAGGCCAAGGGCGCGATCTTCATCGAAGAGCTGTCGGACGTGCCCCCGGGGGCCACGCTGGTCTTCAGCGCCCACGGCGTGAGCAAGGCGGTGCAGCAAGAGGCCGAGGCGCGTGGCTTCAGCATCTTCGACGCCACCTGCCCGCTGGTGACCAAGGTACACGTCGAAGTGGCCAAGCTCGCCAAAGAGGGCTACGAGTTCATCATGATCGGCCACAAGGGCCACCCCGAGGTGGAGGGCACTATGGGCCAGCTGGACCACGGCATCCACCTGGTGGAAGACGTGGAAGACGTGGCACGCGTGCAGCCTGCGCAGACCGAAAAGTTGGCCGTGGTCACACAGACCACGCTCTCGGTGGACGATGCGGCCGAAATCTCTGCCGCCGTGCGCGCGCGCTTCCCCAGTGTGCGCGAGCCCAAGCAGCAGGACATCTGCTACGCCACGCAAAACCGGCAGGACGCCGTGAAGGTGCTGAGCCCGCAGGTGGATGTGGTGATCGTGGTGGGCAGCCCCACCAGCTCCAACAGCAACCGCCTGCGCGAGTTGGCGGCCAAGCTGGGCACCACCGCCTACATGGTGGACAGTGCTGACGAGCTGCAGGGCGAGTGGTTCAAGGGCCGTTCGCGCGTGGGGCTCACGGCGGGCGCATCGGCGCCTGAAATCCTGGTACAGCAGGTCATCGACCGCATCAAGGCGCTGGGCGCTGTGTCGGTCCGCACCATGGCGGGCATCGAGGAAACCATCAAGTTCCCGCTGCCCAAGGGGCTCAAGATCGACGCGGCCACGGGGCTGGAGATTCGTGAGCGCACGCCAGAGACAGGTCCATCGGCCCACTGACGGTGGCGTGAAGGGCCGCCGGTGATCGTGCAAGGGCGCTAACAGGCGCCCTTTTTACTAACTCCTGAATTGATAGCGGCTGGCGCATATTCTTCTAGCGCCAGCGGCCATTTTTATTCAAATATCCCTTTACAAGGGCACGGCGGGCCCGCTCCACAGGTCCAGCGGCGGGTCGGCTGCCACGGCGCGCAGGATGTCGGTGCGCGAAATAAAGCCCGACAGCACGCCCGCCTCGTCCGTCACCGGCAGGCCGGGCAGGCCCGTGTCCAGCAGCACGGCAGCCACGCGGCGCAGCTCGGTGTCAGGGGACACCGTGGGCACGGGGCTCACCATCACCTCGGCCACCGGGCGGCGGGCCAGGTCGATGGCCTGTTTGACGGCGCCGGGCTCGGGCAGCAAGTCCAGTGGCGCCATGTCGGCCCTCAGCAGCAGTCCGATCACGCGGCCCAGCACATCGACGACGGGCGCCTGCGCCACTTTGTGCTCGGCCAGGGTCTGCCAGGCATCGTTCACACGCACGTCGGGCGCCACACTCACGCCGCCGGTGGTCATCACATCGCTCACCTTGGTCAACGGCTGGCGGGTGCTGGCCTGGGGGCCTTGCTCGGTCTGTGCGTAGGCGCTCACCGCGTCGTGCATGCGCAGGTTGACGATGGCTGCAGGCGCAGCAGCGTTGGTGTCGGCCGCAGTGGGGCGGGGCGGGGCCGTGAAGACGGGCCCTGGCTGGCCATCTTGTGCGTCCATGGCCCGCGTGCGCAGGGCCTGCGGGCGCTGCACGCTGCGCACCGCAGAAATACGTGCCAGGTTTTCGGGGCCGCCCCGGTACATC
Organism: Acidovorax sp. 100; assembly: GCF_003688355.1. Classification (NCBI taxonomy): domain Bacteria; kingdom Pseudomonadati; phylum Pseudomonadota; class Betaproteobacteria; order Burkholderiales; family Comamonadaceae; genus Acidovorax; species Acidovorax sp. 100. Next base: position 4,668,197 of record NZ_REFD01000001.1, on the reverse strand, counting down.
TGGCCTGACGGGCCGAACACAAAGAACATGGTTTTTCTCCTGCGCGCAGGCCGGCCAGCGCGGTGGGGTGCGGACTGCTCTGCCCATGTTATCGGCAGTTGTGCGGCGCGCGCGCAGTCAGCGTTGTGTCTGCATGTTGCGGGCAGCCCCTACACTGCCCCCTTCTTCTGACATCACCTGCCATTCGGAGCCCCTGCATGATCGACCGCGCCGCCATTGCCGCTGCCCGCCGCCAACTGGCCACCCAGCCCGACTTTCTGCGCACCACGCCGCTGATGCGCCTGTCCGGCAAGTCCTTGGGCGTGGACTGTGCCGAGGTCTGGCTCAAGCTGGAGCATTTGCAGGTGGGCGGCAGCTTCAAGGCGCGCGGCATGTTGTACCGCCTGCTGGCCAACCCGGTGCCCCAGAGCGGCGTGATCATTGCCTCCGGCGGCAACGCCGGCATTGCTGTGGCGGCGGCCGCTCAGGCCCTAGGGGTGCGCTGCGAGGTCTTTGTGCCTGAGGTCTCGCCCGAGGCCAAACGTGCCCGCCTGCGCGCGCTGGGGGCCGAGGTGGTTGTCACTGGCGCCGCATATTCCGAAGCGTTTGAAGCCTGCGTGGCCCGCCGGAAGGCCACGGGTGCGCTGCAGGCCCATGCCTACGACCAGCCCGAAGTGGTATCGGGTGCGGGCACGCTGGCGCTGGAGATGGAAGAGCAGGGTGGCCGCCTGCCCGACTCGGTGCTGGTCAGCGTGGGTGGTGGCGGCCTCATTGGCGGTGTGGCCGCGTGGGTGGAGAGTCGCGCCCATGTGGTGGCACTGGAGCCCGAACGCGCGCCCACGCTGTACGCCGCGCGGGCTGCTGGCCAGCCGGTGGATGTGGGGGTGGGCGGCGTGGCTGCCGACTCGCTGGGCGCGAAGCGCATCGGCGCCATTGGCTGGGAGGTGAGCCAGCGCCATGTGCACGATGCACTGCTGCTGCCCGACGATGCCATCCGCGCGGCCCAGCTGTGGCTGTGGAAAGAGTTGAAACTGGCTGTGGAACCCGCCGCCGCGCTGGGCCTGGCCGCACTGCAAACCGGCGCCTACAAGCCCCAGCCACAAGAAACGGTGGCCCTGATTCTCTGCGGCGCCAACTTTGATCCGGCAAATCTGTAGCCCCCTGAGCCGCTGCGCGTCTTCCCCGTCAAGGGGGACGCCCTCTGCGCGGTGGGGCGGCACTTGCGCGGGGGTCCTGCTCTGGTGCGTGCCAGTTGCCAGGGCTCTGCACGACAGCTGTGCCGTTGCTCTGAACTTGGCTTTTCTGCCAGCCCTCTAAAATCGACCCCATGCTTGACATTCTTCTCCTCCGCAAAGACCTCGACACCGCCATCGCGCGGCTGGAAACCCGCAAAAAGCCCCAGGCCTTCCTGGACGTCTCCGCTTTCCAGGCCCTGGAGTCCGAGCGCAAGACGCTGCAGACCCGCACCGAAGAGCTGCAGGCCCAGCGCAACCAGCTGTCCAAGCAGGTCGGCATGCTGATGAGCCGGGGTGACAAGGACGGCGCCGAAGCCGTCAAGGCCCAGGTGGCTGCAGGCAAGGTGGAGCTGGAGCAATCCGCCGCACGCCTGGAGCAGATCCAATCCGAATTGTTGGCCATGCTGGTGGCCGTGCCCAACCTGCCGCACGAATCGGTGCCCGTGGGCAGTGACGAAGCTGGCAATGTCGAAGTGCGCCGCTGGGGCACGCCTGCCAAGTTCGATTTCGAAGTGAAGGACCATGTCGATGTCGGCACCCCGCTGGGCCTCGATTTCGACATGGGCGTCAAGCTCTCAGGTTCGCGCTTCACCGTGATGAAGGGCCCCATCGCCCGCCTGCACCGCGCATTGAGCCAGTTCATGCTGGACGTGCAGACGCAAGAGCACGGCTACACCGAGTGCTACGTGCCCTATGCCGTGAACGCCGACTCGCTCAAGGGCACCGGCCAGTTGCCCAAGTTCGAAGGCGACCTGTTCGCTGCCAAGAAGGGTGGCCAGGATGGCGAGCCCGTGCCCGACAACGCGGCCCTCTACCTCATCCCCACCAGCGAAGTGCCGCTGACCAACTTTGTGCGCGACGTGGTGGTGGCCGAGTCCGACCTGCCCATCAAGCTCACGGCCCACACGCCATGCTTCCGCTCTGAAGCGGGCAGCTACGGCCGCGACACGCGCGGCATGATCCGCCAGCACCAGTTCGACAAGGTCGAGATGGTGCAGATCGTGCACCCCGACAAGAGCTACGAAGCGCTGGAAGAAATGACCCGCCACGCAGAAGCCGTGCTGCAAAAGCTGGGCCTGCCCTACCGCGTGATGAGCCTGTGCACCGGCGACATGGGCTTTGGCGCCGCCAAGACCTACGACCTGGAAGTGTGGCTGCCCGCGCAGAACACCTACCGTGAGATCAGCTCGGTGAGCAACTGCGAAGCCTTCCAGGCCCGCCGCCTGCAAGCCCGCTTCAAGAATGCCCAAGGCAAGAACGAACTGCTGCACACCCTGAACGGCTCGGGCCTGGCCGTGGGCCGCACGCTGGTAGCGGTGCTCGAAAACTACCAGCAGGCTGACGGCAGCGTGACGGTGCCCGAGGTGCTGCGCCCCTACCTGGGCGGCACCGCTGTGCTCAAGCCCTGAAAATCTGGCTATAATCGAAGGCTTCGACACACAGGAGAGGTGGCAGAGTGGTCGAATGTACCTGACTCGAAATCAGGCGTAGTGGCAACACTACCGTGGGTTCGAATCCCACCCTCTCCGCCAGCATCAAGGCCCTGTAGCTATCTAATCAATAGCACAGGGCCTTTTTCTTTGGGTCTGTTGGAACAATTCAGGCGGCTCGCTGACCCGCTTCGCATGCTTCAGGTGAAGCGGCTCGCAGATTCGCCATGGTGTTCGTATCGCTGTGCGGACGCAGGACGGGTAGGGTATTCGTTGCAATGCATGGCCGCGTTCCGCGCAGCGCCAGAATACGGGTAGCGCGCCCCGCGCCTGACGCCACGAAAGAACCTCGCATGCTTCCTGAGACCCTGACAACATCCCCCATCCGCCTGACCCAGTACAGCCACGGCGCGGGCTGTGGCTGCAAAATCAGCCCCAAGGTGCTGGACGTGATCCTGGCGGGCAGTGGGGCGCAGCACCTGGACCCCAGGCTCTGGGTGGGCAACACCTCGCGGGACGATGCGGCGGTGTATGCCCTGGATGCAGAGCGCGGCGTGGTGTCCACCACCGATTTCTTCATGCCCATCGTGGATGACCCGTACGACTTCGGGCGCATTGCTGCCACCAATGCGATCAGCGACATCTACGCCATGGGTGCCGATCCGCTGATGGCCATTGCCATCCTGGGGTGGCCGGTGAATGTGCTGCCGCCGGAGGTCGCGCGTGAGGTGGTGCGCGGTGGGCGTGCGGTGTGCGATGCGGCAGGTATTCCGCTCGCGGGCGGTCACTCCATCGATGCGCCGGAGCCCATTTTCGGCCTGGCGGTGACGGGCATCGTCGAAAAGCGCCATCTCAAACGCAACGACATGGCCACGGCGGGTTGCCGCCTGTATCTGACCAAGCCCCTTGGGATCGGCATCCTGACCACCGCAGAAAAAAAGGCCAAGCTGCGGCCCGAGGATGTGGGCGTGGCGCGCGACCTGATGTGCACGCTCAACCGGCCAGGGAGCCGATTCGGCCGGCTGGCAGGCGTGGCAGCCATGACGGATGTGACCGGCTTCGGCCTGTTGGGGCATCTGGTCGAAATGGCGGAGGGCAGCGGCTTGAGCGCTGTGATTGACTACGCGACAGTACCCCGCCTGGAGGGGGTGGACTACTACATGGACCAGGGCTGTGTGCCTGGAGGCACGCTGCGCAACTTTGACAGCTACGGCGCGAAGATTGCGCCCCTGACGGAGGTGCAAAAGCACCTGCTGTGCGACCCTCAGACCAGCGGGGGGCTGCTGGTGGCCGTGAGTCCGGAGGGCGAGGCCGAGTTCCTGCAGGTGGCCGCGGAACTGGGCCTGGCGCTGCAGCCCATCGGCCAGCTCACCCCGCGACAGGCCTTTGCCGTCGAGTTGCGCTGATGCCCGACAACCTGACGGACTACCGGCACATCTTCCTGAACGATGTGCCCATGATGGATGTGCGCGCGCCGGTGGAATTTGGGCAGGGCGCGTTTCCTGGGGTTGCCAACTTTCCCCTGATGGACGATGGCGAGCGTCAGCAGGTGGGCACCTGCTACAAGCACAAGGGCCAGGAGGCCGCGATTGCGCTGGGGCACCAGCTGGTATCTGGCGGCATCAAGCGCCAGCGCATTGAGGCGTGGGCGCAGTTTGCGCAGGCGCATCCACAAGGCGTGCTGTATTGCTTTCGTGGCGGGCTGCGCTCGCAGATCGTGCAGCAATGGTTGCTGAACGAAGCGGGCATGGACTACCCCCGGGTGGTGGGGGGCTACAAGGCCATGCGGGGTTTCCTCATCGGCACCACGCAGGCTGCGGCGGCGGAGTGTGGGTTTGTGGTGCTCAGTGGCCTGACCGGCACCGGCAAGACCGAGGTGATTGCGCAACTGGCCAACGGCTTGGACCTGGAAGGTCATGCCAACCACCGTGGCTCCAGTTTTGGTCAGCGCGTGAGCGGCCAGCCGACGCAGATCGATTTTGAGAACCGGCTGGCCATCGACGTGCTGAAGAAACGAGCACGGGGCCATGCGACTTTTGTGCTGGAGGACGAGGGACGCCATGTGGGCAGCTGCTCGGTGCCCCTGGAGCTGCGGCAGCGGCTGGAGCAGGTGCCCATCGTCTGCCTGGAGGACGCTTTCGATGCCCGTGTAGAGCGCATCTTGCGCGACTATGTGTGGCAGCAGTGCGCAGATTTTGTGGCCTGCCATGGCGAGGTAGCGGGTCTCGACCTGTTTGCAGCGCGTTTGCTCGACAGCCTCGGCAAACTCGCCAAGCGCCTTGGGGGCGACCGCTACCAGGCGCTTCGTGGGTCAATGCAGGCTGCGCTGGTACAGCAACGCAATCAGGGTGACCTGTCTCTGCACCGCGGCTGGATTGCTGCACTCATGCGCGACTATTACGACCCGATGTATGCCTACCAGCGGCAAAGCCGGGCTGATCGCATCGTTTTCCAGGGCGACCACCGGGCGGTGCTCGATTTCCTGCAGTCGCAGTCAGCCCCTCGCCGCTAGCTATTGCTCGTCGTCGTCCGACAGCGCATCCAGCCGCTGCGGCAGCACCAGCCGGAACTCGGCCCCCCGCCCTACGTCGCTGTCCACCTCCAGCGCACCGCCGTGGCGCAGCACGACGGTCTGCACCAGTGCCAGGCCCAGGCCGACCCCTGCGATGGCCGGGTGGCTGTGGTCGTGCAACCGCTGGTAGGGCGTGAACAGGCGGCCTTGCTGCTCGGGGGCAATGCCCGGGCCCTGGTCCCGTACCGACACCACCCAGTGCGTACCCCGTGCCACGATGGCGCATTGCACCGTGCCGCCATCGGGGCTGAACTTGATGGCGTTGTGGATCACGTTGGTCAGCGCGCGGGACAGCAGGGCGCGGTCGCCCAGGCAGGGCGCAGTGTCTGGGGTGGACACCGTGCGCACGTCCACGTTGCGGTCACGGGCCAGGGTCCAGAGGTCGTCGGTGGTTTCGGATAGCAGGGCAGCCAGGTCCAGCGGCGCCATGCGGTATTCCTGCGTCTGCGCGCTGGCCAGTTGCACAAAACTTTCGGCCATGCCCAGCGAAGCCTGTGCATAACGTTCGATGCGCTCCAGCAACTCGTGGTCCGACAGGCGGCCGGGGTAGGCACGCTGCATCTCCAGCAGCGTCAGGATGGACGCGTTGGGCGCGCGGATGTCGTGCGAGATGAAGTGCATCGCCTGGTCGCGTTGCTGCAGCGCACGGCGCATCTCGGTCAGGTCCACCAGGGTCAGCAGCCAGCCTGCATTGGCCAGGTTGGTGAAAGGCTTGCACTGCACCAGCAGACTGCGGCCCCGGGCGTCGGTGCCCTCGGTCTGTTCTGGCAAGGCAGCATGGTGCAAGGCTGCCTGGGTAACGATCGGCTCTTGAGTCCCTGTCTGCACCAGGTCGGCCAGCAAGTCCATCACGGACAGGCCCTGCAAGGAGGGCTGGGCGGGCCCACCCAGGTGTTGGCGGGCCGCCTGGTTGGCCAGCAGGATTTCACCGTCGGGGGCGCAGACGATGGTGGGTGAGGGCAACTGCTGCAGGCTTTCGCTCACGAACTGGTGCAGGTCACGCAGCTGGCGGGATGCGCGCTCCACGGCGTTGATGCGGCGTTCCAGAAAGTCGGCGGAGTCTCCGGGCCGTCTGCGCAAGCGCATGGCCAGGCCTTGGCGTTGCAGGTTCTCCATCTCCAGCCGCAGAAAGTGCGCAGCCGCGCTCAGGCGCCGCCAGCTCCACAGCGGGTAGGCCAGCGCCAGGCCCAGCAAGGCGGCGGCCGGAGCGAACTGCAGACCTGCCCACCAGGGCAGGGCCATGCTCAGCAGCAAGGTGGCCAGGGCCAGCCCGGCGCTGGTCAGCAAGGCGGTCAGGGGGCCGATGAGCAGCAAGGCCACCAGCGCACAGGCCACAGGCACCAGGTTGAAGGCGATGTTCAAGGCCTGCGGTGCGCGCACGAAGTGTTCGCCGGCCAGGCGGGCATCCAGCACATGGGCAACCACCTCCACGCCCGGCATCAGGCGCGACTGCTGGCTGACGGGCGTGGCAAACATGTCGCCCAGCCCCGACGCTGCAGCGCCGACCAGCACGTACTTGCCCTCCAGTGCTCCGGCTGGCACCTGACCACGCAGCACATCAATGTAGGAGTAGGTGGTGAAGGGCGATGGCCCGGCGGCGTAGGCGATGAGCGTGGGGTCATTGCGTTGCCAGGGGCTGGTATCCGATACGCTGGCAGGCGAGGGCGCGCAGGCGGCCACAGATTGACGGTCTGCCACGCACTGCAGCGCCATGCTGAAGTGGTGCCAGGGGGCGGCTGCCGGGCCTTCCTGCAGGTACAGGCTGCGCACCACGCCATCGCTGTCGGGCGCCACATGCACATGGCCCAGGCCGGCGGCAGCCTCGGCAAAGGCGGGCCAGGGCAGGTCGGTCTGGTTGCTGACCGGGCCATAGCCGCGTCGCAGCACGGGCAGCACCACACGGGCGCTGCGCCGGATGGCGTCGGTGAGCAACAGGTCATCCTCGGGATAGTCCAGGTCGGCTTCGTTGAACAGCACGTCCATGCCGATGGCACGGGGGTTCTGGGCGGTCAGGCGCGAGATCAGCTCGGCATGCAGCGCCCGGCGCCAGGGCCAGCGGCCGATGGCAGCAATGCTGGCGTCGTCGATGGCCACGATCACGATGTCGGGGTGTGCGGGCCGCGAGACCAGTCGCATGCCTGCATCCTGCACCAGGTGGTTGACGCGGCTCAGGCTATCAGCGGTGCCGAGCCAGGCCACCAGCGCCATCAGCGCGCAGGCCAGCAGCGCCCATTCCAGGCGGCGTCGGCGGCGGCGCAGGTGGGCGATGGTCAGCATGAAAGGGGTGGTGGGATGCGGGGCGTCTGCTCAGCGCATGCCAGGGCCGCTGCGCGCGCTGGTGCGACCCGCAGGGCTGGGCTGGACGGGCTCCATGCCCCGCTCAAGGGCGCCCCACGGGCGTGCCGCTGCTGGTGGATACCGGCAAACCCGCACCGGTGCGGATGCCAGTGCCCACGCGGATCTTGCGCGGGGGGGAGAAATCGCTCTCCAGCCCACTGGCGTCCAGCACCTGGATGCGCACCAGGTACTCGCCGGCAGCGAGGTTGCTGGCCGTCCAGGTCGGAGCGTCGAGCACGGTGTCCTCTGCGACCTTGGCAAAGTCCAGATCGGTAGCCACAGTGCGCTGCAGCCGGAAGCGCTGGCCCGCCTGGGCAGGCCAGTGCAGGCGCACGGTCGGGTCTCCGTCCTCCGCCTGCAGAGCTTGCAGGGACAAGGCGGTCGGCCGGTCGGCCACCGTGAAAGGCTGTGGCGGTGCAAACGGTCCCTGGTCTGCTTGCCCGTCGGGCAGCGCCAGCAGGCTGGCGATGCGCCAGAAGTAGCTGCCTGCGGGCAGCGCCCCCAGGGGCAGGCGGCATTCGGTCAGGCGCTGCTCGTCGCGCAGGGGCTGGGTGAACTGGGCGTCGGCGGCCACCTGCACGCGGTACCAGCGCACGCCGGGGACTTCCGTGCAGCGCAGCTCGGCCGCGCCGCTGGGGACCACCGCGCCGGGTGCAGGGTGCTGGTACAGCGGTGCGACCGGGCGTGTCTTGACGGTGAACGGCTGCACGGCGGGCAGGCCCGCGATGCCTGCATCGTCCAGTGCCCGAACGGCCAGGTAGTAGCGCCCATCGTCCAGCGCCTTCCAGCGCAGACGGCCGTCGGGGAAGCTGCCATGGCGCAGCACCTGGGTGAACGCCGGGTCCTGTGCCACCTGCGCCACATACCGGGTGGCCCCGGAGGCCATGGGCAGGTCGATGGCCAGCAGTCCCGCATCGCCCAGTGTGGTGGGCATGCCGGAGGTATCGGGGGCGGGCAGCAAAGGACGGGGGGCGCCCACCGTGCCATCCGTGGCCACTGCCAGACCCTGGCCCGGAGCCAGCAGCGCGGTCGGCGCCTTGAGTGCAGCGCCGGGCTCGCTGTCAGTGTCGCGCCGCGATTGCACCGCGACCGAGCCATGCTCTACCGACGCCGTGGTCTGGCCCGAATCGGCCAGTGCCACGCTGAACTGCGTGCCCCGCACGCTGGTCACTGCCAGCGGTGTGCGGATCTCCATGCGCCGCAGGGGCTCGGCGCTGGGGGGCACGGTCGATTCCACGCCGCCCTTGTGCATCTCCAGCACTGACTGCACGCTGCCTGCGCGCCCCCGCCGACGCAGCTGGCGCAGCTGCAGCTCGGACTGCGCTTGTACCCGCACCACCGTGCCATCGGCCAGCTGCACTGCCACGAACGACTCGGGGCCCACCTTCAGCTCGGTGCCTTCTTCCAGCTTGCTGCCGGTCGCAATGGGGGCGGGCGTGCCGCTGCCCCGCGCCTGCGCCGTGACCTCACCCTGCACAAACTGTACGGTGGCCGATTCGTTGGGCTGCAGCCGCACGGGGATGAAGATCAACGAGCCTGGCTGCAGACGCTTGGGGTCGGCCACCTTGTTGCGAGCTTGCAGCAACGGCCACTGGCGCGGGTTGGCGAGGTAGCTGCGGGCCAGTCCTTCCAGGGTGTCACCCTCTTTCACGGCGTGGGCAATTTCATCGCCTTGTTGGGGGGCTGCCGGGGCAGCGACCGGCTGGGCCGAGAAGGCGGTGGTTGCTGCCAGACACAACAGGGCTGCAGCACTTGAGTGCATGCGAAATGGCAGGGGGGTGATCAAGTCATGTCTCCTTCATGGGGCACGGTACGGGCAGGCTTGCTGGTGGCAGAGCCCGCCGGACTCTATCGCGGCCTTCAGCCTTTGTGCTGGGCTTCGACGGCTTCAAAACGGTAGCCCACGCCATACACCGCTGTCACGATGAAACCGTTGGCGGGGCGCAGGTCGAGCAGGGTGCGCAGGCGCGAGATGTGGGTGTCCAGCGAGCGCGACATCACATCGGCCACCTGGCCCCAGACGACTTCCTTGAGGTGGTCGCGCGACAGCAGTCGCCCCATGTTCTGGAACAGGAACAGGGCGAGGTCGTATTCGCGGTTCTTCAGCTCCACCGCCACTCCGTCCATTTCGATGGACCGGGTGTCGGGCAGGAAGCGGTAGCGGCCAAACTCCATAACGCCGCCGGTGTTGTCGGGGTAGGCGCGGCGCAGCAGGGCGGCCACGCGGGCATTGAGTTCGCCGATGCGCACGGGCTTGACCATGAAGTCATCCGCCCCACTGCCCAGGCCTTCCACAATATCGCGCTCCTCCTGGCGGTGCGTGACGAACAGGATGGGCACGCGGGCCGCAACGTTCTGGCGCACCCAGCGCACCACCTCGGGCCCGGTGGTGTCGGGCAGGTGCCAGTCCACGATCAGCAGATCAAAGGTTTCGCGGCGCAGCGTACGCATCAGCTCCGCACCGGTCAGGTGGGTATGGCACACATGGCCCATCGCCTCCGTGGCCTGCTTGATCAGATCCAGCTGAAGCGCATCGTCGTCCAAAGCGGCTATGCGCATGGTTCTCCCCATCCAAAATCGAACTGCGGATTATTGGCCATAACTACCACGGCGCGGGCTCGCGCCGAGCGGAGCGAGAGGGGATTTGACATTTGTTAACCCTCTCGGCCCCTGGTGGTCACCGCGCGGGGGGCTCTGCCGCAATCTCACGCACCAGTCGCATGCCGACCAGCGTGTAGCGGGTCTCCGGGCTGTTCCAGTTGCGGTAGCCGCAGCGTGCATAGAGCGCCCAGGTGTGCCACGAGCCGCCCCGGCGCACACGCACACTGCCCTCGGCCGGACCGGTGGGGTCATTGCGTGGAGACTCTGCGTAGTAGGTGTCGCCATGCCAATCGCCCGTCCACTCCCAGGCGTTGCCCAGCATGTCGTACAGCCCGAAGGCATTGGGGGCAAAGCGGCCTACCGGTGCGGTAAACGCGTATCCGTCGTTGCCCGCCAGCGCATGCTGGCGCCAGCGTGACCACTGAGGGGCTGCGGCCTGGTCGAAGGTGTTGCCTGCGGAGACCAGCTCTTGCGGGTTGTCCCCATGCGGGTACAGGCTGCGGCTGCCCGCACGGCAGGCGTATTCCCACTCCGCCTCAGTGGGCAGCCGGTAGCGGTGGCCCTCGGTGCGGCTGAGCCACTGGGCCATGGCCTGCGCGTCGTTCCAGGTCACGTTCACCACCGGATGATCCGGCCCTTGCGCAAAGCCGGGGTTGCGCCACGAGTAGCGCGGGTCGCGCCCCTCGAATGCATCGCCGCGCCGCGTGGTGGCCGGGTCGTAGGCGGGGTTGTAGCCATAACCCCCGGTGCCGTCGGCCTCAGACTCCGGCCGGTAGCCGGACGCCTCCAGGAAGCGCTGGAACTGCCCCACCGTGACCTCGTGCTGGCCGAGGTAGAAATCACGGGTGATCTGCACCTCGTGCGCTGGCGATTCATCTGCCAGGTCGGTCAGGCGCTTGCGCTCCAGCAGCGGGAAGTTCTTTTCCAGCGTTTCGACGGGAGGCACGCCCCCCATCCAGAAGGTGCCCGCAGGCACACGGACAAAGGCCATGCCCAGGCTGTTGACCCAGGGCGATGTGGCCGTGCCCGCCTGGGTGGACGGTGTGTGCTGGCAGCCTGCCAGCAGCGCGGACAGCGCCAGCAAGGCCGCACCGCTCGCCCAGCGGCGGCACGCTGGTGGGGCGGCTGGCCTCAAGGCTTGTCCTGCAACTCGCTCACGCATTCAAACACCAGACGCGAGCCATCGTTGCGCAACAGTTTGGCGTGCAAGGCCATGCGCTGGCATTCGCGGCTGGCCGCCGCATACGCCTGGGAAGTGTCGGGCCCGTAGACCGGCACGCTGAAGGTGCGGTCGCGGCCCGAGGCCATGGGGCCTGACGGGCCGTAGGGGTTGGTGGCATTGCAGCCGGCCAGCAGGGCCAGCACTGACATCGAGGCACACAGCAGTTTCATGGGAGTCTCCCGAGCAGATCAGGGAACCCAGTTTACGCACATGCCCTGCACGCCGGGCATGCTGCGCGCCCTTCAGAGTCGATGTACGACGCGATTTTTGCCATTTCAGGCCAGAGGCGCAATCAGTATATGTCTTCTTTGCTATCGAAAAATGAGCGTGTGCGTGCAGGGCGCTGGCGCGGGCCACGTGCCTGGTTTATGCCGCTGCCTCGGCCAGCGCCTGCAGGGCGGCCGTCACTTCGGCAGCTTCCACGCCTTCCACTGGCGCCAAACGCGGGGCCAGGGTCTGGAGGGCTGCGCTGTCCTTCTGCAACTGGGCAATCGCCTGGCCGGCCTCCTTGGGGGCGTCAAAGCCCGTGCTCTGCAGCAGCAGGCGGCCGTCGGCGGCCACGAGCTTGAAGTAGAACTTGCCGTCGGCCTCGCGGTACTGCTTGAAAGCGGGCAGTGCGGCCTTGGCGGCCTTGGCCGGTTTGGCGGCTGTGCTGGCCTGCACCAGGCTGCGCAGGCCCACGGCGCTGCGCAGTTCGCGGATGAACGGCGTGGCCAGAGCGCGGGCGCGCTCGGCTCCAGCCAGCAGGGTCTGTTCGATGCGGGCGGGGTTGTGGATGAGTTCTTCGTACTGCGCGCGCATGGGGGCGATCACCTGGTCCACGCGCTCCAGCAGCAGGTGCTTGGCGTCGCCCCAGGCAATGCCGTCGGCATAGGCCCTGCGCAGGGCCTCGGTCTCTTCGGGCGTGGCAAAGGCCTGGTAGATCTGGAACAGGGCCGAGCCTTCGACCTCTTTGGCCTCGCCGGGCGCGCGCGAGTCGGTCAGGATGCCACCGATGAGCTTTTGCAGCTGCGCGCGCGAGCTGAACAGCGGGATGGTGTTGTCGTAGCTCTTGCTCATCTTGCGGCCGTCCAGCCCGGGCAGTGTGGCCACGTGGTCGTCGATGGCCGCCTCGGGCAGCACAAAGTGCTCGCCGTACAGGTGGTTGAAGCTGGCCGCCATGTCGCGGGCCATCTCGATATGCTGGATCTGGTCGCGGCCCACCGGCACCTTGTGGGCCTTAAACATCAGAATGTCCGCGCCCATCAGTACCGGGTACATGAACAGGCCTGCGGTGACACCGTCGTCATGCTCGCGCCCGGCGGCGGTGTTCTTGTCCACGCTGGCCTTGTAGGCGTGGGCACGGTTCAGCACGCCCTTGCCGGTCACGCAGGTCAGCAGCCAGGTCAGCTCGGGAATCTCGGGGATGTCGGACTGGCGGTAGAAGGTGACCTTTTCAGGGTTGAGCCCTGCGGCCAGCCAGCTGGCCGCGATCTCCAGCGTGGAGCGCTGGATGCGCACCGGGTCTTCGCACTTGATGAGCGCGTGGTAGTCGGCCAGAAAGTAAAAGCTCTGCACGCCGGGCGTGAGGCTGGCCGCCACCGACGGGCGGATGGAGCCGACGAAGTTGCCCAGGTGGGGGGTGCCGGTGGTGGTGATGCCGGTGAGAAAACGGGTGGTGCTCATGGGAAACAAAAACTCAGCAGATCAAATGAACAGGAAGTGGCGGGCTTCTGCTGCGCTCAGCGCAGCAAGGCCGTCAGCGGGGTGAGCAACAGGTTGATGGCGGTGTAACCCACGGCCATCAGGGGGCGCAGCCACAGCGTGCCCACCACCCCGGCGATCACCAGGCCCATCACGATGAAAAAGCCCCAGGGCTCGATGCGCGACACCATATGGGCCTGTTTCCAGGGCAGCAGGCCCACCAGAATGCGCCCGCCATCGAGCGGCGGCAGCGGAAACAGGTTGAAGGCCCACATCACCAGGTTGACCATGACCCCGGCGCGTGCCATTTCCAGGAAGAAGCGCTCCTCAATCCCCGTGCCCACAAGCACTACCAGCAGCACGGCCCAGGCGATGGCCTGGATGAAGTTCGACGCGGGCCCCGCCAGGGCCACCCACACCATGTGCTTCTTGGGGTTGCGCAGATTGCCGAAGTTGACCGGCACCGGCTTGGCGTAGCCAAACAGGAAGGCGCCCGAGGTCGCAAAGTACAGCAGCAGCGGCATCAGGATGGTGCCGACCGGGTCAATGTGCTTGAAAGGGTTGAGCGTGATGCGCCCCATCATGTACGCGGTGTTGTCGCCAAAGTGGCGCGCCGCGTAGCCATGGGCCGCCTCGTGCACGGTGATGGCAAACAGCACCGGCAGGGCGTAGATCAGAACGGTTTGGATGAGATTGGAGGTGTCCACGTAGGGATTGTCTCAGACGCTCCGCTGTCCCCGGCGTTGCCAGGGTGACCCGGCGGGTGTTCATGCGCCCAGGGGTTGGCGGGTGTTGTGGGTTGTACGTATGCCGATGGGCCTCCATGCGGGGGTGTTCGTTGCTAGCATCAGCCTATTGCCTGCAGCCCGTGCCAGTTCATGCCCTTTGGCATGCAGTGCTGCGCGGCGGCCCCTCCCACAACGACATACAACAGGCCTGGAGACATTGAAGCCATGTGGAACAACTTGAAGATCGGAACGCGCCTGTTGCTGGCGTTTGGCGGCCTCGCACTCGTCGTGCTGCTGCTGATGGTGATGGCACTGTCCGGCATCGGCGGTGCCGAGCAGGCGCTGCAGGGCGCCACACCCCCGGCCCAGGCGGCGCTGGCGCAGTTGCAAAGTGCGCGCACCTGGGTGATCGGTTGCAGTGTGGTGGTGTTTGTGCTGGCTTTGGTGGCCACGCTCAGCCTGCGCGCCAGCATCGTGGCGCCGCTCAACCAGGCCATCCTGATTGCCGAAACCGTGGCGTCCGGCGACCTGAGCCAGGAGTTCAACTCCGACCTGGAGGGCGACTTTGGCCGCCTGCTGGGCGCGCTGGGCACCATGGAGGACACGCTGACCGACCTGGTGTCCCGCATCAAGCAAAGCACCGATTCGATCACGGCCTCTGCGGCAGACATTGACCATGGCAACACCGACCTGTCGCGCAGGGCGGAAGACCAGGTGTCGTCCCTGACCGAGACGGCAGCCAGCATGGAGCAACTGACAGCGACCGTGCGCCAGAACGCCGAGCGCGCCCATTCGGCCAGCGGCCTGGCCGTGCAGGCGTCGGCGATTGCCGAGCAGGGCGGGTCGGTGGTGGGCGAGGTGGTGCAGACCATGCAGGCCATCAGTGGCAGCTCGCGCAAGATCGTGGACATCATCCAGGTGATCGAGGGCATCGCCTTCCAGACCAATATCCTGGCACTCAATGCTGCCGTGGAGGCCGCGCGTGCCGGCGAACAGGGCCGGGGTTTTGCCGTGGTGGCCAGCGAGGTTCGCAACCTGGCCCAGCGCAGCGCGGTGGCGGCGCGCGAGATCAAGGCACTGATCAGCGCGTCGGTCGAACAGGTGGAAAGCGGCGCCGGTCAGGTGGGCAAGGCGGGCAAAACCATGGAAGAGATCGTCGGCGCCGTGGGACAGGTGAGCGCGCTGCTGGGCGAAATCTCCACCGCCCTGCGCGAGCAGAGCGAAGCCATCAGCCATGTCAACGTGGCGGTGTCGCACATGGACGGCAGCACGCAGGAGACGGCCTCGCTGGTGCAGCACGCGGTGAGCACGGCGTCGGCATTGTCGGCACAAGCCCGCGACCTGGAGCAGGCGGTGGGGGCGTTCAAGCTCTGACGAATCCCTGAGCCGCTGCGCGGCTCTCCCTCCAAGGCTCGCTACTGGCGGCTGAGCGAAGCCCGCTGCACCGCAGCGAATGTATTGGGGGTGGCGCCGCTTCGGCGGGCTCTTACAGCCCCAGCGCCTGCAGGCTGCCCCGGCCTTCGCGCACCACCACCGGGTCGCCGCCGGTGCCCATGGGGGTCAGGTCCACCACCGTGGTGGGCTCCAGGGGGCAGGCCCCGGCATCGACGATGGCATCCACCAGCTTTTCGTAGCGCTCGCGGATTTCCTGCGGGTCGTTCAGGGGCTCGGTCTCACCCGCAGGGATCAACGTGGTGGCCAGCAGCGGGGCGCCGTGCAGCTCCAGCAGCAGCTGCAGGCCTTTGCGGTCGGGCACCCGCAGCCCAATGGTCTTGCGCGAGGGGTGGCTCACGCGGCGGGGCACTTCCTTGGTGGCTTCGAGGATGAAGGTGTACGGGCCTGGCGTGCCCAGCTTGAGCAGGCGGTACTGCCGGTTGTCCACCCGTGCGTAGTTGGCCAGCTCCGACAGGTCGCGGCACAGCAGCGTGAGGTGGTGCTTTTCGTCCACCTGGCGGATGCGGCGCAGGCGGTCCACCGCGTCCTTGTCGTCAAGGTGGCAGACCAGCGCGTAGCTCGAATCCGTGGGCACGGCCACGATGCCGCCCTTTTGCAGCAGCAGTGCGGCTTGCTTGAGCAGCCGGGGCTGCGGGTTGTCGGGATGGGCTTCGAAATACTGGGCCATGGGGCAGGTTCTCAGTGATGCGTGGCGCTGCGCTTGGGTGCCTTGCCTGGTGGCAGGTCGTCCAGAGGGCGGCTGGCGCGGCTGCGGCAGCGCGGGGTCATCGCAAAATTCGGTCGGACAGCAGTTCCCACACGGGGGTCAATGCGCCGGGCAGCAGCGGCAGCGTGCCCAGGTCGGTGTGCGACTCGTCGGGGCTGTGGAAGTCGCTGCCACGCGATGCGGCCAGGCCAAACTCCTGCGCCATGTCGGCGTAGGTCACGTACTCGGCGGCGCTGTGGCTGCCCGTGACGACCTCGACCGCCCGGCCACCATGTTGCTTGAATTCGGAGAACAGCGCGAATTCTTCATTGGCGCTGAACTTGTAGCGCGCCGGGTGGGCGATCACCGCCATGCCCCCGGCCTGTGTGATCCAGCGCACGGCATCCCCAAGGCTGGCCCACCGGTGGGGCACATAGCCCGGTTTGCCTTCGGTCAGGAATTTGCGAAACACCTCGGAGGTGTCCTTGCACACGCCGGTTTCCACCAGAAAACGCGCGAAATGGGTGCGCGAGATGAGTGCCGGGTTGCCCACAAACTGCAGCGCCCCTTCGTAGGCGCCCTTGATGCCGACCTGGGCCAGCTGGGCCGCCATCTCCTGCGCCCGCTCGCCGCGCCCGCCGCGTGTGGCGGCCAGGCCCTGGGCCAGCTGGGTATCGTCAGGGTCAAAGCCCAGACCCACGATATGGACGGTGGTGTCGGCAAAGGTGACCGAAATCTCAGTGCCGGTGAGGTAGGCCATGCCTTGGGCGCGGGCGGCAGCGGCCGCACGGTGCTGGCCGCCGATCTCGTCATGGTCCGTCAACGCCCACAGCTCCACCCCGTTGGCCTTGGCCCGCGCGGCCAGGTCTTCGGGCGTGAGGGTTCCGTCGGAAACGACGGAATGGCAGTGCAGGTCGGCGTTGAGTATGGAGGTCACCGATTCATTTTAGGGCTTGTACTGATCAAGCGCGCCGTAGAATCCATTAACACTTGTTACATCGACACTGCGCTTGTCGACGGCTGTTCTGCCGGGCTGAGTGCTGGCGGTGGGGTGGTTTTCCTTGGGCAAGATACAACAACGCGGAACCTCGGGGTTTTTGCAGAGCATCAGGAGCAACCATGAAATTCAATGACCTGCGCGTCGCCCACAAGATGTGGAGCGTGATTCTGGGTCTGCTGGCGCTGATGCTGGTGGCCGCCGTCTGGACCCAGTGGTATGGGCGGCAGGTCACTGCTGCGACCGAAGAGTCCGTCAACAAATACGAGTCCGCCATCACCACGGCGGTCAGCTGGCGTGGCCTGGCGGAAGTGGCGGTCACCATGTCGATGGCCGGGTTTGTGACCACCGACCAGGCGCTCAAGGCAGATTTCGATACCCGGGTGGCTGCGCTCACCGCACGCATCACCCCGGTGCAGGAAAAGATCAACAAGGCGGCGGTGTCCCCCGAGGACAAGGCGGCATTGGCCGCGGTGGCCGCTGCGCGTGCCGATGTCCGGGGCCAGACCGACAAGCTCAAGGAGCTGACCGATGCGGGCGATGCCGCCGCCAAGCAGGCCTATGTGGACAAGGTTTACCGGCCCAAGGTGTTGGCTTATCTGGAGTCGATCGACAAGTTCGTGGCCGTGCAGGAGCGCCAGCGTGACGATGCGGTGCAGGCCGCACGTGCCACGCGCGGCAACCTGGTGCTGATCGGGGCTGCCGCAGCCATCGCGGTGGTGGCCCTGGGCATGCTGCTGGCGGCCCTGCTGGTGCGCTCCATCACGCGGCCGCTGGATCGGGCCGTGGTGCTGGCCGAAGCCATTTCGGCCGGGGACCTCACCCAAGACATCCACGATGACCGCAAGGATGAACTGGGCGTGCTCACCCGGGCGCTGTCGGCCATGTCGGCACGGCTGCGCGGTGTGGTGAGCGAAGTACGCCAGGGGGTGGACTCGGTCTCGTCGGCCTCGGTGGAGATTGCCAACGGCAACCACGACCTGTCGGCGCGCACCGAGCAGACGGCCTCCAACCTGGAAGAGACGGCAGCCAGCATGGAACAGCTCACGGCCACCGTGAGCCAGTCGGCCGACACGGCCCGGCAGGCCAACCAGCTCGCCGGCACGGCAGCCCAGGCGGCAGCGCGGGGCGGCGAAGTAGTGGGCCAGGTGGTCACCAGCATGCAGCAGATCACCGACAGCAGCCGCAAGATCAGCGACATCATCGGCACCATCGACGGCATCGCCTTCCAGACCAACATCCTGGCGCTGAACGCAGCGGTGGAAGCCGCCCGGGCCGGCGAGCAAGGCCGTGGGTTTGCGGTGGTAGCCAGCGAAGTGCGCAGCCTGGCGCAGCGCAGCGCCGAGGCGGCCAAAGAGATCAAGACCCTGATCAGCGCCAGCGTGGAGAACGTGGAATCGGGCTCGGCCCAGGTGGCGCAGGCAGGGCAAAGCATGCAAGAGATCGTTGCCAGCGTACAGCGCGTGAGCGACCTCATCGGCGAGATCACGGCCTCCTCGACAGAACAGCGCGACGGCATCGCGCAGGTCAACCAGGCCGTCACACACCTCGATCAGATGACGCAACAGAACGCGGCGCTGGTGGAGGAGTCCACGGCGGCAGCCGCCTCGATGCGTGACCAGGCACAGCACCTGGCGCAGGTGGTGTCGGTATTCAACGTGGGAGCGGTGGCCACCCGGGCGCCGGCAGCGGCACCCCGTGCTGCAGCACCGGCGCCTGCGCCACGGCCCGCGCCGGCCGCCAAGGCCCCACTGGGCAACAAGCCTGCCACCGCCAGTAAGGCGGCCGCCAGCGCGCCCAAGGCCCCGTCACGGCTGGCGCCGCCAGTTGCACCCGCAGTCACACAGTCGGCAGCCCCTGCACCCAAGGCTGCGGCCAAGGGCGGGGACGACGACTGGGAAAGCTTCTGATTCCTGGCCCTTGCGTGCCCTGAAGGCTCAGGGGCGAAGGCCTGTCAGGGCCAGCAATAGTGGGATAAATGGCGTGGGGGTGGCGGGCTGGGACTTGTGTACCGGTCTGGCCCCGTCAGGCCGTGGGTTCTAGCGCCTGTTCGATCTGTCTTCGTTCGCGCATTCCTGGCGGGTTTTGGATGCGGGTTTTTCCCGGTGGGGCATGAGTCCGCTGGTGCCTTGGGCTGGCGTAGGCTATGGCCTGTTGTTGATGTAATCGAATGCGTCTTGCACGCCATGCGCAGACCATGGAGACATCACCGATCCACGAGGAAAAACCAACCATGCAATTTGACAATATCCGCGTCTCCCGCAAGCTGTGGGGCGCCTTTCTGGGGCTCATGATTGCCATGTTGCTGCTGTCTGCGTTTGCGCAGAACCGGGGCAACTCTTCGATGTCAGCGGCCATGGACGCCGTGGTCGAGATCGAGGCCCGCATCTCGGCTGCTGTGCGCTGGCGGGGCGCCACCGAAACGGCTGTCACCATGGTCATGGGCGGCGCGGTGACCACCGACTCGGTGCTGGCCGAGCAATACGGCGCCAAGGTCAAGGAGATCATTGGCAACATCAACAAGGTGCAGGAAGGCATCGTGGCCTCAGCCACCGCGCCCGAGGAGAAAGCCTCGCTCGACAAGGTGCTGGAGGCGCGCAAGGCCGTGCTGGCGGCCACCGCCAAGACCTGGGAGCTCAAGGGCGCAGGCGATGCCGTCGCCACCCAACGCTATGCGGACGACGAGTTTGCCCCCCTGGTCACCAAGTACCTCAAGGCGCAGGATGAGTTTGTGGCCACGCTCGAAAAGCGCCGCGACGTGATCCGTGCCGAAGCCACCCAGCGCCGCATCGAATACGCCATCACCGGCATCATCAGCTCCATGGTGCTGATGGCGGCGGGCCTGTTCCTGGCCTGGAAGCTGGTGCGCTCCATCACCCTGCCGCTGAACGAGGCCGTCGAGACCATCGATGCCATTGCAGCAGGCGATCTGACGCGCGAGCTGCAATCCACCCGCAAGGATGAGTTTGGCCACATGCTGCGTTCGCTGTCGGCCATGTCGGCACGGCTGCGCGGTGTGGTGAGCGAAGTACGCCAGGGGGTGGACTCGGTCTCGTCGGCCTCGGTGGAGATTGCCAACGGCAACCACGACCTGTCGGCGCGCACCGAGCAGACGGCCTCCAACCTGGAAGAGACGGCAGCCAGCATGGAACAGCTCACGGCCACCGTGAGCCAGTCGGCCGACACGGCCCGGCAGGCCAACCAGCTCGCCGGCACGGCAGCCCAGGCGGCAGCGCGGGGCGGCGAAGTAGTGGGCCAGGTGGTCACCAGCATGCAGCAGATCACCGACAGCAGCCGCAAGATCAGCGACATCATCGGCACCATCGACGGCATCGCCTTCCAGACCAACATCCTGGCGCTGAACGCAGCGGTGGAAGCCGCCCGGGCCGGCGAGCAAGGCCGTGGGTTTGCGGTGGTAGCCAGCGAAGTGCGCAGCCTGGCGCAGCGCAGCGCCGAGGCGGCCAAAGAGATCAAGACCCTGATCAGCGCCAGCGTGGAGAACGTGGAGTCGGGCTCGGCCCAGGTGGCGCAGGCAGGGCAAAGCATGCAAGAGATCGTTGCCAGCGTACAGCGCGTGAGCGACCTCATCGGCGAGATCACGGCCTCCTCGACAGAACAGCGCGACGGCATCGCACAGGTCAACCAGGCCGTCACACACCTCGATCAGATGACGCAACAGAACGCGGCGCTGGTGGAGGAGTCCACGGCGGCAGCCGCCTCGATGCGTGACCAGGCACAGCACCTGGCGCAGGTGGTGTCGGTGTTCAACGTGGGCGCGGTGGCCACCCGGGCGCCGACAGCGGCACCCCGCGCTGCAGCACCGGCGCCTGCGCCACGGCCCGCCGTGGCCAAGGCAGCGGCCAGCGCGCCCCGCGTGGCGTCGTCCGCCACCCCGAAGGCACCTGCGCCCGCCCCGGCGCGCCTGCCTGCGGCCAAGGCACCCGCCCCCGCACCTGCTGCCAAGGCAGCGGCGCAGGGTGGCGATGACGATTGGGAGAGCTTCTAAATCGATAGCGGCCAGCGCATGACCATCAAGCGCTGGCGGCTATTTTTTGTGGTCGGTATTCCGGCCGATTTGACAGCAAGGCAGCGTGAGCTGCCTTTTGTTTTGGTGCACCTTGAAAGGATTCTCCGATGCCCCTGGTCAACATCCGCCTTGCGCGCCGCGACCTGCCGACTACCGCAGCCCAGAAAGCCGCCCTGATTGCGGGCGTGACCCAGCTCATGCAGCAGGTGCTGGACAAGCGGCCGGAAAGTGTCACCGTCATCATCGACGAGGTGGATCCCGAGAACTGGGGTCAAGGCGGCGAGCCAGTAACGGAGATCAGGCGGCGAAGCAGGGGGCCGACGCAGGCTTGAGTTGTGGTGCGTTAGACCTGCGCGCCTTCGACCAGAAACTGCACCTTGCGCTCGCCCTTCCACTCGTTCACATCCAGGCGGAAGGCCAGCAGCACCCGGGCAGGCAACTGCTCGGTGTGGCCGAACCAGATGGCATCCACTGGGTTGCCCTGGTGGATGAGCTTGAGCGACAGGTGGTTCTTGGCCTCGCCCACCAGGCGCTGGCTCACGATCTGCACCTCTTCGCTGAAGGTCGGGGGCGCAAAGCCCTGGCCCCAGACCTCGCGGTGCAGGGTGTCCACGATGTCTGCGCGGCAGTATTCAGGGGCCAGCGGGCCGTCGGTTTCGATGCGGCGGGTGAGGGTGGCGGCGTCCAGCCATTCCTGCGCGACCTGTGCAAACGCCTGCTCGAACACGTCGAACGACTCCTCGGCCACGGTGCAACCCGCCGCCATGGCGTGGCCGCCAAACTTCAGGATCACGCCCGGGTGGCGCTTGGACACCAGGTCGAGTGCGTCGCGCAGGTGAAAGCCGGGGATGGAGCGGCCCGAGCCTTTGAGCTCATGCTCCTTGCCCGGCGCGCTGCTGGCTGCAAACACGAACGTGGGGCGGTGCAGCTTGTCCTTGATGCGGCTGGCCACGATGCCGACCACGCCTTCGTGAAAGTCGGGGTCGAACACGCTGATCGCGGGCGGGGGCTCCTCGCTCTCGTCAAACAGGCTCTCGGCCATCAGCATGGCCTGTTCGCGCATGCCGCTTTCAATGTCGCGGCGCTCGCGGTTGATACCGTCCAGCGTGGCGGCCAGCTCGGCAGCGCGGGCGGTGTCGTCGGTCAGCAGGCATTCGATGCCCAGCGTCATGTCCGCCAGACGGCCTGCGGCGTTGATGCGTGGGCCTAGGGCAAAGCCAAAGTCGAAGGTAGTGGCCACCGGCGCCTTGCGGCCGGCGGCGTGGAACAGGGCGGCGATGCCCGCGGGCATCTGCCCCGCGCGGATGCGCTTGAGGCCCTGGGCGACCAGGCGGCGGTTGTTGGCGTCGAGCTTGACCACGTCGGCCACGGTGCCCAGCGCCACCAGCGTGAGCAGCGGGTCGAGCTTGGGTTGGCTGGCGGCGTCAAACACGCCACGCGCACGCAGTTCGGCGCGCAGGGCCAGCAGCACATAAAACATCACACCCACACCGGCCATGGACTTGCTCTCGAACGGGCAGCCGGGCTGGTTGGGGTTGACGATGGCGTCCGCCGCAGGCAGCTCGGTGCCGGGCAGGTGGTGGTCGGTCACCAGCACCTGCAGGCCCAGCGCCTTGGCCTCGGCCACGCCGTCCACGCTGGCGATGCCGTTGTCCACGGTGATGAGCATGTCGGCACCCCGCTCGGCCACGCGGCGGGCGATCGAGGCGGTGAGGCCGTAGCCGTCGGTCACGCGGTCGGGCACCAGGTAGTCCACGTTCTGGGCGCCCAGCAGCCGCAGGCCGCGCACACCCACGGCGCAGGCGGTGGCGCCGTCGCAGTCGTAGTCGGCCACGATGATGAGCCGTTTGTGGTGCGCCATGGCATCGGCCAGCAGGCGGGCTGCGGCGTCAATGCCCTTCAAGCCCTGGTCGCCACTGGGCGGAAGCAGGCGGCCCAGGCCATCGTCCAGCTCGTCCTTGGCCCGCACGCCACGCGCGGCGTACAGGCGTGCCAGCAGCGGGTGCACGCCGGCCTGCTCCAGCGCCCAGGCGGCGCGGGGCGGAATGTCTCTTGCTATTATTTTCATAGCTGCACCAGCATATTCGACCAGCGCATGGGGCGAAAAAGACCTTGAAACCGCTGTGCAAGGCTGCGTGGAGCGGTGTGGAAGCCCAGCGCATTGCGTTCGCCGCACAGGGTCAGTTGCACGGGTGTGCCGCTTTCGGCCCGGCGCAGCAGGTCGGCCACGGGGCCTGCGTCCAGCGCGGCCCAGGCGCTGGCCCAGGTGCGCCAGTCGTCGTGCAAGGCGGCGTCCCGCAGGGGGGTGGGCATGTGGGGTGGCACAGTGGCACGCGGTGGGCCAGCCAGTGTGCCCGTGCCATGCACCCAGAACGAGTTGACGATGGGCAGCCCGCGCGCTGAGCGCTCGTCGTTGAAGGCATGGGTGTACAGCAGCATCTGCATCTCGCTGTGCAGGCGGTGCAGCGTGCGGGCTTGTTTCGCATCGGGCATCCAGGCGCGCACATCGCGCAGCAGCACACGCTCCAGCGACGCGGTGGCCAGGTCGGCAAACAGCGGCCCGCTGGCCAGCCAGCGCGTGGGCTGGTCGTAGTGCAGGGTGATGCCGTCCTCGGCAAACCAGGGCGCCACGATGGCCAGCAGCGCGCGGGACGCGGCTTCGTCCAGACCCAGCTGTTCAGGGTCGCGCAGGGTGACGTGGTCGGTGCTGACCTGCCACTGGCAGGGGGTGACGAAGGCCCAGGCCTCGCCGTGGGTCGTCAGGCCTTGCTGTTGGCGGTGCCAGGCGGCCCAAGGGATGCGGCCGTCCTGCGCGGGCAGGCCCAGGGCGCGGGCCAGGGCGCGTTCATGGGGGGCAGAGAAGCTGGTTTCTTCGCCACTGTCGCTCTGGGCGGGATGGGGGCTGAGCCGGGCCAGCAGCCGGTCCAGGTGGGGCAGGGCCAGGCCCTGTTGGGCTTGCTGGCATCCCGGCGAGGCGCTGGCGGCGTAGGGAATGAGCAAATGGGTGGTGTCCGACATGGCTAGAGCGAGTGAAACACTTTTACGTGCCCACGAAAACCGGGGAAAGGCCCGGCAACAAGGCGCAGGACGCGCAGCGGTTGGGATACCGCAAGCGGGCTGCAACGCAGTGGCCGGGCCTTTCCCCGGCTTTCCCGAAGGGTTGGGCCTCCAGGCCAGCGCTCGCGGCGTTGTGGACCTTGCCAAGGCGTCCAGCCTTGGCGGCGGCCCGCGCCTTGCGATCACTGGCCTGGAGGCCCAACGTGGGTATGTAAAAGTGTTTCACTCGCTCTATTGTCCGGGATGCCACAATCGGCCCGGCCCGTAGCGTGCATTCCGCACCGTACAGGTCCTTCTTTCCTAATCCATGCAAATTCCCTACGAACTGGCCCTGGGCTGGCGCTACACGCGCGCGGGCCGCGCCACGCGGCGCAATGGCTTCATCTCGTTCATCTCGGGCGTGTCCATGCTGGGCATTGCGCTGGGGGTGGCGGCGCTGATCATCGTGCTGTCGGTGATGAACGGCTTTCAGAAGGACGTGCGCGACCGCATGCTCAGCGTGGTCTCGCACATCGAGATCTTTGCGCCCCTGGGGGCCGCACTGCCGGACCCGGCGCTCACCCTGGCCGAGGCCAAGAAAAACCCGAATGTGATCGGGGCTGCACCTTTTGTAGCGGCCCAGGCCCTGCTGGCGCGTGGCGAAGACATGAAGGGTGCGCTGGTGCGCGGCATTGACCCGGCCCTGGAGGGCGCGGTGACCGACCTGGCTGCCACCAATGAGAAAACGCTGAACCTGCTGGTGCCCGGCGAGTTCCGCGTGGTGCTGGGGGGCGAGCTGGCCCGTGCCCTGGGCGTGCGGGTGGGCGACCCGGTGACGCTGATTGCGCCCGCCGGCCAGGTGACGCCGGCTGGCGTGGTGCCACGCCTCAAGCAGATGACGGTGGCCGGCACGTTTGACTCCGGCCACTACGAATACGACTCGGCCCTGGTGTTGCTGCACCATGAGGACGCGCAGCGCATCTTCCGCCTGGAAGGCCCCACGGGCGTGCGCCTGAAGCTCAAGGACCTGCACCAGGCCCGCGAGGTGGCGCAGCAGCTGGCGCAGTCCCTGAGCGGCCAGCTGCTGATCCGCGACTGGACGCAGCAAAACCGCACCTGGTTCGCCGCGGTGCAGCTCGAAAAACGCATGATGTTCATCATCCTCACGCTCATCGTGGCGGTGGCCGCGTTCAACCTGGTCTCCACGCTGGTGATGACGGTGACCGACAAGCGCGCCGACATCGCCATCCTGCGCACGCTGGGTGCCAGCCCCAAAAGCATCATGGGCATCTTTGTGGTGCAGGGCGCGATGGTGGGCGTGATCGGCACGCTGGTTGGCCTGCTGCTGGGCCTTGGCATCGCGTTCAACATCGACGTGATCGTGCCGGCCATCGAGCGCGCGCTGAACGCGAGCTTTTTGCCCAAGGACATCTACCTCATCAGCAAGATGCCCAGCGAGCCGCAGAGCAGCGACATCGTGCCCATTGCGGTCATCTCGCTGGTGCTGGCCTTTGTGGCCACCCTGTATCCCAGCTGGCGCGCCAGCCGTGTGAACCCTGCCGAGGCGCTGCGTTATGAGTAACCCCACTCCCCGTAATAACAGCCACCCGGTGGTGCTGGAAGCCAAGGGCCTGACCAAACGCTTTACCGAAGGCCGCCTGGATGTGACCGTGCTCAAGGGCGTGGACCTGCAGATCCATGCGGGCGAAACGCTGGCGATCGTGGGCGCCTCGGGCTCTGGCAAGAGCACCTTGCTGCACCTGCTGGGCGGGCTGGATGCACCCACGGCGGGCACGGTGCGCCTGAAGGGCGAGGAGATGTCGTCGCTGTCGGCGGAGCGCCAGGGGCAGCTGCGCAACCAGCACCTGGGGTTTATCTACCAGTTCCACCACCTGCTGCCGGAGTTCAGTGCGCTGGACAACGTGGCCATGCCGCTGCGCATCCGCCGCCTGCCGTTGGCCCAGTGCCATGCGGAGGCGGAGCGGGTGCTGGCGTCAGTCGGTTTGAAGGAGCGGCTGATGCACCGGCCGGCCGAGCTGTCGGGCGGTGAGCGTCAGCGGGTGGCGATTGCGCGGGCGTTGGTGACGCGGCCTGCTTGCGTGCTGGCGGACGAGCCTACGGGTAATCTGGACCGGAGTACGGCTGATGGGGTGTTTGACTTGATGCTGCAATTGGCGCGGGACCAGGGCACGGCGTTTGTCATGGTGACGCACGATGAGTCGCTGGCGGCCCGGTGTGACCGGGTGGTGAGGCTGGTGTCTGGGGTTTTGGGGTGATTTTGGCTGGATGCGTCAGTGGAATCTGGGCTGGTAGCTATTGATTTTGAAGTGTTGGTTCTTGTGCGTTGATTGGGTGGCGTGCCTTTGTTGAGGGCGGAGGCCGGGAGTCGCCCCGGCGGGCGAGGTACTTTTCTTTGCTTCGCCAAAGAAAAGTACCCAAAAGAAAGGCGACCCCCAGTCTGCGACCCCTGCGCTTCGCTACGGGGCAAACCTGTGGCGGGGCGGTTGCGGGGTGCGCCGTGGAACTCGCTTTGCGCTGCCGCGCGCCGCTCAGACAGCCACGGCGAGTCAGTTGACGAAGCACGCGCGCTGCGACGCGCGTGCCACCCCGCAACCGCCCCGCCGCAGGCGCAGCCAGCAGGGGGTTGGACAGCCGAACATCCAAACAGCCGGACATCCACTCGGGCCATCGCTGCGCTCGGCGGCGCTTGGGCAGCGCGAGGCGCTTGCGCCTGCGATGTGGGGCCGAGCGCAGCAATGGCCCGTGTGGATGTTCTGCTCCCCTTGCCCCTCTGGATGCGCCGAGGAGCGCAGGGTTTGGCGGATCAGGGCTCGCGTGTGTTTGAGCGAGGCGCAGCGGCGCGAGTTGAGCGAGACCCCGCCAAACCCGAGCACCGCAGGTTGCCCCGGCGCGCAGCGGCGGGGACGCAGACAGTGGGGTCGCCCTTTCTTTGGTTCCTTTCTTTCGGCGACGCGAAAGAAAGGGACTCGCATGCCGGGCGACTCCCGGCCTCCGCCCTGAACCCAGGCATGCGGCCAACTCAGCGCCCACAAGAAAGCACTGCAAAATCAATAGCTACCAGCCCATATCCCACTAGCACATCCAGCCAAAATCACTCAAAAAAATCACATCACCCGCCCATACCACCACACTGACAACCCCGCCGCCACCAACGCCAGCACCGCCCCCAGCAACGCCAGCAAAGAAGAAATCTCCGTCTCCTTCTTCTCCACCGTCAGCCGCGAGCTCAGCGTCTCGTACACCTTCTTCAAGTCTGCCGCCGTCGCCGCATGAAAGTATTCGGCATTGGTCCGCGCAGCCACGGCCTTCAGGGTTTCTTCGTCCAGCCGTACCCGCATCGACCAGCCCTCAAAGCCAATGGTCTCGCCCTGCACCGTGCCCACCCCCACCGTGTACACCCGCACCCCCCGGTCGGCCGCCCACTTGGCGGCTTCCAGTGGGTCCACGCCCGTCGTGCGCTGGCCGTCCGTCAGCATGATGATGGCGGCCGAGTTGTACGAGCCCGGGGCCACGGGCGTGAAGGTCTTGGCGGGGTCCTGTTGCTTGCCCAGCTCTTCGATGGGCTTCGGGCGCATGGCCTGGCGGCCGCCCAGAGCGGCGATGTCGATACCCGCATCGGGAAAGATCGTGGCCAGGGACAGCATGATGCCGTTGCCCGTGGCCGTGCCGCGCTGCAGCTGGAAGCTGTCGATGGCTTTCACCAGGTCTTCACGGCTCTGGGTGGGCAGCTGGGCCAGCTGGGCGCTCCCCGCAAAGGCCACGATGCCCACGCGCACATGGCGCGGCAGGTCGGCAATGAAGGCCTTGGCGGCGTTCTGGGCGGCGGTGATGCGGTCGGGCTCCACGTCGGCGGCGCGCATGCTGCCCGACACGTCCATGGCCAGCATGATGGTCTGGTCCTGCGAGGGCAGGGTGATGACGGCCAGCGGGCGCGCAGCAGCCAGCAGCAGCGCCACCAGGGCCAGCAGAAACAGCGCGGGCGGGATGTGGCGGCGCAGGTGCTGGCCGGGGCCCATGGCCTCGCGCACCAGGGAAAGGCTGGAGTAGGTCAGCGCTGTCTTCTTGCGCCGGTGCAGCAGCCACCAGTACAGCAGTACCAAGAGGGGCACAGCCAGCAGCAGCCAGAGCAGGGTGGGCCAGAGAAAAACCATGGTGTGTGTCCTTGGTGGCGAGTACAGCGTGTGCGGCGGGTGATCAATCGATCGGTCAGGCGGTGGCAGCCGTTGCGGCAGGGCCTGCGGATGCCGATGCGGGGACGAGGGGGTGGCTGTGCGCCCGCACCCGGCGCTGGCGCAGGTCCATGAAGCGCAACAGGGCGTCAACCAGGTCGTCGTCGGTGCACAGCTCCAGCGTGTCGGCACCTGCCCGCGTCA
This sequence comes from Acidovorax sp. 100, assembly GCF_003688355.1. Taxonomy (NCBI): domain Bacteria; kingdom Pseudomonadati; phylum Pseudomonadota; class Betaproteobacteria; order Burkholderiales; family Comamonadaceae; genus Acidovorax; species Acidovorax sp. 100. Next base: position 4,639,816 of record NZ_REFD01000001.1, on the reverse strand, counting down.
GGCCTTCACGCAATGCGGCCTCGCGGTCGGCGGCCAGCTGGGCAAAGCGGCGGCGAAAGCCCGCGTCGTGCGTGTCCACCTGCAGTTGCTCGCCGCTTTCGGCATCGCGCAGCGTGACCAGGCCCACGTCGGGCAGCTCCAGCTCCAGCGGGTCGAGCAGGCGCACGGCCACCACGTCATGCCTCTGGGCCAGCTGGGCCAGGGGCTTTTCCCAGCCGGGTGCGCTGATGAAGTCGGACACCACAAATACGGTGGACCGGCGCTTGAGCGTGGCCAGGCCGGTCTGCAGCAGCCGGTGCAGTTCGGTGGCGCCGCCACCCGTCTTGTGCGGTGGCACCGGGGTTTTGGACGGCAGCAGTTTGTGCACCAGGTGCAGCACATGGGCGCGGCTGCTGCGCGGGGGCAGCACGGCGTCCACTGCGCGTTCGGCCTGCGGACTGGCACCGCCGTAGAGCACGGCGCCCACACGGTTGCCGTGGCGGGTGAGCAGGCGCGAAAGCACGGCGACAAAGCCGGTCAGGATGTCGCGCTTGGCATGGCCGGTGGGGCCAAAGCTGATCGACGGACTCAGGTCCAGCAGAAACCAGGCCGACATTTCGCGGTCTTCGGTGAACACGCGCACATGGGGCGTGTTCAGCCGCGCGGTCACGTTCCAGTCGATGTGGCGCACGTCGTCATGCGGCTGGTATTCGCGCAGGTCGGTCAGGTCCAGACCTGCGCCGCGCATCAGCGTGCGGTAGTCGCCCTGCAGCAGGCCGTCCAGGCGGCGGATCACCTTCCACTCCAGCTCGCGCAGCAGCCGGTCGGCCTGCCCGGGCAGCGTGGGCAGGGTGTGCACCGTGGCGGATGGGACGGATGTGGCGGGCGGCTTGCTGGTCATGGCGGGTGGACTCAAGCGGCTTTTTGTTCGTGGTGCAGGGGGCGCGCCGGTGCCGGGATCTTGGCCATGATGCGCTGGATGAGCGCGTCGGCATCCAGCCCTTCAGACAGCGCCTCGTACGACAGCGCCACGCGGTGGCGCAGCACGTCGGCGGCCAGGTCCACCATGTCTTCGGGCAGTACATAGTTGCGCCCGCGCAGCATGGCCAGGGCCTGCGCGCCCTCGGCCAGGGCAATGGTGGCGCGCGGGCTGGCGCCGCAGCTGATGTAGCCGGCCAGGTCCTTCAGGCCATGGCGCGCAGGCTCGCGCGTGGCCGCCACCAGCTTCACGGCGTATTGCAGCATCGAGGGGTCCACATACACCGTGCGGCATTCGGCCTGCAATGCCGCCAGCTGCGCCGTGGTGGCCACAGGTAGCACCTGCACGGGTACATCAAGCGCGCGCTGGGCGATCACAAATTCTTCTTCCTCGGTGGGGTAGCCCAGCAGCACCTTCATCATGAAGCGGTCCACTTGCGCCTCGGGCAGCGCGTAGGTGCCTTCGGTCTCGATGGGGTTCTGGGTGGCCATCACCAGGAAGGGCTCCGGCACCTTGTGCGTTTCGCCCGCAATGGTCACCTGGCGCTCCTGCATCACCTCCAGCAGCGCGCTTTGCACCTTGGCCGGGGCGCGGTTGATTTCGTCGGCCAGCAGCAGGTGGGTAAAGACGGGGCCCAGCGTGGTGCTGAACTCGCCGGTTTTCTGGTTGTACATGCGCGTGCCCACCAGGTCGGCGGGGACCAGGTCGGGCGTGAACTGGATGCGCTTGAAGCTGCCCTGGATGGTGCTGGCGAGTGTTTTCACCGTCAGCGTCTTGGCCAGGCCCGGCACGCCCTCGACCAGCAGGTGGCCCTGGGCCAGTATGGCGACCATGACGCGCTCCAGAAAGCGGTCTTGCCCGACCACCACGCGTTTGACCTCGTAGAGCACCTGTTCCATCAGCGTGGCGGTGGCGGCGTTCGATGCATTGGGCGACGTGCTGGATGACATGGGGCTCCTTGCGATGACGAGTGGAATGGTGGGGCGGTGTGCGGTCAGAACGGCGGCATGCCCACGGCGGACGCCGCGTTTTCGATGGGCACCGCAAAACCGATGCCGATGAAGGTGCGCGCCTGCGTGGGGTTGAGGATGGCGGTGACGATGCCCACCACCTCGCCGTCCATCGTCACCAGCGGGCCGCCAGAGTTGCCAGGGTTGGCCGCTGCGTCGAACTGGATCAGATTGCTGAGCTGGCGCTTGCCCTCGGGCGAAGTGAACTCGCGCTGCAGGCCCGATACCACGCCCGCCGAGGCCGACGGGCCGATGCCAAAAGGAAAGCCCACGGCCACCACATGGTCGCCCGGGCGCAGGTTCTGGGTGGACCGCAGGGTGGCGGCCTCCAGGTCGTCGGGCACCTTGTGGGCCTGCAGCACGGCCAGGTCGTTTTCGGGTTGCACGCCGGTGATGCTGGCCGTGGTTTCCAGTCCGTCGTGGAAGGTGATGCCGATGCGGTCTGAGCCCGCCACCACATGCAGGTTGGTCAGGATGACGCCTTTGTCCACGATGACCACGCCCGTGCCGATGCCGCGCTCGACCTCTTCCTTGCCGTTCTTGCTGCGCCCGTAGCCCACCACGCGCACCACCGAGGGGCCGATGCTCTCCACGGCGCGCGCGGCGGCAGAGGGCGGGGTGGTGGTCTCCAGCGTGCGCAGCACCGCGGCGTCGATGTCGTCCTGGGTGATCTTGCGGGCGGGGCTGCGGGTGTTGTGCCAGGCGCTGGCTACCAGCAAGGCGGCCAACAGCACCACGATGGTCCACAGGGCAACCAGCTGGCGTTTGAATGCCCGGGAATTCGGGGGCGTGGCGGCTGCGGTGGCGGCGTTCGTCGCTGGCGAATCATCTGCGGGCGGCGCTGTGGAGGCCACGGCTTCGGTGGCATCCACCGCCGCAGGCGTGCGGCTGCGGGCGGGGCGGGAGCTGCTGTAGAGGGCGGGCCGGGGCATCCTGTCACCTTTGCTCGTACACGCCAGGGCCTGGCGCACGCAAATGACAGTAGCACGGTTTGCGGGCAAATGCACATGCAGGGCTACACGGGCCCACCGTCCCCTGCGACCGCAGCCTTTGCAGGCTGCATCGGGCATCATCGGCGCATGACCGCCTGGATCGATACCCACTGCCACCTCGACGCCCCCGAGTTCGATGCCGACCGCAGTGCGGTCCGTGCACAGGCTGCGGCGCAAGGCGTTTGCCATTGCGTGATTCCGGCCGTGGAGCGCAGCAACTGGGACACCGTGCGGGCGCTGGCGCACCAGCATGGGGACAGCTATGCGCTGGGCATTCATCCGCTCTACACAGGGCGCGCCGAGGAGGAGGACTTGCAGCATCTGGCCGGATACCTGGAGCAGCACCACGCCGACCCGCGCCTGGTGGCGATTGGCGAGATCGGCCTCGATTATTTTGTGCCGGGCCTCGACCCGGCGCGCCAGGAGCGGTTCTACCGCGCACAGCTGCAGCTGGCCCGGCGGTTTGACCTGCCGGTGATCCTGCATGTGCGCCGTTCTGCCGACAAGCTGCTCAAGGGCCTGCGGGATTTGCCGGTGCGCGGCGGCATTGCGCATGCCTTCAACGGCAGCCTGCAGCAGGCGCAGGCGTTCATCGGCCTGGGCTTCAAGCTGGGATTTGGCGGTGCGGTGACCTATGACCGCGCCCTGCAGCTGCGCCGTCTGGCCACCGAGCTGCCCGGCGATGCCCTGGTGCTGGAGACCGACGCGCCTGACATTCCGCCCCACTGGCTCTACACCACGGCGGCTGAGCGCGCTGCAGGGCGGCCCCAGGGCCGCAACAGTCCGGGGGAACTACCCGGCATTGCGGCCGTGGTGGCCCAGTTGCGCGGCGAGTCTGTGCCGGCGCTGGCTGACAGCACCAGGGCCAATGCCTTGGCCGCCTTGCCCCGGTTGGAGGGGCTGCTGACAGACTGGTAGCCATTGCAGGGTGGATGAGGGATCGGCAAGCAAGATGAATGGGGAGAAATTTGGGAGCTTGACGCCCTGTGGCAAAGGGCCGACAGCTATCTTTTTTGTGCTGCCGGACGGGGCTGACGGCCCTTTGGGGCCAAAATTGCCCCATGTCCTCAGTCCCTGTTGCCGCCGATCCGTCTGTGGCCGCCACTCCTGACGCCGTCGGCCCATCCGCGCGCTGGCTGGGCCTGCCGCCGGTGGCAGGTGCGTGCACCGTGGTGCTGGTGCTGGGCAGTTTCCCGGGGGCTGCGTCATTGCAAGCCCGCCAGTACTACGCGCACCCCCAGAACCACTTCTGGAAGATCCTGCAGGCCTTGTGGCCCCAGCATCCCTTGCCCCCGGCGGGGCTGGATGGCTATGCGGGCCGCTGCGCCTGGCTGCTGGATCGCGGCCTGGGCCTGTGGGACGTGTACCAGAGCTGCCAGCGCGAGGGCAGCCTGGACACCAGTATCCGTAACGCCCGGCTCAACGACTTTGCGGCGCTGCGCAGTGTGTGCCCCCTGCTGGCCGCGCTGGCGCACAACGGTGCGGAGAGTTTTCGGCACGCGCCGGCGGCGCTTGCCGCGCTGGGAGCTGCCGGGCAGCCGACGCTCTTGCCGCATGATGTGGGCACGTCAGGCGCACGTGCCATCGAGGCCGTGCGGCTGCCATCGACCAGCCCGGCCAACGCCTCCTGGAGTTTTGAACGTAAATTGACCGCCTGGGCCGATGTGATGGCCCGGCACGGATTGCTGTGAATGGCCCGTAAAAAAGAAACCTTGCAAGAACTGCCCGAAGTCAGCGTGTCTGACGACGGCGAAGTGCGTCACCTGCACCTGGGCACACCCTGGATCCAGGGCTCCATGCGCATCGACGAGCCCTTTGCCCTGGAGCTGGAGTACGTGCAGCGCATGATGGCCTGGCTGCTGTTTGCCGACCTGGCGCAGGTGTCCAAGGGCCATGCCATGCAGTTGGGGCTGGGGGCGGGTGCCATCACCAAGTTCTGCCACAAAAAGCTGCGCATCTGCACCACCGCCATCGAGCTGAACCCGCAGGTGCTGGCCGTGTGCCGCCAGTGGTTCAAACTGCCGCCCGACGGCCCCAAGCTGCGCGTGGTGCTGGCCGACGCGTCCAAGGAGATCCAGAACCCCATGTGGCTGGGCACGGTGGATGCGCTGGCTGTGGACCTTTATGACCACGAGGCTGCGGCCCCCGTGCTCGATAGCCCCGATTTTTATGCCGACTGCCGCGCACTGCTCACGGAGACGGGCTGCATGACCGTGAACCTGTTCGGCCGCGCGTCGAGCTTTGACCGCAGCCTGCAGAGCATGTCCCAGGCGTTTGGCAGCGATGCGCTGTGGGCGTTCAAGCCCACGCGTGAAGGCAACACGGTGGTGCTGGCCCAGCGCACCCCCACGCGGCCCAAGCGCGCGGAACTGGCCGAGCGGGCCGAGGCGATTCAGGCGCGGTGGGACCTGCCCACCACCAAATGGCTGCGGGTGTTCAAGCCTGTGAACCCCTGAGAGGAATCTTGCAATGAATGCTCCTGTCGTGACCCCTGACCGGCTGAAGTCGGCTTCATACATTGGCCCGGTGGACTGGCGCCGCATGGTGCAGTGGCTCAGCGATGACAAGGTGATCTCGCGCGAGGAAGCGCAACGCACCATCGCCCGCTGTTCGCAGGCCGAGAGCTCCCAGCATGCCCTGGTACGCCTGGCCAGTGTGGCCATGGAGCGCGTCAGCGATAGCAAGCCGCTCGACATCGAGGCGCTGTCCGAGTATCTGGCGCAACGTGCGGGCCTCGCCTACCTGCGCATCGACCCCCTCAAGGTGGATGTGGGGCGCGTAGCAGACACCATGAGCGCCACTTATGCGGAACGCCACAAGGTGCTGCCTGTGCAGGTGACCAGCAAAGAAGTGGTGGTGGCCACGGCCGAGCCTTTCATTGATGACTGGGTGGCCGAGGTGGAGCGCCAGTCGCGCCGCTCGGTGCGCCGGGTGGTGGCGAACCCCCAAGACATCCACCGCTTCACGGCTGAATTTTTTGCGCTGGCCAAGTCGGTGCGCGCCGCGCAGAAGGCTGGCGGCAACTCGGGTGGCAGCAGCTTTGAGCAGTTGGTGGAGCTGGGCAAGAGCAACAAGCAGCTCGATGCCAACGACCAGGGCGTGGTCAAGGTGGTGGACTGGCTCTGGCAGTACGCGTTTGACCAGCGCGCGAGCGACATTCACCTGGAGCCGCGCCGCGACCAGGGCGTGATCCGTTTTCGCATCGACGGTGTGCTGCACCCGGTCTACCAGATGCCCATGGGCGTGCACAACGCGATGGTGGCGCGCATCAAGTTGTTGGGTCGCATCGACGTGGTGGAAAAACGGCGCCCACAGGACGGCCGCATCAAGACCCGCAACCAGCGGGGCGAAGAGGTGGAAATGCGCCTGTCCACCTTGCCCACTGCGTTTGGCGAAAAGATGGTCATGCGCATTTTTGACCCGGACAACGCGGTCAAGGACCTTGATGCCCTGGGGTTTGCGCAGCACGATGCGCAGCGCTGGGAGGCGTTGGTCAAGCGGCCGCACGGCATCATCCTGGTGACTGGCCCCACGGGCTCGGGCAAGACCACCACGCTGTACTCGACCCTGAAGCGCGTGGCCACCGAAGAGGTCAACGTGAGCACGGTGGAAGACCCCATCGAAATGATCGAGCCCAGCTTCAACCAGACCCAGGTGCAGCCGCAGCTCGACTTCAACTTTGCCGAAGGCCTGCGCGCCCTGATGCGGCAGGACCCTGACATCATCATGGTGGGTGAGATCCGCGACCTGGAGACCGCCGAGATGGCCATCCAGGCGGCGCTGACAGGCCACCTGGTGTTCTCTACCCTGCACACCAACGATGCCCCCAGCGCCATCACCCGCATGATGGAGCTGGGTGTTCCGTCGTACCTCCTCAATGCCACCTTGCTGGGCGTGCTGGCCCAACGGCTGGTGCGCACGCTGTGCAAGCAGTGCAAACAAAAGGATGAGGCCGCGAGCCGCGAAGCCCTGACCGAGGTGGTCAAGCCCTGGAAGATCAGTGGTAGCTACCACCCGTACAAGCCGGTCGGCTGCGTGGATTGCCGCATGGGCGGTTTCAGGGGCCGCATGGGGCTCTATGAATTGCTCACCGTCAGCGAGGCGCTCAAGGACAAAATCACCCAGGCGCCTTCCATTGATGTACTGCGCCGCCAGGCCGTGCAAGACGGCATGCGTCCCTTGCGCCTGGCGGGTGCGTTGCGCGTGGCGGAGGGGCTGACCACCATGGAAGAGGTGATTGCGGCCACACCGCCCCTGGAGTGAGAAACGGGGCGGGCGAGATTGCGTTCTGGGCAATCTTCTCCGTTGGCCCTTCTTTTCTGGTCTCTGAGAGGGGCTGCGGGGTGAGGGTGCTGTTGTCAGTGTGGGCAGAGCGTTACCGGATGTAGGTGGAATCCACATCGCGCCGCCCGCTCCTTGCCAGCACAATCGCGCAGTCGAGAATTCCGTCAAGGAGACAATTCGTGAAAATCAAGAGTAATAAAGACTTTGCGTCCGGGCTCATGTTCATGGGCGTAGGGATCGCATTTGCGTGGGGTGCCACCACTTACAACGTGGGCACGGGCGCGCGCATGGGCCCTGGCTACTTCCCGTTGTTGCTGGGTATCTTGCTGGCCCTCATCGGCAGCGTGATCACCTTCAAGGCGCTGACCGTGGAAACCGCCGACGGCGACAAGATCGGCAAATGGGCCTGGAAGCCGCTGTTCTTCATTTTGGCTGCCAACTTTGCCTTCGGCATTCTGCTGGGTGGCCTGCCCAGCATGGGCATCCCGGCCATGGGCCTCATCGTGGGCATCTATGCACTGACCTTCATCTCCAGCCTGGCTGGCAATGAGTTCAATGCCAAGGGTGTGTTTGTTCTGGCCACCGTGCTTGCCATCGGCAGCTACGTGGCTTTTGTGTGGGCGCTCAAGCTGCAGTTTCCTGTGTGGCCGAGTTTCATCGCAGGTTAAGCAGGAGCACCGACCATGGAATTATTCAATAACCTCGCGCTGGGTTTTGGCGTTGCTTTCACGTTCCAGAACCTGATTTACTGCTTCGTGGGCTGCTTGCTCGGCACGCTCATTGGCGTGCTGCCAGGCATTGGCCCGGTGGCGACCATCGCCATGCTGCTGCCCGCCACCTATGCGCTGCCCCCGGTGGCGGCGCTGATCATGCTGGCTGGTATTTACTACGGTGCCCAGTATGGTGGTTCCACCACCGCCATTCTGGTGAACCTGCCAGGCGAGTCCTCGTCGGTGGTGACCGTGATTGACGGTTACCAGATGGCGCGCAAGGGTCGAGCGGGGCCGGCGCTGGCGGCTGCAGGTCTGGGTTCGTTCTTCGCGGGCTGCGTGGGTACGCTGATCCTGGCAGCCTTTGCGCCTCCGCTGACCGAAGTCGCGTTCAAGTTCGGTCCTGCCGAGTACTTCTCGCTGATGGTGCTGGGTCTCATCGGTGCAGTGGTGCTGGCATCGGGCTCGTTGCTCAAGGCGGTGGCCATGATCGTGCTGGGCCTGCTGATGGGTCTGGTGGGTACCGACGTGAACTCGGGCGTGGCCCGCTTCAGCTTCGATATCCCTGAGCTGACCGACGGCATCGGTTTTGTGACCATCGCCATGGGCGTGTTCGGTTACGGCGAAATCATTGCCAACCTCTCGCGTCCTGATGACGAACGCGAAGTGTTCACTGCCAAGGTCGAGGGTCTGTTCCCGACCAAGGACGATTTCAAGCGCATGATTCCCGCCGTGCTGCGTGGTACCGCGCTGGGTTCTGCACTGGGTATCCTGCCTGGTGGCGGTGCGCTGTTGGCTGCTTTTGCTGCCTACACGCTGGAAAAGAAGACCAAGCTGCAACCCGGCGAAGTGCCTTTCGGCCAGGGCAATATCCGTGGCGTGGCTTCTCCGGAAGCTGCCAACAACGCCGGTGCACAAACCTCGTTCATCCCGCTGCTGACGCTGGGCATTCCTCCCAACGCCGTGATGGCGCTGATGGTGGGTGCCATGACCATTCACAACATCCAGCCTGGTCCCCAGGTGATGACCAGCAACCCCGAATTGTTCTGGGGCCTGATTGCTTCGATGTGGATCGGCAATGCGATGCTGATCATCCTGAACCTGCCGCTGATCGGCATCTGGATCAAGCTGCTGACCGTGCCTTACCGCTGGCTGTATCCGTCCATCGTGCTGTTCTGCGCGGTGGGTGTGTACTCCACCAACAACAACACCTTCGACATCTGGATGGTGGGTGCGTTCGGTCTGATTGGCTACATCTTCTACAAGCTGGGTACCGAACCGGCACCGCTGCTGCTCGGCTTCATTCTGGGCCCCATGATGGAAGAGAACCTGCGCCGTGCGCTGCTGCTGTCGCGTGGTGACTGGAGCGTGTTTGTGACGCGTCCGTTGTCGGCTGGCCTGTTGGCGGCTGCGGCACTGCTGCTCATCATCGTGCTGCTGCCTTCAGTCAAGAACAAGCGCGAAGAAGCGTTTGTGGAAGACTGATCGGTTCCGATTCTTTTCTCACCCTGATCAACGGCACCTTCGGGTGCCGTTGTTTTTTGGGCAGTGGCGTCCACGTGGTACGGCTGTCGCCAGTACACAATTGCGGGCAGAGGTCCGCATGTCTACACCGTTTCATCCCACGCAGCACCCGCACCGGGCGATGCTGCACAACGAAATCCACGCCCGCCCGCCCGAGGCGATGAATGCCCCGCTGGCCATCGCGCACATCGTGATGCTGGCCGATGCGGCAGGGCGCGAGGCCAGCCGGGCCCATGTGGCCGCGCTCCTGCGGGACCACCACATGGCGCTGCCCGACGCCCAGACCACCCACTTACGGATGGACTTGGGCGCTTTTCGGATGCGCTGGGAGATGCACACCGAATTCGTCACCTGGACCTTCATGGTCCCGGCTCCAGTGGAGGCTTTTGGAGAGCGGGAGCCGGTCAGTGCCGTGGATTCCGTTCCGCACGACTGGCTTGCAGCTTTGCCCGGCCAGTGCCTGTGCAGCCTGAACCTGTGGGTGCTGCCCACACACACCTTTGGATCGGGCTCTCTGGTCAAGCATGTTCTGCACGAAGACACATTGGTAGCCTCTACCGTGGCCGACGGGCATGGTGAGGTGTACACCGACTTTGCGATCCACGCCGACGGCTTTTCGCGCATGGTGCTGCTCGCAGGGGGCATGACACCACGGCGCCTGGGGCGTTTGGTGCAGCGCCTGCTGGAAATCGAGACCTACCGCATGGCAGCCTTGCTCGGTCTGCCTGCCGCTCGCGAGGCTGCCAGCGTGCTGGCCTTTGCTGAGCGCGAACTAGCGGCGCTGGCTGAAGCCATCCGCACTGCCAACCGTGATGACGAGCCCGCCTTGCTCGACCGGCTGACGCGCCTGGCCGGGCAGGTGGAAAGTCAGTACGCAGCCACGCACTCGCGCTTCTCGGCCAGCAGTGCCTACTTTGAATTGCTGGACCGCCGTATCCAGGACATTGCCGAGTCCCGCCTGGCGGGCATGCAGACCATCCGGGAGTTCATGGACCGGCGCCTGACCCCCGCTCGGAGTACCTGTGAGTGGGCAACCCGTCGGCAGGATGCGCTGTCGCAGCGCGTATCGCGCATGAGCAACCTGCTGCGCACCCGGGTAGAGATCGAACAGCAGCAAAGCAGCCAGGCGCTGCTGACCACCATGAACCACCGGCAGGATCTGCAGTTGCAGATGCAGTCCACCGTGGAGGGGTTGTCTGTGGCGGCCATTACCTATTACATCGTCGGGCTCGTCAGCTATCTGGCCAAGGGCGCGCAGAAACTGGGCTGGCCGTTGTCGCCGGAGACTACGGCAGCCCTCGCGATTCCGGTGGTGGCGGCAGGGGTGTGGTGGTCACTGCGGCGGCTGCACCAGCGGGTGTTCCACAAACACCGCTAAGGCGGTTGGCCCACCGATCTGTCGAGCGGCACGGGGTGCACTTTGGCTTGTCAGCCATCGTTGATGAAGGGGGCGCCCGCGCAGAGGTTCGATGGCCTGCACCAGCCTTGCCGTGTCACACTGGGCGCAACGCTCCGGCGACCACTGTCCGGCAGATACTTCAGCAGGCGCTTTGCGTCCCTTCGTACCCGTGACCACTGAAAAGAAGAGCATTGCCTCCGGCCTTGTGCTGGCATTCCTGGGCTCCATCGCCTTTAGCGGCAAGGCCATCATCGTCAAGCTGGCCTACCGCCATGGGGTGGATGCGGTCACGCTCATCATGTACCGCATGCTGTTTGCGCTGCCCATCTTTGCCGTGATGGCCTGGTGGGCCAGCCGGGGCAAACCGCCGCTCACCCGCAAGGACTGGCTGGGCGTGCTGGGCCTGGGTGTCACCGGCTACTATCTGGCGAGTTTTCTCGACTTTGCAGGGCTTGCCTATATCAGCGCCAGCCTGGAGCGCCTCATCCTGTACCTCAACCCCACGCTGGTCGTGTTGCTGGGCTGGGTGTTGTACGGACGTGGTATCCGCTGGACCCAGGCGGCAGGCATGCTGGTGAGCTACAGCGGCGTGGTTCTGGTGTTTGGCCACGAGGCCAACCTGCAGGGTGCCAATGCTGCCTGGGGCACCTTGCTGGTGTTCCTGAGCGCAGTCAGCTATGCCATCTACCTGGTTTACAGCGGCGAGATGGTGCAGCGCCTGGGCGCGCTGCGGTTGGTGGGGCTTGCCACCACCGTGGCTTGCCTGTGCTGCCTGTTGCAGTTTGTGGTGCTGCGGCCGCTGAGTGCGGCAGTCGTTGCGCCTGAGGTGATCTGGCTGTCGTTGCTCAACGCCACCTTGTGCACGGCCGCGCCCGTGCTGATGGTGATGATGGCCATTGAGCGCATCGGCGCAGGCATGGCCGCGCAGACGGGCATGGTGGGCCCGTTGTCTACCATCCTCATGGGCGTGTGGATTCTCGGCGAACCGTTCACGGTGTGGGTCGCTGCCGGGACGGTGCTCGTGGTCGCGGGTATCTTCATTTTTACCCGCATGGCGCGCAGGGCCTGACAGCCCACATCCCGCAGCCCTTTGGGCCGCCGTGACAAGGGCCGCCCTGCTTGCTTTTATGACGTCTTCTTTTTGGGGGCTGCCTTGCTGCGGGCTGGTGCCTCGGCCGGTGCTGCAGGCGACGGCACCGCAGCTGCTGCGGGTGCAGTCTTGGGATTCATGCGCTGGGCCACCGTCACGGGGGCCGTGCCGGTGAATCCATCGAGGTTCTTGCCCATGGCCAGCTCCAGTTGCTCCAGGCGCGCCTGTGCCGGCGGGTGCGTGGCCAGTGCCAGCGTGAAGGCCGGGTTGTCAGGCGTAGCGGTGCGCAGGTGCTGGAGCACCGACACCAGTCCATAAGGATCAAACCCCGCGCGGGTGGCCAGGGCCACGCCCGTGCGGTCGGCATCGTACTCATCGGTCTGGTCCAGGCCGCGTGCGTACAGGTTGCGCCCCAGTGCCAAAAATTGCGAGGCCACCACGTTGCCCACGGCGTTGGTCTTGATCTGCGAAGCCACCAACTGGGTCAGCATGCCCGACTGTGCCGTCTTGCGAATGGCCAGCAGGTGGTGTTTGGCGGTGACGTGGGTGATTTCGTGGGCGAGGATGCCAGCCAGCTCGGCCTCGTCGGCGCAGCGGTCGATCAGGCCCTTGGTCACGAACACATACCCCCCCGGGGCCGCAAAGGCGTTGTACCCCGAGTCGTCCAGCACCACAAAGGTCCACGGCAGGTTGGGGCGGGGCGATTGCAGGCTGATCCAGCGCCCCAGCTGATTCACATACCGCTGCAGTGCCATGTCCGGGTGCAGGGGTTTGCTGCCCAGCAGCACGGCCGAGAGTTGGCGGCCGATTTCGATCTCGCGGGGCTCGTCGATGCTCTCGACCGAACGGGTGAGCATGCTGATGAGGTCATCCCCCTGGCCTGCGGGGCTGCCTCCACCGGTGATGGCGCCCAGCAGGCCTCCGCCGGTGTTGCTGGTGGAGCTGCCACCACCCAGGGCGTTGAGCAGATTCATGACCCCCTGGCTCTGTCCCTGGCTGGGGAGCAGGGTCAGGGCCAGGGCGGTGCACGCCGCAGCGAGCAGCCGGATGCGGGAGAGGGATGGGGGCAGACGCATGGCAGCTCTCGCTCAGTTGGGGCTGAAATTGGGGTCGGACGGATTGTTGGACGAGCCTGTCGCCCCCGATCCGCTGCTGGAGGAGGGCCGGGGCGGCTCCGCCAGGGGTGCCACGTTGCGTGGCTGCAGCGACGCATTGCTGGCGAACTGGCGGGCTTGGTCGGCGTTGACCCGCAGCCCCTCGGCCTGGGTCACGGCTGCAGGGTTGGGTTGCGCCTTGGCGATGTCTTCGGCTCCCAGACCCCGGATGCCCACGGTGGAGGTGGCGGTCGTCGTGCTGCCGCTGTTGCTGCCAAACAGGCCGCCCAGGCCGCGCATGCCGCTGGTGGCTGCATTTCCACTGGTAGGAGCAGCGCCAGACTGCGGGCTCAGGTCAAACATATGCACCCAGCCCGTGGCGCCTTGTTGCGTACTGACCTTGGTCCAGGGGCCCTTGCGCTCACTGGTGCGCGTGACCACCGCGTTGGCTTCCAGGGGCGCCACACTGGCGCCGTTTTCTGTGGGACTGTCGCGCAGCTGGGTGGCGCGTTTGACGACGGCTGCCTCCTGGGCATGTGCTGTGCCTGTCAGAAAAGGCGCGAGAGCCATCACGCCCGATGCCAGCCAGGGAGTCAGGGCTCTGCAGTGCAGCCGGATCATTTTTGTAACTCTCCACTTATGATTTGTTGTGGCTGCGGCATGCAGCGTGAAACCGGAGATTGTTATGGATTTGGGTATTGCAGGCAAATGGGCGCTGGTGTGTGGCGCGAGCAAGGGGCTGGGCTATGGCTGCGCGCAGGCTTTGGTGCGCGAGGGTGTCAATGTGGTCATCAACGCCCGCAGTGCCGAGGCGCTCGAACAGGCTGCTACTCGTTTGATAGCTGAAAGTGCAAACAAGACCGGCGCCAGCGGCCAAAAGGGTGCCTCACCCCAGGTGCTGGCTGTGGCGGCCGACATCACCACGCCCGAAGGGCGTGCGGCGGTGTTCTCGGTGGCCGGAGGACCGGGCCGTGACTTCGACATCGTGGTCACCAACGCAGGCGGCCCACCCACCGGCGACTTCCGCGACTGGAACCGCGACGCCTGGATCAAGGCTGTGGACGCCAACATGCTGACCCCTATCGAGTTGATTCAGGCCACGGTGGATGGCATGGCTGCACGCGGGTTTGGCCGCATCGTCAACATCACTTCCAGCGCCGTGAAGGCGCCCATCGACATCCTGGGCCTGTCCAACGGCGCGCGCAGTGGTCTCACGGGGTTTGTGGCGGGTGTGTCGCGCAGCAAGATTGCAGCGAGCGGGGTGACCATCAACAACCTGCTGCCTGGCAAGTTCGACACCGACCGGCTCGCAGCCACCGTTACGGCAGCCGCCAGCAAGGCGGGCAAGAGCGTCCAGGATGTGCGCTCCGCGCAGCAGGCGCAGATCCCGGCAGGGCGGTATGGCTCTGCCGAAGAGTTTGGTGCCATTTGCGCCTTCCTGTGCAGCGTGCACGCGGGCTACATGACGGGGCAGAACGTGCTGGCCGACGGTGGTGCCTACCCCGGTACGTTCTGACGCAGGCCGGGCCCGACGAGGCCCGGCTGGTGGGCTGTGTGGCGCAGTGCTCCCGCAGAACGGAAGCTGGCGTGGTGTTTTGCCGACAGCTTTACCGGAGCGCTGAATAATTGGTGGAATACTGCGGGCCAGCGCCTGCCACTGTCCGCCGCCATGCAATCTGTCCACACTCCCTTTCTGCCGCGCCTGAAACGCCACTGCACCCTGCTGTGTCTGGCGCTGTGCGTTGGGGCTGCTGTGCAGGCCGCCGATGCGGCCAGCGCGGCGGGTGCGGGCACCACAGCGGCAGCTCCGTACCGGTTGCGCATCGTGGGCGGTCTGGCCGGTATCAGCCAGTACGTCCGGCAGGAAGAGCCCTTCTGGACCAAGGAGCTTTCTCGCCTGAGCGCCGGGCGCTTCCAGGCAGAGATCGTGCCCTTTGACCGGGCCGGCGTGCCCGGGGCCGAGATGCTGCGTTTGTTGCAGCTGGGCGTGGTTCCTTTTGGCACCACCCTGATGAGTTCGTTCACCGCGCAATACCCCGAATACACAGCGCCTGACCTGGCCGGACTGAACCCCGACCTTGCCACGCTCAAGACCACGCTGGCGGCGTTTCGCCCCTACCTCGAAAAGGCGTTGCGTGAGCAGCATGGTGTCGAGGCACTTGCCATCTATGTGTACCCGGCGCAGGTGGTGTTCTGCAAGAAGCCACTGCGCACGCTGGCCGAACTCACTGGCCGCCGCGTGCGTGTGTCGTCGGCCAGCCAGGCCGACTTTGTGGGCGCCTTGGGCGGGGTGCCCGTGCTGACCAGTTTTTCGCAGATCGTGCCGAGCTTGACCGCGGGCAATACCGAATGCGCCATTACCGGCACCATGTCGGGCAACATGCTTGGCCTGCCGTCGCTCACCACCCACGTGCACACCCTGCCGGTGACCTGGGGGCTTGCCGTGTTCGGTGCCAACCAAGCCGCCTGGGCGGCGCTGCCGGCCGACCTGCGCACGCTGCTCAAGCGCGAACTGCCCCGCCTGGAAGCCGCCATCTGGGCCGAGTCCGAGCGTGAAACTGCCGACGGGCTGGCTTGCAACCGGGGTGCCTCCACCTGCAGCGCTGGCACCAAGGGCAGCATGGTGGTGGTGCCCGTGTCGCCCCAGGATGAGCGCAGCCGCCAGGAGATCCTTGAATCCACTGTGTTGCCGCGCTGGGTGCAGCGTTGCGGCGCTCGCTGCGCGCAGGTCTGGAACCAGACCATCGGGCCAGCGCGTGGGCTGCAGGCAGCGCCTGCGAAATGACAGAGTCCGCCGCACCTTCGCGCATCAAGGCCTATGTTTGGGCGGGCGCTGCAGTGTTTGTGGCGGCCGTGGTGGCGGTGGCCGGCACCCTGGCGTGGAATGCCCGCCAGGCCGCGCTGGCCGATAGCGAGGCCCAGGCCACGCGCTTTGTGGCGGGCGCAGAGGCGGCACTCAACCGCTCGCTGCTGGCCGTGGACGTGCTGCTGGCCAGCATGGACGAGCTGCTGGGACTGTCCAATGCCATGCCCAAGTGGCTGGATGCCGATACGGCCAGCCAGCGGCTGCGGGGGTCGGCGCGGCAGAACCTCATGGTGCGCTACGTGGCGGTGCTCGACAGCACGGGCAAGGCGTTGGCGTCGTCCGACCCCGCAGGCGCCAGCCTGTTGGTGCAACTGCCGGCCGGTTTTCTGGAGAGCGTGCTGGAGCAACCTGTATCCACCCTGATGGTCAGCGCGCCGGTGGTGAGCTTTGCCAGTTCCGAGAAAGTGTTGTACTTCGCTCGCCACCTGCGCATGGCGGACAGCTCGCGGGTGGTGGCTGTGGCCGAGCTGCCGGTGTCGGCCCTCAGCTCGGTGCTGGTACAGGGCGTGGACATCAGCGGCCTGCAGGTCACGCTGGAGCGCGCCACCGGGCAACTGCTGCTGAGCGTGCCCAACCGCGAAGACGTGACCGCGCCCACCCTCACGCCGCCCATCGGAGATTTGGTCGACCGGGGAATGGCCTGGCAGGCCCCTGCGCGATTGACCGGCGAGCCATCGCTGGTGGTGTTCCGGCCCATCCTGTACCAGGACTTGCGCATCGCGGCCAGCATTCCGCTGGATGCGGCACTCGCCGGCTGGCGCGACCAGCGCGATGCCATTGCGCTGACCACCGCACTGTTCATCGCCATGATCTTTGCGGCGGGGGTGCTGGCGCTGCGCTATGTGGACCGGATGTCCCAGGCCCGCCTGGCCATCGCGCAGTCCAAGGCCACGCTGGACCAGGCGCTGGAGTCCATGGTGAGCGGTTTCTTGCTATTGGACAGCCAGCATCGCGTGGTGCAGTGGAACCGCCAGCTGGAGACGATTCTCCCGTGGCTGCAGGGCGTGATCACACCCCTCATTCCGTTCCGAACGGTGCTGGAGGCCACGGTGGAGCACCATGTGCCCCGCCTGTCCGACGATGAGCGCAAGCGGTGGGTGAGCCAGCGCCTGGAGCGGCAAAAGCACCAGCCCGAGCCGCGTGAACAGTCGTACGCCAACGGCAGCACCATCCAGATCACCGAACGCGCCACGCCCGATGGCGGCCTCGTCATCAGCTACCACGACGTGACTGCGCTGCGCAAGGCCAGCACGGAGATTGAGAGCCTGGCCTTTTACGACCCGCTGACCAACCTGCCCAACCGCCGTCTGTTGATGGACCGCATGCAGCAAGCCATTGCCGCCAGCGTGCGCAGCGGGCAGTACGGCGCCTTGTTGTTCCTGGACCTGGACCACTTCAAGACCCTGAACGACACGCGGGGCCATGAGGTGGGCGACATGCTGTTGCGCCAGGTGGCCCAGCGCCTGAAGACCTGCGTGCGGCGCGAGGACACGGTGGCGCGCCTGGGGGGCGACGAATTCGTGGTCATGCTCAGCGACCTGTCGGTGCACCGTGATGAGGCCGCCGCCCAGGCGCGCCGGGTGGGCGAGAAGATCCTGCGCAAACTCAACGTGCCATACACGCTGGGGGGGAACACGCACCACAGCACGCCCAGCATTGGCGCCACGCTGATGGGCGGCAGTCTGCAGTCGTCGGTGGACCTGCTGAAAGAGGCTGACATCGCCATGTACCAGGTCAAATCGCAAGGGCGCAACGCGCTGTGCTTTTTTGACCCCCAGATGCAGATCGTCATCAGCATGCGCGCGCAGCTGGAGACCGACCTGCAGATGGCGCTCACAGCGCGGCAGTTTGTGCTGCATTACCAGCCGCAGTTCCACCTGGATGGCCGCATGGTGGGCGCCGAGGCCCTGATCCGGTGGCAGCACCCCGAGCGCGGGCTGGTTGCGCCCGGCGAGTTCATAGGCGTGGCCGAAGAAAGCGAACTCATCGTGCCCATGGGCCACTGGGTGCTGCGCACGGCCTGCGAGCAACTGGCGGCCTGGCAGGGGGACGAGCGGTACCGGCACCTGCAGGTGTCGGTCAACGTGAGTGCGCGGCAGTTCCGCCAGCGCGACTTTGTGGCCCGGGTGGTGGAGGTGCTGCGCGAGACGGGCGCCAAGCCGCACCTGCTCAAGCTCGAACTCACCGAATCGCTGGTGCTGGACAACGTGGACGACACCATCGCCAAGATCGGCATGCTCAAGACCAAGGGCGTGCGCTTTTCGGTGGACGACTTTGGCACCGGCTATTCATCGCTGGCGTATCTCACGCGGCTGCCGCTGGACCAGCTCAAGATCGACCAGTCCTTTGTGCGCAACCTGGGGGTGCGGCACACCGACGATGTGATCGTCCAGACCATTCTGGGCATGGCACGCAACCTGGAGCTGGATGTGATTGCCGAAGGGGTGGAAACCGAGGCACAGAAGGACTTCCTGGCCCGGCACGGCTGTGTGTACTTCCAGGGCTATCTGCTGGGGCGGCCCACCCCGGTGATGGACCTGGAGGCGTTGATGGAGTCGGCCACCACGGTCACTGCCCCGGGTTGATGGGCCCAGAAAAGCCGCGCCGTTTGCTATTTTTTGTGTAGCAATTGGGGCAATAAATACTAGCGCTACCGCCGGTTTGAGCCAAAAATGAAACCCGTCAACGTCGTGACGACACCACAATGCCACCCACGATCAGCGCGAACGCCACGGCATGGAACGCCTTGGGCGTGTCGCCCAGAAAGGCCGCCGAGAGCACCCCGGCAAACAGCGGCGTGAGGTTGATGAAAAACCCGGCAGCTGCGGGCCCGGCGCGTTGCACGCCCACCCCCCAGCAGCGGTAGGCCAGCACCGCAGGCCCCACGGCGATGAAGGCCAGGGCGGCTATCAGCGGCCATCCCCATGCGATGTGCGTGCGCCCGCTGGCCCATTCGGCCCCCGCAAAGCTGCCCGACCAGGCCAGTCCAAACACCATTTGTGCCATCAAAAACGCAGCCCAGTCGCCCCGGATGCTGGTGGGCTCGCTAGTGCGCGACAGCAGCCAGCTGTAGAAAGCCCATGAGATGGTGGCCAGCAGCATGAACAAATCGCCCGGCACCAGGCGGAAGGCCAGCAGCTGCGACCACTCGCCCCGGCTCAGCACCAGCAGCACACCACACACCGACAGCAATGCCCCCAGCACCTGCCGCCGCGTGACGGTGGCCCCGAAGAACAGCGCGCCCACGGCCAGCATCCACACCGGCATGCTGGAGCCGACCAGCGTCACGTTGATGGGGGTGGAGGTTTGCAGCGCCATGTACTGCAGCGCGTTGTAGGCCCCGATGCCGAGCAGGCCCAGCAGCGCATAGCGGCGCCAGTGCGGCCACAGCGGGCTATCGGCGCGCAGCACGCCATGGGCCAGGGGCAGCAGGATGGCAAAGGCCAGCACCCAGCGGATGAAGTTCAGGGTGATGGGGGGAATCAGGTCATGGACCAGCCGCCCCACCACAGCGTTGCCGGCCCACAGCAGGGGCGGAATCACCAGCAGCACGGCCGTGCCGGGTGTGATTTTTTGAGTCATGGGGCTGCACTGTAACGGTGCAGCCCGGGCCCTGCTGCGCCCGGGGCACAAGGCCCCAGCACGCACCGGTGCCGCAAGGGCCGTCGGCAACCGCGTGCGATTCGTGGCAGGATGGCCGCCGTTGAGACATCCCCCCCTTTTTTTGTTTGAGGAGACGTTAGCCATGAGCCTTGCCGTCCAGATCCGCCAGCACGGTGGTCCCGAAGAACTCCACGTCGTTGACGTCCCTGTGGGCGAGCCTGGACCCGGTGAGGTCCGCATCCGCCACCACGCCATCGGCCTGAACTTCATCGACGTGTACCACCGCACCGGCCTGTACCCCTTGAGCATGCCCGCCACCATCGGCATGGAAGGCGCGGGCGTGATCGAGGCGGTGGGCGAAGGCGTCACGCACCTGAAGGTGGGCGACCGCGCCGCCTATGCCAGCAACCCTCCCGGCGCCTACTGCGAAGTGCGCGTGATGCCCGCCAAATGCGTGTGCAAGCTGCCCGACGCCATCAGCTTCGAGACTGGCGCGGCCATGATGCTCAAGGGCCTGACGGCGCAATACCTGCTCAAGAAAACCCGGCCTGTGGAAGGCCTGCATCCTGGCGACCATGTGCTGTTCCATGCCGCAGCGGGCGGTGTGGGCCTCATCGCCTGCCAATGGGCCAAGGCGCTCGGCCTGCAGCTCATCGGCACGGCGGGGTCTGATGCCAAGTGCCAGCTGGCGCTGGCCAACGGCGCGGCGCATGCCATCAACTACAGCACCGAGGACTTTGCGGCCCGTGTGAAGGAGATCACCGGCGGCAAGGGCGTGAAGGTGGTGTATGACTCGGTGGGCAAGGACACCTGGGACAAGTCGCTCGAATGCCTGCGCCCGTTCGGCCTCATGGCCAGCTTCGGCAACGCGTCGGGCCCGGTGGCACCGTTTGCGCCCGGCAGCCTGGGTGCCAAAGGCTCGCTGTACGTCACGCGCCAGACACTGTTCACCCACATCGCCACGCGCGAGGCCACGCAAGCCATGGCGGACGACCTGTTTGCCGTGGTCGCCAGCGGGCAGGTCAAGATCCACATCGACCAGCGCTACCCGCTGGCCGATGTGCAGCAGGCCCACCGCGACCTGGAAGCCCGCAAGACCACCGGCTGCACCATCCTCACGCTGTGAACGCGGCTGCACAGGCGCCCACCTTCGACCAGTGGCTGGCAGGGGCACGCCAGGCGGCGCAGCAGCCACCGGCCCAGCCGCGCCAGCCCCTGGTGGTGGCGGGGCAGGTGGTGGGCTCGGTAGCGCCCGGGTTTTTTAGCCAAATCAGCCTGGAGCGCTTGATGAATAAGCGCTACCTGCTATCAGAAGAAGAGCATTCTCAGGGACTTGCTTGGCATTTGCAGGCATCGCCCACCGACACCACGGATGCCCTCAACACCCTGGCCGCCGCGCTGCGCGATGCGGGCCTGTGTGGCCCCTGGCGCGACGAGCAGCTGGCGGTCACCAACCCGGCGGGCGAGGTCATCGGCACCGTGGAGCGCGGGGCGGTGCGTGTGCTGGGCGTGGCCACCCGCGCCGTGCACCTGGTGGGCCTGGCGCCTGACGGTCGCATGTGGGTGCAAAAGCGCTCCCTGACCAAACCCAACAACCCCGGACTGTGGGACACGCTGATGGGCGGTATGGTCTCCGCTGCCGACTCTCTGCCGCAGGCCCTGGCCCGCGAAACCTGGGAAGAGGCCGGTTTGCGGGTGGAGGCATTGGCCAACGTGGCGCACGGGGGCCAGGTGCTGTTCAGCCGCCCCAGCCGCGAGGGCGGTGGCGCGGGCTTCATGGTCGAGCGCATCGACTGGTTCCGCGCCCAGGTGCCTCAGGGCATGGAGCCCGACAACCAGGACGGCGAGGTCGAGCGTTTTGACCTGCTGCCTCTGGAGGTGGTCCGGGAGCGCGTCGCCCAAGGGGCGTTCACGTTGGAAGCCGGGCTGGTGATTGCGGGGTTCCTGGGGGTGTAGTTGCCGGCGCGGCGTGGGCGTGCCCGCTCCCGCTGCTACCGGAGCAGGCTGGCAGGCAGCCCAGGCCCTGCAAGGTGGCCTGCACCGCCTCGTCCAGCGGGGTGTGTGGCTCCTCGCCCAGCGCCGTCCGCAGCCGGTCGTTGGCCATGCGCACCGGCTGCTGCCACAGGTAGCGCATCTCGCGCATTTCACGCAAGGTGGTCACGAACGGCGAGACCAGCGTGACCAGCCACCACGGAAAAGCCTGCACGCGCGGCGCCTGGCCGCCCCGCGCCACCACCACACGGCCAATGGCAGCCGTCATCTGCGTGCCGTCGGCATCCCAATGCCCAGCCATGTGAAAGCGGGCAAATGCGGGCAGCTCGGCGCGCCGCTCCAGCAGCAACACCATGGCGCGCGCCACGTCCGGCAAGTACGACCACTGGTGCCCGACGCCGGGCGCGCCTGGCTGCTTTACCGTGGCCACCGGTCGGCCCGGCTGGATGAGGCCCTGCGCAAACCAGCTGTTGCCCGCCTGCGGGCCAAAGAAGTCGCCCGCGCGCACGATGATCACGCGGCATGCTGCCTCCAGCGGGTGTGGCACGGTGGCTTGCTGCAGGCGGCGCTCCAGCTCCACCCGCACGGCGCCCTTGCGCGTGCGGGGGTGTTGGGGGGCGTCTTCGTGCAGCACCGGGAAGGCATCCGGCCCGTAGTTGTAGACGGTGCCTGGCAGCACCACCGTGGCGCCGTGCGCCCGGGCTGCTGTAATCGTGTTGTCGATCATCGGCAGCACCAGCTCGCTCCAGCGCCGGTAGCCGGGCGGGTTGACCGCGTGCACGATCACCTGGCAGCCGGTGGCGGCGGCCATCACGTCGGCCCGGATCATCGCGTCGCCCCGAACCCAGGTGAACCCGTCGCGCTGTTCTCTGGCCTGCGCAGCGTTGCGATGCAGTGCCACCACCTCCCACCCCCGGTCACGCAGCTGGCGCGCCACCTCGCCGCCAATGCCGCCGGTGGCGCCCAGAACCAGTACCTTGGGGCGGCTGCCCGCGGGGTTGTTGCTCATCGCGATACTCCTTCAAAAACCTGTGGATGGAGGCAGTGTCTGCGCCAGGGCGATCCAATGGAATTGCTGAAAATGAGTGCTTGGCTATACATTTATGTATGGACCAACCGGATCGCCATGACATTGGCTGGGAGCTGTACCGTTCGTACCTCGGCGTGCTGCGAGAGGGCTCCTTGTCGGGCGCCGCGCGGGCCCTGGGGGTGACGCAGCCCACCGTGGGCCGCCACATTGCCGCGCTGGAGCAGGCCCTGGGGCTGGTGCTCTTCACGCGCTCTCCGCAGGGCCTGCTGCCCACCGAGGCCGCGTTGGCCCTGTGCAGCTACGCCGAAGCCATGGGCCACTCTGCGGCGGCGCTGGTGCGCGCGGCTGACAGCCAGGGCGACGGCGTGCGCGGCACGGTGCGCGTGAGCGCCAGCGAGGTGATGGGGGTCGAGGTGTTACCGCCCCTCCTTGCACAGTTGCAGGCCGAGCACCCCGCATTGACGGTGGAGCTGGTGCTGAGTAACCGCGTGCACGACCTGCTGCAGCGCGAGGCCGACATCGCCATCCGCATGACCGAACCCCGGCAGGACGCGCTCATCGCCCGCCGCGTGGGCACCATCCCGCTGGGCCTGTATGCCCATCCGCGCTACATCGCCGCCCAGGGCATGCCCGCCACCCTGGCCGAGCTGGCGCAGCACCGCCTGATCGGCTTTGATGCAGAAACCCCTTTTTTGCGTGCGGCCCAAAAGGCCCTGCCTGTGTGGCGGCGAGATCGGTTTGCCGTGCGCAGCGACAGCGATGTGGCGCAGCTGGCCTTTGTCCGCGCTGGCGCCGGCATCGGCATTTGCCAGGAAGCACTGGCCCGGCGCAGTGCCCCCGCACTCGTGCGGGTGCTGCCGCAGCAGCTTCAATACGGGCTGGAGACCTGGGTGGTGATGCACGAGGACCTGCGCACCAGTCCGCGCTGCAGGCGCATGTTTGATGCGCTGGTGGTTGGGCTGGAGCGGTACCTTGTCGAAGGACTAGGCAGCGACGAATCGGCCGACTAGTCCGCTGAATCGGATGGGTGTGGAAGGCGGCGATCTATTGGGCAGCTGAAGATGCCCATGGAAGTACCTTGGGAGCCGTTTTTTCAACGGCCTTTGTTGCTAATAGCCTGCGTGCCATTGCGCTGCACCGCCACCGTTTTCACCAGGTCCCAGGCCGCCTGCGCCACGGGCGAGAGCGCGCGGTGCCTTCGGTGTACCAGCATGATCTCGCGGTCCACGCGCGGCACCAGGGGGCGCACCGCCAGCTGTGTCAGGCCTTCTGGCGGGAGCGCCAGGGTGGGGATCACCGAGATGCCCAGGCCTGCGTCCAGCATGCGGAAGATGGTGGTGGGGTGGCCCACCTCCTGAGCCACCGCGCACGTCACGCCGTGCTCGGCCAGGGCGCGGTCGATCAGGCGGCGGCTGCCGGATTCGTGATCCAGCAGCACCAGTGCTTCGCCCTGCAGGTCGGTCCAGCGCACCTTGCGTTTGCCCGCCAGCCGGTGGTCGGGCGGGCAGGCCAGGCAGAAGGGTTCGGTGAGGATGGTCTCGCAGTGCAGCGCCTCGCGCTCGCTGGGGTCGATGACCACGCCAAAGTCCACCTCGCCCGACAGCACGCTGGCCAGCACTGCGCTCTGGATGCGGTCCAGCAGCACCAGCTCCAGCCCAGGCAGGGTGCGCTGGCAGTCGGCGATGCAGTCGGGCATGAGGTTGGCCGACAGCGTGGGGCTGCTGGCCACACGCACGCGGCCGCGCCGCTCGGTGGCCAGTTCCCGCACGTCCAGAAGCGTGTTCTCCAGCTCCTCCAGCACACGCGGCAGGCGTGCCGACAGGCGCTGGCCTGCATCGGTCAGCGTCACTTCGCGCGTGGTGCGGTTGAGCAGCTTCAGGCCCAGCTGGGCTTCCAGCTCGGTGATGCAGCGGCTCACGGCCGGTTGGGTCAGTCCCACCGCATCGCCGGTGCGGCTGAAGTTGCGGGTGGCGGTCACCGACTGAAACACGTGCAGCTGGCGCAGGGTGATATTCATGCGCTCGAATCATAAATCCATCAGAGAAATCCATTTCTCTTTGGAATCAGGCTGCGGTCCAATGCGTGTCTTTGGGGTTTGTGTGCCCCATGTTCTTTTGCATTTTTTGCGCTGCTGCTGCGCTGTCACCCATGGCCCGTTCCCGTTTTCTCCCCGACAACTTCACCCTGGCCTTGCTGGGCACCGTCACCCTCGCCAGCGTGTTGCCTGCATCGGGCGTGGCGGCCCAGGCGCTGGAGGGGATCACCGTGGCTGCGGTGGCGCTGCTGTTCTTCTTGCACGGGGCCAAGCTCTCGCGGGACGCCATCGTGGCGGGGCTCTCGCACTGGCGGCTGCACCTGGTGGTCGTGGGCACCACGTTTGTGCTGTTCCCGCTGCTGGGCTGGGCGCTGCGGCCGGTGCTGCTGCCGCTGGTCACGCCCGGGCTTTACACCGGCATCCTGTACCTGTGCGTGCTGCCAGCCACGGTGCAGTCGGCCATTGCGTTCACGGCCATGGCGCGCGGCAACATGCCGGCGGCCATCTGCAGCGCGTCGGCATCGACCCTGCTGGGCATTGTGATCACACCGCTGCTGGTGGGGCTGTTGCTGCCCGAGGCGCAGCAGCAGGCAGGCGCTGCGCAGCATGACACGCTGGCCAACATCGGCCGCATCACCTTGCAGCTGCTGGTGCCCTTTGTGGCGGGCCACCTGCTGCGTCCGTGGATTGGCGGTTTTGTGCAGCGCCGGGCGGCAGCGCTCAAGCTGGTGGACCAGGGCTCCATCCTGCTGGTGGTGTTCACCGCCTTCAGCGCTGCGGTGGTGGAGGGGCTGTGGCGGCAGCTGCCAGCGTCTGCGCTGCTGGGCCTGGTAGTGGTGTGCGCCGTGCTGCTGACCCTGGCGCTGGTGACCACCACCTGGGTTGCGCGGCGCATGGGGTTCTCCAAGGAGGACGAAATCACCCTGGTGTTCTGCGGCTCCAAGAAGAGCCTGGCCAGTGGTGTGCCTATGGCCAAGGTGCTGTTTGCGTCGCACGCGGTGGGCGCCATCGTGCTGCCCATCATGGTGTTCCACCAGATGCAGCTGATGGTGTGTGCGGTGTTGGCGCAGCGCTATGCGCGGCGCAGTGCGTAGACGCTAGTTTGCTATCTTTTGTATAGCTGCAGGCGCATAGGGAATATGCGCCTGCAGCCCAATAGGCTTCAACTTTGTTCGTTGAGCGTGCGTAGGCGGCTGGGCGCCAGGGCGCCGGCCGATTCCAGAATGGGGTAGGCCACCGAGCACAGCAGCGAGTTGATGCGCTTGAGCTCGCTGATCAGGTCGATGTGCAGTGAACTGGTCTCGATGCTCTGCACCGTGTTGTCTGACAGGCGTGCCAGGTGGGTAGCCGAATAGGCGTGTTCCAGGTCGCGAAAGCGCGCTTTTTCTTCGAGCAGCTTTTGTGCGTCGCGCACGCTGCCGTTCAAGAACACGCTCATCGCCAGCCGCAGGTTGTCGATCAGGCGGGCGTGCAGCTCGTTGATCTCTTCCATGCCTGCCTCGGAGAACTGGCGGCCCTTCTTGATCTTCTTGTCCTCGATGTCGATCAGCACCCGTTCGATAATGTCGCCGATCTGCTCCATGTTGATGGTGAAGCTGATGATGTCGGCCCAGCGGCGGCCCTCGCGTTCGTCCAGGGCCTCGCGCGAGATCTTGGTCATGTAGTACTTGATGGCCGAGTACAGGCCGTCCACCTCGTCATCGAGCTTGCGCAGGTCTTCTGCCAACTGCAGGTCGTCCGTGCGGATCACCTTGTGCAAGCCCAGCAGCATTGATTCGACCACGTCGGCCTGATGCAGGGCTTCGCGCGCCGCGCATGAGATGGCGAGCGATGGTGTGCCCAGGGCGGAGGGGTCCAGATGCTGGGGACGGGTGCCTGCGGCAGCCTGCGCCTTTTCAACCGGCAGCAGGCGCTGCACAGCCCGCGCCACCGTACCTGTCAGGCCAATGCAGACGATGCCCACCACGATATTGAAGGCCAGGTGGAACAGCACCACCAGGGCGGCGGTTTCGGGCACGTAGGGCCGCACATGCTGCAGCCACAGGCCGGTGAGCGGCGTCATGATGAGCACGCCAATGATCTTGAAGAACAGATTGCCCAGTGGCACCTGGCGTGTCTGCACATTGGACTTCATGGTGGTCAACACCGCCAGCACACCGCTGCCCAGGTTAGCGCCCAGCACCAGACCCAGCGCCACATCCGCCGGAATACCGCCCGAGCCCGCCAGCGCCGCTGTGAGCAATACGGTGGCGAGGCTGGAGTACGCCACGATGGCCAGAATGGCGCCGGTAAAAATCTCCAGCAGCAGATCGCTGGTGAGCGCGCCCAGCAGGGTGCGCACGGTGGGCGACTGGGTGAGCACCGTGGTCGATTCGGTGATGAGGCGCAACGCCAGCAGCATCAGCCCCAGGCCGATCAGCACCCGGCCCACGCGGCCCACGGCGGTGTCCTTGCGCGAGATGAACAGCACCACGCCCACAAAGATGAACAGGGGCGACAGCCACGACAGATCCATGGAGAACACCACGGCCATCACGCTGGTGCCTACGTCAGCGCCCAGCATCACGGCCAGTGCCGCAGGCAGGCCCACCAGGCCCTGGCCCACAAAGGACGACACGATGAGCGCGGTGGCCGTGCTGGACTGCACCACCGCCGTCACGCCAATGCCGGAGAGCACAGCGGTGAAGCGGCTGCTGACGCTGTGCGCAATCAGCTGGCGCAGGTTGGCGCCGAATACGCGCAGGATGCCGGTGCGCACCAGGTGGGTGCCCCAGATCAGCAGCGCCACGGCTGCCAGGAGATTGAGGAGATGCTTCATGAAAACCGTTGTTTCTTCTTCTTGTGATGGGCGCAAACCCTGCGATGACCAGACCCAGGGGCCAATGCAAGAACCGCGCACACCGGGCTGTCATAAAACTGACACATAAGCATACTCCTGATTCCATAGCGCTGGAGCAGGTGCCCATGTCGGCGCTGGGTGCGTTGCTGCGCACAAACAGCACGGCCCGCATGCAGCGGGCCGTTCAGGGGGAACAAAGCCAGCGTGGCCTCAACGCTCGCGCCGCACCCGCAGCAGCTCGTCCAGGATCAGGCAGGCCGCACCCACCGTGATGGCCGAGTCCGCCAGGTTGAACGACGGGAAGTACCAGCCCGCGTAGTGGAACTGCAAGAAGTCCACCACATAGCCGTGCATGAGCCGGTCCACCACGTTGCCCACTGCGCCACCCAGAATGCTGGACAGCGCAAAGCTGAACAGCTTCTGGCCCGGGTGCGCGCGCAGCTGCCACACGATGAAGATCGTGGCCGCCACGCCGATGCCGGTGAACAGCCAGCGCTGCCAGCCGCCCGCGTCCGACAGGAACGAGAACGCTGCGCCTGTGTTGTGCGCGCGCACGATGTTGAAGAAGCTGGTGATGAACGTGGAGTCGCCCAGCTGGTAGTGGTTGAGGATCAGCGTCTTGGTGATCTGGTCGGCGCCCATCAGCAACACCGCCCATGCCAGCCATGGCCACATGCCCGCGCCGGTGCGTCCGGCCTGTGCTGTGCGCGTCATCACGCGTGCGCCCGGCTTTCGCCGTCGCCGTGGAGGTTGCTGGTGCAGCGGCCGCAGATGGTGGGATGGGCGGCATCGCTGCCCACATCACTGCGGTAGTGCCAGCAGCGCTCGCACTTCGCGTCGGAGCTGGGCTTGACGCTGATCTGCAAAGCGCTACCAGCTACTAATTCAATAGCGGAGGTGATGAAGACGAACTTGAGGTCATCGCCCAGGCTGGCCAGCAGTGCGCGGTCCTCCGGCGCAGCCGTGAGGGTGACGGTGGCCTGCAGCGAGGAGCCCACCTGACCGGCGGCGCGCAGCGCTTCGATCTCCTTGTTCACCGCATCGCGGATCTCGCGGATGCGCGCCCACTTGGCCAACAGGCCTTCGTCGGCACCCGCACCCACGCCCGCCACGTTGCCGTAGGTCTCCAGGAAGATGGAGTCGGAGCTGCCAAAGACCTTCCACGCCTCTTCGGCCGTGAACGACAGGAACGGCGCCATCCAGCGCAGCATGGCGTGCGTGATGTTGTAGAGCGCCGTCTGCGCACTGCGGCGCGGCGGGCTCTTGGGCGCCGTGGTGTACAGGCGGTCTTTGAGTACGTCGAGGTAAAAGCCGCCCAGGTCTTCCGAGCAGTACAGCTGCAGCTTGGCGACCACGGGGTGGAACTCGTACACCTTGTAGTGCGCCAGCACCTCGGCCTGGAACTCGGACGCGCGCGTGAGCGCGTAGCGGTCGATCTCGAGCATCTGGTCAAACGGCACGGCATCCTTGGCCGGGTCGAAGTCGCTCACGTTGGCCAGCAGGAAGCGCAGCGTGTTGCGGATGCGGCGGTAGGCGTCCACCACACGCGCGAGGATCTTCTCGTCGCCCGCGATGTCGCCCGAGTAGTCGCTGGCGGCCACCCACAGGCGGATGATCTCGGCGCCCAGCTTCTTGTTGATCTCCTGCGGGTCGATGCCATTGCCCAGCGACTTGCTCATCTTGCGGCCCTGGCTGTCCACGGTGAAGCCGTGGGTCAACAGGCCGCGATACGGCGCGCGGCCTTCCAGCGCGGATGCCAGCAGCAGCGAGCTATGGAACCAGCCGCGGTGCTGGTCATGGCCTTCGAGGTACAGGTCGGCCTCAGGGCCGGTGTCATGGTGCACCTCGGGGTGCGTGCCGCGCAGCACATGGCTGAAGGTGGACCCGGAGTCGAACCACACTTCCAGGATGTCGGTGCTCTTGGTGTAATGCGGCGCGTCTTCGGCGCCCAGGATCTCTTCGGTCGTCACGCGGCTCCAGGCCTCGATACCGCCCTTTTCCACGATGTCTGCGGCCTGGTCCATGATTTCCATGGTCCGCGGGTGCAGCTCGCCCGAATCCTTGTGCAGGAAGAACGGGATGGGAACGCCCCAGCTGCGCTGGCGTGAAATGCACCAGTCCGGCCGCCCGGCGATCATGTCGTGCAGGCGGGCCTTGCCGTTCTCGGGGTAGAAACTGGTGTGCTCGATGGCATCCAGGGCGATCTGGCGCAGCGTCTTGGCGGGCTTCATGCCGGGCTGGGTGAACACGCCTTCGCCTTCGTCCATGCGCACGAACCACTGTGCGGCGGCGCGGTAGATCACCGGCGTCTTGTGGCGCCAGCAGTGCGGGTAGCTGTGTGTGATGTCCTTGGTGGTCATCAGGCGGCCTGCGTTGCGCAAGGCTTCGATGATCACAGGCACGGCCTTCCAGATGTGCTGGCCGCCGAACAGCGGGAAGTCGGCCGCGTAGGTGCCGTTGCCCTGCACGGGGTTCAGAATGTCGTCGAGCGCCATGCCATGCGCGCGGCAGGAGTTGAAGTCTTCCAGACCGTAGGCGGGCGAGGAGTGCACGATACCCGTGCCGTCGTCGGCCGTGGCGTAGTCGGCCAGGTACACGGGCGAAAGGCGCTTGTAACCCTGGGTTCCGTCCTCGCTCTTCACGTCGTACAGCGGGTGTTCAAATTCCAGGCCGCCCAGGTTCTTGCCCAGGGTGGTAGCCAGCACGCTGCCGGTGAGGCCGTAACGCTCCAGGCACGACGCCACCAGCGGCTCTGCCACGAGCAGGATGCGCTCGCCCGTGTCCACCAGCGCGTAGCTGATCTCGGGGTTCAGGTTCAGCGCCTGGTTGGCAGGGATGGTCCAGGCAGTGGTGGTCCAGATGACCACAAACGCATCCTTGGCCAATGCGGGCAGGCCAAAGGCGGCTGCCAGCTTGGCGGGGTCGTGCGACTTGAAGGCCACGTCCAGCGTGGTGCTCTTCTTGTCCTGGTATTCGATCTCGAACTCGGCCAGCGAAGAGCCGCAGTCAAAACACCAGTACACGGGCTTGAGGCCTCGGTACACGAAGCCACGCTCCATCACACGTTTGAACGCGCGGATTTCGCCCGCCTCGTTGGCGGGGTTCATGGTCTTGTAGGGGTTGTCCCATTCGCCCAGTACGCCCAGGCGCTTGAAGTCCACCATCTGCTGCGCGATTTGCTCGGTGGCAAACGCACGGCTCTTGGCCTGCATGTCGTCGCGGCTCAGGTTGCGGCCGTGTTTCTTCTCGATGGCGTTTTCGATCGGCAGACCATGGCAGTCCCAGCCAGGTACGTACAGCGCGTCAAAGCCTTCCAGCTGGCGCGCCTTGGTGATCATGTCCTTCAGGATCTTGTTGACCGCGTGGCCCATGTGGATCTGGCCGTTGGCGTAGGGCGGGCCATCGTGCAGGATGAACTTGGGCGCGCCCCGGCGGGCGTCGCGCAGGCGCTTGTAGACGCCCTGGTCTTCCCAGTCCTTCACCCAGCCCGGCTCGCGCTTGGGCAGGTCGCCGCGCATGGGGAAGGGGGTGTCGGGCAGGTTCAGCGTGCTGCGGTAGTCCGTGGCGGTGGATGCGGGGGTACTGGCGTTGTCGGACATGAAGGAGCCTTAAAACGGGGCATTCCGGGGCAGGCCCGGAGCAATGCGGGGAAACAGGGGGCGAAACGCGGGAGGTGTAGTGCCTGCAGGGCAGGCGCTGCGCAGGCAGCCCCCTAAATTCGGTCGCGCGTGGTCTGGCGCCGGGTCTCGGTGTGGTTGGGAGCGGCGTGGGCCGATGCAAAGTAGGCGCGCGCATCCGCACAGTCTTTCGCGATACCCGTCGTCAGGGCGTCCAGACTGTCGTACTTCAGTTCGTCGTGCAGTTTGTGCAGTAGTTCCACACGCACGATTTTACCGTACGCCCCTTCGGCACCCAGTTCGGCAGGCCAGTGCAGGCAATGGGTTTCTAGCAGCACGCGGCCGCCGTTCACGTCATTGGGGTCCAGGGAGGGGCGCACGCCCAGGTTGGCCACACCCGGCAAGGGCTCGCCAGCGAGACCATGCACCAGTACGGCAAAGATGCCGCTGGCGGCGGGTTTCCAGTGCGCAAACCGCAGGTTGAGGGTGCGAAAACCGTCGCCCGCGCCTTCTGCCGTAGCGCCCAGTTCGCGCCCCAGCTTGCGGCCATGCACCACATGGCCGCTGATGGTGTAAGGCCTCCCCAGCAGGCGTGCGGCCGCTTCCATGTCGCCCACCGCCAGTGCCTGGCGCACGGCGGAACTGGACACGCGCAGGCCGTGCACCTCGTAGCTGTTCATGCGCGCTACGTCGAAGCCCTTGGCTTGCCCGGCCGCGTCCAGCATGGCGTAGTCGCCCGCTCGCTGGCGGCCAAAGCGGAAATCGTCGCCCACCAGCACGTAGCGGGCGCCCAGGCCGCGCACCAACACCTCGTCGATGAAGGCCTCGGGCGACTGTGCGGCCAGTCGCGCGTCAAACGGTAGCACCACAGTCTGCTGCACACCGCAGCGTGCCAGCTCGGTGAGCTTGTCTCGCAGGGTGCCGATCCGGGCTGGTGCGAGTTCCGGCTTGTGGTGTGCACCGGCAAAGTAGTCGCGTGGGTGGGGCTCGAAAGTGAGCACACAGCTCTCCACCCCCCGGTGTGCGGCCTCGCTGTTCAACAGGGCCAACATGGCCTGGTGACCTCGGTGTACGCCATCGAAATTACCGATGGTCAGCGCGCAGGCGTCAGCGATGCCAGGGTGGTGGAATCCGCGAAAGATCTTCATCGGTTTGTTATCTTTTTGATAGCGGTCTGTGCAAGCGCAATAAGCGCAGGACGCCAATTTGTCATGAAAACGGAGTATATTGTGACCCACGGCTGGCCCCGCGCAGGGCTGCCCGCGAGACATCTGCGTTCCGATCCTTGTGTACTTTGTGTTCCAGGAGGCGTGTTTTGAAGGTCTTGAAGCTGTCAGCCCAAGGGCTGCCCCAATCGTGGATTTCGCTGGAGCAGGCGGTCATTCATTACGCCGCCGGGGAAGTGCGCTGGGAGTCTGGTGCACAGATCGCCCGGTTCCGGGGCGGGCACAACGCCATCTCGGGTGAGCAATCGGTGATCGCCATCAACAGCATCATCGGTACCAAGGGCGTGCCCAGCATCAATCCGTTCGAGCTCAAGCCCAGCCTGACCAACAGCAAGCTTTTTGCCCGCGACCGCAATGTGTGTGCCTACTGCGGCGGGCACTTTCACGAAGAAGACCTGACGCGCGAACATATCGTGCCCTTCGCCCGCAATGGCCAGGACCACTGGATGAACGTGGTCACGGCCTGCCGCCCTTGCAACCACCGCAAGGGCCCCCGCACCCCAGAGCAGGCGCACATGCCGCTGCTGTATGCGCCCTATGTACCCAGTCTGTGGGAAGACTTCATCTTGCGCAACCGGCGCATCCTGGCCGATCAGATGGAGTTCTTGATGGCGCACGTGCCGAAGTCATCGCGCCTGCTGGCTTAGGGCTCCTTTCGCGCGTCCTTGCAGCCGCTGACGTGGCTGCCGTGGTTAGCCGTTCGTGTAAGTGGTTCATTTCAGAGAGATTTGCGTGCCATTGCTACGGGACCGTAGAAGGGGCGTCATAACCTGTGCTCTGGGTGATTTCACTTGCCACCCCCAATCGGTATCAGCCCATTTTTCGAGTCAATCGAGCAAAACTGGGGCCTGGCCGGGCGCGACCGGCAGGAGCTCACCCAGTCGAACCAATGCCTGCATCGTGTTGTCTGCGTTTTATGACAGTGCCCCCTCCTGAAAAGGATGCATGCGGATTCCGAGACATCGATATGCGGACCCGGTCGCGCGTCAATGCAGCACGCTGATACCTGTACATCCGACGCGTTCGCGAGCCTCGGTCGGGGCTTGAGGTTGGAGGGGGCGCTATGGCTTCCATCTCAAAAGGAGCGCGGCGGATGGCTGGCGCTTGCCAGGTTTCGCGTCTGCCCTGCTAAGGCGTTCGGCTGGCTTCCGGCCTGGAAGTATCGAGCACCGTGCGTGAAGGGGTTTCACCTTGTCCACCAGCGCTTGTCCGCCTGCTCTGTGTGTGTGCACCGGTCAGGGTGTTGTTATCTGCGGGATTGAATGTTAACTATTGTCAAACATGTATCAATAGTTAATTGAATCTCGCTATGCTCCCGTGGCGGCCCCTTTTTAGAGGCCGTGGCTCCGTGAATGGGCTAGCTCAGCGCTAGCCGTCGGGGGCAATTGGGAGGGGCGCCTGCAACTGGGTGGCCTGATCGAAAACAAGAAACGAAAGAGCGAATTCCATGAAGGACGACTGGATGCCGGTGCAGGTTGCACGCGGTCGCGGGCTGCTGCGCGATTTTTCTAACGTATTGCGGAGCGCCGCAGTTGCGTTGCTTGGCGGTGTGATGATGACCCAGGCTGCTATGGCTGGTGTGGTCAACGGGGGGTTTGAAGACTCCACTGATTTTGCGGGATGGACCAAGCAGTCCTACAACTTGCAGACGGGGGGGATCGCCACATTTCCACCGACGCAAAAGTCGCATCTGAACTTGTCGGCGCCCGTATCCACGTTTGATCTGTCTGCGGTTCTGCGCGGCTCCTCGGAAAGTCTGAACGACGCCAACACCAATGGGTTGTTGAAATTTCCTCGTTGGGGCAATGCTGTCGCGCGCGTTCACAACCAGTTCGGGGCTGATCCCGGCTCTAACCAGGACAAGGCCAGTTCGATCGAGCAGACAGCCACGATGACGCTGGCGGATGTGGATCCTTCTGACGGCAAAATCCACTTGCGTTTTGCCGCCGCACCCGTTTTGCGTGCACCCGCCCACGCTGACAACTTGCAGCCGTACTTCTTCATTCAGGTGACCAATGTCACCAAGGGAACTACGCTGTTCACTACTTTCAATTTCTCGAATCAGCCCGGCATTCCCTGGCAAAGTGGCGTGGGCGACTACAAGTTCACCGATTGGCAGGGTTTTGATATCGCGCCCGGCAATGGTTTCCTGGACGTAGGGGACTCCGTCAAGATAGAAGTGATTGTCGCCGGGTGCCAGCCCAGCGGGCACGAAGGTCATTTGTACCTCGATTCCGTCGGCGCGTTCATTCAAGGTCTGGCTGTTACCGCAGTGGGGCCCACCACGGCCAAGCCGGGTGACCAGATTACTTACACCTACACCTACACCAATAACAGTGGGGTGATATCCAACAACACGACGGTGACAGCAGTGATGCCCAAATCGGGCAACAACCTGGATACCACCTTTGTGTCCATCCAGCCGAATGGCGGTACTTGCTCGCTGCCGACCGTGGGGACGGCAGATGCGCCGGTGGTTTGCAATTTCGGTACCCTCAACAACGGGGCCAGTGGTTCGTTCACGCTGACAGTCACGATTCCGTCGGGTGCGAGTACCTCCAGCCCGACCAACGTGGTCAACAACGGCAACTACAAGATCGCATCTGACGGCACCAGTGCGTTCCTGGGGCCTCTGTTCCAGACCCAGGTAGTGCCGTTGGCAAGTTCTTTGACCGATCTGGGTATCACCATTTCTGATGGAGGCGTCTCAGCTGTGGCGGCGGGCAGCACAGTCACCTACACCGTGGTGGTGACCAACAACGGACCTACCGCTGTGGTGGCTGCGCCCGTCTCGCAAACTGTGTCCGGATTGGGCGCGGTCGCGTGGACCTGTGTGGCCAACTCTGGCGCAGCTTGTGGTGCCGCTAGCGGGGCGAACTCCATCACGGACGCCCCCTCATTGCCGGTCGGCGCCTCCGTCACATACACGGTCACAGGTACTGCAGGTGCCGCAGGAACCACGACATCCACCACGGTGAATGTCGCGGCTCCCGCGGGTGTCACGGACAGCAATGCAGCCAACAACGCCGCAGCGGATACCAATGCCGTAGGCACCCTGTACGCTGTAGGCCTTTCGAAAAGTGGCACGGGTACTGGCACCGTGACCAGCGTTCCAACAGGGCTCAGCTGTGCAGCTGCGTGCACATCTGCATCCATGAGCGTGGCAAATGGAACCACGACGATTCTGTCTGCAGTCGCTGCACCGGGCTCCGTT
Organism: Acidovorax sp. 100; assembly: GCF_003688355.1. Lineage (NCBI taxonomy): Bacteria > Pseudomonadati > Pseudomonadota > Betaproteobacteria > Burkholderiales > Comamonadaceae > Acidovorax > Acidovorax sp. 100. Next base: position 4,604,333 of record NZ_REFD01000001.1, on the reverse strand, counting down.
TTCACCGGTTGGTCGGGGGCGGGATGCTCGGGAACGGGGACTTGCACTGTCAACGTGTCGGGCGCTAGTGCCAACGTCATCGCTACTTTTGCGCTGGTTCGTACGGTCACACCAGTGGTGGGCGCTAACGGCACCATCACGCCGGGTACACCTACAACGGTGGTATCTGGCTCCACGGTGACATACACCATCAACCCCGATCCGACCTACGCTCCGCTGATCACCGGGAACTGCCCTGGTGTGCTTTCTGGCAACCAGTACACCATATCCCCCGTGAATGCTGATTGCACTTTCAACGTGGCATTCACCAACGCAACGGCCACCGTGACTTCATCCGTCAATGGTGGTAACGGTGGCATATTGGCTGCTGGTGCACAGACGGTGGCACTGGGTTCGCAACACACGTTCACCCTGACGCCCAATGCGGGCTACGTGGCGCGTATTTCGACAAGTGGAACCTCTTGCCCGGGAAGCCTGGTGGGGAATACCTTCACCACGAATGCGATTGCAGGCAGTTGCACAGTGGTTGCTTCGTTCGTGTCCGCCTCCAGCATTCCCACCTTGTCGGAGTGGGCGCTCATCGTGATGGCCCTGGCGCTTGCTGCTCTGGGGTTGCAGCGACTGCCTGCAGGTCGCAGACTCACGCACTGATCCGTCTATTCTTCATTGCTGCGGCATGCCCGATGCCCACCTCGATCGCAGGTGGGCATTTGGTTTTTGGTCTGTCCGCAGCGCACTCGGATGCAAGTATGAAAACTTTCGCCACCTTGGCCCTGGCTGTTGTTGTGAATCAGGCCGCGTGGGCGCAGACTCTGCCCACACGCAAGGCAGGACTCTGGGAGGTATCTATCCGCCCCGAGGGTGCTGCAGATACTGCGGTGCTTAAAGTATTGCAGTGCACGGACCGCGCAACCGATGCGCTGACGTTGATGTCGATTGCGCCGGGGCAAGAAAACTGCGGCAAGCCTGGTGTTGCGCGGCTCAAGGAAAAAGGACATCGCATTCGCACCGCCTGCCATGTGCACGAACAGCGCGTGGATACCGTCATGGAGTTGAAGGGTGACCTGATGTCACGCTATGAAGGGCGTCTGGAAACTCGATACCCCAGCATGGTCTCCCAAACACCACCGCCCAAGGTGTTTGAAGGGCGGTGGCTGGGTGAGTGTCGCGCAGGGATGCGGCCCGGCGACATGCTCTTGCCCAACGGTGTCACGGTGAACGTGGTCGATGATCGCAGGCGCGCAGAGGAGCGTCAGGACCATCACGACCACAAGGGACACAAACACTGAATGTGCCTGGCTCCCGTTGCCACACACTTGGTTGCTTGAATGAAGGGCCTGTCGGCAGACAGGCGGTGGGCAATGGGTGTGTTGCCCATTCAGCCTTTTGGAGGCAGCCCCTGCGGGCTGCTTTTTGCTTTTATTGGCTGACTTCCAGCATGACGACGTGGCCTTGCGCAGCAGGCCAAGTCTGCCCCGCCACCCGTTCTCCGTTGAATTCGCCCGCAATGCTGCGCACGCCCCCAGCGGGCTTGACCTTGGCAGATGCCACGCCGGCGCCAGCGGGCACGCCCGCAGGCACTGCACCATCCAGCAGCATCTTGTCGCGCGCCGGGTCCAGGTAGCCGCGCGGGCGGGTCAAGGTCACAACGCTCTCGGCGCCCTTGTCGGCATCGGCCATGCGTTCTGCGCGCAGATGGATGAGGTCACTACTGCGCGGAAAGCCGCTGCGGTAGATGTGGGTGGTGGCATATCCAGGTGCGGTGATTACGAACTCGATGGGTGCGCCGGGTGAAACCGTCAGTGGACCCCATTGGCCATCTGCACCCACTGTCTTTCGCAGCAGCGGGTTGCCCGTGCGAGCACCAGTGGCGGAGTCGGTGGCGTACACCTCAAGCTGGGCACCCGCCAGGGGCAGGTTGTTGCTGAAGTTGCCGGTCTTGGGGTCGGCAGAGTCCACCCCCAGGCCCGTGACCTTGCCGTTGAGCACTACGGATTTTTCCGCGGCGATCTCGGTCCGTGCGGGGGCCTTGCCGGTGATGAAGCGGTAGGTGGCTTCAAACGCAGCGGGGGAGTACGAAGTCTCGCGGTGGTCGATGCGCGGAATCACTACGTTGGTGGCGCCCTTGAGTTCGGGGCCGGTGGCGGTCACGTTGGTGGGTGTGCCTTTCTGGCCGATCCACAGTCCGTCGGGCTGGGCGAACTTGTCGTTGTTGTCCGAGCGGATGGTCAGCCATTTCACCGGGCCGCTCACTTCGTCGCCCGCAGCGTTCTTGGGGGCATTCAGCGCTTTGAGGAACGGGCCTGTGCCCGAGAACTCGTTGCCTTCTCGGAACCCCGGTATCGCCCACACGCCGTGGTTGGGTGTGCCGCCGAGGATTGCGTGGCTCACCGTCTTGTCGCCGCCCCCGTTGTAGATGTAGTTGCGGATGGCATTGCCGCCGCGCGAGTTGCCGACCAGCACGACCTGGCGGGCGCCTGTGGCTTTGAGCACCTTGTCCACTTCGGCCTTGAGGTAGGCCATGTGCTCTGCGGCCGAGGTGCGGCCCGGCTGGGGCTTGGCGTCCTCATCGCGCGACAGGGGGTAGGGCACGTCGATGGCGTGCAGGCGCTCGCGGGGCCAGCCGTTGGACTCGAACCGCCAGACGGTGGTCTGCCACAGCGCGGCGGTGTCGCCGTTGCCATGCACAAAGACGATGGGCGGTGCTTCTGCCAGGCTGGGGCTCTGGGTGGCGCAGCCTGCCAGCGCCAGGCCGGCGGCCGCAGCGGCTGCCAGCAAGAGGGATCGGCGTGGCAACAGGAATGCGTGATTCATGGGGGAGTCTCCAAAAAGAAAAAATGCCCGTGGACTGGGTAATCCACGAGCATCGTTTGCGGGTGTTACGCGCCTGCGTCAGTTCACATCAGGCAAACACGCCCGCCGTGTCTTGCATGCGGGCGGATACTTCGCCCAGATGGTGCAGCGTGTCGCCAAAAGTCACTTCCAGCTGCGTGAGCTTCTTGAAGTAGTGGCTCACGATGTATTCGTCCGTCACGCCAATGCCACCATGCAGTTGCACCGCTTGCTGGCCGACAAAGCGCATCGATTGGCCCAGCTGTACCTTGGCGCGGGCCATGGCAGCACGGCGTTCGGCGGCGGGGGCGCCCAGCTTCAGGCTGGCGTAGTAGCTCATCGAGCGGGCCAGCTCCAGCTGCATCTTCATGTCGGCCACGCGGTGGCGCAGCGCCTGGAAGCTGGCAATGAACACGCCAAACTGCTTGCGCTGGTTCATGTATTCGACCGTGATGGCCACGGTCTTGTCCATCACGCCCACGGCTTCGGCGCAGGCGGCGGCAATGCCGGTGTCCACGGCCAGTTCCAGCGCGGCCAGGCCGTCGGTGGTGATGAGCGTGGCGGGCGCGTTGGCCAGCTGCACTTCGGCGGCGCGGCTGCCGTCTTGCGTGACGTAGCCCTGCGTGGTCACGCCGCTGGCAGTGCGCTCGACCAGGAAGAGTGCAATCTTGCCGTCGAGTTGCGCAGGCACGATGAAGGCGTCGGCCTTGTCGCCAGTGGGTACTACGCTTTTGATAGCTGTAACCGCATATCCTGATTGCGCTTTGTCCGCTTTTGCATCGCAAACGTCCAGGCGGTAGCGCGCCTTGCGCTCCTGCTGGGCCAGCACCAACAGGGCTTCGCCGCTGGCCACGCGGGGCAGCCAGGCGCCTTGTACGTCGGCCGGTGCGTAGTGCGACAGCACGCTGCTGGCGATGAAGGCTTGCGCAATCGGCTCCAGCACAATGCCGCGGCCCAGTTCTTCGGCCACGACCATCGCATCAATGGCGCCCTGGCCCATGCCGTCGTGCGCTTCGGGCACGGTGAGGGCGGTCAGGCCCAGCTCGGCCAGTTCGCCCCAGGCGGCGCGGTCAAAACCGCCTGCGGCCACGGCAGCGCGGCGGCGCTCAAACGTGTAGCCCTTGTCCACCCACTTGCGCACGGCGTCGCGCAGTTGTTCCTGGTCGTCAGAAAAATCGAAATCCATTTGTCTCTCCTTGTGCCGGTTGTGGCGCCATGGCGCCCTCAACAACCAGCGAAGCTCTATCGGGAACCCCCTCCCGGAGGGGGCACGGGGGAGCAGTCCTGTCGCGCAAGGCGCGGACCGTACTGGGCGTCAGCCCAGAACGGTCTGCGCGACGATGTTGCGCTGCACTTCGTTGGAGCCACCGTAGATGGTCGTCTTGCGCAGGTTGAAGTAGGTGGATGCCAGCGGTGCGTTGGCGGTGACGCCGCCGGGGAAGTTGCCCTGCCAGCCGGCTTCCATGGCCTCTTCGATGAAGGGCATGGCAAAGGGGCCAGCGGCCAGCATCATCAGCTCGGCGTAGCGTTGCTGGATCTCGCTGCCCTTGATCTTGAGCAGGCCCGCGATGTCGAGCGAGTTCTTGCCCGACTTCTCGGCGGACAGCACGCGCAGCACCAGCATTTCCAGAGCGACGATGTCCACTTCGAGCAGGGCGATCTGGTCCCGGAAGCGCAGGTCATCCCACACACCTTCGGTCTTGGCGATGCGCTTCAGGCGTTCCAGTTCGCGCTTGCTGCGGTTCACGTCGGCGATGTTGGTGCGCTCGTGGCTCAGCAGGTGCTTGGCGTAGGTCCAGCCCTTGTTCTCTTCGCCGATCAGGTTCTCGGCGGGCACTTCGACGTTGTCGAAGAACACTTCGTTCACTTCGCACTCGCCGTCCAGCAGCTTGATGGGGCGCACAGTGACGCCCTTGGACTTCATGTCCACCAGCAGGAAGGAGATGCCGGTCTGGGGCTTGCCCTCGGTGCTGGTGCGCACCAGGTTGAACATCCAGTCGCCATGCTGGCCCAGGGTGGTCCAGGTCTTCTGGCCGTTGACGATGTACTTGTCGCCCACGCGCTCTGCGCGGGTCTTGACGCTGGCCAGGTCCGAGCCCGAGCCCGGTTCGCTGTAGCCCTGGCTCCACCAGACTTCGCCGCTGGCGATGCCGGGCAAAAAGCGCTTTTGCTGCTCGGCGTTGCCAAACGCCATGATCACCGGGGCCACCATCACGGGGCCGAAGGGGATGATGCGGGGCGCACCGGCCAGCGCACACTCTTCTTCAAACAGGTGCTTTTGCACGGCCGTCCAGCCCGGGCCGCCAAACGCTTTGGGCCAGCCAAAGCCCAGCCAGCCTTTTTTGCCCAGAATCTTGGCCCAGCCCTGCATGTCCTCGCGGGTCAGGCGCAAGGCGTTGTGGACCTTGTGAGAGATTTCTTTGGGCAGATTGGCGTGAACCCAAGCGCGAATCTCTTCGCGAAAGGCCTGCTCTTCGGGGGTGAATGCGAGATCCATGCGGTGCGTCTCCTAGTGATACTGCATTTGTAGCACGGTCGTTCGTTTTATTCCTGTCCGGGTGGCGACATTGGACTGAAGTCAGGGGAAATGCCCAGCTCGGCGCACAGGCGCTGCACGGTGTTGCGCAGGCTTGCCACTTCGGCCTCCAGGGCGTCCACACGGGCCTGCAGCGCAGGCGATGGGCTGGCGCCCGCACTGCCTGCGGGCGCATGGCTGGCGGTGGTGTCCACCGGCCCGCACATCAAATGCGCCCAGCGTTGCTCGCGCGCGCCGGGAGCGCGGGGCAGCTGCACGACCAGCGGGCCACCCTTTTCGGCACTGCGCTCCTGCAACTCGTCCAGAAAGGCTTCGACCGACGAAATGTCCGCAAACCGGTACCAGCGCTCAGCGTTGATGCGCAGCTCACCCGCCGTCTGCGGGCCGCGCAACATCAGCAAGCCCAGCAGCACGGCCGACTGCTCGGGCACGCCCACGCCACGCTGAAAGTTGTGCTCCCAGCGTGTGGTGCGGTTGCCGCTGCTCTCAAACGCCAGCGTCAGCAGCTTGAGTGAATCCAGTGCCTCCTGCGCCTCGGCGTCACTCAGGTTCATCACCGGGTCGCGGCTGGTTTTCTGGTTGCAGCCGGTGACCAGGCCGTTGAGCGACATGGGGTAGCTGTCGGGCACGGTGCGCGCCTTTTCCATCAGGGTGGCGAGCACGCGGGCTTCGTTGGGTGTCAGGGGACGGGTGGTGGGGTCGAAGGGCATGAGGAGGCTGTCGGGCTTGGGGTTGGCGCTGCGTTGTGCGACAGAGTATGCAGGCTAGGCGCCCAGCGCAAGCTGCACTGGCTGTGCAGCGAGCATGGGCAACGCCGCCTGCGTGCTCTGTCGCACAACCCTTCGGGCCGCCGCCTGGGGCCGCCATGCTGCGTTGCGGGTTCGTTGTGTGGCTGGGCCACACGGCCTCACCCGCGCCTTGCCTGGCACCCCCAGGCGGTGGCGCAGCGCCAACCCCATGCTCGACAGCCTCCTAGATAATCCGTGGCAATTTATGAAGAACATCGTCATTTTGATCTCTGGCGGCGGCTCCAACATGGCCACCATCGTCCGCACGGCACAGCAGGAGCGCTGGGAGCAGCGCTACGGCGCCCGCGTGGCGGCCGTCATCAGCAACAAACCGGAGGCCGCCGGGCTGGTGTTTGCGCGCGAGCAGGGCATCGCCGCCGAGGCGCTGGACCACAAGGCGTTTGCCAGCCGCGAGGCTTTTGATGCCGAGCTTGCGGCCACCATCGACCGCCACCAGCCTGCCCTGGTGGTGCTGGCGGGGTTCATGCGCATCCTGACGCCAGGGTTTGTGGCGCACTACGCCGGGCGGCTCATCAATATCCACCCTTCGCTGTTGCCGGCCTTTACCGGGCTGCACACGCACCAGCGCGCCATCGACGCGGGCTGCAAGTTTGCGGGCGTGACGGTGCACCAGGTGACGGCCGAGCTGGATGTGGGCCCCATCCTGGACCAGGCCGTGGTGCCGGTGCTGCCGGGCGACACCGCCGAGACGCTGGCCGCCCGGGTGCTGACCCAGGAGCATGTGATCTACCCCCGCGCCGTGCGGGCGCTGGTGCGCTCCCTGTAGGGGGTGAGGTCGGGGCGAGGCAGGGCCGTGCGCGTGGGGTGCCCACCGCTCCCACGCTGGCAGGGAATTTGCTACTGAATTTATAGCAACCAAGGCATGATGCACTAGCGCATCTGGCCGATTTGGATCAGATTTCGTGTCCCAGGGCCCATCCACCAGCCCCCGGGGCCGGTTTCTGGCTCGCACAGCTCGTCAACTGACGGGCGAATCGCACTGTGCGGCCAGAAATCAGGGGTGCCCGGAGGGCGCCGCCGGGTCGTTCACACCTTGTCAGGCCACGGCGCTCAGACTGCTGGTATTCGACGCCGTGCGCCAGTCGCTGGCGGCGCGTTCGTACTGCTGCCGCGCAAAGTCGGCCAGCCGCGCCAGGTCGTTGCGGCCGGTGGACTCGGTCCTGGTGGTGGACTGCACCTGGCTGGTCAGTTGGTCGATGAACGCCTTTGACTCGCTGGCGCTGATGCTGGCATCGCCGTCGGTGTCGATGGCGTTGAACAGCGCGGTGATGGCGTCCTGCTCGGCTGTGCTGGTTCCGCCCGCCAGGCGCTCGGCGGCGGAGACCTTGCCATCCTCGTTGGTGTCCAGGGGGTCGTAGCTGGTCGCCGAGCTGCTGTCGGATGCGGCTCCTGCGCCACCTGCACCCCTCGGACCACCCGGACCACCCGGAGGTGCTGGCATGCCGCCCATGGCCTGCATGCCATCGGCACCCGCGCCGGGGCCTGAGGGGCGACCCGCATCGAACTCGGCCTGCGTCAGGCTGCCATCACCATCGGTATCCAGCTGACTGAACACGTCGTCGCTGCTTACGCCGGTCTGGCTGGCGGTGCCGCCGGACATGGCCTCCAGCAGGGCCTGCAGCTCGGTCTTGCTCACGGCGCCATCGCCGTCGCTGTCCACTTTGCCAAACAGGTCGTCGCCCGCCTGGCCGGTGGCGCTGGTGGCCGAACTGCTGCCTTCGCCACCGCGCGACTGGGCAAATGCCATGGTGGAGGGGGGCGGTGGCAGCACGCTTTGCAGAGTCTTGCCCAGCTCGTCGGCGTTCAGGCTGCCGTCGCCGTTGGCGTCGTATTGCTTCACCAGGTCGGCCGCGCTGGTCTGGCTGCTGACGCCGGTTTTCTTCGCCACGTTGTCCAGCAGGCCCTGCAATTCGGTGTCGCTCACGCCGCCGCTACCGTCGGTATCGATCTTGGACAGCAGCCGCTCCGGCGAAGGCCCCGGGCGCGATGCCCGCTGCACGCTCGCACTGGACCAGGCACTGCTGACGCTACTGATGGTCGTCATCGTTGTTCCTTTCGTTCCAAAGGTGGACCGGTGCCGGGCCCTCCACTGCGGAAGCCCTCAGCCATGGCCCGATCCCATTCTTGGGTGCGCGTGTCTCCAGGGTTTGTCCGCTTTGTACCAAGGCCGATACAAAGGGCAGATGCAAGGCATGAACAGGGGGGCAAAGGCCCGCCAGATTGCCCCGAGCAGGGTGCGCAGCCTCCCTAAACTTGGTGCGTTCTTTTGTGCCTGTGCCTGCCCATGCAACACATCCTGGTGGTGGACGACGATGTCGAGATCACCACACTCCTCACCGACTACCTGACCCGCTTTGGCTATGCCGCCCACGCGGCCTGTGACGCGCAGACGATGCGCGCCCAGATGGCCGCCCAGCCCATCGGCCTGGTGGTGCTGGATGTGATGCTGCCCGGCACCGACGGGATCACGCTGGCAAGGGAGCTGCGTGAGCGCTCGCGGGTGCCCATCATCATGCTCACCGCGCGCGCCAACCCGTATGACTGCGTGCTGGGGCTGGAGATGGGCGCGGACGATTACATGGGCAAACCCTTCGAGCCGCGTGAGCTGGTAGCCCGCATCCAGACTGTGCTGCGCCGCACGCGCGGCGCCGAGGCGCCTGTGCGGCAGGGCCCCGACGAAGTGGTGCGGTTTGATGGCTGGACGCTGCACAGCCTGGAGCGGCATCTGGTGTCGCCCGGGGGCATGGTGGTGCCCTTGTCGAATGCCGAGTTCCGTTTGCTGTGCACCTTTTTGCGCATGCCGCGCCGCGTTTTCAGCCGCGACCAGCTCATGGAGCAGGCCCGCGGCCGGGCCATGGATGCATTCGAACGCAGCATCGACCTGCTGGTGTCACGCCTGCGCAGCAAGCTTGCGGACGACCCGCGGTCGCCTTCCATGATCCGCACCGTGCGCGGTGCCGGGTATCTGTTCAACGTGCAGTCGCTGCAAGGGCAGGTAGGGTGGCCCCACTGACGCCCACGCAATCGCAGCTGCGCGCTGCAGTCCAGCGCTGCACGCCTGACACCCTGTTTGGCCGGCTCGCTCTGCTGCTCATCGCCGCCGTCATCGTGAGCCATGTGCTGGCGCTGACGCTGATGTTCGAGCTGCGCCCTGCCCATCCAGGCCACCCGCCTGGCCCGCCGCCGCACGCATTGGCGGCCGATGGGCGCCCATTGCCGCCGCCGGGGCCCGCACCGGGCTTGTGGAACGCACCACCGTCGCTGCAGCTGGGCCTGTTGCTGGACATCAGTGTGCGCCTGGCCGCATTGGTGGCTGCAGCTTGGTGGGCTGCGCGCTGGCTGTCGCGCCCCATGCGCCGGCTGGCCACGGCCGCACAGGAGCTGGGGCGCGACATCCACCGCACCCCGTTGCCCGAGGACGGCACGCTGGAATGCCGCGACGCCAGCCGTGTGTTCAACCAGATGCAGGCGCGCATCCGCCAGCAACTGGCCGAGCGCGACCGCTTTGTGGCTGCCGTGTCGCACGATTTGCGCACGCCCCTGACGCGGCTGCGGCTGCGCACCGAAGGCCTGGGCGACGCCCAGGCGCAGCAGCTGTTTCGGCGCGACATTGCCGAAATGGACGCCATGATTGCCTCCACGCTGGATTACCTGCGCGGCGTGGCGGGTGCGGAGGCTTGGGTGCATCTGGATGTGCAGGCCCTGGTGGACAGCATGGCGGACGACCAGGTGGCGATGGGCCACTCCGTCACCGTGGCGGGGCAGGCTGCCCCCTTGCGCGTGCAGGCCGTGGCACTGCGGCGTTGCCTGGACAACCTGGTGGGCAATGCCGTGCGCTACGGCGGCAGCGCCGAGGTCACGCTGCACGATGCGGCAGACGCCCTGACCATCGAGGTGCGTGACCACGGCCCGGGCCTGCCGCCCGAGGAGCTGGACCGGGTCTTGGAGCCCTTCTACCGTGTGGAGGCCTCGCGCAATCGCCAGAGCGGCGGGGTGGGGCTGGGGCTCACCATCGCCAGCGACATCGTGCGGCGCCACGGTGGCCAACTGGCGCTGCGCAATGCACCGGGCGGTGGGCTGGTGGTGGCCGCAGTGTTTCCGCGCGCTGTCGCCGGATATCAGTAGGGCTCAGGCTGCGGGAGCTTCGCCCTCCCATTTTTCAAACCGGGGGCGCAGCACGCCATCGATGAGCACTTGCTCCTCAAACATGGCGGCGGGCCGCACCCACAGGCCGCGCCGGCCATACAGCGCGCGGTACAGCGTCATGGGCTCCAGCGTCTCGCTGTGGCGCACGGTGTCGATCACTTCGTAAAGCATGCCCTTGTAGTGGCGGTACAGGCCGGGTGGCGTGCGGATGAGCTCGGGCAGGTCGTCGTCGGTCATGGTATTGCGGTGGCGTGAATGGTTAGGATGGCGGCTGAAAAAAATCAACCAGAGTGAGGGACGCCCGTGGATCAGGCAGATTTTGTGCACATGGTGCGCATGAGCGAGCATGCCAGCGCCGAGAACAGCCGCGCCTATCGCCGCAGTGTGGCTGCGTTTGCCGCCCTGGGTTATGCATGGGTGCTGGGGTGTATGGCACTGGCCGTGGGTATTTTGCTGTGGGTGGTGCCCCAGTTGCTGCAGGGGCGCTTTCGTTTCGCGATGCTGTGGGCCCTGCTGGGTGCAGGGGGGCTGCTGTGGGTGAGCCTGCGTGCGCTGTGGGTGCGGTTTGATGAGCCCCAGGGCGTGGAGATCACAGCACTGGATGCCCCCGACCTGTTTGAAGCGCTGGCGCGCATCCGCCGCAAGATCAAGGGCCCCCCCATCCACAAGGTCACGCTGACCGACGAGTTCAATGCCAGCATCCAGCAACTGCCGCGTTTTGGGCTGCTGGGCGGCGCTGTCAATCACCTGAGCATTGGCCTGCCGCTGTTGATGGCACTTGACCGGCCGCGGTTCCTGGCGGTGCTGGCGCACGAGTATGGCCACCTGCGGGGCGACCATGGCCGCTTTGCGGCCTGGATCTACCGCACGCGCCTGTCGTGGATGCGCCTGAACCACAGCCTGGCCGACGATGAAGGCCCGGTCGCTGCCGCCACCCAGATGTTCATGCGCTGGTACTTTCCGCGTTTCTCTGCCAAGACCTTTGCGCTGGCCCGCCAGGATGAATACGAAGCCGACCGGATCGCTGGCAAGCTGCTGGGCCGCGACGTGACCGCTGCGGCCCTCGCCGAGATCGAGATCCGGGGCGCGTGGCTGCAGGCAGAGTTCTGGGGCAGCCACTGGTGTGCAGCGGCGGGCAATCCGTTGCCGGTGGGCCCTTACCGCAGCATGCGCCGTGCCCTGGCCAAGGCCCCCGATGCAGCCTTTGCCAACGACGCCTTGCGCCAGGCGCTCAAGCGCCTGAGCAATCTGGACGACACCCACCCCGGCCTGCGCGACCGCATTGAGGCACTGGATGCCACGCCCACGCTGCCCGACTGGTCGCGCGGCAACGCTTTGGCCCTGTTGGGGCCGGATGCCAAGCGCTGGGTGGCACATTTCGACAAGCAATGGTGCCGCGACAATGCCAGCGAATGGAAGCAGCACCACGCCTGGCTGGGGCGCGTGCGCGCACGCGCCGAGGCCCTGGGTGCATCGACGGCACAGAGCAGTGCGGCCGACCTGGTGGAACTGGCCCGCCTCAAGCGCCACCTGGACCCGCATGCCGATGTGCGCGCCCTGTACGAGCTGGCCTTGCAGCGCAGCCCCGAATACCCCGCTGCGCTGCGTGGACTGGTGCCTTGCCTGGCGGACGATGATCGGGAGGGCAAGCTCCAGCTGCTGCACCGGTTGTGGGAAACAGGCAGCAGCGACCGCTACTGGGCCGCGCGCACGGCATTGGCCGAGCTGGAGACCCCGCGCCTGGGGCTGGACCACGATGCAGCCGCCTTCAAGCAGTGGCGCAAGCGGCTGGAACGCGCGCAAGAATCCGAAGAGCGGGCCTGGGAAGAGCTGTCGGGCACCTCGTTCTTCAGCCAGATCGTGCGGCATGACCTCAGCTCCTTCGAGCTGGCCGAACTGCAATCCGAACTGGCCCGCTGCGCTCCTCTGGCCCGCTGCTGGCTGGTGCGCAAGAACCTGCGCGAGTACCCCCAGCGCAGGGCCTACCTGGTGTTTGTCGAGCTGCCGGGCATGGACGATGAAAGCCGCTATCACCTGTGCCGCGCGCTGGAGCGCAACCTGAGTCTGCCGGGGCCGGCGCTGGTGCTGTGGGCGGGCGAGTCACCGACGCTGCAGCAGATCGAGCGCTCGGCGTTCGAGCCGATCTATACCCGTTGACGCCCAGGCCGCGCATGGAGCGAATTGGCCGTTGAGGTTTGGCTCCCGCACTGGGCGGGTGGGGGCGATGTCGCCAGGTTGGCAGGGAATGGGACAATCGCAGGATGCATCCCAAAGTTCTTCTCGACGCCTGCGCCGAACTGGTCAGGCTCACCCTCACGTTTGAACACCCCGCCGACGCGGTGGTGTCGCGTTTCTTCCGCGACAACCGGGGCCTGGGGCCGCGCGAGCGCGCCACGCTGGCTGAAACGGTTTACACCGTTCTGCGCAAGAAGCTCCTGTTTGACCACATGGCCCCGTCAGGCTCGGGTCCCAAGGAGCGCCGCCTGGCCATCCTGGGTTTCTATGGCCCGCGCGATTTCCTCAAGAGTGCGTTGACCGACCAGGAGAAAAACTGGCTGGATCAGTGCGATGCGGTCACGGTCGATGACTTGATGGAGCGCCATCGCCACAACCTGCCCGAATGGATGGTCAAGCCCCTGAAGGACCAGCTGGGCGATGGCTTCTGGCCGCTGGTGGAAAGTCTGGCCCAGAGCGCCCCCCTGGATTTGCGCGTCAATGCCCTCAAGGACAAGCGCGCCGATGTGCAAAAGGAGTTGGCCAAATCTGGTATCAAGGCGCATCCCACACCGTATTCACCCTGGGGCCTGCGCATTGACGACAAGCCCGCGCTGACCAAGCTCGATGCCTTCACTAGGGGCGCCATCGAGGTACAGGACGAGGGCTCACAGCTGCTGGCCCTGCTGCTCGACGCCAAGCGTGGCGAGATGGTGGTGGACTTCTGCGCTGGCGCTGGGGGCAAGACGCTGGCCATTGGCGCGAGCATGCGCAGCACTGGGCGGCTGTACGCCTTTGACGTGTCAGCTCACCGCCTGGATGCGCTCAAACCGCGTCTGGCCCGCAGCGGCCTGTCGAACGTGCACCCTGCCGCCATCGCCCACGAGCGTGATGACCGCGTCAAGCGCCTGGCGGGCAAGATCGACCGCGTCCTCGTGGACGCGCCTTGCTCGGGCCTGGGCACCCTGCGGCGCAACCCCGACCTCAAATGGCGCCAGTCGCCCAAGGCCATCGAGGAGCTGGTGGCCAAGCAGACGGCCATCCTGGACAGCGCAGCCCGCCTGCTCAAACCGGGCGGCCGTCTGGTGTATGCCACCTGCAGCATCCTGCCGCAAGAAAACGAGGCCATTGCCGAGGCCTTCAGCGCAACACACCCCGACTTTCAGCTGCTGGATGCTGGTGAACTGCTGGAGCAGCTCAAGGTCGAGGGGGCCAAGGGTTTGTGCAGCGGGGGTGCATCGGGCAGTGGTTATTTGCGCTTATGGCCCCATCTGCATCAGACCGACGGGTTTTTTGCCGCCATCTGGGCCAAAAAGGACTGAAACGCTGGAGGTAGGGCTCTAAACACCCTAAACCAGCGTAAATACTGTGGATTCCCCTGATCCGTTCAGAAACGGGCCATCTAAAATTAATGACCTGTTTCGTTGGTAAGCGGGTTCTCTGTAGTAAGGTTTTTGTGAATATGCTGTTACCCGACTGGGCTGTACTGAACGCCGCCATTGACTGGCTGGGAAATGGGTTGTGGAACCTGTCCTGGTGGCAGATCGTGTTGTACACCCTCGCCACGACCCACATCACGATCGCGGCGGTCACGATCTTCCTGCACCGCGCGCAGGCACACCGCGCGCTGGACCTGCATGCCATCCCCTCGCATTTCTTCCGCTTCTGGCTGTGGATTGGTACCGGCATGGTGACCAAGGAATGGGTGGCCATCCACCGCAAGCACCACGCCAAGTGTGAAACCGTGGATGACCCCCACAGCCCCCAGACCCGCGGGCTGGACACCGTGATGTGGCGCGGCGCCGAGCTGTACCGCGCCGAGTCCAAGAACATGGAAACCATCAAGAAGTTCGGTCACGGCACGCCCGATGACTGGATGGAGCGCAATGTGTACACCCGCTACGGCTGGCAGGGCGTGGGCCTCATGCTCATCCTGAACCTGGCCCTGTTTGGCGCCCTGGGCGCTGCGGTGTGGGCGGTGCAGATGCTCTGGATTCCGTTCTGGGCAGCAGGGGTGGTCAATGGTGTGGGCCACTACTGGGGCTACCGCAACTTCGAGGCGCAGGACGCCAGCACCAACCTGTCGCCCTGGGGCATCATCATTGGCGGCGAAGAGCTGCACAACAACCACCACACCTACCCCACGTCGGCCAAGTTCTCGGTCAAGCCGTATGAATTTGACATTGGCTGGGTGTACATCAGCCTCATGAAGAAAATCGGCTGGGCCACTGTGAAGAAGGTGCCGCCCAAGCTGCAACTGGGCGATGTCAAGCCGGTGGCTGATGAAAAGACGCTGGAGGCCTTGATCGCCAACCGCTATGAAGTGATGGCGGGCTATGCGCGTGGTGTGCGCAAGGCGTGTAAGGATGAGATTGCCGCGCTGCAGGCCCGTCAGGCCGATGTATCGGTGCTCAAGGCCGCCAAGCGCTGGCTGCATCGCGATGCCGAGAAGGTGCCGGCGGGGGCCTTGCCCCAGCTGGCTCAGGCCCGCGCTGCGCATCCGGCCCTGGACAAGATGGTGACCATGCGCGAAGAACTGCGTCAGCTGTGGCTCAATACCTCGCAATCCCGTGAGCAACTCACTGCCGACTTGCAGGCCTGGTGCCGCCGCGCCGAGGAGAGCGGTATTGCCACTCTGCGCGAGTTCTCCATCAGTCTGCGCGCTGCACGGGCCTGATGTAATGCCTTGGTGGCGCTGTCGGTCGGACCACTGACCCCGGCGCACCTCCCCATATACCGCTGCAGGGCTTTGTGCCTTCAGCGGTTTTTTGTTGGCTGTGGACCTGCTGGCGCGCGCAGTTGGTGGGGAACAAGTCGTCGATGGCGGGAGGCGGTGCTGTAGTCATCGGGCTGCATGCATGGATTGCAGCCATGAAAAAAGCCGCCGGGCTGAATGCCGGGCGGCTTTTCGAATGACAAGAAAGAGACTGAATTACTTCAGCTTCATTTCCTTGTATTCCACATGCTTGCGAGCCTTGGGATCAAATTTCATGATCAGCATCTTCTCGGGCATGGTCTTCTTGTTCTTGGTCGTGGTGTAGAAGTGACCGGTACCCGCAGTGGATTCCAGCTTGATCTTGTCGCGTCCGCCTTTGCTTGCCATGGTGCTTCTCCTTAAGCCTGACCACGTGCACGCAGGTCTGCGAGCACCGAGTCGATACCGTTCTTGTCGATCAAACGCAGGGCAGCGCTCGAAACACGCAGGCGCACCCAACGGTTTTCGGTCTCGACCCAGAAACGGCGGTATTGCAGGTTCGGCAGGAACCGGCGCTTGGTTTTGTTGTTGGCGTGGGAAACATTGTTCCCCGTCATGGGCTTCTTGCCCGTTACGTCGCAGACGCGTGCCATGAGGACACTCCGATACTGATTAACGGCCGTTCGCTGAGCCCTGGGCTGTGTGCCCAGGTTGGCTTGCGGCCTCACCTCGCCAGAAAGGGTGGCGGTAACCCGATTTGCCTGTTTCGGAGGACCGCAAAAACGGGCCGAATTCAGCAAAGCCGCAGATTATAACCTGCGGCTCATTTTTTCATCAAGACTCTTGTTCGAGGAAGCGCTGGGCGTCCAGCGCGGCCATGCAGCCGGTGCCCGCGCTGGTGATGGCCTGACGGTACACATGGTCCTGCACGTCGCCTGCGGCAAACACGCCAGGCACGCTGGTCTGTGTGGCAAAACCCTTGAGCCCACCCTGGGTGATGATGTAGCCGTTTTCCATCTCCAACTGGCCCTGGAAGATCTCGGTGTTGGGCGCGTGGCCGATGGCGATGAAGCAACCTTGCAGCTTGATGTCTTCCGTGCTGCCGTCTTTCGTGCTCTTGATGCGGATACCTGTCACGCCCGTGTTGTCGCCCAGCACCTCGTCCAGAGTGTGGAACAGCTTGAGCTCGATCTTGCCCGCTGCCACTTTCTCGTTGAGCTTGTCCACCAGAATGGGTTCGGCCTTGAACTTGTCGCGGCGGTGCACCAGGGTGACCTTGCGGGCGATGTTCGACAGGTACAGCGCTTCCTCCACCGCCGTATTGCCGCCACCGACCACGCAGACATCCTGCTCGCGGTAGAAGAAGCCGTCACAGGTCGCGCAGCCGGACACGCCCTTGCCCATGAAGGCTTCTTCCGAAGGCAGGCCCAGGTATTTGGCCGATGCGCCAGTGGCCAGAATCAATGCGTCGCAGGTGTAGGTACCGCTGTCGCCGGCGAGTGTGAAGGGCCGCTTGCTGAAATCGACCTTGTTGATGTGGTCGAAGATGATCTGGGTCTTGAAGCGTTCTGCGTGCTCCAGAAAACGCTGCATCAGCTCCGGTCCCTGCACGCCGTGCACGTCGGCAGGCCAGTTGTCCACCTCGGTGGTGGTCATCAGCTGGCCACCCTGGGCCATGCCGGTGATCAGCACCGGGTTCAGGTTGGCACGGGCGGCATAAACCGCTGCGGTGTAGCCCGCAGGGCCCGAGCCGAGGATCAGAACTTTCGCGTGTTGGGTGGTGGACATGGTAAAAGCCTGTGTTTTGCGCCCGCTACATGGGGCGCTGTTGGGAAAGCTGGGGGTTGAGCCGCCGAGTATCAACCGGCGTCCGCTCGCGAGAGTGGCCCCGTTTTCAATCACGGTGATTGTAAGAACCCATTGATAACCCGTTGCGGCTCCGGTTGGGTCGCACCCCTGAAAGGAGATGTTTGCATGTCCACGATGTTGTCCAACCTCGACCTGCTGCGCCGGGTACCTTTGTTTTCGCTGCTGACGGTGGCGCAGGCCGAGGTGATCAGCGGCGCAGTGATCAAACGCCGCTTCAAGCGGGGCGAGGCGCTGGTGGAGCAGGGGCAAAAGTCCAATGCTCTGTTCATCCTGCTCACAGGGCGCGCCCGGGTCATGACCTCGGACAGCCGGGGGCGTGAGGTGATTCTGGCCACCCTCGCCCAGGGCGACTACCTGGGCGAGATGAGCATCATCGACAACGAACCCCACTCGGCCACGGTGCGTGCCGAGGTGCAGACCGACGTGCTGATGCTGGGGCGCGCGGAGTTTGCACGTTGCCTGACCGAGAACGCGTCCATGTCGCTGGTGGTGATGCGCGGGCTGGTCAAGCGGCTGCGCCATGCAGATCGCAAGATTGAGTCACTCGCGTTACTGGATGTGTACGGCCGTGTGGCCCATGCCTTGCTGGACTTTGCGGTGCCCGATGCGCAGGGGCAGCTGCTGATCAAGGACAAAATCTCCCGCCAGGACCTGGCCAAGATGGTGGGAGCTTCCCGCGAAATGGTCAGCCGCGTGATGAAAGACCTGGAGGAGCGCGGCTTCATCGAGGCGCTGCCCAGCGGGGCTACCCTGCTCAAGGACCGGCTGAACGCGCTGGGCTGAAATCCGGGGGGCGGACCCTGCGCCGGGTGGTGCGCCCAGCGCAACGCATGGGGTAAGCTCACCCCGCACGTTTATGACCTATTCCCTCAATACCCTGAATGCATCGGCGGCGGCCAAGTCGCCGCCCCGCACGGGCGCCGCCCGTTTTGGCCACGAAATTGCCCTGGTGGTGGGCTTGCTGGCCCTGGTTTTCTGGCTGCTGGCGCTGGTCAGCTATTCGGCACAGGATGCGGCCTGGTCCACCTCGGGTGCCCGCGACGCGCGCTCCGTTGCTAACTGGGCGGGGCGCTTTGGCGCCTGGCTGGCCGATGGCAGCTACTTTGCGCTGGGGTTTTCAGTGTGGTGGTGCGTGGCGGCTGGCGTGCGGGCCTGGCTGTCGTCGCTGGCGCGCTGGATGCGCGGAGGCGAAGTGGTGGCAGGCGCCGCCAGCCCTCTGGTGCGCCGGGCCACGTTCTGGGGTGGACTGGTGGTGCTGATGTGTTCCAGCACGGCGCTGGAGTGGTCGCGTTTGTACCGGTTTGAATCGTTCCTGCCTGGGCATGCGGGTGGCGTGCTGGGGTACCTGGTGGGGCCAGCTGGCGTGAAGTGGCTGGGATTTACGGGCTCCGGCTTGTTGGCGATCGTGCTGGCGGTGGCGGGGGCGGCGCTGGTGTTCCGCTTCTCGTGGGGCCATGTGGCGGAGTTTCTCGGAGGGCGCCTTGATGCGCTGGTACAGGCGCGCCTGGCAAAACGCGAGGTGGCCAAGGACGTCGCCGTGGGCCGCAAGGCGGCTCGCGAGCGCGAAGTGGTGGTGTTGGAGGAGCGCACCGAAAGCGAGGTGCAACACCCCGAGCCCGTGCAAATCATCGAGCCGATTCTGGTGGATGTGCCACAGAGCACCCGTGTGGTGAAAGAGCGGCAGAAACCCCTGTTCACCGAGATGCCGGACAGCAAGCTGCCGCTGGTGGACCTGCTTGACGGACCCCTGCAGCGCCAGGAAACCGTGGCCCCCGAGACGCTGGAGATGACCAGCCGGCTCATCGAGAAAAAGCTGAAGGACTTTGGCGTGGAAGTGCGCGTGGTCGCGGCCATGCCCGGCCCGGTGATCACGCGCTACGAGATCGAGCCCGCCACGGGCGTGAAGGGTTCGCAGATCGTGGGACTGGCCAAGGACCTGGCGCGCTCGCTCAGTTTGGTGTCGATCCGCGTGGTGGAGACCATCCCCGGCAAGAACTACATGGCGCTGGAACTGCCCAACGCCAAGCGGCAGTCCATCCGCCTGTCCGAAATCCTGGGATCGCAGGTCTACCATGAGGCCAAGAGCATGCTCACCATGGGCCTGGGCAAGGACATCGTGGGCAACCCGGTGGTGGCCGATCTGGCCAAGATGCCGCACGTGCTGGTGGCGGGTACCACGGGCTCGGGCAAGTCGGTGGGGATCAACGCGATGATCCTCTCGCTGCTGTACAAGGCCGAGGCGCGCGATGTGCGTCTGTTGATGATCGACCCCAAGATGCTGGAAATGTCGGTCTACGAAGGCATTCCGCACCTGCTGGCGCCCGTGGTCACCGACATGAAGCAGGCGGCGCATGGCCTGAACTGGTGCGTGGCCGAGATGGAACGCCGCTACAAGCTCATGTCCAAGCTGGGCGTTCGCAACCTGGCGGGCTACAACACCAAGATCGACGAGGCCAAGGCCAAGGAAGAGTTCATCTACAACCCTTTCAGCCTCACGCCCGAAGAGCCAGAGCCGCTGCAGCGCCTGCCGCACATCGTGGTCATCATCGACGAGCTGGCCGACCTGATGATGGTCGTGGGCAAGAAGATCGAAGAACTGATCGCCCGCCTGGCGCAAAAGGCGCGCGCGGCCGGCATCCACTTGATCCTGGCCACCCAGCGCCCCAGCGTGGATGTGATCACCGGCCTGATCAAGGCCAACATCCCCACCCGCATCGCGTTCTCGGTGGGCTCCAAGATCGACAGCCGCACCATCCTTGACCAGATGGGCGCCGAGGCGCTGTTGGGCATGGGCGACATGCTCTACATGGCCAGCGGCACCGGCCTGCCGATCCGGGTGCATGGCGCCTTCGTGTCGGACGAAGAAGTACACCGTGTCGTCAGTTACCTCAAGGAACAAGGGGAGCCGGACTACATAGAAGGCGTGCTCGAAGGTGGAACTGTGGATGGCGAGGGTGATCTGTCAGGGGAGGGTGGTGGTGGCGAAGGGGGCGAGAAGGACCCCATGTACGACCAGGCCGTCGAAGTGGTGCTCAAGGACCGCAAGGCCAGCATCTCGTACGTGCAGCGCAAGCTGCGCATTGGCTACAACCGCTCGGCGCGGCTGCTGGAAGACATGGAGAAGGCCGGACTCGTCAGTGGCCTGACCACCAGCGGCCAGCGTGAAGTGCTGGTACCCAACCGCAGCGAATGATCGGCCGGACTACAAGGCCGGACCCTACCCCACAGGAGTTTCTGTTGAAAAAGATCGCTACTGCAATTTTGATAGCTGCTGCGGCAAGCATGGCTAGCGCTGACGGGCTGAAAAGCCTGGAATCCTTCATGAAGGGCACGCAGACGGGCAAGGCCGACTTCACCCAGACTGTGACCTCGCCCCCCAAGGACGGCCAGACCGCGCGCACCAAGACATCGAGCGGCAGCTTTGAGTTCCAGCGCCCCGGGCGCTTCAAGTTCGTCTACAAAAAACCTTTTGACCAGACCATCGTGGCTGACGGCCAGACGCTGTGGCTGTACGACGTGGACCTGAACCAGGTCACGCAGCGCTCGCAGTCCCAGGCGCTGGGCAGCACGCCCGCTGCGCTGCTGGCGTCAGCGCCAGACCTGTCGGCGCTGAAGGCCGAGTTCACGCTGGAGGCCTCGCCGGATGCGGACGGCCTGCAGTGGGTGCTGGCCAGCCCCAGGACCAAGGACGGCCAGCTCAAGAGCGTGCGTGTGGGCTTTGCGGGCGAGCAGCTGGCGGCCCTGGACATTCTGGACAGCTTTGGCCAGCGCTCGCTGATTCGCTTTACCGGTATGCAGGCCAATGCGGCGCTGCCTGCCAGCACGTTCCAGTTCAAGCCTCCGGCAGGGGCTGATGTGGTGAAGCAGTAGTTTCTGCTCTTGAAACAATAGCTGCCAACGCATGATTTTTGGGCGCTAGAAGCCAATTTGGCTTGAAAATCGGCGTACTGTAGACAGGATACGAACATGGCAGCACGCGGTGCCTCCGCCCCTTCTCCGGCTCACCCCTCCACCCACCAGCCCCTGGCAGAACGTCTGCGGCCCCGCACGCTGGGCGAGGTGATTGGGCAGCAGCACGTGCTGGGCCCGGGCATGCCGCTGCGCCTGGCCTTCGAGTCAGGCCGGCCGCACAGCTGCATCCTGTGGGGCCCACCTGGAGTGGGCAAGACCACCATTGCGCGCCTGATGGCTGATGCGTTCGATGCGCAGTTCATCAGCATCAGCGCCGTGTTGGGCGGGGTCAAGGACATTCGCGAGGCGGTGGAGCAGGCCCAGGCCGCGCGCGATGGGTTGATGCAGCAGCGCACCATCGTGTTTGTGGACGAGGTGCACCGCTTCAACAAGAGTCAGCAAGACGCGTTCTTGCCACACGTTGAATCAGGCCTGTTCACCTTCATCGGCGCCACCACCGAGAACCCTTCGTTTGAGGTGAATTCCGCGCTGCTGTCGCGAGCGGCGGTCTACGTGCTGCAGCCGCTGTCTGAGCAAGATTTGAAGCAGATTGTGGCCCTGGCGCAGGAGGAAGATGCGCTGCCTGCTATCGAAGGTGTAGCAATCGACCGCCTGGTGGCCTATGCCGATGGCGACGCGCGCCGCCTGCTCAACACGCTCGAAACCCTGGCCATGGCGGCTGCGCAGGAGAAGCTTTCCGAGATCACCGATGCCTGGCTGCTCAAGGTGCTTGGCGAGCGCATGCGCCGCTATGACAAGGGCGGCGAGCAGTTCTACGACACCATCAGCGCGTTGCACAAATCGGTGCGGGGCTCTGACCCCGACGCTGCGTTGTACTGGCTGGTGCGCATGCTCGACGGCGGTGCTGACCCCCGCTACATGGCGCGCCGGCTGGTGCGCATGGCAGCCGAGGACGTGGGCCTGGCCGACCCGCGCGCATTGCGCCTGGCACTGGACGCGAGCGAGGTGTACGAGCGCCTGGGCAGCCCTGAGGGCGAGCTGGCGCTGGCCGAATGCGTGGTGTACCTGGCGGTGGCGCCCAAGTCCAACGCGGTCTACAAGGCCTACAACGCGGCGCGGGCCTGGGTCAAACAGGATGGCACACGCCCGGTGCCCATGCACCTGCGCAATGCGCCCACCAAGTTGATGAAAGAGCTCGACTACGGCAAGGGCTACCGCTACGCCCATGACGAAGAGGGTGGCTTTGCGGCGGGGGAGAACTACCTGCCCGAAGGCATGCCAGAGCCCGGCTTCTACCAGCCCGTGGAGCGGGGTCTCGAAATCAAGATTGCCCTGAAGCTGCGTGAGCTGCGCGAACGCAATGCCGCAGCAGCCACGCCAGGCCTTCAGGATTCAGACAACGCCTTCTGATCGCGGGGAGCGGGGGGGGGGGGGCTGGTCGGTGGGGCGAGGTGGCCGCGCATGTCCTGCGGCAGTCCCAAGGTGCTGCGCAGCCTGCTTTATGCCGATTCTGCATGATCAAGGTAATAAGTTTGCA
Source organism: Acidovorax sp. 100 (assembly GCF_003688355.1). Lineage (NCBI taxonomy): Bacteria > Pseudomonadati > Pseudomonadota > Betaproteobacteria > Burkholderiales > Comamonadaceae > Acidovorax > Acidovorax sp. 100. The sequence goes on along the minus strand of NZ_REFD01000001.1, from coordinate 4,581,783 downwards.
CATCAATTATCTTGCGTGCATCAAAATTCCTTATGCAGTGCGTGGCGCGCTGATGTGACCAAAACCCGAGGGAAAACCCCGCCCGGCTTGGATTGGGGCGGTTGTGACTACTCGCTACAATCCCGTCCACAAACCCGCACAGCTGCATTCCTGGCGGGTTTTTTGCTAGATGGCAGTCGGGCCCACAAGGCTGTACCGATTCCGGTGCCAAAGCGGTGGGTACGTCACAAACGAAGGACTTCTCTTATGGACATTTTGCTGCAACAGATCATCAACGGTCTGGTACTCGGCAGCATGTACGCCTTGATAGCCTTGGGCTACACGATGGTGTACGGCATTATTCAACTCATCAATTTCGCCCACGGCGAGGTGCTCATGATCGGCGCCCTCACCAGCTGGAGCTGTATTGGAATGATGCAGGCTGCCATGCCCGGCGCGCCGGGTTGGGTCATCCTGCTGCTGGCCACGCTCATCGCCTGCGTGGTCGCTGCCACGCTCAACTTCGTGATCGAAAAGGTGGCCTACAAGCCACTGCGCACCAGCCCCCGTCTTGCCCCCCTGATCACTGCCATTGGCATGTCGATCCTGCTGCAGACGCTGGCCATGATCATCTGGAAGCCCAACTACAAGCCCTATCCCACGCTGCTGCCCAGCACGCCGTTCCAGTTGGGTGGTGCCTACATCACTCCCACCCAGATCCTGATCCTGGGGGTGACGGCGGTGGCCCTGGCTTCCCTGGTCTATCTGGTCAACCACACCAACCTGGGCCGCGCCATGCGCGCCACGGCGGAGAACCCCCGCGTGGCCTCCCTGATGGGCGTGAAGCCCGACATGGTGATCTCGGCCACCTTCATCATCGGCGCCATCTTGGCGGCCATCGCCGGCATCATGTATGCCTCCAACTACGGCACGGCGCAGCACACCATGGGCTTCCTGCCGGGGCTCAAGGCCTTCACGGCGGCGGTGTTCGGCGGTATCGGTAACCTGGCCGGTGCGGTGGTGGGCGGCATCCTGCTGGGCCTCATCGAAGCCATCGGCTCCGGCTACATCGGCACGCTCACGGGCGGTTTGCTGGGCAGCCACTACACCGACATCTTTGCGTTCATCGTGCTCATCATCATCCTGACGCTGCGCCCCTCGGGCCTGCTGGGTGAGCGTGTGGCCGATCGCGCCTGAGGAGCCTCACACCATGAAGAACACCAAAACCAACTGGATCATCGGCGCCGTCGCGCTGCTGGTGCTGCCGCTGATTCTGCAATCCTTCGGCAACGCCTGGGTGCGTATCGCCGACCTGGCCCTGCTGTACGTGCTGCTGGCCCTGGGCCTGAACATCGTGGTGGGCTACGCCGGCCTGCTGGACCTGGGCTACGTGGCGTTCTACGCCGTGGGCGCCTACCTGTTTGCCTTGATGGCTTCGCCGCACCTGGCGGACAACTTTGCGGCGTTTGCCGCCATGTTCCCCAACGGGCTGCATACCTCGCTGTGGATCGTGATACCGGTGGCGGCGTTGTTAGCGGCGTTCTTTGGCGCCATGCTGGGGGCGCCCACGCTGAAGCTGCGCGGTGACTACCTGGCCATCGTGACGCTGGGCTTCGGCGAAATCATCCGCATCTTCCTGAACAACCTGGACCACCCGGTCAACCTGACCAACGGCCCCAAGGGCCTGGGCCAGATCGACTCGGTCAAGATCTTTGGCCTGGACCTGGGCAAGCGACTGGAGGTGTTCGGTTTCGACATCAATTCCGTCACCCTGTACTACTACCTGTTCCTGACCCTGGTGGTGGTGTCCATCATCATCTGCTACCGCCTGCAGGACTCGCGTATCGGCCGCGCCTGGATGGCCATCCGTGAAGATGAAATCGCTGCCAAGGCGATGGGCATCAACACCCGCAACATGAAGCTGCTGGCCTTCGGCATGGGGGCTTCGTTCGGCGGCGTGTCGGGTGCGATGTTCGGTGCGTTCCAGGGCTTTGTGTCGCCCGAGTCGTTCAGCCTGATGGAGTCGGTCATGATCGTCGCCATGGTGGTGCTGGGCGGTATCGGCCACATTCCTGGCGTGATCCTTGGCGCCGTGCTGCTGTCGGCCCTGCCCGAAGTGCTGCGCTATGTGGCAGGCCCTCTGCAGGCCATGACGGACGGTCGCCTGGACTCCGCCATCCTGCGCCAGCTGCTGATCGCGCTGGCCATGATCATCATCATGCTGATGCGTCCTCGTGGTCTGTGGCCTGCGCCCGACCATGGCAAGAGCCTCACGCAGAAGACCTGAACACCGCAGAAAGTTAGAACATGGCAGAGAACATTCAGAAATCAGCCAGCGACGTGGTGCTGCGGGTTGCGGGCATTTCCAAGCGCTTCGGCGGCCTGCAAGCCCTCTCCGACGTGGGCATCACCATTGAGCGAGGCCAGGTGTATGGCCTGATTGGCCCGAACGGCGCAGGCAAGACCACGTTCTTCAACGTGATCACCGGCCTGTACACCCCCGACAGCGGTACCTTTGAACTGGCTGGCAAGCCTTACGAGCCGACGGCCGTGCACGAAGTGGCCAAGGCAGGCATTGCGCGCACCTTCCAGAACATCCGCCTGTTTGCAGAAATGACGGCACTGGAAAACGTGATGGTGGGCCGCCACATCCGTACCAAGTCTGGCCTGCTGGGCGCTGTGCTGCGCACCAAGGGCTTCAAGGAAGAAGAGCTGGCCATCGCCAAGCGCGCACAGGAACTGCTCGACTACGTGGGCATTGGCAAGTTTGCCGACTACAAGGCGCGCACTTTGAGCTATGGCGACCAGCGCCGCCTGGAGATCGCCCGGGCCCTGGCCACCGATCCGCAACTGATTGCGCTGGACGAGCCCGCCGCCGGCATGAACGCCACCGAGAAGGTGCTGCTGCGCGAGCTGATCGACCGCATCCGCAAAGACAACCGCACCATCTTGCTCATCGAGCACGACGTGAAGCTGGTGATGGGCCTGTGCGACCGTGTGACGGTGCTCGACTATGGCAAGCAGATCGCCGAAGGCAACCCTGCCGAAGTGCAGAAGAACGAAAAAGTGATTGAGGCCTATCTGGGCACCGGAGGACATTGAGAATGGCCGAAAAATCCAACAAGGTACTGCTGCAGGTCAAGGGCCTGAAGGTCGCCTACGGCGGTATCCAGGCCGTGAAGGGCGTGGACTTCGAAGTGCGTGAAGGCGAGCTGGTCTCGCTGATCGGCTCCAACGGTGCGGGCAAGACCACCACCATGAAGGCCATCACTGGCACCCTGGCCATGAACGACGGCGACATCGAGTACCTGGGCGAAAGCATCAAGGGCAAGGGCGCCTGGGACCTAGTGAAGAAGGGCCTGGTGATGGTGCCGGAAGGCCGTGGCGTGTTTGCGCGCATGACCATCACCGAAAACCTGCAAATGGGCGCCTACACGCGCTCCGACAAGGCCGGCATCCTGGCTGACATCGAGAAGATGTTCACCATTTTCCCGCGCCTGCGCGAGCGCAAGGACCAGCTGGCCGGCACCATGTCGGGCGGTGAGCAGCAGATGCTGGCGATGGGCCGAGCGCTGATGAGCCAGCCCAAGGTGCTGCTGCTGGACGAGCCCTCGATGGGCCTGTCCCCCATCATGGTGGACAAGATCTTTGAGGTGGTGCGCGACGTGTACGCGCTGGGCGTGACCATCGTGCTGGTCGAGCAGAACGCCAGCCGCGCGCTGGCGATTGCCGACCGCGGCTACGTGATGGAGTCTGGCCTGATCACCATGTCGGGCCCTGGCCAGCAGTTGCTCAACGACCCCAAGGTGCGCGCTGCCTACCTGGGCGAATAAGCGACCGCAAGCCTGCGCGCCGCTGGTGTGGTGCGGCGGCTGTCCAGCAAGGCACTCCCTCGGGAGTGCCTTTTTTTGTGTCTGTTGGTGGGGGTGGTGTTGCAGTAATTTGCTATTAAAAATATAGCTGACAAGGTATGTAACACCAGCGCAATCGATCGGTTTTGTTCATAATCGGCCGCTTCGTTCACTTCCCCAGCCTGCCGCTCCACCATGAACGCGCTCCAATCCCTGCCTATTTCTTTGCAAACGGTATTGCTGCTCACTGCCAGCAATATCTTCATGACCTTTGCGTGGTACGGCCACCTGAAGAACCTGGCGTCTTCGCCGTGGTATGTCGCGGCCCTCGTCAGCTGGGGTATCGCGCTGTTTGAATACCTGTTGCAGGTGCCGGCCAACCGCATTGGCTTCACCCAGTTCAACGTGGGGCAGCTCAAGATCATGCAAGAGGTCATCACGCTGGGCGTGTTTGTGCCCTTCGCCGTGTTCTACATGGGGCAACCCCTGAAGTGGGACTACCTCTGGGCGGGGTTGTGCCTGGTGGGGGCGGTGTATTTCATCTTTCGGGGCGCCTGAAGACACAAAGCCTGAACGGCCAGCGTGTCGCCGCCCTCGGCACCGTGCGCATGACTGCATGAGGCAGTGGCATCAGTCCCTGCAGGGCGCACGGTTAAACTCGCCGGGTCACGAAAGCGTCATGGTTTTGTCATGGCGCGGCCTTTTCTCACCATTCGTTCCCGATCCAGGAGTCTCCATGCTGTTTGCCAAGCTGTTGCCACGCGAAGGCAATTTTTTCGAAATGTTCAACCAGCATGCGGACCGCATCGTCGAGGCGGCCCGGGCCTTCTCGCAACTGGTGGCCAACTACAGCGACCCGCACCTGCGCGACAAGTACAACCAGGACGTGGACAACGCCGAGCGTGCCGCCGACCGTGTGACGCACGAGGTGAACAAGGCCATCCACAAGACCTTCATCACCCCCATCGACCGTGAGCAGATCCACACGCTGATCAACACCATGGACGATGTGGCCGACCTGATCCAGGACTCGGCTGAAACCATGGCGCTGTACGACGTGCGGCACATGACGGAAGAAATCACCCGCCTCACGGACCTGAGCCTCAAGTGCTGCGAGCGCCTGCGCGATGCCGTCAAGCTGCTCGACAAGATCGCCGACCCGGCCGTTGCCGAGGCCGCGCTCAAGACCTGCGAGGAGATCGACAAGCTCGAATCCGACGCCGACCGCGTGATGCGCAGCGCCATGAGCAAGCTGTTCCGCGAGGAGCCCGATGTCCGCGAGGTGATCAAGCTCAAGGCCATCTACGAACTGCTGGAGACGATCACCGACAAGTGCGAGGACGTGGCCAACTGCATCGAGGGCATCGTCCTCGAGAACTCCTGATCCGCGCAGGCTGACCAGTATGGAAACCGTACAGACGGCCCTCTGGGTTGTGGTTCTGCTTGTGGCCCTGGCAATCCTGTTCGACTTCATGAACGGGTTCCATGACGCGGCCAATTCGATCGCCACGGTGGTCTCCACCGGCGTGCTCAAGCCCGCGCAGGCGGTGCTGTTTGCCGCCTTCTTCAACTTTGTGGCGATCTTTGTCTTTCACCTGAGCGTGGCAGCGACGGTGGGCAAGGGCATCGTGCAGCCCGGCATTGTGGACACGCATGTGGTGTTTGGCGCCCTGGTGGGCGCGATCACCTGGAACGTGATCACCTGGTACTACGGCATCCCCAGCAGCTCCTCGCACGCCCTCATCGGCGGCATTGTGGGCGCTGTGATTGCCAAGGCTGGTGCGGGTGCGCTGATCTCGGCGGGCATCCTCAAAACCGTGGCGTTCATCTTTGTCTCGCCGCTGCTGGGTTTTGCGCTGGGCTCGCTCATGATGGTGGCCGTGGCCTGGATCTTCAGGCGCACGCGCCCGAGCAAGGTGGACAAGTGGTTCCGCCGGTTGCAGCTGGTATCTGCCGGCGCCTACAGCTTGGGGCACGGCGGCAATGATGCGCAAAAGACCATCGGCATCATCTGGCTGCTGCTGATTGCCACGGGGTATGCGTCGGCGTCTGATGCCTCGCCCCCCACCTGGGCCATCATCAGCTGCTACGTGGCCATTGGCCTGGGCACCATGTTTGGCGGATGGCGCATTGTGAAGACCATGGGCCAGAAGATCACCAAGCTCAAGCCTGTGGGCGGCTTCTGTGCCGAAACGGGCGGGGCGCTGACCTTGTTTCTGGCCACCACACTGGGCATTCCGGTGTCCACCACGCACACCATCACGGGCGCCATCGTCGGTGTGGGCTCCACGCAGCGCGCCAGCGCCGTGCGCTGGGGCGTGGCCGGCAACATCATCTGGGCGTGGATTCTGACCATCCCAGCAAGCGCCTTTGTGGCCGCCGTCGCCTACTGGATCAGCCTGCAGCTGTTCTGACGGCGGAGCTGTTGTGGGTGCTATTAAATATATAGCATTCAAGGCAATCAGTACTAGCGCATACGCCCCATTGAGTGTGAATTCGATGGGGCGTTTGCATTGGCGCCTGCCAGCGGATCATTGCGAGATCTTGCGCGCTTCCTCGATCTGGTACTCAAAGTACCGCTGGAAACTGAACGCCAGGCTGGCCATCAGTACCGTGGTCCCGATCAGCAGGGACACCACGATGGCGCCCACGGTGATCCATTGCGTCCTGCCCGGCGCGGCGTCCGGTGCGGCGCTGGGGTTGTAGCGCGCATTCCATGCCTCGGGTGTCATCAGCGCGTACAGGATGGCGCGCAGCGCACAGGCGGCAATCGTGAAGCCCAGCAGCGGTATCAGCACCCAGCTGTAGTGGTCGTCCTGGCCGAGTTGTTGCACCCGCTGAATGCCATAGATGCCCAGCGCCGTGGGGATGGGCAACAACCAGCCGAGCATGTCGGACAGGCCATGAAGGTAAAAGCGGTGCAGGCCCAAGGGTCCGCCGACAAAGGCGAGCCAGGCGGCTACGGTTTTGTTTTTCATGGGTGCCGCGCTATTCGGGAGAAGTGGTGTCGCCCGCGCCCAGGGTCTTTTCCATGAGCACGATGTCGCGCCAGGCGCCGAACTTCCAGCCCACCGAGCGCATGATGCCCACATCGGTGAAGCCCAGGGCCCGGTGCACGCCGATCGAGCCTGCGTTGGCAGAGTCTCCAATCACCGCCAGCAGCTTGCGCACGCCAGCCGCTTCGGCCTGTACCGCCAGCTCGGCCAGCAGCTTGCGGCCCAGGCCCATGCCGCGGGCCTGATCGGCCACGTAGATCGAGTCTTCGGCCGAGAAGCGGTAGGCCGGGCGGGGCTTGAACCAGTTGGCATAGGCAAAGCCCAGCACTTGACCGTCTTTCTCAGCAACCAGCCAGGGCAGGCCACGCGCCAGCACGTCAGCGCGGCGGCTCGCCATGTCGGCTTCGGAGGGAGGATCTATCTCGAAGGTGCCCGTGCCGTGGAGCACATGGTGTTGGTAAATGGCCGTGATGGCAGGAATATCGCTGTCAGTGCTGGGGCGGATAGAGGGCATTTTGGGGAAATGGATATAATCGCAGGCTTTGCAGCGTGTCGCTGGCCGGGTGGCCATGTCGCGTGTCTCAAGCGTTGCGAATATGGTTGCGAACACTGTGGCTTACGGCAAATGTTGCCGGAGTTCACCACCCGAAGGATAAATCATGGTCGTCATTCGACTCTCCCGCGGCGGCTCCAAGGGCCGTCCTTTCTTCAACATCGTCGTTGCTGACAAGCGCGTGCGCCGTGATGGCCGCTTCATCGAGCGCATCGGCTTCTACAACCCCACCGCCAAGGAATCTGAAGAAGGCCTGCGCATCGTGCAAGACCGTCTGGCTTACTGGGTGGGCGTTGGCGCCCAGTCCTCCCCCACGGTGGACCGCCTGATCAAGCAAGCCGCCAAGAAGGCTGCTTAAAGCTCCCTGAAAAGGGCGGGTTCCGTCGGCTGGTCTGGCGGAACCCGCCCTTTTCTCATTCTGGACTCACTGCCATGGCCACCACACCGTTGACCCTCGAACCCGCAGAACTGCCTGCCGACGCCGTTGAAGTGGGGCGCATCGCAGATGCCTGGGGCATCAAGGGCTGGTTCAAGGTGCTGTCGCACAGCAGCAATCCCGAGGCGCTTTTTTCGTCCAAACGCTGGTATTTGCAGCCCTCCGAGCGTGGTGCCAAGACCTTCAGCGGCACCGTGCTGCTGCCCATCCGCCAGGCCAAGGATCATTCGGACTCCGTGGTGGCCTGGGCGCAGGGCATTGATGACCGCAATGGTGCTGAGGCGTTGCGCGGTGCGCGGATTTTTGTGCCGCGATCCAGTTTTCCATCCACCTCCGAAGACGAGTACTACTGGGTCGATCTGATCGGTCTGTCGGTCTTCAACCGTGAAGGTGTGGCGCTGGGCGAGGTGCGCGAGTTGATGTCCACCGGTCCCCAGACCGTGCTGGTGCTGGCCTATGAGCAGGACGGCAAGGCACAGGAGCGCATGATTCCGTTTGTCTCGGCCTTCGTGGACAAGGTGGATCTGGCCGAAAAACGCATCACTGTGGACTGGCAGCCCGACTACTGACCGCGCCGTCACGACCCGCGCCCTATGCGCTTTGACATCATCACCCTCTTTCCCGAGCTGTTCGTGCCCTTCCTGGCGAGCGGTGTGACCCGGCGCGCCTATGCCAGCGGCCAGGTCGATGTGCGCCTGTGGAACCCGCGCGACTACGCCGACGGCAACTACCGCCGGGTGGATGACCGCCCGTTTGGCGGTGGCCCGGGCATGGTGATGATGGCTGAGCCCCTGGCGCGGTGCCTTGCGGCCATCCGGGCAGAGCGTGGTGAGCCCGAGGGCGGCGAGGCGCCGCTGGTTCTTTTTTCTCCCATTGGCGAGTCGCTGAACCACGCCGCCGTGGAGCGCTGGTCTGCCAGCGAGGGGGCCGTGTTGCTGTGTGGACGCTATGAAGGCATAGACCAGCGGTTCATTGACACCCATGTGAATGTTCAGATGAGCCTGGGCGACTTCGTGCTCTCGGGCGGCGAGATTGCCGCCATGGCGCTGCTGGACGCCGTGGCGCGCCTGCAGCCCGGGGTGCTCAACGATGAGGGCAGCCACCAGCTCGACAGCTTCAATCCCGCGCTCGATGGCCTGCTGGACTGCCCGCATTACACGCGGCCCGAAGAGTGGGCAGGGCAGCAGGTGCCAGCGGCCCTCATGTCGGGTCACCATGCGCAGATCGAGCGCTGGCGGCGTGATCAGCGCCTGGCCACCACGGCCCGCCACCGGCCTGATCTCATCGATGCCGCGCGCAAAGCGGGGCGTTTGGCACCCGCCGATGAAGCCGTATTGGCCAAGCTCGGCTGAATTGCTATAATCAAAGGCTTTTCGATCCTCTGGCCGGCCGTTTTGACTGGGAGTTCTCCCGCAAAACACTGAGACGTCAATCCCGACGCAGCCATTTTTGGCGCGGACAAGATCACTAGGAAAATCACATGAACCTGATCCAGACCCTGGAAGCGGAAGAAATTGCCCGCTTGAACAAGACCATCCCCGAATTCGCCCCTGGTGACACCGTCATCGTGAGCGTGAACGTGGTGGAAGGTACCCGCAAGCGTGTGCAGGCTTACGAAGGCGTGGTGATTGCCAAGCGCAATCGCGGCCTGAACAGCGGCTTCACCGTGCGCAAGATCTCCAGCGGCGAAGGCGTGGAGCGTACGTTCCAGACCTACAGCCCGCTGATCGCCAGCATCGAAGTCAAGCGCCGCGGTGATGTGCGCCGTGCCAAGCTGTACTACCTGCGTGACCGCAGCGGCAAGTCGGCACGTATCAAGGAAAAGCTGCCTTCGCGCGTCAAGGCTGCTGCTACCGCCGCTTAATTCAAGCAAGGCGAGGGCCTGTCCTGACAAGCCGCTACAGCATCTGCCTGTAGCGGCTTTTTGTTTTTTGGTCCGTGGAACCTGCTTTTTGTGAACCCTTCTTCTCCTCCTGCTGTCTCATCGGTCATTGCGCCTCTGTCGAGCCTGCCCGACTTTGACCCTCGCACGGTGCCGGTGGTCGGGGTGGATGCGCACCTGCCCGCCGTGCCCCTGGCTGTGCAGACGCCCGATGCGCTGCGTGCGCGTTTTGCACAGCCACCCCAGTGGGAGCCGGAGGTAGTGCTGGAAAAGAAGTTCATGAACCGCGAGCCAGCCCATGCGTCCGTGTTGCTGGCGATCGTGTTGCGCGAGCAACCCATGGTGCTGCTGACGGAGCGCACCGCACATCTGTCCACCCATTCCGGGCAGGTGGCCTTTCCGGGTGGGCGGGCTGATCCGGAAGACGCCAGTGCTGCTGAAACCGCCTTGCGCGAAGCGCAGGAGGAGGTGGGCCTGGACCGTGAATTTGTCGAGGTACTGGGGACCTTGCCCACCTACGTGACCGGCTCGTCATTCATCATCACCCCGGTGGTCGCCCTGGTACAGCCGGACTGTGTGCTTCGGCCCAACCCGTATGAGGTGGCCGACCTGTTTGAGGTACCGCTGGCCTTTTTGCTCGACCCAGCTCACCATCGCCGCCATGTGTTTGACCGTGATGGCGTGCACCGCGAATGGTTCTCCATGCCCTACCAGCAAGGCGACAAGACCCATTTCATCTGGGGCGCCACGGCTGGCATGCTGCGCAATTTCTATCGGTTCATGATGGCTGAATGAAACACCTCTGAGGCGCTTCGCGCGGACGCACCCGGTACGGCAGCGCGACCCTCACATGGGGCTCTGGCTTCGGCCATGTGGGCTTTGAGGGCTGCGGGTGGGGTTCCCGCTTCATTGGAGGATGTGTCGCTGAGGTTCGGCGGAATCACGTGCTCCCGTGGCTTGGCGCCAGTATCATTGCCCCCCATGAGTTTCTTTGCCATCCTGTTCGCTCTGCTGATCGAGCAGGCACGCCCTCTGGCTCGCAGCAATCCCATCCACGCGGGGCTGCGTGCATGGGCCTTGTCCGTGAGCCGCAATTTCGACGCGGGCAAATCGCACCACGGGTGGGTGGCGTGGAGCCTCGCGGTACTCGTTCCTGCACTGGTCACACTGGGCATCCACTGGCTGCTGCTGTGGGGTCTCGGCTGGCCGTTTGCGGTGCTCTGGAGCGTGGCGGTGCTATATGTCACGCTGGGTTTTCGGCAGTTCAGCCACCACTTCACCGGCATCCGCGATGCGCTGGAAGAGGGGGACGAAGACGCGGCGCGCGAGCGCCTCGCGCACTGGCAACAGGTGGATGTGGGCGCGCTGCCGCGCAGCGAGATCGTGCGCCATGTGATCGAGTATTCGGTGCTGGCTGCGCACCGGCATGTATTTGGCGTGTTGGCGTGGTTCTCGGTGCTGGCTGCGCTGGGTCTGGGGCCGACGGGGGCGGTGCTGTATCGCCTGGCTGAATTTGTCTCTCGCTACTGGCATTACAAGCAGCGCACCGGCGCATTGCCCGCCAGCGAGTCCTTGCAGCAGGCGTCTGCCCAGGCCTGGACTGCCATCGACTGGTTGCCTGCGCGCCTCACGGCACTGAGCTTTGCGGTGGTCGGCAGTTTTGAAGAAGCGATTGAAGGCTGGCGTTTTCATGCGCAGCGGTTTCCCAATGACAACGATGGTGTGGTGCTCGCTGCGACGGCTGGGGCCATCAATGTGCGCCTGGGCGGTGAGGCGTTGAAGGCGCGCACTGAGCTGCATGCGCCACAGGGTCTGGAGATTGATGCCGACATGGGCGACAGCGACTCCACCCCCGGCCGCGAGCCTGAAGTAGGCCACCTTCGTAGCGTGGTGGGCCTGGTGTGGCGCTCGGTGGTGGTCTGGATGCTGCTGCTGGCGCTGCTGACGCTGGCCCGGTTGCTCGGCTAGCCCGTTCACCTGTCGCGCCATCTCGCGTGGCGCCGCTGGCATACGCCGGTCAATACCGGGTGTGGCTCAGCTCTTCAAATAAATCGCTATATATTTTGTAGCGAGAAGGGCTTATTCCTCCGGCGCCTTGGCCCTTTTTGACTGCATCCAGCACACCGCACCCCGGCTCATGCAGGTGGGTGCAGTTGTAGAACTTGCAGGCCGTTGCATGCTCGGCGATGTCGGGCATACAGGCCGCCAGCTGCATGGGGGCGATATGGTGCAGCCCGAATTCCTGGAACCCTGGCGAGTCGATCAGTGCCGTGGTGCGCGCCGCATCCATCCAGTACCAGTGGGTGCTGGTGGTGGTGTGTTTGCCTGAATTCAGGGCCTGCGAGATTTCTCCGGTGAGCACCGAGGCGCCCGGCACCAGCAGGTTGATCAGCGTGCTCTTGCCGGACCCCGACGGGCCCAGCACCAGCGTGGTCTTGCCCTGCAAGTGTTCCATGAGCAGGGCGCGGTCCACATCGCTGGACAGTGCCAGAGATAGCGGCAGCACGCCATAGTGTTTGCCTGCGCCCATGTGCCGGTACGGCAGCAGTCGCTCCCATGCGCGGGCGAAGGGTTCGACCAGATCACTCTTGTTGAGTGCAATGATGGGTTTGATGCCCTCCGCCTCTGCAGCAATCAGTGCCCGTGATAGCTGGCTTTCGGAGAATACCGGTTCCGCCGCAATCAGGATGAGTACCTGATCGAGGTTGGCGGCGAAAGATTTGGTGCGAATCTCGTCCTGTCGGTAGAACAGGTTGCGCCGTTCCTTGACCTTTTCGATGGTGCCTTCTTCGCCTTGCCCGGGCGGCGGTGCCTGCCATAGCACATGGTCGCCAACGACGGCCTGGCTTTTTTTACCGCGGGGGTGGCAGATGCGGCGCTCCCCATCCGGGGTCTCGACCATGCAGTGGCGCCCATGGCTGGCCACCACGGTACCTTCCATGAGGGCGCTGCGTTCAGCCATGGTGGGCCTGCCTCACAGTGCGACCAGTGCGTCGAACTGGGTGGCGCACTCGAAGTCGGTGCTGGAGATGCCATGCACGTCGTGCGTGTTCAGTCGCACCACGCAGCGGTTGTAGTGCACAGACAGATCGGGGTGGTGGTCTTGCGCATTGGCGATGAAAGCCAATGCGTTCACGAACGAGATCGTCTCGTAGTAATTGGCAAAGTGGTAGGTTTTCTCGATGGCGACGTTGGCGCCGTCGCCGCTGAGGCTCCAGCCCTCCAGTTTGGCCAGATTTGCTACTATTTCTGTAGCTTTCAGGGCGCGGCGGGTCAGCGTGGACCAGTCTTTTTTCTTCAACATGGTAGTCATGGGTGAGCAGGGGTTTGCATGCGCGCCAGCCGTTCTGTGGCGGGTGGATGCGAGTAGTAAAACTTCACGTAGACCGGGTCTGGAGTGAGCGTGGAGGCGTTGTCTTCGTACAGCTTGAGCAAGGCCGACGACAGGTCTGCGCCGCTGGCCTGGGCCGCGGCATACGCGTCTGCCTGGAACTCATGGCGACGCGATTGTTGCGAAAACAGCGGCGAGATGAAGAAGGTAAATACCGGAACGACCAGCATGAAAAGCAGCAGTGCCAGCGCATCATTGGGTGCGGCGGCCATGGCCGGGTCCAGCGAGATGTTGGGCCGCACACCCAGACCGGTGTAGAACCAGACCTGTGTGGAAAGCCAGCCCAGCAGCGCAAAGCCCGCCAGGCTGAGCGCTAACATCATCACGATGCGCTGGATGATGTGGCGGTGCTTGAAGTGGCCCAGCTCATGGGCCAGCACAGCTTCGACCTCGCCAGGTGCCAGCTGGCGCAGCAGGGTGTCGTAGAACACCACGCGCTTGGCGGCACCAAAGCCTGTGAAATAGGCATTGGCGTGGGCGCTGCGGCGGCTGCCGTCCATCACGAACAGGCCTTTGGCGGAGAAGCCGCAACGCTGCATCAGCGCAGTCACGCGGGCTTTGAGCGATTCATCTTCAAGTGGCTGGAATTTGTTGAACAACGGTGCGATGAAGGTGGGGTAAATCACCATCAGCAGCAGGTTGAAACCCATCCAGAAGCACCAGGCCCACAGCCACCACAGCGGGCCTGCAGCGCCCATCAGCCAGAGGATCAGCGCGGCAATGGGCAGCCCGATGATGGCGCCCACCAGCAGGCCCTTGAGGGCGTCCGCCAGCCACAGGCGCCAGGTCATCTTGTTGAACCCAAACCGTTCTTCCACAACAAACGTCTGGTACAGCGACAGGGGCAGGTCGATCAGGCCGCTGATGGCAGCAAAGGCGACCAGGAATGCCATCTGTTGCCACATGCCGCCGCCCAGCACGCCAAGCAGCGCCTGGTTCAGTGCGTCCAGGCCGCCCAGCAAGGTCCAGCCCAGCAGCACGGCCGCGCCCAACGCCATCTCCAGCATGCCCAGCCGGGCCTTGGTGATGGTGTAGTCGGCCGCCTTCTGGTGCGCCGCCAGGGCGATGCGCTCGGCAAACGGTACCGGGACCGCAGCGCGATGGCGTGCAACATGCCGGACTTGGCGCGTCGCCAGCCAGAACTTGAGGGCCAAGCCCAGTAGCAGCGCGGCTGCAAAGGCCAAGGTGAGCAGCAAAGAGGGGGAAATGTCGTCAGAGGTGGGCATGTGCGGCGAGTTTAGGCCATCGGCGACAATGCGCGCCATGTCAGAAGCCAACAACCCCACCCCTGCCACGCTTGCCAAATCCGACCAGAACCTGGTCTGGCTGGACTGTGAAATGACCGGCTTGGAGCCCGACACCGACCGCCTGCTGGAGATCGCCGTGGTCGTGACCGGTCCGAGCCTGGAGCCCCGCGTCGAAGGCCCCGTATTTGCCATTCACCAGCCGGATGAATTGCTGAACAAGATGGATGCCTGGAACAAAGGCACGCATGGCCGCAGCGGCCTGATCGACAAAGTGAAGGCGTCCACGGTGACGGAGGAGGAAGCGGAACAGAAGATCCTTGCTTTCCTGGCCCAGTACGTGCCCAAGGGCACTGCGCCCATGTGCGGCAACAGCATCGGTCAGGACCGGCGTTTTCTGGTGCGTTACATGCCCAAGCTCGAGCGGTTCTTTCACTACCGCAATGTGGATGTGAGCACGCTCAAGGAGCTGGCCAAGCGCTGGAAGCCCGAGGCATACACCAGCTTCAAGAAAGCGCAAAAACACACGGCCTTGGCCGATGTCCACGAGTCCATCGACGAGCTGGCGCATTACCGTCAGCACCTGTTGGCCGTGGATGTGAAAACGTCTTGAGCCACTGCTTCCCATCCCTTTGTGAGGGGCGGGGGAGCCCTGTTGAGATCCGCGCCTTTGGCGCGCGTGTTTTACGGCGGCGCGGGACTGGATTCCTGGCAGTGAAGGCATTGCTACTGGCGAAAAGCGAAGGGGGTATTGCGGGCAAACCCTTAATCGTGCAATAATCGATGGCTGCGTAGGAATCCCTCGCAGATTGTGCATCTCCCCTCACACACCGGGCTTGCCAGCCGACTGTCACCAGACAGTGCAGGACTGGCGAATAACGCCCACCCGCTCCGGCCTTCTCTGAGCCAGCGCAGGTTTCGTTTGATGGTTGATGTTTTTTAACCATTTGACGAAGCCAATCGTGGGCTGCGCCCGCGACCGTCTTCGTGAGAGAAAATCATGACCGACACCTCTTTGGTGCAGGGCGAATT
Source organism: Acidovorax sp. 100 (assembly GCF_003688355.1). Taxonomy (NCBI): domain Bacteria; kingdom Pseudomonadati; phylum Pseudomonadota; class Betaproteobacteria; order Burkholderiales; family Comamonadaceae; genus Acidovorax; species Acidovorax sp. 100. The sequence goes on along the minus strand of NZ_REFD01000001.1, from coordinate 4,566,419 downwards.
CGCGCCTGCAGACACTTCCTTTGCTGCCGACATTTCCGTGCAGTCTTCTCCCCTGGACGCCGTGGTATCGGCCGTCGAAGCCGATGCGGCTGTGACCGCTGAGCCCAACGGCTTCATCGAGCTGGGCCTGGCCCCTGAACTCGTGCAAGCCGTGGCTGATCTGGGTTACACCCAGCCCACCAGCGTGCAGCTCAAGGCGATCCCTCTGGCGATGGGCGGTGGCAACGACTCCACCAAGTTCATCGACCTCATGGTCTCCAGCCAGACGGGCAGCGGCAAGACCGCCGCCTTCCTCCTGCCTGTGCTGCACACACTGATCAACCAGCAAGCTGCTGCCGAAGCCGAAGAGCGCGCCGCTTTTGAACGCGCCGTGGCCGAAGCCGCTGCCCGTGGCGAACCTGCTCCCAAGCGCGCCAAACGCAAGGACCCTACCAGTTCGCGCAACTTCAAGGCTGCCACCCCTGGTGCCCTGATCCTGTGCCCGACCCGTGAACTGGCGCAGCAAGTCGCGCACGATGCCATCGACCTGGTCAAGCATTGCCGTGGCCTGCGTGTGGCCAACGTGGTGGGTGGCATGCCTTACCAGTTGCAGATCGCCAAACTGCAAAACGCTGATCTCGTGGTGGCGACCCCTGGCCGCCTGCTGGACCTGCAGCGCTCGATGCAAATCAAGCTCGACAAGGTGCAGTTCCTGGTCGTTGACGAAGCGGACCGTATGCTCGACCTGGGCTTCTCGGATGACCTGGCTGAACTGAACCAGCTGACCGCGCAGCGCAAGCAGACCATGATGTTCAGCGCCACATTTGCGCCCCGCATCCAGCAACTGGCCATGCGCGTGATGCACGACGGTGGTTCGTCTGTGCAGAAGGTGACCATCGATTCTCCGCAAGAAAAGCACGCCAACATCAAGCAAGTTCTGTACTGGGCCGACAATGCCCAGCACAAGCGCAAGATGTTGGACCACTGGCTGCGTGACACCACGATCAACCAAGCCATTGTCTTTGCCAGCACCCAGGTGGAGTGCGACGGTTTGGCCAACGACCTGCAGCAAGAAGGCTTCTCGGCCGTCGCGTTGCATGGCGCCCTGAGCCAGGGCCTGCGCAACCGCCGTTTGATGGCGCTGCGCGCTGGTCAGGTGCAGATTCTGGTGGCTACTGACGTGGCCGCACGGGGCATCGACGTGCCTACCATCACCCACGTGTTCAACTTCGGCCTGCCCATGAAGGCTGAGGATTACACCCACCGCATCGGTCGTACCGGCCGTGCGGGCCGCGATGGCCTGGCCATCACGTTTGCCGAGTTCCGCGATCGCCGCAAGATCTACGACATTGAGTCGTACAGCCGCCAGCAGTTCAAGGCCGAAGTGATTCCGGGCATGGAGCCTTCGCAGCGCGCTCCGCAGGCACCTCGCGGTGGCGATTTTGGTGGTGGCCGTGGCGCCCCGGGCCGTTCGTATGACAACCGTGATAACCAGTCGCGCGGTCGCTTCGGTGGTCCCGCACGTGGTGGCAATGATCGTGGTGGATTCGGTGGTGGCTTTGGCGGCGGCTTTGCTGGTCGTGACAACCGTGGCGCCCCTGCCCGTGGTGAAGGCGGCGGTTTCGCTGGCCGTGATGACCGTGGCGGCGACCGTGGTTTTGCGCCGCGTCGTGACGGTGACGGTTATGGCCGCAAGCCTGGTTTTGGTGATACAGGCCGTGGTGGCTTTGCTCCTCGTGGCGATGCGGGTGCACCGCGCGGCGATTTCGCTCCTCGCAAGCCTGCATTTGCCAAGCCTGCCGGTGGTGGTGGCAAGCCCTTTGTGGCCCACGACGCCCGCAAGCGTCCTGCACGCCCCGCGCGCTGATTGTTGTGTGGCGCTAGCGCCGCCCTTTGTACAAAGGCCAGTACCGTAAGGTGCTGGCCTTTTTTCATTGGGGAGGCCATTTCAGCAGCGGATGCCAACGGCGCCTCGTCAATAATGGCCGCCGGAGGAATCTGCTGTGTTGTCTTCTTTATCTTCGGGTGCGGACTTTGAGCACATGTTCGGGCTGGCGCCAGTGTCGCTCTGGTTGGAGGATTACAGTGCGCTCAAGCAGCTTTTTGAGCAGTGGCGCGCCGAAGGCGTGACCGACATCCGCCAGTTCCTGGCAGAGGACCCGGCCCGCCTGCGGGCCTGCAGTGCAGCCCTCAAGGTGCTCAAGGTGAATCAGCGCACGCTGGATCTGTTTGCCGCCGAGAGCCAGCAGGTACTGGAAGCCAATCTGGATAAGGTCTTCAGGGACGACATGCACGACGCGGTGTCGCATGAGCTGTCACAGTTGTGGGACGGGCAGCTGGAGTTTTCTAACCAGACAGTCAACTATGCGCTCGACGGACGTCGGCTGGATGTGCAGATCCGTGCGCGCATCCTGCCCGGTTACGAGGACAACTGGAGCCGTGTGCTGGTGTCTCTGGAGGATGTTACGGCCACCGTGCGTGCAGGTGCCGAGCTGCGCCGCAGCGAACGGTACGCACGCGATTTGTTCGAGCACTCACCCGTGTCCTTGTGGGTCGAGGACTTCAGTGCGGTCAAGAGCCTGCTCGATGGTGTGCGTGCGCAGGGTATTGATGATTTCAAGACATTCATCCAGGTGCATCCCGAGTTCGTGACACGCTGCATGCACGAAATCCGGGTGATCGATGTGAACCAGCAGACCCTGCGCATGTTCGGCGCAGAGAGCAAAGAAATGCTGCTGAACAACATTGGCCGGGTGTTTCGCGGTGAGATGCACGAGTCCTTTGCGGAGCAATTGCTGGACCTGTGGGAGGGCAAGACCTTTCAGCAGCGCGAAGTGGTTAACTACGCACTGTCCGGGGATGCCGTGCATATCCATATGCAGTTCTCGGTGCTGGCCGATCACATGAGCGATTGGGGCCTGGTGCTCCTGTCGCTGGTGGATATCACGGCACGCAAGAAGGCCGAGGCTTATCTGGAGTACCTGGGCAAGCACGATGTGCTCACGCAATTGCGCAACCGAGCCTTTTATGCAGAGGAGCTCAACCGCCTGACCCGCAAGGGCCCTTGGCCGCTGTCCATCATCGCCATCGACCTGAATGGTCTCAAGGTGGTGAACGATGAGCAAGGCCATGCGGCGGGGGACTCCATGCTGCGCCGCGTTGGCGAGGTCTTGGCCAAGGCCGTGGATGCTCCGGCCTGCGCAGCCCGTATTGGTGGTGACGAGTTCACGGTGTTGTTGCCGGGCACGGATGAGCGCGGAGCCATGGCTTTGCAGGAACGCATTTTGTCGATGCTCGAACTCAACAACCAGTTCTACCCTGGCCAGCATCTCAGTCTGGCGATGGGGATTGCCTGCTGCCAGTCTGGAGATGCGGTAGAAGCGGCGATTCACCGCGCAGACCAGGCGATGTATGCGGAGAAGAACCGCTATTACCAGCAAAAGAGCGTGGACCGGCGGCAGCCCAGTCCTTGATCAGTCGGGTATTGATCAGAGGTGGACCGGCGTACGTCCGATCTCGGGCCAGCGATGGTGCAGACAGATCCAGGACAGCATGCCAATGCACAACATCAGGAGTGATGACAGCGCCAGCAAAACGGTAGAGTGCATCACCAGCGGAGCGATGACGCCTGCCACCAGGCCATTGGCCGAAGAGCCGACAAATGCCTGCATGGATGAGGCCATGCCTCGGCGCTCCGGGTAGAGGTCCAGCACCAGCAGCGTCACCACCGGCACCATCAGTGCCCAGCCAAAAGAGAAGACCGCAATGGGCGCCAGAGCCCACCAGGCGTGGGGTGTGAACAGCAGATTGGCGACCAGGTTCAACACAGCCACCGAAAACATGATGACAAATCCGTGGCGGATCTGGCGCTTGGGCGGGATACGCCCTGCCAGCCGTCCACTGAGCCACGCACCGCCCATGATCCCCGAGATGGTCAGGACAAAAAACCAGAAAAACTGCGTAGGCGCCAGCGACAGGTGATCGCCAAGAAATGCTGGGGCCGAGAGAACGTACAGGAACATGCCATTGAAGGGTACGCCACTGGCCAGCGCCAGCAGCACAAAGCGCGCACTGGTGCCCAACTGCACATAGCCGCGCATTAGATGGCGCACATGAAAGGGCTGGCGCTGCTCCACATGCAAGGTCTCTGGCAGCAGCCTGAAGTTGGCGGTCCACAGGGCCACTCCCACGAAGGTCAGGAACCAGAAAATGCTGTGCCACCCGGTGTGGACAAACAGCCAGCCTCCGATGATGGGAGCAATCGCTGGAGCCACTCCAAAGTAGATGGTCACCTGGCTCATAACCTTCTGTGCTTGTGCTGGAGGGAACATGTCGCGGATCACCGCGCGGGAGACCACGATCCCTGCTCCCGTGGACAGGCCTTGCAGTGCCCGGAAAAAAACCAGTTGCCCGATCGTTTGCGACAGCGCACACCCTGCGGAAGCGAGCGTGAACACGGCGATGCCCCACAAGATCACGGGCCTGCGCCCAAAGCTGTCTGCCAGCGCGCCGTGGAACAGGCTCATGAACGCAAAGCCGAACAGGTAGGCGGACAGCGTCTGCTGCATTTCCACCGGTGTGGCTCCCAGCGCTGCAGCGATGCCTGAGAACGAGGGGATGTAGGTGTCGATGGAGAAAGGCCCGAGCATGCCCAGCACAGCCAGCAGGATCGCGAGCGCCCAGCGGGGTGCTTTCCAGAGCAGATGGGCTTGTGGGTTCATGGGTGGTGACAGATGGGGGTTGCGGGCACGCGAAGGACATCGCACCGCCGTGGCATCGCGGGATGACGCGGTAGTGCGGATGGATTATGCGGGACGCATGCGGCAGGGTGTGGAGAAGGGGTCTGTCGCGCAGCCCCCTCGTCACACGCCCTTAGGGCTGTAAGCCAACGCAATCAATAGTTGTAGGGAACCCATTCACCGTTCCCCGAGCGCATCACGTACTTGCCTTCCATGTTGCGCATCACGATCACATCGGCGTTCTCTGACACAAAGGGAGTAGTGGCCGGGGCCGCGAGCCGCTCCGCCAACGGGCGCGCGGAGTCGGCGTAAGGGTTGTCGCGAATCAGATCGCCTAGCAAGGTGTACAAGCCCAGGTAGCTCATCGGCTGGTTCACGATCACGGGCGCTGCTGGGGCGGATGCCTCAGATGGCTTCATGCCCACCAGCTTCACCGCAGCAGGGACCAGGGTGATGCGGGGGCCAGGAATCTCCCGCATGCCCGACATCTGGATCTTGTCGCCGCGCAGCGATGCGCCGTGCTCAGGGACCAGCATCACGACCACAGGGTGGCCTGCTGCCTCCAGTTCGGAGATGAACTTGTCGAAGTCGGCGAGCAGCTGTACCAGGCGGGGCTTGAACGTCTCCAGGCTGTTGCGCGAAGCCATGCCCGGCACGCGATTTCCGTCGTGCAGGGAGATGGTGTTGTAGTACAGCGCCACGGGCCCGGTGCTGCGGTCAGTGCTGCGCTTCTTCCACCATTGCGCCAACAAGGCGTGGTCGTTATAGATGGGCGAGCCGTCAAAATTCTGCATGTGCACGGGCGCGCCCTGATTGGACTGCAGCTTGCCAGCAAGGCCTCCGCGCTGCTCAAGCGCATGGGCAAACTCTTCGTACACCCCGTCGTGGTTGAGCAGTGCAGCGGTCTGGTAGCCCACCTTTTCCAGGTTGGGAAACACGTAGCACTGCGGATCAATGCCCTCGTACAGCTTGTTGTGTGGTGTTTGCCCACAGGTGCCGTGCAATACCCGCAGCGAGGCTGGCCCGCTGTAGCTGGCGGCACTGTTGAAGTTGGTGAACAGCACATCAAAACGCTTGAGGAACGGGTTGTCCCGCTGTCCTACAAAGTCCATGTCATCCCACGACAAGGAGCACACATGCAGCAGGATGATGTCGAATGCCGGGGGGGCATTGGGCGCGGTGAACTGGACGCGCCTTTGGCTTTCGCTGGCGTAAAAGCGTTGCAGCAGAGCGTCTGGCGACGTGTCCTGATTGTCGTTGGGCGCAGCGGCCGAGTTCAATCCGCTTGCTGCGGCCATGGTGGCCTGGGGCGTAGCCGCCTGCTCCTGCAGGGCCGCTACCACCGGTACGCTCAACAACGCCAGCAATGCAAAAGTCCCCGCACGGACCCGCCGGGCCAGTGCTGCATAAAGCACGATGCCGACCAGTCCCACCAGCAGCATTTCAGGGTTGAACACCCGCTGGGCAAGTTCCAGCCAGTAGTCCGCGCTGAAGCCACTCAGCGCTTTGAGCTGCGACAGCACGCGTCCTGGGCTGGGAAGGTAAGAGTCGGCATACAGCAGTGCGATGGCAGCCGGTATGGCAACTGCAGCGCGTACACGGCGCCACCCCTTGTGCGCAATGGGGGGCAGCATGGACGCCCACAACAGCAGGTTCAGCCACCAGTTCAAGCCGATATAGCCACCAAAGTACAGGCCCACCTTGGCAAGGAAAATCAAATGCCAGAAGCTCATGCCGGCAGCCTTTCTTGCCCGCGCTGCTTGCGAAGGGGCCATCGGCTGCGTGCCGACTCCACCAGCGAAGTCCAGAACTTGCGGTAGCCCAGCACGCCCAGCTGCGCGATTTCCTGCAGGCCATGCAAAGGTCGGTCGGTATCGTGGCTGTCGTTCCATTGCCTCCAGGTGTCGGGGCGGGCAAAGGTGCACTGCACCAGGTCGATTTGTTGTTCGCGCGTCATGGGGTCAAACTGAAAACCGGTGGCACTCTGGCCTCTGTGCAACATCACCGTGGCTGGAAAGGTGCATTCCGTATCGTTGCGCCACAGTCCCACCTGCACCTTGTCTCCCACGGCCAGTGGAGTGCCTTCAGGTAATTGCAGGCCTACACCAGTCATGGAAAAGTCGAGGCAAATGGCCCTCAGCACGGTTCCGTCGTCCTGGTACAAGGTCGCGGGCAATTGCGTGGCCACGCGGTGCATTCGCCGCACCTGGCGTGCTTCAGATGCCACACCCAACGCAGCACCCAGCATGAGGATGCTGTAGACCGTCCATAGCAGATTGAGGAGTACGGTGGCGGTTTCCTCGGTATTCCAAAAGAACAGGCGCAGCAGCCCCATGCCGAAGGCTGCGAAGTTGAGCAGGACCAGCACGGTGTAGGGGCGGGAGATCACCCAGTCGAAGTACGGCTCATCCACCAGCCCGCCCTTGGCTGTCACGTTGAACTTGCCAAGGCGCGGATTGATCAGAGCCACCGTGGTGGGCAGGGCCACGTACCAGGCCAACACTGTTTCGTAGACCTCAGCCCAGAACGTGTGCCGGTGCTCGCCTTGCACGTGCGCATTGGCGATGTTGGACTGCAGGATGTATGGCAGCACATACAGCGCGATCATGATGGCGCCCGCGTTGATGATGTGCCATTCAAAAAACAAGAAGGCCATGGGCGCGGTGAGGAACACCAGCCGCGGCAGCCCGAAGAAGAAGTGCACCATGGCGTTGGCATAGCAGATGCGCTGCCACAGCGTGAGGCCCTTGCCCAGGAAGGGGTTGTCCACGCGGAAGATCTGCGCCATGCCGCGCGCCCAGCGGATGCGTTGGCCCACATGGGCCGACAGGCTCTCGGTGGCCAGGCCAGCTGCCTGCGTCTCGTTGATGTAAGCCGTGGTGTAGCCGCGCCGGTGCAGCTTGAGGGCGGTGTGCGCATCCTCGGTCACCGTTTCCACGGCGATGCCGCCCACCTCCAGCAGTGGGCCGCGGCGTATTACGGCGCAGGAACCGCAGAAGAAAGTGGCGTTCCAGAAATCATTGCCATCCTGGATCAGACCGTAGAACAGGGCACCTTCGTTGGGCACACGGCGGAAGGTGCCTAGGTTGCGCTCAAACGGGTCTGGTGAGAAGAAGTGGTGCGGCGTTTGCAGCATGGCGCACTTCGGGTCGCGCTGGAACCAGCCCACGGCCGTGGTCAGGAAGGAGCGTGTGGGAATGTGGTCGCAGTCGAAGATGGCGACCAGCTCACCATCGGTCTTGCCCAGCGCATGGTTCAGGTTGCCAGCCTTGGCGTGGTTGTTGTCGGGCCGCACGATATAGCCCACGCCCATGGATTCGGCAAAGGCACGGAATTCCTCGCGCCGCCCGTCATCCAGGATGAAGACCTTGACCTTGTCTTTGGGCCAGTCCAGTGCCATCGACGCCAGCACTGTGGTGCGCACCACACTCAGCGGCTCGTTATAGGTGGGTATGTACACATCCACCGTGGGCCAGGACGCGGGCGCGCCTTGCAGCTCCGCCGGACTGCGGTGCAGGGGCCAGGCAGTCTGTATGAAGCCCAGCACCACCACCAACCAGGTGTAGGCCTCTGCCGCCAGCAGGCCGTAGCCCAGGAAGGACTCGATGACCGAGTCGAATTCAATCGATGAAGTCAGGCGCCACCAGGCGTAACGCCCCATCGCCAGCAGGCTGATCGCTGCAAGCGCCAGCGAAGGATAGCGGCCTGGCAGGCGCCGGAGCACCAGTGACAGCCCCCAGCAGAGCAGCATGAACAACAGTTGCCCAAACCAGTTGAATGGGGTGGTCATGACGACCAGACCGGTGACCGCCCCCACCGCCAGGATCACCCAGCGCAGACCAGGAATCTCCAGGGCCGGTGTGAGCCACTGGTCTGCCAGTCGCATGCCCTTGCCCACGTTGACGTGTGTGGCCAGGCGGTCCATGGCACGCAGGAAAAGCCGGATGGGCCAGAAAACCAGTGTCAGCGCCAGTGCCAGGACTCGCCAGAGCCAGCGCATGGCCCAGCCTAGGCCTTCCCATAGCCCGCGCACTGGGCGCAGCAACCAGGGGCGCAATGCGCGTTGCGGCGAGGGTGGTAGAACGAAACAGCGCCATAACCACATCCACCAGGGAGCCTCATGCTCGACCTCAAGCTGGCGCTCAAGCCACATCAGCGCCTTGCGAGTGGGCACCAGTGCGTCCGCTTGTTCGGTGGCCGGTGTGGGTGTGGTGGTGCCCAAGGGCGCCTGGTCTGTCATGGTGCGACCACTCCAGCTGCAGGCGCAGGCAGCGGCGGCAACGGAGGCACTGCCGACAGCCAATGGAAGATGCCCTGGAGATCGTGCGCGGACTGTGCATGCGGTGCCATGCCGTTCACGCATTGCGATGCGGCCAGTGCACGTGAGAGGTTCTCGTCTTCATGCACGGTATAGGGCAGCAATTGGCTTCCCCACTGCTGGCGCAAAGTGCTGAGCGCCTCCCGGTGCGATGCGCGGCGCGGGTCAAAACGCGTGACTGCGATGCCCTGCACGTTGGGCGCTGCTGGCGACGCCTGCAGCATGGCGCGTACGGCGTCCGTGCTGGCACATCCGCGCGCAGACGCTTCCATGACCACCAACACCGCATCTGCGCAGCGCAGCGCTGCCTGGGCCAGCGGCGAAGGCCATTGCGGTGTGTCCAGCAGTATCGTGCAATCCTCTGGCACGTCGAGCAGTTCCAACTGGTCTTGCAGCCACTGTGGGTGGGCAGCCAGCAACTGGTGGAGCGTCGTGATGGTTTCTGGCGTCGCTGGGCCAAAGGGCAGAACGCAGACGCCGTCCGTGTTGTCGAAGCTGCCGTCCGCCCACCAAGAGCCTGTGGCCGCAAGTGCTGCCCATCCCTGGCTGGCGGGGCGGGGCATGCCCAGGTGTATGCCCAGCAGATTCTGGGCACAGAGTTCTACGGCCAAGGTGTGCTGGCCTTGACGGGCACCAATGGACGCCAGGTGGGCGACCATGGTGGTGCGCCCGGACCCGCCGAGCGGCGAAACGACAGCAATCACGCGCATGCAAACTCTTTGTTCATGGGGCTTTGGTCATCCCACCTTTTGGGGTAATGGGCGATTCGCTTTGCGGAAGGTTTGGCTGATAGGGCTGCACGCAGCGTAACGGCTGGCGCGCCTTCAGCACGCGGCGCAGCAGCCAACCACACGGCCAAGCCAGCAAGACACCCAGCAGCACGTAAACAAGCATCCATGCCGTCATGCAGACGTCCTTCCAAGGGGGCGTGGCGCGGCGCGCCGTCCGATAGGGCGTGGTCGCATTTGCGGTCTTGTCACAACGAGCGGCGAGGCCGCGGGCTGTTGGCTCTCTGCGTTGGTGTGCTTTGGCAGCGCCAGCGCATCCTTTCGTACCTGCGCCAAGGGCGTGGCAGGAGGAGCCTCCAGGGCGGCAGTTGTGGGGGTGCTGTTTGCTGCCAAGATGGCACTGTAGTCAGGTACGCCCTTGCGCAGGGATTCTTGCAACTGTTCAGTCATCGCGCGTATGCCCGGCTCTGAGCAGTCCGTAGCTTGCGAAGTGAAAAGCTGGGTCAGTGGTAGCGCGAATACCCGTTGCAGTGCCAGCTCTACATCGGGCTCCCGGCAGGCGAACAGGAACACGTAGATCGCTTCGTGGTCGGCCGTGAACAAGTCGCCATCGCGCGAGGTGTGGCAGGCGCGCAAAGCATCGAGGTGCGGCATCCGGTCCAGCATGTTGAGCCGTACCAGACTGTGCGACAGGCCAATGTCATGGGTGCGGTCGAGCATGCCGCGTACTAACGTACAGAATCGTCCCGGGGCCTGGTAGCCCCGCTCGCGGGGGGGCATGAAGCTGTCGAGCGCCTGAGCGTAGTCGGGGTGGACTTTGCGGGTGTGGCTCTGAGCGTTGATGTCCTGCAGTAGTTGCAGCAGTCGCGAGAAACCCACCTCTTTGTAGACCACCGCGCTGGCGCCCAGTTGCAGCAGTGCCTGTTCGCTGTGGGTGCGCAACTTGCCGAGGTTCTCGCGCACCACAATCTTGAGCGTTGGGGGGCGCGAGAGACGCAGGTGGTGCACCAGGCGTGCGCGGGATTCAAAATCGCCCGCAGAGCCCGCGTCGATCAGCACCGTGGAGGCCACGCAGGTCGCAGCAGCCACTTCGATGTCCTCCAGCCCATCGACGATGCGCCAGTGACCAGGGATACCGCGTTGCCCCTCCACCGATGCCCGGGTTGCTAGCACGCCCCATTGGTCGGCTGCAGTGACCAGTTCGGGGGTAGCGCCTTGGGTGCGCGTGCCGTCGGCAGTCAGTCGGTGTGTGCTGGCTTCTTGCACCAGGCCAAAGCCGGTCTGAAACAGCGCCCCGGTGTCCGAACCCCAGCGGTCCAGGCTCAGGCGCCAGCGGTCAGCGTCAGCATGCAAGGTGGCGATGTGCATGGACATCTGGCACAGGTTGCGCAGCGTTGGCAAAAGGGCAGTGGCATCCAGCGGCGGGGTGAACCCCAGTACCACCGGGCGCTGCCGTTGGCGGCACAGGGCGCTGAGCTGGTCGCTGACATGTGCGAGTTGGGCGACGTTCAGTCCGGACAGCAGGTTCTGTGCGTCGCACAGATACAGTGCGTGCTGTGGCTGCAGGCCGGTCCGCTCAAGCTCCTGCACGAGTGGACTGAGTCCATGGCGCTGTACTTGCGCCTGCAACCCAGGCGATAGCACCCAGAGCTTGAGCCGACCAGCGCGGTAAGCCGCTCGCAGCTCGGGGTACTCCAGCAACTCGTCCAGCCACTGCGTGCTGGACGCCACCAACCCCAAGGGGCCAGCGGCCAAAGCGTCTTCGATCAGCGCGGGAAACCATGCCGCAGCACTTCTGCTGTCGGCGGCAACCAGAGAGACGGGCACATGGGATGGCAACTGGCCAATGCCGTCTGGCAGGCCTGCAATGCCGATGCTTGTCGGTCGCTGGATGGCGCTGGCTGTACCCAAAGAGGGCCGAAGGCGCTGGGCGAGCGAGTGCAGCACACCTGTTGCGGGTGGGCTCTTGCGTGGGGATGAAGGGGCGGGGGACATGTCAGAAGCTGGAATAGGTTTGCACCGGCCGTGGGCGGTTGTCCAGTGGAGCGTTCCCGGGCTCAAAGCGGTAGCGGCCATACACCATGAAATTGGTGGGCGCGTAGTAGGCCGAGCGATCCAGCTCCAGCTGTGCACCCAGTGCGAGATGGGGCGTGACCTGGTATTCCAGTGCCCCCCGGAACGAACGCCCGAAACCCGAGCCCGAACTGCCCGCGTACACCGGAACGCCACCGTCGGCCGCCAGCCGGGCACGCGCCAGGGCCTGCAGGAGTGCGCTCTGCGGAAAATAGTCGCTGCCGCCACTGCTACTGCGCGATACAGAGACGGACCCGCGGGCCAGCCAGGTCAGTGCGCCGCGGCGTCCACTCCATTCCAGTGGCAAGGCGACGGATACGTAGTTGCGTGGGCTGTAATAGCCGCCGTGGCCGAAGCTGAATTCGGACAGGTCTTTGCCATAGTGCCAAGCTGAGACGGCAACACCGAGGTTGACCACGCTATCGCTATGGCGCCATACATCGCGGTCCAGTGCCCACCGCAGCTGGGCGCGGGTGTTGGTTGCCACATTTTTGCCGGTGAGGGCGGCCAGGCTCAGGCTCAGCGAGGTGCTGTAGGGCCCAATGTCGGTAGAAAGACGGCCTGCAGCGCCCGTTGCTACCACGCCGCCCCATACCTGGCCTGTGATGGGATCGCGTGCCCCTGCGTACGACAGCAGGCTGCCAGTGATGGGGCGCCGATACGCTTCGAGTTTGTAGCTGTAGCGGCCCAGATCGCCGGTTTTGGACAGGCCCCCTACGACATTGGTCACCGGAAATCCAACCCCAGTGGTTCCGATGTCCCACTGGACATCGTCTCCCACATAGCCGAAACCCAGGTTGGTGCCCTGGCCCCGTTGGCGTCGCTCGGTGGCAAAGGAGGACCCGGGTGGTAGTGCCGCCACCTGCCCGTAAGTGAGCAGGTCTGGACCATCGGCGGGGAGATCGCCCGCATCCAGCTGCACCCGATCCACGTGCAAGAAATAGTGCCCGTCGTAGCCACGCGGCATCCACGCCACCACAGGACGTTCCCAGCCGCGCAGGCTGGAGATTCCGTCCGTGGAGCGCTTGCTCAGCGCCTGGTGTCCCGCTTCGATTCGCGGCTGGCGCCGTGCCTCGATAGCGTCGATCTCGCCCTGAATCTTGGCGACGACTGCAGGGTCCGCCGGCAGGGACAGCGTGTAGCTCTGCTGGAGAACCAGCGGGCTGTCTGAATCACTCGACGACCGGGTTTGTCTGTTGGGTTCCGTTGCGGGAGGGGCTTCCCTTCCGCGCGTCTCCAGCAGGAGGGCGCTGCGGAAGAACACCATGGCCTGCGTATAGTTGCGGTTGGCCCGCTCCAGGCGCGCTGCATGCAGCAGCACGTCACTGTCTTGCGGAAAGCGGTCCAGCAAGCGGGTCGCCAATGCCCGCGCTTCGTCCATGCGGCCAATGCGTTGCCAGATGCGCAACACTGCCAGTTGCTGCCCCACATCGTCCGGTGGGATACGGTCTTTCAACCAGTCTGCCTCATTGGCCGCGGCCCGCCTGTCTCCGGTGTCCTGCAGTCGTGACAACGTGTCAGCCAGCGCCATGCGAACGGACAGATCGTCAGGTTGTGCGGATGCCAGGGGCTTGAGCAATTGGGCGGCATCGGCATATTCGGCCGCAGCCATGAGCAAGCGGGCCTGAGCCAGGCTGCGTTGGCGCGGTGTGGAGAGTGTGTCCGGCAGCCGTGTCGCCTGGCGTGCCAGCCGCGAGGCTTCGTTGGGGCGTCCAGCCTGCTGCTGCTTCTCGATGAGCCGCTCCTGGTGCGCGGTGTACAGCGCTACCAGCCGGTTTTCTTGCTCGGCGCTCCAGCCCTTGGTTTGCAGCAGGCGAGGCAATTGCTCGGCGAGGCCGGCCTCATCCTCGGCCCGGTTGAGCAGCTGTGCGTAGTCCAGTTGCGTGTCTGGCGCCAGTGTGGGAACGCGCGTTGCCAGGCGATGGAAGACTGCCACGCCCCGTGCGGGCTGTGCACGGCGAAACCAGGCATTGGCTACGCTGTAGAGCAGGTCTGCTTCATTGCCCGCTTCTTGTTCCGCTTGCTGTAGCAGCGCATCGACCTCTGCGGCAGGCAGGGGCTTCAGAGTTTGGGCGACGAGCGACTTGACCTGAGAGCGCCGCACCAGCGCGCGCATGGCGTCTGTCTGATCGGCGGAGGGTATCCGCTGCATGTCTGCGAGGGCAGCGCTGTCATCGTCCAGGGCAGAGCGTATCAGGGCGCGGGCATACAACATCTCTGCGCCGACGGTGCCGGACGGAATGCGCGCCACACCCTCATCCACGACGTGCAGTGCTTCTTGGGGACGGCCCAGGCGCAAGTAAAAACGTGCGAGGCGGTGCCGTATCCACGCATCGTCGGGGGTGAGTACCACAGCCGACTCCAGTGCACGCAGCGCGGGGCCGAGGCGCTGGGCCTGAAGGTCGTCCTCGGCCTGGGCCACCAGCACATCCGCCTGGGCACTGGCGAGTTTTTCGGCAAGTGTCGTGTCACGTGCGGCAGCCTCGGCCAGCAGGGACAGCGCTTTGGTCACCCGCCCGGTGCGGGCATAGAGACTTGCCAGGCCTTTGATGGCGGAGGTGCTGTTGGGCTCCTGTTGGAGGGCTTGTTGGTAGAAATTTTCTGCCAGCGCATGGTCCCCTTGCAGGTCGCGAATGCTCGCCAGGGTGGTCAATGCGTCAGCACTTTGGGGCTGCATCTGCAGCGCGCGTTCGGCCAGGCTGGCAGCGGTGACCAGTTCGTTCTGTTCGACGGCTCTGTCGGCCTGTCGCAGCAGTCCCCAGAATCTGGCGGTGGCCTGCAGGTCCTTCCAGTGGCTCTGGCGTGTGAGCGCATAGGCCTGGCTGAAGAGGTCCTGCGCCTGTGCATGCTGGCCTTGGCGCAGGCGGATCAATCCCAGGTTTCCCAGGCTTTCTCCGTCCTGGGGGCGCAAAGCCAGCGTCGCCTGGACCTGCTCTTCCGCCAACTCCATATCGCCTTGGTCAAGGGCAGTGCGCGCTGCCTGGCGGGCGATGTTGGCGGGGTCACGGGCCGCGCGCTCTGCGCGCTCGACCGCCTGTTGCATGGCGGCCAGTCGTTCCACCATGGCGCTGTCAGCCGGGTAGCGCTGCAGAAATGCGCGCACGCGGGGCTGGTTGGCTGGGGTGTTGGCCAGCCGGTCCAGGGCGCGACGCCAGAGGTCTTGCAGCTGTTGGGCGTTGGTATCGGGCTGCTTTGCCAGGGCCTCGATCTCCTGCACCACGGCCGTCGGGTTGCCCCCCTGGTACATGCGCAGCTCCAGTTGTGCAAGCCGGTAGCGGGACTCCCCGGTCTGCTGGTACAGCTTGGCCAGCTGGCGCTGGGATTCGGTGCTCTGTTTGGCGGTGGAGCCCATGATCTGGTGGTATTCCAGCGCCAGTCCGCCGAGCGTGGGCGGGCCTTGCGGAAACAGCTCGCGTGCCAGATCGGCGGCCTCGGCCTTGCGGCCTGCGCGTGCCATCAAGCGCATCTGGGCCAGTTTTTCGCGGTCGGGGCCATACACGCGCACCAGGGTTTCCAGTTCCTGGGTCAGCACATGGCCGGGGTGGCGTGCACGCAAGGTGGCCAGCACGCGCTGGGCCTCGTCGCTTTTCTTTTCGCGCAGCGCCAAGTCGCCCAGCGTTGCCAGGCCTTCGGGAGAGTTCGGGTCCATGGCCAGCAGCTTGTCCACCAGTTGGCGGGCCATATCCGGCCGGTTTTTGCTGGCCCACAGGCGGGCGCCGCTGAGCAGCTCAGCTTCGATGGCGGGTGGGGTGCTGGCGTGCACGCCGTGCTGGCCGGGCAGGCAGGCGGCGGCGAGCAAGGTCAGGGAGGGGAGCCAGCGGTGTGTGCGGCGTTTCACGGTTTCCATCGCACAGTGAGTTGGCCGTTTGCAGTGAAGCGATATTGCCCCTCCATGGCGCCCAGCCCAAACAAGCCGAGCACCTGCTCGTAGTAGGCCGTGGGACGCAAGGGGCGGGCCTCCAGGCGCATGCGCTGCGATTGCAGGGTGCTGTCGTCGCCCACTGCCCGCAAAAATGGCAGGACTGCAGCCGAGAACCCGGAGGGGGCGGGGCCCGAGGCTTGGGTTGTCAGGATGTCGATGGACTCAGGCGGGTATCCCTGTTCGCGCACGAAGCGCGCCATCGGCTGCAGGCTATCCAGCAAGGCCTTGCGGCCGGGAGCGTTGGCGTGCAACGTGCCCGCCCACAGATAGACGCGGATGGCGTTGTAGCTGCCCTGGCCTTTTTCCTTGCCCTTGTCATCCACCAGAAAGCCCTGCTTAGGGTCGTACACGGTCCAGTCGGGCGTGAAGCCCTTGGGTGAAGCGCCCTGGATGACCTTGAGCGAGCTGTCCACCAGTTGCTTCCATTCGGGCTGCGGGTCCACTGCTGCCAGCCAGTGCATGAGGTGCATGGGCATGTAGCTGGGGTTCAGGCGCCAGCGTCCGTCCTTCTGTGCAAAGCCCTGGGGCGCTGGCAGAAGGGTCAGTCCCAGGCCGGGCAGTTGCGCGGTTTCTTCACGCAGGATGCGGGCCGCCAGCAAGGCAGAGAGTGCGCGGTAGCTGCGCACGTTCCACAGGCGGCCTGCCTCGCCCAGCGCGTAGGCCATCCAGAGGTCGGCGTCCGATGCGGCGTTGCTGTCGATGACACCCCAATTGCCATCGGGGCGTTTGCCCCATAGCCACGCCGGGAGACGGGCGGTCATGTCCCCATCACAGAGGTTGTTTTCGGTCCAGCGCAACAACTTGTCGAAGGTGGTTCGGTCATTGGCCACCAAGGCAAAGAATAAGGCGTATGCCTGACCTTCGGAGTAGGTCTGTCCTCCTCCCGCATCATCCGAGATGACGCGGCCGCCTTCGTTGATGAACTGCGCCTTGAACGCTTCCCAGGCGGGCCACCCGGGGCGTTCTGCCGTGGATTGGGGTTGCGCGCGAAGGCCTGGCAGCCAGGACAGCAGTGCAGCACCGCCGCCAGCCTGCAGGGCCGTGCGCCGACGAAGGGACTCAGTCATGCTGGGATGCCAGTCGGCGGCGCGCCATGGTGCGCAAGGCGCCATAGACGATAAAGGTCAGCAGAAGGCCGGTGGCGATGCCCGCCAAGGCCAGCAGCAAGGGGTGGCTGTGCAGGTGGAACCACAGGCGTTGCCACCACGGCAGGTCGCCCACGTAGTACACAGGCTTGATGCGGAAGCTTTCGATGGCGTCGCCGCGCATCAGGCCCAGATCTCCGCGCAGGCTCTTGATCTTGCCTGCATCGTTCAGGCTCTGGCTCAGCAGCCCCATGGCTTCCTTGTCAGTGGCGGTGAGCGCCACCACGCTGCGACCACTGTGCAAGGGCGATTCAAAGCCGGTGACTGCTGCCAGCGGCCCTGTGCCTTGCAGCACAGCTTGCCCGCCAGAGGCGGACAGGCGGTGTTCGGATTCCAGGTTGAACAGTTCAATGAACGATCCCAGTGCGCGTTCCAGGGGCTGCACCGACCGGGCGCCAGCGGCCAGCAGGGCTGGGAGGTGGTTCTTCCACTGCTCCAGCAAACCATCGGCGTCGGCCTGCGACACGATCAGGATGTCCGTGTCACCCGCCTTGTTGGCGTCCGCAGCACGCAGCAGCTGAAAGCGGGTGCCCGGATAGCCGGTGGAAGCGCTCATGCGGCCTACGGAGGTCAGGAAGACCTCGACGTCTGCGGTGCTGGGCTGGTTGGGCAAGATGATGGAGGTCTGGGCCAGGTCGGGCACCCGGGTGAACGGAAAGCCGCTGTTGGCATAGGCCGCCAGATTGGGCATGGCCAGGTAGTGGCGAAAACCCGTGAGGTCGATGGTGGACTGCGGATCAATGGCCGCAAACAGTTCGGTGGGCGGCGCGGACTTGCAACGGCCCAGGTCGTTGGGCGGGATCTGGAATGCGAACTGCAGCTGGTTGTCGCCGCCAATCATGAAGGCAGGAATCTTCAGGTCCGAACGGTTCTGGGCGTTCCCGTCATCGAACAGGGGCAACATCACCGTGTTCTTGCCGCTGGTGCGGTCGTCTCGCGACTGCAGTGGATAGGACTGGATGAACTGGTTGTTGATGGAGATGTTCAGACTGCCATGGTCCGAAACGCTGCTGGGGGTGTAGCGATAGGCCAGGTCCAGCGGCACGCCTTTGGCGTTCCAGGTGAACAGGTCCGGGGCCATGCGGGTGTAGATGTTCACCGTGTCGTTGAGCACCGTGCCACGCAGTTGCAGGTCCGAAGGACTGCCCACCAGCTCGGCCAGTTTCACGGGCCTCTGGGTGGTGATCCAGCGAGGCGCGTCATAGGGCTTGGTCAGCGCGGGATAGTCCAGCGATTTGACAGCAATGGTTTGCCCGGACAGAACCGCTTTCCCCAGGGCCAGGGCATCTGCCGCCATCTGCAGCTGAGCATCGTCTTTGCCCAGCACCAGCAGCAGTTTGGCGCCAGGCACTTCGGGGTGGTTGACCATCGAGATCGTGGGCTCGGTCACAGGTGCCATGTCCTGCAGGAACGCGGGACGGTGGCTGTTGGTGGCCAGCACCACGGCGTGCGAGCGGGGCAGCTGGTTTTCCAGCACCGGGAACTGGTTGCCTCGGTAGCCTGCCAGCATGCCAATCCAGCTGGCGATGGAGCCTGACGCCTTGAGCGTACCGGTGCTGGGTTGATTGCCGAACACAAACGGCAGCTTGACGGGGCGGTTGTCCCGGGGGTCGAAAAACGGCGCAGGCAGCAGCGCGAGGTCATTGCGCAGAGGGATCTGCCGCAACGAAAGCTCCAGCTGGCTGTCGTTGCTGATGGTTGCCCACAGGCTGGAATGGGTTGGCGTCTCACATTCCATCGTGTAGTGGCCGATGAACTGGAAGCGGAACCGGTTGTAATCCGTGAAGTAGCGCGGGTCGATATTGAGCTCGACCGTCTGCGGGGTGCCCAGGCGCTCCTTGTCTAGCACCACGGTCTGCAGGGTTTCGTCATTGAGCATCAGCTTGAGATGCGACAGTGACGGGATCAGCGCAGGTGACAGTGTGAAGGTCAGGCGCAGCTTGGCGGCTTCGACGATCTCGTCGCGCCGCACCCCCACACCCACACTGGCCTCACTCTCCACGCCTCGCAAAGAAACAGGGCGCCCCACGCCCAGTTCCTTGAGGCTGACTTTCCATTGCCGTGCGGGCAGCGTAGGAGTGTCCGATGGGCTGGCTCCGATCGCGCTGTCGCTGGCCTGCACTGCCCGGGCTGACTCGCGCTCCTGGCGGGGCAGAGCCTTCTCTTTGGCCACAGTGCTACGGGCCTTGCTGGTCTGGGCATTGGCTTGCGGGGCTGGGGCTGAGATCAGCCCGGCAGTGATCAGCGCGACAAAAAGAGGGAGCGCGCGGGTTGCAGATGTGGATTTCACAGTGTTCTTTTTTGCTGGCTCGTACCTGAAGGATGGGCGCATCGGACCCATGCCTGGTTGGTGTCACTTGTATGGCAAAGTGTATCGATGGGACCGGGGCATGACGTTCCGCAGGACATTTGTTTGCAATTGCTTTGCCAGCAGTGTTGTTGCCCGACTGCAGCAGGTACGTGAAGAGTAAGTGCCTGGATTCATGGTTCGAAAAAACGGTGCGCGTCTGTAGCACTGTCTGGGCACCATGGCATGGCGGATGGCATGTTCCATGGCGGGCCGACGGCGGACAGAACACGCGGTGGTTCTTGCAAAGACACATCCGTTGCCACCCGTGGAGGGTGGACACCAGGGCCGTGGGCCCCAGGCGGCCAGACGATGGTGCTGCCGGCGGACGACTCCGGGCCAGGGGGCCGGGTTGCCGCGAGCGGAGAAACAATCGGTCTGGAAACAAAAAAGCCTGCTACTTATGGGTAGCAGGCTTTTTGTGCCTTGCGGCTTGATTTGGTGGGTCCTGAGTGACTCGAACACTCGACCTACGGATTAAGAGTCCGCTGCTCTACCAACTGAGCTAAGAACCCAAATCTTTAAAATTTGTCTGCATCGCTGCAGAGCCTCGAATTATGCACTAGTTTTTGGACACTCTGCAAGTCGTGCTCAAAAATTATTGCATTGCGTTGCGGCTGGCCAGCTCGACGAAGAGGCCGCTGTGGTCCAGCTCGCCCAGGCCGTGGTCCACACCCTCGGCATACAAGGC
This sequence comes from Acidovorax sp. 100, assembly GCF_003688355.1. Lineage (NCBI taxonomy): Bacteria > Pseudomonadati > Pseudomonadota > Betaproteobacteria > Burkholderiales > Comamonadaceae > Acidovorax > Acidovorax sp. 100. The sequence continues at coordinate 4,546,477 of NZ_REFD01000001.1, read as the reverse complement.
CTCAAACAGGGCTGTGATGGGGGCGTCAAAACCTGTTTCCCGGGCGGTGGCCAACGCATTGCGCATGTCCTTCAGTTGGACCGCCATGCGGCCCCTGGGGGCGAAGTCACGTTCCACCATGCGCTGACCATGCAGCTGCAGGATGCGGCTGTCGGCAAAACCGCCGCTAATGGCCTCGCGGACCTTGGCCATGTCGGCACCACCCTTGGCGGCAAACAGCAGCGCTTCGGCCACGGCGCCAATCGTAATGCCCACGATCATCTGGTTGGCCAGTTTGGCTAGCTGCCCGGCACCATGTGGCCCCACATGCGTGGCGTGCCCCAGGCAAGCAAACACGGGCTGGGCGCGGACATAGTCCTCGGGCCTTCCTCCGGCCATGATGGCCAGAGTGCCGGCTTCGGCGCCAACGGTGCCCCCAGATACCGGTGCATCCAGGTGGGTCAGGCCCAGCTCGCCCAGGCGGGCTGCGTGGTCGCGGGCCTCGCTGGGCTGAATGGAGGCCATGTCAATGAAAAGAGCGCCCGGGCGCATTGCCCGCGCGGCGCCCTGTTCAAAGAGAACCTGGCCCACGACAGGACCGTTTTCGAGCAGGCTGATGACAATGTCCGCGTCCTTGACGGCATCGGCAGGGCTGCCGTGCACGGTGACACCCCACTGCGCCAGCGGTTCTGCTTTGGCGCGGGTGCGGTTCCATGCGTGCACCCTGTGGCCTGCTTCGCTGAGCCGCCTGGCCATGGGCAACCCCATCATGCCAATGCCAAGAACGGCGATGCGAAGCGGTGTGGTGGTCATGGCGTTGTTCTGCTGCAAAGAGGGATGCAAGGGTGTCTCTGTTGTCATCATGTGCCTTTTTGGCGCTCCAGTCTGTCACGGAGCTTGCAGCGTGTAGCGATTGGCCAGATGATTCTGCAGCGCCAGCGCCGTTCCTGCGTCTGCCGAGCCTGTTGGTCGGGCTGCGGCATGGCACCGAAGGCAGCCCACATAACTCGGAGACCCTTGCCCATGACCTTGCCCCTGTACGACCCTGCCTGGCTGGAGCGCATGTACAACAATCGCGCCCTGGTCCCTGACCATATGGACTACTTCCAGCGTTGGGCTCAAGACTCTGCCCAGGTGCGAGCCACTGTCCCCTGTGCGCTGGATGTGGCCTATGGCACAGGTGCCGGGGAAACCCTGGACGTGTTCCCTTCAGCCCGTGCCGCCGGTAGGCCGGTGCCGGTGCTGGTGTTCATCCACGGCGGTTACTGGCGGTCACTCGACAAATCGGATCACTCGTTCATCGCACCGCCTTTCACCCAGGCCGGGTTTTGTGTGGTGGTGGTGAACTACGCGCTGTGCCCGGGCACCCCCGATGCGCCGGTGACCATTCCCCACATCGCGCGGCAGATGGAAAAGGCGCTGGGCTGGGTGTGGCACCAGATCGCCGCACATGGTGGCGACCCCCGGCGGATCACCGTAGCAGGGCATTCTGCCGGCGGGCAACTGGCGGCGCTGTTGCTGACCAGCGTGTGGCCGCTCATCGGAAAGGGTTTGCCAGATGGCCTGGTGCGCAATGCGCTGTCGATCTCCGGGGTGCACGATCTGGAACCCGTCATGCACACGCCCATGTACCAGTCGGTGTTGCACCTGACCGAGCAGCAGGTGCTGCAATGCAGCCCGGCGCGTTTGCTGGAGCCGCCCACTGGCACGTTGTATTGCGCCGTCGGGGCGGATGAAAGCCCCGAGTTCCTGCGCCAGAACCAGCTCATGCAGGATGCCTGGGGCAGCCATTTTGTACCCCGCAGCGTGGCCTTGCCGGGGTTGAACCACTTCAGCATCGTCGATGCCCTCGCCAAGCCCGGGCATGACCTGCACCACATGGCGCAGAACCTGCTGCGGGCCTGACCGGGCGACGATCCGTGCCCGGGTGCTGAGTTACATCAGCAGGTGTTCGCCTGCGTTGTCGCCGCCCAGGATCACGTAGTTCACCTTGCGCACGTCCATCAGCTTGGTGCCGCCCGCGTAGCTGATGGAGCTTTGCACGTCCTGCTCCATCTCGATGAGCGTTTCGGCCAGTTTGCCCTTGATGGGCTCCAGGATGCGCTTGCCTTCGACATGCTTGTATTCGCCCTTGTTGAAGTCACTGGCCGAGCCGTAGTACTCCTTGAACAGCGCGCCGTCCACTTCCACCGTCTTGCCGGGTGATTCCTCGTGGCCCGCAAACAGCGAGCCGATCATCACCATGCTGGCGCCAAAGCGGATGCTCTTGGCAATATCACCGTGGCTGCGGATGCCGCCGTCGGCAATGATGGGCTTGGTGGCCACGCGGGCACACCACTTGAGGGCCGACAGCTGCCAGCCGCCCGTGCCAAAACCGGTCTTGAGCTTGGTGATGCACACCTTGCCCGGGCCCACGCCCACCTTGGTGGCGTCGGCGCCCCAGTTTTCCAGGTCGATGATGGCCTCGGGGGTCGCCACATTGCCTGCGATCACGAAGGACTTGGGCAGCTTTTCCTTGAGATAGCCAATCATGTTCTTCACGCTGTCGGCATGGCCGTGGGCGATGTCGATGGTGATGTATTCGGGCGTGATGCCCTGTGCCACCAGCTGGTCCACGGTGGCGTAGTCGGGTTGCTTCACGCCCAGCGAGATCGATGCATAGCAGCCCTTGGCATGCATATCCTTGACGAACTGGATGTTGTCCAGGTCAAAGCGGTGCATGACATAGAAGTAACCGTTCTGCGCCATCCAGGTGCAGATGGTTTCGTCCACCACGGTCTTCATGTTGGCGGGCACCACCGGCAGGCGAAAGCGGCGACCGCCCAGCTCCACACTGGCGTCGCATTCCGAGCGGCTTTCCACGCGGCACTTGCGGGGCAGCAGCAGGATGTTGTCGTAGTCGAAGATTTCCATGAGATTCCAAGCTCCATAAAGGGACGCCGCCAAACGATTTCGACGGCGGTGGGCGCTTGGCTGTCAGACCGGCTTTGCGGGAGTGGACGTGACAGTCACTCCGAACCCTGCTGAGCGCAGGCACAAAAAACCGGGCGTCAAGAAACTTGGGCCCGGTGCTTGATTCTACCCGCCTGCCAAAGGGCCGTCATAACGGCACCGGTATTACCTGCATACGGATTGGGCGGCCGCCACGATGCTGCCCGAGGCATCCTGCACCCAGCCAACCAGATGCAGCCTGTCGGCCTGTGCGCCATCGGGGATGCGCATGGAGCGGGTTTCCATCCATGCCCACGGCTTGCCCTTGCTGCGTGCGGGCCGCTGGGCCTGGGGCCAGGCACCCTCGAACTGATTGCGTACTATGTAACGGGGCACAACGGTGCCTTCAGTACCTGCGGGTATGGCCTCTACCAGCAACAGGTAAAAGGCGAGGGGCGTGGCAGCCGCAGTGCGCTGTGGCGCCGCAGGGGAGGGGGTGAAGGCGATGCCTGTGCCCACATAGTCATTGAACGCCACCCCATGGGCCACCCGCAACCGGCCATGCGCGGCTAAACCGACCGGGGTGACGTACACATCGGTGGAGATGGGGGGCTTGCGCCCCAGGGCTTGCAGGCGGGGCAGCGCGTCGGTCGAGGCCGCAGCCGACAGGGGGGCGTCGTCGCCCGCCTTGCCCGGCACGATCCAGTCCAGTACCACGGCACCTGCCTTGGCTGACGGTGCCGGGGTGGCCGCATCGCCCCAGCAGGACTCGCAGTCGGCGCTGATGAAGCGCTCGAACACGGCCACAGGCCTGGGGATGCCGTCGCTGCTGCAACTGGCCTGGGCCATCGCCTGGGGGGCGTGCGCCAGGGCCAGCCACAGGCTGGCCAGGGTGAGGGCAATGTTTTTCATGGTGCGAGGCGGCGTGGGGCAGGGTGCTTTCTACAATGGCTGGATGTTCCCACAAGACCCGTTTTCGGGTGCGCCAGATGCCCTGGTGCCCCCACACTCCGGTGCGCCCTCGGCTGCATCCCCCCTTCTGGCCCACCTGAACGATGAACAACTGGCTGCGGTGACCTTGCCCGCAGGCCATGCGCTCATCCTGGCGGGGGCGGGGTCGGGCAAGACCCGGGTGCTTACCACCCGCATTGCCTGGCTGCTGCAAAACGGCTACGCCACGCCCGGCGGCATTCTGGCCGTCACATTCACCAACAAGGCCGCCAAAGAGATGGTGGCCCGCCTGTCGGCCATGCTGCCGGTCAACGTGCGTGGCATGTGGATTGGCACCTTCCATGGCCTGTGCAACCGGCTGCTGCGCGCGCACCACAAGGCAGCGGGGCTGCCGCAGTCGTTCCAGATCCTGGATACGCAAGATCAGCTCTCGGCCATCAAGCGCCTGTGCAAGCAGCACAACGTGGACGAGGAGCGCTTTCCTCCCAAGCAGCTGTCGTACTTCATCGCCAGCTGCAAGGAAGAGGGCATGCGTCCCGGCGACGTGCCCACGCACGACAGCGACGCCCGCAAGAAGGTCGAGGTCTACCAGCTGTACGAAGAGCAATGCCAGCGCGAAGGCGTGGTGGACTTCGGCGAGCTGATGCTGCGGTCTTACGAGCTGCTGCGCGACAACGACCCGATCCGCGAGCACTACCAGCGCCGGTTCCAGCACATCCTGGTCGATGAGTTCCAGGACACCAACAAGCTGCAGTACGCCTGGCTCAAGCAACTGGCGGGCAACGACGTGGGCGGGCGCTACGAGGCACGTGGCAGCGTGATCGCTGTGGGCGACGATGACCAGAGCATCTACGCCTTCCGTGGCGCGCGCGTGGGCAACATGAGCGACTTTGTGCGCGAATTCGATGTGCAGCGCCAGATCAAGCTGGAGCAGAACTACCGCAGCTACAGCAACATCCTCGACTCGGCCAACCACCTCATCAGCCACAACAGCCGCCGACTGGGAAAGAACCTGCGCACCACGCAGGGCGCGGGCGAGCCCGTGCGTGTGTACGAGGCCAGCTCCGACCTGGCCGAGGCGCAGTGGATGGTCGATGAGATCAAGCAGCTGGTGCGCAACGATGGCTTTGAGCGCAAGGAAATCGCCGTGCTCTACCGCAGCAATGCGCAAAGCCGGGTGATCGAATCGGCGCTGTTCAATGCATCTGTGCCCTACCGCGTGTACGGCGGCCTGCGGTTTTTTGAGCGTGCCGAAATCAAGCACGCGCTGGCCTATCTGCGCCTGTTGGAGAACCCGCATGATGACACCAGCTTCACGCGGGTCGTCAACTTTCCTCCGCGCGGCATTGGCGCGCGCAGCATCGAGGTGCTGCAGGACGCGGCCCGCGCTGCCGGTTGCTCGCTGCACGACGCGGTGAGCGCCGTGCCCGGCAAGGCGGGGGCCAACCTGGGCGCGTTCGTGGCCATGGTGGATGTGCTGCGCGAGCAGACCCAGGGCCTGAACCTGCGCGGCATCATCGAGCAGATGCTCGAATCCACGGGGCTGGTGGAGCACTTTCGCACCGAGAAGGAAGGCGCCGACCGCATCGAGAACTTGGAGGAACTGGTCAACGCCGCCGAGAGCTTTGTCACGCAAGAGGGCTTTGGCCGTGACGCGGTGGCGCTGCCGCTGGACGAGCACGGCACGCCGCTCACCCAAAGCGTGGTCAGCCAAGGGCTGGACCCGAACGCGCCCGTACTCGACGAGCCTTTGAAACCCGCTGTGCCCGGCATCGTGGACGCCGACACCGGCGAAACCCTCTCGCCCCTGGCCGCCTTCCTGACCCACGCCGCGCTCGAAGCCGGTGACAACCAGGCCCAGGCTGGGCAGGACGCTGTGCAGCTCATGACGGTGCATGCCAGCAAGGGGCTGGAGTTTGACTGCGTGTTCATCGGCGGCATGGAGGAGGGCCTGTTCCCCCACGAGAACTCCGCCAGCGACCGCGACGGCCTGGAGGAAGAGCGTCGCCTGATGTACGTGGCCATCACCCGCGCCCGCAAGCGCCTGTACCTGAGTCACTCGCAAACGCGCATGCTGCACGGGCAGACGCGCTACAACATCAAGAGCCGGTTTTTTGACGAGCTGCCCGAAGCCGCCCTCAAGTGGATCACGCCCAAGCAGCAGGGCTTTGGCTCGTATGCGCCCAGTTTTGCTACTAATTCAGGAGCTGGTGGCGCATATGGATCTAGCGCTAGAGGCCAATTTGGCTTCAAATCCGAGACGTTTGCCAGTCCCCCAGTGCCTGTGCAGAAGGCGGCGCCATCGCACGGCCTGCGCGCGGGCATTGCCGTGTTCCACACCAAGTTTGGCGAGGGCAAGGTGCTGGCCATTGAAGGCACCGGCGACGACGCACGTGCACAGGTCAACTTTCCGCGCCACGGTACCAAGTGGCTGGCGCTGTCGGTGGCCAAGCTGACGGTGGTGGAGTAGTGGGCCTTGGCTGGGCTTGCACCGCAGCCCATGATGAGGCACTGAAGGATTTACGCGGTGCGAGCATGGGGTTCCAGAGCGGGAAGACCTGTGGGGACTTCTCGTGGGCGCTTCAGTGACAGGGGTTATGCCGCGGACTCGGTCGGAGCTTCATCGGCAGCCACTGCTTCAGCAGCTGTCCCTGCGAAGTAATCTTCGAGTGAGACAAATTCCCGCCGCTCGCACAGCAAATGGCCAAGATAAGCGGCTGCTCCTACGCCGGCGGCCATCGCCGCCGCTGTTTGGGCCGAGGAGCGGCGCTCGTAGGATGCATGCCGTTCGTATTTTTTGCGGCCACCCGGCGCCAGCAGGACGTAGACCACGATGGCAATGAGACCACCTATTGCCAATAACGTGTACTTGGCGAAAAAGGAGCTTGCGGTCATCCAGAACGAATGGTTCGTCCGGGCCGTATGAACCAGAACAATGCCGGCAGCACCCACGACAAGAAGCCCTCCGATCAACTTCGCAGCGGTGTCCGGGATTCCAAATACCGCCAGAAGAATCGAAATGACGAAGGCGGCGATGGGTGAGCCTATCAACAGGGTAATGTCTGTGTAGCTTGAAAAAAGCACCAGGCGGTTCTGCTTTCGTGCCATGTAGGCAACCATCAGATTGATCGCCAGCAGGGCCAGGACGATGCGGGACACCCAGGTGGTGATGAGAGCATTTCGCTTTTGCGCTTCTTCGCTCTCGATTCTCTGCGCCTCCTTGCGTGCTCGTTCTTCGGCTGCGAGCTGGTCGGCTTTCGCCTTGCTTTCGCGGACTTGGCGTTCGCGCTCTTCATTGGCGATCCGACTGGCTTCCTGCTCTCGAGCGTATTCCTGAGCGGCTTGCTCCTGCGCCTCGCGCCGGGACGCCGCTTCAGCATCTCGTTGAGCGTAGGCCTGCGCCACGGCTTCGTCCATGCTCAGGCGCGGCTCGGCGGTTGAGAGGACCCTCCCCGGCGCTCCACTGGCCAGGCGGGTCGATGAATCGTTTGTAGAGTCCACCTGCTGCGGTATTCCGTGACGAGGGTTGCTTCGACCGTACCGCGCCGAACTGTGGCCTTCTGCTCGTGCTTCAGTCGCTGGTTTGCTCGCAGGCGCGGCAGCAGCAGTGCTTTCGGAATACAACTTGTCCAGTGCGTCCTTGCGTTCCTTCATCTTGCCGTAAAGACAGTACTCACTAGCACAGGAGTCGAGCAGGAGTTTCTCCCACTGGGCTTGGTTGTCTGTGAGAGCCGCTGCCTGGGTAGGAACTGCATCCTTCACGCGGTTGAGCGCACCTTCCATGGTCTGGTACATGCCCCGCAACTGTGCGCTTCTGCAGAATGATTGCTCCATCGCGGGGCGGTCCCTGCCGCTGCTGCAATCGATTTTGTCAATCACGCCTGCATAAGCTGCCGAGGCCCCCATCAAAGTCGCAAGCGAAAACATCAGATTCCGCACGTCGAACATTCACCCCTCCATTGTTACGAGTTGTATGCGCATTATCGGGGTGGGTGAATCGTTTCTTTTGCACCCAGGTGCCCCTGAGCTACTTTCAAACGCCCTACAACATCAAGAGTTGATTTTTCGTCGAATTGCCTGAAAGCGCTCTCAACTAGATCACGCTGCTCCTACGCGCCGAGTTTGGCTCCTGATTCAGGAGCTGGTACCGCTTGCGGAAAAAGCACTAGAGGCCAATTTGGCCTGATTGGCAACATACCTCAGCCAAACCCCGTTCGCCCTGAGCCTGTCGAAAGGGTTTTACCGAGAGGCGCCCTGGCTTCGACAGGCTTAGCCCGAACGGTTGGCAGGTATCTCGGAGGCATGTAAATAGTCAGGCAATTTGGCTTCAATTCCGAAACATTTGACAGCACCCTGTGCCTGTGCAGAAGGCGGCGCCCTCGCACGGCCTGCGTGCGGGCATTGCCGTGTTCCATACCAAGTTTGGCGAGGGCAAGGTGCTGGTCATTGAAGGCGCCGGCGACGATACGCGTGCGCAGGACAACTTTCCACGCCACGGCACCAAGTGGCTGGCGCTGTCGGTGGCCAAGCTGACGGTGGTCGAATAAGCGAAGGTTTGGGGGCTTTGCGCAGAAAGTGTGAGGCGGTGTGTGAAGGGGGCGGGTATGCTGCCCACTCGTCTCAACGTGCGACTCCCCCCAGCCTTCATGAGTGCAAGCAACTTCAGCTTTCTGGTTTCTCATTCGCCCTTGTTGGCCGAACTGGGCGCCACCGCCGAACGTCTCTACCCCTACGACCCCGCCAGCTGTGTCCTCAAGCTGCGCCTGCTGGCCGAAAGCCTCACGCAAGAGGTGGCAGACCGCATCGGCCTCAGCGCGGGCCCAAGCACCCAGGCCGAGCTGCTGCGTGCTGTGGACCAGCGTTTGGGTTTGGACCCTCAGGTGCGCCAGATACTGCACGCGCTTCGCCAGCGCGGCAACGACGCCGCGCACCAGGTCAACCACCGCATTGGCTACCGCGAAGGGCTCGAATCGCTCAAGCTGGCCCGCGAACTAGCCCTGTGGTTCCACCGGACTTTTGGCAGTGCGCCGCAGTTCAAGCCCGGCCCTTTTGTCTTGCCCGACGACCCTAGCCAAAAGCTCGTTACCCTGCAGCAGCAAATCGCCGCGTTGCAAGGCCAACTCCAGCAAACCCAAACTGCCCAGGCGGCGCAGGCAGAACTGACCCAACTGCTCGAAGCCCAGGCCACGCAAGAGCGCGACATGGCCCAGCGCGCACAAGAAGAGCGCGCCATTTATGAGCAGCTGGCCGAAGAAGCCAGTCAGCGCCTGGCCGAGTTGCAAAAGGCGCTGGACGAGCGCCCGCGCAACCCGCCCGACACTGACCCTGCCAAGGGCGACGCCGCCGCCCTGCGCCTGTGGGCCGAGCGCTCAGCCCAGGCCGCCCAGCAGGTGGCGATGGACGAAGCCTCCACCCGCCTGCTCATCGACCAGATGCTGCGCGATGCAGGTTGGGAGGCCGATAGCGCCCGCCTGACCCACGCCCAGGGCACGCGCCCCGAGCGTCACCGCCATCTCGCCATTGCCGAGTGGCCCACCCAGGGCCGTCAAAGTGCCGACTACGTGCTGTTTACGGGCCTCACGCCTGTGGCAGCGGTAGAGGCCAAGCGCCTGAACGTGAACGTGGCCGGCAAGATGGCCCAGGCCGAACGCTACGCACGCGGCCTGCCCATGGATGCCGAATGGGCCGCCCCCTGGGTTGCCGAAGGCCGCGACCAGCCTTGGCCCGATGGCGCGGGGCAGCACTTTGCGTTGCCGTTTGCCTACTCGTGCAACGGCCGCCCGCTGGTCAAGCAAAGCCCCGAGGCCAGCGGCACCTGGTTTCGTGACCTGCGCCACCCCGCGCAACTGGCCCGCCCGCTGCAAGGCTTTCACACACCCGATGGCCTGCTCGACCTGCTGCGGCGCAGCCGCGCGACGGCCGAGGCCAAGCTCCAGCAAGAAGGCTATGCCTACCTGCGCCTGCGCGACTACCAGCAGCACGCCATTGCGGCGGTGGAGCACGCCCTGGCGCAAGGCCAGTCGCAATGCCTGCTGGCCATGGCCACCGGCACCGGCAAAACGCGCACCATCATTGGCCTGATGTACCGGTTTTTGAAGGCCGAGCGCTTTCGCCGAATTCTGTTTTTGGTAGACCGCACCGCGCTGGGCGACCAGGCGCAAGACGCCTTCAACGAAGCCCCGCTCGAAGGCGGCATGCCCCTGTCCAAAATCTACAACGTGGCCGAGCTGGGCGACATGGCCGCCGAGGCCGAAACCCGCGTGCAGGTTGCTACCGTGCAGGCCATGGTGCGCCGAATTTTTGCCAGCGATGCACCGCCCCCGCTCGATGCGTTCGACTGCATCATCGTGGACGAAGCCCACCGGGGCTACACGCTCGACCAGGACATGACCGAAGGCGAGCAGGCCCTGCGCGACCCGGCCCAGTACCTCAGCAGCTACCGCCGCGTGCTCGACTATTTCGACGCCGTCAAGATCGGCCTGACGGCCACCCCCGCCAAGCACACCACCGACATCTTTGGCAAACCCGTCTACACCTACAGCTACCGCGAAGCCGTGGCCGACGACTGGCTCATCGACCACGAGCCGCCCATCCGCTACGAAACCCTGCTCAGCCGCCATGGCATCCACTTCGACAAAGGCCAGCAGGTCGAGGCGCTGAACCTCTCCACCGGCGAAGTCGAATCCGCCGAGCTGGAAGACGAGCTGCACTTCGAGCTCGAATCCTTCAACCGCCGCGTCATCAACGAAGACTTCAACCGCGTCATCTGCCAGCAGCTCGCGCAAGAGCTGGACCCGATGGGCGAGGAAAAAACCCTGATTTTTTGCGCCACCGACGCGCATGCCGACATGGTCAAACGCCTGCTGGGCCAGGCCTTTGCCGACCTGTACGGCGACAGCTACAACCAGGCGGCGGTCGAAAAAATCACCGGCGCCTCGGACAAGGTCGATCAGCTCATCCGCCGCTACAAAAACGAGCGCTTTCCCAGCATTGCCATCACTGTCGATCTGCTCACCACCGGCATCGACGTGCCCGCCATCAGCCACCTCGTGTTCATGCGCCGCGTCAAGTCGCGCATCCTCTACGAGCAAATGATTGGCCGCGCCACCCGCCGGTGCGACGCCATCGGCAAAACAGTGTTCAAGATCTACGACCCCGTCGATCTGTACGCCACCTTGCAGGCTGTCAACACCATGCAGCCCCTGGTCAAAGACCCAAAGGTCACGGTGGAGCAACTGCTGGACGAGCTGAACCACCCCACCGCCTACACCACCTCCGGCAGCAGCCCCGGCCGCACCCATGCGGACGACGTGCTCGACCAGCTCGGCCAAAAAGTGATGCGCGTGCTGCGCGACGCCGAACACAAGGCCGACAAGAAACCCGCCCTGCGCGAGCGCCTGGCCCAACTGCAAGAGCAGTGGGGCGTGCCCCCGGCGCAACTGCACCGCCACCTGCACCAGCTGGGCAAAGAGCAGGGCACCGCCGGAGCGGCAGACTTTTTGCGCCGCAACACCCGCCTGGTGCAGCAACTGGCCGAAGTGCGCCAACTGCTGGGCACCGCCTACATGCCCGTGCTGTCAGGCCATACCGACGAACTGATGGTGCGCGAGCAAAGCTGGGGCAGCTACATCAAGCCTGCGGATTACCTCGACAGCTTCACCGCCTTTGTGCGCCAGCAGCTCAACCAGTCGGCCGCGCTGTCGGTGGTGGTTAACCGCCCCAAGGACCTTACCCGCGCACAGCTCAAAGAAGTGCGCCTGCTGCTGGACGAAGCGGGCTACACCGAAGCCAAGCTCAAAGCCGCCTGGCGCAACCAAAGCAACCAGGACATTGCCGCCGGCATCATGGCTTACATCCGCCAGGCCGCCCTGGGCGAGGCGCTGGTGCCGTTTGACCAGCGCGTGCAAGCCGCCATGCAAACCATCCGCCAGTCCCGTGCCTGGACGCCCGTGCAACTGCGGTGGCTGGACCGCCTGGCCAAGCAACTGCGCCACGAACTGGTGCTGGACCACGCCTTCGTCAACGATGCCTTCGCCACCGATGGTGGCGCCAAACAGCTTGACAAACTGCTGGGCGGGCAGCTCGATGGCGTGATGGATCAGCTGGCCGAATCGCTGTGGCCGAGGGCGGCGTGAGAGGCTGTTTGAAGAGGGCTTGATTCCAGATTGGACGCTTGCCCACGGTGGGTTCGCGCGGCATTTTGGCTACGCTTCACTTTGTTTATTGCACGTTCTTTTCAGCTTGATGGATCGCTACAAGTCATCGTGTTGATTGCTGGCATCCGTTGAGTCTGCTTATTCAGTATTCAAAATGACAACTTCTTCGACCCGCTCGGCGCCCCTACAGAACAAGGTGGACCCCACCGGGGCTTTGCACGCAGTGCGCGCGCGCGGCACCCTCATGGGCAATCGGGGCATCCTGCACGACGAGCGCGACCAGATCGTACGCCGCTGGGCCAACAAAAGCTGGGTGACTTGCTGTTTGGACGCCAGCTTTCAAAAGCGCTCACCTTTCACTCAGGGCACTTATTCCGAACTGTTCTTTTTGGACGAGGCCACTGCCTACGCTGCGGGCCACCGTCCGTGCCGTGTTTGCCAGCGTGAAAAACACGATGCGTTCAATCGCCTTTGGACTGCTGCCAACCGCCCCGAGCATGTGGTGGTAACCGCGCAGGCTCGCCTGCCCATCGCCCAAATCGATGCAGCCTTGCACACAGAGCGCGTGAGCCCTGACAAAGCCAAGCGCACCTACGATGCCAGTGTTAGCGAGCTGCCCGTGGGGACGATGGTGCAAGAAGGTGATCGCACCTTGTTGTTGGGTACAGGTGGCCTGTGGCATTGGTCATTTCACGGGTACAGTCCAGCGCCCGCATTACCAGCAAACGCCCGCGTACGAGTGTTGACGCCACCGTCCATCGTGGCTGCCTTTCGCATGGGCTTGACGGCCGAGGTCCACCCATCCGCAGCCATGCCCAGCTAGGCTGGGGCAAACAACCCCGCCGCGTTTTATTCGCTGGGCACATTCCGCCGGTCTGGCCCTCTTTCCCATTCAATCGAGTAAAACTTCATGGAAGTAAAAGCACAGGTTCACACCATCGAAAAGCTCAAGGACTACCATTTTCTGGTGCCCGACTACCAGCGCGAATATGTGTGGGAAGTTGAAGATCAGGTAGAGCAGTTTCTGGCAGACATTGCCAATGAATTCGACCCGGACGCCAAAGCGCCCAGCAGCTACTTCATCGGCTCCATCATCATTGTCAAAAACGGCAGTAAACATGACGTGATTGATGGCCAGCAACGGCTCACCACCACCGTCATCACCATGTGCGCGCTGCGTGACCTGCTGACCGGCCAGCCGCTGGATGCAGTCCAGGAGCATTACCTCAAGACCATCCAGGCTTGGTTGTCCAGCTTTGACATGCAATCCAAGCAAGTGCAAGTGCGCTTGGAATTACAGTACGAGGAAAGCAAAGACTTCCTGCTGCAGTTGATCCTGGGCAAGCCGCTCCCGCCTAGCAGTACCCTTTCCATCGAACGTATGCATGCCGCTTACGAGCGCATCAAGCAGCATCTGCAAAAGTATCTGGATGCGGGCCTGGGGGTGTTGGCAGAGTACGCGTACTACTTCCTCACCAAGATTGACCTCGTTGTCATCGAGTCTGAAAACCTCAGCAGTGCCCTGAAGATCTTTGAAACCATCAACCAGCGGGGTGCGGGCCTCAACGCGATGGATCTGGTCAAGAACCTGCTTTTCAAAGAGGCCAAAGGCAACGATTTCGACCGCATCAAAGGCAAGTGGAAAGAACTCACGGGCCACCTGGAGCGCGCCCGCGAAGGAGACAGCCCGCTGCGGTTCCTGCGCTACTTCCTCATGGCGCGCTACTACGAAGGCATCTTGCGCGAGGACGAGATTTACAAATGGATCATCTCGGCTGAAGGCAAGCAGCGCCTGCGCTACGAACAGGCGCCTTATGAATTGGCCGTGGAGCTGGAGAAGGGCGCGCGTCGCTATGCCGATCTGGTGCGCGCCACCGAACTGATGAACGATGGCGGCGATTACCCCTCCGTCACCCGCATTGGGTTCATGAACAAGGTCAAGTCGCGCCAGCACCTGATCTTGCTGCTGGCGCTGGACCACACCAGCACCGCAGAAGCCATCAACTACCTTGCCCAGCAGATTGAAAGCTTTTTCTTCTACAGCAACACCCTGGGCATACAGGCCAAGAACAACGAGCGGTTGTTTGTGCAATGGGCTGCCAAGTTGCGCGGCCTGAAATCCGAGGCGGAGATCGCCCCCGTCATTGAAACCACGCTCGTGCCGTACCTGAAAGACAAGCTGGGCGAGTTTCGTCAGCGCTTCCTGGCCCTGCGCGACAACGACTACCACCCCCTGTACCGCCTGCGCTACGTGCTCGGTCGTATGGAGAACCAGTTGCTCGCCCTGTGCAACACCCCGCAAAAAGGCCTGCGCTACATCGATGGTTTGCAGATCGAGCACATCCTGCCCCAGACCCCCCGTGATGGCGCCATTCCATCGGCTTTGGCCGTGAGCCGTGCAGACTATGAAGGCCACGTGTACCGGCTGGGCAACGTCACCTTGCTAGAGAGCGTGATCAACCAGGCCGTCAACAAGCACAACGACCTGCACGGCACCTGGTTCACCGACAAGCAAGCCGAATACGCCAAGTCAGGCTTGCTCAGCACCCAGCTGCTGAACCACACCTTCGCCATCGGTGTGAATACGGCTGTCAACCGTTTAGCTTCCCTGCCTGCGGTCAACTTCCGCACCGCCCAGTGGGATGGCTCTGCCATCGCACATCGCCAGCAAGCCTTGCTCGACCTGGCCTTAGCCACCTGGACTCTGAACCACCAACGGCTGGACGCGTGAACTTCTGCAAACCCCAAGCCCAACTACGCCCGCTGGACCCGGTGCTGACTGAAATCACGTCGTATTTGTAGCCGCAGGCGGTATGAATACAAGATTGGACGCATTCATGCTGCATAATTGGACGCAAAGTAAATGCAAGATTGGACGATACTCCAATGCTCAATTGGACGAGCACCAGTACCCAGCAATCAGCCCCCATGAACAGCCCTCCATCCCCTTCGGCTGACTGGATACCGCGCCACCTCACCCACAACGTTCAGGAATCCTTGCTGGACACGCGGGTGGTGCTGGTCAATGGCCCACGCCAATGTGGCAAGACCACACTGGTGCGCCAGCTCGGGGGCGACATGCGCTACATCACGCTGGACGACCCCAACATGGCCGCTCTTGCGCAGCAAGACCCGGTGGGGCTGATTCGCCAGCTGGATAGGGCCATCATCGATGAGGTGCAGCGAGCACCGCAGCTCATGCTGGCCTTGAAAATGGCCGTCGATGAAGACCAGCGCCCAGGTCGCTTCCTGCTGACAGGGTCTGCCAACGTACTGGCCTTGCCGCAAATGGCCGACAGCTTGGCGGGGCGCATGGAGGTCCACACCCTGCTCCCCCTGTCGCAGGCAGAACTGCAACGGCGCCCCAACGACTTTTTGCAACGCGCACAACAGCAAGACTGGCCAATCACCCATGCCGACTGGGCCATCCCCCCCGTTGCAGGCAAAGCCAACATGGTGGAGCATGCACTTGCGGGCGGCTACCCGGAAATGCGGCGCCGAGCCACCAGCGCAAGGCGCCAGTCCTGGGCGCGGGACTACATCACCACCTTGGTGGAGCGCGACGTGCGCGACATAGCACACATTGAGCACCTGAGCCAAATGCCACGCCTGCTGAGCGTTCTGGCCACCCAATGCGGTCAGCTCCTGAATGCCACACAAACTGGGGCGCAACTCGGGCTCAACACGCGAACGCTGGACAAATACATCACCATCCTTGAACGCCTGTTTCTGATTCAGCGTCTGCCAGCGTGGAGCCGTCATGAAGGCAACCGCCTCATCAAAACGCCCAAGCTGCACTTTCTGGATGCCGGGCTCCAGGCAACGCTGCAACGCCTTTCCCCAGATCTTTTGCTCACGCTGCGTGATCGCTGGGGCGCAACCCTCGAAACGTGGGTGTATGCCGAGTTGCGCAAAGCCATAGCCCTCAGTGCCGACATGTGGTTCCTCTCACATTTCCGCGACAAAGACCAGGTGGAGGTGGACTTTGTGCTGGAAGACTCGCTGCGCCAAGTGATCGGCGTTGAAGTCAAGGCTGCCGCTCAGGTCAGCCCACAAGACTTCAAAGGCCTCAAACGCTTGCAAGCGCTGGCGGGCAGCGACTTCATCACCGGCATCGTGCTGTACGACGGCACCCATGCCCTGCCATTTGGCAACGGCCTGTGGGCCATTCCTCTCTCTGCACTCTAAAAAACCATGACCACCCAAGACATCGTCCAGAAACTCTGGAACCTCTGCGACGTGCTGCGCGACGACGGCATCAACTACAGCGACTACGTCACCGAGCTGGTGCTGCTGCTCTTCATCAAAATGGAGCACGAAAGCACCGAAAGCGGCGTGCTGCAGCGGCACAAGCTGCCCGACTACGCCCGCTGGGGCGAGTTCACGCGGCGCAGTGGCATGGACCTGCTGCTGTACTACAAAGAAGCGCTGCTCAAGCTCAGCCAAAGCACCGACCCCCTCATTGCCGCCATCTATGCCGACGCGCAAACCAGCCTGAAGGAGCCGCGCCACCTCGAGCAGCTCGTCAAAAGCCTCGACGGCATTGACTGGTTCAGCGCCGAGCGCGACGGCCTGGGCGATTTGTACGAAGGCCTGCTGGAGAAGAACGCTAGCGAAACCAAAAGCGGCGCGGGCCAGTACTTCACCCCGCGCCCGCTCATCGACACCATCATTCAGGTCATCCAGCCCCAGGCGGGCGAGACGGTGCAAGACCCCGCCGCAGGCACCGGCGGCTTTTTGATTGCAGCCGATCGCGCCATCAAAGAACGCACCGACAACCTGTACGACCTGACCGAGCGCGAGCGCCAGTTCCAGCGCAACCACGCCTTCATTGGCATGGAGCTGGTCACCAGCACCCGGCGCCTGGCGCTGATGAACTGCCTGCTGCACGGCATGGAAGGCGACGACCAGGGCGTGGTGCACCTGGGCAACACCCTGGCCAGCGCAGGCAGCAGCCTGCCCCGCAGCGACGTGATGCTGAGCAACCCGCCCTTTGGCACCGCCAAAGGCGGCGGCGGCCCTACGCGAGATGACCTCACGTTTGCCACCAGCAACAAGCAACTGGCCTTCTTGCAGCACATCGTGCGCCACCTCAAAGACGGCGGCCGCGCCGCCGTGGTGCTGCCCGACAACGTGCTGTTTGAAGCCGGCGTGGGTGCCGACGTGCGCCGCGACCTCATGGACAAATGCCGCCTGCACACCATCCTGCGGCTGCCCACCGGCATCTTCTACGCCCAGGGCGTCAAAACCAACGTGCTGTTTTTTGAGAAAGTGAGCCAGGCCGCCACCGGAAGTACACAGGAAGTGTGGGTGTACGACATGCGCGCCAACGCCCCCAAGTTTGGCAAACGCACCCCGCTCACCAACGCCCACTTTGCTGACTTTGTGGCCGCCTACGGCACCGACCCCAATGGCAAGGCTGAGCGGCAAGAACAAGGCGAACAAGGCCGCTTTCGCCGTTTCAGCCGCGAATGGATTGCGAACGAGCGCGGCGACAGCCTGGACATTGCCTGGCTCAAAGACGACAACGCCGAAGACGCGGCAGATTTGCCCGAACCCGCCGTGCTGGCGCGCGAGGCGGTGGAGGAGTTGAATGCGGCCGTGGCGGAGTTGGAAGCGATATTGGTGGAGTTAGGAGAGGTGGCTGAATGAGCGATTTGCCTATCAACTGGACTTCAGCACCACTTGCCGATCTGACGAGCAAAGTTGGTAGCGGCGCCACACCACTCGGTGGTGAGAGAGCCTACAAATCCGCCGGAACACCTCTCATCCGCTCAATGAACGTAGTGTTCTTCGGATTCAAGCGCGATGGTTTGGCGTATCTTGATGACACCCAAGCGGCCGCCCTTGACGGCGCAACCGTAGCAGCCAGCGACATATTGTTGAATATCACTGGTGCATCTATTGGACGCGTGACCGTAGCGCCAACGGATTTGCATGGTGCAAGAGTTAATCAGCACGTTTGCATTGTTCGTCCCAAGCGTGGACTGGACTATCGTTACCTCAATGCATTTCTTTCGAGTCCTAAAGTTCAGGCAATGATTTGGGCTGACAACACAGGGACCACGCGACAAGCATTAACGAAGCAACAGATTCTTGGGTTTGAGGTGCCACTAGCACCGTTTGCTGAGCAAAAACGCATCGCCGACAAACTCGACACCGTCCTCACCCGCGTAGACGCCGTCAACACCCGCCTGGCCCGCGTTGCCCCCCTGCTCAAACGCTTCCGCCAATCCGTCCTCGCCGCCGCCACCTCGGGGCGGTTGACGGAGGATTGGCGAACTGCCGGAAACTCAGATCCTGCTACAGCGAATTCCCTCACAAAGGTACCGCTACCGAGCGGTTACAAACGCTTGGCAAAACAGTCGTTCAAACCAACCAAGATTCCTTACGACGCATCAGACTTACCTGCGAACTGGTTAACTTGCACAATTGGTGAGCTGTATGAAACGAACATACTCATTGATTTCGCTGATGGTAATCACGGAAGCTTGTACCCTCGCAAAGAGGAATTTGATCTGAAGGGCGCACTTTTCCTGACTGCGACACAGATGAGCGATAGCTGGGAAGTCGATGTGTTGGGTTGCCCTCGCCTGAAATCAGAAAAGGCAAATCAGTTAACTAAAGGCTGGGCAACACATGGTGATTTACTGTTGTCTCACAACGCGACTGTCGGCAGGGTGGGAATACTCGACTCGCCCGGGGAAGATGTATTGCTGGGCACTTCGGTGACGTTTTACAGATTCAATACAAACTATTTTTCGGCACAGTTCGGACGTATTGTTTTTTCAAGCTTGTTTTTTCAAGATCAATTGCGATCCGTGATGGCGCAAACCACTCGCGATCAGGTTCCAATCACTAAACAAGTTTCACTGAATCTTGTTGTTCCTCCGCTCAAAGAACAAGACGAAATCGTCCGCCGCGTAGAAACCCTGTTCGCCTTTGCCGACCGGCTCGAAGCCCGCTTGGCCCAGGCGCAGACCGCCGCCACGCGCCTGACCCCCGCGCTGTTGGCCAAGGCGTTTCGTGGCGAGCTGGTGCCGCAAGACCCGAACGATGAGCCCGCCGCCGAGCTGCTGCGCCGCCTGCAGGCCGAGCGCGCTACGGGCGCACCGGCATCCAAAACCGGCGCAGGCCGGGGCCGGGGGCGCAAGGCGGCGCTCGCAGCCGATTTGTAGCGAAAATGGCCGCAAGCGCTAGTGATTAAAGCGCTGGCAGCTACACATTTGATAGTGAATGGGTGTTGTCAACAGCACAGGGGCCATGTGGCGTAGGCGACCACCCTGGCCGATCTGGATGCGGCCCAGCGCTGCATTGCGCGACACGCCAAAGGCTGGGTGGGCGCTGCGCTGTAGCCTTGGCCACCGGTCGTGCAGCGGCGTGTAGATGCGTGTAGATGCTTGCAGACAGTGGCACCAGCAGCAAAACCAACGGGGCCCTGAGGCCCCGTTGGTTTTGGAAGCGGGCCGCACCGGGTGCAGCCCTGTTGGCCCTTCGCTCAGGCTGAGTTCAGGCCTGGTTCAGGCTGGGCTGCTTGGCCGCTGCCGTCAGGTAGCCCACGGCCGCACCGTTCTTGTTCTTGTAGTTGGCCTTGATCATCGGGTCCAGCGTGTCCTTGACCACGCTGTGGATGGCGCCCCAGTCACCGGCGTGCTGGAAGTTGCTCATGATGTATGTCCAGCCGTTGATCTCGTCCACGGCGTGCAGGCCGGTGGACTCGCCGCCCGAGGGGATCGACATCACGCGCGACAGCTGCTTGGTGTCCACGTTGTAGGCCCACAGGAAGTTGTTGACGTGCTGGCTGCTGTCTTCGCCGATGAACAGGGTGCGCATCTTTTCGGAGAACTTGAGGTTGTCCGGGTTGGCGATGTTGTTGGGGTTGGCGGTGTTGCCCTGGGCGTCGGCGGTGATGTCTTCACCGGCCAGCAGCACCTTGGTGTCCACGGGCATCCATTCGCTGTTGATGGTGCCGCCAGCGGTGTCCTTCTGGCCACCCTTGAGGTTCAGCGCCATCACGGCGCCGGCCACCAGTTGCTTGGGCACCGAGATGCCGTTGCCCGGCACGTTGGCGGCATTGCCTGCCACCATGGACGACTGGATGTTCTGCAGCGCAGAGTAGGCAATCTTGTCCTTGGCGTTGACCGTGGTGCCTTCCATCTTGGTGAAGCCCAGGCTGGCGCCGAGGTAGGCGGCGTAGCGGTGGGTTTCCAGGAAGGCAGCGGCCTTTTCCATGCCGGGGTTCAGCTTGATCCACTCGGTCTTGCCGTTGGCCACGATCTTGGTGTAGCTGGCATCGGCCGGGTCGGTGGTCTTCACGGTCATGATGTCCGTGGGCTTGAGCGTGTTGGCCAGGTTCTCGATCTCGGCGCTGGTGGCCGACCCCATCTTGATCCAGGTGAGGGGCGCCGCCGTGCCCACCTTGGGGTCGATGGAGAAGCCGCTGCCCACCTTGGCCACGTACAGCGTGCCGGACGACAGGTCTTTTTCCTTGTCGGCCACGAACACGAAGTAGCCGCTGTTGGTGGCGTCGTCGCCCATCAGCGCCGTGCGGTTGTCAGGCATCACCTGCACCAGTTCGTGCGAGATGCGGCCCATGCAGAAGTGCTTCTTGATGCTGGCAGTGCCGTCAGGGTTCACCGTCACCTCGGGCATGTGGCCGTAGTGGTAGGGGTTGGCCTTGGTTTCGTCGCCAAGCAGGTTCTTGCTGTAAGCCTTGAACATGGCGTTGCTGGCGATGCTGAACGCATCGGGTTCGTACTCTTCGCTCGACAGGTGGGTGCCCCAGGGCGACAGGCTGGCGCCGCAGGTGATCCACAGGCCATGCACCTTGGAGGTGTCCACGTTGTGGTACTTCACCAGGCTCAGCTTGCCGGTGGTCTGGTCCTGGTCCAGCGTCAGCACGGCGATGGGCGATGGCAGCTTGCCGTACATGTCGGTCTTGCCGTCTTGCGCCCAGGTGGTGTATTCAAACTGCACCACGGCAAACACGGCCTTGCCCTTGAGGCCGGTCACGGTGGGGTTGGCCACGGTCAGCAGCGAGGTGCCGTCGGGCGAGTCCGAGAAGTACTGGCGCTCCTTGCCAGCCACCGTAGCGTCGATGATGGGCTTGTTGTTGATGTCGTAGTAGCCACCCGACAGGATGGTGCCGCCCTTGCCGTCGGACACCATGTCGCCCGTCACGAAGAACGGCTGGTAAGCCAGCTGGTACGAGCGCACCGAGTCGTCGCTGAGCTTGATGTTGAGCGTGGAGCCCACGGTGGTGGTGGCCATGGCAGCGGCGTTGGCCAGGGTGGGGGCTGCCATCGACGTGAAGCTGGCCGACACATAGCCGGGCGCGGCGGAGTCGCCGCCACCGCAGGCGGTCAGCAGTGCAGCCGAGGCGCTGGCGCTGAGCGGCAGCATGGGAACGCCGGCCAGCAGTTGCAGGGCCTTGCGGCGGGTGGGCATCGTCGGTTGGGTCATTTTCGGGGTGTTTCCAAGTGGGTATGCGAACGGGCATGCCACGCCCTGATCCGACCGGGAGCCTTGTTGGAAAAGGCGTAGTAGGCGGGTGGCATGGAGTCCAGCCCGCGATCCTAGGAACGCCCCGTGACAGTGGTTTGACGTTTGTGTGACGGTTTGACGCGGTGCCTTGCGCAGCGCGTGACGCCCGCCCAAGGCGCGCCGCGCAGGCATGGCTGCACGTGCGCTGCGGGACGGGCCCTAGTCCCGGGAGCCGGGCGGGCCGTAGGAGTTGCCGCTTCCGTAACTGTTGGCCGGTGCGGCCGCGCCACCGCTGCCGTCCTTGATGCCCTTGCGGCCCGACACCTGCCACGCGGTGCGTTGGTTGACCAGCCCCGCCAAGAACTCCATCTCTTCGTCCGTGTGGTTGATGGCACCGGCCGGTGTCAGCAGCCGGCCATTGCGGGGCGCGGGCTCGGCCCAGAACGACTGGTGGTAGCTGGACTGGCTCACCAAGCGTTCGCCGCCCGCCGTCAGCTCCACCGTGCCATAACAGTTGCAGAGGTAGCCGCGCTGGTCCTGGTCGGCAAATACCTCGGCGTACACGCCGGTACCTCGAATGCCTGCGGTAGCCGTGGGCAGCGCAATCTGCCGGTCGGGGCCGCGCCCCCACACGGTGGCCACCGCACCGCTGAGCAGGCGCAGCAGCTTGACGGCGGTGGGGGTGTCGCTCTCCATCGCCATGCGCGAGTTCTGCCGCACCATGAAGGCGCTGTCGCCCACCGAGAACACCAGGCTGGCGCCCGGCCCGGTCTCAATCCGGTCGTTGGCGGTGATGGTGTGCTGCGCCGTCAGGGGCTCGCCATTGCGCAGCACCTCGCCGCGCACTTCCACGATATTGCTGCGCGCCTGTGCATGGGCCGCAGCCCAGCCACCGCCTGCCACCCACAGCGCCGCGGCCTGCACCACGCTGCGGCGTTGGAACCAGACCAGCTCGTCGTCAGAGCGGCCCTGCAGGTGGTGCGCCGGGGGGGCTGGGGGGCGGGTTGTCATGGGGCGCCTCTTCTTGCTGGGGGGTGTAGGGGGGCTCGAAGCAGTCGCGGAAGGTGAAGACCACCGAGGTGAAGAACATCGCCGCCATCATCATGGCAGCGCCTACCATGATGCCACCGGCCATCGATCCCGCAAGCCCCGCCACGGCCAGCAGGGCCGACACGATGCTGACCACCAGCCCGCCCAGCAGAAACACACCCAGCCAGCCCAGCCCGTAGACCAGGAACGCACCAAAGTTGCGCACGCAGGCCACGATGGAGAAGAACAGCGCCTTGACCGGCGGCACGCCATGCCAGTGCACGAGGCCCGGTGCATGCCAGAACAGCAGCGACAGCGGCAGGTACAACAGCATCGACAGCCACATGGCGCGCTGGAAGTCCGGGTTCTCGGCAATCTCTCGGGTCATGGGCGCGCCACCCAGGTAAACCTGCGCAAACTGGCCGCCGTCCAGCAGGGCCGACAGGCCCATGATGCCGAGAAAAGCCACCGCATACAGCACACCTAGTGTGAGCATGTCGCGCAGCCGCTCGCGCCCGGTGCGAAAGGCCACCAGCAGCACCGTGGGCATCGGAAACCGCCCTTGCGATGCCTGCGCTGCCGCCACCATCATGGCCAGCGTGGCAGACGGCAGCAGTGCCAGCGCAATGGCCGGACCCACCAGCGGGATCATGGTGGCCAGCGACATGGCCGCCATGGTCATGAAGAACAGCGCAGCCAGCGCCATGGGCTGCCGCCAGAACGCCCGAACGCCGAGCTTGACCCAGGCCATGCCGGTGCGCGCGGGGACGATATGGAGTTTCATGAATACGTTGGAAAGGAAGAGGGGCCCGCACCGCCGACTGCGCCCCAACGCCCATGGGGGGGGCGCCGAGCGGCATCGGATGTCGAGTGGGCGAATAAGGTCGAATTTACCCCACTGCCCCAAAACCGGTGGCTGGGCCAGGGGTTAGAGGCTGCTCGCCTGTGGTGGGATCAGCCCGCGTGTACGGGTAGGGCCAGGCGCCCGCGCAGCACGCGCTCGAAGTGTGTGGGGTCGTGGGGTTTGAGCATGGAGGCCTCGCGCGGCAGGTAGAAATCCCACAGGCGCGAGATCCAGAACCGCAGCGCCCCGGCGCGCAGCATGGCGGGCAGCAACTCGCGCTCGGCGGCTGTCAGCGGGCGCACGGCCTGGTACGCGTCGAGCATGCGCGTGGCGCGCTCGGCATCGTGGGCGCCGGTGGGCAGGTCGATGCACCAGTCGTTCAGGCATACGGCTAGGTCAAACAGCCAGGTGTCCACCCCTGCAAAGTAGAAGTCGAAGAAGCCCGTCAGCTCTTCACCCTCGAACATCACGTTG
This sequence comes from Acidovorax sp. 100, assembly GCF_003688355.1. Classification (NCBI taxonomy): domain Bacteria; kingdom Pseudomonadati; phylum Pseudomonadota; class Betaproteobacteria; order Burkholderiales; family Comamonadaceae; genus Acidovorax; species Acidovorax sp. 100. The sequence continues at coordinate 4,522,630 of NZ_REFD01000001.1, read as the reverse complement.
TCGCGGAACAGGTCGGCATGCACGGGCCCGCGCGGCAGGGCGGCATAGGCGGAGCTGGCGGCCACATGGTTCTGGTAGGCCAGCTCGGACCGCAGCAATGCGGCCTGTGCAGCGTCAATGTGTGGCAGCACCACCGGCACCGTCTCGTTCCACCAGGGCAGCCCGCGCAGGTTGCGCTGGTGGCGGTCAAAGTCGCGGCCCGCAAGGTGCATGCGGGCCAGCATGGTGCCCACGGCGGCGCAGTGCACGCCCTGAGGGGCCAGCTGGCTCTTGCCGCGCAGCTTGTTGACCACGGCGGCGGGTTTGCCACACACGGCGTGCAGGATGTCGCCGTTCTTGTCGGCACGCGGGTCGGGCACGGGCACGCCGCCGTGCGCCAGGTGCTTCATCAGGTACAGGTAGAAAGGCAGCTGCTCGGCCGTGAGGCGTTCGAACAGTGTCAGCACGAACTCGCCCTGGTCGCTGGTCAGAAAGTAGTTGGTGTTCTCGATGCCGCCCTCAATGCCGCGCAGCTCCACCAGCTCGCCCAGTTGCAAACGGCGCAGCAACTCGCGCGCCTCGGGATTGGAGACTTCGGTAAAAACGGCCATCGCTCAGGGGGTCGAAGAAAAGAGAAGGGGAAGGGGCGGGACAACGGGCGGGGCTCAACCGGTGGCAACGCAGTGCATGCGCGCCACCCTGCCACCCATCAGAACTTGAACACGTTCCAGACGCGGGGCGCGGTGGTGGTTTCAGCGCCATTGTTGCCACCGGCGCGGCTGCGCGCGCCATCAGGCGACTGCACTTCGTAGGCGGGCAGGTTGCCGGTCTTGGGCTGCACCGAGATGTTCTGGGTTTGCCCGCCGACCCGCAGCTCGTCCACACGGCTGCCTGCGTCTTCGATCTGGATGCGTTCCGTGCGCTGGTTGGTGCGACCAGACAGGGGCTCGGGATCGGGCAGCGCATCGCGCTGGTTACCAGCGCCTGCGGTGGTGGCAGCAGGGGATGGGGACGGGGTTTGGGCCAGGGCATTGCCGCAGGCCATGCCCAGCAGCAGGAGAAGGTGAACAGCGCGCATCGGGCGATTGTAGAGCGCCGCCCGGCGGGCGCTGCCCGTGCACAATTGCCGGATGAGCAACAAAAAGACCCTGGTGCTGGTGGACGGCTCCAGCTACCTCTACCGCGCCTTCCACGCCATGCCCGACCTGCGGGCCGTGCCGGGCGACCCTACAAGCCCTGCCACCGGTGCCATTCGCGGCATGATCAACATGATGCAGGCCCTGCGCAAAGAGGTGGTGGCCGACTACGCTGTGTGCGTGTTCGACGCCTCGGGCCCCACCTTCCGCGATGCCTTGTACACCGAATACAAGGCCACGCGCTCGCCCATGCCAGACGACCTGCGCAGCCAGATCGAGCCCATCCATGAGGTGGTGGACCTGCTGGGCTGGAAGGTGGTGGCCGTGCCCGGCGTGGAGGCCGACGACGTGATCGCCACCTTGGCCCACGTGGCGGCCGCACAGGGCATTGAGGTCATCGTGTCCAGCGGCGACAAGGATCTGAGCCAGCTGGTCAACGAGCACATCACCATCATCGACACCATGAGCGGCAAGCGCCGCGATGTGGCGGGCGTGACAGCAGAGTTTGGCGTGCCACCCACGCTGATGGTGGACTACCAGGCGCTGGTGGGCGACACCGTGGACAACGTGCCCGGCGTGACCAAGGTGGGCCCCAAGACGGCCGCCAAGTGGCTGGAAGAATACGGTTCGCTCGACAACCTGATCGCTAACGCCGACGCCATCAAGGGCGTGGCAGGCAACAACCTGCGCGAGGCGATTGCCAGCGGCCAGCTGGCCTTGAGCCGCCAGCTGGTCACCATGAAGACCGACTGCGGGCTGGCCGACTACATCCCTGGCCTGCCCGTGTTTGACGACATCACGCTGGACGCGCCCGACAACACCGGCCTGCTGCCGTTCTACGAAAAGTATGGCTTTAAGGGCCTGGCCAGCGCGATCAAGGGTGCAGCGGCCCCCGCCGCTACAGCCCCCACCGTCGCCATGCCCGGCCAAAGCGGCGATCTTTTTGCCGACCACTCCGCCAGCACCGTGGCCGAAGAAGCCCAGCACCGCACCGTGGTGTACGACACCATCCTGAACTGGGCGGACTTTGACCAGTGGCTGGAGCGCCTGCACAAAGCCGCGCTCGCGGCCATCGACACCGAAACAGACTCCCTCGACGAAATGCGCGCACAAATCGTCGGCATCAGTTTCAGCGTACAGCCCGGCGAGGCCGCCTACATTCCCCTGCGCCACGAAGGCCCCGATGCGCCCGCGCAACTGCCGCTGGATGAAGTGCTCGCCCGTCTCAAACCCTGGCTCGAAGACCCCAAGCACCACAAGCTGGGCCAGCACATCAAGTACGACCGCCATGTGTTCGCCAACCACGGCATCGAGGTGCAGGGCTATACACACGACACCATGCTGCAAAGCTATGTGCTCGAAGTGCACAAGCCCCACAACCTGACCAGCCTGGCCGAGCGCCACACGGGCCGCAAAGGCATCACCTACGAAGATCTGTGCGGCAAAGGCGCGCACCAGATTCCGTTTGCCCAGGTGTCTGTGGACAAAGCCGCTGCCTATTCGTGCGAAGACTCCGACCAGACCCTGGACGTGCACAACGCCCTGTGGCCCCTGCTGCAGGCGGATGACAAACTGCGCTTCATCTACGAACTGGAGATGCAAAGCAGCGAGGCCCTGTACCGCATCGAACGCAACGGCGTGCTCATCGACGCCCCCACGCTGGCCGCCCAAAGCCACGAGCTGGGCCAGCGCATCCTGCAGCTCGAAACCGAGGCGTACGAGATTGCAGGCCAGCCCTTCAACCTGAGCAGCCCCAAGCAGCTGGGCGAAATCTTCTTCGACAAGCTGGGCATGCCGGTTGTGAAGAAGACCGCCACCGGCGCGCGCAGCACCGACGAAGAAGTGCTGGAAAAGCTGGCCGAGGACTACCCCCTGCCCGCCAAGCTGCTGGAGCACCGCAGCCTCGTCAAGCTCAAAGGCACCTACACCGACAAGCTCGCGCAACTGGCCCTGCCACGCACCGGCCGCGTGCACACGCACTACGCGCAGGCCGTGGCGGTGACTGGCCGCTTGTCCAGCAACGACCCCAACCTGCAGAACATCCCCATCCGCACCCCGGAAGGCCGCCGCGTGCGCGAGGCCTTCGTGGCCCCCGCAGGCCGCGTGATTGCGAGTGCCGACTACTCCCAGATCGAGCTGCGCATCATGGCCCACCTGAGCGGCGACCACTCGCTGCTGCACGCCTTCCACGCCGGGCTGGACGTGCACCGCGCCACCGCTGCCGAAGTGTTTGGGGTAGAGGTGGATCAGGTCACCAGCGAGCAACGCCGCTACGCCAAGGTCATCAACTTTGGCCTTATCTACGGCATGAGCAGCTTTGGCCTGGCCAAGAACCTGGGCATCGAGACCAAGGCCGCTGCCGCCTACATTGACAAGTACTTCCAGCGCTATCCCGGCGTGAAGCAGTACATGGATGACACCAAGGCTTCAGCCAAGTCCATGGGCTATGTCGAAACCGTGTTTGGCCGCCGCCTGTACCTGCCCGAAATCAACTCCCCCAACGGCCCTCGCCGTGCCGGGGCCGAGCGCGCCGCTATCAATGCCCCCATGCAGGGCACGGCGGCAGACCTCATCAAGCTGGCCATGGTGGCGGTTCAGAAGGAGCTGGACACGCACAAGCCGGGCATCCAAATGATCATGCAGGTGCACGACGAACTGGTGTTTGAGCTGCCTGAGAGCGAGGTGGACTGGCTCAAGACCCACATCCCGCGCCTGATGGCAGAGGTGGCGGCGCTGAAGGTGCCGTTATTGGCGGAGGTGGGGGTGGGGCCGAACTGGGATAAGGCGCACTGAGCTTGCGCGCAAGTGTGGAAGGCTGGAGCCTTAGTCGTATTGCCAATCGGGCTTCACTACACATAACCTCAGAATCGCGCGGCACTCCCCCCCAACTCTTAACATTCATTAGAAAAGTCATGTCACTGTTGCACCTGCCGGAAGCAGCTATCGGTTCTATTGCTGCGGCAGTAATAGGCGCCTTCTTTGCATTCATTGGGTTAGTAATTGCAAAGGAGAGCAAGGTTTCTGAGTTTCGGCAGGCTTGGATTGATGAACTGCGCACCGAAATCGCTCTGGTTATCGCAGCACTTAACAATCTTCGAGGGATTTCTGTTGTCCAGATTCCGTCTCAGCTAGAAGCGTTCAAGCTCACGGAATCTTTCTTTATGGAAGCCAACAAAGCATCATCCGCAATCAAATTGCGTTTGAACCCAAATGAAGAACGTTGCAAAGAAGTGCTTCGGCTGCTGAATAACCTTGAATCGCTGCACATGAAGGGCTTTCCTATCGACATACAGGCCTGTCGGAAGTGTGAGGACGATTTGCTTGCTGCATCGCAATTACTTCTTAAAGCTGAGTGGCGGCGGGTGCGAACTGGAGAGCGTGTATTCAATGTCGCAAAGTGGAGTGGCCTCGCGGTGTCCATTGCGCTTGTCGTTCTTTTACTGTTCAGCGTCGCTAACTCATCGGGCAAAAAAGCCGCGGTGAATGATCCGGTAGACGCAAAAGCTCCATTGCTTGGAGCTTCGGTACCTTTGTCAAGCACTGCTCGTTCGGTTGCGCCGGAAGCTGCCAAGCAATAGGAGTCATTCTGTGAGGACTCGTTGTTGAGTGGTCGCGATTCGTTCGAAACTCAGTATGTTGGGGACTTGATGACGCCATGGAATACGTGAACGCGAACAAAGAAATGGCCATGGGCACTGATCGCAAAATTTAGGTTGGTGCAGAGAGAGTTCGAGTAATTTCAGCATGAGTAACATGACTCCCTTCGCGGTGGCCTTTTGGAAATTGGATGGGACCGCGCGCTCTTTTAACGGACCTACCGGGAACTCTAAATGTCTGATCTCACCCCCTACACGCCCCCAGCCATCTGGCAATGGAACAAAGAAAACGGCGGCCAGTTCGCCAGCATCAACCGGCCCATTGCCGGGGCTACGCACGACAAAGAGCTGCCCGTGGGTAAGCACCCGCTGCAGCTGTATTCGCTGGGCACGCCCAATGGCGTGAAGGTGACCGTGATGCTGGAAGAGCTGCTGGCGCTGGGCCACAACGGGGCGGAGTACGACGCATGGCTGATCCGCATCAACGAGGGTGAGCAGTTTGGCCGCGGCTTCGTGTCTGTGAACCCCAACTCCAAGATCCCGGCCCTGCTGGACCGCACCGACCCGGCCAACCCGGTGCGGGTGTTCGAGTCCGGCGCCATCCTGATGTATCTGGCCGAGAAGTTCGGCAGCGCCTTCTTGCCCAAAGACGGCGCTGCGCGCGCCGAGTGCCTGTCATGGCTGTTCTGGCAGATGGGCAGTGCGCCGTTTGTGGGCGGCGGGTTTGGGCATTTTTATGCCTATGCGCCAGTGAAGATCGAGTATGCGATTGACCGCTATGCGATGGAGGCCAAGCGGCAGCTGGATGTGCTGAACCAGCGCCTGGCGGTGACTGAGTACGTGGCGGGCGATGAGTACACGGTGGCCGACATTGCGATTTGGCCCTGGTATGGCTTGCTGGTGAAAGGGCAGGCCTACAACGCAGGCGAGTTTTTGCAGGTGCAAGAATACACGCATGTGGTGCGCTGGGCCGAACAGGTGGCCAAGCGCCCGGCGGTGCAGCGGGGGCGCAAGGTCAACCGCGTCAACGGCGACCTGGCCAGCCAGTTGCGCGAGCGGCATGACGCCAGCGACTTTGACACCAAGACGCAGGACAAGATCGAGGCGGCGGCAGCGGCAGCTTCTTCCCCCGCACGCTGAGTGTTTTTGCAAGGCGTCACCATGATTACTTTGTATGACTGCGCCACGGCGCCCAGCCCGCGCCGTGCGCGCATCCTGCTGGCAGAAAAGGGTGTGGCCCACGACACCGTGCAGGTGGACCTGCGCAATGGCGAGCAACTGGGCGAGGCCTACCGCCAGATCAACCCGCAGTGCACGGTGCCCGCGCTGCGCACTGAAGAGGGTCTGCTGCTGACCGACAACGCGGCGATCACGGCGTATGTGGAGGCGCGCTACCCGCAGCCTGCACTGCTGGGCGAGACGCCTGCAGAAAAGGCCGAGATTGCGAGCTGGAACTGGCGCATGGAGTTCGAGGGCCTGCAGGCCATTGCCGAGGCGCTGCGCAACAGCGCGCCCGCCATGGCCAACCGGGCATTGCCCGGCGCGGTGGACTACCCGCAAATCCCGGCCCTGGCTGAGCGTGGACTGGTGCGTGTGGGGCAGTTCTTTCAGCTGCTCAACGAGCGCCTCGCGGACCGCGAATTCATTGCCACTGACCGCTTCAGCGTGGCCGACATCACGGCGGTGGTGGCGGTGGACTTTGCGCGTGTGGTCAAGCACAAGCCCGGCGAGCAGCACCCGCACTTGCTGCGCTGGCGTGCGGCCATGGCGCTGCGGCCGTCGATGTCGCTTTAGCTGCAAGCGCGTGCGAGGCGCGCGGTTTGAGTGCGCGATTTCGCAATGGGTACATGCAAGGATTGCGCTTGCGGCCCATTCCTTGCATCGTCAGCATATGCGCCTTCGCCACATAGAAGTCTTCAACGCCGTCATGCTCACCGGCAGCGTGAGCGCGGCGGCCCGCCTCATCAACGTCACGCAGCCTGCGGTCAGCCGCATCCTGGCGCATGCTGAATTGCAGCTGGGCTTTCCGTTGTTCCACCGGCTCAAGGGCAAGCTGGTACCCACCACCGAGGCACAGACCCTGTACCCGCACATCGAGCGCCTGTTCACCCAGCTCGATGATGTGCAGCGCCTGGCCAACAGCCTCAAGAGCGACCGGCGTGAGGGTGAGTTGCATATCCTGAGCGTGCTGGCGCTGAGCTACGAGGTGCTGCCGCGTGCGTTGCGTTTTTTCAGGAAAAAGCACCCGGATGTACAGGTGACAATCGACGCGCTGCACTCGCCCCAGATCGTCTCAGCCCTGGTTCTGCAGGAGGCGGATGTGGGCTTTGTGTTCAGCGCCATCGCCCACCCCGCGCTCACGCAGGAGCATCTGGCCGATGGGCGCATGGTGTGTGTGGCGCCCAAGGGCATGCTGGGCGCTGCGCTGGTGGCGGCCGGGGTGGTGCATCTGGCCGACCTGGCAGACACGCCGGTGGTGCGCCTGGATGTGCGCGACCCCATCGGCACGGTGGTCAACCACGCGTGCCGCGAGGCTGGCGTGGGCCTGCAGACGGCGTTCACGGTGCAGACCTACCATGCGGCGCTGGCGCTGGCGCACCATGGTCACGCGGTGGCGCTGGTGGACGCCTGCACGGCGGCATCGGCCGACCGCAGCAAAGTGGATGTACTGGCGCTGGCGCCGCACATTGCCGTGCCCATCAAGTCGCTGCGCACCGTCAACCGCCCCAGCTCACTGCTGGCCAGTGCCATGACGCAATGCATGCGCCAGGCGGTGGCAGAGACTCTGGAAGCGGTGGGCCTGCAGCCCGAGGCGGAGTGAACGCACCACCTGCCGAGGCGGGTGGTGCCTTGTGCGGCTGCAGAGCGTGGGAGTGCGGGAGAGTTAGGCGGGCGCCAGCAGCTCGGCCACCTGCGCCGCCGTGCCGAACGCTAGCGTGAACCCCAAAGAGCCATGGCCTGTGTTGAGCAGCAAGTTGTCCGGTGCCCCCACCCAACGGCCTACGATCGGCAGCCCGGTGGGCGTGGCGGGGCGCATGCCGGTCCAGGCATGCAGCTCTCCGCCTTGATGGCAGGTCGGGAAAACGGCGCGGGTGGCATCGCACAGGCTCTGGATGCGTGCCGCAGGTATGCGTGCATCGTGCCCCACCAGTTCGGCCATGCCCGCCACCCGCAGGCGCTGGCCGATGCGCGCAAACACCACTTTGCGTGCAGCATCGGTCACATTGACGCGAGGCGCTGCCGATGGTGCGGGGTTGGTATCCAGCGTGATGCTGTAGCCCTTGAGGGGGTATACAGGCAAGCGCAACCCCAGCGTTTGAGCCACCTGGTGGCTGCGGCTGCCCAGGGCCAGCACAAACTGCTGCGCCTCGATGGCTCCTGCGCTGGTCTGCACCGCAGCAATGCGGGATCCCTCGCGCACAAAGCCTTGGACCGTGGCGCCCAGCACGAAGCGCACCCCCCGTGCGGCCAGCACGGCCTGCAAGCCTTGACAGACCTGGAGGCAGTCGGCAGCGCATTCACTGGGGGTATAGATGGCTCCGGCAATGCGCGGCTGGTAGTGCAGCAGCGCGGGCTCAAGCTCCACGCAACGCTGGGCCGAAACCGCCTGCTGTTCGCTGCCCCACTGGCGCTGCAGGTCCATCTGGCGTTGGGCAGCGGCCAGGCCGGCTGCGGTGTCGTACAGCACCAGCTTGCCGGTGCTGGAGAAATTGCAGTCCAGAGACTCTGCCTGCAGCATGGTTTCCAAATGATGGCGGCTCAGGGCGGCCAGGGCCAGCAGTTGTGCGGTGCTGCGTTCGGAAGTCTGCCGGTTGCAGGCGCGCAGAAACTCCAGCCCCCAGCGCCACTGGTGGGTATCCCACTGCAGGCGCAGCTTGAGTGGGGAGGTGGGCGAGAGCAGCAGCCGGGGCAGCTGCCGCCAGATGCTGGCGTCCGCCAGCGGTTGTACATAGCTGTAGCTCAGTTGCGCGCCGTTGCCACCGCTGGCGCCAGTGCCGGGCTGCGCTTGGTCGATGACGGTGACCTGCAGGCCGCGCTGTTGAAGTTCATATGCCGTGGCCAGGCCGACGATGCCTGCGCCCAATACACATACCTGCATCGGAGAGAGTGAAACGGTTGGAGGAGATGACAACGAATGTAGGCGGCAGTGCACCTGCTGAACAATGCCAAAGCAGTGCCTTGCCATGCCAGGAAGTTATGCACTGGTCAGCGCCTGGTGTTTTCAGGATGGGCCGGCGGGAGAGGGGTGGGGGCACCGGGATGCAAGGGCCGCAAAGAAGGCAGGACGATCCACGATGGTGCGCGGAGGTGCACCGAAACAGAGCCATAACTTTTCATCATGGTGGACCCGCGCAAATGAATTGTTCAAGACGGCCGCAAATTTTTACAGTGCCCCTGCATCTTGCTTTCTCGTCTGTCCGACTGTCTGTTCACCTGATTTTTTGCAAAGGGATTCCCATGAAGCTCTCCGCTGTCACCGCTGCTGTCCTCGTGGTCGCCGGTGTGCTGGCCAGTACCGTGGCCAGTGCCGACACCCTCAAGAAGATTGCCGACTCCGGCAAGATCACGCTGGCCTACCGCGAGTCGTCGGTGCCCTTCAGCTATCTGGCGGGCCCGGGCAACCCGGTGGGCATGTCGGTGGACATCTCCAACGCTGTGGTCGACGCGGTGAAGAAACGGTTGAACAACCCTGCCATCAAGGTGGAGCTGCAGGCCGTGACTTCGCAAAACCGCATTCCGCTGCTGACCAACGGCACCGTGGACCTGGAGTGCGGATCGACCACCAACAACACGGCGCGCGGCAAGGACGTGCAATTTGCCATCAACTATTTCTACACCGGCACCCGGCTGCTGACCAAGAAGGCCTCGGGCGTCAAGAACTACGCCGACCTCGCCAAGAAAAAAGTGGCCAGCACCTCAGGCACCACCAACGCGCAGGTGATCCGCAAGTACAACCGCGACAACAACCTGGACATGGACATCGTGCTGGGCAAGGACCACGAGGACTCGCTGCTGCTGGTGGACACCGGCCGTGCAGAGGCCTTCGCCATGGACGACATCCTGCTGTTTGGACTGATGGGCAACACGCGCAACCCGGCCGACTGGGTGGTGGTGGGCGACTCGCTGCAGGTCGAACCCTATGCCTGCATGCTGCGCAAGGACGACCCGCAGTTCCAGACGCTGGTCAACGGCGTGATCGGCGGGATGATGAAGTCGGGCGAGTTCGACAAGCTCTACACCAAGTGGTTCATGTCGCCAGTGCCCCCGCGCGGCCAGAACCTCAACCTGCCCATGAGCAAGGAGCTGCGCGACAACCTGGTGGCCCAGAGCGACAAGCCTGCGCTGTGATGGGTGTGAGCATGTTGCCGTCGACCCCGCACCCTCCGGCCCCGCAGGTGGTGGGCATTCTGGGGGGCATGGGGCCTGCTGCGGGTGCCGACTTTGTGCGCCTGTTTGTGCAGGCCTGCACTGACCGCATGGCGGCGCTGGGCATCCCTGTGCACGACCAGGCTTACCCTGAGCATTGGCTGGCGCAGGTGCCCATTCCCGACCGCACGGCGGCTTTGCACGACACCCGCCCCGGGGCCCACCAGCCTGCAGACCCGATGCTGCAGGCCACGGGCCGCCTGGCGGCCCTGGGCGCGCGCGTGGTGGCCATTGCCTGCAACACGGCGCATGCCTGGCATGGCCTGCTGCAGCAGCGCTTTCCTCAGTTGATGGTGCTGCATGGTGTGCAAGAGGTCGCTGCAGACCTGGCGCTGCACAAGGTGCATGGCGTGGGCCTGTTGGCCACGCAGGGTGCCTACGAGGCGGGCTTGTACCAGCGCGAACTGGAGCACCGCGACATCGACTGCTTTGTGCCCGAACCCCGTGAGCGCGATGAGCTGATGCAGGGTATCTACGACGGTGTGAAGGCCGGCAACTACGCGCTGGCCCGCCAGCGGTTCGAGTCCGTGTCGCTGGTGCTGCAGCAGCGCTATGGGGTCTCCACGCTCATCATGGGCTGCACAGAAATTCCACTCGCACTGTCAGAGCACCCCCGGCTGGAGGGGCTGACGCTGGTCAACCCGTCCATGGTGTTGGCGGCTGCCTTGGCGCGGCATGCGTACGGAAACACGGGCATGGAAGCCCCGCCCCCCACTGGGCCTTCAGCTTCGCGGGCTGCGGTATAGCGCTGTAGAGCCCTGGTGCCGCTGCGCCCTGGTACGCCAGCCAGCGCACAGGCCATTGCCCAGGCGGCATCACGAAAACTTCGAAGAGGCAAGCCATGACATGTGAAGCGAATCCCGCGAGATTTGGGATGGTGCGTGCGCTGGCTGCTGCCTGCGCTGCGTGTGCGACGGCGGGAGTCATCGCGCAGAACACGGGGACCGCTGCGGGTTTATCGACCTCTGCGAAGGCGGAAGTGCCAAGCCCCGCCTTGGCGCGCACAGCGGAGCCTCTGGGCCAGACGCTGCAGCGCATCCAGGCCACGGGAAGAGTGGTCATCGGCCACCGCGAATCTTCTCTGCCGATGTCCTATGTGGTCAATGGGGTGCCCCTGGGCTACAGCGTGGACGTGTGCCTGCAGATCGCACAGGCCATCGGTCGCCATCTGCAGCGGCGCGATCTGCGGGTGGACTACCGTCAGGTCACGTCGGGCAACCGCTTTGAGGCCATCGAGCGCGGCGTTGTGGACCTGGAATGCGGCTCCACCACCAACACGGCTGCGCGCAGGCAGCGGGTGGCTTTCACCATTGCGCACTTCATTGCGTCATCACGCATCGTGGTGCAAAGCCAGCGCCCCTTCGAGCGTATCGAAGACCTGGACGGCAAGACCGTGGCTTCGACGGTGGGCACCACCAACATCGATTCGCTGGCGCGCGAGGCTGCCAACAAATCAGTGCGCCTGCGCATCGAGCCCGCTCGTGACCATGCCGAGGGCTTTGGCTGGGTGGTGGATGGCAGGGTGGACGGCTTTGCGATGGACGATGTGCTGCTCTATGGCCTGCGTGCCAGCCATGCCCGCCCGCAAGACCTGAAGGTGATTGGCAAGCCCATGACCATCGAGCCCTATGCGGTAGCGTTCGAGCGCAACGACCCTGCGCTCAAGGCCGTGGTCGATGCGGAGCTGCGGCGGCTCATCCAGACGCGGGAGCTGCACCGCCTGTACGACAAGTGGTTCACCCGGCCCATTCCTCCCCATGGCATCAATTTGGGCATGCGCATGTCGCACCTGCTGGTGGATTCGCTGCGGTATCCGTCGGACTTCGTGCCCCAGTGACGAGGGCACAGACGTTGCACGTCAGCGCCAGGCGGTCGCCACCAGCTGGCTGTAATGCACCGCCTTGCGGCCCAGCAGCTGCTCGAACACGGCGGGGTTGCCCACGTTGTCGCTGCCCAGCATGGTCAGGGTTTCGGTGCACCAGGGCACGCTGGGCACTGAGTCGCCGAGGCGGGCGCTCAGCTGGGTGAGCGGGTCGGGCAGGCGCAGCACATGGGCTTTGCCATGGCCCAGTTGCTGGCGCAGGCTGGCAATGAAGTCGCCCATGGTCAGGGCCTCCGGCCCAGCGCACTCGACGATGCCCTGGGTGGAGATGGCGGGCCCCAGCAGTGCAACGATGGCGGCGGCCAGATCGTGCACCGACACGGGCTGCACCCGCGCCGTGAGCATGGGGCCGGGGAACAGCGCCACTGGCAGGCGCGCCAGGTTCATGAACAGCGCACTGCTGTCGCCGCCTTTGCCAAACACCACACTGGGGCGCAGGATGGCGGGGTGCAATGCACCTTGTTTGGCCAACGCCAGCAGGTGCGTGTCTGCCGCGCGCTTGGTGGTGGCATAGCGGGTGGCACTGCCCTCAATGCCCAGGGCCGAAACATGCACCACGCGCCGCACACCCGCCTGGGCGCACGCATCAAACAGCGCGACGGGCGTGTGCTGGTGCACGGCGTCGATGGGGCGCGCACGGCTGTCGCGCAGCACCCCCACAGCATTCACCACGGCATCGATACCCGCCAGGCGCGGCAGCCAGGCCTGGGCCGAGGTGTCGCGCGCAAAGTCCATGGGCACCTGCAAGGCGCCGTGTGACTGGTGCCGGGGTGATACGCCGCCGTGCACCTGGTGTCCTGCACGGGTGAGTGCGGAAGCCACGGTGCGGCCCACAAAACCGGTGGAGCCGGTGAGCAAAATGTTCATCAGCGTCGTCCTGCAAAGAAGGTGAAGCGTGCAAAAACCGGAAGGCCCGGCGCGGACCTGCTCAGGCCGTCGCCACCCCCGCAGGGCAACACCGTCACTGCGCAGGCGTGAAGACCTCGAAGCGGTTGCGGCCGCCGTACTTGGCGCGGTACAGAGCCGCATCGGCCGCGTGCACGAGTGTGTCAGAACTGGTGCCGGGGCGTGGCACCAGGCTGGCAATGCCCATGCTGAGCGTGATGTAGGGCGCCGTGGGGGAGCGGGGGTGGGCCAGGGCCGCCTCGCGCAGGCTGGCCATGCAGCGCTCTGCCACCGTCACTGCCTCTGGCAGGGGCACATCGGGCAGCAGCAGCACAAACTCCTCGCCGCCGTAGCGTGCGGCCACCTCGTCGGCCCGGCGGATGGTGCCCTGCAGTAGCTGCGCCACTCGGCGCAGGCATTCGTCACCGGCCAGATGGCCGTAGTGGTCGTTGTAGAGCTTGAAGTGGTCGATATCGATCAGGATCACGGCCAGCGGTAGCTGGTGCCGCCCGCAGCGCATCCATTCGGTGGCCAGCCGCTCGTCAAAGCGCCGGCGGTTGCCAATGCCCGTCACACCGTCGGTGGTGGACAGAAGGGCCAGCTTGGCGTTGGCGGCGGCCAGTTCCTGCTCCTTGCGCACCAGTTGGGTCACGTCGGTGCGCACACCGGCGATGCCGCCCTGGGGGGTGCGCCGCTCGTCGGCCTGCAGCCAGCGGCCCTCGGGCAGGCGCTGCAGCACGGCATGGTTGGCCGCGCGGTGGTCGGCCATGCGCTGGGCGAGCCAGGCCTCTTCGTTGCCAATGGCGTCGGGGTACTGGCCGCGCTCGGCGCCGTAGCGCGCGATCTGTTCAAACGTGCTGCCGGGCACGATCATGGGGGCCGAGATGGGGTACAGGCGCCGGTACTGGGCGTTGCACACCACCAGCTTGTCTTCTGCATCGAACAGGGCAAAGCCTTCTGGCAGGGACTCCACGGCGTCTTGCAGCAGCTGGCGGGCCTGCTGCGCCGCTTGCTGCGCGGCCTCCAGGGCCTGGCGCTGCTCGATGAGGTTGGTGATGTCCAGCCGCACGGCCACGACGTAGTTCTCCGGGGTGCGGGTTTCGTAGATGTTGATCCAGCGGCCATCGCTCAGACGCTGCACCAGGGTGGATGTGCTGCTGCCGTGCTCTGACAGGCGCTCTGCGATCCATGCCTCCTCGCGCCCCTTGGCCGAAGGGATCAGGCCGCGCGAGACCGAATAACGCAGGATGTCCACAAAACCCTTGCCCAGGTGGTCCGCATAGTTGATGTACGGATACATGCGAGACAGCTGCTGGTTGTAGAGCACCAGCCGGTCCTGCTCGTCGAAGATCTCGATGCCCACGGGCAGGGCCTCCACCGCGCGCTCCAGCAGCTGGCGCATGCGCTGGCTTTCCTGTCGGGCGGTCTCGACCTTCTGGCGCTGTTCGATCAGGTCGCTGATGTCCAGGCGCACGCACACCGTCATGCCGGACGGGGTGCGGCATTCGTGCATGTGCATCCACGTGCCGTTGGGGTAGTGGCGCACTTCGGGGCCGGGCCGATGGCCCCGGATGGCCAGCTCATGCGCAAGCCAGAGCTCTTCCTGGTCCTTGGCCTCCTCGGGGATGCCGTAGCGCAGGCCCTCGCGCAGCAGTTCCTCATACGTCTTGCCCAGGGACTCAGCCACGGGCAGGTGCGGACGCAGGCGGGCCATCTGGTCATTGCACAGCACCAGCCGGTCTTGCTCGTCATAGATGTCCAGCCCGGCGGGCATGGCATTGACGGCCTCGCGCAGGCTGCGTTCGGCTCGTTCGGCGTCATGCAGGGCCTGCTTGAGTGCGCGTTCCTTGTGCACTGCGTCCGTGATGTCGGCGCGCAGTACCACCATGCCGCCCCCGTCTTGCAGGCGCTCGGTGATGAGCATCCAGCGGTCGCCCTCGACCTCCTGCACCTCGGGCTGGCCGGGCGAGCGATGGCGGGCCATGCGGTCGGCCAGCCAGGCATTGGTGTCCTGCCGCGCAGCCACGATGTGGCCCGATTCGGCAGCGCGGCGCAGCACGTCTTCAAAGCGGGTGCCGTAATCGACGGCCATGGTGGTGCCAGGGCTGACTTCCCGGTACCGGGGATTGCACAGCACCAAGCGGTCGTCAGCGTCGTAGATGGCCAGCCCGTCGGGCAGGATGTCCAGCGTGGCGCACAGCTGGTTGGTGGCCCGCTGCGCAGCATCCTGGGCGGCCCTGGCGGTGGCATGCATCGCCAGCAACCGGAGGCTCAGCCACCAGCACAGCACCGCACTGGCCACCAGCGCCAGCCCGGCACCCGCGCTGGCCAGTCGCATGGCCGGGTCCATGCTTTGGCGGGCCAGCGCCCAGGTCAGCAACCCCAAGCCCCCCGCGCCGCAAATCCCGACCACCAGTCGGACCAGCAGCTGTCCGCGCAGGGGGAGTGGTGTGGGATGAGGGGGCATGCGCTCGGGCCGGTGCGGGTGGTCTGCGGGAGGTGGGCGGGTGGATGAAGAAAGAAAAAAGCAAATGTGGGCGGGCGAGCAGGCGTTTGCGCGGTAGCGGGTTGGTGGCGCATGCCCACGGCGACGATGCTCGCGGAAAGTCTAGCAGTGCTCCCCGTTTTTCGGTATCCGAAAATGCGGAGGCGGTGCAAACCCCATAGACTCCGGGGCTGGCAGTTTCCACCCCGTGGCCCATCCCCCTTTTTTTGGAGAAAACCGATGTTCAATGACGACCTCCATGCCGACGCCCAGGCGCTGTTGCCGGGCCGCACCACCGAAGCGGGCGCCACGCGCCGCACTGCGCTGCAGGCAGCGCTGGGCCTGGGTTATGCGGCGGCGGCCGCCCCCATCATGGCGCAGACGGCCATTGCCACGCCGGCAGACGGTCTGACGGTGGGGGAAGTGAGCTTCACGGTCAATGGCTTCAAGGTGCCGGCCTATCGCGCAGCACCGGCTGGCAAGACCGGCCTGCCCGTGGTGCTGGTGATCCAGGAAATTTTTGGCGTGCACGAATACATCGCCGACACCTGCCGCCGCTTTGCCAAGGCGGGCTACCTGGCCATTGCCCCACAGCTGTACGCGCGCCAGGGCGATGCCACCACCTATACCGACATTGCCAAGCTGATGGCTGAAGTGGTGTCCAAGGTGCCCGATGCCCAGGTGATGGCCGACCTGGACGGCGCTGTGGCATGGGCCGCAGCCAACGGGGGCGATGGTGCCCGGGTGGGGATCACCGGCTTTTGCTGGGGTGGCCGCATCACCTGGCTGTATGCCGCACACGGCCCCGTCAAGGCCGGCGTGGCATGGTACGGGCGGCTGGTGGGGCAAGCGAGCGAGCTCACCCCCAAGCACCCTGTGGACCTGGCGCCCATCCTCAAGGCGCCGGTGCTGGGCCTGTATGGCGAAAAAGACACCGGTATCCCTCTTGACACGGTTGATAAGATGAAAGCGGCCTTGTCCAGTGGCTCGCCACAGGCCAAGGCGTCGGAATTTGTGGTGTACCCCGATGCACCGCATGCCTTCCATGCCGACTACCGCGCCAGCTACCGCAAGGAAGCGGCCGAAGACGGCTGGAAGCGTGCGCTGGCCTGGTTCAAGACGCACGGTGTGGTTTGATGCACAAACCCCCGGCCCACCAGGCCACCCGCAGCCGCCCCATACCCGGGGCGGCTTTTTTCATCTTGCATCGGGCGTGCAGATTCTGAATAAAAAATGAGCCAAGGCTTAAAGATAAAGCGCAACAAGCTATGACTTTGGTAGCAATCATTCTGGCCACACTGGCCGCTGGTATCGGCAGCGTGTGGCTGGCCGCCTTGCTCATGCGGCTGGGTCTGGGTGGGCGGAGCGACAGCGTGGGGCCGCAGCACCTGCTCAGCCTGGCCGCGGGTGCCTTGCTGGCCACGGCCTTCATGCACCTGCTGCCCGAGGCGTTCGAGAGCCAGGCGGGCGCCCATGACCTGTTTGCCACCCTGCTGGTGGGTGTGGTGTTCTTCTTTTTGCTGGACAAGGCCGAACTGTGGCACCACGGGCATGAACACAGCCACGCAGAGACCGCTGCCCATAGCCATGCCCACCATGCCCACCATGACCATGGCCACGAAACCGGCCATGACCACGGCCACGCGCACCACCACCACGGCCCGCGCTCGGGAGGCTGGGCGGTGCTCACGGGTGACAGCGTGCATTGTTTTGGCGACGGCATCCTGATTGCCTCGGCCTTCATGGCCGACATTCGCCTGGGGGTGATTGCCGCCGTGTCGGTGCTCGCGCATGAGGTGCCGCACCACATGGGCGACCTGGTGGTGCTGCGCCAGACCAGCCCCAACCGGCGCATGGCGCTGGTGAAGGTGTCGCTGGCGGGGGCCGTGACGGCGCTGGGCGGGGTGGTGGGCTACTTCCTGGTGGGGCAGTTGCAAGACTTTTTGCCGTACTTCCTGGCCGTGGCGTCGAGCAGTTTTGTGTACGTGGCGCTCGCCGACCTGATCCCCCAGCTGCAAAAACGCCTGACCGCGCGCGAAACCGTGTTGCAGATTGCCTGGCTGATTGCCGGCATGGCGGTGGTCACGCTGGTGAGCGGGGCGGCGCACGCGCACTGAAGCACTTGACCTGGCTCAAGGCCGTGCCGGACGGTTCTGCCATGCTGGGCCCATGACTGCCCCACACGCCACTCCGATCTCCCTCGGGCTGCTCGCCCAGCCCACGCGTTTCCTGTTCTTCACGGGCAAGGGCGGGGTGGGCAAGACATCGCTGTCCACGGCTGCGGCCATTGCCCTGGCAGATGCGGGCCGCCAGGTGCTGCTGGTCAGCACCGATGCGGCCTCCAACCTCGATGAAATGCTGGGCGTGCCGCTGTCCAACCAGCCGGTGGCCGTGCCCGGGGTGCCGGGGCTGCACATGCTCAACATCGACCCCGATACCGCCGCCGAGGCCTACCGCCAGCGTGTGCTGGCGCAGCTGGAGGCCACCGCCAGCAGCGATGAACGCGCGACAGTGCGCGAGCAACTCTCGGGCGCCTGCACCACCGAGATCGCTGCATTTGACGAATTTGCCGCGCTGCTGGCCAGCGAGGGCAATGACACCGGCCATGTGTTCGACCATGTGGTGTTCGACACGGCCCCCACCGGCCACACGCTGCGCCTGCTGAGCCTGCCCAAGGCCTGGACCGGATTCCTGGCGGGCAACGACCGGGGGGCGTCGTGCCTGGGCCCGCACTCGGGCCTCAAGATGCAGGAGGCCCGCTTCAACGCCGCCCTGGCCGCGCTGAGTGACCCGGCCCTGACCACCGTGGTGCTGGTCACCCGCCCCGACCCCCGACCCATGCAAGAGGCCGCGCGCACCGCGCTGGAGCTGCGCGCCCTGGGCCTGGCCAACCAGCGCCTGGCCATCAACGGCGTGTTCCATGCCAGCCGACCGGGGCAGGACGCGGTGGCCGACGCCATCGAGGCTCTGGGCCGTCAGGCCATGGACCAGATGCCCGATGCGCTGGCGCATTTGCCGCGCGACGAGGTGCCGCTGCGTGCCTTTGACACCGTGGGCCTGCCCGCGCTAAGGGCATTGCTGGGCGGTGGCGATGTGCCATTGGGCGCGCCTGCCGCCACGGCGGGTGTGCTGTTGCAGGCAGAACCGCTGTCATCCCTGGTCGACGCGCTGGCCGCCAAGGGCCACGGCCTGATCATGGTGATGGGCAAGGGCGGCGTGGGCAAGACCACCATCGCCGCCGCGCTCGCTGTGGGCCTGGTGCAGCGCGGGCACAGCGTGCACCTCACCACCACCGACCCGGCGGCCCATGTGCAAAGCCAGCTCGACGGTAGCCTGCCGGGGCTGAGGGTGGGGCGCATCGACCCGCGCGCCGAGACCCAGGCCTACATCGACAAGATCATGGCCACGCGCGGCAAGGCCCTGGACGACGCGGGCCGCGCCCTGCTGCTGGAAGACCTGCAATCGCCCTGCACGGAAGAGGTGGCCGTGTTCCATGCCTTCAGCCGCGTGGTCAACGAAGCGCGCAGCGCCTTTGTGGTGCTGGACACGGCGCCCACCGGCCACAGCTTGTTGCTGATGGACGCCACCGGCGCCTACCACCGGCAGATGACGCAGCAGTACGAAGGCAACGTCAACGCCAAGCACATCATCACGCCGCTGATGCGCCTGCAGGACGCGGATATGACCCATGTGGTCATCGTCACGCTGCCCGAGGTCACGCCCGTGAGCCAGGCCGCTGCGCTGCAGGACGACCTGCGCCGCGCCCGCATCGAGCCCTGGGCCTGGGTCATCAACAAAAGTGTGGCGGCCACCGGCACCAGCGACCCCTTGCTGCAGGCCCGGCTGGCGGGCGAGCAACAGCAGGCCGCGCGCATCGCCAGCGGTCTGGCGCAGCGTACCTACGTGCTGCCTTGGCTGGCACAGCCGCCTGTGGGCGTGGAGGCGCTGGGGCGGCTGGTGGCCGCACCGCCTGCAGTCACAGGAGATTTGCTATCTCATTGATAGCTGCTCAGGCATATGGAACTGGCACTGGCGGCCAAAATGGCTCAAAAAAATCCGTAGGGGTGTTCCAAGGCCCCCACAGGCCTGTGCAGCCCTGCGGCTAGCGCGCCAGTTCCTCGCGCACGGCCGCCACCTGCCGCCGCGACACCGCCAGCAGCTCGGTCGATCCCTGCAGCCGCACCGCCCAGCCTTCGCCCTCCTCTGGGTCGTAGTGCTTTTCCAGCGCGCGCACGGCGCGGCGCGCCACCAGCGCATTGCGGTGGATGCGCAGGAAGCGCGGTGCAAACTTGGCTTCCAGCTCGCTCAGCGAGCCGTCCATGATGTAGCTGCGCGTGGTGGTGCGCACGGTCACGTATTTCTGCTCGGCCTTGAAGTACAGCACCTCGGTCAGCGGCAGGCGTTCGGTGCGGCCCCGGTCCTGGATCAGCAGGGTTTCGCCCTCGGGCAGGCTGGGCACGGCGCTGGGCCCTGCGGGGCGGCTGGTGCGCTGCACTTTGGCCAGGGCCTGCTGCAGGCGCTCACGGCGCACGGGTTTGGTCAGGTAGTCCACGGCATCCAGCTCGAAAGCGCTCACTGCGTGGTCGGCGTGGGCCGTCACAAACACCACGGCCGGTGGCTGGGGCAGGGCCTGCAGTGCATGGGCCAGGGCCAGGCCGTCCTGGCCGGGCATGTGGATGTCCAGCAGCACCAGGTCGTACCCACGCCCCCCGGTGGGACCCAGCAGCGCCATGGTCTCGGCGGCGTTGGAGGCCTCTGCCACCGTGCAGCGCTGGATGTCCGAGCAGTCGGACAGCAGGGTGCGCAAGCGGCTGCGCGCCAGGGCTTCGTCGTCAACGATCAGGATGTTCATGGGGTTTGGGGGGGGTAGGTTCGGTCGGGGCCACCGCGCCTCGGCGGTAGCCGCCCCGCAGGTCGCCACGCCCGCGCAAGGGCGTGCGCGGGCGGGCGGCAGGGGTGGGGTCGGCGGCGGGCAGGGTGATGCGCACCTGGTACAGCCCGTCCTGCACGCCAGCGGTGAATTCGCCCTGCACGTCATGCAGCAAGGCCAGCCGCGCGCGCACGTTGGCCAGTGCGATGCCATGGCCCCGCGTGCTGGGCTCGTCGTGTTTGCCGGTTTTGCCCTCTTTGGGGGGCAGGGTGTTGGTGATGCGCACCACCACGCGGGTGCCGCGCAGCTCGGTCAGCACGCGCAGCTTGCCGCCCCGGGCGCTGGGCTCCACGCCATGTTTGACGGCGTTTTCCACCAGCGGCTGCAGCAGCAGCGGCGGCAGGCGCGCGCTGTCGGTGCGTGGGTCCAGGTTCCACTGCACCTGCAGGCGCTTGCCAAAGCGCACCTGCTCAATGCCCAGGTAGCGGCGCGCCAGGGTGATCTCCTCGGCCAGCGTGGTCGATTCGCCCTGCTCGATGAGGGCCACGCGGAACAGGTCCGACAGGTCTTCGAGCAGCGACTCGGCCTTGGCCGGCTCCTCACGCACCAGCGCAATGGCGCTGTTGAGTGTGTTGAACAAAAAATGCGGGCGGATGCGCGACTGCAGCTCGGTCAGGCGCGCCGTGGTGGCGGCCGGGGTGCGGCCCCGGGCGCGCAGCACCAGCGCAGCCACCAGCATGGCCGCCAGCAACGCGCCTGTCGCTGCGCTGGCCAGCCAGGGCGGCGATGCCGACAGGCCCACCAGCGCCAGCATGGCGCAGGCATAGGCACCGGCCACGGCCCCCAGCAGCACCCCGGCGGCATATTGCTGCGCGGTGGACAGGCGCTGCAGCACCGTCTTGAGGCTGCAGGCCGTGATCAGCCACACCAGCGTGGCCGGCAGCGCGCCGCCGGTCAGCAGCGCCAGGCTGGCCAGCCATTCGACGGGGCTGCCGGCGCCATACATGGCACCCACGCCCACCACCACCTCCACAAACAGCACGGCCCGCAGCACCACACCGACCTGGCAGGCATCGAACACCAGGGCCCGCCCACGTGGCGGCTGCCCGCCCGGCCCGGCGCCCGCAGCGGCCCGCACGCTGCGCGCAGGCCTGTCTGGCAGGGCGGAATCCGGCGGCGGGGGCTGGGTCGATAAAATTTGGGTGTTTTGCATTGCGGCATCCGGACAGTCCGGGTGTCTGAACCACCGGATTATTGCCCTCCTTATGTCCAAAGCCCAAGCCACCAGCGCCGACTCTGCGCCGTCCCACAACCAGCTCGACACCAAGGCCCAGGCCTGGTCGGCGCTGTTTTCCGAGCCCATGAGCGACCTGGTCAAGCGCTACACCTCCAGCGTTTTCTTCGACAAGCGCCTGTGGCAGGCCGACATTGCGGGCAGCCTGGCGCATGCCGAAATGCTGGCCGCACAGGGCATCATCGGTGCCGAAGACCACGCCTCCATCCAGCGCGGCATGGCGCAGATCACGTCGGAAATCGAGTCTGGCGCCTTCGAGTGGAGGCTGGACCTGGAAGACGTGCACCTGAACATCGAAGCCCGCCTGACGCAGCTGGTGGGCGACGCTGGCAAGCGACTGCACACCGGCCGCAGCCGCAACGACCAGGTGGCCACCGACGTGCGCCTGTGGCTGCGCGGCGAGATCGACCTGATCGGCGACCTGCTCAAAGAGCTGCAGGTGTCGCTGGTCGATGTGGCCGAGCAGAACGTCGAGGTGATCCTGCCCGGCTTCACCCACCTGCAGGTGGCCCAGCCCGTGAGCTTTGGCCACCACATGCTGGCCTACGTGGAGATGTTCAAGCGCGACGCCGAGCGCATGGCCGATGTGCGCCGCCGCACCAACGTGCTACCCCTGGGCAGCGCGGCCCTGGCCGGCACCACCTACCCGCTGGACCGCGAGCGCGTGGCCAAGACGCTGGGCATGGTGGATGCGAACGGCTCCCCCGCGGTGTGCCAGAACAGCCTGGACGCCGTGAGCGACCGCGACTTCGCCATCGAATTCACCGCTGCCGCCAGCCTGTGCATGGTGCACGTGAGCCGCTTGTCCGAAGAGCTCATCATCTGGATGAGCCAGAACTTCGGCTTCATCAAGATTGCGGACCGCTTCACCACCGGCTCGTCGATCATGCCGCAGAAGAAAAACCCCGACGTGCCGGAACTGGCGCGCGGCAAGACGGGCCGCGTGGTGGGCCACCTGATGGGTTTGATCACGCTGATGAAGGGCCAGCCCCTGGCCTACAACAAAGACAACCAGGAAGACAAAGAACCGCTGTTCGACACCGTGGACACGCTCAAGGACACGCTGCGTATCTTTGCCGAGATGGTCGGCGGCCAGTTGAACCCCGCCACGGGCAAGAAAGAGGGCGGCATCACCGTCAACGCCCAGGCCATGGAGCAGGCCGCACTCAAGGGCTATGCCACGGCCACCGACCTGGCCGACTACCTGGTCAAGAAGGGCCTGCCCTTCCGCGATGCGCACGAGACGGTGGCCCACGCCGTGAAGGCGGCCACCACCCATGCGTGTGACCTGTCGGAGCTGCCCCTGACCGTGCTGCAGGGCTTTCACCCCGCCATCGAGAAGGATGTGTACGAGTGCCTGAGCCTGCGCGGCTCGCTCAACGCCCGCAACACGCTGGGCGGCACGGCCCCGGCGCAGGTGCGTGCCCAGCTGGCGCGCCACCGCGCCCGCCTGGCCTGATCTTTGCACTGCCGCTTGACCTTCTACCCTGGAGCTTTTTCATGACAACTCCTCGCCGCAGCCTGCTGTCCCGCCTTGTGCGCACGGGTGCCTTTGTGGGGGCCGCATTGGCCGTGGGCCTGGCGTCTGCCCAGCAGGCCAAGCCCATCCGCATGCTCGTGGGTTTTCCGCCCGGCGGCGGTACGGACGCCATCGCGCGCACGCTGTCCGAGAAGCTCAAGGACGAGCTGGGCCAGCCCGTGGTGGTGGAAAACCGCCCCGGCGCGGGCGGCCAGATTGCCGCGCAGACCCTCAAGGCCTCGGCGCCCGATGGCACCACGCTGTTCCTCACGCACGACCACACCATCTCCATCCTGCCCCAGGTGGTGAAGAACCCCGGCTACGAACCCGCGCGCGACTTCGTGGCGGTGGGCGGTTTTGCCACGTTTGTGAATGCGTTTGCCGTGTCGGGCGGCACGCCGGCCAAGTCGTTCTCCGAGTACGTGCAGTGGGTCAAGACGGCCGGTGGCAGCAAGGGCGCGGTGGGTATTCCTGCGCCAGCTTCCACTCCAGAGTTTCTGGTCAAGCTGGTGGGGCAAAAGTACCAGCTGGACCTGGTCTCGGCACCGTACCGGGGCAGCGCCCCCATGATGGCTGACATGCTGGGTAACCAGATCAGCGCGGGCGTGGCCTCGGTGCAGGACTTCATGGAAAACCACAAGGCCGGCAAGGTGCGCGTGGTGGGCGTGCTGGGCACCAAGCGCCAGGCCTCCATGCCCGATGTGCCCACGTTCGACGAGATGGGTCTCAAGGGCTTTGAAGACCTGCCGTACTACGGCATCTACGCACCCACCGGCACGCCGCAAAAGTTCATCACCGACTTCTCGAACGCGCTGGCCAAGGTGGTGGCCCAGCCCGATGTGCGCGAGCACCTCACCGCCATGGGCCTGACGGTGGGCTACATGTCGCCCCAGCAACTGGCCACGCGCGAGAAGGCCTACACCGAGGCCTGGACGCGCATCATCAAGACCAGCGGGTTTGTGGCGCAGTAAGGGCCGTCGAGCGGGCGGCGGGTCATACACCTGACCGCCGCCCGGATTCGCAGCGCGGGCGGTGCGTCCCCTGAGGGGCCTACGTGAGGCCCTTGCACTGACCGACCTGGATGCCATCCCAGCGGCCAGCCCCAGCGCAGTCGGTGCTGGCCGGTCTGCACAGACCATGGCACCATCCGGCACCCATCCCGGACCTTCTTCATGCCCACCAGCCGCCTTCCTTCGAACTGGATCCATCACCGGTACCTGCCCCTCGCGGTGGGTGTGTGCAGCAGCATGCTGGCCGCCTCGCTGGCCTGGGTGGTCATCGATATCTCACACACCAAGGCGCGGACCGAGATTGCTGCGCAGGCGCAAAGCCACCTGCTGCAGATCCGCGACCGCCTGGACAGGCAATTGCAGAGCACGCTGTCGGTGCCCGAAACGGTGTCCGCCTTCATTGCCGCACAAGGCAGCATGTCGCCCGACATCTTTGCCACCGTGGTGGGCCGCCTGCTGGAGCACCAGCGCAATATCCGCAACCTGGCTCTGGCGCCCGACAACGTCATCAGCGATGTGTACCCGCGCGTGGGCAATGAGCGAGCGATTGGCCTGCGGTACCTGGACAACCCGCAGCAGCGTGGTGCGGTGGAGCGGGCCATCCAGACCCGCCGCACCGTCGTTGCAGGTCCCATTCCGCTGGTGCAAGGGGGGCTCGGCATCATCAGCCGCACGCCGGTGTTTCTGGCGCATCCGCCGGGGCGTGCACCGGTGGGTGGGCCCCGTTACTGGGGCATCGTGTCGCTCACCGTCAATGCCGACACCCTGTTCGCCGACGTGGGCCTGAACTCGGACCAGATGGGTTTTCAGGTGGCGGCACGTGGACTGGACGCCATGGGCGCGCAGGGCGCGGTGTTCATCGGCCGCCCTCAGTTGTTCGACGAGGAGCCGGCCACGCTCGATGTGCCCTTGCCGGGTGGCGGCAGCTGGATCCTGGGCGCGGTCCCCACGGGCGGGTGGGGGGCCGCAGGCCGTGCACCTGCGCTGGTGGTGATGCTGGCCTACGCGTTCGCGCTGGTGCTGGGGCTGTTGAGCGCTCGGCTGGTGCGCGCCCACCAGCAGGTGCTGGCCCTGGCCAGCCATGACCGCCTGACGGGGCTGCCCAACCGGCGCCTGTTTGAAGACCGCTTGTCGCAGGCGGTGCTGACGGCCTACCGTGACCACCGCGCTGGCGCGTTGTTGCTGGTGGACCTGGATGGTTTCAAGGCGGTCAATGACAGTCTGGGGCACGGCAGTGGCGATCAGGTGCTGGTGCGTGTGGCGCAGCGTCTGGCCGGGCTGGCCCGTGCCAATGACACCGCCGCCCGACTGGGCGGCGACGAATTTGCCCTGGTGCTGAACGCTGTGGCGTCCCCGGAGGCCGCCATGGAACTGGCCCACAAGGTGCTGGCAGCGCTGGTGGCGCCCATCGGACTCGACAGTGGCCAACACGTGCTGACCGGCGCAAGCGTTGGGGTCGCTTTGTTCCAGGGCCCTGCTGTGGAATCCATGCCCGCGCTCATGGACCGGGCGGACCGGGCGCTGTACACCAGCAAGCGCAGCGGCAAAGGGCTGGCCACATTGGCCGAAGCCCCCGGCGCTGCAGAGTTGCCGCAGGAGACCCCGCCCTTGGCCTGAGAAGCATGTTTTGCATGGAAATCAAGCAAAAATAGCTGCAGGCGCTAGTAAATAAAGCGCTTGCAGCTATATTTTTAGGAGCGTTTGCTGCCACGGGGCCTGTCGTCGTGCAGCCCCGCAACCCGGTCACAGCATGGCCGTGCGCTGCTGCTCGGCGCGCGATGCGCCAATGGCGGTCTCCACGTTCTTGACCTCCTCGGGCGGGGGCAGCACGGCGGGCATGCCCAGGGCCTGAATGGCCAGCTCGCGGCACCAGCCTTTGGTGTGGTACAGGTGGTGGTCCTCGTCTTTTTCCACGGCCTTGTGCGCTACCTTGAGGGTGTGGCCCACATCGCCCGTGGCCACCTTGGCGACCTGGCCCAGCAGTTCCCAGTTGGCGTGATCCTTGGTCTCCGCGTGCACCACACATTCGCAGGCCACCAGCTGTGCGGCGTCGGGGCTGCCAGACTTTTTGGCCAGCTGCATCGCCTGCACCAGGGACGTGCCAATGTGCTTGACCACGGCCCGCGTGGGCGACTGCGTATCAGGGTCCAGGCCCAGCGCATCGCAGATGCCGCGCACCACGTTCTGGTGCGCCAGCGTTTCTTCCAGATAACCTTGCCATTCCTTCTTCAGGTCGGGGTTGATGGCGCAGGTGAGGGCGGTGCGGTACACCTGTTCGCCGCCGAGTTCGGTCTCCATCATCTGCAGGACGAGGTCGTCGAGTTGATGACTGTCGTAGTGGCTTTTGGGCATGGGGGCTCCTTGGGGTGGTGGGGTGAACGAAAAGGTGGTGCTTCAGGCCAGCGTGCGCACTTTGGGTTCGCGCTCCCACTGGCGGGTCTGGGCGGCGGCGATGAAGCCCTGGGCATCGGCCGGGTCCACCACGCCTGCATCGGGCTCGATGCCCCCGGCCTGCAGGATGGCCCGCGTGCCCTTGCAGGCGGCAATGGCCTTGAGGTGGCCGAACGCGTCGCGGAACCAGTCCACAGCCGCCGCCTCCTTGGCCAGCTGTGCGCCCATGTCGGGCGACAGGATGGAGGCCACGGCGTCAAACACCACCGATGGTGTACCCGCCAGCTGGCCATCGGCGGGCAGCAGCGTGCCGTCTTTCAGCACGGCACCGCCCACCTTGGGGGCCACGATCTTCACGGTGGCGCCGACTTTCTCCAGCGCCTTGCGCAGGTTGGCCACCGAGCCGCCGTTGGAGCCGTCGGCCACCAGGATGCCGATGCACCGGCCCTGCAGCGTGGGCTTCATGCGGTCGATGATGCGCAGGGCGGGCGACAGGGGCAGGTCCTGCACCGGCTCGGTGGTGGCCGGGGCAGGGGGCAGTGCTGGCAGCCCCAGGCCATCGGCCACGCGCTGGGCCAGGTCTGCGTCCACATGCAGCAGATGTCCCACCACGGCTTCGCGCACATGGGGTGTGCCCACCTTGGACAGCTCGAACACCAGCGCCGAGGCCATGTGGGCCTGCTCCAGCGGGCTCTGGCTGCGGTAGAACATGCGCGCCTGGCTGTAGTGGTCGGCAAAACTCTCGGCGCGCACGCGGCCCTTCACGCCATCGTCGGCCTGCGCGAAGTGGCGAAAGCCTTGCGCGAGCGAGGCGCGGGGCGTGTCAGGCTGCAGGCTGCTGGGTTCGTAGTTGACGCGGCCCTTGGGCACCTGCATCTGCATGTGCCCGTCGCGCTGCATGTTGTGGAACGGGCACTTGGGGGCGTTGATGGGGATCTGCGCAAAGTTGGGCCCGCCCAGGCGCGACAGCTGCGTGTCCAGGTACGAGAACAGGCGGCCCTGCAGCAGGGGGTCGTTGCTGAAGTCGATGCCGGGCGGCACGTTGGCGGGGCAGAACGCCACCTGCTCGGTCTCGGCGAAAAAGTTGTCGGGCCAGCGGTTGAGCACCATGCGGCCGATGGGCTGCAGGGGCACCAGTTCTTCGGGGATGAGCTTGGTGGGGTCGAGATGGTCAAACGGAAAGCGTTCGGCATCCTGCTCAGTGAACAGCTGCACAGACAGCTCCCACTCGGGAAAGTCGCCCGCCTCGATGGCTTCGAACAGGTCGCGCCGGTGGTAGTCGTTGTCGGCCGATTGCAGCTTGACGGCCTCGTCCCACACGGTGGACTGGATGCCCAGCTTGGGCCGCCAGTGGAACTTCACAAACGTGCTCTCGCCCGCCGCGTTCAGCAGGCGGAAGCTGTGCACGCCAAAACCTTCCATCATGCGCAGGCTGCGGGGAATGGTGCGGTCGCTCATGGCCCACATCACCATGTGCAGGGTTTCGGGCATCAGCGAGACAAAGTCCCAGAAGGTGTCGTGCGCGCTGGCCGCCTGCGGAAAGCCCCGGTCGGGCTCCATCTTCACGGCGTGCACCAGGTCCGGGAACTTCATCGCGTCCTGGATGAAGAACACGGGGATGTTGTTGCCCACCAGGTCCCAGTTGCCTTCGGGTGTGTAGAACTTGACGGCAAAGCCGCGCACATCGCGCGGCGTGTCCACCGAGCCTGCGCCCCCGGCCACGGTCGAAAAGCGGGTGAATACAGGGGTCTGTACACCGATGTCGGTCAGCACCTTGGCGGTGGTGTACTTCTTGAGCGAGTGCGTGAGTTCAAAGAAACCATGGGCTGCCGTGCCCCGTGCATGCACGATGCGCTCGGGAATGCGTTCATGGTCAAAGTGCGTGATCTTCTCGCGCAGGATGAAGTCTTCGAGTAGCGTGGGGCCGCGCGGCGCAGTGCGCAGCGAGTTCTGGTTGTCGGCAACCGGAATACCCTGCTGCGTGGTCAGCACCGGGTGTTTGCCGCCCGCCTGTTGCTGCAGCTCGCCCGCGTTGCCGCGAAAGTTATCGGACTGGGTGGAAGAAGGCAGGGCAGAAGGCGATTTGTGGGCCGCGCTGCGCGAGGTAGGGGGTCGTGCCATGGGCGCTCCTGGGTGGTGCGTGGGGTAAAACGAAGCCACCATCTTTGGGCGCTGAGCGTTCCCAGCGGGTAGGACATGGCCCCATCGGCGCGTCGTCGGGCGCGCGTGATGACGGCTTGCCCGGCCGATACGTAAGTGCTTGCAACACACACCCGGGCGACATGGCACTTTGTTACGCTTGCTGGTTCCTTCGTAGGGGATAGCGTGAACGCAAAAAAATGGATGTTGGCCGCCAGCCTGTCTCTGGTGGCCTGGGGGGCCCAGGCCCTGCAGATCACCAGCTTCTCGCCCCAGGGCGAGGTGGCGCGCGTGCGCCAGGTGGTGGCCAAGTTCGACGCTGCAGCGGTCAATTTTGGGGACCCCAAGGCGGCCGCTCCCCTGAGCCTGAGCTGCAGCGACGCCAGTGTGACCAAGGGCACGGGCCGCTGGACTGGCGAGCGCGAGTGGGTGTTTGACTTCGAGCGCGACCTGCCGCCAGGCGTTCGTTGCACCGCCAGCGTCAAGCCGGGCTTCAAATCGCCCGCTGGCGCAGAACTGACGGGCGCCAAGAGCTATCAGTTCAATAGCGGTGGGCCATTTGTGCAGAACCTCCGCCCCAGCACCTACGAGCAGATCGACGAAGAGCAGTTCTTTGTGCTGTTCCTCAATGGTCCTGCCACCACGGCCAGCGTGCAGAGCAACGTGTGGTGCACGGCCGAAGGCGTGGGCGAGCGCATCCCCGTGCGTTTGATCGAAGGGGCGCAGCGCGCCGAAATCCTCAAGGGCCTGGGCCTGGAGAAAGACGCAGCACGCGAGCCCCTGTCCTTTGCCACGCTGGCCTGCAACCGCCGGTTCACCTCGGGCTCGCGCATGCAGATCGTGTTCGGCAAGGGGGTGGCCACCCCCAGCGGAGTCGCCAACACGGTGGAAAAACGCTTTGACTTCAAGGTGCGTGAGCCGTTCTCGGCCGAGTTCAGCTGCGAGCGCGAAAACGCCCAGGCTGCCTGCCTGCCGATCCGGCCGATGATGCTGTCGTTCAATGCGCCCGTGCCGCGCAAGCTGGCGGCTGCCATTCGCCTCAAGTCCGCCAAGGAAACCCTCAAGCCCCAGATCGATGGCGGCGCAGAAGGTGCCCAGGCCGATGCCCTGGTCAACAGCCTGCAGTTCAACGCGCCGCTGGCCGAGAACACCGCTTTCACCATCGAGCTGCCCAAGGACTTCAAGGACGCCTCGGGCCGCGCGCTGCGCAATGCGGACAACTTCCCGCTCAAGGTGTCCACCGGCGGCATGCCGCCGCTGGCCAAGTTTGCAGCGGCGCCTTTTGGCATCGTGGAGCGTTTTGCCGAAGGCCCTGCGTCGGACAACCCGCCTGCGCTGCTGCCCGTGACGCTGCGCAACGTGGAGGCTGCCCTGCGCGTGCAGGGCCTGCAAGCAGGTGTTGGGACAGCCACCGTACCGGCGGGCAAGGTGAGCACGCTCAAGCCCCGCACCGACGCGGACATCATTGCCTGGTTTCGCAAGGTGCAGCGCTATGACAGTTACGTGGTCAACCGCAAGCAGGCGCGCCAGGACGTGACCGGCCCCCTGCCCAAGGTGCTGGATGACGACAAGGAATACGTGCAGTCGCGCATGCTGTCGCTGCTGGCAGGCAAGGGCGGCGTCAAGACGCTGGACCTGCCCAAGCCATCGAGCAACGACCCGCGCCCGTTCGAGGTGGTGGGCATTCCGCTCACACCCGGCTTCCATGTGGTGGAGATCGCGTCGCAAAAGCTCGGCGCCTCGCTGCTGGACGACCGCCATGGCGAAGGCCGCACGATGTACGTGCGCACCTCGGCGCTGGTGACCAACCTGGGCGTGCATTTCAAGCTGGGCCGCGAAAACGCCATGGCCTGGGTCACCACGCTGGACAAGGGCCAGCCCGTGCAGGGCGCCACGGTGCGCGTGTCGGACTGCCGGGGCAATGAACTGGCCAACGCCACCACCGATGCCCAGGGCGTAGCCCGTATCGAAGGGCTCTCGCCAGAGCCGCCGGGCTGCAATTCCAATTCTGAGGAGGAGGTCGGCCAGTCGTACTTTGTGAGCGCCCGCCACAAGGGCGTGGATGGCGTGGAAGACATGGCCTTCACCTGGAGCGACTGGCAGCGGGGCATCGAGCCCTGGCGCTTCAATGTGCCCACCAGCCGGGCACCCTCGCCGGACGAGCGTGTCCACACCATCTTTGATCGCACGCTGTTCCGCGCGGGCGAAACCGTGTCGATGAAGCACCTGCTGCGCGCTGAAACGCGCCAGGGTTTTGCCCTGTCGGCATCGCGTCCCGACACCCTCGTCATCACCCACTTGGGCAGCGGCCAGCAGTTCACCCAACCCCTGGTGTGGCGCGGCACGGCCACCGGGGGGCTCAGTGCACAAAGCACCTTTGCGATTCCGCCCGCTGCCAAGCTGGGCGTGTACCAGGTCGAGCTGGGGGGCAACGGCACGGTGAATGGCAGCCTAGCGTCGGGCTCGTTCCGCGTGGAGGAGTTCCGCCTGCCCGTGCTGGAAGGCCGCATCGCCCCGGTCGAGAAAAAGGCACTGGTGCGCGTGCGGTCGGTGCCCACCGACGTGCAGATCAACTACGTGGCCGGTGGCGGCGCGGCCAACCTGCCGGTGCGCGTCTCGGCCCTGGTGCGTGGCAAGTCCCTGGAGTTCAGCGACTACGACACCTTCCGCTTCAACCCGCCCCGCAAGCGCGAGCAGAGCAGCGCCAATAGCGACGACGAAGAGGCCACCGCCAGTCAGGATGCACGCGTGATTGCCGACAAGCTGCCCCTCACGCTGGACAAGAACGGTGCGGGCAAGGTCACCATCGACAATGTGCCCCAGGCCCGCCAGCCGCAGGAACTGCTGCTGGAGGCCACCTACGCCGACCCCAATGGCGAGGTGCAGACCCTGCGCAGCACGCAGACGCTGTGGCCCTCCGGTGTGGTGGCAGGCATCAAGACCGAGGGCTGGGTGTCTGCGCGCCAGAAGATCCGCTTCCAGGCGCTGGCGCTGCAGCACAACGGCAAGCCGGCGGCCGACACCTCGCTGCAGGTGCAGGCCATGGCCCGCATCACCACCACCACGCGCAAGCGCATGGTGGGTGGCTTCTACAGCTACGACAACCAGACCGATACCAAGGACCTGGGCACGCTGTGCAGCGGCAAAAGCGACGCGCGCGGCCTGTTGCTGTGCGAGGCCAAGCTCGACGAGGCGGGCGAGGTGGAACTGGTGGTCACGGCCACGGACAAGGACGGCAACACCAGCGTGGCCGCTTCGTCGGTGTGGGTCACGCGCCAGGGCGAGCTGTGGTTTGGCGGCGAAGACCATGACCGCATCGATCTGCTGGCCGAGAAGAAGAGCTACCAGCCCGGCGAGACCGCCAAGTTCCAGGTGCGCATGCCGTTCCGCTTTGCCACGGCCCTGGTAGCCGTGGAGCGCGAGGGCATCATCGACACGCAGGTGGTGCAGCTCAACGGCCAGGACCCCACGGTGAGCCTGAAGGTGCAGCCCGACTGGGGCCCCAATGTCTACGTGAGCGTGCTGGCCTTGCGGGGGCGCCTGCGCGAGGTGCCGTGGTACAGCTTCTTCACCTGGGGTTTCAAGGCGCCGCGCGAGTGGTGGACCTCGTTCTGGTACGAAGGCAAGGAATACCAGGCGCCCACCGCGCTGGTGGACTTGTCCAAGCCCGCCTACCGCCTGGGCGTGGCTGAAATTCGCGTGGGCACGCAGGCCCACCAGATCGATGTGAAGGTGCAGGCTGACAAGGAGAGCTATGCCGTGCGCGGCAAGGCCCAGGTCACCATCACCGCCACGCTGCCGGGCGGCAAGCCCGCCGCCAATGCCGAAGTGGCCCTGGCCGCTGTGGACCAGGCGCTGCTGGAGCTGATGCCCAACAACAGCTGGAACCTGCTCGAAGCCATGCTGCAGCGCCGCAGCTGGGGTGTGGAGACATCGACCGCGCAGATGGAAATCATCGGCCGGCGCCACTACGGCAAGAAGGCCGTGCCCGCCGGCGGCGGTGGGGGCAAGTCGCCCACGCGCGAGCTGCTGGACACGCTGCTGCTGTGGGAGCCCGCGCTCAAGCTCGACGCCAACGGCCAGGCCAAGGTCACCGTGCCGCTCAACGATGCGCTGACCACCTTCAAGATCGTGGCGGTGGCCGATGCGTCCACCGGGCTGTTTGGCACCGGCAGCACCAGCATCCGCGCCACGCAAGACCTGCAGATCATCAGCGGCCTGCCGCCGCTGGTGCGTGAGGACGACCAGTTCCGCGCGCAGATCACGCTGCGCAACACCACCAAGGCCGCGATGAAGGTGGAGGTGGCGCCGCGCGCCACGCTGCTGGAGCTGAAGCCACAGACCATCGACATCCCGGCGGGAGAGGCGCGTGAGGTGGCCTGGGACGTGACGGCCCCAGCGCAACTGGCGCAGACGCGCGCCGAGGCCATCCTGTGGGAGATCGAAGCCAAGGACCAGGTCAGTGGCGCCCGCGACGCCCTCAAGGCCCGCCAGCGCATCGTGCAGGCGGTGCCGCTCACGGTGCAGCAGGCCACGCTGGTGCAGGTGGACGGTAGCTACAACCTCGATGTGAACCCACCTGCCGACGCATTGCCCGGCCGGGGCGGCCTCAAGATGTCGCTGCAGCCCAAGCTGGCCGAAGGCCTGCCCGGCGTGCGCGACTGGTGGGCGCGCTACCCGTTTGCCTGCCTGGAGCAAAAGACCAGCAAGGCCGTGGGCCTGCGTGATGGCGCGCTGTGGCAGACCGTGGTGGCGCAGTTGCCCACCTACCTCGACAGCGATGGCCTGGCCAATTACTTCCCGCCGCGCGACGGCGACGCCAACCGGGGCAGCGACACCCTGACGGCCTATGTGCTGGCCGCCACGCACGAGGCCGCCAGCATCAACCCCGCGTTTGCACTGCCCGACGAGGCCCGCGCGCCCATGGAGCGTGGCCTGATCGCGTTTGTGGAAGGCCGCATCCAGCGCAACTTCTGGAGCCCGCGCAAGGACCTGGACATGCGCAAGGTGGCTGCGCTCGAAGCGCTGTCGCGCTACGGCAAGGCCCAGGGCCGCATGGTGAGCAGCATCACCATCGCGCCCAACCAGTGGCCCACCCACACGGTGATCGACTGGGTCAATGTCTTGAAGCGCGTGGCCGATGTGCCCGAGCGCGACAAGCGCCTGGCCGAGGCGATGCAGATCCTGCGCGGCCGCCTGTCGTTCCAGGGCACCAAGCTCATCTTCAGCAACGAGCAGGACGACTATTGGTGGTGGCTGATGCAGAACGGCGACGTGAACACTGCCCGCCTGATGCTGGCCGTGATGGACGACCCGGCCTGGAAGGACGACATGGGCCGCCTGGCCAACGGTTTTATCAGCCGCCAGCAGGCAGGCGCCTGGCACACCACCACCGCCAACCTGTGGGGCGGCCTGGCGCTGGAAAAATTCAGCGCCAAATTCGAGGCCACACCCGTGTCGGGCACCACCAAGGCCAGCATGGGTGGCAACACCGCCAGCGTGGACTGGAGCAAGGTGGACCGCGTGAAGGCGTCGGACGCCACCGGCGCCCCCAATCAGATCACCTGGTTTGGTGCACCCGCATCGCCCGGCAACCTCAAGAACAACGGCATGTTCCTGCCTTGGGCAAGTGCTGCGGGCAAGGCGGGCGGCAAGGAGCAGCTGGCCGTCACGCACCAGGGCCCGGGCAAGCCCTGGCTCACGCTGCAATCCGTGGCGGCCATTGATCTCAAGGCCCCGTTCGCGGCGGGCTATGCGATCAAGAAGACCATCACCCCGGTGGAGCAGGCCAACAAGTCGCTGCCCGCCGGCCAGTACACGCGGGGCGACGTGCTGCGGGTGACGCTGGAGGTCAACGCCACGGCCGACATGACCTGGGTGGCCATCACCGACCCCATCCCGGGTGGCGCCACCATCCTGGGCAGCGGCCTGGGCCGCGATTCCGAGATCGCCACGCAGGGCGAGAAGAAGAGCGGCGCCGGCTGGTCCGCGTTCGAGGAGCGCAGTTTTGAGTCCTTCCGCAGCTACTACGAGTACCTGCCCAAGGGCACCGTCAAGATGGAGTACACCTTGCGCCTGAACAACGCGGGCGACTTTGCGCTGCCACCGAGCCGCGTCGAGGCCATGTATGCGCCCGAGATGTTTGGCGAGTTGCCCAACGCACGGGTGAAGGTGCAGGTGGCCAAATAAGTCGCCACACCCCAACGCCACTTCGTCATAACGTCGCCATGCACCGCTACGCCCATCGCCCACGCCAGGCCTGCATGCCATGAGCCTCAGCGTTTTTCTGGAGCTGCGGTTCTGGCTGCTGGTGGGGTTCTCGCTGGTGCTGCCGGTGGGCATTTATGCGCTGCTGCTGGTCACCCGGTCGATCTCGCGCTGGGCGGTGCTGGGGTTTGGTGTGGCCCTGGTGCTGATCGCGGGGGTGGATGTGTACCTGCTGCAGTCCATGGCAGCACAGGCCAAGAGCACGCCGTCGCTGGCCGACGATGTGTGGTTCAGTTCCGAGCTGACGATTGCGCTGTACCTGCTGCCGGTGGTGTTCGGCGGCATCGGCGTCAACCTGATCTCGCACGTGCTGCTGCGCCACCTGACCGAGGCCGAGGGGCGGTTTGACCGTGAGCACTCCGATCGTTGAGTCGTGAGGCGCTTACGATGTTCAGATCCCTTCGTTTTCAGAAAGTCACCCCACCATGATCCTGGGTCTCGCTGCCAACCGCCTGCACCACCACACCGAAGACGCGGCGCTCTTTTCCTGGTTGCGCGCCTGCGAGGCGGGCATCCGGGAACTGCAGCTGGGGCTGCACGCCGTGGGTCGCACGCACGATGCCATCGTCGCTGCGGGCATGCTGCAGGGGTACCGCCCGCTAGTGCGCTATCCCTACGGGCGCGACGGTGGGCTGATGAAAGTGGTGGCAGAGGTGGTGGGCATGGGGGAAGGGCGCACGCTCGATGGCGCGATCTACCTCACCGACCCTGTGGACCCTTCTTCCATCTTCCCCGAGGCGCTGGCCCTCAAGCGGCAGTGCGTGATCCATGGCAAGCCGTTTCTCTCCACCGTGGCCAGCGCACGCGACTGGATCGAGATGGAGCGCATCCACGCCGGGCTGGCGCCCGACCCACAGGCCGACCGGTTTCATGACCATGGCAACCAGACGCTGGCGCTGATTGCGCACGACGCGTGCAAACAGGCCATGCTCGACTTCGCGGATCGCAACTTTGATGTGCTGTCGCGGTTTCGCCACCGGGTGGCCACTGGCACCACGGGCCAGCGACTGAACGCCCTGGCGTGGAGCAAGGGTTGGCCCGAGGGGCAGCCCTGGGTGCAGCGCTTCAACAGCGGGCCGCTGGGTGGCGACGCGCAGATTGCCGACCTGGTGCTGGAGCGCCGTTGCCACCGGGCGGTTTTCTTTGAGGACCCGCATGTGGCGCGCCAGCACGAGGCCGACATCCAGCTGCTGGAGCGCGCCGTGACCACCGCCACGCACGACGCGGTGTGTGTCACCGTGCCGGGCGTGGCGCAGCGCTGGTGCGACGCCGTGCGCCTGCGCGCAGCGCGCTGATGGCGCTTTCATTTCTGTGCGTTTGTGTTCTTTCCTTTCGCTTTCTTCGTCACCTTGCGCATGCGCACACAGGCCGCCGCTCTGGTGCTGGCGGCCTGCGCCTCGGGCGCCTGGGCCATTCCCACGTTTGACGAGGTGCGCGCGGACTTCAAGCCCTCGGACACCCTGATCCTCTCTCGCGAAGGCGAGGTGCTGCAGCGCTTGCGCACCGACGCCACCGTGCGGCGTGGCCAGTGGGTGCCACTGGCCGATGTGTCGCCCGCGCTGCGCCAGGCGCTCGTGCTCAGCGAAGACAAGCGGTTTTTTGAACACAGCGGCGTGGACTGGCGTGCGGCCTCGGCCGCCGCCTGGGGCAACCTGTGGAACCAGCGTACACGCGGGGCCAGCACCATCACCATGCAGCTCGCGGGTCTGCTGGATGGGGACTGGCGCCAGGGTCCCGGGGGGCGCACGGTGGTGCAGAAGGTCGGCCAGACCGTGGCCGCCCAGGTGCTGGACCGGCGCTGGCGCAAGGACCAGATCCTGGAGGCGTACCTCAACCTGGTGCCGTTTCGCAGCGAGCTGGTGGGCATCGATGCCCTGAGCCGCACCCTGTTTGGCAAGGCGGCACACGGTCTGGACGACCGCGAAGCCGCGGTGGCAGCGGCCCTGGTGCGCGCGCCCAACGCAAGGCCTGCGCTGGTGGCACAGCGTGCCTGCGGCGTGCTGCGCGACATGCAGCAGCGCCCTTCCACCCCCGCCTCGCCCGCTGCACCGGCGGTGCGCGTGGATTGCGATGCGCTGGATCTGTTCACCACGGCCGCACTACAACGCCGTGCCTTCGAGGCGAGCGAGGGGGTGGCGCCGCACTTTGCACGCTACCTGCTGCGCCAGCGGGAAAAGGACAGCGTTGTGCCCGAGCGGGTGGCCACCACCCTGCGCGCGCCGTTGCAGCGTTTTGCCATGCAGAGCCTGCAGCAGCACCTGCGCGAGTTGCGCGGGCGCCACGTGGAAGACGGCGCGGTGCTGGTGCTGGACAACGCCACGGGCGCGGTGCTGGCCTGGGTCGGCTCGTCCGGCCAGCTCAGCCAGGCCAGCGAGGTCGATGGGGTGCTGGCGTTGCGCCAGCCGGGCTCCACGCTCAAGCCGTTCTTGTACGCCCAGGCGATTGCGGAGCGGCGGCTCACGGCGGCCTCGCTGGTGGAGGACTCGCCCGCGCAGATCACCACGGCGGGCGGGCTATACATTCCGCAGAACTATGACCGCCAGTTCAAGGGCTGGGTGTCCGGGCGCACGGCACTGGCGGCGTCGCTCAACGTGCCCGCCGTGCGCACGCTGGTCATGGTCACGCCCGATGCGTTCCACCGGCAGCTCGGGGCCATGGGATTGCCGCTGCGTGAAAGTGGCGACTACTTTGGCTACAGCCTGGCACTGGGCAGCCCCGAGGTACCGCTGCTGCACCTGACCAATGCCTATCGCACGCTCGCCAACGGCGGGCGTGCCAGTCCTGTTGCAGTCACGCTCGCCAACGGCGGGCGGGCGAGTCCTGTTGCAGCCACGCTTGCCAATGGCGGGCGGGTGAGCGCCGCGGCCCCGGCCATCGACCCACGTGCTGCCTACATCGTGGGCGACATCCTGTCCGACGGCAATGCACGCGCCCGCACCTTTGGCACCGACAGCGTGTTGGCCACCCGCTTCTGGACGGCCGTGAAAACCGGCACCAGCAAGGATATGCGCGACAACTGGGCGGTGGGCTGGTCCGAGCGCTACACGGTGGGCGTGTGGGTGGGCAATGCGAGTGGCGCGGCCATGCACGAGGTCAGCGGCACCAGTGGTGCAGCGCCCATCTGGGCAGCGGTGATGGGCTTTCTGCACGCCCGCGAGCCCAGCCGGGCCCCCAAGGCCCCTGGGGGCCTGGTCAGGGCGGCTGTGCGGTTTGGTCCGGGCCAGCCGCCGTCTGCAGGCGTCCCCCAGCCACTGGAAGCTGCGCGCGACGAATGGTTTGTACCTGGCACGCAGCAGTCTTTGTTTGCTATTGATTCAATAGCTTCCGAGCCATATTCCGCTAGCGCATCCGGCCAAAAATCCTCCAAAAACGCTGCCTCGAACCCTACGGCGCCTCCTGCCGGTGCCTCTGCCCGCATCACCGCCCCGGCGTCCGGCACGGTGATCGCGCTGGACCCGGACATCCCGCCGATGCGCCAGCGCCTGCAGTTCACCGCCACGGGCGACGCGGTGCAGTGGCGGCTGGACGGCAAAACCCTGGGCCGGGGGCCTCGGGTGGCCTGGATGCCGTGGCCTGGGCGGCATGTCGTGCAGATCACGGATGCCCAGGGCAAGGTGCTGGACGAAGTCCGGCTGGAGGTGCGTGGTGCTGGTGTGGTGGCAGCGCCCCCCCGGGCAGGTGCGCATTGACGCTGACAAATCCGAGGAATACGGTGTGAATTCGGGCCAAGTCCCGGTTAAGGCGACTGTTTAAAATAGTTACAAACTATCCCTATGCCCTCGCTTCGCCAGTTTTTCTCTCACCGCCTGATCTGGCTGGCTTTGCTGGTGGCTTTGGGTATTGGGGCATTGTTCGCCCGCACCATCTGGACCATTCGCGACGACGAGTGGAACTACGCGGTGCAAACCAACGCCAACCTGGCCCGCACCCTGGAGCAGGGCCTGGCCTGGTCGCTCGACACTTTTGACAAGTCGCTGGAAGGCGTGGCCCGCGAGGTGTCGCGCCCGGAGGTGTGGGCGTTGCCCCCCGACCTGCGCTCGCGGGTGGTGTTTGACAACTCGCTGCGCGCGCGCGGCGCGGGTGATGTGCTGGTGCTGGACGCGCAGGGCAACGTCATCCTGGACTCGGGCGCCAATGCCCCCCGCCGGGTCAACTTTGCCGACCGCGACTACTTTCTGGCTTTTCGCGACCGGGGCGAACAAGGGCTGTTCTTCGGCAAGCCTGTGCCTTCGCGGGTGACGGGCCTGAACATCCTGCCCATCTCGCGGGGCTACTACAACGTAGACGGCAGCTTTGCCGGGGTAGTGGTGGGCGCGATCCGCCTGAGCTATTTCAACGAACTGTTTGGCTCGCTGGACCTGGGCCCCAACAGCGGTATCAACCTGTTCCGACAGGACGGGGTGGTGATCTCCCGCTTTCCGTACGGTGATTCGGATGTGGGCAAAACGATTGCCGGCTCCCCCAACCTGCTGCGCTTTCAGAAGGAGGGCTCGGGTTCTTTTATGGGCAAGGCGGCGCTCGACGGCGTGGAGCGCCTCTACTCCTTCCGGCATGTGGGCGACTACCCGCTGATCCTGAACGTGGCGCAGTCC
This sequence comes from Acidovorax sp. 100, assembly GCF_003688355.1. Classification (NCBI taxonomy): domain Bacteria; kingdom Pseudomonadati; phylum Pseudomonadota; class Betaproteobacteria; order Burkholderiales; family Comamonadaceae; genus Acidovorax; species Acidovorax sp. 100. Next base: position 4,483,158 of record NZ_REFD01000001.1, on the reverse strand, counting down.
ACCGACACCATCCTGGCCAAGTGGCGGAGCAGCGCCTGGGTGCTGGGGGGCTTTGCCGTGCTGCTGATGCTGGGGAGCCTGGGACTGGCCCTGCTGTTTGTGCGCGAGCTGCTGCTGCGCCAGCAGGTGTCGGCGCGCCTGACCGAGGCCGAGCACGACCTGCGCACGACGCTCGACAACGTGCCCTCGATGATTGCCTACTGGGATGCCGGCATGCGCAACCGTTTTGCCAACCGCGCGACGCTGGAGGAGTTCGGCACCTACCCGGCACCGGTGCGGGGCCGTCACATCAGCGAGCTGCTCAGCGAGGCGCGCTATGTGGCCAGCAAGCCCAATTACGACTTGGCGTTGGCAGGAATGCCACAGCGCTTTGAGCGGACGGACGAGGACGCACGGGGTCAGCCGCGTCACAGCATCGTCTCGTACCTGCCTGACACCGATGCGCGCGGCGTGGTCACCGGACTCTTTGTGCAGGTGACGGACATCACCGAGCGCAAGCGCATGGAGAACGAGCTGTTCGATGAGAAAGAGCGCGTGCGCCTCACCCTGCAATCCATCGGCGATGCCGTGGTCTGCTCGGACGCCAAAGGCATGGTGACCTACCTCAACCCCGTGGCCGAGCGCCTCACGGGCTGGCAGGCGTTTGATGCGGCCGGGCACAACGCGGACGAAGTGGTCAGCCTGCGTTGTCCCGACAACGACGAACCCTTGCCCAACACCTTGCGCACCGCCATTCAGCAAGGCGCGGCCACAGAGCCCGTGCGGGGCGTGCTGGTACACCGCACCAGCGGCCAGCGCTTCCAGGTGGAGGAGACGGCCAGTGCCATCACCGACCGCCATGGCGTGGTGACGGGCGCGGTGGCGGTGCTGCGCGATGTGACCGAGGCCGTGGCCATGGCCGAGCGCATGGCCCACCTGGCCCAGTACGACGCATTGACCGACCTGCCCAACCGCGTGCTGCTGCAGGACCGCGCCCATCTGGCCATGGCCCAGGCACGGCGTGACGGCAAGTCGCTGGCGGTGATGTATCTGGACCTCGATGGCTTCAAGGAAGTCAACGACCGCCTGGGCCACGATGTGGGCGATGTCCTGCTGGTGCAGTTTGCCCAGCGTCTGCAGGCAGCGGTGCGTGCGTCCGACACGGTGTGCCGGCAGGGGGGCGATGAGTTTGTGGTGCTGCTGCCGGGGCTGGATGGGGTGGAGCCCGCCTGCCTGGTGGCGCGCAAGATCCTGGCGGCCTGCGACGCAGCATTTGATCTGGCTGGGCAGCCGGTGCGGGTGGGCGTGAGCGGCGGCATTGCGCTGTTCCCGCAGCACGGCAGCACGTTCGATGAGCTGTCGCGCCATGCTGACGGCGCCATGTATGCGGCCAAACGCGGCGGGCGCATGCGCTTCATGCTGTACCAGGGCCCGGATGCCGATCCCGAGGTGGTGTTGCCCGAGCCCTCTCAAGTGGCCGCGGCCCAGTAGTCCACCTGCTGAAGCCGGGCGTCCGGGTGGCATGGCGCTGTCCGTCGCTGGAAATTTGTTGCAAGCCGTCGAAAAAATTTTGATGGCTGGCCCCCGCGCCACCGCCTACCATTCGGCGCATTCCCCATCCTGGAGAGCCTGCGTGCCCAATCTGTCCAAAATCACCTGCATCGAAGACCTGCGTGTCATTGCCCAGCGCCGCGTGCCGCGCATGTTCTATGACTACGCCGATTCGGGCTCGTACACCGAGGGCACCTACCGCGCCAACGAGAGCGACTTCCAGCGCATCAAGCTGCGCCAGCGCGTGGCCGTGAACATGGAAGGCCGCACCACCCGCACCACCATGGTGGGGCAGGACGTGGCCATGCCCGTGGCCATTGCACCCACCGGCCTCACCGGCATGCAACATGCCGACGGCGAGATCCTGGGGGCCAAGGCGGCCAAGGCGTTTGGCATTCCGTTCACCCTCTCGACCATGAGCATCTGCTCCATCGAAGACGTGGCCGAACACACGGGCCGCCACCCGTTCTGGTTCCAGGTGTATGTGATGCGGGACCGCGACTTCATCGAACGCCTGATCGACCGCGCCAAGGCGGCCAACTGCTCGGCGCTGCAGCTCACGCTCGATCTGCAGATCCTGGGTCAGCGCCACAAGGACATCAAGAACGGCCTCTCGGCCCCGCCCAAGCCCACCATCGCCAACCTCATCAACCTGGCCACCAAGCCGCGCTGGTGCATGGGCATGCTGGGCACAAAACGCCGCAGCTTCGGCAACATCGTGGGCCACGCCAAGGGTGTGGGCGACCTGTCGTCGCTGTCGTCGTGGACGGCCGAGCAGTTCGACCCGCAGCTCAACTGGGGCGATGTGGAGTGGATCAAGAAGCGCTGGGGCGGCAAGCTGATCCTCAAAGGCATCATGGACGCCGAAGATGCGCGCCTGGCCGTCAACAGCGGTGCCGACGCACTGATCGTCAGCAACCACGGCGGGCGCCAGCTCGATGGCGCGCCATCCTCCATTGCCGCACTGCCAGGCATTGCCGCAGCAGCGGGCAAGAACATCGAGGTGTGGATGGACGGCGGCATCCGCAGCGGGCAGGACGTGCTCAAAGCCCGCGCTTTGGGCGCGCAGGGCACGCTGATTGGCCGCAGCTTCTTGTACGGCCTGGGGGCCTACGGCGAGGCGGGCGTGACGCGTGCGCTGCAGATCATCCAGAAGGAACTGGACATCACCATGGCGTTCTGTGGCCATACCAACATCAACAACGTTGATTCGTCGATCCTGCTGCCCGGTACCTTTCCCACGGCCTGAGCGGCTGAAAGCCCTTCACCGCGCGGCCGTCGCTGACGCCGGCAGGCGTTTGAGTGTGGCCAGGTAGGCCACCACGTCCTCGCGGCCCTGTGCATCGTCGAGCTGGTAGTCCATGCCCTGGCCGGGGATCAGCGCCTCGGGGTCGGTCAGCCAGGCCTTGAGCGTGGCACGCGTCCACAGCAGCTTGCTTGCGCGCAGCGCGGGCGAGTAGTCAAAATCCTTCAGTGCGCCCGCGCGGCGCCCCACCACGCCCCGGTGCGCCGGGCCGTCTCCATGCTGGTCCGGGCTGTGGCAGCTGCTGCAATGCGCCGCGTACAGCGCAGCGCCACGCTCCACCGACTGGGCCGCAACGGGGCTGTGGGCCCCCCACACCAAGGTGGCCGCAACGGCAACCCAATGAACAGGGAACAGTGGGCGAGGCAGAGGCATGGCGGGGAGCATGGGGTGGAAAGCGCGAGCGTTGTGGGCAGAGGTGACTCTTGCAGTACGGACGATCCCGCCGCCTGGATTCATGCCCGTTGCGGTTGGGGTGCCCGATACCCCGACTACACCAATTTGCCGAGCCAGGGCACTGTTTTTGTGCCCGGCCGCATCCAAAGCGCCCGCAGTGGCGTATTCACACACAGCAAAGCCCCGCAGGCACCTCCCACCCAACCAATCCCCGAGAATGGGCGCATGAGCACCCTCCACCCAGACAGTGAACTGATGGACCTCCTAGACCGCATCGCCGCGCAGGACGACTCCGCGCTGAAAAAGCTGTACGAGCGCACCTCGTCGCAGCTTTTTGGCCTGGCCCTGCGCATCGTCCGCAACCGCGACGCGGCGGAGGATGTGCTGCAGGAGGCGTTTTTGACCATCTGGCGCGGCGCGGGCAACTACCGCGCATCGCTGAGTCCGCCCATGGCCTGGATGGGTTTGATCGTGCGCAGCCGGGCGCTGGATGCCCTGCGCAAGCGCACCACCGACCGGTCCGATCTGATGAACGAGCTGGATGACGAGATGGCGCAGACGCTGGAGGGCGATACGCCCAACCCCATGGACGCCGCCGATGCCAGCGAGCAGGCCTTTGCGCTGCACCACTGCCTGGGAAAGCTCGATCACAAGCAGCGCGAGGTAGTGAGCCTGGCCTACCTGCGCGACCAGAGCCACGGCGAGCTGGCCGAGCAACTCAAGCTGCCGCTGGGCACCGTCAAGACCTGGATCCGCCGGGGTCTGGAACAGCTGCGCACCTGCATGGCGCGTTTTGCGTGAGGTTGCCATGAACATTAACCAACACCCCGAACTGCTCGACCGCCTGGCTGCCAGCTATGCCCTGGGCACACTGCGTGGCGGCGCCCGCCGCCGATTTGAAAGCTTGGCCCGCGAACACGCCACCGTGCGCGCTGCCGCGCTGGTCTGGCAGACCCGCTGGTCCGGCCTGACCGAGTTGCAGCCCGCCATCCACCCCGCGCCCGCTGTGTGGACGCGCATCGACAACCTGGTGCAGGCCGACCGGGCTGCGTCCGCCATGCAGGCGGCCCGTGTGTACCAGGCCGCAGAGGCCCCAGGTGGCTGGTGGCGCAACCTGCTGGTGTGGCGCGGTGCGGCGGCTGCGGGCGCCATCGCCACGCTGGCGGCTGTGGTGGTGGGCGTGCAGGTCAATGGAGGCCTGCGTGCCACCACGGGCGCGCAGATCGCCGCACTGCAGCAACAACTGCAAGCCACACCCCAGATCCAGTACGTGGCGGTGCTGGCCGATGACAAGGCCGACGCGTCGATGCTGGTGACGTTCGACCCCAAGAACAACCAGCTTGTGCTGCAGCGCGTGGGCGGTTTCCAGGAGGGTGCGGACAAGTCCTTGCAACTGTGGGCGCTGCCGCCCGCTGGCGGCCCGCGCTCATTGGGCGTGCTGGGGCAGGACAAGCTGCTCAAGCTGGTGGCCCAGGAGGGCGATGTGAAAGAAGTCCCCACGCTGGCCATCAGTCTGGAGCCCAAGGGGGGTGTGCCCAGCGCCACAGGCCCGACCGGGCCGGTGCTGTTCAAGGGCGCTCTGATCCGCAAGGCCACCTGACACCCGGGGTCCAGGCAGTTGCGTACAGGTCTGGAAGAACCGGTGGCAAAAGAAAAGAATAGTCGCCACCGTTGAATCCACGGGTTTCTCTTCGTCGTATTCAAGGTGGGGTGCTTGGCACCCCTCCATCCACCTACGAGGAGATCCCCATGCCATTGAAAAAAATCAGTCTGGCCGTGCTGGCTGTTCTGGCTGCCAGCGCAGCGGGCGTCAGTCTGGCGTCCAGCCACCGCGAGGCGCCGTTCATCACGACCCAGCCCAAGGTTGACGGCAGTGACTTCTACCTGTTCAACAGCTACGAACCGGGTCGGGCGGGTTTTGTCACCATGATCGCCAACTACCTGCCGCTGCAGGATGCCTATGGCGGCCCCAACTACTTCAGCCTGGACTCGAATGCGCTGTACGAGATCCACATCGACAACAACGGCGACGCAGCGGAGGACATCACCTTTCAGTTCCGCTTCAAGAACACGCTGAACAACGGTGGCAACGGCATCACGCTCGATATCGGTCCTGATGGTGCCCGCAAGAAGGTGGCCATTCCGCTGCGCAACGCCGGTGGCATCAGCGGCGCAGCGGGCGACCCGCTGGCTTACCGTGAAGAGTACGAGATGTTCATCGTGCGCGGTGACCGCCGTACCGGCAAGCGCGAGCAGATCACCATGGCCGGTGGGGGTGCCACCTTCACCAAGCCCATCGACTACATCGGTGAAAAATCGCTGGGCAATGCGGCCGCCTACGACGCCTATGCCGGCAAGTATGTATATGGCATCAATATCCCCGGCTGCTCCACCCCCGGCAAGGTGTTTGTGGGCCAGCGGCAGGACCCGTTCCCGGTGTCGCTGGGCACCATCTTTGATCTGGTGAATGCACCTGCCGCCGTCATCACCAGCGAGTCGAATGCTGCGGCCTTCGGCGCGGGTCAGATTGCCAACAAGAACGTGACGTCGCTCGCGGTGGAAGTGCCCACCAACTGCCTCACGGCGGCATCGGGCGAGAAGGTCATTGGCGGCTGGACCACTGCCAGCCTGCGCCAGGCCCGCTTGCTCAATGGCAAGCCAGACTCGGGCCTGCAGGCCAGCGAGAAGGCCGGTGGCGCATGGACGCAGGTCTCGCGCCTGGGCATGCCGCTGGTCAACGAGGTGGTGATTGGCCTCAAGGACAAGGACAAGTTCAATGCGTCCAAGCCCAAGGATGATGCGGCCAACTTTGCGGACTACGTGACGCACCCCACGCTGCCCGCACTGGTCGAGACGCTGTTTGGCGCCAAGGCCCCCACGAACTTCCCGCGCACCGACCTGATGACGGCCTTCCTCACGGGGCTGCCCACCGTCAATCGCCCCGGCAACATCACCGGCCTGGGTGCCGGCGGCCCCCTGGCCGAAATGCTGCGCTTGAACACGGGCATTGCCGCCACGGCTGCAGCTGCGCAGAACTCGCTGGGGGTGGTGGCAGGGGACGCGGCCGGCTTCCCGAACGGCCGCCGCTTGGGCGACGACGTGGTGGACGTATCGCTGCGCGTGGCCATGGGGGCGCTTTGCACGGTGACGGGTGCCACGGACACGCTCAAGGTGGGCTGCAAGCCGGGTGATGCCCCGGCAGGAGGGGTAGCGTTTGTGGACGGCTCGCGCACCAAGGCGACGGACTACCGTACGGCGTTTCCGTATGTGAACCCGCCGCTCCCCGGTGCCAAGAACTTCTGATCCGAAGGAGCCACACCATGCAAAAGAACCTTCGGATTCAGCACCTGGCCCTTACTTCGGTGGCGGCATTGGCCATCACCGGTTGCGGCGGGGGCGGTAGCGGCGACAACACGGCAGACCCTGGCAATGGGGGCCCCGTGATGGTGAACGCGTTCGCGTATGTGCAGCCCATTGTGGCCAGCGGCGCATCGGACACCACTGAACCTCAGGCGGTAGACCAGCTGGTGCTGTCCAGCACCGAGGCTGAAGAGCCCGATTCGCGGCTCTGACCCTCGCGCGATGTCCTGACTGCGCCCTGAAGGGGTGTGGCCAGGGCGTGCGTGGGTGATTGTGTCTCTTTCGATATCCGCTGTTGTCACGAGCCCATGAAGAAACCTCATCACTGTTTGTGCGTGGCCTTGTGCCTGGTGTTCTGGGCGGGCACGGCCCTGGCGGCCTTGCCGCAGGACTTGCCACCTGGCCTCAATGCCGATGTGGTCGAGCGTCTGCCCGAGCGTGTGAGCGCAGCCCCCGCCACGCCCCAGGCCGCTGCCGCCACGGCCCGGCGCTGGATCACGCTGTCACGCGAGACGGCGGACCCGCGTTACCTGGGCCGGGCACAGGCGGCCCTGGCTCGCTGGTGGGGCCAGGCGGACGCCCCGGCCGATCTGCTGGTGTTGCAGGCCACCGTAGAGCAAGGGCGCCATGAATTTTCAGCCGCGCGCGCCACGCTGGAGCGCGCCTTGCAAACCAACCCCGCACAGGTGCAGGGCTGGCTCACGCTGGCCACGCTGGAGCGTGTGGCCGCGCGCTATGAGGCCGCCGAGGCCGCCTGCCGCAACGTAGCCCGCTATGGTGCTGCGCTGTATGCCACCGCCTGCCTGCTTGAAACCCGTTCACTGCAAGGCCAGCACGATGCCGCGCGCAATGGCTTCACCGCACTGCGGCAGCAGGTGGCGGGGGATGCTGCCCAGCGGGCCTGGATCGGGTCGCTGCTGGCCGAGAGCGAAGAGCGCGCAGGGCGCGATGACGCTGCCGACGCGGCCTACCGCCGCAGCCTGGCCGATGCCCCCGACGGCTACACCGCGCTGGCCTATGCCGACCAGCTGTTGCGCCGCAATCGTGCGAGCGCCGCACTGGAGGTGCTCAGGCACCAGCCCGACAGCGACTCCGTGCTGCTGCGGCGCGCGCAGGCCCTGCGGCTGATGGGGGACGCCGCGTGGCAGCCCCTGGTGCGCGACCTGGAAGCGCGTTTTGCCGCTATCGCGGCGCGCGGTGAGGGGCTGGACGCCCACGCCCGGGAGCGTGCCTTGCTGGCGCTGTGGTTGCAGGGGCAACCCGCCGCCGCATGGAAGGCGGCCCGCACCAACCTTGCCCTGCAAAAAGAGCCACTCGACTGGTGGCTTGCACTGCAGACCTCTGAGCAGTCGGGCGACGCTGCTGCCCACCAGGCCGTGCGGCAGGCCCTGCAGCAAGCAGGACTGCAAGACCTGCGCCTGGCGCGCTGGCAGACCCGGGGAGCCCAATGATGCGCTGCATGCACTGGTTAACGGGCCTCCTGCGCCCACACGGGCGTTCCCTGCGGGCCAGGGTGGCTGTCGCGTTGACTGCCGCAGCACTGGCGCCCAGCGCCTGGGCCCACAAGGCCAGCGACGCCTATCTGCGGGTGGCGGATGCGCCTGCATCCCTGGGCACTGCAGGGGCGGGCGCATCGATAGGCCTTGTGCTGTCGGTGGCCTTGAAGGATGTGGATGCCGCACTGGAGCAGCTCGATGCCGATGGCGACCGCCAGCTCACATGGGGCGAGGTGCGGCAGTCCATGCCCGCCATCGTCCAGTGGGTGGGCCAGGGCATGTTGTGGCAGTGCGACGGCACGTCGACGGCCCCTGCCTGGCGCTTTGAAGCGTTGGAGCAGCGCACCGATGGGCGTTACGCGCGACTGGCTGCCACGCTGCCCTGTGCGCCAGCCCAGGCGGTCACCCTGCGCTACGGCCTGATGCAGGGCATCGACCCCACACACCGCCTGCTGGTGGGCGGCGCGTTGAGCGGCCAGACGCTGGCAGCCGTGCTGGCCCCTGACGGGCGCTCCGGCACCGACCTGCGCTCTGCGGGCAGCCGCGCCGGACAAGCGGGGCCAGACGGTGCGGAAGGGGCTCAAGGCACGGACGCAACAGAGCCCGGCGCCCCACGCGGCGGGTTGGCCACGCTGCTGCACTTTGTGACCGAGGGGGTGCACCACATCCTGTCTGGCTACGACCACTTGGCCTTTTTGCTGGCGCTGTTGCTGCCCATCTCCCTGGCGCGGCCGCAGTCCCGCCACCGCGATCTGCCATTGCATACGGAGTCCGGCACAACACCGATCGCTGAAACTCTGGCCTCCAGCGCCAGGGACCGCTTCACCGGGATCAAGGCGCTCCTGCTCACGGTGACCTGTTTCACCGTGGGCCATTCCATCACGCTGGCACTGGCAGGCCTGGGCTGGGTCACCGTGTCGGGCAACTGGGTGGAGCCCGCCATTGCCATCAGCATCGGCATCTCGGCGTTGCTGAACCTGTTTCCCGTCCAAGGCCTGCGCGGTAGCTGGCTTGCTCTGGGCTTTGGGCTGGTGCACGGGCTGGGTTTTTCCGGGGTGCTGGTTGAAGCTGGCGTGGCGGGTGCTTCGCTGTTGTGGGCCCTGGCGGGGTTCAACCTGGGGGTCGAAGTGGGCCAACTGATGGTGGTCGCCCTGTGGTGCGCCGTCTCGGTGGCATTGGCGCGCAGGGCGTGGTACCGCTCGGTGGTGGTGCGTGGGGGCTCCGTCGCGTTGCTGGTGCTGTCGCTGTACTGGACCGTGCAGCGCCTTGCCTTCTCTGGCTGACGAGAACGGTGGCCAGTCCGTCGTGGGGGCCAGACCCTGATCAGGCGCTAAAGACCCTTTGCGGTACTCTGGATTCACATCTGGACGCCACCCGTGTGCGTAATGACGCTGTCGTAGCAATTATTTACAAACACGAGGAGCGCCCCATGAAGAGTCCCCTTTCCATCGCCGTGCTGGCTGGCGTTGCACTGGCCAGCAGTGCGGTCCAGGCCGATACCGGCAAGCTGCTGCTCACCGGTGGTGTCAGCACCATCGCCGGATCGGCGGGCGGCGGGCTGACCCCCTGGGCAGTGATTGGCAGCAACGCCACCGAGGGCGAGGTGGGTGTCAGCGCCTATGCCACCCGCGCGGCCACCCAGGACTACAGCCTGAACGGCTATGGCGCGGCCCTGGGGCTGCACGACCGCCTGGAGCTGTCGCTGGCGCGCCAGGACTTTGATGCCTCGCCCGCGATCGCGCTCAACGGCATTGCGCCGTTTGGCGTGACACCCGGCCAGCACATCAAGATGGACGTGCTCGGCATCAAGCTCAAGGTGGCGGGCGACGCGGTGCTCAACAGCGACAGCTGGATGCCCCAGATTGCGGTGGGGCTGGAGCACAAGCAGGTGCACCCGGGCTCCATCAGGTCGGTGCTGGACTTTCTGGGCACCAAAACCAGTGGCACCGACGTGTATGTGAGCGCCACCAAGCTGCTGCTGGCGCAAAGCGTGCTGGTCAACGGCACGCTGCGCTACACCAATGCCAACCAGAACGGCCTGCTGGGCTTTGGCTCGGCTGCGCCCGGCAAGAACAGCCGCAGCCTGCAGCCCGAGTTCTCGGTGGCGTATCTGATCAACAAGAACCTGGCGGTGGGGGCCGAATACCGCTTCAAGCCCAACAATCTGCAGTCCCTGGGCGCGGCGGCCGGCCTGGGCGCCGCCTTGCGCGAGGACGACTGGAAGGACATCTTTGTGGCCTGGGCGCCCAGCAAGAACGTGTCGCTCACGCTCGCCTATGTGGATCTGGGCCGCATCGTCCCCGGCATCACCAACAACCGCCGCCAGACCGGCTACTACCTGTCGGCCCAAGTCGCCTTCTGAGGACATTGTCATGACGCTCTCCAAAACCCTCATCGCCCTGGCCATCTCCCTCGGCGGCTTGCTTGCTGCCCCGGCCTTTGCGCAGACCGCTGCGGCTCCGGCAGCCAAGACTGCTGTACCAGCCGCCCCTGCAGGCCTTTACCAGGCTCTGGGCGAAAAGCCTGGCATCACCCGCCTGGTGGACGATTTTGTGAACCGCGTGGTCAAGGACCCGCGCATTGGCGGCCACTTCAAGGACACCAAACCGGCCGCGCTCAAGGAGAGCCTGACCGACCAGTTCTGCCAGTTGAGCGGTGGCCCTTGCAAATATGAGGGCGCTGACATGAAATCGGCCCATGCCGACATGGACATCAACAAGGGCCACTTCAACGCCCTGGTGGAGGTGCTGCAAAGCGCCATGGACGCCCAGGGCATACCGTTCGCTCAACAAAACCGCCTGCTGGCCTTGTTGGCGCCCATGCACCGCGATGTGATCACCAAACACTAAGACGATGAAAAATGCTATTTTTTTCATAGCTGCCAGCGCAATATTCACTAGCGCTTGGGCCGGAAATGTCCAAATCCAGGTGCTGGACCGCGACGGCAAGCCTGTGCCCGACGCCGTGGTGGTGGTGTACCCCAGCGCCACCACCGCTGCGGCCCCCAGCCTGCTGCAGCTCAGTCCCACCATCGAGCAGGAGCGCATGCGGTTTGTGCCTGCCGTCACGGTGGTCATGCCCGGCTCCACCGTGCGGTTCACTAACCAGGACCGCTGGGATCACCATGTACGCGGCAACCCCACGGGGGCGTCCGCCGCGGCAGCACCGGCTGCGGCCAGTTCCAACTTCGAGCTGCGCCTGGCGGGCAAGGCCGATGGCAAGCCTGCCAACTTTGCCGATGTGAAGCTGGATACGCCCGGCGTGGTGCTGCTGGGCTGCCATCTGCATGGCTCCATGCGCGGCCATGTGTTTGTGACCGATTCGGCCTGGACGCTCAAGACCGACAGCGACGGCATCGCCCGTTTTGCCAGCGTGCCCGATGGTGCCGCGCAAGTGCGCGTGTGGCATGCCGAACAACTGGTGGACCTGCCGCGCAAGGCGCTGAATGTGGTGCCCGGCCCGGTGCTGGATACCGTGCAGCTCAGCGTGGTGCCCCGCGTGCGGCGTGCGCCCCCGGCTGCGCCCGCAGGCCCCGGCAACACCCCGGGCGGGCCCATGGGGTCGTACAGCCTGGCCCCTGTTTCTGCTCACCCAGCCCATCAGCACCCCGGCAGCTGACCCGCCACACCAGCCGTTGGTCCACCGGGGGCGGGCCAGCAGGGCAGTCATTTTTGAACGGGCGGAGTGCTTCGCCCTTTCTTTGCCTGTGTCTCAGGGGTCTCCCTACTGCAGGGCACCCTGAGGTTCCAAGATCAGCCAGGCAGCTTGAGTCCGCCAGGTCCGGAGGGGACGGTGTTGGCACTGCTCTTCTGGCCGCCGGCCGTGGTGCTGCCCACCTCTTGCTTCACGCTGCCAGGGGGCGCGTTCAGGTACAGGTAAAGCGCTTGCGCATCCACGTCGCTGAGTTGCCCGAGCGACTCGAAGGGCATCACCTGGATCGGTGTGCCGTCAGGCCGCTTGCCCGTGCGCAGCATGGCCACAAAGCTTGCGGCGTTGGGGTAGCGTGTCAGGGCGCTGTCGGCACTGTGTGTGCCAGGGCGGATGTCTGCCGCCGCAGGCCAGTCAGGCGGGCCGCCGGGGATTTTTCCGCCCGACAGGTCGGCACCATGGCAGCCGATGCACATGTTGGCCACATACTGTCCATTGGCCAGCGTCACTCCGGCAGCCGTCGGCCGCGAGGGGGCCAGCTGGTGGTCGATGCGCGAGGCCGCGTCGGGAATCGCACCCAGCCCATACAGCACCCAGGCAGGGTGCGGCAGATCGATCACGGCCTGCGTGCCCTCCTTGGGGGGGAACTGGCGCACATACGACACCAGGGCGTTCAGGTCTTCGTTGGTGAAGCGGTTGTAGTCCTCGCTGGGCATGACCAGTACCGGGCGGCCATTGGGCTTGACGCCGTGGCGGATCACGCTGTTCCAGTCCTCGGGCTGGTAGCGCGCCACCACGCCAGCCGGTGTGATGTTGGGCCCCACGATGCGCGTGCCCTTGCCATCGTTGACGAACTCGCGGCCCGTGCCTTGCGCGCCATGGCAGTCGGTGCAGCCACGCGATGCATACAGATAGCGCCCGCGTTCGATGGTCTGCGCATCGGTGGTGTAGGCCACGGGGCGGGGTTTGATGTCGATGTAGCGGTTGCGTTTTTGCTCGGCCAGGTACAGGCCGCTGGCGGCGGTGGCGACAACGATCACGCCCAGCAGCAGCGCGCTGCCTGCGGTCCATTTGATCCAGCGTTTCATGGTGGTATCCCTCTTCTTCGAATGGTGGCGGACGGGCTGAACGAATCAGCATGCCCAGGCGCCGGATTCTGAAGTCGAAGAAGCGGTTTGTGGCACCCCACCACCGCAGGGTATGGCAGGGCCGGTGACATTTGTCACAAACGGCCCGCCAGTGTGAGCAGGTGTAGCCTGTTCACACGCGCTCCATATCCTTTCAGCGCTCGATGGTCTTGTTCCAGCGCGCGTTCCACGCAGGGCGATTGGCGTTCACGCTGTCCCAGTCCAGCGTCACGGCGTTTTTCATCCACTGGCTGATCTGCGCGACCTGGGCGGCACCTTCACCCACGGCAGGCGCCTTGGGGTTGGTGGGGATCTGCGCGCCAAACTGCAGCACGTTGGCCTGTGCCAGCGGGCTCAGCAGAAACTCGGCCAGCTTTTGCGCCAGTTCGGGTTCGCTGTTCTTGGCGATCACGCATTGGCCGGTCATCAGCACCACCGAGCCCTCCTTGGGCTGTGCGTATTCCACCGGAATGCCCTTGGCCTTCAAGGCCGCCACACTGGTCGGCGTGAGCGGGAAGATCGCCGCTTCACCCGTCTGCACCATCTCTGAAATCTTGGCCGAGCTGGGGATGTACTCCAACACGTTGGGGCCGATGGTCTTGGCCCAGTTGTTAAAGCCAGGCTCCACGTTCTTGTCGTTGCCGCCCTGGATGCGGTTGAACATCAAAAAGCCGTGCAGCCCGAACGACGACGACGGCATGGATTGGAACACCACCTTGCCCTTGTACTTGGGGTCGGCAAAGTCCATCCACGACGTAGGCGCGGCCCAGCCCTTTTCGGCAAACATCTTGGTGTTGTAGGCGATGCCGGTCATGCCCAGGCTCACGCCGCTGGCCAGGTCGTCCTTGAAGCGGGCGGCGGGGTAGATCTCGTTCAGGTGCGGGTTGGGCTTTTGCTTCTCGCACAGGCCCATGCCCATGGCGCGCACCATGATGCCGTCGTCCAGAAACATCACATGCATCTGCGGCTTGTCCTTGTTGGCCTGGGCCTTGGCCAGGATGTCGGACGAAGTGCCCGGCACCACCACCACCTTCGCGCCATGCAGCTTTTCAAACGCCGGGAACACGTACTGCGTATACGCCTTCTCCATCGTGCCGCCGTTCATGCCGATGTACAGCGTTTTGGTCTGCGCGGTGGCGGTGCCTGCGGCGGCCACGGCGGTCAGTGCAGCGGCCGTCACAAGGGCGCGGCGGGTGCGGCTGGCAAAGCGGGGGGAGAAGGTCATGGTGGTTTCCTTTCTGGTGGGGAGGGGAGTTTTGTCGGTGGCAAACGGGGTCAGTGGGCAGCGGCAGTGCTGGCCACGTCAGCCACCGTCGTTGGGAGAAATCGCTCAATCGCAAAGGCATCAATCGGCGTGGTGCTGCGGCCATCGCGGGCCAGCTCGGCCAGCACCTCGCCCACGCCGGGGCCAATCTGAAAGCCCGCACCGGCAAAGCCAAAGCCATGGATCAGGCCGGGCGTGGTGTGGCTCTTGCCCAGCACCGGCTGGCGGTCAGGCAGATAGCCTTCGGTGCCGCTCCAGGTGCGAATGAAGTGCGCATTGTTGAGGGCGGGCAGCAGCTCCACCGCCTGCACTGCCAGGGTAGCGATGGCGCTGCGCTCGGAGCGGGCGCGGTCGGCATCCAGCGCCACACCTGCGCCGCCGCCCAGCACCAGATTGCCACGCGCAACCTGGCGGCAATAGATGCCGCCGCCCTCCACACCCAGGCTCCAGTGCATGAAAAAGGGCAGGGGCTCGGTAACCGCCATGGCCGGATGGCCGGAGTGAATGGGCACGGCCTCGCCAAACTGCGCGGCCAGCGCACCGGCCCAGGCACCAGCGCAGTTGATGAGCACGGGCGCGCGCACCGCCACGGTGGTGCCCGAGCGCACGGTGAACAGCTGCCCGTCGTGCTCCACCGAGGTCATCGGTGTGCGCTCCAGAATCTGCGCGCCCGCGCGCTTGGCCGCCAGCGCAAACGCGGGCGACACCAGGCGTGGGTTGGCCTGGCCGTCGTCGGGGCACAGCGACCCGCCCACGGCGCGCCCGCCCAGCCAAGGGCAGCGCTCGCGCAGCGTGGAGCCGGAGATCAGTTGAATGCCCAGGTCGAAGTCGCTGCTCAGGTTGGCATAAGCCTCCAGCGCGGCCATGTCCGCCTCGCTGCGCCCGATCTTGAAGTGCCCGCTGCGTTGGTACTCGCCATCGGTGCCAATCAGCGCGGGCAGGTCGGCCCACACCTGGTGGGCGCGCTGCGCCAGGGGCAGTTGGCTCACAGGCCGGCCCTGGCGGCGCACGCCGCCGTAGTTCACGCCGCTGGAGCGCGAGCCGCACAGGTCACGCTCCAGCAGCACCACGGCCACGCCTTTGCGTCGCAGTGCCAGCGCGGCCGATGCGCCCATGATGCCGCCGCCCACAATGGCGACGTCGGTGTCAATGGTTCGGGTTATGGTCATTCGGCAGCCTCCGCCTGGGCTTGCAGGTGGATGGGAATGGGCTTGATCGGTGCCTGCCCACGCAGCCGCCCCACCTGATCGATAGGCTTGCCTGTGGCTTGGGCCAGGATTTCTGCAGCGGCCACACCGCACATACGGCCCTGGCAGCGGCCCATGCCCACGCGGGTCAGGGCCTTGAGTCGGTTCAGTTCGTCGGCCCCAGCATCGTGGGCACAGGCGCGCAGCTCACCGGCTGTGATGTTCTCGCAGCGGCACACCAGCAGCGCGTCGGGCGCGTGGGCCGCCCAGTTGGTGGGGAAGGGGAAGGCGCGCTCCAGCCCTTGGCGGAATGGCATCAGCTTGGTCAGCTTGCGTTCCAGCTCCGCCGCGCGTGCAGTGTCCACCTTCACGCCGTGGTCAGCCAGCAGCGCCAGCGCAGCGCGCTCGCCCGCCCATTCGGCCGCATCGGCGCCCATGATGCCCGCGCCATCCCCCGCCAGGTACACACCGGCCACGCTGGTGCGGCCTGCCCCGTCGCGCTCGGGCAGGTGGGCTCGGTGCATGGGTGCCCAGGCAAAGCGGCAGCCCAGCAGGTCGGCCAGTTGGGTTTCGGACCGCAGGGCATAGCCAAAGCCCACGGCATCGCACTGCACGGTGTGCTCGGCCTGGCCGTCGCTCCACACCACGGCGTTGACCCGTGTGTCGCCCTCCACGCGAACAGGCCGCACGCCGGTGTGCACCGCCACGCCGTGCGCGCGCAGCCAGCCCACGTAGTACACCCCTTTAGCCAGCACGGCGGGCTGCGTCAGCATGCCGGGCAGGGCGGCCAGCTGGTCGGCAAATCGGGCGGTGTCTAGCACTGCAGCCACCTTCACGCCCGCCTTGGCGCCTGCCTTGGCATATTGGTACGCCACCAGGTACAGCAGCGGCCCGGTGCCCATCAGCACCACGTTGCGGCCGATGGTGCAGCCCTGGAACTTGAGCGCCACCTGCGCGCCCCCCAGCGTGTACACGCCAGGCAGCGTCCAGCCCGGCACGGGCAGCACGCGGTCGGTGGCGCCGCTGGCCACGATGAGCTGGCCGTAGGACACCGTGCGCGTGGTCTGTGCGGGGCCATGCAGCACATCGAGCTGGCCACCCTGGGCGTTCCACACCAGGCTGTTGGGTTGGTAGTCGATGTGGGCGGCCAGGCCATCCAGCGTGCTGTGCAATGCCGTGGCGCGTGATGCTTCGGTGCCGTACAGCGTTTGCGGGCTGCGGGCAAAGTGGGCAGGCGGGCGGCGGTAGATCTGCCCGCCACCGCGTGCGGCCTCGTCGATCACCATGGGCCGCACGCCATGCGCCACCAGGGTTTGTGCCGCGCGAATGCCCGCAGGGCCTGCGCCCACGATCACGGGTTGCAAGGTGGGGGCGGTCATGCGGCCCCTCCGGTAGTCAGCTGCATGCCCGCCTGGATGAAGGTGGCGCAAGACCGTAGGCGTTCGCCGGTAGCCGTCATCACCCAGCAGTCCTGGCACGCGCCCATCAGGCAAAAGCCTGCGCGCGGCTCGTGGCTGAACTCGTTGCGGCGCAATTGGGCGCGGTGGGTGAGGATGGCCGTGAGCACCGTGTCGCCTTCGAGCGCCGTGGCGGTCTCCCCATCGAGCACGAAGGGCACGGGGGCGCGGTCTTTTTCGGCCACGCGGTGGAGCAGGGCTTTGTTCACAGTCATGGAAGTCGTGCCCATTTATTTGCGCCCTACGAGCACGCGGTCCAGGCCGTACACCCGGTCGAGAATCACCATCGCGCAGGCCGTCAGGGCCACCATCAGTGCCGACACTGCCGCCATCAGCGGGTCAATCGACTCGGTGGCATACATATACATGCGCACCGGCAGCGTCACCGTGCTGGGCGAGGTGACAAAGATCGACATGGTCACTTCGTCAAAGCTGTTGATGAAGGCCAGCATCCACCCGCCCGTCACGCCGGGCAAAATCATCGGCAGCGTGATGCGCGTGAACACCGTGGCCTGGCTGGCGCCCAGCGATAGGGCCGCGTGCTCGGCACTGCGGTCAAAGCCCACCAGCGCCGCCACCACCAGCCGCAGCGTGTAGGGCGTGACGATGAGCGCATGCGCAAACACCAGCCAGCCAAAGCTGCCCGTGCCGCCCAGCAGCGCAAACAGGCGCAGCAGGGCCACGCCCAGCACCAGATGCGGAATGATCAGTGGCGACAGAAACAGCCCGTTCAAAAAGCCGCGCCCCGCAAATTCGTAGCGCGTGATGGCAATGCCCGCAGGCACGGCCAGCACTGTGGCCAGCGTGGCCGATGCCAGCGCCAGCCACAGACTGTTCCAGAACGACTGCACAAAGTCGGAGTGCTCGAACACCGCCTTGAACCAGCGCAGCGAGAACTCGGTGGTGGGCAGCGTCAGCGTGTTGTGCGGCGTGAACGCCACGATGCACACCACCAGCAAGGGGGCGAGCATGAAGGTGATGACCAGCGCGTTGAATGCGAGGGCGAGAGGGCCGTTCTTTTGCATCGTGCTCACCCGAGAGATTTTTTGTAGCGGCCTTCAACCAAGCGGTTGTAGCTCAGCATGACCACCAGGTTGGCCACCAGCAGCGTCAGCGCAATCGCGGCGCCCAGGGGCCAGTTCAGCTCGTGCAGGTATTCGTCGTACACCACCGTGGCCACCATCTTCAGGCGCCGCCCGCCCAGCAGGCCGGGGATGGCGAACGAACTGGCCGCCAGGCCGAACACGATGAGGCTGCCGGACAGGATGCCAGGCAGAACCTGCGGCAACACAATGCGCCGCAGCGTGGTGAAGGGCGAGGCCTGCAGCGACAGCGCCGCGTTTTCCACACCGGGGTCCAGCTTCTGCAGCGAGGTCCACACGGGGATGACCATGAAGGGCAGCATCACATGCACCAGAGCGATGACCACCGCGATCTCGGTGTAGAGCATCTTCACCGAGCCGATGCCAACGAGTTGCAGCGCGCCATTCACCAGCCCCTCGGGGCCCAGCAGCATGCTCCAGCCAAAGGCGCGCACCACCACCGACACCAGCAGCGGCGCGAGCACCACCAGCAGCAGGATGGAGCGCCACGGGTTGCCCATGCGGCTCAGGATGTAGGCCTCGGGTGCGCCGATGGCTACACAGATCAGCGTGACCAGCCCCGCGATCCAGAACGTGCGCCAGAAGATGGTGTGGTAATACGAATCGGTGAACACATGGGCGTAATGCTCCAGCGTGAACTCGCCTGCCTTCACCCCTGTGGCCGGGTCGAACGCGTTGAACGACAGCACGGCCGTGAGTGCCAGCGGCACCAGCAGCAGTACCGTGAACAGCAGCAGCGCCGGGCCGGACAACCACCAGGGCACGGCCTTTTTGTGCAGCAAGGTGGTGGCCAGGCTCATGGCGCCACCTCGGCGGCGGCGTCTTCGGCCTCCAGCTCGGCCATGGCGGTTTCATCGGCGGGCAGCAGGCGCATGCAGTGGTCGGGCCAGTCCACGCCCGTGCGCTCGCCCTCGGCCAGCGCAGCGCGGCCGTCATTGGGCACCAGCACCATCAGGTCGCCCACGGGGGTGCCCACACGGTACAGCCACTGGCTGCCCAGGAAGAACCGCTCGCACACCTGGCCATCCATCCGGCCCTGCACGGCGGGCACCAGTTGCACTTTTTCAGGCCGCACGCTCAGCAGCACGGCGGCGCCTGGGCGGTAGCGGGCACCGTCCACCTCCATCGTGAGGGCGCCCACCTTCACCTGTGTGTGCGTGCCATTGGCATGCGTTACCTGGCCGGGCAGCAGGTTGGCCTTGCCCACAAAGGTGGAGATGAAGCGCGTGCGCGGGTGCTCGTACACGCGGTGCGGGTGGTCGATCTGCGTGGCGCGGCCGGCCTCCATCACCACCACGCGGTCGCTGATGGACATGGCCTCGCTCTGGTCGTGCGTGACCATGATGGTGGTCGTGCCCACCTTGCGCTGGATCTGCCGGAGCTCAAACTGCATTTCTTCGCGCAGCTTGGCGTCGAGGTTGGACAGGGGCTCGTCCAGCAGCAGCACGGGCGGTTCGATCACCAGCGCACGTGCCAGTGCCACCCGCTGGCGCTGGCCGCCGGACAGCTCGCGCGGGTAGCGCGTGGCATGCTTTTCCAGGTGCACCAGGGCCAGCGCCTGGGCCACGCGCTCGGCGCGCTCTGCCTTGGGCACCTTGCGCATCTCCAGCCCAAAGCTCACGTTGGCCGCCACCGTCATGTGCGGGAAGAGCGCATAGCTCTGGAACACGATGCCCAGCCCGCGCGTGTTGGCTTTGGCGTGGGTGATGTCCTTGCCATCGAGCTCGATGCGCCCGCTGGTCACCGCTTCAAACCCCGCCACCATCTGCAGCGTGGTCGTCTTGCCGCAGCCCGACGGGCCCAGCAACGACACAAATTCACCCTTTTGCACCGTGAGGTTCATGGACTGCACCGCGCAGGTGCTGCCATAGAACTTGGTCACATCCGTGAGCTTGAGAAACGACATGGCGAAAGCCTTTCCGGTGGTGGCATCGCACGGTTTGCCTGGGGGCCGTGCGTGCCACCTGCTGTGGAGTTGCATGGATGGGCTGCGGGCCTTCGGTGTGCTTGCACCGGGGTGGTGCAAGTGCCGCACAAAGGATGGAACAGCCGCTCGATTCAATTGAATCTATTGCAATAAACAAACCAGAATGCTTCGGGTATTCCATTAAACAGAATTTTTATTGAATTTATTCCGTTTAATGAAATATGATGCCTTCAGTTTGATCAACGAATTCCACAGGAGCGAGGTATGGAAGCCGCATCCACCGCCACCGGCGGCGTACCCCGGGTGTTTGCCGTCATCCGGGCCCTGTCGGCCGTGCAGGCCGAGGGCGGGCGAGTCACCCAATTGGCGCGTGCCGTGGGCCTCACGCAAGGCACCACGCACCGTTTACTGCAATCGCTGGTGGCAGAGGGCATGGTCGAGCAGGACGAGCGCAGCAAGCTCTACCGACTGAGCATGGACTTCTTCGCCCTGGCCGCCAAAGCGGGCAACCCCGGCGACCTGCGCAGCCTGTGCCGCCCCGCGCTGCTGCGCCTGTGCGCCAGCCTGGGTGACAGCATATTTCTCTTGGTGCGCAGCGGGTTCGATGCCGTGTGTCTGGACCGCAGCGAGGGGCCGTTCCCCATCCGCTCCTTCACCGGCGACATCGGCGGCCGCGTGGCCTTGGGCGTGGGGCAGGGCGCCCTGGCCATCCTGGCCTTCTTGCCTGAGGCCGAGCGCGAAGAGGTCATCCGCTTCAACCTCTCCCGCGTGCGCGAGTACGGCGTGTTTGACGAGGTCTATCTGCGCACCGAAATCGAGCGTGTGCGCCAGCTGGGTTATGCGGGGCGCAATACCGGGTTGTTGGAAGGCATGGCCGGTGTGGCCGTACCCATACTGGACCGCGAAGGTCGCGCCGTCGCTGCATTGAGCGTGGGCACTATCTCCGCGCGCTTGAACGATGACCGTCTGCCGACCGTCGTGGAGTTGCTCAAACGCGAGGCGGCCGCGATCGGGCCGAAGATCAATCCGTTTGATGCAACGCTGAGAAGGCCGGCACAGAGTTTGTCATCCGTGCGAGCCGAGGCGCAGGCCATTGCACCTGCGGAACCTGGGGCGTGATCTGTTGAGCGAGGTTCCGAGTTCCCGAAAGCAACGGCTTGCGGGTCAACTTGCGCTCAGAAACACCGACAGCGCTTGCGCCGCCTGTGCGTGTGCATCGCTGTCAATCACTTGGTTGTGGGCCGTCACCACCCGTGTGAACGGCCAGCGCAACACATGCGCGGCACTGCGGGCCGCCGCAGTGCGGTCGCGCACCAATGCACGCACTGTAAGCGGCACAGCCATTTGGCGCCGTACCCCTGTCAACGTGGCATAGGCCTGTGTGAGCCAGGGCAGATCGCCCGCCATCCTCTGCAGGAGGTCCGTCACGATGAGCGTGGCAGACGGCCGGTGAAACCACACCGACTCATTGCCCGCCGGGATGCCCTCAAACGCAAAGTGCTCCAGCTCAGGCAGCCACTCGGGGAGGTCGCCTGCAGGCAGCGCATGCAGCGTAGCGGCCAAATCTGGCCGTTTTTGCGCAAGCCCTTGAGGGCCGTAGACCACCGCGCCCGGGAAGGCTGCGGCACAGGGCGCCAGAAAAAGGTGGTGCATCTTGTTCGGCGCCACGACAAAGGCCACGCTGCCGAGGCTTTGCAACTGGCGCAACAACGCGCTGCCGGGCGGCATTGGGATGGGAGAGTGGATGAAAAGCTTGCGCCCTGGCAGGCGCACTACCGTCATGCGCGTGGTGATGGGAAGGCCGTTGGCCTTGAACGCGTGGGTGGCGTGCCAGAGATCGGTATCGAGGGGTTGAAGTTGCATGGCGCAGGATGGTGCCCTGTCCCTAGAGGCGGCGTCTTGAACGAATTCGACATGGTGCAGAGTTTTGCCGTGTGGTTGGACGCTTTGGAGAAAATCAATTTCTAAAGCAGATAGGGTCCACGCCCCTGTTTGTTCGAACGCTATAGTTCGCTGGGTTGAAATTCCCGGGTGCTATGGGATCTTTGCCCTCGCCATTCGCGCAACGCCCCACACCGGCAAACCCAGGTCGTCTGCCATCTCCAGGAGGTATCAATGTCCAGCGTTTTCAGAACGGCCCCTTCCGCCTCGGATGGTTCTGCGATGCAAGTGACGGAGAGGCAATGATTCGCAAAGGTCCGACGAAGAACGAACGCTCTGGTGTGGATCGCATGGGGCGCACGGAACTTCACTATGCGGCTCTGGAGGCCGACTTATTGAAGGTCAAGCAACTTCTGTTGGCCGATGCGGACCCCAATGCGTCCGATGACAATGGTTTGACTCCACTGCATTTCGCTGCACAGTCCAACAGCTACGCCGTCAGTGAGGCCCTGATATTGGCGGGAGCGAGCGTGGACTCTTTTGATGCCAATGGAAACACACCGCTTTCAGATGCTGTTTTCCATTCAGACGGCAGCGGCGATTTGATCAAGTTGTTGCTTCGCTCCGGCGCTGACAGAAACAAAGAGAACAACTACGGTATCTCGCCTCTGGAGCTTGCTCAGTCCATTGGCAATTTTGACCTAGCGCAGTTTTTTCAGTAGCTTTCAGGCATCGTCAGGCACTTGGGTCAACCGAGGGAGCCTCTGCACGAATCAAGCGGCAAGTGAGTGCAGCGGATCGGGAGGGGCTGCAAGGCGCAAAGCGCAGCAATAGCCGTAGCTATTGCGAGTATTTGCGACGCGGCAGGCCGCCCGAGGCCGCTGATGCACACGGCGCGCTGATTCGTGCAGAGGCTCCCTAGGGCCACGCATGTTGTCTGACCACTTCCTCAAGCGCTTGAGCACGGGTGCCCTTCTGCTTCAGCGGTGAGCGTTTCACCCCTGCCGCTGCCCCGCGCATTCCCCCACCACCCAATCCCTGAACGCCGTCACCAGCGGCGTCTGCGCCCGCGCCTCTGGGTACACGAGGTAATACGCATCGGTGCTGGTCAGCACCTGGTCTGACAGCTCCACCAGGCTCCCTGCCGCCAGCTCCTGCTCGATCAAGAAGCGCGGCAGCAGCGCCGCCCCCAGGTGCGACACGGCAGCCTGCGCAATCATGGCGAAGTGTTCGGACTGGGGGCCGCGCAGGGCCAGGGCTGTGGGGGCGCCCACCAGCTCGAACCATTCGGCCCATTGGGTGGGGCGGGTGCTTTGCTGCAGCAGCACCACGCGCGTGAGGTCTTGCGGTGTGTGAATGTTGTGGCGGTCGCGGTAAGCGGGGCTGCACACGGGCACGGTTTCTTCGTGCATCAGGTATTCGCACACGGCGCCTGCCCAGTGCGGGGTGCCGAAGTGGATGGCAGCGTCGAAAGGTGTGCCCGCAAAGTCAAACGGCTCGGTGCGGGCCGAGAAGTTGACCAGCGCCTCAGGGTGCAGCGCCATGAAGCCGCCCAGTCGCGGGATGAGCCAGCGCGTGCCCAGGGTGGGCAACACGGCCAGGTTGAGCAGGCCGTCGGTGCTGGAGAACGCCATGGCCTTTTGTGTGCTGGCCGACAGCTGTTGCAGCACGTTTTGCACGTCGGCCGCGTAGACGCGGCCCGCGTCGGTCAGCACCACACGCTGGCGCACACGGTGAAAGAGTGCGGTGCCGATCTGCTCCTCCAACTGGCGGATCTGGCGCGACACGGCACTTTGGGTGAGGTGCAGCTCTTCGGCCGCGCGCGACACGCTCTGGTGGCGCGCCGCCGCCTCAAAGGCCAGCAGGTCGGCGGTGGAGGGCAGGAAGGCGCGGCGCAGCAGGGTCATGGTGGCAAATGGGGTCAATCATGCGCAGAGGGAATGAGCGGATCTGTCAGGTTGTGCATGGTTTTGGGCTGTGGCGTTAGTACATCAAGCTCTGGTAGCTCTGCAATTTTCAGGCACTTCATGCTGATTTGTGATCAAGTAGTTCCATTTTTTTGCTATCCAGCACGGCGCGATTGGCGGATATTGGCGCATTGATCGCGCGGTTTTCTCCCACGCTGCTTCCTTCTATTCGCTTCCATTCAACTTTGCGAGCCGCCATGTCTGCCACCCCTGCCGCCACCCCCCTTGTGCCCGAAGTCGAGCAACTGCTGCAACGCCTGGGCGTGCCCCGCGCCGCCTACACCGGCGGCACGCTGGCTGCGCGTTCGCCCATCACGGGCGAGGTGCTGGCCCACGTGCCACAGCAAAGCCCGGCCGATGCCACCGCTGCCATCGGCCGCGCGCATGCGGCCTTTTTGGCATGGCGCAATGTGCCTGCACCGCGCCGGGGCGAGCTGGTGCGCCTGCTGGGCGAAGAGCTGCGCGCCGCCAAGGCGGACCTCGGCCTGCTAGTGACCATCGAGGCGGGCAAGATCCCGTCCGAAGGCCTGGGCGAGGTGCAGGAGATGATCGACATCTGCGACTTTGCCGTGGGCCTGTCGCGCCAGCTGTACGGCCTGACGATTGCCACCGAGCGCCCCGGCCACCGCATGACGGAAACCTGGCACCCGCTGGGCGTGTGCGGTGTCATTTCTGCCTTCAACTTCCCGGTGGCCGTGTGGTCGTGGAACGCCGCGCTGGCACTGGTGTGCGGTGATTCGGTGGTGTGGAAGCCGTCCGAGAAAACCCCGCTCACCGCCCTGGCCACGCAGGCGATTGCCCAGCGTGCCATTGCACGTTTTGGCGCCGATGCACCCGAAGGGCTGCTGGAGCTGATCGTGGGCCAGCGCGACATTGGCGAGGTGCTGGTGGACGACGCCCGCGTGCCCGTGCTGTCGGCCACGGGGTCCACCGCCATGGGCCGCGCCGTGGGCCCGCGCCTTGCAGCGCGGTTTGCGCGCGGCATTCTGGAACTGGGCGGCAACAACGCGGCCATCGTTGCGCCCACGGCCGACCTGGATTTGGCGCTGCGCGGCATTGCGTTTGCCGCCATGGGAACGGCCGGCCAGCGCTGCACTACGCTGCGCCGCCTGTTTGTGCACGAAAGCATTTACGACCAGCTGGTGCCCCAGCTGGCCAAGGTGTACGCCAACGTGCAGGTGGGCAACCCGCGCACCGCTGGCACGCTGGTGGGCCCGTTGATAGACCGCATGGCTTTTGACGGCATGCAAAAGGCGCTGGAGCAAAGCCGTGCGCTGGGCGCCACGGTGCACGGTGGTGGCCGTGTGGAAGGCGTGGGCGGTGACCATGCTTACTACGTGCGCCCCGCGCTGGTGGAGCTGCAAAAGCACGAAGGCCCCGCGCTGCACGAAACCTTTGCGCCCATCCTGTACGTGGTGCGCTACAGCACCATTGACGAAGCCATTGCCATGAACAACGCCGTGGGCGCGGGCCTGTCGTCGTCCATCTTCACGCTCAATGTGCGCGAGGCCGAGTTGTTCATGTCTGCCGCAGGCTCGGACTGCGGCATTGCCAACGTGAACATTGGCCCCAGCGGTGCCGAAATTGGCGGCGCATTTGGCGGCGAGAAGGAAACGGGCGGTGGCCGCGAAGCGGGCTCGGACAGCTGGAAGGCCTACATGCGCCGGGCGACGAACACCATCAACTACTCCACCGCGCTGCCTCTGGCACAGGGCGTGACGTTTGACGTGTAACCCACGCGCTGATGGCCCCGTTCATGTTGATCGCTAAGGAATCACACCCCATCGTCATCATCGGCGGTGGTGTCATTGGCAGTGCCATTGCGTACTTCCTCACGCTGCAGCAACCGGGCTGCGAGGTGGTGGTGGTTGAGCGCGACCCGACCTATGCGCGCGCTTCGTCGGCGCTGTCGGCCAGCTCCATCCGCCAGCAGTTTTCGACCGACATCAACATCCAGATATCGGCCTACGGCATTGGCTTTCTGCGCAACGTGGGCACGCTCCTGGCCTGCAACGGCGATGTGCCGGACATCGGTCTGCACGAAGGCGGCTACCTGTACCTGGCCACCCAGGCAGGCGAGGCCACGCTGCGCGAGAACCATGCGTTGCAAAAGCAGTACGGTGCCGACGTGGCGCTGCTCAGCCCGCGTGAATTGGCCGAGCGCTTTCCGTGGCTGGCACTGCAGGATGTGGCGCTGGGCTCGCTGGGCCTGTCGGGCGAGGGCTGGTTTGATGGCTACCTGCTGCTGACGGCGCTGCGCAAAAAGGCGCAGAGCCAGGGCGTTCGCTATGTGGCCGACGAGGCGGTGGGCCTCGACACGGCGGCCAGCGACGGCGTGCTGCATGTGAACGCAGTACGCCTGCAAAGCGGCGCCGTGCTGCCTTGCCGCTACGCCGTGAACGCCGGTGGCCCCTGGGCGGCAGCCATCGCGGGCTGGGCGGGAATTGATTTGCCCGTGGTGGGCAAGCGCCGCACAGTCTTCAACCTGGCCAGCCCAGCAGCGCTGCCGGGCTGCCCACTGCTCATCGACACCAGTGGCATCTGGCTGCGGCCCGAGGGCAAAGGCTTCATCTGCGGCTTTGCGCCCAACGCGGACAACGACGCCGACTTTGCCCCGCTGGAGCCCGAGTACGACGCGTTTGACAACCACATCTGGCCCGCGCTGGCCGAGCGCATCCCCGGCTTTGAGGCACTGCGCATGCAGGGTGCCTGGGCGGGCTACTACGAGATGAACACCTTTGACCACAACGCTATCGTGGGCCTGCACTCGGCGTGCGACAACCTGGTGTTTGCCAACGGATTTTCGGGCCACGGCCTGCAGCAGTGCCCTGCGGTGGGGCGTGGCCTGGCGGAGTGGATGTTGACGGGCGGCTACCAGAGCCTGGACCTGTCGCCGCTGTCCATCGAGCGCATTGCGCGCAACGCACCGTTGCTCGAAAAGAATGTGATCTGAGCACCATCGTTACTGCCAGTTTTTTCTCACCCCTTTCTCAACCTGCCAACCAGAAAACATACGGAGACAACGACATGGCAATTTCCCGCAAGACCTTCACAGCGCTCGCTGCAGGCCTGACCATGGCCTGCATGGCCACGGCCCCCGCGCTGGCGCAGACGGTCACCCAGCCCACGCTGGAGAAGATCAAGGCATCGGGCAAGGCCGTGCTGGGCGTGCGCGAGACTTCGCCACCCATGGCCTACGCGCTGGGCGCCAACGAAAAATACGTGGGCTACCACGTGGAGCTGTGCGAGCGCGTGCTGAAAGAAATCGCGCCCGACGCCAAGCTTGAATACATGGCCGTGACGGCGCAAAACACCCTGCCGCTGGTGCAAAACGGCACCCTGGACATCGGCTGCGGCCCCACCACCAACAACACCGCGCGCCAGCAGCAGGTGGCGTTTGCGGTGACCACCTATGTGAGCGAAGTACGCATGGCGGTGCGCAAGGATTCGGACCTGAAGTCCATCAGCCAGCTCGCAGGCCGCACCATTGCGGCATCCACTGGCACCACCGCCGTGCAATTGCTGCGCAAGCAAGAGCGCGCGCTGGGTGGCGCGCCCATCAAGACGGTGCTGGGCAAGGACCACCATGAGAGCTTCTTGCTGCTCGAAACAGGCCGCGCCGACGCTTTTGTGCTCGATGACAACCTGCTGGCCGGGATGATTGCCAACTCCAAAGACCCCTCGGCCTACCGCATCGTGGGCGAGCCCTTGGGCGCCGAGCCCATTGCACTGCTGTTCCGCAAGGACGACCCCACCTTCAAGGCTGCGGTGGATGGTGTGTTGACCAAACTCATGCAAAGCGGCGAGATGGAAAAGATCTACACCAAGTGGTTTGTAAACCCCATCCCGCCCAAGAACATGAGCCTGAACCTGCCGCTGGGTACCACGCTGCGCCAGCTGTTCGCCACCCCCAACGACAAGCCCCTGGAGACTTACCAGCAATGAACGCTGCCATCCCCGCCACGGCCTTCCGCGCGGCCGACCGCCTCGGCGCCATCGGCGTCTCGGAAATCGTGCGCCTGACGCAAGAGGCCAACCAGCTCAAGCGCCAGGGCCAGCCCGTGATCGTGCTGGGCCTGGGCGAGCCCGACTTCGACACGCCCGCGCACATCCTGGAGGCCGCGCAGCAGGCCATGGCGCGGGGGGAGACGCACTACACGGTGCTGGACGGCACGGCCGAACTCAAGGCGGCCATCCAGCACAAGTTCAAGCACGACAACGGGCTGGACTTTCAGCTCAACGAGATCACCGCAGGCGCGGGTGCCAAGCAGATCCTCTACAACGCGCTGATGGCCTCGGTGAACCCTGGCGACGAGGTGATCCTGCCCGCGCCGTACTGGACCTCGTATGCCGACATGGTGCTGATTGCAGGCGGTGTACCCGTGGTGGTGCCCTGCACCGAAGCCAACGGCTTTCGCATCACGCCCGAGCAGCTGGAGGCGGCCATCACGCCGCGCACGCGCTGGGTGTTCATCAATTCGCCCTCCAACCCCAGCGGGGCCGCCTACAGTGCCGAGCAGCTGCTGCCCGTGCTGGACGTGGTGGAGCGCCACCCGCAGGTGTGGCTGCTGGCGGACGACATCTACGAACACATCCTGTACGACGGCCGCGCGTTTGCCACGCCCGCCGCCGTATTGCCCTCGCTGCGCGAGCGCACGCTGACGGTGAACGGTGTCTCCAAGGCCTATGCCATGACGGGCTGGCGCCTGGGCTACGGCGCAGGCCCGAAGGCGCTGATTGCGGCCATGGCCGTGGTGCAGAGCCAGGCCACGTCCTGCCCTTCGTCCATCAGCCAGGCGGCGGCCGTGGCGGCGCTGACGGGGCCGCAAGACGTGGTGCGCGAGCGCTGCCAAGCTTTCCAAGACCGGCGTGACCTGGTGGTGGCGTCGCTCAATGCATCGCCGGGCCTGCGGTGCCGTGTGCCGGAGGGCGCGTTCTACACCTTTGCCAGCTGCGAAGGTGTGCTGGGCCGCACCACGCCGGGCGGCATGCTGCTGCGCACCGATGCCGACTTCTGCGCCTACCTGCTGCGCGAGCACCATGTGGCCGTGGTGCCCGGCGGGGTGCTGGGGCTGGCGCCATACTTCCGCATCTCGTACGCAGCGTCCACGGCTGACTTGCAAGAGGCCTGCGCACGCATCCAGCGCGCCTGCCAGGCCCTGTTCTGAATTTCTGACCCGATACCGTTGATATGAACACGACCTCCCTCACCCCCCGCACTGGCGGCCAGATCCTGGTGCAGCAGCTCATCACCCATGGTGTGAAGCAGCTCTTTTGTGTGCCCGGCGAAAGCTACCTGGCCGTGCTCGATGCCCTGCACGATGCCGACATCGGCGTGACGGTATGCCGCCAGGAGGGCGGGGCGGCCATGATGGCCGAGGCGCAGGGCAAGCTCACCGGCCAGCCCGGCATCTGCTTTGTGACGCGTGGGCCCGGCGCCACCAACGCGTCGGCCGGTGTGCACATTGCCCACCAGGATTCGACCCCCATGATCCTGTTCGTGGGCCAGGTGGCACGCGGTGCCATGGGGCGCGAGGCATTTCAGGAGTTGGACTACAGCGCGGTGTTCGGCACCATGGCCAAGTGGGTGGTGCAGATTGACGACCCAGCCCGTGTGCCCGAGCTGATCTCGCGCGCTTTCCATGTCGCCACCTCGGGCCGCCCTGGCCCCGTGGTGGTGGCGCTGCCCGAAGACATGCTGACCGAGGCCGCCACCGTGGCCGATGCGTTGCCCTACCAGGTGGCGGAGACCCACCCTGGCACTGCGCAGATGGCCGAGCTGGCGCAGCGCCTGCAAGCCGCCAAAAATCCCGTGGCCATCCTGGGCGGCAGCCGCTGGTCTGAGCAGGCGGTGCGCGATTTCACTGCGTTTGCCGAAGCGTGGTCCATTCCCGTGTACTGCTCGTTCCGCCGCCAGATGCTGTTCCCGGCCACGCACGCCTGCTACGGCGGCGACCTGGGCCTGGGCGTCAACCCCAAGCTGCTGGCGCGCATCAAGGCGTCGGACCTGGTGCTGGTGGTGGGCGGTCGCTTGTCGGAGGTGCCATCGCAGGGCTACGAGTTGTTCAACATCCCAACGCCCGCGCAGCCCCTGGTGCATGTGCATGCCGATGCGGACGAACTGGGCAAGCTGTATCGCCCCACCCAGGCCATCCACGCCACGCCACAGGCTTTCACTGCTGCGTTGAATTCTGTGCGGCCCACGGCGGCAGTGCCCTGGAAGGCGCACGCTGAAGCGGCCCATGCCGAATACCTCGCCTGGAGTGACCCGGCCCCCATCCGCATCCCTGGCAACCTGCAAATGGGCCAGGTGATGCAGCACCTCAAGGAAGTGCTTCCCGCCGACACCATCTTCTGCAACGGCGCAGGCAACTTCGCCACGTGGATCCACCGCTTCTGGCCCTTCACCACCTACGCGAGCCAGCTGGCGCCCACCAGCGGGTCGATGGGCTACGGCCTGCCCGCGGGCGTGGGTGGCAAGCGCCTGTGGCCGCAGCGCGAGGTCGTGATCTTTGCGGGTGACGGAGACTTCCTGATGCACGGCCAGGAGTTTGCGACCGCCGTGCAGTACGGCCTGCCCATCATCGTGGTGCTGCTGGACAACGCCATGTACGGCACCATCCGCATGCACCAGGAGCGCGAATACCCCGGGCGCATCAGCGCCACGCAGCTCAAGAATCCTGACTTCAAGGCCTACGCCCAGGCCTTTGGCGGCCATGGCGAGCGGGTGGAGCGTACCGAAGACTTTGCTCCGGCTCTTGCCCGCGCCCGCGCCAGCGGTCTGCCCAGCGTGCTGCACTGCCTGATCGATCCCGAGGCGATCACGCCCACCGGCACGCTGCAGGGCATTCGCAGCGCAGCACTCTCCAGAAAATAGGCCCCATCTCGTACTTAGGCTCTTAGGCGCTCTGTCGCTCAGCCGGTCACGCGGGCGCCGCCCGACTGCCGCAGGGTCTGCACCAGCAGGTTCTGCAGGCTGTCCACCGCCTTGGAGCCGCGTGACGCGCGGCTGCGGTACACGGCCACCTCCATAGGGGCCAGCGGCCCCAGGCCTTGCTCGGTGCCGAGCACCTGCAGCTGCGGTGGCACGCTGCAGTGGGTGAGGGCGGCCACGGCCAGGCCGCTTTCCACCGCTGCAATTTGCCCGGCCAGGCTGGAGCTGTGATAGACCACCTTGTAGCGGCGCCCCTGCTGCGCCAGCGCGTGGATGGCGCCGCGCCGCGCCAGGCTGGCCGATTCGTACACCGCAATCGGCAGCGGGTCACGCCTCCACAACTCGAACTGCGCCGACCCCACCCACACCATGGGCTCATGGAACAGCAGCGTGCCCCGGCGTGCGTGGTCGCGCGAGATCAGGGCCAGGTCCAGGTCGCCATTGGCCACACGCGGGATGAGTGCTGTGGACTGCTCGCAGTCCAGCTCAATCTCCACCGCACTGTGCCGAGGCGCAAAGCGCTTGAGCACAGGCGTGAGGTAGCGCGCTGCGTAGTCATCCGGCACCCCCAGCCGTACCCGGCCTGTGAGGGCGTCGCCGTTCAGTGCGTCGTGCGCTTCTGCGTGCAGTTCCAGAATGCGGCGCGCATAGCCCAGCAGGGTTTCACCCTCGGGCGTGAGGTGCTGCTTGCGGGCATCGCGCTCCAGCAGTCGGTGGCCTACAGCGTCTTCGAGCTTCTTGAGCTGCATGCTGACCGCCGACTGGGACCGGTGCACCTCGGCCGCCGCGCCGGAGAGCGAGCCTGCATCCACCACAGCCACCAGGCACTGAAGCCAATCGAATTGCAAATCGCGGTAGCTCATGGATTGCCCCAGTGATGATGTATTCGATGATCGAATGGTTGGTTCGTAAATTATGCGCTTTGGATTGCAAAGGCTGGCAGCCACACTGCGGGCATGCAGCAGTCTTCCTCTACCGTTTCAGGTAC
The DNA here is from genome assembly GCF_003688355.1 of Acidovorax sp. 100. Classification (NCBI taxonomy): domain Bacteria; kingdom Pseudomonadati; phylum Pseudomonadota; class Betaproteobacteria; order Burkholderiales; family Comamonadaceae; genus Acidovorax; species Acidovorax sp. 100. The sequence continues at coordinate 4,451,590 of NZ_REFD01000001.1, read as the reverse complement.
ATCCGCACCCGTGGTTCCAGCGTCCGCTTCACCTGTGGCCGTTGCCCACGTGCAGCCGGATGCCCGTCGGCTGGATGGCTGGGTCGCCTTCGTGCTGGGCAACGCGCTGCTGGGCACCATCGGCGTGTTTGTGCACGAGGCGCAGGCGGCGCCGTTGACAGTGACGTGGTTCCGGTGCGCGTTTGGCCTCATTGGGCTCACGTTGTGGATGGCCTGGCGCAACCAGTCTTGGTCGGGACTTCGGCGGGGGCTCTGGGTGGGCTGGGCTGCTTTGCCGTGGGTGTTGCTGCTCAGTGGGCTCATGTTGGCGAGCTGGTGGCTGTTTTTCACCGCGATCCAGCAGGTGCCCACCGGGGTGGCGGTGGTGCTGTTCCATGTGCAACCGCTGTGGGTGTTGCTGCTGGGGGCTTGGTGGTTGAAAGAGTCCGTGCCCCGGCAGCGCGTGGTGTCGGTGCTGGTCGCCATGGTGGGGTTGGTCCTGGCCACGGGGGTTGCGGAGGGGGTGGCTCCATCGCGCGGTAGCCACGCGCCAGGCTACTGGGTGGGCGTGGGCCTGTGCCTGATCGGTGCGCTGTGCACAGCCACCGTCACCGTGGTCGCCAAACGCTTGGGGGTGCTGCCGCTGGGGACCCTCGCGTGGTGGCAATGTGCGCTGGGTGCGGCCGTGCTGTGGGTGGCCCCCGTGGGACACGGTTGGCCTGCCTGGGGAGTCTCCTGGGCATGGCTGGGTGGGTTGGGGCTGATCCACACCGGCTTGGCGTATACCTTGATGTACGCAGGCATGGCCCGCCTGGCGACGGCCCGGGTGGCGGTATTGCAATTTGCTTACCCCACGGTCGCCATCGTGGTGGACTGGTTGTACTTTCAGCACACCTTGGGCGGTTGGCAGCTGGGGGGGATGGTGCTGATGCTGATTTCTATGGGTTTTGGTCAGAAGCTTGGGCGAGGTCCATAGCCCACATCTGCTACCCATAGAGTGGATTAGGAGCTAGCAGTTATTGTTGGCGAACTGGTGGCGCTAGTCTCGGCCAAAGAGGTCTCGGGTGTAGACCTTGTGCGTTACGTCGTTGAGGACATCTGTAATTCGATTGGCGAGGATGACATCGCAGCAGCGCTTGAAGGTGTCGAGATCATGCTCCACGCGGAAATGAAGGAAGTCTGCTGCATTCAAGTTCGGTTCGTAGACAAGTACTTCAACTCCTCGATCCTGTAAATGCATCATTACCCCTTGGATGCTGGATGTGCGGAAGTTTCCCGATCCTTGCTTGTGGATCAGCCGAAATATTCCCACCCTCTGCGGGTCGCGTTGCATGATGCGCTCAGCAATGAAATGTTGCCTTGCAACATTGGAGCGTACGATGGCACTGATCAGGTGTTGAGGGATACCGTCGAATTGGGCCTGCAGCTGTTGGGTGTCTTTAGGCAGGCAGTACCCGCCGTAGCCAAACGATGGGTTGTTGTAGTGCCCGCCAATGCGAGGGTCGGCGCACACGCCTTCAACGATCTGCCGCGTGTTGAGCTCGTGGGTTTCGGCAAAACTGTCAAGTTCATTGAAGTACGCCACACGCATCGCCAAATAGGCATTGGCAAAAAGCTTGATCGACTCTGCTTCTCTGGCGTTGGTGAACAACACGGGGACTTCTTTGGAGCGCGCGCCTTCCAATAGAAGACCTGCAAGAGTCTGTGCTCGTTCCGAGTGCTCACCCACAACGATACGTGAGGGGTTGAGCGTGTCATGCAGAGCTTGGCCCTCCCGCAGAAACTCTGGACAGAAAACTAGCTGATTGGTACCCCAACGGGTCTTTGCGTTTTCAGTAAATCCTACTGGCACGGTCGAGCGAATCACGATCACCGCATTGGGTTGGATCGCCAATACGCTCTGTATGACAGCATCCACAGAGGCAGTGTCGAAAGTGCCGGTCTTCTGATCAAAGTCTGTGGGCGTTGCCACGATCACATAGTCTGCTCGCTCATAGGCTGCTTGCTGGCTTAGTGTGGCCTCTAGGCGCAACGACGTGTCGCTCAAAGACTGTTGGATATCGGGGTCGCAGAAGGGCGATATCCGGTCAGAAACTTGCTGTACTTTGTCTGGTGCGATATCGATCAATACAACATCGTGGTGTTGCGCAAGCAAAACGGCCACGGAAAGACCAACATACCCGATTCCTGCGACAGCTATTTTCATGGGACCTTGAGAGGCGGAGGATGTACCCGGGTGGGTAGTACCTGCGGAGTGCGCTGCAGGTGTCCTTACCTCAACGCAGCGAAGATGTTGTTGTCCGTTGCCTGCGCGTCGGTATCCATCATCATGGAGATCCAGCAACGGTAGGCACTGATAATTATGCAGTTCACTTGCTCATTGCATTCCGCCTTCGTTCCTGCAAGGTTTCCATGGTCTCCAAACGCATTCTTGTTACTGGTGGTGCTGGCTTTTTGGGTTCCCACTTGTGTGAGCGATTGCTGCGTTCTGGGTGTCACGTCCTCTGCATGGATTCGTTCCTGACGGGATCGCATGCGAATGTCGCCCCATTTTTGGCGCACCGGAACTTTGCACTGATAACGCACGACATCGCACAACCGTTGCCAGCCGGGATGGAGGTTGATGAAATTTACAACCTTGCTTGTCCGGCATCGCCTCCGCATTACCAGGCCGATCCGTTGCATACCGTCAAAACCTCCGTGTACGGGGCTATCCATCTTCTCGAACTCGCCCAGCGGTGTGGCGCGCGCATTTTGCAAGCGTCTACCAGCGAGGTCTATGGTGATCCTGAGGTCAGTCCACAGACCGAGGCGTACTGGGGCCATGTCAATCCCTTGGGGCCAAGGGCTTGTTACGACGAGGGAAAGCGCTGCGCTGAAACCCTGTTTTTCGATTTCCATCGCCGTCACGGAGTGGCCATCAAGGTAGCGAGAATCTTCAACACGTATGGACCTCGCATGCAGCCAGATGACGGGAGAGTGGTGAGCAACTTCATCGTGCAAGCGTTGCGTGGCGATTCGCTAACGGTGTACGGTGATGGCTCGCAGACGCGATCATTTTGCTACGTTGATGACCTGATCGAAGGGCTGCTCGCTTTGATGGCAAGCCCGCTGGAGGTAACCGGACCTATCAATCTGGGCAATCCTACCGAGCTTTCCATGTGTGAGCTTGCGGATCGTGTACTGACCTTGACGGGGGCGCGCACCGCGGTGGACTTTCGTCCTTTGCCCCAAGATGATCCTCGCCAGAGGCGTCCGGACATTACGCGCGCCAAGCACGTACTGGGTTGGGAGCCCACAGTGCCTTTGTCCGTTGGGTTGGAAAAGACGGTGGACTATTTTCGGCAACTTTTGTCAGCCACCTCAACCACTTCTGTGGATGGCGTTGTTCAAGAAATGCGTGAGGAAGGTGCGTCATGAAAGTTGCTGTCATCACGCCTTATTTCAAAGAGTCTGAGGCGGTATTGCGTCGCGGAATGGACAGCGTGCAGAGGCAGACCTATCGAAATTTTGTGCACTACATGGTGGCCGATGGTCATCCCAGGCCTGAGGTGATGGAGGGGTATGAGCGCGTAGTGGCAGTTAATTTGCCAAGTGCGCATGCAGACTATGGGTGCACTCCGCGAAGCGTAGGCGCCTTGCTGGCACTGAACGAAGGGGCCGACGTGGCTTGCTTTCTCGACGCAGACAACTTGTTCGAGCCCGAGCACCTGGAAAGCCTGGTGTCTGCCTATCAGCGTGCGATAGATGATGGCGCTCCACTCGATGCCGTTTTTGGGTCCCGGCACATTTTTTTGCCGGGGCATGAACACTTGCGCTTGGTGTCGCAAGAGGATGTTTCGCGGCAGCATGTCGATACCAGCTGCATGTCCTTTCATCGTTCAGCCGCATTCGTGTGGACCCTTTGGGGGATGATTCCACGCGCTGCAACGCCCAAGTGCGACCGGCTCATGTTCGACCTTGTTCGTGCGCATCGTTTGCGAATGGAATGGACTGACCGCTGGACGGTGCTTTACGAATCCAACTGGAGCTACGATTATCAGCAGGCTGGTTTACCGATTCCCGATCATGGATTGCATGACGCGACTCTGACCGACGTTCAACTGCCGTCAGACGAGATGTTGGCGCGGCTTCGGATTCGGCTCCAGGTTGCAGGCGCTGCCTGATTTATTGGCAGGTGTGCAAGTGATGATCACCGTTGTGCAGCCATGGCCGTCCTTCTCTGTGCTGTCGACGATCAAGCACTGAGATGGATCGCATGATGCCGTTGCGCCGCATCGCGCACCTGGACATGGACGCGTTCTTTGCGTCCGTCGAGTTGCTGCGCTACCCGCAACTCAAAGGCTTGCCTGTGGTGATCGGTGGCGGGCGGCGCAAGGTGGACGAGCTGCTGCTGCGCGGGCCAGACGGCACCGAGGAGCGCGAGCGGCGCTTCATACCGGTGGAAGACTTTCCGCTGCTCAAGGACTACGTGGGCCGGGGTGTGATCACCACGGCCACCTACCCGGCGCGGCAGTTCGGCGTGGGCTCGGCCATGGGCATGATGAAGGCCGCCAAGCTGTGCCCGCAGGCCATCGTGCTGCCGGTGGATTTTGACGAGGTGCGACGCTTTTCGCGCCTGTTCAAGAGCACTATCACCGAGATCGCACCGGTGATGCAGGACCGGGGGGTGGACGAGGTGTACATCGACTTCACCGACGTGCCCGGCGGCCAGCGCGAAGGCGGGCGGGTGCTGGCGAGGCTCATCCAGAAAAGCATCTTTGATAGGACCGGGCTGACCTGCTCGATCGGCGTGGCGCCCAACCGGCTGCTGGCCAAGATGGCCAGCGAGTTCAACAAGCCCAACGGTATCTCCATCGTTTACGAGGAAGACCTGCAGAGCAAGATCTGGCCCTTGAACGTGCGCAAGATCAACGGCATCGGTCCCAAGGCGGGCGAGAAGCTGGCGCGGCTGGGCATTGAAACCATCGGGCAGCTTGCCGCGCAGGATGAGCAATGGCTGATGGGCTACTTTGGCAAGTCCACCGGCGCATGGATGCACCGCGTGGCCTGGGGCCGCGACGACAGCCCGGTGGTGACCGAGAGCGAGCCGGTGAGCATGAGCCGCGAGACCACCTTCGACCGCGACCTGCATGCGGTGCGTGACCGGGCCGAGCTGGGCTCCATTTTTACCGACCTGTGCATGCGGCTGGCCGAAGATCTGCAGCGCAAGGGCTATGTGGCGCGCACCATCGGTATCAAGCTGCGCTATGACGACTTCAAGATCGCGACGCGTGACCACACCGCCAACAGCTACACCGCCGACGGAGCCACCATCCGGCAGCTGGCCGGGCAATGCCTCAAGCGCGTGCCGCTGGACAAGCGCCTGCGGCTGCTCGGCGTGCGGGCCAGCACACTGGCGCGGCGGGGGGAAGAGCCTGCGCTGGAGCTGCGTGCCACTGCGGCCGCAGAGGGGCGTCGGCGCGGGCCTCAGACAGAGGCGACCATGGAAACCGGGCAGCTTTTTTGATTGAGGCGGCGGATTTCCAAAAGGCGGTGAGCAGGCTCTCAGTGTTTGCGCTTTGAGGGGTGCGAGGAGGCACCTTTTTGGGGCAAAGCAGGGGAGGGAGCAGTTAGACTTGATTCGTATCAAGCAGTTACATACAACACGCCACAAAAAGCCGCGCCGCCTGCCCCTGCCGCAGGCCCTTCAGGAGCCTCGAATGCGCATCAATCTGCCAGTGACCCAGCAGAATTTTGACTACCCCGGTGAAGAGCTGCTGGTGTCCAGCACCAACACCAAGGGTGAGATCACGCACTGCAACCCGGCGTTCGTGCGCGTCAGCGGTTACAGCTACGACGAACTCATTGGTCAGCCCCACAACATCATTCGCCACCCCGACATGCCGGCCGAGGCCTACAAGGACATGTGGCGCACCATTGGCCGGGGCGAGCCCTGGACGGGCTTGGTCAAGAACCGCCGCAAGAACGGCGACCACTACTGGGTGCGAGCCAACGTCACCCCCATCATGGAGGGCGGCAAGCCACACGCCTATATGTCGGTGCGCACCAAGCCCAGTGCGGCCGAGATGGTGGCCGCCGAGGCCCTGTATGCGCAGATGCGCAGCGAGGCGGCTTCGGGTACAAGCAGCTTCTACCTGGACTCGGGCAACGTGCGCTACCGGGGAGTGCGTGGCTGGCAGCAGCGCCTGGCGCAGATGGCGCTGCTGCCCCGCATGGCGATCCTGCTGCTGATGACGGTGCTGCTGGCCTTGTTGCCCGACGTGATGGGGCTGCAAGGCACCACCGCCTGGGTGGCCCGCCTGGTGCTGCTGTTGGTGGGGGCGGGGTGGACGCTGTGGCGCTTTCAGGCCACCGTGCTGCAGGGCGTGCACGATGCCACCCGCTTCGCGTCCGACATCTCGGCCTGCAACCTTGCCACGTCGGTGGGCACCGACTACCCCCAGCCCCTGGGCGCGCTGATGCAGCGCCTGCAGCAGACCCAGGTCAACCTGCGCGCCGTGGTGGGCGACGTGCGCACCGAGGTGCGCAACTTCATCGAATCGGCCGACGAAATCGCGCGCGGCGGCATGGACCTGTCGGCCCGCACCGAGTCGCAGGCAAGCAGCCTGGAGGAGACCGCCGCTGCGATGGAGCAACTGGCCAGCACGGTGCTGCAGACGTCGGAGACAGCGGCCAAGGTGTCGCACGAGAGCGCACAGAGCAGCGACATCGCCACGCGCGGCGGCCAGGCGGTGCAGGAGGTGGGCGCGGCCATGCAGCAGATGAAGCTGTCGTCCACCAAGATCAGCGAGATCGTGGGCGTGATCGAGGGCATTGCCTTCCAGACCAACCTGCTGGCGCTCAATGCCGCCGTGGAGGCGGCCCGTGCAGGCGAGCAGGGCCGGGGCTTTGCGGTGGTGGCGGGCGAGGTGCGGGCCCTGGCGCAACGCAGCGCCAGCTCGGCCAAGGAGATCAGCGGCCTGATCGGCGTCACGGTGAACCAGATCGCCAGCGGCGCGCAGCAGATGGACCATGCGGGCACCACCATCGAGGGCGTCGTGCACGCCGTGGAGCGCGTGAGCACGCTGGTCCAGCAGATCAGCAGCGCCACCAAGGAGCAGTCGCAGGGCATTGCCCAGGTCAACGAGGCGGTGACGCAGCTCGACACCGTGACGCAGCAGAACGCCGCGCTGGTGGAGGAGTCGGCCGCCGCCGCCCAGGGCCTCAAGGAAAGCGCGGTGTCGCTGGGCCGCTCGGTGGATGTGTTCCGGCTGGGTTGAACGGCGCTGCAACGAGCCGCCAAGGGACACTCGCACCTTGACGAATTCTTACTCGTAACTTACAGTGATTTTCCCGTTTTCCGGGAGATCACCATGACCCTCGACGAGCTGCAGCGCATCAAGCAGTGGCATGTGGCGCACAAGGCCGACCACCCGCTCGAATACCACCTGTGGGACCTGGTGCTGACGGTCTGGATGCTGGGCTGGGTGGGCTGGTTTCCCATCTGCGCTTTTGGCGAGCCCTGCGCCGCGCCGGTCTGCCTGATCGGCATTTTTGTCCCCAGCCTGTACGTTGCCTGGCGCACCCGCGCGCACCTGCGCCACACCCTGCGGTGCGACTGGATCGATGCGCGTAACTGACGGATGCGTTCGGTTGATGGGGGGCGGGGGCAGGCCTACTGCCGGGCAGTGCGCACGTTGCGCGGTAGGGCCTGCGGGTGGCTGGTGCGCAGGGGGTTGATGTCCAGCCCGCCCCGGCGCGTGTAGCGCGCGTACACCGTGAGTTTGATGGGTTTGCAGCGTGTCCACACGTCCATGAAGATGCGCTCCACACACTGCTCATGGAACTCGTTGTGGTTGCGAAAGCTCACCAGGTACTGCAGCAGCCCTTCCTGATTGATCTGCGGGCCGCTGTAGCTGATCTGCACGCTGCCCCAGTCGGGCTGGCCGGTCACCAGGCAGTTGCTCTTGAGCAGGTTGCTGGTCAGGGTTTCGGTCACCGGCGCTTCATTGAATGTGGCCGTCAGCAGGTCGGGCGCGGGCTGGTAGCGCGTGCATTCCACGTCCAGCCGGTCCAGGCTCAGGCCGTCCAGCTCATGCACGGGCTCCTGGTCGAACAGCTCGGGCGCGATGAGCTTCACGCCCACGGTGGCAGGGTGGTCGGCGCCACGCCATACGGCTTCGCTGATGTCGGCGCGGATGCGGGCCTGCACCTCGGCCGCATCGGCAAAACGGGTGTTGTTGAAGCTGTTGAGATACAGCTTGAACGACTTGCTCTCGACGATGTTGGGCGTCTCGCACGGCACAGTGATGTGCGCCAGCGCCACCTGCGGCTTGCCACGCGCATTCAGCCAGGACAGCTCGAACGCCGTCCACAGGTCGGCCCCGAAGAAGGGGGCTGCGCCGGTGATGCCGATCTCGGCCCGCTTACCCGCGCGGGGGATGGGGAACAGCAGCGAGGCGTCGTACTGGTCCACGTAGGCCGATGCCTTGCCGAGTTGGGATTGTTCTGGCGTGTTCATGGCCTGGTCTTTCGGGTGTGTGGGTTCCAAGGGGGTCTGTGCTATTGCTACTATTTTTATAGCTGCTGGCGCATGTTCGACTAGCGCATGCCGGGGTTTTTACCGAAATTCCCGCTCACGCAGCCATTTGGTGGCAATCCATTTGTCCCCGGCGATCACGGGGGCGCCGCCATGCAGGGTGCGGGTGGACGGGTGCGGGCGCTCGTAGCTGAAGAACACCGCGTTGCCACGCTGCGGCGCCACCTCCAGGTGCACGTCGGGGAAGGTGGTGCCGCCGCCTTTGTCAGGTGTGTTCAGGTACATCACCAGCGTGCCCACACGCTGGCCGCCGCGCTGGATGATGCTGGGCGTGCCGGGCTCGGCGGGGTCGAAGTAGTCGTAGTGTGGCTTGTATTCGGCGCCGGGGCGGTAGTGCAGCACCTGCAGGCCTTCGCCGTTTTCGATGGGCCAGTGGAGCAGGCGCGCAATGCGCTCCTCGATGCGCTGGATCAGGGGACTTTGCCCGCGCTGGAAGAACATGCCGTCGCTGGTGCGGTCGGCATTGATCTCTTCGCCTCCGGTCTTGGTGGCCACGGTGAGCGAGCGTGCCATGCGGGGCTCTGCAGCGGCTATCAGTGCATCGCACTCCTCGGGCGACAGCAGGTTGCCAAACACCACGATGCGCGGCTGTGCCATGGCCAGCAGCACATTCACGGCGCGGTCTCCGCAGTCCACCTGGGCGGGGGATTCATCCAGCCGGGGCTCGGGCACCCGCACGGCCGAGGGCAGGCCCTGCTGCACAGCCAGGTCGTTCAGGTGCTCCTGCAGCGTGATCTCCAGCGCATCCGCCGCCACGTCTTCGTCCCAGCCTGCGTCACGCATGGACTGCAGCACCACGGGCGCAGCGTAGCCCGCCTGGGCCTGCTCGATGATCCAGCGGCGCAACTCGGGGGTGATGGCCTGCCGCGCTGCGCTGGCGTGCTGGGTGGTGGTGCTGTCCGGGTGCTGGTCAGAACGCGATGCCATGGCGGTCCTTCAACAAGAGCAGGGTGGTGGGCGGATTTATGCGGAGGCCGGGGTCTTGCGCCGGAAGACCAGGCGCTCGGGCTCGGATGATGCCGGGGCAAAGGCATAGCCGTCCAGGTCAAACCCTTCGAGCTGGTGGGGTGTGGCAAGGCGGTGGGTGATGGCGTAGCGCGCCATCAGGCCGCGTGCGCGCTTGGCAAAGAAGCTGATGATCTTGTAGTTGCCGCCCTTCCAGTCCTCGAACACGCATTCGATCACGCGGGCCTTGAGTGCCTTGCGGTCCACGGCCTTGAAGTATTCCTGCGAGGCGAGGTTGATCACCACTGGCGTGGTGTCGGCGCGCAGCCGGGTGTTCAGGTGCTCGGCAATCTGGCGGCCCCAGAACTGGTACAGGTTGCTGCCTGCCTCGGTGGCCAGGCGCGTGCCCATCTCCAGGCGATAGGGCTGCATGCGGTCCAGCGGCCGCAGCACGCCATACAGGCCGCTGAGGATGGCGACATGGCTCTGGGCCCAGTGCAGGTCGTCAGTGCTCAGGCTGCGGGCTTGCAGCCCCTCGTACACGTCGCCATTGAAAGCCAGCACCGCCTGGCGCGAGTTGTGGGCCGTGAAGCGGGGGCGCCAGGCCTGGTAACGCGCCACGTTCAGCGCCGCGAGCGTGTCGCTCAGTTCCATCAGCGACGCGATCTGCTGCGGCGACTGCTCCCGCAGGACTTCGATCAGGGCCGTGGACTGCGGCACAAACTGGGGTGTGGTGTGCGGCAGGCCTTCGGGAACGGGCGTGTCGTAGTCGAGCGATTTGGCGGGAGACAGCAGGAACAGCATGGGGGCAAAGGGTCCGTGGATCTCGGGGGTGAAGTGTGGCCTGGAAAGCGCGGGTTGCTGGCTGCACCAGCGGCCTGAAATGGTACCTGCTGGACGACCGTCTTCTGCGGCTTGCGGGTATTGGCGCCCAGCACGGTGCTTGCTCGGTTGCCCAAAAAAAGAAGGCGGCCTGAGCCGCCTTCTTGGTGCAGGCTGCAGCCCTGGGGCAGCAGCCATTGCAGCGCATCAGGCTGCGGGGGGCTGCTCAAACGGCAGCGCCATGGCCGACAGGTCGCGGCGGGTTTCCACCAGCACCAGCGGACCTTCGTCCAGCACCACCGCAGGGGGGCGCTCGCGGGGCACGCGGATGGGCTTGGGCTCGGCAGCGATGGCGGCCTGCACGGCAGCGATCTTGTCCGCGTCAGAGTTCACCCACTGCAGGCCCGATGCGGCAGCCACTTGCTGCAGTTCATCGATGGGCAGCGTGAACGCCTGAACGCGGGGCAGTCCCTTGGCTTGCGCAGCTGTTGCCACGGGGGCCTGGGCGGCTACCGCCGCCGGTGAGGGTGCTGCGACAGGCGCCGGTGCGGCCACCGGGGCGGCTGCAGGGTTTGCAACGGGCGCTGCAACAGCTGCCGCGGTAACAGGCGCTGCGGCTGGCTCAGTGGCTGAAGCGGCTGGGGATGCCACAGGAGCTGCGACAGGGGTTGCCGCCGGTGCCACAGGCTCGGCGGCGGGCGCGTTGCTGAAGTAGCTGCGGCGCGGCGCCTCGTCCTGTGCCGGTGCGGGCTCTGCCTGGGTGGGGTCAAAGTCCAGCATCGCTGGCGCAGCTGCTTCGGCGTTGCCGTTGTTGTCGCGCGGGCCACGCTCGCCGCGTTCGCGGCGGTCACGGCCATAGCGGTCGCGGGAGCGGCGCTCGCGGCGCTGCTCTTCGGTGGCGCCATTGCCGTTGGCGGGTGCGTCATTGCCGCTCAGGTCCAGGTCCGGCAGCGATGCCAGTGGAGCGGTGTCCGCAAAGTCACCAGCGGCGGCCGTGGCGCTTGCCTCCTGGGCCTCGACCGCGCGGGGAGCGCGTTCACCGCGTTCACCACGGTTGCCACCGCGATCACCACGTTCGCGGCGCTGACCGCGCTCGCCACGGGGTTGCTGCGCCGGCTGGCCTTCTACGCCACCGGTGTTGCCTGCGTTGGGGCCTTCCACCGGAGTGGTAGCTGCGTTGTTGTCACTATTCACGCCAGCGTTCAGGTTGCGCGGCTCGCTGTCGCGGCGGCCACGGCCCCCTTCACGGCCTTCGCCACGTCCGTTGCGGCCCCCTTCACGGCCTTCGCCTTCGGGACGGCGCTCTGCGTCGCGGGGTGGACGGCTGTCTGCATCGCGGGGAGCGCGGCCTTCGGCCGAGCGTTCGCCACGGCGGCCACGGCCTTCGCCAGAGCTGCCTTCGCGGTTGCCATCACGTGGTGCGCCTTCGCGCTGACCATCCCGGTTGCCATCGCGGCCGCCACGGCGGCCACGGCTTTCACCGTTGCGGCCTTCGCGGCGCGGTTCGCCACGGCTGGTGGTTTCGGCAGCGGCAGGTGCGGCTGCGGGCGATGCCGTTGTGACCGGGGTGGGGGCTGCCGGCGCGCTGCCAAAGCCAAACAGGCTCTTGAGCCAGGCGAAGAAGCCTTGCTCTTGCGGCGCGGCAGGGGCGGGCGCTGGAGCGGTTACTGGTGCAGGTGCAGGGGTGGCAGCGGCTGCAGGGCGTTGGCCACCACGGGGTGGGCGTGCGGCGCCTTCGGGGCGGGGCTCAGCCACGGGGGCGGGTGCGTCAGGCAGCACGCCCTTGATCACCGGGGTCTGCTTGTTGGTGGGCTCTTGCGAGCGGCGCGTCACGGCGGTGGGGTCTTCCACTTCTTCGGCGAGCTTGTAGCTGGCTTCGATGTGGTCCAGGCGCGGGTCGTCGTGCTTGAGGCGTTCCAGGCGGTAGTTGGGGGTTTCCAGCGTCTTGTTGGGCACCATCAGCACGGCCACGCGCTGCTTGAGTTCGATCTTGGCGATCTCGGTGCGCTTTTCGTTCAGCAGGAAAGAGGCCACTTCCACCGGCACCTGGCAGTGCACAGCGGCCGTGTTGTCCTTCATCGACTCTTCCTGAATGATCCGCAGGATCTGCAGGGCCGACGATTCGGTGTCGCGGATGTGGCCCGAGCCGCCGCAGCGTGGGCAGGGGATGGACGAGCCCTCGCTCAAGGCGGGCTTGAGGCGCTGGCGGCTCATTTCCATGAGGCCGAACTTGCTGATGGTGCCGAACTGCACGCGGGCGCGGTCCTGGCGCAAGGCGTCGCGCAGGCGGTTTTCCACTTCGCGGCGGTTCTTCGACTCTTCCATGTCGATGAAGTCGATCACGATCAGGCCGCCCAGGTCGCGCAGGCGCATCTGGCGGGCCACTTCGTCGGCAGCTTCCAGGTTGGTGCGGGTGGCGGTTTCCTCGATGTCGCCGCCCTTGATGGCGCGGGCCGAGTTCACGTCCACGGACACCAGCGCTTCGGTGTGGTCGATCACGATGGCGCCACCCGAGGGCAGCTGCACGGTGCGGGCGTAGGCCGATTCGATCTGATGCTCGATCTGGAAGCGGCTGAACAGGGCGGCGTCGTCGCGGTAGCGCTTCACGCGGGCGGCATGCTCGGGCATGACGTGCGCCATGAACTGCTGTGCCTGTTCGTAGATGTCGTCGGTATCGATGAGGATGTCACCGATGTCGTTGTTGAAGTAGTCGCGGATCGCGCGAATCACCAGGCTCGATTCCTGGTAGATCAGGAAGGCGCCCTTGCCACCCTTGGCGGCGCCGTCGATGGCATTCCACAGCTTGAGGAGGTAGTTCAGATCCCACTGCAGCTCGGGCGCGGTGCGGCCAATGCCAGCGGTGCGCGCGATGATGGACATGCCGTTCGGGTATTCCAGCTGGTCCATCGCCTCCTTGAGCTCGGCGCGGTCCTCGCCCTCGATGCGGCGTGAAACGCCGCCGCCACGGGGGTTGTTGGGCATCAGCACCACATAGCGGCCGGCCAGCGAGACGAAGGTGGTCAGGGCCGCGCCCTTGTTGCCGCGTTCTTCTTTTTCGACCTGGACCAGCAGTTCCTGGCCTTCCTTGATCACTTCATTGATGCGCGCCTGGCTGGGCGAGACACCGGGGGTGAAGTAGCTGCGCGAGATTTCCTTGAACGGCAGGAAACCGTGGCGGTCTTCGCCGTAGTCCACAAAACAGGCTTCCAGCGAAGGCTCGACGCGAGTGACGACGGCCTTATAGATGTTGCCCTTGCGCTGTTCGCGCCCTTCGATTTCGATTTCGTAGTCGAGGAGCTTTTGTCCGTCGACGATGGCCAGGCGCCGTTCTTCGGGCTGCGTGGCGTTGATGAGCATCCGCTTCATGATGCGATTCCTTCAGTGTTTCGCGGACAGCAGCGGTGCAGCCCACCTGACCCACAGGAAGGGCTGCGCGGGCTGCCGCCCACAGTTTCCAAACCAATACAACAAGCTCTACAGGAGCTGTGAATGCCTGGACTGACGCATCGAAACGAAGGGAATTGCCGGGAATGCCAATGATCTGCCGCGCTCTAGCGCAGCATCGTGAGGCAGGGGCGCGTGGATGGGGGCGAGTGGTAGGAGCGCAGTTTTGCTAGCAAAAGAGTAGCTGGTTGCGCTTGCTGGCTGGGCGTTGGGGCTGAATTGGAGCGTGCAGCCGGGGGCATCAGCCACCGCCACAAGGTCACCATCCAGCTCATCAACAACCACATGCTCGCTTTGATCCGCTGACAGGCTGCGCCCGGGTAGGGAACATCTGCCAGCTTGGGGGATTCCGTATCAGTGTTTCAATCTGTCAGCCCGCCGCACGGCGTGCTGGCCACCACAGGCATCTGGCCTGCAATCTGCGCGCACGACGCCCGGTGGCATCGACCTGCCTGCGTGAGGGGCAAGGGCTGTGTGGACTAAACTCCAGACAAATCAACCACTTACATAACAACGCGCAGGTGAAACACATTATAGGGGCCAAACCGCCCACAGCCCCTGCGGGGCTTCCCGCAGCCCGCCTGGTGGAAGTGGATGCTGACTCCGCTGGCCAGCGGCTCGATAACTTTTTGATACGCCACTTGAAAGGCGTGCCAAAAACGCATGTCTACCGCATCATCCGCAGCGGTGAGGTCCGCATCAACAAAGGCCGCGTGAGCGCCGACACCCGCGTGCAAGCAGGGGACGTGGTGCGCCTGCCGCCCGTGCGCATCTCCGACAAGGTGGCCGAGAAGGCCGAGCGTCCGGCGCCTGCGCGCGAATTTCCCATCCTGCTCGAAGACGAGCACCTGATTGCCCTGGACAAGCCCGCGGGCGTGGCGGTGCACGGCGGCAGCGGCGTGAGTTTTGGCGTGATCGAGCAATTGCGCCAGGCGCGGCCGGCGTCCAAGTTCTTGGAACTGGTGCACCGTCTGGACCGCGAGACCTCGGGCATCCTGCTGGTGGCCAAGAAGCGGTCAGCGCTCACTCACCTGCAAGACCAGTTCCGTGAGCGCGAGACAGGCAAGACCTATCTGGCACTCGTCACGGGCATCTGGCCTGCCAACAAAAAGGTCATCGACCTGCCACTGCACAAGTACCTGCAGGCCGACGGCGAGCGCCGCGTGCGTGTGACCACGGCCGATGACCCGGATGGCATGCGCTCCATCACGCTGGTCAAGGTGCGCAGCACCGTGCCCGCGCGCCCCGCTCAAGGCCTGCCGGCGATGTCCCTGCTGGAGGTGACCATCAAGACCGGCCGCACCCATCAGATCCGTGTGCACCTGGCTAGCCAGGGCCACGCCATCGTGGGTGACGATAAATACGGTGACTTTGACCTCAACAAGCGCCTGCAGAAGCTCTCGATGAAGCGCATGTTCCTGCACGCATGGCGGTTACAGTTCAACCACCCCGCCTCGGGCGAGCGTGTGCAACTGATTGCCGAGCTACCCCCTGAGCTGGCCGATTTTGTGTCCCCTGCCTGACGATCCTGCGCGAAGAACCCCCTCCATGTCTGCCAAAAACTTCCGTCCGCGCCGCTTCGACCTCATCGCCTTTGACTGGGATGGAACCCTGTTCGACTCCACCGCCATCATCGTGCGCTGCATCCAGGCAGCGGTGCGCGACGTGGGCGGCACGGTACCCACAGACAAGGAGGCCGCCTATGTGATTGGCATGGGCCTGATGCAGGCGCTGGCCCATGCCGCCCCCGATGTGCCGCCCGAAAAGTACACCGAGCTGGGCAACCGCTACCGCTTCCACTACATCCAGCACCAGGACGACCTGAGCCTGTTCGATGGCGTGTTGCCGCTGCTGAGCGATCTGCGTGAACGTGGGCACCTGCTGGCCGTGGCCACGGGCAAAAGCCGGCGCGGGCTGGACGAGGCGCTGCATTCGGTGGATTTGCGCGGCGTGTTCGACGGCTCCCGCACCGCCGACCAGACCGCTGGCAAGCCGCACCCCCTGATGCTGCAGGAGCTGATGGCCGAATTTGACGTGGCGCCTGAGCGCCTGCTGATGATTGGCGACACCACCCATGATCTGCAGATGGCGGTCAACGCGGGCTGTGCGAGCGTAGGGGTGAGCTATGGCGCACACGAGCCCGACGCCTTTCATGCCCTCCAGCCGCTGGCGGTTGTGCATTCGGTGCGCGAGCTGCACGACTGGCTGCTGCACAACGCTTGACGCGGGTATCGGAGCGGGACGAGCCCATGACCATACCCTCCACTGATCAGCCTATCGCGCTGTGCAACAGTGCCGACCTTATCGATGGAGGCTTGGCCGTGCCGTTTGATGTGCAGTACGCAGGCCAGACGTGCAGGGCCTTTGCGATTCGCTACCGAGGCCTGCCGCACGCTTACCTCAACCGCTGCACCCATGTGGCGATGGAGATGGACTACCAGCCCAACCGCTTTTTTGATGACACAGGCAACTGGCTGTTGTGTGCCACCCACGGTGCGGCCTACTTGCCTCATACCGGCCAGTGCGCGGGAGGTCCCTGCCGCGGTGGGCTGGTCAAAATTGCCCTGTCGGAGAGCGATGGTGTGGTGCGCTGGCATACTGCCTACAACCTGCAGCCTGTAGAGTTCTAGAAAATCCAGATGAATTACCCTGATGTGCTGCCGCCCGACGCGGGCCACCGCAACGCGCGGGCCGCAGCGGTGCAGTGCCCAGGACGCATGACATGACAGACCCCCAGCAGCCCGCCTCGTCGGGCTTTGACCCCAAAAGCAATTCCGCCCCCGATCTGTGGGCGCAAGCAGCTACTAATTCAGGAGCCCCTGTGAGCGATTCATCGCGTGAACCCGGGTGGGAACGCGCCACGCTGGAAAAGCTGGCCTTTGCCGCCCTCAACGAACAACGCAGCACCCGCCGCTGGAAGATTTTTTTCCGCCTGGCATGGCTGGTGTTGTTTGCTGCTGTTGCGTTCGTGGCCCTGCGTCAGGCGTCGCCCAGCACCAGCAAAAGCACGCCGCACACCGCCGTGGTGGATATCAAGGGCGAGATCGCCAGTGGCGCCGAGGCCAGTGCCGAGTTTGTGGTGGCCGCCATGCGCAGCGCGCTGGAGGATGAGGGCTCGCAAGCGCTGGTGCTGCTCATCAACTCGCCCGGTGGCAGTCCTGTGCAGGCCGGCATCATCAACGATGAGATCGTGCGCCTGAAAGCCAAGCACAACAAGCCGATCTACGCCGTGGTCGAAGAAACCTGCGCCTCGGCTGCCTACTACATTGCAGCTGCCGCCGACGATATCTACGTGGACAAGGCCAGCATCGTGGGCAGCATTGGTGTGCTGATGGACGGCTTTGGGTTCACCGGCGTGATGGAGAAGGTGGGCGTGGAGCGCCGCTTGCTCACCGCAGGCGAGAACAAGGGTTTTCTGGACCCCTTCAGCCCGCAGACCGAGAAGCAGCGCGCCTACGCGCAGACCATGCTCGACCAGATCCACCAACAGTTCATTGCCGTGGTGAAAGCAGGGCGCGGTGACCGTCTCAAGACCACGCCCGATACCTTCAGCGGCTTGTTCTGGACGGGCCAGCAGGCCGTGGAAATGGGCCTGGCGGACAAGCTGGGCAACCTGGACTATGTCGCGCGCGAAGTGGTCAAGGCCGAAGACATCATCGACTACACCCGCCGCGACAACGTGGCCGAGCGCCTGGCCAAGCGGTTTGGCGCGGCGGTGGGCATGGGCGCCGTCAAGTCGCTGGCCATATCGGGGCCACAGTTGCGCTGATATTCGCCTCGGAGTCGGCAGGGGGCGTGATCATCCGCGCAAGCCCTTGCATCGACGGCAGATGTCTATTCGAAGCCCCTGCAGAGGTATCTGCCGGGGCTTTTTTGTGGGGCCTGGTTGCGCTGTGCTGCGGTGCCGGTGTGGGGCCGTTGTGCAGCGGTCTGAGGGTTTTTGGGGGTGTTTTGGGGCGGTTGCGCTAGTGGAATATGCCTGGAATGCTCTTGAATATGTAGCATTCCAGGCGCCTCGCCCGTAGCGTGTTACTCCGTCGCTGCCTCAACGCCCCAGCGCAAACACCACGGGGGTGCGGTTGTCCGGCGGTGCGGGCTGCTGCTTCCACTGGCGTACCAGCTGACTTTGCACCCGCGCGTCGGGCAGGGTCAGGCCGCTGGCCAGCGCCAGCCGGGTGTGCGGCTGCAGGGTCTGAACCAGTGCCTGCCACAGGGCCGGGTTGCGGTACGGGGTCTCGATGAACAGCTGGGTCTGGCCCGTGCGCAGCGCGATGCCTTCCAGCTCCTTGATGCGCTGTGTGCGCTCTTGTCCGTCTTGTGGCAGGTAGCCGACGAAGGCGAAGTTTTGTCCATTGAGGCCACTGGCAGCCAGGGCCAGCAGCAGCGACACCGGCCCTACCAACGGCACCACGCGCAGGCCCAGGTCGTGCGCAGCCCGCACCACCGACGAGCCAGGGTCAGCCACTGCGGGCATGCCCGCTTCGCTGACCAAGCCGATGTCGTGCCCGTTCAAGGCCGCAGCCAGCAGCGGGCGGGCGTCGAACGGCGCCGAGCCTTTGTCGCCGTGGTCGCCTTTTTTGTGCACTTCACGCGGCAACTCAGTGATCTGCTGTTGCTGCAAAGAGAGGGCCAGGGGGTGCAGCGCGTCAATGCGCTTGAGGTAGGCGCGCGTGCTCTTGGCGTTTTCGCACACCCAGTGGGTCAGTCGGGCGGCTGTCTGCAGGGTGGCTGAGGGCAGGGCATCCTGCAGTGGGGCCTGGGTGTCGCAGCCAAAGTCGAGGGGGGCGGGCACCAGAAACAGCGTGCCGGTTTTTACGTTCATGGCAGCACCAGCCCTGCTGCGCGCAGCATGCGGCATGTGCGGATCAGTGGCAGCCCGATGAGTGCCGTGGGGTCGTCGCTGTGGATGGCGTCCAGCAGGGCAATACCAAGGCCTTCGCTCTTGGCGCTGCCTGCGCAGTCGTAGGGCTGCTCGGCGCGCAGGTAGCGCTCGATTTCTTCATCCGACAAGTCTCGGAACTTCACCTCCACGGGGGCGAGGTCCACCTGTTCAAAGCCGGTGGCCGCGCACACCACCGCCAGGGCGGTTTGGAACACCACCGTCTGGCCGCGCATCTGGCGCAACTGCTGCACCGCGCGATCGTGTTGGCCCGGTTTGCCCAGCGGCTCCCCGGCCAGGTCGGCCACCTGGTCGGATCCGATCACCACGGCTTCGGGGTGCTGCCGCGCCACAGCTTGCGCTTTGGCCAGAGCCAGGCGCAAGGCCAGGGCGCGGGGCGCCTCGCCGGGCAGGGGGGTCTCATCGACGTGGGGGGCGGTCACTTCGAAAGGCAGGTTCAGCCGTTCCAGCAATTCGCGCCGGTAGCGCGAGGTCGAGCCCAATACCAGAGGGCGTTGCGGGGAGGGGGATTGATGCATGCGCCGATTCTCTTACACTGCCGCCATGACCAAGGAATTCTCCGCACAGCGCCTCGACGTGAAAGCCTTTGCACAGGCGGGCGGTCGGCTGGCGGGCCACGACTCGCTGCTGAAATACGAACGCCTGGCGCAGGAGGCCAAGGGCCTGCACCCCGATCTGCTGGTGGACTGGGAGGCGACGGGCGAGGTGCGCACTGCCCTGGGAGGCATGGGGCAGGTCTGGCTGCATATCAAAGTGCGCGCCAGCTTCCCCATGGAGTGCCAGCGCTGCCTGACGCCGGTCGATGTGCCCCTGGAGGTGGATCGTGAGTTCCGCTTTGTGGCGGACGAAGCCACGGCCGAGGCCCTGGACGATGAGAGCGAAGAAGACCTGCTGGCCCTGAGCCGCGAGTTTGATCTGCACGAACTCATCGAAGACGAACTGTTGATGGCGTTGCCCGTGGTGCCCAAACACGACGAGTGCCCGACCTCGGTGCCGCTGGCGTCTTCGGACGACGATTTTGAAGAAGCCAACGCCGAAAAACCCAACCCGTTTGCCGCGCTGGCAGCCTTGCGCAAAGACGCCAAGGACTGATTCATCGACCCAAAAATCATTTGGGTTATAATCGTGGGCTTCACGCGAACCCCATCGTGTCTTTTTGGGCTGATCGCGTTTTTACCAACCTATTCCAGATCAGGAGCCATCATGGCCGTTCAGCAAAACAAAAAGTCCCCTTCCAAGCGCGGCATGCACCGCTCGCACAATGCCCTGAACGTGCCAGGCATTGCTGTGGAACCCACCACCGGTGAAACGCACCTGCGTCACCACATCAGCCCCAACGGTTTCTACCGTGGCCGTCAGGTGCTGAAGAACAAGTCTGAAGCCTGACCTTCACCCCATCCAAAGGCCCGTTGCTACAAACCCTGTAGCGCGGGCCTTTGTTTTGACCGTCGTATTCATCTCTCGGCCCTTTGGGCCGGCCGGACAAGTCGCCCATGATCACACTGGCTGTTGACTGCATGGGGGGCGACCATGGCCCCCGCGTCACGCTCGCGGCGTGCCGCCAGTTTCTCGACCACCACCCGGATGCCCGTCTGCTGCTCGTTGGCTTGGCGGACAGCCTGCAATCGTTCTCCCACGACCGAGCCACCATCGTTCCCGCTACCGAAGTGGTCGCTATGGATGACCCGGTGGAAGTGGCCTTGCGCAAGAAGAAAGATTCTTCGATGCGCGTGGCCATCCAGCAAGTCAAGGATGGCACGGCTTCGGCGGCTGTGTCTGCGGGCAATACCGGTGCCTTGATGGCCATTGCCCGCTATCTGCTCAAGACGTTGGACGGGATCGACCGTCCTGCCATCGCTACCCAGTTGCCCAACGCCACCGGTGGTGCCACCACGGTGCTGGACCTGGGGGCCAACGTCGATTGCTCGGCCGAGCACCTGCTGCAGTTCGCCGTGATGGGCTCTGCCCTGGTATCCGTCCTTCAGGAGGGTGGCGAGCCCACGGTGGGATTGCTGAACATTGGAGAAGAGGTCATCAAAGGCAGTGAGGTGATCAAAAAGGCGGGTGAATTGCTGCGATCTGCAGCTAATTCCGGTGATTTGAACTTCTATGGCAATGTCGAGGGCAACGATATCTTCAAGGGGACGGTGGATATCGTGGTCTGTGATGGTTTTGTGGGCAATGTGGCGCTCAAGGCCAGCGAAGGTGTGGCCTCGATGATCATCGGAGCACTTAAAACCGAATTTTCGCGCCACATTTTTACCAAAATGGCCGCTATCGTCGCCTATCCGATCTTAAAAGCGTTAATGAAGCGCATGGATTACCGCCGTTACAACGGCGCTGCGCTGCTCGGCCTGCGCGGGCTGGTGTTCAAGAGTCACGGATCGGCAGACGCCATGGCTTTCGAGCAGGCGTTGAACCGGGCGTATGATGCAGCCCGCAACAACCTGCTCGACCGTGTCCGGACCCGGATTGCGCACGCGGCGCCCCTGCTGGCGCCTGCAGATGCCCAGCCCCAGCCTGGCGTTGCGGCGACCGCAAAATAATGAGACGTTATTCCCGCATTACCGGCACCGGCAGCTACCTGCCTCCCCGCCGGTTGACCAACGCTGATCTGGTTGCTGAACTGGGCCAGCGCGGTATCGAAACCTCCAATGAATGGATCGTGGAGCGCACCGGCATCCGGGCGCGCCACTTTGCGGCGCCGGATGTGACCGCCAGCGACTTGGGGTTGGAGGCTGCGCGCAATGCCCTGCAGGCCGCCGGCCTGCAGCCCACCGATATCGATCTGATCATCGTGGCCACGTCCACGCCGGACATGGTGTTCCCGTCCGTTGCTTGTATCTTGCAGAACAAGCTGGGTGCCAATGGATGCCCTGCGTTTGATGTGCAAGCTGTGTGCAGCGGTTTTGTCTATGCCCTGTCCGTGGCGGACGCCATGATCCAGACAGGTGCTGCCAATCGCGCGCTGGTGATTGGTGCAGAGGTTTTCAGCCGCATCCTGGACTTCAACGACCGCACCACGTGTGTGTTGTTCGGTGATGGTGCGGGCGCTGTGGTACTGGAGGCCTCTGACACGCCTGGCATTCTGTCGAGCGACCTGCACGCCGACGGCAAGCATGTCGATATTTTGTGTGTGCCCGGCAATGTGTCCGGCGGCAAGGTGCTTGGGGACCCGGTCCTCAAAATGGACGGACAGGCGGTCTTCAAGCTGGCAGTGGGTGTGCTGGAAAAGGCGGCCCACGCGGCCCTGGCCAAGGCCGGGCTGACCGAGGCCGATATCGACTGGCTGATCCCGCACCAGGCCAACATCCGCATCATGCAGAGCACCGCCCGCAAACTGAAGATGTCCATGGACAAGGTGGTGGTCACGGTGGACCAACACGGCAACACCTCGGCAGCTTCCATTCCGCTGGCTCTGGACCATGGGGTGCGCACCGGTCAGGTCAAGAAAGGCGAAACCCTGCTGCTCGAAGGCGTGGGTGGTGGTTTTACCTGGGGTGCTGTGCTCCTGAAGTTGTAGCTGCTGGCGCAATAAGTACCTGCGCTACCGGCCGGTTTCATCATATTTCTGGATTTTTCATGAAGTCTTTTGCATTTGTCTTTCCGGGGCAAGGCTCGCAATCGGTTGGCATGCTCGATGGTTGGGGTGACCACCCGGTGGTGGCGCAGACCCTGCAGGAAGCCTCGGATGCTTTGGGTGAGGATGTCGGCCTGCTGATCAAGGAAGGCCCCAAGGAGGCTTTGGCCCTGACCACCAACACTCAGCCGGTGATGCTGGTCGCTGGCGTGGCGGCATGGCGGGTGTGGCGCGCAGAAGGCGGCGCAGCCCCGGTGGCCGTTGCCGGGCATTCGCTGGGCGAATACTCCGCTCTGGTGGCGGCTGGTGTGTTGACGCTCGCGCAGGCGGCCCCTCTGGTGCGGCTGCGTGCGGCGGCCATGCAAGAGGCGGTGCCTGTCGGCACAGGCGCCATGGCGGCCATTCTGGGCATGGAGGCTTCCAAGGTCATCGCTGGTTGTGCTGAGGCTTTGGCATCGTTCGGGCCAGGTACGGCTGAGGTGGTGGAGGCTGTCAATTTCAACGATCCGATCCAGACCGTGATCGCCGGTACCAAGGCGGGTGTGGACAAGGCCTGTGAGGTGCTCAAGGCGGCGGGCGCCAAGCGCGCATTGCCCCTGCCAGTGTCGGCGCCTTTCCATTCCAGCCTGATGAAGCCTGCGGCTGAAAAGCTGCGTATGGCGCTGGCGGAGGTTGCGCTTGCTACCCCTCAGATTCCGGTGGTCAACAACGTGGACGTGGTGGTGCAGCAAGACGTTGATGCCATTCGCGAAGCGCTCTACCGCCAGGCCTTTGGCCCCGTGCGCTGGGTGGAATGCGTGCACGCGCTGAAAGGCCGTGGTGTGACGCACATCATTGAATGTGGCCCTGGCAAGGTGCTGGCAGGCCTCACCAAACGCATCGACCCTGAACTGGTCGGCGCAGCATTGTTTGACTCGGCCACACTGGCTGAAACCCGGGAGTTGTTGGCATGACGGAATCGACCCAGACAGCAGTGCAGGCAGCGCAAGTGGCGCTGGTGACGGGTGCATCGCGCGGCATCGGTGCTGCCATTGCCCTGGAGTTGGCGGTGCGCGGCTACCAGGTGGTGGGTACAGCCACCACGGATGAAGGCGCTGCGCGCATCAGCCAGGCGCTGTCGGCTTACCCTGGTTGCCGCGGTGCCAATCTGAACGTGAACGATGTGGCTGCGGTCGAGGCCCTGATGGACGCCATCGTCAAGCAGCAAGGCGGCCTGCATGTGCTGGTGAACAACGCGGGCATTACGCGCGACACTCTGGCCATGCGCATGAAAGACGACGACTGGGATGCCGTGCTGGACACCAATCTCAAGGCGGTATTCCGCACGAGCCGCGCAGCGATCCGGCCGATGATGAAGCAGCGCTTTGGGCGCATCATCAGCATCACCAGCGTAGTGGGTGCGTCGGGCAATCCAGGTCAGGCCAACTACGCTGCGGCCAAGGCGGGTGTGGCGGGCATGACGCGCGCACTGGCCCGTGAGCTGGGCAGTCGCAGCATCACCGTGAACTGCGTGGCACCCGGTTTCATCGAGACCGACATGACCTCCGTGTTACCCGAAGACCAGCAAAAAGCGCTCAATGCGCAGATCCCGCTGGGTCACATGGGCAAGCCGGCCGACATCGCGCACGCAGTGGCGTACCTTGCCTCGCGCGAGGCTGGCTATGTGACGGGGCAGGAGTTGCATGTCAATGGCGGCATGTACATGTAGTTATTGAAAGTTAACGCCGGTTCATCCGGACGGCGGGTCGTTTAGGGGCTTCTCCTTAAGCGGCTAGAATCGCGGATTCATTCACAACCCCCAGAGGGAAACCATGAGCGATATCGAAGCACGCGTCAAAAAAATCATTGCCGAACAACTCGGTGTGGAAGAGTCCCAAGTCACCAATGAAAAGGCCTTCGTGGCAGACCTCGGTGCCGACTCGCTCGACACGGTGGAACTGGTGATGGCTCTGGAAGACGAATTCGGCATCGAGATCCCGGACGAAGACGCCGAGAAGATCACCACGGTGCAAAACGCCATCGACTACGCCAACACCCACCAGAAGGCCTGAGCGGCGCCCTGCGCCTGACTCAAGCGATCAGCAGAAGGTTTTATACGCATGAGCCGTCGTCGCGTTGTCGTGACCGGCCTGGGTTGCGTCAGCCCCGTGGGTAACACGGTGGCCGAGTCCTGGGCCAATCTCCTTGCCGGCCAGTCCGGCATTGACCTCATCACCAAGTTCGATGCATCGAACTTCGCCTGCAAGATTGCGGGAGAGGTCAAAGGTCTTGACCTGGAGTCGTACATCAGCGCCAAGGATGCGCGCGCGATGGATGCCTTTATCCACTACGGCATCGCTGCTGCAGCGCAGGCCGTCCAGGACGCAGGGCTTCCCACGGGTGAAGCGCTCAGTGAGGAGTTCGCCACACGCATTGCCTGCGTGATCGGCTCCGGCATTGGCGGCCTCCCGCTGATCGAAAACACCCACGCCGAGCTGGTCAGCCGCGGGCCACGGCGTATCACCCCATTTTTTGTACCTGCGTCCATCATCAACATGGTGGCAGGGCATGTGTCGATGCGCTTTGGCTTCAAGGGTCCCAACCTTGCCGTGGTGACTGCCTGCACGACAGGCTTGCACTGTATCGGCGAGGCCGGTCGCATGATCGAATACGGCGATGCGGACGTGGTCGTGGCTGGCGGTACCGAATCCACGGTATCTCCGCTGGGCATCGGCGGTTTTGCTGCCATGCGGGCCCTGTCCACCCGCAACGACGACCCCAAGACGGCATCCCGCCCCTGGGACAAGGATCGCGACGGTTTTGTGCTGGGCGAAGGCGCCGGTGTGATGGTGCTCGAAGAGTATGAACACGCCAAAGCGCGAGGCGCCAAGATTTATGCCGAACTCAGCGGTTTCGGCATGAGTGCAGATGCAGGTCACATGACGGCTCCCAACATGGATGGGCCCCGGCGCGCCATGCTCAGCGCGTTGCGCAACGCCGGGATCAATGCCGATCAGGTGGATTACCTTAACGCCCACGGCACGTCCACTCCTCTGGGTGACATCAACGAAACCAATGCAATCAAAGCGGCCTTGGGCGACCACGCCTACAAGACCGTTGTGAGCTCCACCAAATCCATGACGGGCCACTTGCTCGGTGGTGCGGGGGGGATTGAGAGTGTGTTTACTGTGCTGGCACTGCATGAACAAAAAGTGCCGCCTACCATCAACCTGTTCAACCAGGATCCGGAGTGCGATCTCGACTACTGCGCCAATACGGCGCGGGACATGAAGATTGATGTGGCCGTCAAGAACAACTTTGGCTTTGGCGGCACCAACGGAACGCTGGTATTCAAACGCGTCTGATTGCGCGCATATACCCATCTCGGATTCGGTGGCAATACGTATCGCTCGTGGGTCTGCGGGCGATGTGTCATTGACTGTGGTGTCCGTCCGTCATCGAGTTGGCGCTTGATTCGTCCGTCGAAGGGAGCTGTCTTGTGACGCGGCTTTCGAGACGGCCTCCCTCTGTCCAATATTCGCTGCGTCGCAGTCGGGCTCTGGGCGTACTGTTGGCTGCCTGGGTGCTTGCTGGTGGTGCCGTTTTGGTTGCCTGGATCGCTTTTGGTAGCCGTGCTGCGCATCTGTCCATCGCAGTGGCCCTGTGCTTCTGGCTGCCAGCGATGGCGGCTGTCATGCATTTTTGGTGGAGCCAAACCCGTGGAGTTCTGCAGTTCGACGGCCAAGCCTGGACGCTGAACCGAGTGGTGCCGCCCACTAGTGTGCCGCTGACGCTTTCGGCGCCCCCTGAGGTGCTTCTGGATCTGCAGGCGCATCTGTGGGTGCGCATCTTGCTCGTCGGACATCCGCCGCTGTGGTTGTGGCTGGAGCGCTCCAGTCAGCCAGAGCGCTGGATGGACTTGCGCCGTGCGGTATATTCGCGCGCCAGATCGGGCGCTGACAACGCTGACGAAACCGCCCGGCAAGCTGCCCCAGGGCGTGAATACTGAGTATCCATGACTGTAATTCCGCCTTCCCCCTCCGAAGACAGCGACCTCCAACTGGTGGAGCGCACGGTAGCGGGCGACCAGCGCGCCTATGAATTGCTGGTCATCAAGTACCAACGCCGCATCGAACGACTGATCGGGCGCATGGTGCGCGACACGGACCTGGTGCAGGACATTGCCCAGGAAACCTTCATTCGAGCCTATCGGGCGCTGCATCAGTTTCGCGGCGACGCCCAGTTTTACACCTGGCTGTACCGGATTGCTGTCAATACAGCCAAGAAGGCGCTCATGGACATGAAGCGCAACCCGGTCATTTCCGAAAATGCATTCAGGGGTTCGGAGGACGAGGATGAAACTTCCCGCCTTGGACACGAACTAACCAGCGACGAAACCCCCGAAACTGTCCTTGCGGCACAGGAAATCGCCCAGGTCGTGAATGCAGCCATGGAGGCCTTGCCCGATGATCTGCGCCAAGCTGTCACGCTGCGAGAGATCGAAGGGCTCAGTTATGAAGAAATTGCTACCGCGATGGGGTGCCCCATTGGTACGGTGCGATCTCGAATTTTTCGGGCGCGAGAAGCCATTTCGGCCAAAGTGCGCCCCTTGCTCGAAAACCAGTCGGGCAAACGGTGGTGAGGTGATTGAATGAACAAGGCACAAACAGGTATCACCGCCTCGGCGGACGTCAGCTTGACCGGCGGACGGAGCGAACAGCTATCTGCTCTGGCGGATGGTCAGCTGTACGGCGATGAGTTTGCCGATGCGCTGGCCTGGGCGGCGGAAGACGAAGGACGCGACACATGGGCGGTTTACCACCTTGTGGGCGATGCGTTGCGTTCTTCTGATTTGGCGCGGCCAGCAAATCCAGCGTTTCTGTCCCGCTTGCGCGAAGAGCTGGCCAAGGAGGCTCCGCCACAGCGTCCCCATGTTCCAGCACAGCTGGGCATCGTAGCGGCCCCTCTGCCTGTGGCTGCCAATGCTTCGGTGTTCCGTTGGAAGATGGTTGCGGGCTTTGCGTCGCTGGCCGCCGTGGCCGCCATTGGCTGGACCTCGTTTTCCCAGCTGCAGGGGGCGGGCGGAGCGGGGGCTCAACTGGCCGCGTCTTCCCCCGAGCGTGCGACGGCGCAAGGCGCGCCTGTCGTGGCTGTTGCTGATGCAGACGGCCAGCAAGTGATGATCCGGGATCCTCGATTGGATGAGTTGCTGGCGGCCCATAAGCAGTTTGGCAGTACGTCGGCCCTGCAGATGCCTGCTGGCTTTTTGCGCAACGCTACTTTTGAGACTCCTGGCCGCTGAATCGTGAACGGTATGTCTGGCGCTGAGATCGTGTGATGAACCCCTCTGGAGTTGCGAAGGTCTTTGTAAATACCCGGGTTCGATGGCTTGGCTCGCTGATAGCCGCAGCGATGTGTGGCTTGTTCATGGGGCCTGTGGCGGGGGCTCCTGCTACATCCTCTGAGTCAACTACCACTGCAGTGGCCGAGCGCGACATGGCGCAGTGGATCGAGCGTATGCACAGCGCACCGTGCAGCCGAGCCTATGCCGGAACCTTTGTGGTGTTGTCGGCCAACGGCGCCATGTCCAGCTCACGCATCTGGCACGCATGCGATGGCCAGCAACAATTGGAGCGGGTCGAATCGCTCAGTGGCACTCCACGCACGGTCTATCGCCGTAACGACGAAGTTCGTACCTTCCTGCCCCAGGCGCGCGTTGTGCGGTCAGATCGCCGCGATGCATCTGGGCTCTTTCCGCGCGTACCTGTGGT
The DNA here is from genome assembly GCF_003688355.1 of Acidovorax sp. 100. Lineage (NCBI taxonomy): Bacteria > Pseudomonadati > Pseudomonadota > Betaproteobacteria > Burkholderiales > Comamonadaceae > Acidovorax > Acidovorax sp. 100. Next base: position 4,423,589 of record NZ_REFD01000001.1, on the reverse strand, counting down.
CAGCGGTACATCGATCGCCCAGTTTTACACGCCCCGCCTGCTGGGGCAGGAGCGGGTGGCTGGCTTCGTGTCGGACGTGGTCTGGTTTCAGCCTACGGATACCCTGCGTTTCGGTTATCGGCTCTGGAGCGAGCGCGAAACCGGGCTGGTGGTGAAGCTGCAGACGCTGGCGGCTGATGGTCGGGTCTTGGAGCAAGCGGCTTTTTCAGAGCTGGATCTCAATGCTCCGGTGAAGGTTGATCAGCTGACGCGTCTGATGGACTCGACGTCGGGTTACAAGGTAGTAGCACCCTCAGTGGTCAAAACTACGGCAAAGGCCGAAGGCTGGGCCTTGCGCCAGCCCGTGGCCGGGTTTGTGCCTGTCAGCTGTCACCGACGGGCGGTGTCTGACGCTCCGGATGCCTCCAGTGTCTTGCAGTGCCTGTACTCCGATGGACTGGCCTCGGTGTCGTTGTTTCTGGAGCCCTTCGACCCGCAGCGCCATCCCGCGCAGCCCCAAGTGTCCAGTATGGGGGCTACACAGCTGGTAGCCCAGCGTGGGCCGTCAGACACGTGGTTGACCGCAGTGGGAGAGGTACCTCTGCAGACACTGCGTCTTTTTGTAGGTCAGCTGGAGCGCCTGCGCTGACAGCCGCGCTGCCGATGACTGCGGGCCGCCATACCCGGTCATTTGGCGGTTTGTGTGGGCATGGAGGGCGTGACGAATGCGGGGAACCATTTGGCGTCACACTCTTCACAGTCACACACAATTCGTGAACAGCATTCGCCAAGAATCAAGAAAGGTCGAAGATGCCGAAGTTTGATGGAAGTATGTTGCGTTCGGTGGCAGTGGCATGCCTGATGGGTGGTCTGGCCACGGTCTCGGTAGCGCCCCATGCGGCGTTGGCACAACCTGCACCGCTGGTTCGGGGCTTGCCTGATTTCACCGATCTGGTGGATCAGGTGGGGCCGTCGGTGGTCAACATCCGCACCGTCGAGAAAGCGTCCAGTCGAGCCAACGCCAATGGCATGGACGAAGAGATGCTGGAATTCTTTCGCCGGTTTGGGGTACCTATCCCCAATGCTCCGCGTCAACAGCGGCCTCAACGGCCTCAACAGGAAGAAGAGGCGCAGCCACGTGGAGTGGGATCGGGTTTCATTCTGACCTCTGACGGGTTTGTGATGACCAACGCGCATGTGGTTGAAGGCGCTGACGAGGTCATTGTGACCTTGACGGACAAGCGTGAGTTCAAGGCGCGCATCGTGGGGGCTGACAAGCGCACTGACGTGGCCGTTGTGAAGATCGAGGTGTCAGGATTGCCTGCTGTGAAAGTGGGGGATGTGAGTCGCCTCCGAGTGGGCGAGTGGGTGATGGCGATCGGTTCACCCTTTGGGCTGGAAAACACGGTCACTGCGGGCATCGTCAGCGCCAAGCAGCGCGATACGGGTGACTACCTGCCCTTCATCCAGACGGATGTGGCCATCAACCCCGGAAACTCTGGCGGGCCGCTCATCAACATGCGTGGTGAGGTGGTGGGTATCAACAGCCAGATCTATTCCCGCTCTGGCGGATTCATGGGTATCTCGTTCGCCATCCCCATGGATGAAGCCATCCGTGTGAGTGAGCAGCTGCGCGCTTCGGGCCGTGTGACGCGTGGCCGTATCGGTGTCCAGATCGGGCAAGTCACCAAGGATGTTGCTGAGTCGATTGGCCTGGGCAAGGCGCAGGGCGCTCTGGTGACGGGCGTGGAGGCAGGATCGCCTGCCGACAAAGCGGGTGTGGAGGCGGGCGACATCATCACGCGCTTTGATGGCAAACCCATCGAGAAGGTGGCAGACCTGCCGCGCCTTGTGGGCAACACCAAACCAGGCAATCGCAGTTCGGTGACGGTGTTCCGTCGCGGTGCATCCCGCGATCTGGCCATCACCATCGCGGAGATCGAACCTGACAAGCCCGCCACCAAAGTAGCCGAGCGCGAGGAGAAACCCAAGGCCTCTGCCGCTGCGCAGCAGATCGGTTTGTCAGTGACGGAACTGACGGATGCCCAGAAGAAGGAACTCAAGCTCAAGGGCGGGGTGGTCGTGGCGACCGCCACGGACGCGGCAGCACGCGCTGGCCTTCGGGAAGGGGACATCATCCTGTCGGTTGCCAACACCGAAGTGGCGGGCGTGAAAGAGTTTGAATCCGTGCTGTCCAAGGCTGATAAGAGCAAGTCCATCAACGTGCTGTATCGCCGCGGCGAGTGGGCTCAGTACGCGCTGATTCGGCCCGGCAGATAAGCGCCACAAGCGAGAACGAGGATGGCCCGGAGTCGGGCCATTCCCTACTTTTCAAGGGGGCCATTGTCGGTGCCTGGTTTTTTTTGAGGGGTTGGTAGGAGACGTCCACACCAGTCTAGATGTTAGCTTTTGCTAACTTTTCAGAGGTCCATCAACCAGTTTCGATAGAATAGAGACTTGCGTTCAACGCTTATCTGCATATCGACGGACGCTCTGTTCACGATGTGGGATGTTTTTGAGCAATGCACAGTTGATCCACAGCTCACCCACAAGTTGTCCAGCGTTGTTCTTGTGCGGACTGTGTATAAACTGTGTATAAAATTCCTGTTGCACCCTGGCAACTTCCCTTGGATGCCGAGGGGCGGGCTTTTTCAGGCGGCCTTTTTGCCTACAATGAAGCTCCAACTATCGCAGTTGCCAATGATTGTTGGTTCAGGGCGCGTCGCCATTCGACGCGCCCTTTTTTCTTGTGCGCACTGTTTTAATTCAATCACTTGACGCTTTCCGTTGATGAATCACATCAGAAATTTTTCCATCATTGCGCACATCGACCATGGCAAGTCGACGCTTGCCGACCGCTTGATTCAGCGGTGCGGAGGTCTTGCAGACCGTGAGATGGAGGCCCAGGTTCTGGACTCGATGGATATCGAAAAAGAGCGTGGGATAACCATCAAGGCGCAGACCGCTGCGCTGCAGTACAAGGCTCAGGATGGGCAGGTCTACAACCTCAATCTAATCGACACGCCAGGGCATGTGGACTTCTCGTATGAGGTGAGTCGTTCGCTGTCTGCATGCGAGGGTGCGCTGTTGGTTGTGGATGCATCGCAGGGGGTCGAAGCGCAGACTGTGGCCAACTGCTACACCGCTCTGGATCTGGGTGTGGAAGTGGTGCCGGTGCTCAACAAGATGGATCTGCCCAACGCTGATCCAGACAATGCCAAGGCCGAGATCGAAGATGTGATCGGCATTGATGCCACCGACGCGATTCCTTGCTCTGCCAAAACCGGTATGGGAATCGATGAGATTCTGGAGGCGATTGTTGCCAAGGTGCCCGCACCACGTGGCAATGCCGATGGCCCGCTGCGCGCGATGATCATCGACAGCTGGTTCGACAGCTACGTGGGGGTGGTCATGCTGGTGCGTGTGGTCGATGGCCGCTTGCTCAAGGGCGAGCGCATCAAGATGATGGCCACGGGCGCGGTGTACAACGCCGACAACCTGGGGGTGTTCACGCCCGCCAACGAGCCGCGCAATTCCCTCGATGCGGGGCAGGTGGGCTACATCATTGCCGGCATCAAGGAGCTGCAGGCCGCCAAGGTGGGTGACACCATCACGCTCGAGAAGAAGCTCCCCAACAATGCAGGGCCTGCTACGGAAGCGCTGCCTGGTTTCAAGGAGATCCAGCCCCAGGTGTTCGCAGGTCTTTACCCCACCGAAGCCAGTGAGTACGACTCGCTGCGTGACGCCCTGGAAAAGCTCAAGCTCAACGATGCTTCGCTCCACTATGAGCCCGAGGTGAGTCAGGCGCTGGGCTTTGGCTTCCGCTGCGGCTTTCTCGGACTGTTGCACATGGAGATCGTGCAAGAGCGGCTGGAGCGCGAATTCGACCAGGACCTCATCACGACGGCCCCCAGTGTGGTCTATGAGGTGGTCAAGGCCGACGGCGAAGTGATCATGGTCGAGAACCCTTCCAAGATGCCTGACCAGGGTCGTCTGGAGGAAATCCGCGAGCCTATCGTGACGGTCCATCTGTACATGCCGCAGGACTATGTGGGCCCGGTGATGACGCTGGCCAATCAGAAGCGTGGCGTGCAGATGAACATGGCGTACCACGGTCGCCAGGTAATGCTCACTTACGAAATGCCGCTCGGTGAAATCGTGCTCGACTTCTTTGACAAGCTCAAATCGGTCTCGCGCGGCTACGCCTCCATGGACTACGAGTTCAAGGAGTACCGTGCCTCCGATGTGGTGAAGGTTGATATCCTGCTGAACGGAGAAAAGGTGGATGCCTTGTCCATCATCGTGCACCGTTCGCAGTCGCAGTACCGCGGCCGGGCAGTGGTTGCCAAGATGCGCGAGATCATCAGCCGCCAGATGTATGACGTGGCCATCCAGGCGGCCATTGGCGCCAACATCATTGCGCGCGAAACCATCAAGGCACTGCGCAAAAATGTGTTGGCCAAGTGTTATGGCGGCGATATCACCCGCAAACGCAAGCTTCTTGAGAAGCAGAAAGCAGGCAAAAAGCGCATGAAACAGATCGGATCGGTCGAGGTGCCTCAAGAGGCATTCCTGGCCATTTTGCAGGTGGAAGATTGATGCAATTCATGCAAATTTTGACGTCACTGGTGCTGGCTGCCTTCGTGGGCTATATTGGTGCCTGGTATACCGGAGCTATCGAGGGCAACTTTGCACTGCTTTTGTTTCTGGCGACGGTCGTCACCGGCATCTACTGGCTGGCAGAGCGCATTTATTTTCTGCCCCGGCGGCGCCGCGCGGCGCAGGCCATCGAGGACGCAGCAACTGAGCGGCGTGCAGAGCTGGATCGCATGGGCATCCAGAAGGTGGATGTGGATGTGCAGGAAGCCAAGGGCCGCATCCTCATGCAACCCTGGTGGCTGGACTGGACTGCGGGGTTGTTCCCAGTCATCGCTGCGGTGTTTTTCTTGCGCTCGTTCCTTTTCGAGCCTTTCAAGATTCCATCGGGCTCCATGATCCCAACGCTGCTTGTTGGCGACCTGATTTTGGTGAATAAATTCACCTATGGCATTCGACTGCCTGTCATCAACACACGGTTGACCGAGGGATCCAGGCCCGTTCGCGGCGATGTTCTGGTGTTCCGCTATCCACCACAGCCCAGCATGGACTACATCAAGCGTGTGGTAGGGGTGCCGGGCGATGAGGTGGCCTACATCAACAAGCGCCTCACCATCAACGGTAAAGCTGTTGACACGAAGGCGTTGCCCGACTTCTTTGAAGAAGACTCCATGCGTTACTTCAAGCAGTTTGAAGAGCAACTGGGTGATCAGCCGCACCGGTTGCTGAACAATCCCGATGTGCCTGCTTTTGTACAAGGCGCCAGCAATTTTGCTTATCGCGAAAACTGCCGCTACAGTGTAGAAGGTGTCACTTGCAAGGTGCCGGCGGGGCACTATTTCATGATGGGCGACAACCGCGACAACTCGCTTGATTCCCGTTACTGGGGGTTTGTGCCCGAGGGCAACATCGTGGGCAAGGCCTTTTTTGTCTGGATGAATTTCGGTAATCTCAAGCGCATTGGCTCGTTCCATTGAGTGCGGGTGATTGCAAATAACATTGAGGGGGTCATTGATGAAGATATATCGCACTGCAAGCCGCTCAAGCCAACGCGGGCTGTCGTTTTTTGGACTGATTTTTGTGGGACTGATTGCCGTGGCTGTATTTGCCATTGGGGGACAGTCGGTGCCGATTTTTCTGGAGTACAGCGCTGCGAAGAAGGCCATCGAGAAAGCCAAGGTGGAGAGCACGGTGCCGGGTGTGCGCGCTGCTTTCGACCGAGCTGCAGCGATTGACGACATCAGATCGATCAAAGGCTCTGACCTAGAAGTGACGAAGCGTGGCGATAAGGTGATCGTGTCGTTCAAATACTCGCGCGAAATTCCCCTGGCAGGGCCAACCTATCTGGTCTACCGCCTCGAAGCGCAGACGAATTAGGTGCAGCCCGGTCTTTTAGCGCTGCAGGATCGCCTGCAGCATGTGTTTGCCGATCCTTCACTGCTCCAGCGTGCCACCACACACCGCAGTTTCTCTGCGGACCATAACGAGCGGCTTGAATTTCTCGGCGACTCGGTTTTGAACCTGGCGGTGGCCAGCCTGCTGTACCAGCGTTTGTCTGAGTTGCCCGAGGGGGATTTGTCGCGGGTGCGGGCCAATCTGGTCAAGCAGGACACGTTGCACCAGTTGGCGGTGCGACTCAAAGTCTCAGAGGTACTGCGCCTCGGAGAGGGTGAGGCGAAATCAGGGGGGCAGCAGCGCCCCTCCATTCTGGCGGACGCGTTGGAGGCCCTGATTGGGGCGGTGTATCTGGATGCCGGCTACACCAGCGCAGAAGCGCTGGTGCACCGTCTTTTCCAGGGCGTGGAGATCAACCCGCAGATGCAGGCAGCATCCAAGGACGCCAAAACCGCGTTGCAGGAGTGGCTCCAGGGCCGCAAAATGAGGCTGCCGCAGTACAAGGTGGTCGCGACGGTGGGTGCGGCCCACCGCCAGACCTTTGACGTCGAGTGCGATATTCCCGAACTGGGCCTGACCGAGCGTGGCATCGGCGGTTCCCGCAGGGCAGGCGAGCAAGCCGCCGCCGCGGCCATGCTGGCCACATTGAAAGCAAAGAATTTATGAATGACGCTACCAAAGATGTAGCTCCTGACCAGGGTGCTGAAAGCGCCCCGGTGCAAAACGATCTGGAAGCCATGCTGGCTGCTGCGGGGGCTCCGGCGGCTGTGCCCGGCCAACGCTGTGGTGTGATCGCCATTGTTGGCAAGCCCAACGTGGGCAAGTCCACCCTGCTCAATGCCCTGGTGGGGCAAAAGATCAGCATCACCTCGCGCAAGGCGCAGACCACGCGCCACCGCATCACGGGCATTCGCACCCTGGACCAGACGCAGTTCATTTTTGTGGACACCCCTGGCTTCCAGACCCGGCACGCCACCGCACTCAACAAGTCGCTGAACAAGACGGTGATGGGCGCGATTGGCGACGTGGATCTGATCCTTTTTGTGGTGGAAGCCGGCAACTTCACGCTGGCGGATGCGAAGGTGCTTTCGCTGTTCAAGCCGGGCATTCCCACGCTGCTGGTGGCCAACAAGCTGGACATGGTGCACCGCCGTGCCGAGCTGGCCCCCTGGCTCAAGAGCATGCAGGAGCGCCATTCGTTTGCCGAGTTCGTGCCCATGTCGGCCAAGAACAAGGGCGACATCGAGCGTTTGTTTGGCATCTGCACCAAATACCTGCCCGAGCAGGCCTGGTGGTATGGCGAGGATGAACTGACCGACCGCAGCGAGAAGTTCCTGGCCTCTGAAACCGTGCGCGAGAAGCTGTTTCGCTTCACGGGCGACGAACTGCCCTACACCTCGACCGTGGTCATCGACAAGTTCGATGAGGAAAAGAGCAAGCAGCACAAACGCCTGGTCAAGATTGCCGCCACCATCGTGGTGGAGCGTGACAACCACAAGATGATGGTCATTGGCGACAAGGGCGAGCGCCTGAAGCGCATTGGCACCGAGGCCCGCCAGGAGCTGGAAAAGCTCATGGACGCCAAGGTGTTCCTGGAGCTGTGGGTCAAGGTCCGCTCCGGCTGGGCCGATGACGAAGCCCGGGTCCGCTCCTTCGGCTACGAGTAAGCCCCGAAAGCTGACTTCCCCGTCTTCCTGCGCACACACCCCGCAGCAGGCGTCACGGGCGATCCCTCCGTACCATTCATCCCCGCAGCACCGTGGCCGTAGCCAAGCGCATTTCTGATGAACCTGCGTTCGTGCTGCACAGCTACAACTGGAGCGAATCCAGCCTGATCCTGGAGGTCTTCTGCCGCCAGCAAGGGCGGACCGCACTGGTGGCCAAAGGGGCCAAGAAGCCCAGCTCCAACTTCCGCCCGGTGCTGCTGCCGCTGCAGCCCTTGCTGGTGACCTACACGCTCACGGGCGATGGCCATGCGGACATCCACACGCTCAAGGGCGCCGAATGGGTGGGGGGGCATGTGATGCCCACGGGCGATGCGCTGCTGTCGGGCATGTACCTCAATGAACTGCTGCTGCGCCTGCTGGCGAGGGCAGACCCGCACCCGGCATTGTTTGATGCCTATGCAGGGGTGGTGCGCGTGCTGGCCAGTGAGCATGGCGATGCGCTCGAGGCGGTGCTGCGCAGTTTTGAGCTGCTGCTCCTGCGCGAGATCGGCCTCTTGCCGGGACTGGACGTGCAGACCATGACCTTCGCCCCCCTGGAGCCGGGCACCCGCTACACCCTGGTGCCCGAAGGCGGCTTGCGTGCCGCGTCGGCAGCGGACCGCGCAGGCCTGCTGGGCAGCCAGTGGCGGGCCCTGCAGCATGGGCTGGATGATGTGGCCAGCTACACCGCCACCTTGCGCGCATGTGCCCCCGTGGCGACCGAACTCAAGCCGCAGCTGCGTGCCCTGCTGCAATACCATTGCGGCAGCTCGACGCTGCGCACCCGCCAGCTCATGATTGATTTGCAGGCCCTATGAATCCATCCTCTCACTCTCCCCAGCGCACCGCCTTGTCCGTCAACGTCAACAAGGTGGCCTTGGTGCGCAACACGCGACACCTGGGCATTCCCAGCGTCACCCGCGCGGCCGAGTTGTGCCTGCAAGCGGGTGCGCAGGGCATCACGGTGCACCCCCGGCCCGACGAACGGCACATCCGCGGCCAGGACGTGCATGAGCTGGCAACACTGATAAAGGCCTGGCCCGACCGCGAATACAACATCGAGGGCAACCCGTCGCAGAACCTGATGGATTTCATTCGCCAGGTGCGCCCCCAGCAGGCGACTTTTGTGCCCGACAGCGAGGACCAGTTCACCAGCGACCACGGCTGGAGCTTTCCGCAAGATGCCGAGCGCCTGGCGCCCCTGGTGGCCGAATGCAAGGCACTGGGTGTGCGCGTGAGCCTCTTCATGGACCCGGTCCCCGAGCAAATGGCAGCGGCCAAGGCCGTGGGAGCCGACCGGGTGGAGCTGTACACCGAGCCCTATGCCGCCGCCTGGGGCTCGGCACAGCAGGCGGCCGAGCTCAAACGCTATGCCGCAGCCGCCCAGGCCGCGCTGGACGTCGGATTGGGCGTCAACGCTGGCCATGACCTCAACCGGGACAACCTTGCGGCTTTTGTGCGCGAAGTGCCGGGCGTTCTGGAGGTCTCGATTGGCCATGCGCTGATTGCCGATGCACTGGAGCTGGGCTACGCCGCAACCGTGCAAGCGTACCTGGACTGCATTGCCCAGGGCTTTGTGGGTGCTGGGAACTCCTGATTTGATAGCTGCAGAGGCATGTTTCACTAGCGCTTCTAGCCATTTTGATTGAAATTTCATGATCTACGGCATCGGCACCGACATCTGCGACGTGCGCCGCATCGCGGCCAGTCTGGCGCGCCACGGCGATCGCTTTGCTGAAAAGGTGCTGGCCGAGGGCGAACTGGCCACCTGGCGTGAACGCAGCGCGCGCTGGCCCGACCGGGGTTTGCGCTACCTGGCTACCCGGTTCTCGGCCAAGGAGGCTTTCAGCAAGGCGATCGGTCTGGGCATGCGCATGCCGATGACCTGGCGCCATTGCGAGGTCGCCAAGCAACGCAGCGGTCAGCCTGTCATCGTGCTGCACGGCGCGCTCAAGGAATGGTTTGAGGCCCAAGGCTTGCAGGCGCACCTGAGCGTGACCGACGAAACCGACTACGCCGCCAGCTTCTGTGTGGTAGAAAAAATCCAAACCAAATTACCTTGAAGCGCATGATTCATATGTGCTGATAGCTATCAATTGAGTAGCAATTGACCCTTGAAACGTCCCATGACTGAACACGCACCCCTGATCCTCGACGTCGCTGGCACCACCCTCAATGCCGATGACCGCCGCCGCCTGGCGCACCCACTCACGGGTGGTGTCATCCTGTTTGCCCGCAACTGGGAAAACCGCGCACAGCTGCTGCAGCTCACCAGCAGCATCAAGGCCGTGCGCGACGACCTGTTGATCTGTGTGGACCACGAAGGCGGCCGTGTGCAGCGCTTTCGCACCGATGGTTTCACCCACCTGCCGCCCATGCGTGCGCTGGGAGAGATGTGGATGGATGACGGCAAGGGCGCCAAGGCTGTGCCCGGCAGCGGCGCCCTGCGCGCCACCAATGCGGCCACGGCGGCGGGTTATGTGCTGGGTACCGAATTGCGCGCCTGCGGTGTGGACTTCAGCTTCACGCCCGTGCTCGACCTGGATTGGGGCGAAAGCGGAGTGATCGGAGACCGGTCCTTCCACCGCGACCCCCGTGTGGTGGCGCTGCTGGCCAAGAGCCTCATGCACGGCCTGCTGCAGGCGGGCATGGCCAACTGCGGCAAACACTTCCCTGGCCACGGCTTTGTCAAGGCGGACTCGCACACCGAGGTACCCGTGGACAAGCGCAGCCTCAAGGCCATCCTGGCCGACGATGCGGCGCCTTACCCCTGGCTCAGCAGCACGCTCACCAGCGTGATGCCGGCCCATGTGATCTACCCCAAGGTGGACAGCCGCCCCGCCGGTTTCTCGCAGCGCTGGCTGCAAGACATCCTGCGCCGCGAGATGCGTTTTGACGGCGCGATCTTCAGCGACGACCTTAGCATGGAAGGTGCCCGCCGCCTGGACGGCCAGGTGGTCAGCTACACCGATGCCGCCGTGGCGGCGTTGGAAGCGGGTTGCGACCTGGTGCTGCTGTGCAACCAGAGCGTGGGCGATGGCAAGGCGGTGGACGAACTCATCACGGGCCTCGACAACGCCCGCAACCAGGGGCGCTGGCAACCCAGTGTGGACAGCGAGTCCCGCCGCCTGGCGCTGCTGCCCGAAACCCTGCCGCAAGCCTGGGATGAACTGATGTACCAGCCTGCCTACCTGCAGGCGCTGGACCTGTTGCCCTGACCTGCGTGTGGTGGTGTGTCGGTACGGCGCCACACCCCTTGCGGTGCCGCGTGGTTACCCGCTAGGGCGTGTTGAAGGGCCCTGGCGTCACAGGCGTCGGTGCGGCTGGTGAGGCATTGGCTACCGCATCCGCAGTGGCCGCAGGCGGGGCAGGGGGCGGCGGTACCCCCTGAAACCTGCGCACCACGCGCTGGAACACCAGCGCATTCGGAATCTGCAGCCAGGCCGTGTGACCGGTGGCTGCGCCGTGGTCTTCCAGCGTGGTGTAAAGCAGGTTAATGTCCACCACGCGCCCCTTGGCGCCAGGCTTCTCTGCGGTGTCCAGCACCTCGATGTAGTCGCCGATCTTGAAGGGCCGCACGGTGAAGATCAGCAGCGCACAAAACAGGTTGGACAGCACGCTCCAGGCCGCGAAGAACGCGACGGCACCCACAGTGGCAAAACCAGTGAAGGCGGTCCAGAGCACCGTGGCGGACACCCCCATGCGCTCCAGCACCAGCAGCACGGCGCTGGCAATGATGAGCCAGCGGATCAGGCCGTTGATGGGCACCAGCAGTTCATTGGGCAACTGGTAGTGGGCGCTGGCACGGCGCACCAGGCGCCTCAGTGTGCGCTGCAACAGCCAAGCGACAAACAGAATCAGCAGGATCTGCGAGCCAGGGATGATGACCTCAAGCCAGTCCTGCATCCACTCGGGCAGTCGGGTTTTCAGAACTTGCATGCGGGAGACGGCGGTACGGGCGTTGCGTTCGGTCGCGTCGAACGAGAAGAAGTGGAAGAAACTCAATTGCGCAATTGCTCCACGGTGTCCATTTGCATTTCAAAACTGAAGAAGCGGTTGCGGCCCTGGGCCTTGGCGGCATAGAGAGCCTGGTCGGCCCGCATGATCATGCTCTCGGCGTTGGTGCTGTCGTCGGGCACGCAGGTGGTGATGCCACCCGACAGGGTCAGCGTGTCGCCCAGTGGGGAGTCTGCGTGTGCAATGGCGCGCACCTTGAGCAGCTGCCCCAGGGCGCGTGCAAAGGTCATAGCGCCAGAGCGGGGCGTGTTGGGCAGGATGAGTGCGAACTCTTCCCCCCCGTAGCGCGAGGCCACGTCCCGGGGGCGCACACAGACCTCGCGCAACAGTCGGCCCACCTCTTTCAAGCAGGCGTCTCCTTGCACATGGCCGCTGGCGTCGTTGAAAAGCTTGAAGTGGTCCAGATCGCACAGCATCAGCGTGAGCGGCGTGCCGTCGCGTCGCGCAGCCATGATCTCGTTGTGCAGGATGCGGTCAAACCCGCGGCGGTTGACGAGGCCCGTGAGCGCATCGATTTCCACCATCTCGTTGAGCCGCTGGTTGGCGACATGCAACTCGGCCGACATCGACACCAGCCGTCGGCGCATGTCCAGCAACCGCCGCATGGCGCGCAGCTTGGCCATCAGCACGATGGGCTTGACGGGTTTGACCAGGTAGTCGTCGCCCCCCACCTCAATGCCGCGCCACACATCCAGTTCGTTGTCCAGGCCCGACAGGAAGATGATGGGCGTCCAGTCCCCCGCCTCGCTCTCACGCATCTGCTGCGCCACCCAGTAGCCATCCTGGCCCGGCAGCTTGATGTCCAGCAGCACCAAATCGGGCCGGTGGGTCTTGAACAGATGCAGCGCAGCCGGGCCCTCGGGTGCCTCGAAGATGTCTGACACCCCCGCCCGCCGCAGTTCGGCCACTAGCGCCGCGCGCACGGACCCCTGGTCTTCGACCACCAGTACCGAAAAAGCATTGCCCGAAGGCAGGGGCTCGTTGGCAGGGTAGGGCGCGTTGCTGGAGCTGAAGGGCACGGTATGTCTCCTTGGTGCCTGGTGACCGGTAGAGGGGGCGGTCGCAGACCGCCCTCCGACGCAAATCAGGCCTCAGGACTCGCGGCGCAGCGCAGGGAACAGAATCACGTCGCGAATGCTGGGGCTGTCCGTCAGCAGCATCATGAGGCGGTCAATACCAATACCGCAACCCCCCGTGGGTGGCATGCCGTACTCCAGTGCGCGCACGAAGTCGTGGTCGTAGAACATGGCTTCGTCGTCGCCACTGTCTTTGGCGGCCACCTGGGCATGGAAGCGTGCGGCCTGGTCTTCGGCGTCGTTCAGCTCGCTGAAGCCGTTGCCGAACTCGCGGCCGGTGATGTACAGCTCAAAGCGCTCGGTCACCTCGGGGCGGGTGTCGTTGGCACGTGCCAGGGGCGAAATTTCGGTGGGGTGTTCCATGATGAAGGTGGGCTGCCACAGCTTGTCTTCCACCGTTTCTTCAAAGTACAACACCTGCAGACTGGCCAGCGTGCGGGTCGAGAGCTTGTCCTTCTCTTCGGTCATGCCCAGCTTCTTCAATGCGCTGATGAGCCAGGCGGCATCGTCCACATGGGCACCGGCCTCGGTGTACTGGAAGATGGCTTCGCGGATGGTCAGGCGCGCAAACGGCTGGCTCAGGTCCACGGCGCGCCCACCGTAGCTCAGCTGCAGCGAGCCCGTGGCCTTCAGGGCCACTTCACGGATCAGCGTCTCGGTGAAGTCCATCAGGTCCAGGTAGTTCCAGTACGCCGCGTAGAACTCCATCATGGTGAACTCGGGGTTGTGGCGCACCGAGATACCTTCGTTGCGGTAGCTGCGGTTGATTTCGAACACGCGCTCGAAGCCGCCCACGATCAGGCGCTTCAGGTACAGCTCGGGCGCGATGCGCAGGTACATCTCCTGCTCCAAAGCATTGTGGTGCGTCACGAACGGCTTGGCATTGGCACCGCCCGGGATGGGGTGCAGCATGGGCGTTTCGACTTCGAGGAAGCCGTGGCTCACCATGAACTCGCGCAGGCCGCTCACGGCCTTGCTGCGGGCCACGAAGCGCTTGCGGGCCTGCTCATCGGTGATCAGGTCCACATAGCGCTGGCGGTACTTCTGCTCCTGGTCGGCCATGCCGTGAAACTTGTCGGGCAACGGGCGCAGGCTCTTGGTGAGCAGGCGCAGGCTGGTCACCTTGACCGACAGCTCGCCGGTCTTGGTCTTCATCAGCAAGCCTTCGGCACCCACGATGTCGCCCAGATCCCAGTGCTTGAAGGCCGCATACAGCTCTTCGCCCACAGCGTCACGGGTCACATAGAGCTGTATACGCCCACCCACTTCGCCCAGCGAGCCATCCTGGATCGTGGCGAAGCTGGCCTTGCCCATCACCCGCTTGAGCATCATGCGGCCGGCCACAGACACATTCACCGGCGTGGCTTCCAGGGACTCGTTCGTGGCAGCGCTGTGTTCCAGGTGCAACTGGGCAGCCTTATGGCCGGGCTTGAAGTTGTTGGGAAAAGCAACGCTACCGCCGTTGGCCTGGGCTTCGCGCAGAGCGCGGAGCTTTTCGCGGCGCTCGGCGATGAGCTGGTTGTCGTCCTGAGGTGTGGGGGCGTGGATTTGGTCTGACATAGGTGCCGTCGGTGCGGAGCGTGGAGTGGAGGGCTGCGTTCAGCCGAACCATTGATTTTATCGGCTACGCACTGCCTGAAGGTCCTCGGCCCCTGGACGAGTGGTAGCCCCAAAGCGCGGATATGGTTCTGACGATGATTTTCAGATCCGCCCACAGCGTGTGCGAGCGGGCGTACTGCGCCGCGTAGCGCAACTTGATGGGGAGAATCTCCTCTACGTATGTGCGCTCAGGGTCGCTGCTTTGGCCCAGCAAAGTGCTTTCGTCGCGGAATTCGATGGATGCGTGGTCTGTGATGCCCGGCCGCACGCTGAGTATCAGCTCCCGCAGGTCACCGGGGTATAGCGCGACATAGTGAGGCACCTCAGGCCGCGGGCCAACGAGGCTCATCTGGCCCAGCAGCACATTTACCAGCTGCGGCAGTTCATCTGCTTTGGTACGCCGCAGCCAGTAACCAGCGCGCGTAATGCGGGCGTCGGCACCGATCGTAATGGCGAGGCCATCTGCTTCTGCACGCTGGCGCATGGTGCGAAACTTGTAAATGTGGAACAGCTTGCCTGCGCGTCCTACGCGCTGCTGGCGGAACACCACGGGACCAGGTGAGTCGCACACCACCCACAGCGCCACCGCCAGCAGCAAGGGCGTGAGCACCAACAGCCCAAACGCAGCACATACCAGGTCGAACAGCCGCTTGGGCATGGTCAGCCCAGCACCTCGTGCAACGCTGCAATCACACGCTCCTGGTCGCTGTCGCTCATCGCGGTGAACAGGGGGATGCTGATCATCGCCTGGTAGGCCGCATCGGCCACAGGAAACATCGTGGGGGTCAGTTGATACCGGTCCCGCCAGTATGGGTGTCGGTGCAGTGGTACGTAGTGCACGCTGGTACCGATACCTCGATTCGACAGTGCCTGGATGACCTCGTCGCGCCCCAGCGGCGCATCTGCCTTTAGCCGGATGACATACAGGTGCCAGGCATGGGTGTCGCCGTGCTGCGCATGTGCGGGCAAGGTGAGCGGCAGGTGCGCCAGCTGCTCGTCATACCGGTTGGCAAGGGTTTGACGCCGTTGCACGAATTGCGGCAACCTTTTCAGTTGTTTTACGCCCATGGCGGCTGCCACATCCGTCATGTTGTATTTGAACCCCGGCGCTACGACCTCGTAATACCACGCCGGGGTTTTGGAAGTGAAGCGGTCAAACGCATCGCGGTTCATACCATGCAGACGCATCACGCGCATGCGCTCGGCCAGGGCGGCATCGCGCGTCACGGCCATGCCGCCTTCGCCAGTGGTAATGGTCTTATTAGCATAGAAGCTAAACACAGTCACATCGGACCGTAGTTGCCCCACCAGCGTGCCGCGCCAGGTGGTGGGTAGCGCATGGGCAGCGTCTTCCACCACCTTCAGGCCATGCTCTCTGGCAATAGCCAGGACCGCATCCATGTCGCACGCCAGACCGCCGTAGTGCACTGGAATGATGGCTTTGGTGCGGGGCGTGATGGCGGCACGGATTTTGGCGGGGTCGATGTTTAGCGTTACCGGGTCCACGTCCACTAGCACTGCGTCGGCCCCCAAGTAGCGCACCACCTCCGCCGTTGCAGTGAAGGTGAGCGTGGGCGCAATCACCTCGTCCCCCCGGCCAATGCCCAGCGCTTCTAGCGCTAGGTGTAGCCCGGCCGTGGCCGAATTGACGGCCACGCCCCGTAGTTCGCCACCCAGGTAGTCCACAAAGCTCTGCTCAAACTGGCGCGTAACGGGGCCGGTGGAGACCCAACCGGAGCGCATGACCTCGGTCACGGCGGCGATTTCGGCGTCGCCGATGTCGGGGCGAGCGAAGGGGATGAAAGGAGCTGAAGGTGCTGTAGACATGGCAATTAAGAGAGTTGGGCCGTGCGGCCAATGGGGTAGTATTCGAGTCCGGCGGCGCGCATCGTGTCGGGCTCAAACAGGTTGCGCCCGTCAAACACCACCGGGTACTTGAGCGTGGCGACGATGTGGGCAAAGTCGGGGCTGCGGAATTCCTTCCACTCGGTGACGATGACCAGCGCATCCGCGCCTGCCAAGGCCGCATCGGCCTGAGGGGCATAGTACAGGCTTGGCCGTGGGCCCAGAGCTGCCTGCGCTTGCAGCATGGCCTGTGGGTCATAGGCCACCACGTCTGCGCCGCGCGCCAGCAGTTTCTCAATCACCGTCAGGCTGGGGGCTTCACGCATGTCGTCGGTGCCGGGCTTGAAGGCCAGGCCCCACAGCGCAAAGCGGCGGCCCTGCAAGTCGGCGCCGAAGCGGGCCACGATCTTGTCGATGAGCACCTGCTTTTGCCGCTGGTTCACCGCCTGCACGGCCTGCAGAATCTGCAAAGGCTGGCCTGCGCCTTCGGCGGTCTGGATGAGCGCGCGCACATCTTTGGGAAAGCACGAGCCGCCGTAGCCTGTGCCTGCGTACAGAAAGTGCGTGCCAATGCGCGGGTCGGTGCCGATGCCGGTGCGCACCTGCTCAATGTCCGCCCCCAGCTTTTCGGCCAGCAGAGCCAGCTCGTTCATGAAGCTGATGCGCGTGGCCAGCATGGCGTTGGCGGCGTACTTGGTGAACTCGGCGCTTCGCACATCCATCTCAATCAGCCGCTCGCGGTTGCGCATGAAGGGGGCGTACAGGGTGCGCATCAGGGCGGTGGCGTGCTCGTTGTCGCTGCCCACGATCACCCGGTCGGGCCGCATGAAGTCCTGCACTGCAGAGCCTTCCTTGAGGAACTCGGGGTTGGACACTACCGCAAAGTCGGGCGGCAGCTCGCGTGCGGCCAGCACCTGCGCTACCTCCTTCGCCACGGCATCGGCCGTGCCCACGGGCACCGTGCTCTTGTTGATGATGAGCTTGTAGCCTTGCATGCGCTCGGCCACGGCCCGCGCGGCGGCCAGCACATGCTGCAGGTCTGCCGAGCCGTCCTCGCTGGGCGGTGTGCCCACGGCAATGAACTGCAGCAGGCCGTGCGCCACGGCGGTGTCGATGTCGGTGGTAAAGCGCAGGCGCCCGGCTTGGGCATTGCGCGCCACCACATCGCCCAGGCCGGGCTCGTGGATGGGCATCTCGCCCCGGTTCAGCGCGGCGATGCGCTGGGCGTCCAGATCGAGGCAGATCACCCGATTGCCCATTTCTGCCAGGCAAGCGCCAGTGACCAGGCCCACGTAGCCGGTGCCGATAACGGTGATTTTCATGACGGTAAAGCGGTAGGCCCTGTACTGGGGGCTGGTTTCGCCGCCCAGGTCAGGCGGTGGGTGCGCAAAAAGGGCAGCAGCGCGGCGCACGGCGCAATCATGCCGCCGGGCAGGCGGCGCGCCACGGGCGGCGCCAATGTGATGCGGCGCGAATGCAGCCAGGCCTGCGGGAACAACCGCCGCACTTCGGCCAGCGGCACGCCCTGCACATCGGGGTTGCGCGGGTTGTTGACGACAAAGTCATACACCAGCACGCCGCCACCCGGGGCCACCCAGTGCCACATTTGCTGCGCAAGCGCGGTGCGGAAGGGGGCATCGAGCAGCGAGCTGAACAGGGTGAAGGCGAGCACAGCATGCTGGCTGCCGGGGGCGATGGTGGCGCTGGCCGCATCGCCCGCGTGGATGGCCAGTGTGGCTGGCAAGGTGGCACGGGCCCGGGCTGCGCGTTCGGGCAGCAATTCCAGCCCTTGCAGGAGCTGGGGCTCTGCGCCCAGGCGCACCAGGTCGTGCAGGTTGCCGCCGCTGCCGCAGCCCACTTCGGTGATGTGCAGGCCCGCCAAGCTGTGCCAGCCGTGTGCACGCCACAGCTGCACCAGGGCGCGCAGCCGCTCTTGCTGGGCCTGCAGGGCCGATGCGCTGGCGTACAGGCTGTAGTGCTGTGCATCGGCCACCGCATTGCGCCGGGCGTAGCGGGCCTGCACGGCTGCGGGTTCGTCGGATGGGTTGGAGCTCATGGTGAAGCGCGATGCTGTTGGGTGCAGGCTCAGCGCGTGATGCGCGCAAACTGGGCCGAGGGTTGGCGGCCACGCAGCACATCCCACAGCCCCCGCCAGGTGCCCAGGCCATAGGCGACGTGGTAGGCCGCAATCACCACTGGCAGGCGCGGCAAGGTGCGCCACTGGCCCGCAGCGTGGGCGGCCAGCACCGAGGCCGCGCCCACATAGCCGCCGTACGCTGCCAGCAGGGCCACCAGCGGCCAGGCACTCCAGGGGCTGATGGCGAGCAGGCCCACCAAAGCCGCCACAAAGGCCGCAGGCACCAGTTGCCGCACAGAGCCCGGCTGACCATGCTTGCGCATGACAAAGGGGCGCCAGTAGCCGTACTGCCGCTGCTGCGCAAACAGGTGGCGCAGTGAATCGCGGGGGCGGTAGCTCGACTGGATGTGCCCGCTTTGCCAGATGCGCGCGCCGCCCAGGCGCAGCCGCAGGTTGTGCTCGTCGTCCTGATTGCGCACCAGGGCTTCGTCAAAGCCGCCAAAGCGCTCCAGCGTGGCGCGGGGCCAGCAGCCCAGGTACACCGTATCGACCGGGCCTTCGTAGGCTGTGTCGCGCGACAGCGCCCCGCCCACCACCCAGCGGCTCTGGAAGGCTGCGGCAATGGCGCTGCCCATGGCACCGCGCCCTTCGGCCACCCAGGGGCCGCCCACGTTGTCGGCCCCGGTGCGTTCCAGCGCCGCCAGGCACTGGACCAGATAGTCGGGCGCAAACCGGGTGTGCACATCCAGCCGTGCCACCACGCTGCCGCGCGCCAGGCGCAGGCAGGCATTGAGCCCGGTGGAGACAATGCGGCCCGGGTTGACCACCCAGCGAAGGCGCGGGTCGGCCGCGCATCGCTGTTGCAGCCGCTCGCGCGTGCCGTCGTCGCTGCAACCGTCGGCCACCAGCACCTCCATTTGCCAGCCGGCGGGCAACTGCTGCTGCAGGGCGCTGTCGCAAAAGGCGTCGATGTGCGCTGCCTCGTTGCGGCAGGGCACGATGACGCTGAGCAGCTGGGGCTGGACGGGTTGGGTGAACATGGTTGCTATATTTTATGTAGCTGCCAGCGCTTGATGGGATTGCGCTAGACGCCTATTTTCTTGTTAACTGGTGCCCGTGTGTGTCGCGGGCCGCTTCAGCAGTCCTCGGTACAGCGCGTCCATGCGGTCCATTTGCAAGGCGCGGTCGCCCTCTTGCTGAATGCGCTGGGCATTGCGCTGGCCTGCTGCGTGGGCTGCGGTGTCGTCTTGGGCCAGTGTGGCCAGCTTTTGTGCCAAGGCCTGGCTGTTCTGCGCGGGCACCAGCAAGTCAGCGGGCAGCCACTGGGCGTTGGCCTGCAGTTGCGTGGCGATGACGGGCAGGCCGCAGGCCATGCTTTCGAGCACCGAGACGGAGGTGGCATCTTGCGTGGGCACGGAGACCGAAACCTTGCAGCGCGCGAGCACCCGGGCCATGCCTGCGTCGTCCATTCGACCGTGGAAAGTCACTGCTTCACCCAGGCCCCGGAGGGCGACCTGCTCGTGCAGGGCGGTCTCGAGACTGCCGCCGCCCAACAGGTGCAGGTGCACGGGCAAAGTGGGCTGCTGCGCCCGCAGGTGCGCCACGGCGTCGACGATGGTGGCGATGTTGTAGTTGGGCTCCCACGAGCGCAGGCTCACGATCTCGAAGCCGGGTTTGTCTGGCCACGGCGCAGGCGCAAAGCGCGCCAGGTCCACGCCCCAGTGGACGCAGTGCACTGGGGCGCGGGGGCTGTAGCTGTGCGCGGCATCGACCAGGCTTTGCGAATCGCCTGTGATGAGGTCAGCGCGGCGCAGCGTCCAGCCGGTGAGCCAGCGCATCCAGGGACTGGTGTGGGGCGTCACCAGCAAGTCGCTGCCCCAGGCGGTCATCACCAGCGGGTGGCGGCCGCAGTGTGCGCCCAGGTAGCCGTACGACGTGGTGTAGTGCGCGTGCACGATGTCGGGGGCCAGGGCCTGCACAGCGCGGCGTGCCTCGCCCGCGCGCAGCAGCCACTGGGCCGAGCGGTGCACCGGGCGCAGCACATGCTGCTCCACGCCCTCGATGGGCGCTGGCCGCGCGGTGACCAGCGACACACGGTAGCCGCGCCCCTGCATCTCGCGCACCCAGCGCTGGATGTGGGGGCTGGTGGCATCGCCCAGCAGACACAGGTGGATGGGGGGCATGTCAGGCGGGATCGGAAGGTGGCGTGGGTGTGGATGCAGGGACGGGCGAGGTGGGCAGCATGCCAGCCCAGGCAGCGTAGTGCGCCTGCATCTCGGGGTATTGCGCCAGCAAGGCGGCATCGCGTGTGCGCACGTCGCCCACCACGCGGGCGGGTTGCCCGGCCACGATGGCAAAGTCTGGTATCTCGCCGCGCACCTGCGCGTAGGCGCACACCACGGCCCCCTTGCCGATGCGGCTGCCCGCTTCGATCAGGCTGTGCGGGCCGACAAAGGCATAGGCGCCAATGTGCACTGGTGCCTGCAGGTAGCCGGGGCGTGCGGCCGCCGGGCCTGCATGCGCCGCATAGCTGCGCCCCATGAGGCGCACGGCCCGGTGCGAGCTGTGGGTGACGATGCTCACAAAGTTGGTGATCTGCACGCCCTCATCGATGCGCAGGCCGCCTGCGGCGTCCAGAAAGTTGAAGTGGCCGATGAACACATGGTCTGCGAGCTGCAGGCCCTCTTCGCCCTCAATGCAGGTGCTGGGCGCGATGCGGGTGTGGGGCAGGGGCGTGCCTTGCGCGGTGCGCTCGCCAAACACCATGCGGTAGAACAGCGCCTGCAACAGGCGGCGGCGCCAGCGGTTAAGCAAGGCTTTCATCGCGTCCTTCATGGGGGATGCCCTTCCAGGTGGCCAGGGCCCAAAAATAGTAGCCAAAGTACAGCAGCATGGAGGCCGAAATGCCCCAGGCCGCGCCAGTGAGCCCATCCAGCGCCAGGCCTGCCAGCAGCCCTGCAAAAAACGCCACCTGGCCCACCAGCGCCAGGCGCAGTGCCCAGGCCTGGGCCTTCCATGCCAGTGTGGTGACGGCCAGGGGCGATGCAATGAAGTGCAGCGCAATATACGGCGCCAGGGCCCGGGCCAGCTCGCCCGCCCCCGCCCAGCGGCTGCCAAAAAAGGCGGTGAACAAGGCCGGCCCCCACAGCAGCAGCACGGCGGCCATGGGCAGTGCGATGGCGGCCAACAGCCGCATGCTGTGGTGCACGGCCTGGCGCGCCGCCTGGGCGTTGGGGGCCTGCACCAGCCGGGGGTACAGCGCTTGCGACAAAGCCCCGCCCAGCAGGCTGGCGGGGGCCTTCAGGTAGCGCAGCGACATGGCCCACAGGCCTGCGGCCGCGTCGCCCGACCAGGCGGTGACGGCCAGCAGGGTGAGCGTGTCTTGCAGTGCGCCGACAAACGCATGGGGCGTGTTGAGCAGGGGGAAGTCGCGGTGGCGCAGCGCCATGGCGCGCAACGCGGGCCATGGGGCGCGCAGGCAGGCCGCCCAGCCGCCCTGCGGGGCCGGTCGCGCCAGCAGCCAGGCGGCCAGCAGTGCTGTGGCGATGGCGCCTGCACACAGCCCCCATAGCCCCCACCGCCCCGCCAGCGCGTTGGATTCGGTGTGCCCTGTGGGCCCCATAAGCCACCAGCCCAGCCCCAGTTGCAGCACAGCGCCCCCACCGTACTGCACCAGCCGGGCGCTGGACAGCAGGCCAAAGCGCGCTGAGCGCGTGGCCCACATCGTGAGCCACTGGGTGGCCCCCAAGGCCAGCACCGCCAGCGGCAGCAGCCAGTAGGTGGCCATGCCGCTGTGCCAGGCCAGCACGCCAGCAGCGCACAGCGTGGCCAGGCCCACGGCGGCCAGCACATGGCCGCACAGCGCCATCAGTTGCGCGGCCTCGGGCTCGGCGCGCTCAAGAGGCAGGGCGTATTCATAGCGTGCACAGGCCACCACGGCCACGTTGGTGGCAAGGGCCCACAGCAGGGCAAATTGGCCGAAGGCCTCGGGCGAATAGGTGCGGGTGAGCGCGGGCCCCAGCAGCAGGGGCAGGGCGTGGGCGGCCACGCTGCCGGTGAGCAGCGTGGCGGTGGCTTTGAATAGCCCTTGGGTCATGCCACCTGTTCAGTCATGCCGCCTGCGCAGCCACTTCGGGTGGGTCGGGCTGATCGGGCTGGTAGCCCGGCACCAGGGTGTGCAGCAGCGCCCGCATGCCGTCAGGGTCGTTGGCCAGCGCAGCCGCCTGCAGGCGGGTCAGCAGGGCGCTCAGCGTGGCCCAGTCAAAGCGCTCCTCTTGCGCCCGCAAGATGCGCGGGTGCGCTGTGGGCAGGGGGTTGTCGCCAATCAGCAGCTCTTCGTAGAGCTTTTCGCCCGGGCGCAGACCGGTGAAGGTGATGGCGATGTCGCCGCTGGGGTGCTGCGCGTCACGCACCGTCAGGCCCGCTAGGGTCACCATGCGCTCGGCCAGTTCGCGGATGCGGATGGGCTCGCCCATGTCGAGCACAAACACATCGCCCCCTTCGGCCATGGCGCCTGCCTGCAGCACCAGCTGGGCGGCTTCGGGGATGGTCATGAAATAGCGGGTGACCTCGGGGTGCGTCACGGTGATGGGGCCGCCGTGCGCGATTTGCTGGCGAAACAGCGGGATCACGCTGCCGCTGGAGCCCAGCACGTTGCCAAAGCGCACCATGGAAAAACGGGTGGGGCTGCGCCAGGGGGCGTGCTCGGTGTTTTCTTGCGGGATTGCAAAGGGGGGCTGCGTAGCGTGGGCCATGGCTTGCAGCACCAGCTCGGCCACGCGCTTGCTGGCGCCCATCACGTTGGTGGGGCGCACGGCCTTGTCGGTGGAAACGAGCACAAAGTGCCCCACGCCTTGCTCCAGCGCCACGCGCACCATGTTCAGGGTGCCAAACACGTTGTTCTGGATGCCTTCGGCCGCGTTGGCCTCGACCATGGGCACATGCTTGTAGGCGGCTGCGTGGTAGATGCAGACGGGGCGGTGCAGGCTGCACAACTCGGCCATGCGCTGCGGGTTGTTTACGCTGGCCAGCAGGGGCGTGAGCTGGGTCTGGACCAAGCCTTGGTGTGCGAGGGCCTGCAGCTCCTGGTGGATGCTGTAGAGCGCAAATTCACTGTGATCGACCAGCAGCAACTGCGCAGCACCCAACTGCGCCAGTTGGCGGCACAGCTCGCTGCCAATGCTGCCGCCAGCGCCGGTGACCAACACCACCTGGCCCGCGATGTGTTGCTGCATCAGGGGCAGGTGGGGGGCCACGGGCGGGCGCCCCAGCAGGTCTTCAATGTCCAGGTCCTGGAAGTCGGTCACCGTCACCTTGCCGCTGGCCAGGTCGGTCAGGCCAGGCAGGGTGCGGATGCGCACCGGCAGCGGGCGCAGGCTTTCGATGATCTGCTGGCGCCGCTGGCGGGGCACGCTGGGCAGCGCCAGCAGCACGTCGGTAATGCCCAGGCGCTGCACCGTGGCGGGCAGGGCCTCGGGCGCGTACACGCGCACACCGTTGATGCTGCGGCCCGCTTTGCTGGTGTCGTCGTCGGCAAAGGCCAACAGGTGGTAGCTGCGCGCGCTGACCAGCCCCGCTGCGGTTTGCGCCCCGGCTGTGCCCGCGCCGTAAATCAGCAGCCGGTGGGGGGCTGCCGCGGTGCGCCCCGCCAGCCACAGCCAGCCCAGCGAGCGGCTGGCGCCCACCAGCAGCAGAAAAATCACCGGCTGCAAAATGCCCACGCTGCGCGGAATCCCCTCCCACTTGCCAATGAGCAGCGTGAGCAGCAGCACTGCGCCGTAGATGGCCACGGCCTTGCCGGTGGTGAGCAAGGCCTGGATGCCGGTGTAGCGGAAGATGGCGCGGTACAAACCAGCGTGGATGAATATGGGTAGCGCCAAGGCGGGACCTAAGCCATAAACCAACCATTGCAGGCCGTCGGGCCAATGCAGCGTATCCAGTCGCAAACTAAAAGCCAGCCACATAGCCACAAGGCTCATGCACAGGTCCAAGCTCAGCACAAGAATACGCTTAGCGGAACGTGGCCATGAGAGGATGGTGCTCGGCATGGAGGTGCTCGATGCAATGAGCGATGACGCGGCGCAAGCCTTGGCAATTGGGGGTATGCGCATCAGGACGGCGCTATCCCCGTCCGCTCCAGTACATCCCCCACCAACTCCAGACGCACCAGCGGATTGTCCAGCTCCATCAACCGCTGTTTCAGCTCTAGGGGAACGGGCAGCAACTCGCACCACCTGTTGGCTACCCAGCCGCAATCATCCAGTTGCGCTGCGGTAGGCTTGACTAAGTGAGGCAGGTCCGGGTCGCGTACCTGGAGAGTGTTTAAGACCTGCGCCAATGCCGTTGACGCCTTTTTGAGGTCCTCTGGGACCGGTACGGTCAGATCCCGTTCGATATGGCCTACGTCTGCCGTCCACAGGCCGTGTGGCAGGTGGCTGCGCCGGGTGATCCGAAAACGCTGGCTACCACGGCATAGCACAGTGATCAGTCCAGGCTGTGGCGTTTCCAGCTGCTCGATGACGGCGAGGGTGCCGATGTCGTTGAAGCGTTCCTCCGGTGCGCCAGCTTGGCGTACTTCCTGTCCCTGGGTGAGAGAGACGACGCCAAATGGTGCGCCTGCCTGGTGACACTTGCGCACCATGTCCAGGTAGCGCACCTCAAACACCCTCAGAGCTAGCACTCCGTCCGGGAACAAGACAGAGCCCAGGGGGAAAAGCGGCAGGGACGACAAGGTGAGAGGTGGTGTCATGGGCGCGTGGATGCCTTCGCCCGCTATCATCCCATGACACCGTCGGCTTTTGCTGCACACCACTGTTTTTGTCTCATCCATGCTCTATCAGATCGCCTCTTTCCTGCTCGATGTTGTTGGCGGCTTGCTGACCGGAGCCTGCCTTTTGCGGCTGTACATGCAGTGGCAGCGGGTGCCGTTCTCCAACCCGGTCGGTGGGTTGGTGTTTGCGTTGACCGACTGGCTGATCATGCCGCTGCGACGGGTGATCCCCCCTGCGGGCCGTTGGGATGTGTCCAGTCTGGTGGCTGCGATGCTGGTGCAGCTGGTGCAGTACGCGTTGTTGACCTTGCTGCTCAGTGCGGGATCGGCATGGGCGTGGTTGCCCTGGTTGGCATTGTTCGGGCTGCTGCGCGTGGCGGTTTCGGGGCTGATCGGCCTGCTGATTGTCTATGCCGTCCTGTCCTGGGTACAGGGTGGCCGTTCACCGCTGGCGGATGTGATCGCGCGCCTGTGTGAACCTGTGTTGCGTCCTTTTCGGCGCGTCATTCCGCTGATGGGCGGCTTCGACCTGTCGCCATTGGTGGCGCTGGTGGTGCTGCAGGTTGTGATGATTGTTCTGGGCCATTTGCAGGCCAGTGTGATGCGTTAAGCATCCCAAAGGCCCGATGCGCTAGCCAAATATGCTCTGTTTGCTATTTAAAATATAGCAATGGCGTGGTGACGCCTCACTCAGTCCCCTTTTCGGGGACCGGGTATTTACATCACCGCGTCAGCAGGCAGTCGTTGCAGCATAGCCAAACTGCTGGCCACGGTGTTGCGCAGTTCGCGGCGGTCGCAGATGAAGTCCACCGCGCCCTTGGTTTGCAGGAACTCTGCACGCTGGAAGCCCTCTGGCAGGGTCACACGCACGGTGGATTCGATCACGCGCGGGCCAGCAAAGCCGATCAGCGCCTTGGGCTCGGCAATCACGATGTCGCCCACAAAGGCAAAACCTGCGCTCACGCCACCCATGGTGGGGTCGGTCAGCACACTGATGTAGGGCAGGCCCTTCTTGGCCAGGCGGGTCAGCGCTGCGTTGGTCTTGGCCATCTGCATGAGCGACAGCAGACCTTCCTGCATGCGGGCGCCGCCGGTGGCGGTAAAGCAGATGAAGGGCACCTTTTGCTCGATGGCGGTTTCCACGCCACGCACAAATCGCTCGCCCACCACGGAGCCCATGGAGCCGCCCATGAAGTCGAACTCGAAGCAGGCGGCGACGACGTTGATGCTCTTGACCGCGCCGCCCATCACGATGAGGGCGTCGGTCTCGCCGGTGTTCTCCAGGGCTTCCTTCAGGCGCTCGGGGTACTTGCGGCTGTCCTTGAACTTGAGCGCGTCTACGGGCAGCACTTCCTGGCCGATTTCGTAGCGGCCTTCAGCATCCAGAAATGCGTCCAGTCGGGCGCGCGCGCCGATGCGGTGGTGGTGGCTGCAGTGGGGGCACACATTCTGGTTGTGCTCCAGGTCGGCCTTGTAGAGCACCGTTTCGCAGCTCGGGCACTTGATCCACAGGCCTTCGGGCACCTGACGGCGCTCGGTGGGGTCGGTTTGCTGGATTTTGGCGGGCAGAAGTTTTTCGAGCCAGGACATGGTGTTCTCCTCTTCAGTGGCGCGACTTGCTGCAAAGCCCGTAGGCGTTTGCGGGGCAGGCCGGGTGTGAATCTGTCGGCGCACCCCGCAGGATGCGCCGGGCTGCATTATGCGACTAGGCGTCCAGGGCCTTGCGGATGCCGCGCAGGAAGTCGATGGTCAGGGGCACCACCTTGGCGTGCTCCTGGTCTTCAATCAACTGGATGATGCGGCTGCCGATGACCACGGCATCGGCCACCTTACTGATGGCCTGGGCGGTGGCGGCGTCGCGGATGCCGAAGCCCACACCCACCGGGATGGTCACGTGCTGGCGAATACGGGGCAGCATCTGCTCCACGGCCGCCGTGTCCAGCGCGCCTGAGCCGGTCACGCCCTTGAGCGATACGTAGTACACATAGCCGCTGGCCACACGCGCCACCTGGGCCATGCGTTCATCCGTGCTGGTGGGGGCCAGCAGGAAGATCAGGTCCATGCCGTGCGCGCGCAGGCTGGCGGCAAAGGCTTCGCATTCTTCGGGCGGGTAGTCCACGATGAGCACGCCGTCCACGCCCGCAGCGGCAGAGTCGCGCACAAACGCACCTTCGCCGTGCTTCTGGTCGTAGCGTTCCACAGGGTTGGCATAGCCCATCAACACCACTGGCGTGGTGCTGTTGCGCTTGCGGAACTCACGCACATGGTCGAGCACCTGCACCATGCCAATGCCCAGGCTGAGGGCTTTTTCACCCGCCTTCTGGATCACCGGGCCATCGGCCATGGGGTCGGAAAAGGGCACGCCCAGCTCGATCACGTCGGCACCGGCCTCGACCATGCCGTGCATCAGCGCGGGGGTGATGTCGGCGAACGGGAAACCGGCGGTCACATAAGGAATCAGCGCCTTGCGGCCCTGTGCTTGCAGGGCAGAAAAGGTGGATGCGATACGGCTCATTTATTTCACCAACTTGATGGGTTGCTCGCCGCCCTTGACGGACTGCCCCTGGCAGCTGGGTCGGCAGTAAAAGTCGGCGCCACTGAGATCGGCCACAGTACCAATGTCCTTGTCGCCCCTGCCCGAGAGGTTGACCAGGATCGACTGGTCTGGGCGCATGGTTTTGGCCAGCTTCATGGCGTAGGCCACGGCGTGACTGGATTCGAGTGCGGGGATGATGCCCTCGGTACGGCACAGGTAGTGGAAGGCGTCCAGCGCTTCCTGGTCGGTGATGCCGACGTATTCGGCGCGGCCGATTTCCTGCAACCAAGCGTGCTCCGGGCCCACGCCGGGGTAGTCCAGGCCAGCGCTGATGCTATGGGTTTCGGTGATCTGGCCGTTGTCATCCTGCAGGATGAAGGTGCGGTTGCCGTGCAGTACACCCGCGCTGCCCTTTTGCAACGATGCCGAGTGTTTGCCCGACTCCAGGCCTTCGCCCGCTGCCTCCACGCCGATGAGGCGCGTTTTCTCGAAAGGGATGTAAGGGTGAAAGATACCCATGGCATTGCTGCCACCACCCACGCAGGCGATAACCGCATCGGGCTGGTCGCCCAGCACCTTTTGCTCGGCCAGCATGCTGGGCATTTGCTCAATGCATTCCTTGCCGATCACGCTCTGGAAGTCGCGCACCATCATGGGGTAAGGGTGCGGGCCCGCCACCGTGCCGATGATGTAGAAGGTGTTGTCCACATTCGCCACCCAGTCGCGCATGGCGTCGTTCAGGGCGTCCTTCAAGGTCTTGCTGCCAGACTCCACGGGCACCACCGTAGCGCCCAGCAGTTTCATGCGGTACACGTTGGGGCTTTGGCGCTTCACGTCTTCGGCACCCATGTAAACAACGCATTCGAGCCCGTAGCGCGCGCAGATGGTGGCAGTGGCCACGCCGTGCTGGCCCGCACCCGTCTCGGCAATCACGCGGGGCTTGCCCATGCGCTTGGCCAGCATGGCTTGGCCGATCACGTTGTTGATCTTGTGCGCGCCTGTGTGGTTCAGGTCTTCGCGCTTGAGATAGATCTGTGCGCCACCCATCTCGCGGCTGGTGCGCGCTGCATGGTAGATGGGGGAGGGGCGACCGACGAAGTGCTTGAGTTCGTAATGGAATTCAGCCAGAAATTCAGGGTCGTTCTGGTAGCGCGCGTAGGCCTCGCGCAGTTCCTGGATGGCGTGGGTCAGCGTTTCGCTGACGAAGCTGCCGCCATACGGGCCGAAATGGCCGGAAGCATCAGGTTGTTGATAGGAATTCATGGGGGTTCTTTGCAAGTTGTGCATCGGCCGCACGCACGGCGGCAACGAAGCGTTGGATCTTCACGGCGTCCTTGATGCCCTTGACGGGTTTGCCATCAGGACCATCGGCTTCGACGCCGGAACTGACATCAACCGCCAGCGAGAGACCCCGCGGGCGGACTTGCAAAATGCCATCGGTCACGTTTGCAGGCGTGAGTCCACCAGACAAAACGAGGTGAGAGCTGACGCTTGGTGGAAGGAGTGACCAATTGAATGCCTTGCCGCTGCCGCCAAACCCTTCGACATGGGCGTCGAGCAGGATGGCTTGGGCGTGAGAGTAATCGTGGGCGTATTTTACGAGGTCAAACTGCGCCGCCCCATCACCGAGGGGAATTCGGGCTGCCCGCAGGTAGGGGCGTGCCCCCTGGTGGGTGGCAGCCATGCAGTCCTGTGGCGTCTCATCACCATGGAATTGCACCGTGGCGCCAGCAATCATTGCACTGGCTGCTATCACATTAGGAGTGGATTCGTTCACGAACAGCAGCACGGGCGTGACAAACGGCGGCAGGCGCCGTGCCAACTGCGCGGCCCGCTGGGGGGTGACCGACCGTGGGCTGGGGGCGTAGAGCACAAAACCCACCGCATCGGCGCCCGCAGCCACAGCTGCATCCACGTCTTCCTCGCGGGTCAGCCCGCAGATCTTGATGCGGGTGCGTACGTTGGCAGACGCCTGGAAAGGGGCGTGGAGGCGTTGACTGACGGCGGGAGCCGTTGTGGTCGGTGTAGTGGCCTGGTTCATGGAAGCCAATCATACGCAGCCGTGCGCTGGGGTAGCCCCCAGGCGGCGTCGTAGACGGGCCCTTGAAAGTACAACCCGTCTGGCGAGAATGTCGGCGCAGCCACCTTGCGGGACTGGGCTGCCAGCACTTCGGCCATCCATTCGGGAGGCTGCGTGCCCTGGCCGATGGTGATCAGGCAGCCCATGATGTTGCGGATCATGTGGTGCAAGAAGGCGTTGGCTTCGAATTCAAAACGCCAGTAACAGGGGCTCCAGCCCAGTTCGGGGTGCGGTGTGTCCGCCCCCCGTCGCACGATGTCGATGCGTTGCAAGGTCTTGACCGGGGTCTTGGCCTGGCAGGCGGATGCGCGAAACGAGGTGAAATCATGCTCGCCGATCAGGTAGTCGGCCGCCTGCCGCATGGCGTCATGGTCTAACGGGTGAAACACCCAGCCCACCCGCCCGGCATCCACGCTGGGCCGCACTGGCGACTGCAGAAGCACGTAGGCATAGCGCCGGGCCACGGCGCTGGCACGCGCATGAAAGTGGTCTGGGACGGCCTGAGCCCATTGCACCGCAATGTCGGAGGGCAGGAAGGTGTTGGTACCCCGGACCCAGGACGCTGCGGGCCGGTCCAGCGGGGTGTCAAAGTGCACCACCTGCATCAGGCCGTGCACACCCGCATCGGTACGGCCTGCGCAAAGGGTGCTGACCGGATGCGTAGCAAAGCGGCCCAGGGCCGCTTCGAGTTTGTCCTGCACGGTGTTGCCGGAAAGCTGGCTCTGCCAGCCACTGTAGGCTTGGCCGTTGTAGCTGACACCCAGCGCCACCCGGGTCACGGGGCGGCCTGGGGACGTGCTGGGGGTTAAATCAGCGGAGGGGCCGAGCGGCATCAGCCCAGTTCGGCCAGCATGCGCTGGGCGCGGGTCTTGAGGGCGCCGCTGGACTCTGCCACCACCTCTTCAATCAGCGTACGAGCGCCGTCGGTGTCCCCGATGGCGTTGAACTCTTCGGCCAGCGCAAGCTTGGTGGCCAGCGGGTCGTCCTGCGCTGCGGCCGATCCATCGTCGGTGAATTCCGGTGCGGGAGCCGCCGGGGCCTTGGCGGCGGGAGCTGCCATGGGCTTGGAGGGGGCGTTCAGGTCCAGCGACAGGTCGCCCAGATCAAACTCCATAGGGCCGGAGTCTTGGGGCTCGCCATGGAGTGGCATGGGGCCGGACGGCGCCATGGTCAGGTCATCGCTGCTGGGGAAGTCCAGATTGGCCACTGGAGGCGGCGCCATCATGGGACTCGGAGCGGTTTCCTGACTGCTCCACGCGGCGGTGGGCTCGTCGGGGATGCTGGGCAGATCCAACTCGGGGCGCAGCGTCTGTGGTTCGCTGGCTTCACTGCGGTTGTTGGCCGCAGCAGCCGCAGCGGCCGCAGCAAAACCACCGGCTGCAGCGGGGGGGGCGTCCGTCAGCGCGTCATCGGGCAGGTCCAGATCCAGGTCGAGGTCCAAGTCTGGGGGCAGGGCTGCGGCAGGGCTGCCTGCACCAGTGAAGGTGCTGGGGAACCCGCCCGGTGGCACCGAAGGCGATTCATCCTCGGCCATTCCGGGGCGGCCGCCAGGTTGGTACAGGCGGTTTTCGGGCTCCAGGTCACGCCCGAGTTCGGCAATGCGGTTCCAGTCAGGCCCTTCGCCTTGGGTCAGCTTGAACACTTCGCCTGCGACGGCCTCAAGGGCTTTGCGGTCCTGGCGCTTGGCGTAGATTTCACCCAGCTTGACGTGCACTGAGACGCGGCCCGGGTTGTGGCGCACGGCTTCTTTCAGGATTTCTTCGGCCTGGAGATCGCGGCCGTAGGCCAGATAAACGTCGGCTTCGGCCACGGGGTCCACGTCACCGCCGGCGTCCAGTTGGCTGGGTGAATAGGCCATGGACGAGCCGGTGGTCATGTCGCTGTTGGCCGTGTCTACACGCTGGCCGCCGCTGGCACCAAAAAACGAGTCGGGTTGAATGCGACTTTCCAGGAAGGAGCTGTCCACCCCACCGTTCTGTCGACGGCGCTGGACCAGGCGGTAAGCGCCAAATCCGAGCAGGCCCGCTACCAGGATGCCGCCGCCAATAGGCAACAGTGGGTCGTCCATCAGAGTGGACAGGAAACTGGGCTCCTCGACGGGGGCGGGAGCAGGTTTGGGTGTGGGCGCTGGTTTGGGGGCCGGTGCGGGTGCAGACGCCTCCGTGGCGGGTGCCGAGGCGGCCGCTTCTGCTGCCACTGCGGTGTCTGGCGGGGTGCTCGCGGCCGCTGCGGGGGCGGATGCCGGGGCTTCGGGCGCCAGCGGCGCGGTCGGTGTTGCCGGGACGGCTGGGGCCTGCACAGCCACCCCCGCAGGTGCGCTGGCTGCACCCGCTGCGGCGGGCGCAGGGCTGCCTCCGGCGGCTGCAGAGGCTGCGCTCAGCTTGTTGAGGTCGGTGATGTTCTTGGACAACTCTGCCATCCGCGTGGCGGCTTCGCTGGCCTGTTTGTCCTTGGCGACTTGCTCTTCGGCTGCCTTCTGGCCTTTGACGGCCCCCTTGGACAGGGTGAGCTTGTCGGGCGCTGCAGTCGCGGGTTTTTTGTCTTCTACGCGCGTCTGTACGGTGCCAGAGGCGGAGCGCTGGGCAGCAGCCACTTCGGTCGAAGGGGCCGCACCTGCGAGTTTGCGGCGGAAGTCGTTGAAGTCACGGGCCTGTGCGGCCAGAATCTGACGTGCTTCGGGGGCTGTGGTGGATTGCGCTGCGGCCTGGTCGGGCATTTGCAGCACCGCACCTGCCCTCAGGCGGTTGACGTTGCCTTGGATGAACGCGTCCGGGTTGGTGCGCATCATGGCGACCAGCATCTGGTCGAGCGAAATGCCGGCAGGCTTGTACGCGTTCGCGATGCGGCCGGCGGTATCGCCTGCCTGTACCGTCACGCCATCTGCGGGGGCAGGGCGTGGGGCTGCCGCACGGGGTGCGGGTGCAGCGACGGTTGCCTCGCTGGCACGGGCTGTGGCTGCGGGGCGCGTTGCAGGGACCTGGGGCGCCACTGGTGCAGAAATTTGGGGCGCTGCTGTGACGGCAGGCGCTGCGCGGCGCATGCTTGGCGGGTCAAACAGCATGGTGTAGCTGCGAACGATGCGGCCTGAGCCCCAGTTGGCATCCAGCACCAAGTCCAGGAACGGTTCGTTCACAGGCCGGTCGCTTGACAGGCGCAACACGGCGGTGCCGTCGGCGCGGCGCTGCAGTTGAATCTGCAGGTTGTTCATGGTCTGCGTGTATTCCATGCCCTGGGCACGGAAGACCTCAGGCGTGGCCGTCGTGGCACGCAGCGAGTCCGCTTCGGCAGGAGTGATCTGTGGCAGGTCGATTTCAGCGCGCAGCGGCTCGCCCAGGGCAGACTGCACGGTGATGCGGCCCAGTGCCAGCGCAGACGCGTCGCTGGTGTAGAAACCAGCGCAAGCCACGGCCGCGGCCGCCAGGACAGAAAATTTCCAACGATGCATGTTTGCCAACAACTGATTAGGATTTTTTGCGGCTCGGACGAGCGGTGCTTTTGTTCTCATGGTCTGATCCCCGCCCCGGCGCGTGAAAATATGTAAAAAGCACCATAGCATCAATGTTTTGCACTGACAAGCTGAGGTGGCTCCGAAGCTTTGAGTGGGGTCCCGGTGCCCCAAATTGGGGTGTGCAGATGTTGCCAATTGCCAACGCCGCGTAACCGAGTGTGTCGATGTCTCGGGCGCAAAAAAGCGCGCGCAAGGGGGCTTGCGCGCGCTTTATGAGGTGAGACGATCAGGCGTTGAGCAAGATGCGTAGCATGCGACGCAGTGGCTCGGCGGCGCCCCAGAGGAGCTGGTCGCCGATGGTGAAGGCGCCGACATACTCAGGGCCCATGGCCAGCTTGCGGATGCGGCCCACGGGGATGGTCATGGTGCCCGTCACGGCGACGGGTGTCAGGTCCTTGATGGTGGCTTCGCGGGTGTTGGGTACCACCTTCACCCACTCGTTGTCGGCGGCGATCATGGCTTCGAGGTCGGCCACGGGCACGTCCTTCTTGAGCTTGAAGGTCAGCGCTTGGCTGTGGCAGCGCATGGCGCCCACGCGCACGCAGAATCCGTCGACTGGAATGGCTGCGGAGTCAAAGCCTTCGCCCAGGCCCAGGATCTTGTTGGTTTCGGCCATGCCCTTCCACTCTTCCTTGGACTGGCCGTTGCCCAGGTCCTTGTCGATCCAGGGGATCAGCGAGCCACCCAGCGGCACGCCAAAGTTGGCGGTTTCTGCACCGGTCAGTGCGCGCTGCTTGGCGATGACCTTGCGGTCGATTTCCAGGATGGCGCTCTTGGGGTCGTCGAGCAGGGCCTTCACTTCGGCGTTGAGCGTGCCGTATTGCGTGAGCAGTTCGCGCATGTGCTGCGCGCCGCCGCCCGATGCCGCCTGGTAGGTCTGGGTGCTCATCCACTCGACCAGCCCGGCCTTGTACAGTGCGCCCACGCCCATCAGCATGCAGCTCACGGTGCAGTTGCCGCCCACCCAGTTCTTGCCGCCGTTGGCCAGCGCGTCCTTGATGACGGGCATGTTGACGGGGTCCAGGATGATGACCGCGTCTTTTTCCATGCGCAGGGTCGAAGCAGCATCGATCCAATGGCCGTTCCAGCCTGCGGCGCGCAGCTTGGGGAAGACTTCGGTGGTGTAGTCACCGCCTTGGGCTGTGATGATGATGTCGCAGCGCTTCAAGGCGTCGATGTTGAAGGCGTCTTGCAGTGTGGTTTCGTTCTTGGCCTGCGCAGGCGCCTTGCCGCCGGCATTGGATGTGGAGAAGAACAATGGCTCAATCAGGTCAAAGTCTTTTTCCTCGACCATGCGGTCCATCAACACCGAGCCGACCATGCCGCGCCAGCCGACCAAACCTACCAACTTGCTCATTTCAACGCCCCTTTCAGATTAAGAAACAGTGCCAGACCAGACTGTTTGCCCCGGCTCGTCTGGCCGGGAGAGGGCGCACGACGGTACCGGAGCTGGATCAGCCCTTAATAATGGTCGTGGTTTTGGTGGTGATTGCGCGCACAGCCACGCCTGCCAGGGCGGCAGTTGCGGTGTTCAGGTCGAACGGGCGGGCGGCAAACATGGGCATGATTGTAATGGATCGCGGCTTGCACGGGGCTTGCAGCGTTGCGGGAACGCCATGGTCCGCTCGGCAACGGCGCCCCTGGCGGGCGGGATGGGCGTGCGAGTCGGTCCACGCCCATAAAAAAGGCGATCACAGAGGATCGCCTTTTGTGGATGCCACGCGCCGCCGCTGTGGGCAGCTCGGACGGCTGGGGTGATTTACGCCTGCAGCGCCTTCACCACCGCGTCGCCCATCTGCGCCGTGCCGACCTTGGTGGTGCCTTCGCTGTAGATATCGGGCGTGCGCAGGCCCTGTGCCAGCACCTTCTGCACGGCGGCTTCGATGCGCTGGGCTGCGGCTTCCTGGTTCAGGCTGAAGCGCAGCATCATCGCTGCCGAGAGGATGGTGGCCAGCGGGTTGGCCACGCCCTTGCCGGCGATGTCGGGGGCGCTGCCGTGGCTGGGCTCGTACAGACCCTGGTTGCTGCTGTTCAGGCTGGCCGAGGGCAGCATGCCGATGGAGCCAGTCAGCATGGAGGCTTCGTCCGACAGGATGTCGCCAAACATGTTGCCGGTCACCACCACGTCAAACGCCTTGGGGGCCTTGACCAGTTGCATGGCCGCGTTGTCCACGTACATGTGCTGGAGTTCCACGTCGGGGTACTGCTGGCCCACCTCGGTCATGACGTCCTTCCAGAACTGGAAGGTTTCCAGCACGTTGGCTTTGTCCACGCTGGTGACCTTCTTGTTGCGCTTGCGGGCGGCCTGGAAGGCGACGTGGGCGATGCGCTCGATCTCGGGGCGGCTGTAGCGCATGGTGTCAAACGCTTCTTCGGCACCGGGGAAGTGGCCGTCGGTGGCCACGCGGCGGCCGCGCGGCTGGCCAAAGTAGATGTCGCCGGTCAGCTCGCGGATGATGAGGATATCCAGGCCTGCGATCAGTTCGGGCTTGAGGCTCGATGCGCCCACCAGTTGCTCGTAGCAGATGGCAGGGCGGAAGTTGGCGAACAGGCCCAGGTTCTTGCGCAGGCCCAGGATGGCCTGTTCGGGGCGCAGGGGCCTGTCGAGCTTGTCGTATTTCCAGTCGCCCACGGCGCCGAACAGAATGGCGTCGGCTTCCTTGGCGAGCTTGAGGGTGGACTCGGGCAGCGGGTGGCCGTGGGCCTCGTAGGCGGCGCCGCCGACCAGGGCCGATTCCATCTCGAACTTCAGGTCGAGTGCGTTGAGGACCTTGACGGCCTCGGCGACGATTTCGGTACCGATGCCGTCACCCGGCAGAACTGCGATTTTCATTGATTTTGCTTTGTTTTTGATAGCTGCTAGCGCATATGGATGTATCGCTTGCGGCCGATTGGGCTGAATTTCTGAGTTACGACACCATGGTGTGTGCCAGCCAGGGCTTGGTGGCAAGACGTTGGGCTTCAAAGGCCTTGATCTTGTCCGACTGGCGCAGGGTCAGGCCGATGTCGTCAAAACCGTTGAGCAGGCAGTACTTGCGGAAGGCCTGCACGTCGAACGGGATCTCTTCGCCCTGGGGGCGCACGATGACCTGGCGCTCCAGGTCGATGGTGAGCTGGTAGCCGGGGAAGGCCAGCACTTCATCGAACAGCTGGGCCACCGTGGCCTCGGGCAGCACGATGGGCAGCAGGCCGTTCTTGAAGCAGTTGTTGAAGAAGATGTCGGCAAAGCTGGGCGCGATGATGGCGCGGAAGCCGAACTGATCCAAGGCCCACGGCGCGTGCTCGCGGCTGGAACCACACCCGAAATTCTTGCGTGCGATCAGGATGCTGGCGCCTTGGTAACGCGGCTGGTTCAGCACGAAGTCGGGATTGGGCTTGCGACTGGCGGGGTCCTGGCCGGGCTCGCCGTGGTCCAGGTAACGCCATTCGTCAAACAGGTTCACGCCAAAGCCGGTCTTCTTGATCGACTTGAGGAACTGCTTGGGGATGATGGCGTCGGTATCTACGTTCTCGCGATCCATGGGGGCCACAAGGCCCTTGAGCAAGGTGAATTTTTGCATGGCGGTATCAGTTACTTGGCGGCCCGCTCGATGGCGCTGCCGGCTTTGCCAATGTCCTGGCCCACACCCTTGACGGTGTTGCAGCCAGCCAGCACAAAGGCCAGGGACAGGGCGATGAGGGTGGCGGTCTTTTTCATGACAAGGCTCCTTCAGGCGGTTGGGGCAGTAGAGGGGACAACGGGCGGTTGATGGGATGAATGATCAGCTCAGGTGAACTGGCGGATGTCCACAAAGTGGCCGTGCACGGCAGCGGCTGCGGCCATGGCCGGGCTCACCAGGTGCGTGCGGCCGCCAGCACCCTGGCGGCCTTCAAAGTTGCGGTTGCTGGTGGAGGCGCAGCGCTCGCCAGGCTCCAGCCGGTCGGCGTTCATGGCCAGGCACATGCTGCAACCGGGCTCGCGCCACTCAAAGCCTGCGGCCACAAAAATCTTGTCCAGGCCCTCACGCTCGGCCTGCTCCTTGACCAGACCCGAGCCGGGCACCACCATGGCCAGCTTCACATTGCTGGCCACCTTGCGACCCAGGTTCTTCACCACAGCGGCGGCTTCGCGCATGTCTTCGATGCGGCTGTTGGTGCAGCTGCCGATGAACACCTTGTCGATCGTGATGTCATTGATCGGCTTGCCGGGCTGCAGGCCCATGTACGTCAGCGCGCGCTCGATGGCGCCACGCTTGTTGACGTCCTTTTCTTTGTCCGGGTCGGGCACGCGGGCGTCCACGCCCAGCACCATCTCGGGGCTGGTGCCCCAGGTGACCTGTGGCACGATGTCGGCCGCGTCAAGCTTGACCACGGTGTCGAACTTTGCGTCGGCGTCGGAGTGCAGCGTCCTCCAGTACGCAACGGCCTGGTCCCATTCCACGCCCGTGGGCGACAGGGGGCGGCCCTTGACGTATTCAATGGTTTTGTCGTCCACCGCCACTAGACCTGCGCGCGCGCCGCCTTCGATGGCCATGTTGCACACGGTCATGCGGCCTTCCATGCTCATCGCGCGGAAGACAGAACCTGCAAATTCAATGGTGTAGCCCGTGCCGCCAGCCGTGCCGATCTTGCCGATGATGGCCAGCACCACGTCTTTGGGGGTCACGCCTTTGGCCAGCGTGCCGTCCACCTGCACCAGCATGTTCTTGGCTTTTTTGGCCAGCAGGGTCTGCGTGGCCATCACGTGCTCGACCTCGGAGGTGCCGATGCCGTGGGCCAGGGCGCCAAACGCGCCGTGCGTGCTGGTGTGGCTGTCGCCGCAGACCACGGTCATGCCGGGCAGGGTGGCACCGTTTTCAGGGCCGATCACGTGCACGATGCCCTGGCGCTTGTGCATGAACGGGAAGAACGCGGCGGGTGTGATCTGCGCGATGTTGTCGTTCAGCGTGGTGATCTGTTCTTTGCTGATCGGATCGGTGATGCCGTCGTAGCCGTTTTCCCAGCCCGTGGTGGGCGTGTTGTGGTCGGCCGTGGCCACGATGGAACTCATGCGCCAGACCTTGCGGCCCGCCTCGCGCAGACCTTCGAATGCCTGAGGGCTGGTGACTTCATGCACCAGATGGCGGTCGATGTAGAGGATGGAGGTGCCGTCCTCTTCGGTGTGGACGACATGCTCGTCCCAGATCTTGTCGTACAGGGTGCGTCCCATGGCGTGGCTTTCTTTCTGCTTTCAGGTGGGTGATTGGATTTTAGTGTCGGGGGCCGGGTGCGCCGGGGCGGGTTCTGCCCGGGGTGAGAGGTGTTCCACCAGCAAACGCGCCGTGACGGGCAGGGCGTCAAAGTCGCGGGCTACCACCCGCAGTTCGCGGTGGGCCCAGGCATCGGTCAGCGGGATGGCTTGCAGGTTGCCCACGCCGCGCATCAGCGCAAATGCCCGGTCGGGCAGCAGGCCCACGCCCAGGCCGTTGTCGATCATGCGGCACATGGCGTCCAGCCCCGTTACCTGGATGCGCTGGCGCAGGGGGCGCCCGGCGGCGGCAGCGGCTGCGCGCATGGCCAGGCTGATGCTGCTGTTGGCGTGCAGGCCCACAATGTCCCAGTCCAGGACTTCTTCAAAATTGATAGCATCCAGCGCAGATAAATCATGCGCTCGGGGCACAACCAGCACCAAATTGTCGGCGCGGTAGGGGCGGCTCTGCAGCTCCAGGACGCCGCCGCCGTTCGCCATGCCGATGTTGCAGATGCCCAGGTCGGCGGCTCCTTCTTGCACCGCGTGCAGCACATCGCTGGAGAGGTGCTCCTGCAGGTCGATCTTGATCTGGCTGTGCTCGCGCGCAAAGGCGCCCAGGTCTTCGGGCAGAAACTGGAAGATGGCCGAGATGTTGGCGTGCATGCGGACATGGCCGCGAACGCCGTCGGCATATTCACTCAGTTCGCCCTGCATGCGCTCCAGGCCAAACAGCACGGTGCGCGCATGGTGCAGCAGGCTCTCGCCAGCGGGCGTGAGCGTCACACCCCGGCTGTGGCGGTAGAGCAGTGCGGTGTCTACCGCCGTTTCTAGGTCCGACAGGCGCTTGCTGACCGCCGATGCTGCAATGAATTCGCGCTCGGCGGCGCGGCCGATGCTGCCCAGCTCGCACACCGCCACAAACAATTGCAGCGAGGTGAGGTCAATACGGCGCGCAAAACTGCGCTCGGAGCTTTTCATGGGGTTTTGACTTCTCAAAAAGAGAAGGTTTCATATTTTCTCCCCATTGTTGATAGTTTGTCATCGCGATACGCGATGGCTGCGATGCCCTTCTGCGCGAGA
The DNA here is from genome assembly GCF_003688355.1 of Acidovorax sp. 100. Classification (NCBI taxonomy): domain Bacteria; kingdom Pseudomonadati; phylum Pseudomonadota; class Betaproteobacteria; order Burkholderiales; family Comamonadaceae; genus Acidovorax; species Acidovorax sp. 100. The sequence goes on along the minus strand of NZ_REFD01000001.1, from coordinate 4,384,117 downwards.
GCGGCTCTCCTGGAGTGCAGAAAGAGACCGAGGCTCAGGCCGCGCAGGTGCTGCCGTGCTCTGGCACAGAGGCCCGCCAGCGCAGTTCGTGTTCAATGCGCTGGCGCAGCAGGTCGGCGGCGCCCATTTCGCCATGCACCACATACACCTGGTCGGGCGCGTGGCCCATGCTGCGCAGCCAGGCGATGAGCTGGTTGCCGTCGGCGTGGGCCGATGCGGAAGACAGCTTGACCACTTCGGCGCGCACGGCCACGTCCTGGCCGTGAATGCGGATGGTCTTTTCGCCCTCAGCCAGCCGCGCGCCGCGTGTGCCCGGCGCCTGGTGCCCGGTCAGAATGATCATGTTGCGGTGATCGCCAGCGTGCAGTGCCAGGTGGTGCAGCACGCGGCCCCCGGTAGCCATGCCACTGGCCGACAGGATGACCATGGGACCATGCAGTTTGGCCAGTCCTTTGGATTGCTCGGGTGTCTGGACCATGGTGGCGCCATGCTCTAGCGCCTGCACCTCGCGGCCGCTCAGGCGGTGTTCCTGCATGTGGTGCTGGAACAGTCCGGTGGTGCTCACGGCCATGGGGCTGTCGAGGAATACCTTGAGCGATGCTGGCACCACACCCTGCGCCTTCAACAACCCGATGGCGTGCAGCACGACCTGTGCACGGCCCACGGCGAAGACGGGCACCACGGCGATGCCCCCGCGTGCGGCCAGGCGCTGTAGGGCGGGGCCCAGTTCGTCGAGCAGACCTTCGGGCGGGTGCTCGCGGTCGCCATAGGTGGATTCGATGAGCACGGTGTCCGCCTGGGGCGGGGCGTCCGGTGGATTCATCAGCAAGTCGTCCGGCCGGCCCAGGTCGCCAGAGAACAGGATGCGCCTGCCGCCCACCTCCAGCAGCACGCTGGCCGCACCCAGGATGTGGCCTGCGGGCGAAAGGGTCACGCGCCAGCCGGGCAGGGGCTCGAACGCCTTGTGGAAGGCATGGATCTGGAATTGTTTGAGGCAGTGCAGCGCGTCGAGCCGGGTATACAGGGGCAGGGCGGGGCTGTGGCTGCTGAGCTGGTGGCGGTTGAGGAAGGCCGCGTCCTCCTCCTGCAGGTGCCCGCTGTCGGGCAGCAGGATGGTGCACAGGTCACGTGTGCCCGGGGTGCAGTGGATGGCGTGGGTGTAGCCGTCGCGCGCCAGCAGCGGCAGATAACCGCTGTGGTCCAGGTGGGCATGGGTCAGCACCACGGCGTCGATCTGGTGCGGCGTGACGGGCAGGGGCTGCCAATTGCGCAGGCGCAACTGCTTGTAGCCCTGGAACAGGCCGCAATCGACCAGCAGGCTCTTGCCGTTGTAACGCACCAGGTACTTGGAGCCGGTGACGGTGCCGGAGCCCCCCAGGAAGGTGATGTTGACGTTCATGTGTCCAGACTCCCGGGTGATCATCGATGATGACCATCCTACTGGTCGGATTGCGCCTGCGGACGTTGCCAGGGGGTTTCTTGCCTTGCATCAAGAAAAAACCGCCTGCGGCCTTGGGGCTGCAGGCGGTTTTTGGCGGGAAACCCGCGCGTGATCAGCTGAAGAAGTTCTTCAGCCGGTCCGTCCAGCTCTCGCCGCTGGGCGAATGGCGTGCGCCGCCCTTCTTGAGGGAGTCTTCCAGCTCGCGCAGCAGCTTGCGCTGGTGTTCGGTGAGCTTGACGGGTGTCTCGACAGCAATGTGGCAGTACAGGTCACCCGGGTAGCTGGCGCGCACACCCTTGATGCCCTTGCCGCGCAGGCGGAACTGCTTGCCGGCCTGGGTGCCTTCGGGGATGTCGATGGCCGCCTTGCCCTGCAGGGTGGGCACCTCGATCTCGCCACCCAGCGCCGCTGTGATGAAGCTCACCGGGACCTGGCAGTGCAGGTCGTCGCCGTCGCGCTCGAAGATGTCGTGTTTCTTCAGGCGGATCTCGATATACAGGTCGCCCGGCGGGCCGCCGTTGGTGCCCGGCTCGCCGTTGCCGGTGGAACGGATGCGCATGCCATCGTCGATGCCGGCAGGAATCTTCACTTCCAGCGTCTTCTGCTTCTTGAGCTTGCCCTGGCCATGGCAGGTGGTGCAAGGCTCAGGAATGATCTTGCCCGTGCCACGGCAGTGGGGGCAGGTCTGTTGCACGCTGAAGAAGCCCTGACGCATTTGCACGGTGCCCGCGCCTTGGCAGGTGCCGCAGGTCTTGGCGCTGGTGCCGGGTTTGGCGCCGCTGCCATGGCAGGTGTCGCAGGTGTCCCAGGATGGGATACGAATCTGCGCGTCTTTGCCGCGAGCTGCTTCTTCGAGCGTGATCTCCATGGCATAGCTGAGGTCACTGCCACGGTAGACCTGGCGTCCACCGGCGCCACGCCCGCGCCCGCCTTGTTGGCCGAACATGTCGCCAAAGATGTCGCCGAAGGCTTCCGCAAAACCGCCAAATCCTTCTGCTCCCGCGCCACCAGGGCCGCGCATGTTGGGGTCTACCCCCGCATGGCCATACTGGTCATAGGCCGCACGCTTTTGGGGGTCCGAGAGCATCTCGTAGGCCTCTTTGGCCTCCTTGAATTTTTCCTCGGCAGGCTTGGCTGCGTCCCCCTGATTGCGGTCAGGATGGTGCTTCATCGCCAGCTTGCGATAGGCCTTTTTGATTTCTTCGTCCGAGGCGTTCTTCGGAACACCCAGGATTTCGTAAAAGTCTCGTTTGGACATAGTGATTCAGAACCCGGTTGGAACAGGAACGCCGCGCAGCCCCTGACGAGCATTGCGCGGCGGCTCGGGTCAACGGGGGCTCGTTCAGCCCTTCTTGACTTCCTTCACCTCGGCATCAACGACGTTGTCGTCGTCTGCGGGCTTGTTGGCTGCACCGGCCGATGCGCCTGCGGCGTCTGCACCACCGGCCGCCTGGGCGGCTTGCGCTGCCTGCGATTCGGCGTACATCTTCTCGCCCAGCTTCTGGCTGGCGGCCATCAGCGCGGTCGTCTTTTCGTCAATCGCGGCCTTGTCTTCACCCTTGAGGGCTTCTTCGAGGGCCTTCACGGCTGCAGCGATCGCGTCCTTTTCACCTGCGTCGAGCTTGTCGCCGTGTTCGGCCAGGCTCTTATTGACGCTGTGCACAGCGGCTTCACCCTGGTTGCGGGCCTGCACCAGTTCCAGCTTCTTCTTGTCGTCCGCAGCGTTCAGCTCGGCGTCCTTCACCATCTTCTGGATTTCTTCTTCCGACAGGCCCGAGTTGGCCTTGATGGTGATCTTGTTTTCCTTGCCGGTGCCCTTGTCCTTGGCGCCCACGTGCAAAATGCCGTTGGCGTCGATGTCGAACGACACTTCGATCTGCGGAACACCACGGGCTGCGGGTGGAATGCCTTCGAGGTTGAACTCGCCCAGCAGCTTGTTGCCGGTGGCCATTTCGCGCTCGCCCTGATAGACCTTGATGGTCACGGCAGGCTGGTTGTCATCGGCCGTCGAGAAGGTCTGAGCGAATTTCGTCGGGATGGTCGTGTTCTTGGTGATCATCTTGGTCATCACACCGCCCAGGGTTTCGATACCCAGCGACAGGGGGGTCACGTCCAGCAGCAGCACGTCCTTGCGGTCGCCCGACAGCACTTGGCCCTGGATGGCGGCGCCCACGGCCACGGCTTCGTCAGGGTTCACATCCTTGCGGGGGTCCTTGCCGAAGAATTCCTTGACCTTCTCCTGCACCTTGGGCATGCGGGTCATGCCGCCGACCAGAATCACGTCATGGATGTCGGACACCGACACGCCAGCGTCCTTGATCGCCATGCGGCAAGGAGCGATGGTGCGCTCGATCAGCTCTTCCACCAGTTGTTCCAGCTTGGAGCGGGTCAGCTTGATGTTCAGGTGCTTGGGACCCGAGGCGTCGGCCGTGATGTAGGGCAGGTTGATGTCGGTTGCTGCCGAATTCGACAACTCGATCTTGGCCTTTTCGGCGGCTTCCTTCAGGCGTTGCAGGGCCAGGACGTCCTTGGACAGGTCCACGCCTTGTTCCTTCTTGAACTCGCCGATGATGAAGTCGATGATGCGTTGGTCGAAGTCCTCGCCGCCCAGGAAGGTGTCACCATTGGTCGACAGCACTTCGAACTGCTTTTCGCCATCCACGTCGGCGATTTCGATGATGGACACGTCGAACGTGCCGCCACCCAGGTCATACACGGCAATCTTACGGTCGCCCTTTTCCTGCTTGTCGAGGCCAAAGGCCAAGGCTGCAGCGGTGGGCTCGTTGATGATGCGCTTGACATCAAGGCCAGCGATGCGGCCAGCGTCCTTGGTGGCCTGGCGCTGGGCGTCGTTGAAGTACGCGGGCACGGTGATGACGGCTTCCGTCACGGGCTCGCCCAGGTAGTCTTCAGCCGTTTTCTTCATCTTGCGCAGGATGTCAGCAGACACCTGCTGGGCCGACAGCTTGTTGCCGCGCACTTCGATCCAGGCGTCGCCGTTGTCGGCAGCCACAATCTTGTAGGGCATCAGGTCGATGTCCTTTTGCACTTCCTTTTCGGTGAACTTGCGGCCGATCAGGCGTTTGACGGCATACAGGGTGTTCTTGGGGTTGGTCACGGCCTGGCGCTTGGCCGAGGCGCCGACGAGGATCTCGCCGTCTTCCTGGTAGGCCACGATGGAGGGCGTGGTGCGTGCACCTTCGCTGTTTTCAATCACGCGGGTCGTGTTGCCCTCCATGATGGAAACGCAGCTGTTGGTGGTGCCCAGGTCAATGCCGATGATTCTTCCCATGATTTTTCTCCGAATGCTTGAATGGTTTGGATGGCTAGTAACTTGTGGATAACTTGGTTTGCTTCAAGTCTTCCAGGTCGATTTTTTTGAGGCTTACTTGGGCGCAGTCACGGTGACCAAGGCCGGGCGCAACACGCGCTCCGCGATCACGTAGCCCTTTTGCAGCACAGCCACCACCGTATTGGCTTCTTGCTCCGCGGGCACCACGCTGATGGCCTGGTGCTGGTGGGGGTCGAACTTGGCGCCTGCGGCGGGGTTGATGGCCACCACCTTGTTGCGCTCCAGCGCAGACGTCAACTGGCGCAAGGTGGCGTCGGCGCCTTCGCGCAGCTGCTGGGGCGTGGCCTCCTTGATGGCCAGGGCCGCGTCCAGGCTGTCAGCCACGGGCAGCAGGCTCTCGGCAAAACTCTCGATGCCGAACTTGCGGGCCTTGGACACTTCCTCTTCAGCGCGGCGGCGGGCGTTCTCCGCCTCGGCCTTGGCGCGCAGGAACTGGTCCGCCAGATCGGCACTTTTGGCCTTCAGCTCGGCCAGCTCGCCCTGCAGGCGTGCCAGCTCATCGGAGGCGTGGGCGGCCATGGCGGCTTCGACTTCTTCGGGGGCGGGGGCGCTTGGGGAGGGGTTGGTTTGGCTGTGGTCTGACATGTCAGGATTTGAAGAGGTAAAAAAGCAGTACGCGCGGCATCTGGGGGCTTGCCGGGAAATATCAAGGTCTGCGCCAGGGATTTGTCGTTATGACGGCCCTGGGTTGGCGCAAGTGGTTGTAAGGCATGTCGGCCCAACCGCCGTTTTTGCAAGGGCCGCACCTTCCATGGCTGGACAAATGGGGTGTGGACGATGCTGTAGCGGGTGTGCTGAGTGTACAAGCGCAAGCGGTCGGGTTATAATCGCAGGCTTTCCCTTGCCACACCACTTCTAGACGCGGTGGGTGGTCTCACCCAAAAGGAGTCTGCATGCGTCATTACGAAATCATTTTGTTGATCCATCCGGATCAAAGCGAACAAGTTCCAGCCATGCTGGAGCGCTACAAGGGCATGATCACCGCTGGCGGTGGCAAGGTGCACCGCGTGGAAGACTGGGGCCGTCGTCAACTGGCGTACCTGATCAACAAGCTGGCCAAGGCCCACTACCTGTGCGTGAACATCGAAGCCGACCAGGCTGTGATGGCTGAACTGGAGCACGCCTTCAAGTTCAACGACGCCGTGCTGCGCCACCTGACCGTGCAAAAGAAGAAGGCTGAAACCGGTCCTTCCTCCATGATGAAGACCGTCGAGCGCGAAGAAGCCCGCAAGGCCAGCCAAGCTGAATATGCAGCGGCCGGCGAGCGCTGATCCTCTTCTCTCTTTGGAGTGGAGAACCGCGTCGTCTTGACCGCCTGTATCGCAGAGGCTGAGCCCCTGCGATACACGCCCGCCGGACTGCCTGCCCTCACGCTGCGCCTCGAACACGAGTCCCAGCAAACCGAAGCAGGCCATCCCCGCGAAGTCAAGGCCGCCATGAAAGCCACCGCCTTTGGAGCGATGGCTGAGCGACTGGCAAGGCAGAACATCGGAAGTCTCTGGACTTTTCATGGATTTCTGGCCACACCGCGCAATGGCAAGACTGCAGTGCTGCACATCCAGGATATTCAACAAAATTAATTTTCAAGGGGTCCGCAATGGCCACGTTCAAGAAGTTCAACAAAGACAAGCGCCCAAAGCGCAACACCCAGTCCCTGCTGTTCAAGCGCAAGCGCTTTTGCCGCTTCACGGTGACCGGTGTTGAAGAAATCGACTACAAGGATGTCGATACGCTGCGCGATTTCATCGCCGAAAACGGCAAGATCATCCCCGCACGTCTGACCGGCACGCGCGCCATCTTCCAGCGTCAGCTGAACACTGCCATCAAGCGCGCACGCTTCCTGGCCCTGGTGCCTTACAGCGACCAGCACAAGATCTAAGGAGCACAACCCATGCAAATCATCCTGCTCGACAAGGTTGTGAACCTCGGCAACCTCGGTGAAATCGTCAAGGTCAAAGACGGCTACGCCCGTAACTTTCTGATTCCCGCTGGCCGCGCTCGCCGCGCCACGGAAGCCGCCAAGGCAGAGTTCGAAGCCAAGCGCGCTGAACTCGAAAAGGCCGCTGCTGCCAAGCTGGCAGAAGCCCAAGCCCAAGGCGAAAAGCTGGCTGGCACCACCGTCAAGCTGACGCAAAAGGCTGGCGTGGACGGTCGTCTGTTTGGTTCCGTGACCAACCATGACATCGCCGAAGAGCTGAACAAGCAAGGCTACAAGGTTGCCAAGTCGCAAATCCGCCTGCCCAACGGCCCGATCAAGGTCGTGAGCGACAGCGCTGTGAGCGTGGCTCTGCACACCGACGTGGTCGTGGAAGTCAACGTGTCGGTCTACGGCGAAACCGCCTGATCGTCCGTCAGGACCTCTCAAAAAAGCCGCCCTTGGGCGGCTTTTGTCTTTGTGTGACCGTAGTTTGTACACGGTTGCCCACGGGTTACCCCCGCCTTATCCACAGACTTGTGCCATGACGACACGCCGCGTGGGCGATAGCATGCCGGGTTAGCTCCAAGGATTCCATGTCTGCCGTTTTCCCACCCCTTGATGATGGATTCACGCCCGTGCCGGACCGTGAAATTGCCCAGTTGCGTGTGCCACCGCACTCCATCGAGGCGGAGTCCAGTGTGCTGGGTGGTCTGCTGCTGGACAACAACGCCTGGGACCGAGTGGGCGACCTGCTGGTAGAAAGCCATTTCTATCGCCACGAGCACCAGATGATCTACGCGGCCATTGGCGCGCTGATCAATGCCAGCAAGCCAGCCGACGTGATCACGGTGTTCGAGCACCTCCAGAACCAGGGCAAGGCGCAGGAGATGGGCGGGCTGGCCTATCTGAACAATCTGGCGCAATACGTACCCAGTGCCAGCAATATTCGGCGCTATGCCGAAATCGTTCGCGAACGTGCCATCCTGCGCAAGCTGGTCACGGCCAGCGACGAAATTTCGACCAACGCGTTCAACCCCCAGGGCAAAACGGTGGAACGCATCCTGGACGAGGCCGAGGCCAAGATCTTTGCCATTGGCGAAGAGGGTTCGCGCACCAAGCAGGGCTTCCAGTCGCTCGACACGCTGGTGATTGACCTGCTCGACCGCGTGCAGGAGATGGCGGACAACCCTGTGGACGTCACGGGCGTCCCCACCGGCTTTGCCGACCTGGACCGCATGACCAGTGGCTTGCAGGCGGGCGACATGGTGGTGCTGGCAGCCCGCCCGTCCATGGGCAAAACCTCGTTCGCGGTGAACATTGCTGAGCACGTGGCGCTCAACGAGGGCTTGCCGGTCGCCATCTTCTCGATGGAAATGGGCGCCGCTCAATTGGCGGTGCGTATCGTGGGCTCGATCGGCCGGGTGAACCAGGGCAACCTGCGCACCGGCAAGCTCACCGACGATGAATGGCCACGCCTGACCGAAGCCATCGAAAAGCTGCGCACGGTGTCGCTGCACATCGACGAAACCCCGGGCCTCACGCCCAGCGAGCTGCGTGCCAACGCGCGCCGTCTGGCGCGCCAGTGCGGCAAGCTGGGTCTGATCGTGGTGGACTACTTGCAGCTTATGAGCGGCTCGGGTTCGTCGGGATCGGACAACCGGGCGACGGAGCTGGGCGAAATTTCCCGGGGCCTCAAAATGCTGGCCAAGGAGCTGCAGTGCCCGGTGATCGCTCTGTCTCAGCTCAACCGCTCGGTGGAGCAGCGTACCGACAAGCGCCCCATGATGTCCGACCTGCGCGAATCGGGCGCCATCGAGCAGGACGCGGACATCATCATGTTCATCTACCGCGACGACTACTACAACAAGGACTCCAAGGAGCCCAACGTGGCCGAGGTCATCATCGGCAAACAGCGGAACGGCCCCACCGGAACGGTGAAGCTGTTCTTCCAGAAGAACCAGACGCGCTTTGAGAACCTGGCGATGGGTTCCGGCGACGATTTCTAATAAAAATAGCTGCTGGCGCCTGTTTTATATGCGCTGGCAGCTATTGAATTTATAGCGAACAAGTTCTGGCGCCATGCCGTACAGTGCCCGTGGTTCCAGGCTCCCAGCGTCTGCGTTATCGCTATTGCTCTATTGAGTTAGTACCCACACCAGCAAACCTGTGCATGCCACTGCCAGCATGCTCACCGCCACGGTGAGCCATTGCTGGCGTCGGCGCAGCACTTCCACTGCCTGCACCACCTGGGCATGCTGTTCGGCCAGGGACTGGATCAGCATGGCAGACTCTTGCTGCTCCCGCTCCAATTGCGCCACGCGGTCACGCAGATGCTGAAGCTGCAAGGCCACCGGAATGGCGGGCTCGCCAACGGCGCCATCGAGTGCAGCCGTCGCCGCTTCGGCCTTCCCTTTTTGGGTGGTGCCCAGCAGCTTCTTGGCCGCCTGCAGGATCTGGGGCGTCGCCTCGATGACGTCGCCCCAGGGCACCAGCTTCAGTGCTGCAACCCAGCCTGCCGCCAACTCAGAGCACCTCGCTGGCGAAGTCCGCCAGGCGTGAGCGTTCGCCCCGCGCCAGGGTGATGTGCCCGCTGTGTGGCCAGCCCTTGAAGCGGTCCACCGCATACGTCAGGCCGGAGGAGCCTTCGGTCAGGTACGGTGTATCGATCTGCGCCAGGTTGCCCATGCAGATGATCTTGGTGCCGGGGCCTGCGCGGGTGATCAGCGTCTTCATCTGCTTGGGCGTCAGGTTCTGCGCTTCGTCGATGATCACGTACTTGTTCAGGAAGGTGCGCCCGCGCATGAAGTTCATGCTCTTGATCTTGATGCGGCTGCGGATCAGCTCATTGGTGGCCGCGCGGCCCCACTCGCCTGCGTTGCCGCCATCGCCCTTGGCCAAAAACTCCAGGTTGTCATCCAGTGCGCCCATCCAGGGGCCCATCTTCTCTTCTTCCGTGCCGGGCAGGAAGCCGATGTCCTCGCCCACGCTCACGGTGGCGCGGGTCATGATGATCTCGGTGTAGCGGCGGTCGTCCAACACCTGAGTGAGGCCCGCAGCCAGGGCCAGCAGGGTCTTGCCGGTGCCGGCCGTGCCGGTCAGTGTCACGAAGTCGATCTCGGGGTCCATGAGCAGATTCATGGCGTAGTTCTGCTCGCGGTTGCGCGTGGTCACGCCCCACACAGCATTCTTGGTGGAGCCATAGTCCTTGAGCGTCTGCAGCACCGCAGTCTTTTCACGGATCTCGCTCACGCGCGCAAACAGGCTGGGCTCGCCGGGGGCCTCGAAGTACACAAACTGGTTGATCATCAGCTGCGGCACGATGGGCCCGCCGATGCGGTAGTAGGTGTGGGCGCCGCTCTGCCAGCTTTCTACGTTCTTGCCGCTCTTGGCCCAGAAGTCGGGGGGCAGGGCCAGCACACCGGCGTACAGCAGGTCGCCGTCTTCCAGCGTCTTGTCGTTCTGGTAGTCCTCGGCGTTCAGGCCCAGGGCGCGCGCCTTGACGCGCATGTTGATGTCCTTGGATACCAGCACCACCTCGCGCGGGGAGTGCAGCTTGCGCAGGGCTTCGACCACGCCCAGGATCTGGTTGTCGGCCTTGCCCGGTGGCAAGCTGGTGGGCAGGCTGTAATCCAGCGGTACGGTCTGGAAGAACAGGTGGCCGCCTGCGGCGCGCTGGCCGGTGGAGTCGAGCTTGAGGCCCTTGGCCATGTCGGCGCCCTGGGCGGCCGCCAGCGCGTCCAGGGTGCGGCTGGCTTGGCGGCCGTTGCGCGCGACTTCGGTCATGCCCTTCTTGTGGCCGTCCAATTCTTCCAGCACGATCATCGGCAGGAAGATGTCGTGCTCTTCAAAGCGGAACAGGCTGGTCGGGTCATGCAGGAGCACATTGGTGTCCAGCACGAAGAGCTTGGTCGGGCCGTGCGATGCGGACTTGCGGCTGCGTGTGGTAGTTGCGGGGGCAGGCGCGGGGCCGGCGGTGACGGCAGCAGGAGTGGCGGTGCCGCGCGCCTTGCGCGTGCCAGTGCTGCGAGCCACGGGAGCGGCAGAGGGGGCGGCTGTCCGGGTTCGTGTCTCGATCTGTAGCAGTGGAGCGGTGTCAGGCGCTGCCAGCGACGAGGCCACACTGTCGTCTGCCTTGCGTCCCGCGCGGGCTGGGGCTGCGGCGGCGCGCTGAGGCATGGCAACGGCTTCGTTGGCCGAGGTGGTGGCTACGCGGGGGCGGGCCGTGACTTCAAAGGCTTCTGGCGCGAGGAGTGCAGCGCGCCGGCTGGGGGCGGGGGGCAGGGGCATGGTGGCAGGGCCTCGGTCGGTAAGGGGATAACGGATGGGGTCAGAAAGCAAAAAGCCGCCTGGAGGCCAAGGCGGCTTTTTGGATGGGTGCTAACGGTGCAAGAACCAGGGGCATTGATCCATTATGCCCACTCCATGTGTCTTGCCAGGGCAAAACGGGCGGTGTGTCGCGTGGATGCTCCAGTGCCCTTTGGTGGATTGCAACGGTCGCCGCAGCGCTGATGCGATCAGGTGGTCCGCTCAGGCGGCCTTTTTCAGGGCTTTGAGGGATTTGACGGTCTTGAGGACTTCGTCCACGTGGCCTGGTACCTTGAGGCCACGCCACTCTTGCACCAGCAGGCCATCGGGGCCGATCAGGAAGGTGCTGCGCTCGATGCCCTTGACCTTCTTGCCGTACATGATCTTGTTCTTGACCACGCCGAACATGTGGCACATCTTTTCTTCGGTGTCGGCAATCAGCTCGAACGGCAGTTCCAGCTTTTCCTTGAAGTCGTCGTGCGACTTCATGTTGTCGCGGGAGACACCGAACACGGCTGCGCCAGCTTTCACGAAATCCTTGTACTTGTCGCGAAACTGCATGGCCTCCGTGGTGCAGCCCGGCGTGTTGTCCTTGGGATAGAAGTAGAGAACCAGAATTTGGCCAAGGTGGGAGGTGTTGGAGACCTTGATACCACCGGTTGCGTTGGCTTCAAATTCAGGGAGGGGTTTGTTGACAACGATCGCCATATCACTTCAATCTCTCAGGATGTAGTCGTTGGTAAGCCGGGGGAGTGGGTGTGTTATTGCTCTTGGTGGTGCCCCCGACCGCAACCGGTGATTTTACCCTGAAATCGGTTCCCGGCCAAATGTAAGACAGTGTGTCCTGGGTGGGGTGGTGGGCACTTTGGCACGGCCGTGCCAAAGTGGCATTCCCGGTGCGCCCGACTTTGAGGCAGGCCGTGAGCGCGCGTTCAGACTTCCAGAATCAGGGCTGCGACCACGTTGCGTCCTTCGCTCGCCAGGATGTTGTAGGTGCGGCATGCTGCCTGGGTGTCCATGGTCTCCAGCCCGAGTCGCCGCGCTATCAGGGGAGCCAGCCATGCGGGCGGGGGAAAACGATTGCGCAGCCCGCTGCCAAAAATGACAAGTTCGGTTTCCAGCCCGGCCAACTGGGCGAAATGCTCCGGGGTCAGATCCTCAAAGCGGGAGCAGGGCCAGGGCTGGCGCAGGCCTGCCGACCCGATGATGACGCTGTGGGTGATCTTGTCGGCGTCGATGCCGATCCAGCCGGGGCCGTAGCCGCTGATGGTCTGAGCGTTGGAGCGGTCGGGCTGGAATTTCATGGCAGGAAGTGGTGGGCCTCAGGTGCTGCGGGGTGTGGCAGCGGCGCCCGGCGCCAGGGGATGGCAACGGTTCTGTGGTCAAATTATAGGTTTCGCCTGAGGGCGCCGGCTCCGGCGGCCTCCTGACCCCACCGCACTACTGTCAGCGCATGAAAACCGTCCAAAAATCCGCCAAGCTCGCCAATGTTTGCTACGACATCCGGGGCCCGATCATGGACGCGGCCAAGCAGATGGAGGAGGATGGGCACAAGATCATCAAGCTCAACATCGGCAATCTGGCGGTGTTTGGCTTTGATGCCCCCGAAGAAATCCAGCAGGACATGATCCGCAACCTGCCCAACTCGGCGGGCTATTCGGACAGCAAAGGCATCTTCGCCGCCCGCAAGGCCGTGATGCATGAGACCCAGAAGCAGGGCATCAAGGGCGTGGCGCTGGACGACATCTACCTGGGCAACGGCGCCAGCGAACTGATCGTGATGGCAACGAACGCGTTGCTGGACACGGGCGATGAGTTGCTGCTGCCATCGCCGGATTACCCCCTGTGGACCGCTGCGGCCAGCCTGTCGGGCGGCACGCCGGTGCACTACCTGTGCGATGAGGCCAATGGCTGGATGCCCGACCTGGAGGACATCCGCGCCAAGATCACGCCGCGTACCAAAGGCATCGTGGTCATCAATCCCAACAACCCCACGGGTGCGCTGTACTCAGTCGAGTTGCTCAAGGGCATCGTGGCCATCGCCCGCGAACACGGCCTGGTGATCTTTGCGGACGAGGTGTACGACAAGGTGTTGTACGACGGCGCCAAGCACACGGCCATCGGCTCGCTGAGCGAGGATGTGCTTACGCTCACCTTCAACTCGCTGTCCAAAAGCTACCGGTCTTGCGGTTACCGTGCTGGCTGGCTGGTGGTCTCGGGCGACAAGAAGCCCGCCAAGGACTACATCGAGGGCCTGAACATGCTCTCGAACATGCGACTTTGTGCCAACGTTCCTGGCCAGTGGGCCGTGCAGACGGCGCTGGGTGGTTACCAGAGCATCAACGAACTGGTCTGTGAGGGCGGCCGCCTGCGCAAGCAGCGTGATCTGGCCTATGAACTGATCACGGCCATCCCGGGCGTGACCTGTGTGAAACCTCAGGCCGCGCTGTACATGTTCCCGCGCCTCGACCCGGCGGTGTATCCCATCGAGGACGACCAGCAGTTCTTCCTGGAGTTGCTGCAGGAGACGAAGGTCATGCTGGTGCAGGGCACGGGTTTCAACTGGCCTGCTCCGGACCATTTCCGCATCGTGTTCCTGCCCCATGAAGACGACCTGCGCGATGCCATTGGCCGCGTGGCGCGTTTCCTGGAGCAATACCGAAAGCGCAAGCAGACCGCTGCGGCAGCCGTCGCGGCCTGATCCGTCGCGTTGCCCAGAAGACAAGGCGATACGCTCCATGCAAAGACCCTCCGTTCTTGACCTGGCCCGGCATGTCGCCGCCTGTGGGCTGGTGGCGGCGGGCTTGCACGGCGCTGCTGTGCAGGCTGCCGACAAGGGCAAAGAGCCCGTGAGCTTCCAGCACAAGGACTGGGCCTTGCAATGCGACAACACCCGCACTTGCAGGGCCGTGGGCTACCAGTCGGAGAGTGGCGAGTCGGAGCCGGTCTCCATGCGCCTGACCCGCGAGGCGGGACCTGACACGCCGGTGCTGGTGGACCTGCAGGTGTCCACCGAGAAGGCCTCTCCAGCGTCGCTGCACCTCAAGGTGGGCGCACTGTCGTTGCCGGGGCTCAAGGGCGACACACCCAGCGTGCCCGCAGCGCAGGTGCCCCGCCTGCTGCAGGAGCTGCTCAAGAACGAAGAGGCCACGGTGGCCGCTGGCAAGGATCGTTGGGTGCTGTCACTGGCGGGTGTCACCGCGGTTCTGCTCAAGATGGACGAGGCCCAGGGCCGGGTGGGCACACCGGGCGCCTTGGTGCGCAAGGGCACGAAGCCAGAGGCTTCCGTGCTGCCGTCTTTGCCTGCTCCGGTCATCAAGGCTGTGACCCCGATGCCTGCGCGCAAGGGGGATGCGGCCCTGGCCAAGCCGCTGGTGGCTGCGCTGGACCGCGCCAGTACCGAAGGGCAGTGCAATGGCGACGATGTGTTCAACCCCGCCAATGTGCAGGTCTACCGGCTCACGGAGCGCAAGGTGCTGCTGTCCGTGCCCTGTGGCATGGGCGCTTACAACTTCAGCAGCTTGCTGTGGGTGGCGAGTGACCGCCCGCCCTACAAGCCAGAGCCCTTGCAAGACGTGGACGGCGATTTCGATCCGGCCTCGGGCATGGTGCATTCGGCGATGAAGGGCCGCGGCATTGGCGACTGCTGGTGGGTGCGCGAGTGGCAGTTCGACGGCCAGGGTTTTGTGCTGCGCGGCGAGTCTGGCGACGGCATGTGTCGTGGCTTTGCGGGCGGCGCCTGGCAGTTGCCCGCCTATGTCACGCGTTGACGGATCTGCTGCTCGACACCGCGCCCTCTACATCCCTCCCGAATCATTGTTTTTCTTTCCCTTCCCATTGCTATGAAACCCATCCAAGTAGGCCTTCTGGGCATCGGCACCGTCGGCAGCGGCGTGTTCAACGTGTTGCAGCGCAACCAGGACGAGATCAGCCGCCGTGCTGGCCGTGGCATCGAGATCACCATGGTGGCGGACCTGGATGTAGCGCGCGCCAAGGCTGTGGTGGGTGACGGCATCCAGGTCGTCAACGACGCCCGCGCCATCATCGCCAACCCCGACATCGACATCGTCATCGAGTTGATCGGCGGCTATGGCATTGCACGCGCACTGGTGCTCGAAGCCATCGCGGCGGGCAAGCATGTGGTCACCGCCAACAAGGCGTTGCTGGCCGTGCATGGCACCGAGATTTTTGCGGCCGCATCGGCCAAGGGTGTAATGGTGGCCTTCGAGGCCGCCGTGGCCGGCGGCATCCCCATCATCAAGGCGCTGCGGGAAGGTCTCACGGCCAACCGCATCCAGTGGCTTGCCGGCATCATCAACGGCACCACCAACTTCATCCTGAGCGAGATGCGTAGCAAGGGCCTCGATTTCGACGTGGTGCTGAAAGAAGCGCAACGCCTGGGCTACGCCGAGGCCGACCCTACCTTCGACATCGAAGGCGTGGACGCCGCCCACAAAGTCACGCTGATGAGCGCCATTGCCTTCGGCATTCCGGTGCAGTTCGACAAGGCCTATGTGGAAGGCATTACCAAGCTGGGCGCGGCTGACATCAAGTACGCGGAGCAACTGGGCTACCGCATCAAGCTGCTGGGCATCACCAAGCGCGCCGAAAAGGGCATTGAGCTGCGCGTGCACCCGAGCCTCGTGCCGTCCAAACGCCTGATCGCCAATGTCGAAGGCGCAATGAACGCCGTGGTGGTTCAGGGCGATGCCGTGGGCACAACGCTGTACTACGGCAAGGGCGCGGGCAGCGAGCCCACCGCCAGCGCCGTGATCGCCGACCTGGTGGACATTGCCCGCCTGCACACGGCCGACCCTGAACACCGCGTGCCGCACCTGGCCTTCCAGGCCAACACGCTGCAGGGCGCCATGGACCAACTGCCCGTGCTGCCGATGAGCGAAGTGGTCACCAGCTACTACCTGCGCTTGCGCGTCGCCGACCAGGCTGGCGTGCTGGCCAAGGTCACCGGCCTGCTGGCCGAGGCAGGCGTGAGTATCGACGCCGTGCTGCAGCGCGAGGCTGACGAAGTGGGCGGCGAGGGATCGACGCAGACCGACCTGATCATCCTGACCCACGACACCCGCGAAGGCACGATGGATGCCGTCATTGCACAAATGCAGGCGCTGCCGACCGTGCTGGCACCCATCACGCGTATTCGCAAGGAAGAACTCAACTGATGATGGGCCACGCCACACCATGATGCTGCCTCGCCATGCCCACTCTGGTTGCCGCCCTCACGCTGTCGGCGCTGCTCAAGATGGCGCATGTCGATCTGCCGCGCTGGCATCTGGCGTTCTGGTTCGGCCTGCTGGTCGCATTGGCCCTGTTCGGGGCCATGTCGCGCACGCAGGCCCTGCTCAACGGGGTGGGCAGCTTTCTGGCCGCGTGGCTGTACTTTGTTCTGCTGGAGCGCACCGACAACCGCCAGGACCGGGCACTGCACTGGCTCATCCTGATCGGCGGGTTCTTCCTGCTGATCGCCTCGCGTCTCTACATTGACATCCGTGTGTACGGCATCAGCTTTTAGCCAGTTCACCACCTTCACCGATACCGACGGGAATCCTTCATGAAGTACCTCAGCACCCGCGGCCATGCAGACCGCAAACAGTTCTGCGACATCCTGCTCGAAGGCCTGGCGCCCGATGGTGGCCTGTACCTGCCCGAGCATTACCCGCAGGTGGATGACGCCATGCTCACGGGCTTGCGCAAGGCCTACCACGAGCAAGGCTACGCCGAGCTGGCGTTTCAGATCCTGTCGCTCTACATCGACGACATTCCTGCCGCCGATTTGAAGGCCATCTGTGCCAAGACGTACACCGCCGAAGTGTTTGGCACGGGCGAGATCGTGCCCCTGCGCCACCTCGAAAACAGTCTGTGGCTCGAAGCCCTGTCCAACGGTCCTACGCTGGCCTTCAAGGACATGGCCATGCAGCTGCTGGGCAACCTGTTCGAGTACGAGCTCAAGCGCCGTGGCGAGCAGCTCAACATCCTGGGCGCGACCAGTGGCGACACCGGCAGCGCCGCCGAATACGCGATGCGCGGCAAAGAGGGCGTGCGTGTCTTCATGACCAGCCCGCACGGCCGCATGAGCGCCTTCCAGCAGGCGCAGATGTTCAGCCTGCAGGACGAGAACATCCACAACATCGCCATCGAAGGTGTGTTCGACGACTGCCAGGACATCGTCAAGGCCGTCTCCAATGACCACGCCTTCAAGCACAAGTACAAGATCGGCACCGTCAACTCCATCAACTGGGCGCGCCTGCTGGCACAGGTGGTGTACTACTTTGCGGGCTACATCCAGGCCACCGAGACCAACAACCAGAAGGTGAGTTTCACGGTGCCATCGGGCAACTTTGGCAACGTGTGTGCGGGCCATGTGGCGCGCATGATGGGCCTGCCCATTGCCAAGCTGGTGGTGGCCACCAATGAAAACGACGTGCTCGACGAGTTTTTCCGCACCGGCGTGTACCGTGTGCGCAGCAGTGCCGACACGCACGAGACGTCCAGCCCTTCGATGGATATCAGCAAGGCCAGCAACTTCGAGCGTTTCATTTTCGACCTGCTGGGCCGCAACGGCCAACGTACCAAGGCCTTGTTCGGCGCTGCATTGCAAACCTACGGCCGCTTTGACTTGAGCGCAGAGCCGCTGTTTGCCGATGCCGCCACCAAATACGGTTTTGAAAGTGGCAAGAGCACCCATGCCGACCGCCTGGCCACCATCCGCGACAACTATCAGCGCCATGGCGTGACCATTGACACCCACACCGCCGACGGGGTGAAGGTGGCCCTGGAGCATCACCAAGACCCCAACGTACCGATGATCGTGCTGGAAACGGCGCTGCCCATCAAGTTTGCCGAAACCATTGTCGAAGCGCTGGGCCATGCGCCCGAGCGGCCTGCCAAGTTTGCAGGCATCGAAGACCTGCCCAAGCGTGTACAGGTGATGCCCGCCGACGTGGACTTGGTCAAGGCCTACATCGAACGCCATTGCTCCCCTGCAGCGTTGGGGTGAACGGTCGGTACCTGCCTGTCCGCGTGAGCGGCCGGCAGATGCCGGGCGGGCCAGGACAGGCTCTTTTGTGGTCAATATTGCCCCGGGCGCTAGTCTGGTATGCACTTAAAGCTATAAATAACATAGCTAATCAAGGAGCAGTGGATGAAGGTTGTCGGTTTTGCCGGGTTTTCCGGCAGTGGCAAGACCACGCTGGTCGAGCAGTTGATCCCCGCGCTGCGGCTGCGGGGCCTGCGAGTGTCGGTGGTCAAGCATGCCCATCACAGTTTTGATGTGGACCACCCGGGCAAGGACACCTACCGCCACCGCGAGGCGGGGGCTTTCGAGGTGGTCGCGGCATCGGACAAGCGCCTGATGCTGGTGCGCGAGTTCGAGCAGCCCGCCACCCTCAGCGTGCACCACCTGTTGGCGGAGCTGTACCAGGGCGTGGACTGGGTGCTGGTGGAGGGTTTCAAGGACAGCGACCTGCTCAAGATCGAAGTCTGGCGAGCCCCCGAGCCAGGGCAAGTGGCCAAGCCCGTGCGTTACCCCGAAGACGACTTTGTGGTGGCTGTGGCCACTGATGCCCCCGAGAGCCTGCCGGTCTCCACGCAATTGCCCTTGCTGGACCTGAACGCGCCCGATCAGGTGGTGGACTGGCTCATCCAGTACGAACACCGCTTTGAGTACAACTGGGAACTGTATGGAGGGCCGCTGCCATGCGCCCCGCAATGAAGCCCCTCAAGCCGCTGGACGAAGCGCTGTCGGACCTGCTGGCGCACGCCCGGCCGCTGCCAGGCACCGACACTGTCACCACCTTTGACGCCGACGGCCGCGTGCTGGCGCAAAGCTGTGTGTCGGCTTTGCAAGTGCCTCCCCAGGACAACAGTTCGATGGATGGTTACGCCGTGCGCTGCTCTGATGTGGCGGCGGCAGGGGTGGTGTTGCCGGTGTCCCAGCGCATTCCTGCGGGCAGCGCGGGCGACCCACTGCAGCCCGGCACGGCAGCGCGCATCTTCACCGGTGCGCCAGTGCCTGCAGGTGCCGATGCCATCCTGATGCAGGAAGACTGTGAAGCCCTTGCGGCGGCCGATGGCCTGGGCTCGGTGCGTATCAACGCCGTTCCCCACGCCGGGCAGTGGATCCGCAGCGCGGGCGAAGACATCACCCGGGGTGCGGTGGTGCTGTCGGCTGGCACGCGTCTCACTCCGGCCGAACTGGGCCTGGCCGCCAGCATCGGTCAGCACCAGCTGCAGGTCGCGCGCCGCCCGCGCGTGGCGCTGTTTTCCACGGGCGATGAACTGGTCATGCCCGGCGAAGTCCCGCCCGAGCAGATGCGCCCCGGTGCCATCTACAACAGCAACCGCTTTTTCCTGCGTGCGATGCTGCTACGCCTGGGCTGCGAGGTGACCGATTTGGGCATCGTGCCCGACCGGCGCGAGGCCACCATCGACGCCCTGCGCCAGGCCAGCAGCGCGCACGACCTGATCCTGACCAGCGGGGGCGTGAGTGTGGGTGAGGAAGACCACATCAAGCCTGCTGTGGAGACTCTGGGCACGCTGGACCTGTGGCAGATCGCGATGAAGCCCGGCAAGCCGTTTGCCTATGGCCAGATCCCGCGTGAAGGCGGTGCTGCCCACTTCATGGGCCTGCCCGGCAACCCGGTGTCTAGCTTTCTGACCTTTGCATTGCTGGTGCGGCCCTTTGTACTGCGGCTGCAGGGCGTGCAGGACGTGACTCCGCAGGCCGTGGCGGTGCGTGCCGATTTCACCTGGCCCAAAGCCGATAAACGCCGCGAATTTCTGCGCGTGCGGCACAACGCGGCGGGCGGACTGGACCTGTTCAACAACCAGAGTTCGGGCGTGCTCACTTCGGCCGCCTGGGGTGATGGCGTGGTGGACAACCCGGCGGGCCAGACGATTGCGCCAGGCGATATGGTGCGGTTTATCGCGTTTTCGGAGTTGCTGGGATGAAGGTCTCTGTGCGTTACTTCGCCTCGATCCGTGAGGCCATTGGGCACGGCAGCGAGGCGGTCGAAACCGCTGCCACCACGCTGGGTGCCTTGCGCGACGAGCTCATCGCACGCGGTGGTGCCCACGCCAGCAGCCTGGCGCGGGGCCGGGCCGTGCGCATGGCACTCAACCAGACCTTGAGCGACGAGTCCGCCACCCTGGCCGATGGGGCTGAGGTAGCTTTCTTCCCCCCGGTGACGGGCGGCTAGCCAGGGCGCTCCCGCGCGCGCCAGCACGTCACCTCAAAGCGCCTTCAAACGATCTTGCAGCGCCTTTGAGGCTGGCATCATCGGCGCGCGCAGTTCACTGTGCATCCACCCTGCATGCGCCAGCATGGCCTTGAGCGGGGCAGGGTTGGGCTCTGCAAAACACGCTTCCACCCAGGGTTGCAAAGCCTGCCACAAATGGCGGGCTGCGGGCAGGTCACCCTGACGCAGCAATGCCATCAACTCCACAAAAAGCGGCGTCTGCCAGTGTGCACAGGCAGAGATGGCGCCTGCGCCGCCGAGGGCCAGCGTATGGAAGATCTGCGCGTCTTCGCCCGTCAGCACCTGCAGCCGGCCATCGGCGATCAGGGCCTGCGTCTTGGCCGTGTTGCCGCCACAGTCCTTGATGGCCTCTATGCGCGGATGCGCCGCCAGCGCCAGCAGCGTTTCGGTGGTGAGCGTGGCGCCTGTGCGGTATGGGATGTCGTAGATCAGCAGGGGCACCTCGCTGGCGTCGGCCAGAGTGCGGAACCAGTGCAGCAGGCCCTCCTGCGAGGGGCGGATGTAGTGCGGGGCGGACACCAGCAGACCTGCAACCGGGTAGTGTGCAAGGGTCCGCACCTGTTCCAGCACCTGGCCCTGGTGGTAGCCCGATACGCCCATCGCCACGGGCAAACCCTGGGCGGCGCTGAGCACGGTCTCCAGTACCTGCAGTTGCTCGGCCTTGTCGAGGGCTGCGGCCTCACCGGTCGAGCCGCAGGCAACGAAGCCCGCAACGCCGTCGGCACGCAGCCGGGTGGTGAGGGCGGCAAGGGCCGGGTGGTCCACGGCGCCGTCCTTGAACGGTGTGACCAAGGCGATCCAGAGCCCGCTGAACAGCGGCTGGTGGGAGGTAGCGGTATCGGTGGCAGACATGCGAAGCATCCTTTCAGGGTTCGACCAGGGGAAGAACCGTCCGGAGGGGGCGCGCGCGGAATGCCGGAGAGTGAAAAAAGAAAAGGAAATTTCTCTACCAGGTGGTTCCGTCGCTCATCCGGACGGAACCACAGCTCCGGTCAGATGAGCTCTGGTTTTTTGGTTTTGCCCACGCACTGCAACGCCACCGCAGGTGCGGCGGTCGTGGCAAAGGTGGTGCGCGTGGACATGGGCCGCAGTATAGCCAAGTGCCCACCGTGTTCCAAGGTTGGTCAGCCTGCCTGCGGTGGCTGGGCAGCGTTGGCTGCAGATTCGGGCTGCGGCGGCACCAGCACGGGGCATTGCCACACCAGCAGCTCGGCCAGCCGGGTGACGATCCATGTCGCTTCTGCCACCGCCACGCCAGATTCGGCCGTGCACAGCCCCGCGTGGATGCGCTGCAGGATCTCGGTCTCGGAAGGCGCCTGCACGTGGTACAGCGTCTGCGCGTGCTCCACCAGATGGCCTGCCAGGTCTTCGCACAGTTCGTAGCGGGCGCGCACGCCGTTCGCCTTTTCCGTCAGGCGCCCTCGGGTGTCGGTGTAAACCGCCATGAAGGAGGGCGGCACGTGGATCTGGTTGTCGTCATCCATGGGGTGGTTTAGTCGGGGGTGAACAGCCGTTCGAACTTGGCCTGATCGGAGGCCAGCTCGAAAGTCACCACCTGGCCCATTTTCATGTCCGACAGGCGGCAGGCACCAAACAGCGTCGTTTTGCCCGCCAGCTCCATCACATCCAAGTCAATGATGGCGTAGGGGTGGGGCACGAAGACCTGGTGCTCGAACACATCGCGGACCGTATTGCGCGGGGATGGGTAGAGCTTGTAGAGATCGGTCTGAATCGTTTGTGTGGCCATGGGTGGAAAGGGCTTGGAAGATCACGTACCGGATCGCATGCGGGTACAGTGCGGGCGAATCGTACAGACAAACGTTATTACCAATCTATGGCACGCAATAAAAGTGAATGGCCCGCCAAGGTGCTGGCGTTGGTTCGGGGCGGCAACCTGCCCGCTGCCATTGCTCAGATCAAGGTGGCACCGACCGTGGGCGACGTCACGCGGCTGCAGGCATTGCTGGCGCAGTTGCCCCCATCGCCCGCACTGGCGCAGTTGAACAAGGTGGTGGAGGAAGAACGTGCCCTGCTGGCTGCACCACGGCTGCATCGTTCGCCCTGACGCGACTTCCTGTCTGAACTCCACACTCCCTGCTGAGAGCCTTTTGTCATGACCTTGCCCCGCGTTTCTATTCAGACCGAGGACTTTGACCTGTCCACCGAAATCGCTACCTTGCGTCGTGAGAACAAGGGTGTGGGCGCTGTCTGCAGCTTCGTGGGCACTGTCCGTGATCGCAACGAGGGGGATCAGGTGTCCTCCATGGAGTTGGAGCACTACCCTGGCATGACCGAAAAATCCATCGAAGCCATGGTGGACGAGGCCTTTCGGCGCTTCGATATTTTTGGCGCCCGCGTGATTCACCGGGTGGGTCTTCTGCAGCCCCTGGACCAGATCGTGCTGGTGGCGGTGACCAGTGCCCACCGGGGTCAGAGTTTTCAGGCCTGCGAGTTTTTGATGGACTACCTCAAGACCCAGGCGCCGTTCTGGAAAAAGGAGCAAACCTCACATGGCGCTCGCTGGGTGGATGCACGGGTGAGTGACGATGCAGCGCTCGCGCGCTGGGGGATCACAGCGGCCAACGCCTGAACAAGCCACGGCCTTTTCGCACCGCCGGCGCCACGCCCCGGGGTGTCTCTGAGGGATGCGGATGACTTCAGGCTTGGCAGCGTGGTGTGTGGGGTCACGGTTTGTGGGTGTATCCGAGGCAGGCGCCCGCATTGGCGCGCCCCTTGCACTCCCGATACAGCCGGCGGTCGCGTTCCGAGCGGCTTTCCTCGGATGAGCTTCGCTCCTGTTTCACCTTGGTGGATTTCTTTTTCTTGCTCACTTCGCTATGGCCGCTTTGGGTCGCATTTGGGGTGGTGGCGTGGCTTGCCCCGGTATGCAGCCCGAGGCCAAGGGCCAGCATCCACAAAAGCAGGGGAGCGATAACCTTGCGCAGTGCCACGTTGGTCGAGGGGTGGAGGGCCGGGGGGAATGGCATGTTGAGTGGTCCGGGGGAGTGAATGTTGGGATGCCGGGGCGCCGGGTGATCTTAAAGTGGGCTTGGGCTGCAATGCGTCGAGGCGGGCTCACGCCGATGAGGCCTGTGCTGCGGCGTATCCTCTACGCTACACCGGCGGCGAAGGGCGGCAGCAAGCCCCCGTGTTCTGGTCCGGCGAGATCGGGCTGGCAAGGTGCCTGTGGGCTGGTCAGAGGCGAATTGAGGGCCTCGGGTTATAATCCACGGGTTTTGCATGGTGCAAGACGCACGCCTGCGGCCGTTCCAGCTGCTGGCGCAAGTAAAAACCATGGTCTTCCGCCTGCGGCAGGCCACATTCAAGGAAAAACATGATCGCATCCTCCATCAAGGCCGAAGTCGTCAAGGCGAACGCCCGTGCTGCCAATGACACTGGTAGCCCAGAAGTGCAAGTGGCCCTGCTGACCGCTCGCATCAACGAACTGACTCCCCACTTCAAGACGCACGCCAAGGACCACCATGGTCGCCGTGGCCTGCTGCGCATGGTGAGCCGCCGTCGTAAGCTGCTGGACTACCTGAAGGCCAAGGACGCTGACCGTTACACCGCGCTGATCGCCAAGTTGGGTCTGCGCAAGTAATCTTCATTGCATGCCAAAACGCCTGGGTTAGTCCGCTAGCTCAGGCGTTTTTTACTTCGGAGCCGCAAAACAGAGCGAAGCTGTGTCATTCCAATGAAGTTGTTGTTACTGCCTGGCGCAGAACTTCTCTGGAATGGCATCGTGTTCTGAATTGCTCTCCAAGACAATCTGGTAGGGCACTACCAGCTATTAAAACAGGAGCTGA
The DNA here is from genome assembly GCF_003688355.1 of Acidovorax sp. 100. Classification (NCBI taxonomy): domain Bacteria; kingdom Pseudomonadati; phylum Pseudomonadota; class Betaproteobacteria; order Burkholderiales; family Comamonadaceae; genus Acidovorax; species Acidovorax sp. 100. Next base: position 4,360,023 of record NZ_REFD01000001.1, on the reverse strand, counting down.
ACATGAGCATTTTTAATAAAGTCACCAAGACCTTCCAATGGGGTGATAAGACCGTCATCATGGAAACCGGCGAAATCGCCCGCCAGGCCTCTGGCGCCGTGCTGGTGAATATTGACGACACCGTGGTGCTGGCCACTGTGGTCGCCTCCAAGTCCGCCAAGCCCGGTCAGGACTTCTTTCCCCTGACGGTGGACTACATCGAGAAGACGTATGCTGCCGGCAAGATCCCTGGCAGCTTCTTCAAGCGCGAAGCCAAGCCCAGCGAGCACGAAACCCTGACCAGCCGCCTGATCGACCGCCCGATCCGTCCGCTGTTCCCCGAAGGTTTCTTCAACGAAGTGCACGTGGTGATCCACACGGTGTCGCTGAATCCTGAAGTGGATGCCGACATCGCTGCGTTGATCGCTACCAGTGCTGCCCTGGCCATCTCTGGCATTCCGTTCAACGGCCCCATTGGTGCCGCACGCGTGGGTTATATCAACGGCGAGTACGTGCTCAACCCTGGCCAGACTGCGCGCAAGAACTCGCAGATGGATCTGGTGGTGGCGGGTACCGAAGCCGCAGTGCTGATGGTCGAATCTGAAGCCCAGCAGCTGTCTGAAGAAATCATGCTGGGTGCCGTGGTGTTCGGTCACGAGCAAGGCAATGTGGCCATCAACGCCATTCACGAACTGGTGCGCGACGCGGGCAAGCCCGTGTGGCAATGGGAAGCGCCTGCCAAGGACGAAGCACTGATCGCCAAGGTGGTGGCGCTGGCCGACGACAAGCTGCGCGCTGCCTACCAGATCCGCAACAAGCAAGCCCGCACCCAGGCCTGCCGCGAAGCCTATGCAGCCGTGATGGCAGCGTTGAAGGCCGATGGTGTTGAGTTCGACGCCGTCAAGGTTGAAGGCATGCTGTTCGACATCGAAGCGGGCATCGTGCGCAGCCAGATCCTGGCTGGCGAGCCCCGCATCGACGGCCGCGACACGCGCACCGTGCGCCCCATCGAGATCCGCAACAGCGTGCTGCCCCGTGCCCACGGCTCGGCCCTGTTCACGCGTGGCGAAACCCAGGCGCTGGTCGTTACCACGCTGGGCACCGAGCGTGATGCACAGCGCATCGATGCGCTGGCTGGCGAGTACGAAGACCGCTTCATGATGCACTACAACATGCCTCCCTTCGCCACCGGCGAAGTGGGCCGCATGGGCTCGACCAAGCGCCGCGAAATCGGCCACGGCCGTCTGGCCAAGCGTGCGCTGGTCGCTGTGCTGCCGACCAAGGAAGAATTCCCCTACACCATGCGTGTCGTGTCGGAAATCACTGAGTCCAATGGTTCCTCGTCCATGGCTTCGGTTTGCGGCGGCTGCCTGTCGCTGATGGATGCCGGCGTGCCCATGAAGGCCCACGTGGCCGGTATTGCGATGGGGCTGATCAAGGACGCCAACCGTTTCGCCGTGCTGACCGACATCCTGGGCGATGAAGATCACCTGGGTGACATGGACTTTAAGGTGGCGGGTACCACGGGCGGTATCACGGCCCTGCAGATGGACATCAAGATCCAGGGCATCACCAAGGAAATCATGCAAGTGGCACTGGCCCAGGCCAAGGAAGCGCGCATGCACATCCTGGGCAAGATGCAGGAGGCCATGGGTGAAGCCAAGACCGAAGTGTCGAACTTCGCGCCCAAGCTGTACACCATGAAGATCAACCCCGAGAAGATCCGTGACGTGATCGGCAAGGGCGGCGCTGTGATCCGTGCGCTGACCGAAGAAACTGGCTGCCAGATCAACATCGAGGAAGACGGCACCATCACCATTGCCGCCACCGACGCTGCGAAGGCAGATGAAGCCAAGAAGCGCATCGAGCAGATCACGGCAGAAGTCGAGATCGGCAAGATCTACGAAGGCCCTGTGACCAAGATCCTCGACTTTGGCGCGCTGATCAATCTGCTGCCTGGCAAGGATGGTCTGCTGCACATCAGCCAGATCGCTCACGAGCGCGTCGAAAAGGTGTCTGACTACCTGACCGAAGGCCAGATCGTGAAGGTCAAGGTCATGGAAACCGACGAAAAGGGCCGTATCAAGCTGTCCATGAAGGTGTTGGCAGATCGTCCCGCCGGTGGCAGCGACCGTCCAGCGCCTGCAGAACGTGGCGATCGCGAACCCCGCCGCGATCACGGTCGTGATGGCGGCCGTCATCCCGCAGAGCAGCAACAGCAGCAGGCCCTGCCTGCAGATGGCGCGTCCGTCCAGGTGAATGGCTAAATTGTTGATCTGCTATTGATTTGGTAGCTGCTGGTGCATATAAATCATGCGCTAGCGGCCTAAATCATCTGAATCCATCTTCGGTAAACCCCGTTATGCATGCTGTTGAGATCACATCGTTTGGTGGGCCTGAGGTGCTGCGTCTGGGTGAGCGCCCCGCTCCTGTAGCGGGTGCGGGTGAGCTGCTGATCCGCGTGGCGGCCAGTGGCATCAACCGCCCAGATGTATTGCAGCGAATGGGCCACTATGCGCCGCCCCCTGGCACCTCGGATCTTCCGGGGCTGGAGGTCGCGGGGGTGGTTGAGTCGGGCGATGCTTTGGCGATGGCAGAGGCGGGCATTCGTGTGGGTGACCGTGTTTGCGCCTTGGTGGCGGGTGGTGGTTATGCCCAGTGGTGTGTGGCGCCGGTGGTGCAATGCCTGCCGGTGCCTGATGGCTTCAGTGACGTAGAGGCTGCATCACTTCCGGAGACGTTCTTCACGGTGTGGAGCAATGTCTTTGACCGTGCGCGTTTGCAAGCCGGTGAAACCTTCCTGGTGCAAGGCGGTACGAGTGGCATTGGCGTGACGGCTATTCAGCTGGCACGTGCCTTCGGTGCTACCGTGATTGCCACCGCTGGGAGCGATGACAAGTGTGCAGCTTGCCTGGCGCTGGGCGCGCACCACGCCGTCAACTACAAGTCTCAGGACTTTGTGGCCGAGGTGAAGCAAATCACCGAGGCGCGTGGTGTTGATGTGGTGCTCGATATGGTGGCAGGTGACTATGTCGCCCGCGAGGTCGAATGCCTGGCCGAGGACGGCCGGATCGTCATCATCGCCGTGCAAGGGGGTGTGCAGAGCGGTTTCAATGCCGGGTTGGTGCTGCGCAAGCGGCTCACCATCACAGGGTCCACGTTGCGTCCGCGTCCCGTGGCTTTCAAGGGTGCGATTGCACGGGCGCTGCGTGAGCATGTCTGGCCCTTGCTGGCAGCGGGCAAGGTGCGTCCGGTCATCCACAGCACGTTTGCTGCTGCGGATGCGGCACAAGCCCATGCGCTGATGGAGTCCAACCAGCACGTTGGCAAGATTGTTTTGACGTGGTAATCATGAACAACAAGAAAAAACTCATCGCTGGCAACTGGAAGATGAATGGCAGCCTCGCTGCCAACGAAGCTTTGTTGAAGGCCTTGATTGCGGGTGCTGCAGATGTGGCTTGTGATGTGGCCGTCGCAGTGCCAGCGCCTTATCTGGCGCAGGTGCAGGCGTTGACGGCTGGCACTGCCATTGCGGTGGCAGCGCAGGATGTGTCTTCGCACGAGGCGGGTGCCTACACTGGTGAGGTATCGGTGGCCATGCTGAAGGATTTTGGTGTGCGCTATGCGCTGGTGGGGCACTCTGAGCGCCGCCAGTACCATGGTGAAACGGACGCGATTGTGGCGGAGAAGGCCCAGCGCGCGCTGGCGGCCGGTGTGACGCCGGTGGTCTGTGTGGGGGAAACACTGCAGGAGCGTGAAGCGGGACTGACCGAGGCGGTGGTCAAGCGGCAACTCGCAGCGGTAATTCATCTCAACGGTCATTGCATCAGCGAGATCGTGGTGGCTTACGAGCCAGTGTGGGCCATTGGCACGGGTCGCACTGCGTCGCCGGAGCAGGCGCAAGCTGTGCATGCCGTGCTGCGCACCCAGTTGGCAGCAGCGAGCGAGCATGCGGACCGCATCCGGTTGCTGTACGGCGGCAGCATGAATGCGGCCAATGCAGCCCAATTGCTGGCGCAGCCCGATATCGACGGTGGCCTGGTCGGTGGGGCTTCGCTGAAGGCGCCCGACTTTCTACAAATCATTGCGGCCGCCCGTTGAGGCGGTTGCGAGTCAAACAATTCAATCAGGAGTGAACAGAGAATGAACGTGATCGTGAATGTGATTTTGGCGGTGCAGATGTTGGCGGCCCTGGCCATGATCGGCCTGATCTTGATTCAGCATGGCAAGGGAGCCGACATGGGGGCGGCTTTCGGCAGCGGCAGTTCGGGCAGCCTCTTTGGCGCCAGCGGCAGCGCCAACTTCCTGTCCCGTACCACGGCCGTGCTGGCTGCAGTGTTCTTTGTTTCTACGCTCGCGTTGGCCTACTTTGGCAACGCTCGTCCCGCCAGTTCGGGCAGCGTTCTGGAAACGCCCGCCGCTGCCGTGCCTGCCGGCGCACCTGCTTCTGAGGTGCCTGCAGCGCCTGCCGCTCCCGCTTCGGGCGCCGCGCAGATCCCGACCAAATAATTGAACTGAATTTCGGTCCGCAGGGCCGAAGCAGGGTTTTTCCGGAGTAGAATTCTGGATTGTCTGGAAAGCCAAAGCCGCAAGGTTCCTCATGCCATCCAGATGCAAAAATCAGCCGTCGTGGTGAAATTGGTAGACACGCTATCTTGAGGGGGTAGTGGCGAAAGCTGTGCGAGTTCGAGTCTCGCCGACGGCACCAAAACAAAGGCCTGCCTGCATGACCCGGCTCGGGTCCTGACGGGCAAGGCCACAGCGGTGAGCACATCCTCAAGATGAACCTCGATCAGTACCTCCCCGTCCTTTTGTTCATCTTGGTCGGCATCGCCGTAGGCGTTGTCCCCCTTGTACTCGGCTACATACTGGGCCCCAACCGCCCGGATGCCGCAAAGAACTCTCCCTACGAATGTGGCTTTGAAGCCTTCGAGGATGCGCGCATGAAATTCGATGTGCGCTACTACCTCGTGGCCATTCTCTTCATTCTGTTCGACCTGGAAATCGCATTCCTTTTCCCGTGGGCGGTCACGCTGCACGAGGTGGGCGTGGCCGGTTTTGTGGCGGTCGTGATTTTCCTGGCCATTCTGGTCGTGGGTTTTGCCTACGAATGGAAAAAGGGTGCCCTGGATTGGGAATGAGCGGACTTCAACAAGGACAATGCAATGATTGAAGGCGTGATGAAGGAAGGCTTCATCACCACGAGTTACGACTCCGTGGTGAACTGGGCCAAGACCGGTTCTCTGTGGCCGATGACGTTTGGTCTGGCTTGCTGTGCTGTGGAGATGATGCACGCTGCGGCGGCCCGGTATGACATCGGTCGTTTTGGTGCGGAAGTGTTCCGTGCCAGCCCTCGTCAGTCCGACCTGATGATCGTGGCGGGCACGCTGTGCAACAAGATGGCCCCCGCACTGCGCAAGGTGTACGACCAGATGTCCGAGCCGCGCTGGGTCTTGTCGATGGGTTCGTGTGCCAATGGTGGTGGTTATTACCACTACAGCTATTCGGTGGTGCGCGGTTGTGACCGCATCGTGCCGGTGGATGTTTATGTGCCAGGTTGCCCTCCGACGGCAGAAGCTCTGATCTACGGGATCATCCAGCTGCAGCAGAAGATCCGCCGCACCAACACCATTGCTCGTGTCTGAAGGGTTGATGATGTCAGCTGTTGCCATTCGGCCTGAGAAGCTTAAAGAGAATATCTCTGCGGCGCTGGGTGCCAAAGTGCGCCAGATTTCGGTCGCTCTCGATGAGGTCACCCTGGTGGTCGCTGCTGCGGACTATCTGGATGCGATGCGCTTGCTGCGCGACTCGGAAGGTTGCCGTTTTGAGCAGCTGATCGATTTGTGCGGTGTGGACTATTCTGCATATGGCGATGCAGCCCACGAGGGTGCCCGCTACTGTGTGGTGTCGCACCTGTTGTCGGTCAGCCTCAATCAGCGAGTGCGCGTGAAGGTGTTCTGCCAAGACGATGATTTCCCGGTTGTTGCTTCGGTAGCCGAGTTGTGGAATGCAGCCAACTGGTACGAACGCGAAGCCTTCGATCTGTTTGGCATCGTGTTTGATGGTCATAACGACCTGCGCCGCATTCTCACGGACTACGGATTTATCGGGCACCCTTTCCGCAAGGATTTCCCCTTGTCTGGACATGTCGAAATGCGTTACGACGCCGAGCAGCGCCGTGTCGTGTATGAACCCGTGTCCATCGAGCCGCGGGAAATCACGCCCCGCATCATCCGCGAAGACAAGTACGGAGGCCTGCACTGAGCCGCCTCGCGCCTCATGTGATCCATCATGGCTGAAATCAAGAACTACTCCCTGAACTTTGGTCCGCAGCACCCTGCGGCGCACGGTGTGTTGCGCCTGGTGCTGGAGCTGGACGGCGAGGTTGTGCAACGCGCTGACCCGCATATCGGTCTGCTCCATCGCGCCACCGAGAAGCTGGCCGAGCACAAGACATACATCCAGTCACTGCCCTACATGGACCGGCTGGACTACGTATCGATGATGTGCAACGAGCACGCCTACTGCCTAGCCATCGAGAAGCTGCTCGGACTGGAAGTGCCGGTGCGCGCGCAGTACATCCGCGTGATGTTCTCCGAGATCACGCGCTTGCTGAACCACCTCATGTGGTTGGGCTCGCACGGTAACGACTGCGGCAGCTCCACTATCCTGATCTACACCTTCCGCGAGCGGGAAGACCTGTTTGACATGTACGAGGCGGTTTCTGGCGCCCGCATGCATGCGGCCTATTTCCGCCCGGGCGGCGTCTATCGCGATCTGCCCGACAGCATGCCGCAGTACAAGGTCAGCAAGATCAAGAATGCCAAGGCGCTGGAGGCGTTGAACCAGAATCGTCAAGGGTCTCTGCTGGACTTCATCGACGATTTCACCCAGCGTTTCCCAGGCTGTGTGGACGAATACGAAACACTGCTCACAGACAACCGCATCTGGAAGCAGCGTACGGTAGGCATCGGCGTGGTGCCCCCCGAGCGAGCCCTGAATCTGGGTATGACCGGCCCCATGCTCCGTGGCTCCGGTATCGCCTGGGACCTGCGCAAGACCCAGCCATACGACGTATACGGCCGCGTGGATTTCGATGTGCCAGTGGGCAAGACCGGTGACTGCTACGACCGCTACCTGGTGCGTGTGCAGGAAATGCGCGAGTCCAATCGCATCATTAAGCAATGCGTGGACTGGCTCAAGGCCAACCCCGGTCCTGTGATCACGGACAACCACAAGGTGGCTGCGCCCGCGCGTGAATCCATGAAGTCGAACATGGAAGAGCTGATCCACCATTTCAAGCTCTTCACGGAAGGTTTCCACGTGCCGGAAGGCGAGGCCTATGCGGCGGTGGAACATCCCAAGGGCGAATTCGGTATTTATCTGGTGAGTGATGGTGCTAACAAGCCTTACCGACTCAAGATCCGGGCGCCGGGTTTTGCGCATCTGGCGACGCTCGACGAAATGGCGCGTGGCCACATGATCGCGGACGCTGTCGCCATCATTGGCACCATGGATATCGTGTTCGGAGAGATTGACCGATGATTACCGAAGCGACCAAGGCGCGGTTTGCGCGCGAAGTGGCCAAGTACCCTGCGGACCAGAAGCAGTCTGCGGTGATGGCTTGCTTGTCCATCGTTCAGCAAGAGCAGGGCTATGTCAGCGCCGAGAGCGAGGCAGTGATCGCCGACTATCTGGGCATGGCGCAGATCGCCGTGCACGAAGTCACGACCTTCTACAACATGTACAACCAGCAACCGGTGGGCAAGTACAAGCTCAACGTGTGCACCAATCTGCCCTGCCAGTTGCGCGACGGGCAAAAGGCGCTGCATCACCTGGAAAAGAAGCTGGGTGTTTCGATGGGTGAGACCACACCTGACGGCCTGTTCACTCTGCAGCAATGCGAATGCCTGGGTGCTTGCGCTGATGCGCCTGTGATGCTGGTGAACGATCGCACGATGTGCAGCTTCATGGACAACGACAAGCTCGACCAGCTCGTTGACGGCCTGCGGGCCGCGGAGGGCCAGTGATGACCACGGCAGCACAAATACTCTCCCAGTTCCAGGCTACGGGCGTTCAGACCTGCTTCCATGACCGCCATATCAACCCCCAAATCTATGTGGGCCTGAATGGCAGCAACTGGAGCATCAAGGACTACGAAGCGCGTGGTGGCTATCAGGCGCTGCGTCGTATCCTGGGCAAGGATGGTGAAGAGGGCCTGACGCAGGATCAGGTCATTGCCACTGTCAAGGAGTCTGGCTTGCGTGGCCGGGGTGGTGCAGGCTTTCCTACGGGTCTCAAGTGGAGCTTCATGCCCCGCTCGTTCCCAGGCCAAAAATATCTGGTCTGCAATTCCGATGAGGGTGAGCCTGGTACTTGCAAGGATCGTGACATCCTGCAGTTCAACCCGCACATCGTCATCGAAGGCATGATCATTGCAGCCTATGCGATGGGCATCTCGGTGGGCTACAACTACATCCATGGCGAGATCTTCCAGACCTACGAACGGTTTGAAGCCGCTCTGGAAGAAGCGCGGGCAGCAGGTTATCTGGGCGACAACATCCTGGGCAGCAGTTTCAGCTTTCAGCTGCACGCAGCCCACGGTTTTGGTGCCTACATTTGCGGTGAAGAAACTGCATTGCTCGAATCGCTGGAAGGCAAAAAGGGGCAACCCCGTTTCAAGCCACCGTTTCCGGCCAGCTTTGGCCTGTATGGCAAGCCCACCACCATCAACAACACGGAAACCTTTGCGGCTGTGCCTTGGATCATCCGCAATGGCGGTGCGGCTTATCTGGAGTGCGGCAAGCCCAACAACGGCGGCACCAAGATTTTCTCGGTGTCTGGTGACGTCGAAAAGCCAGGCAACTATGAGGTGCCGTTGGGTACCCCATTTGCCAAGCTGCTGGAACTGGCCGGTGGCGTGCGCAAAGGCCGTCAACTCAAGGCGGTGATTCCTGGTGGTTCATCGGCCCCTGTCTTGCCTGCATCCGTCATCATGGAATGCACGATGGACTACGACTCCATCGCCAAGGCTGGCTCCATGCTGGGCTCTGGTGCCGTGATCGTCATGGACGATTCCCGGAGCATGGTCGAAAGTCTGCTGCGCCTGTCGTATTTCTATTCGCATGAATCCTGCGGCCAGTGCACGCCCTGCCGTGAAGGCACGGGATGGATGTGGCGCGTGATCGATCGCATCCAGCATGGCCAGGGTCGTGAGGGTGACCTGGATCTGCTCAATTCGGTGGCGGACAACATCCAGGGCCGCACCATCTGTGCGCTGGGTGATGCTGCCGCCATGCCTGTGCGCGCCATGATCAAACACTTCCGTCCCGAGTTTGAGGCACTGATCCGGAACAAGGCTCCACAAGCCGCGACTTCCGTCTGATCGCGAGAAAACATATGGTTGAAATTGAACTGGACGGTCAGAAAGTGGAAGTCGCCGAGGGCTGCATGGTGATGCATGCGGCTGAAAAGGCTGGCACTTACATTCCGCATTTCTGCTACCACAAGAAGCTTTCGATCGCCGCCAACTGCCGCATGTGCCTGGTGGACGTGGAGAAGGCTCCCAAGCCCATGCCAGCCTGCGCCACGCCGGTCACGCAGGGCATGATCGTGCGTACCAAGAGCGACAAAGCCATCAAGGCGCAGCAGTCGGTCATGGAGTTTCTGCTCATCAACCACCCTCTGGACTGCCCCATCTGCGACCAGGGGGGCGAGTGCCAGTTGCAGGATCTGGCCGTGGGCTACGGTGGCTCCTCCTCGCGGTACGAGGAAGAAAAGCGCGTGGTGTTCCACAAGGACGTGGGCCCGCTGATCTCCATGGAGGAGATGAGCCGCTGCATCCACTGCACCCGTTGCGTGCGCTTCGGCCAGGAAGTGGCGGGCGTGATGGAACTCGGCATGATCCATCGTGGCGAGCATTCGGAAATCACCACGGTCACCGGCGACACGGTGGACTCCGAACTGTCGGGCAACATGATCGACATCTGCCCCGTGGGTGCATTGACCAGCAAGCCTTTCCGTTACAGCGCCCGTACCTGGGAACTGTCGCGCCGCCGCTCGGTGAGTCCACATGACTCCACCGGCGCTAACCTGATTGTTCAGGTCAAGAACCACAAGGTCATGCGCGTTGTCCCCTTTGAAAACGAGGCTGTCAACGAATGCTGGATTGCCGACCGCGACCGTTTCTCCTATGAATCGCTCAACGGTGACGACCGCCTGACCCAGCCCATGCTCAAGCAGGGCGGGGTGTGGAGGGAAGTCGACTGGCAGACTGCGTTGGAATACGTGGCCAATGGCCTCAAGAACATCAAGAACGACCACGGCGCTGCCAGCATTGGTGCGCTGGTGAGTCCTCACAGTACGTTGGAAGAGTTGTATCTGGCCAGCGCCCTGGTGCGCGGTCTTGGTAGCGACAACATCGACTATCGTCTGCGCAACGCCGAGTTCGCTGCTCCCGAAGGTATTCGCTGGCTCGGTACGTCCATCGCTTCGTTGTCCACGCTCCAGCGTGTGCTGGTCGTGGGTTCCAACCTGCGCAAGGACCATCCGTTGTTTGCGCAGCGCATCCGTCAGGCGGCCCGCCATGGCTGCCAGGTCAGTGCCATCGCTTCGGTATCCCATGACTGGGCCATGCCGGTGCAGACATTTGTGGCACAAGGTGCCGGCCAGTGGGTCGAGATGCTCGGAGGCATTGCTTCCGCCATCGCCCATGAAAAGGGCATTCCCGCTCCGCAAGGTGCCAGCGCGGCCAACGAGGCTGCCCAGGCCATCGCCCGCTCGCTGCTGGGCGGGGAGCGCAAGGCGGTGTTGCTGGGCAATGCGGCGGCGCACCACGCGCAAGCTACTCAGCTGCTGGCATGGGCCAACTGGATTGCAGAGAACACCGGTGCAACGGTGGGCTACCTGACAGAGGCCGCCAATACGGTGGGCGCGCAGTTTGCGGGCGCTCACCCTGTCAACGGTGGACTGAATGCGGCTCAAATGCTCTCCGGTGGTTTGAAGGCGGCGGTGCTGCTGAACACCGAGCCCGTCCATGATTCTGCGACGGGTGCTCAAGCTGCAACTGCTCTTGCTGGTGCAGAAATGGTGGTCACGTTGAGCCCCTTCAAGGCCAACATGGAGTTCAGTGACGTTTTGTTGCCAATTGCTCCGTTCACGGAAACTTCGGGCAGCTTTGTCAACGCCGAGGGACGCATACAGGGTTTCCACGCCGTGGTGCGCCCTCTGGGCGATACCCGTCCCGCTTGGAAGGTTCTGCGCGTGCTGGCCAACCTGCTGGGTGTGCCAGGCTTCGACTTTGAGACCTCCCAGGATGTTCTGGCTCGTGCGACGAACGCCGCTGCCGGTGCCGTTACGCAGGTGCCCGCCGCACAGTTGTCGAATGCAGTGAAGGCGTCGCCAGCCGCAACGGCTGCAGCTGGTGATCCGGTCGTGGCATCCATCTATCAACTGGACGGCTTGGTGCGCCGTTCTACGTCGCTGCAGCTCACTGCCGACGCACGCATGGCACGCGAAGGAGTGGCCGCATGATCGACGCGATCTACAACGCGGGCCTGAACCTGCTCTCCTTTGGGTGGTGGACCGGCATCGTCTGGCCAGTGCTCTGGATCCTGATCAAGATCGTCTGCATCCTGGCGCCGCTCATGGGTGCCGTGGCTTATCTCACTTTGTGGGAGCGCAAGCTGCTGGGCTTCATGCAAGTGCGCCACGGTCCCAACCGCGTGGGACCGATGGGTCTGCTGCAGCCCATTGCTGACGCACTGAAGCTGCTGACCAAGGAAATCATCCAGCCTACGGCGGCCAGCAAGGGCCTGTTTGTTCTCGGGCCAGTCATGGCCATCATGCCGGCCCTGGCTGCCTGGGTGGCCATTCCTTTCGGCCCCGATGTGGCCTTGGCGAATGTGAATGCTGGTCTGTTGTTGGTGATGGCCATCACTTCCATCGAAGTCTATGGCGTGATCATTGCGGGCTGGGCTTCCAACTCCAAGTACGCATTCTTGGGCGCACTGCGGGCCTCGGCACAGATGGTGAGCTACGAAATCGCGATGGGCTTTTGTTTCCTCGTCGTGATCATGGTGTCGGGCAGTATGAACCTGACGGAAATCGTGCTGGGTCAGGGGCGGGGCATGGCCGCAGACAAGGGCCTGACGTTCCTGTCCTGGAATTGGCTGCCCCTGCTGCCGATCTTCCTTGTGTACCTGATCTCCGGCGTGGCAGAAACCAACCGCCATCCCTTCGACGTGGTGGAAGGCGAGGCAGAAATCGTGGCCGGCCACATGGTCGAGTACTCCGGTATGGGCTTCGCGATCTTCTTCCTGGCCGAGTACGCCAGCATGTGGCTCGTGTCCATCCTGGCGGCTCTCATGTTCCTGGGCGGCTGGCTGTCTCCCATTGATAGCGCGGTGTTCAACTGGATTCCAGGCTGGATTTGGCTGGGTCTCAAGACCTTCCTTGTGGTATCCATGTTCATCTGGATCCGGGCTACCTTCCCGCGGTTCCGGTACGACCAGATCATGCGTCTGGGCTGGAAAATCTTCATTCCGGTCACGCTGGTGTACTTGTTGTTTGTTGGCGGGTGGTTGCTCTCGCCTTGGAATATCTGGAAATAAGCGGGGACACAAATGACTGCTGTTGCTGCTGCTGCACCTTTTTCGTTCAAGGATTTCTTCAAGAGCTTCATGCTCGTGGAGTTGCTCAAGGGGATGGCCCTGACTGGCCGCTACGCGTTTCGCCGCAAGGTGACCGTGCAGTTTCCCGAAGAGAAGACGCCTTTGTCGCCACGCTTTCGTGGCCTGCATGCACTGCGCCGTTATGACAACGGCGAGGAGCGTTGCATCGCTTGCAAGCTGTGCGAAGCCGTATGCCCTGCGATGGCCATCACCATCGAATCGGATGTGCGTGCAGATGGTTCGCGTCGCACTACGCGCTATGACATCGACCTGACCAAGTGCATCTTCTGCGGGTTCTGCGAAGAGAGCTGCCCGGTCGATTCGATTGTCGAGACACACATCTTTGAATACCACGGCGAAAAGCGTGGTGACCTGTATTTCACGAAGGACATGCTCTTGGCTGTGGGCGACCGGTACGAAGGTGAAATTGCGGCAGCCAAGGCTGCAGACGCCAAGTACCGCTGAGCGGTACGGGGTTCAGCCTCTTTGCCAGACTTTCTATAAAGACCCGATTCATGGACGCCAAGACTGGTTTCTTCTATCTCTTCTCGGTGGTGCTGCTGTTTGCAGCCTTCCGGGTGATCACTGCACGCAACCCTGTGCATGCAGTGCTGTATCTCATCCTTGCGTTCTCGCAGGCGGCGGCTGTTTGGCTGTTGCTCAAGGCAGAGTTCCTGGCAATTGCGCTGGTGCTGGTGTACCTGGGCGCAGTCATGGTGCTCTTCCTGTTCGTGGTGATGATGCTGGACATCCATATCGATACCGTACGCAAGGGGTTCTGGAAGCATTTCCCTTTGGCGGCCCTCATTGGGGCGGTCATCGCCCTGGAAATGGCGGCCGTGTTGATGGGGGGATTCCGCGGCATGGAAGAGCCCAAGGCCGTCGCTGTCATGGTCGATGCCGCTGGTCATGTGGTCCCGTACTCCAACACCAAGGCCTTGGGCAAGCTGCTGTACACCCAGTATCTGTATCCCGTTGAGATCGCAGCAGTCATTTTGCTGGTGGCCATGGTGGCCGCCATCGCACTGACCCTGCGTCAGCGCAAGGACAGCAAGGCCATCAATCCTTCAATGCAGATCCGAGTGCGTGCGGCCGATCGTCTGGCGGTGGTCAAGGTGACCGCCACCCAAAAGCCTGCTGAAGAGGCTGCGCAAGCTGCTGCCGAGGAGAAAAAAGCATGACGTTGACACTGGGCCACTTTTTGTCGCTGGGCGCCATGCTGTTTGCGCTCGCTGTGATCGGCATCTTCCTGAACCGCAAGAACCTGATCGTGCTGCTGATGGCGATCGAGCTCATGCTGCTGGCCGTGAACATGAACTTCGTGGCGTTCTCCCACTACCTGGGAGACATGCACGGCCAGGTGTTCGTGTTCTTTATCCTGACCGTGGCAGCCGCTGAATCGGCGATTGGCCTGGCCATCCTGGTGCTGCTGTTCCGCAACAAATCCAGTATCAACGCGGAAGACCTCAACACCCTCAAGGGTTGATGGGTCGCGAGTATTCCCAAGGTTCTCAAGAATGAGTCAAACCCTCTCTGCTTCAACCCTCCTGGCAGTGCCGTTGGCGCCGCTGGCAGGCGCCTTACTGGCTGGCGTCTTCGGTACGACCTTCGGTGGTAACTGGATCGGTCGTCGCCTGAGCCATACCCTGACCATCCTCGGGGTGCTGGTTGCTTTCATCCTCTCGGCGATGACGCTCAAGAGCGTGGCGCTCGATGGTGCCCGGTTCAATGAAACCCTGTACACCTGGATGGTGGTGGGTGGCTTGAAGATGGAAGTGGGCTTCCTGATCGACAGCCTCACGGCGATGATGATGGTGGTGGTGACCTTTGTGTCGCTGATGGTTCACATCTACACCATTGGCTACATGGAAGAAGACGAGGGCTACAACCGCTTCTTTGCCTACATTTCGCTGTTCACGTTCTCCATGCTCATGCTCGTCATGAGCAACAACCTGCTACAGCTATTCTTTGGCTGGGAGGCTGTGGGTCTGGTGTCCTACCTGCTCATCGGGTTCTGGTTCAACAAGCCTTCTGCCATCTTCGCCAACATGAAGGCGTTTCTGGTCAACCGTGTCGGCGACTTCGGCTTCATTCTGGGCATTGGTCTGATCGCAGCGTATACCGGCACCTTGAACTACGGCGAGATCTTCGCCAAGGCGGGTGAACTGGGCTCTCTGTCGTTCCCTGGCACCAGCTGGATGCTCGTCACGGTGATCTGCATCTGCCTGTTCATCGGCGCTATGGGCAAGTCAGCGCAGTTTCCCCTGCACGTCTGGCTGCCTGATTCGATGGAGGGTCCGACGCCCATCTCCGCGCTGATCCACGCTGCCACCATGGTGACCGCCGGTATTTTCATGGTGTCGCGCATGTCGCCTCTGTTCGAGCTGTCGGACACTGCGCTCAACTTCATCCTGGTGATCGGTGCCATCACAGCATTGTTCATGGGTTTCCTTGGCATCATCCAGAACGACATCAAGCGTGTGGTGGCGTACTCGACGCTCTCGCAGCTCGGCTACATGACAGTAGCGCTTGGCGCCTCGGCGTACTCGGTGGCTGTGTTCCACCTGATGACCCATGCGTTCTTCAAAGCCTTGTTGTTCCTGGGCGCAGGCTCGGTCATCATGGGCATGCACCACAACCAGGACATCCGCTGGATGGGCGGTGTGCGCAAGTACATGCCCATCACCTGGATCACCTCGCTGCTGGGTTCTATGGCCCTGATCGGCACGCCGCTGTTCTCGGGTTTCTATTCCAAGGACAGCATCATTGAGGCGGTGCACTTCAGCCATCTGCCAGCAGCCGGTTTTGCACATTTCGCAGTGCTCGCGGGTGTGTTCATCACGGCGTTCTATTCCTTTCGCATGTACTTCCTGGTCTTCCATGGCAAGGAGCGTTACGACCAGAATCCGGATGCCCACCACGACGATCACCATGGCCACGGCCACGATGATCACCACGAACCGCACGAATCTCCCTGGGTGGTGACGGTGCCTCTGGTGCTGTTGGCCATTCCTTCAGTGGTGGTGGGTTTCCTGTTCATCCAGCCCATGCTGTTTGGGGACTTCTTCAAGGATGTCATTTTTGTGGATGCGGCCAAGCATCCTTCCATGGCACACATGGCGGAGCATTTCCACAGTGCCTGGGCCATGGCATTGCATGGTCTGCAGACGGCACCGTTCTGGCTCGCATTGGCAGGTGTGGCGCTGTCGTACTACATGTACATGGTCAATCCTGCGTTGCCCACGGCGATCAAGGCGCGCGTACAGCCCATCTACACATTGCTTGAAAACAAGTACTACCTCGACTGGATCAACGAGAACATTCTGGCCCGTGGTGCACGTGCGCTGGGCGTGGGTCTCTGGAAGGGCGGGGATCAGGCTGTGATCGATGGTGCCCTGGTCAACGGGTCCTGGAAGCTGGTGCGGTGGGTGGCAGGTGCTGTGCGTTGGGTGCAGTCGGGCTTCATCTACCACTATGCGCTGGTCATGATCCTGGGTGTTTTCGTGCTCATGACGTATTTCGTCTGGCTCAACAAGTAGGAGAAGAATAAAAATGGGTCTGTTGAGTCTTGCAATCTGGACACCGATTGCGTTTGGCGTGCTGTTGCTCGCCATCGGGCGCGATGAGCACGCGCGTGCCGTGCGCTGGCTGGCGCTCGTCGGCGCGCTGATCGGCTTCCTGGTCACGCTGCCTTTGTACGATGGCTTCAAGCTGGGTACAGCAGCCATGCAGTTTGTGGAGAAGGCTGACTGGATCGAGCGCTTCAACGTCCACTACCACCTTGGGGTGGACGGCATTTCCTTCTGGTTCGTGCCGCTGACAGCATTCATCACCGTCATTGTGGTGATTGCTTCCTGGGAGTCGATCACGGAGCGCGTGAACCAGTACATGGGCGCTTTCCTGATCCTTTCGGGGCTCATGATCGGTGTGTTCAGCGCACTCGACGGCATTCTGTTCTATGTGTTCTTCGAGGCAACGCTGATCCCGATGTATCTGATCATCGGCATCTGGGGCGGCCCCAATAAGATCTACGCAGCGTTCAAGTTCTTCCTGTATACGCTGCTCGGGTCGCTGTTGATGCTCATCGCGCTGATCTACCTGTACAACCAGTCGGGTGGCAGCTTTGACATTGCGACCTGGCATCAGCTGCCGTTGAGCGGACGTGCACAGACCCTGCTGTTCTTCGCATTCTTTGCCGCCTTTGCTGTGAAGGTTCCCATGTGGCCCGTCCACACCTGGCTGCCCGATGTGCACGTGGAGGCGCCTACGGGCGGTTCAGCAGTGCTGGCCGCCATCATGCTGAAACTGGGTGCCTACGGTTTTCTGCGGTTTTCGCTGCCAATCGCTCCTGACGCTGCACGCCAGTGGGCTTGGCTGATGATTGCCTTGTCGCTGATCGCCGTGATCTATGTGGGCCTGGTGGCCATGGTCCAGAAGGACATGAAGAAGCTGGTGGCTTACTCGTCGGTGGCGCACATGGGTTTTGTGACCTTGGGCTTTTTCATCTTCAACGACCTGGGCGTGTCCGGCGGTATTGTCCAGATGATTGCGCACGGTTTTGTGTCCGGTGCGATGTTCTTGTCCATCGGTGTCTTGTACGACCGCGTGCACTCCCGTGAAATCGCCGCCTATGGTGGCGTGGTCAACACCATGCCGAACTTCACGGCGTTTGCCCTGCTGTTTGCCATGGCCAACTGCGGTCTGCCGGGTACGGCCGGTTTTGTGGGTGAGTGGATGGTGATCCTGGGTGCCGTCAAGGCCAATTTCTGGATCGGTCTGGCTGCCGCCACTGCGCTGATTTTTGGTGCTGCTTACACCCTGTGGATGTTCAAGCGTGTGTACTTGGGCCCCGTTGGCAATGACAACGTCAAGGGCTTGACGGACATCGACAGCCGCGAGTTCCTGGTGCTTGCTGTGCTGGGCATCGCGGTGCTGGCCATGGGCCTCTACCCCCGTCCGTTCACCGACGTGATGGACACCTCGGTGGCAGAACTGCTCAAGCATGTCGCGCAGACCAAGCTGAACTGAACAGACCAGACTGAACTGAGAGATTCGAGATGATTGACAACATCAGCTGGCTAGCGATTTACCCCGAAATTGTGCTGTTGACGATGGCCTGCGTGATTGCGCTGGTTGATCTGGGCGTACACAGCCCTCGTCGCACCAGCACCTACGTGCTGACCATGCTCACGCTGGCCGTGGTGGCTGCCCTGCAGGCCATGTATGCCAGCAGCGGCAATACCTTCTACGGTTTTGGAAACATGGTGGTGAGTGACGCCATGGGCAATTGGCTCAAGTGTTTTGCCACCGTGGCCATGATGGTCACCCTGGTGTATGGCCGCCCCTATGCTGCCGACCGCGACATGTTGCGGGGGGGCGAGCTCTTCACGCTGTCCATGTTCGCTTTGCTCGGCATGTTCATCATGATCTCGGGCAACAACTTCCTGGTGATCTACCTGGGGCTTGAATTGCTCACGCTGTCGAGCTATGCCCTGGTGGCATTGCGTCGCGACAACGCTACTGCTACAGAAGCGGCCATGAAGTATTTTGTGCTGGGCGCCATGGCCAGTGGCTTCCTGCTGTATGGGTTGTCCATGGTGTACGGTGCCACGGGCTCGCTGGATATTGGCCAAGTGTTCAAGGCAGTCAATTCCGGTCAGATCAAGCATCAGGTGCTGGTGTTCGGCTTGGTGTTTGTGGTAGCCGGTCTGGCCTTCAAGCTGGGGGTGGTGCCATTCCACATGTGGATTCCCGATGTCTACCAGGGCGCACCCACTGCAGTGACGCTGATGATTGGTGGTGCGCCCAAGCTGGCTGCATTTGCCATCACCATCCGTTTGCTGGTGGATGGTCTGCTGCCGCTGGCTATCGACTGGCAACAGATGCTGGCCGTGTTGGCGATTGGTTCTTTGCTCGTGGGTAACCTGGCAGCCATTGCGCAGACCAACCTCAAGCGCATGCTGGCCTACTCCACCATCTCCCAGATGGGCTTTGTGCTGCTGGGCCTGATGTCCGGGGTCATCAATGGCAACGTGGACGCCACTGCGGTGGAGAACGCCTACAGCGCCTCGATGTTCTACGTCATTACCTATGTGTTGACCACGCTGGCGGCCTTTGGTGTGATCCTGCTGCTGGCCCGGGAAGGTTTTGAGAGCGAAGAGATTTCCGATTTCGCAGGCCTCAATCAGCGGAGCCCCCTGTACGCTGGCGTGATGGCTGTCTGCCTGTTCTCCATGGCAGGTATTCCTCCTCTGGTGGGCTTCTATGCCAAGCTGGCGGTTCTTCAAGCCCTGATCGCTTCGGGGCAGACCATCTACATGGCGATGGCTGTGTTTGCCGTGATCATGTCGCTGATCGGTGCGTTCTACTACCTGCGGGTGGTGAAGGTCATGTATTTCGACGCACCCTTGACCGCTACCAATGTATCGGCGCCCGCCGATGTGCGCGTGGTGCTGACCATCAACGGCGCGTTGGTGCTGGTGTTGGGCTTGCTGCCAGGCGGTTTGATGGCCCTGTGTGCCGACGCCGTGGTCCGCGCACTGGCGACCTGATCGGTAGCCTGCGCGCACACGCCGCGCGGGTTACTGCTCCCATTCCCAATTTGCTGCCTCGATCAGTTCCTCTGTGTCACTTACCGGTTCGGTTTGGCTTGTGATTGTGGCGGCTTTGATTGCCGCCAATCTGCCCTTCGTCAATCAGCGCTGGCTGGTGGTGGGCCCCTCCGTCGCCAACGGCAAGCCTCTGGTCGGGCGCATGGCCGAACTGATCGTTTTGTACTTCTTGGTGGGCGGGATGGCTCTGTTGTTGGAGCGTCGTGCAGGCCAAATTGCACCTCAGGGCTGGGAGTTTTACGCCATCACCGGCACCATGTTTCTCACGCTGGCCTTCCCCGGGTTTGTCTATCGGTATCTGCTGCGGCGCCACGGCTGAAGCGGCGGTCGGTTCCGGGCAGAGCCATTCGACAAAGCTTTGAGGGCACTTCCCCGTTGCCAGCTGTAGGCCTGCAAATGGGGTGGAGTACTTCTGAACACAACTCTGCACCTGGACGTTGATGTGCCTGGTGGCGCCAATCATGGGATTGCGCTCACCAGCGTACGATGCATCTTATGAAGGTACTGGATCTCCAATGTCAGCACGGCCATGTGTTCGAAGGCTGGTTTGGTTCTGAAGATGACTTTCAGAGCCAGAAGCAGCGCGGGTTGGTGCAGTGCCCTTTGTGCGCAGACGTCCATATCGACAAGCGGCTGAGCGCGCCGCGCCTGAATCTGGGCGCCCGCGAGCCCGCCGCAGCTGCGGCGGCACCGTCCGGCACAACTTCTGTTTCGCGTGCTGTTTCCAGCGCGCAGGTCGAGGCATCGACGCTTCCCCCGGCGCTACAGGCAGCGTGGCTGGAGCTGGCCCGCAAGGTCGTCGCGAATACCGAAGATGTCGGCTCCCGGTTTGCCGACGAAGCCAGGCGCATGCACCACGGCGAGGTTCAGGATCGGGCCATTCGTGGCCAGGCCACCGCGCAGGAGGCGTTGCAGCTGCTGGATGAGGGGATTGCCGTCACGCCGTTGCCAGCGGCAGTCAAGGAAACCCTGCAGTAGCCACTGCACCCGGTCCTGGGGGTAGACCTTGCGGAATGGTGCCAGGATCAACTGGTGAACTGCAGTGCAGCCAGGCGCGCATACACCCCACCGTGTGCCATCAATGCGCTGTGGGTGCCTTGCTCCACGATCTGACCGTGGTCCAGCACCACGATGCGGTCGGCATTTTGTACCGTGGCCAGGCGGTGGGCGATCACCAGCGTGGTCCTTCTGCCCGTGTGGCGCTGCATGGCGGTGTCCAGCGCGGCCTGCACCATGCGCTCACTTTCTGCATCCAGTGCGCTGGTGGCCTCGTCCAGCAGCAACAGGGGCGGATTTTTGAGCATGGCTCGGGCAATGGCGATGCGCTGGCGCTGGCCGCCCGACAGGCGTACACCCCGCTCGCCCAGAAACGTGTGATAGCCCTCGGGCAGCGCTGCGATGAAGTCATGCGCAAAGGCAGCCTGGGTGGCCGCCATGACCTCTTCGTCGGAGGCGTCCGGACGGCCATAGCGGACGTTGTCCATGGCCGAGGCGGAGAAAATCACGGCATCCTGAGGCACGGTGCCCGTATGGGCGCGCAGTGTGTCCAAGCTCAGATCGCGGATGTCCACACCGTTCAATAGGATGCGTCCCTCTGGTGAACCCTGAGCGCCCGCCTCCCTGCCCCTATCCACGTCATAAAAGCGCTGTAGCAACTGAAACACCGTGGTCTTGCCCGCCCCGCTGGCGCCCACCAGTGCCACCGTCTCTCCGGGTGACAGGTGCAGCGAGAAGTTCTGCAGTGCGGGCTGATCCGGGCGCGACGGGTAGTGAAACTGCACGTTGTCAAACTGCACCTCCAGCCCTTGATCCGAAGTGGGCAGCCGCTTGGGTGTCGCAGGGTTTGCCACGGGGGACCGGCTCGACAGCAATTCCATCAAGCGCTCGGTGGCACCGGCAGCACGCAGCAGGTCTCCGTACACTTCGCCCAATACTGCCACCGCGCTCGCCAGCAGAATCACGTACACCACGGTCTGGCCCAGGTGGCCCGCACTCATCTGCCCGGCCAACACGGCTTCTGTGCCCCGGTACAGCCCCCACAGCAGCAGGGCCGCGTTGGCGATGATGATGAAGGCCACGAGCAAGGCGCGCGCCTTGGTGCGCTTGACTGCCGCGCGAAAGGCGTCTTCCGTGGCCCGCGCAAACCTTGAGGCCTCGCGTGGCTCTGCGGTATAGCTTTGCACCACGGGGATGGCGTTGAGCACTTCGGCCGCGATGGCGCTGGAGTCGGCCACGCGGTCCTGGCTGTCGCGTGACAATCGGCGCACCCTGCGACCGATCCACATCGTGGGCAGCACCACCAGCACGACGGCCAGCAGTACCACCGACATCACATAGGGATTCGTCCACACCAGCATGACCAGGGCACCCAGACCCAGAACCGCATTGCGCAGCCCCATGGACAGCGATGAGCCGACCACGGTCTGCACCAGTGTCGTGTCCGACGTCAGCCGCGACAGCACCTCGCCGGTTTGGGTGGTCTCGAAGAACTGGGGGCTTTGCTGCAGCACATGGCTGTAGACGGCGTTGCGCAGGTCAGCGGTGACGCGCTCGCCCAGCCAGCTCACCATATAGAAGCGCGCGGCCGAAAACCCGCCCAGTGCCATGGCCACCGCAAACAGCTCTTCAAAATGCCCGCGAAGGGCCATGGCCTGCGCTCCCCGCTCACCCGTTGCAGAGACCAGGCCTCCATCGATGAGATGGCGCAGTGCCATGGGAAACGCCAGTGTGGCCAATGCCGCCAGCACCAGGAACACCAGCGACAGTGCAATGCGCGCCCGATAAGGGCGCAAAAAGGGCAGCAGTCCCGTGAGCGAACGGGGCGCACCGCGGGTGGGCGTGGAGGAGGGGTGGGAGGGCATCGTGGCAGTGTAGGCGGCGCAGCCGGCGCTGCAGAAGGAGGAGGCACAGCCTCTCTCTCGATGTAGGTGGTGCCCACGGCGGTGAATACCAATGCTTGTCAGTAAAAAGTCAGTGATGGGCGCGGCGCTGCACCAGCACCGCGTGTGGTCTTCTGTGCCTGCCACGGCGCCAGATTGAGCATTGGCGCGCTGCCCGCGCCCGTACATCCCCAGCGCCATGCGCCCTCAGGGCGGGTACGTAGGCATTTATACATAGGCATTAGTCCCAGTATCTACCGCGGGGTAGGGAGACATACGATGCGTTGCGATCCAACCTCCCCGGAGACCTTGTTGCAAGGCTCCTCATTTCAGCACCTTACGGAGCGGCCAAGGCGCAATGAGCGACGTCATTCTTGAAACCAACAGCCTGACCAAAGAGTTCAAGGGCTTCACCGCCGTCAGCGATGTGAACCTGGCCGTTCGGCGCGGCTCCATCCATGCGCTGATCGGTCCCAATGGTGCGGGCAAGACCACGTGCTTCAACCTGCTCACCAAGTTCCTGGAGCCGACCTCGGGTGTCATCCGCTTCAACGGGCACGACATCACGCGAGAGCAGCCCGCACAGATTGCGCGCCGTGGAGTGATCCGGTCGTTCCAGATATCGGCCGTGTTTCCGCACCTGACACTCATCGAGAACGTGCGCCTGGGCCTGCAGCGCAAGCTGGGCACTTCGTTCCACTTTTGGCGCAGCGAGCGCACCCTGCGGCAGCTTGACGACCGTGCCATGCAACTGCTGACCGAGGTGGGGCTGGAAGACCTGGCCGATGAAGTGACCGTGAACCTGCCCTACGGCCGCAAGCGCGCACTGGAGATCGCGACCACGCTGTCCATGGAGCCCGAGTTGATGCTGCTGGACGAGCCCACGCAGGGCATGGGCCACGAAGACGTGGACCGCGTTACCCAGCTCATCAAGAAGGTCTCGGCAGGCCGCACCATCCTGATGGTGGAACACAACATGAAGGTGGTCTCCACCATCGCTGACCGCATCACGGTGCTGCAGCGCGGCGCCGTGCTGGCCGAAGGCCCCTACGCAGAAGTATCCAACAACCCCCAAGTCATGGAAGCCTACATGGGCACGACCGACGGCCAACTGCAGGGAGCGCACTGATGGCTGGCGCTCCCGCACTCGAAATCAAGAACCTCGAAGCCTGGTACGGCGAGTCGCATGTGCTGCACGGCGTGGACATCGTCGTCCAGCCGGGCGAGGTGGTCACGCTGCTGGGCCGCAACGGCGCAGGCCGCACCACCACCATGCGCGCCATCATGGGGCTGACCGGTGCGCGCAAGGGTTCGGTCAAGATCAACGGCGTGGAAACCGTGAACATGCCCACGCACCGTATTGCGCACCTGGGCGTGGGCTACTGCCCCGAAGAGCGTGGCATTTTCTCCAGCCTGTCGTGCGAAGAAAACCTGCTGCTGCCACCCGCCCTCAAGACGGGCACGCCGGGCATGTCGGTGCAGGAGATCTACGCCATGTTCCCCAACCTGGCCGAGCGCAAGAACAGCCAGGGCACGCGCCTGTCGGGCGGTGAACAGCAGATGCTGGCTGTGGCCCGCATCCTGCGCACTGGCGCCAATCTGCTGCTGCTCGATGAAATCTCCGAAGGCCTGGCGCCCGTCATCGTGCAGGCCCTGGCCCGCATGATCACCATGCTGCGCCAGAAGGGCTACACCGTGGTCATGGTTGAGCAGAACTTCCGTTTTGCCGCACCGCTGGCCGACCGGTTCTACGTGATGGAGCACGGCCGCATCGTGGAGAAGTTTGGCGCCGCCGAGCTGGAGGCCAAGATGCCCGTGCTCAACGAACTGCTGGGCGTCTGAGCCACGCCCACACCCTTTCCCCACCGTTTTCTTCCACCACACCCACAGGAGACAAATCCATGAAGAAACAACTCAAAGTGCTGGCACTGATGCTGGGCGTTGCAGGTCTGGCCACCTCGGCCGCGCACGCGCAGGACAAGGTCAAGATCGGTTTCATCACCGACATGTCCAGCCTGTATGCGGACGTGGAAGGCAAGAACGGCGCAGTGGCCATTCAGATGGCGATTGACGACTTCGGAGGCAAGGTGCTGGGCATGCCCATCGAGCTGCTGACAGCAGACCACCAGAACAAGGCCGACATCGCAGCCTCCAAGGCCCGGGAGTGGATCGATACCCAAGGCCTGACCATGCTGTTTGGGGGAACCAACTCGGGTACCGCACTTGCTTCGGCCAAGGTCGCTGCCGAGAAAAAGCGTGTCTATATCAACAACGGTGCTGCCAGCTCTGCGCTGACCAACGACCAGTGCACACCGTACACTGTGCACTACGCGTATGACACTGTGGCACTGGCCAAGGGCACAGGCTCGGCCATTGTGGATGGCGGCGGCAAGAGCTGGTACTTCCTGACGGCAGACTATGCCTTCGGCCATGCGCTCGAAGCCGACACCACCGCCGTGGTCAAGGCCAAGGGCGGCAACGTGGTGGGCGCTGTGCGCCACCCGCTGAACGCGTCCGACTTCTCGTCCTTCCTGCTGCAGGCGCAGAACTCCAAGGCACAGATCCTGGGCCTGGCCAATGCAGGTGGTGACACCATCAACTCCATCAAGGCTGCCAAGGAGTTCGGCATCGGCAAGAGCATGAAGCTCGCCGGCCTGCTGATCTTCATCTCCGATGTGCACAGCCTGGGCCTGCGCAACACCGAAGGCTTGCAGTTCACCACCAGCTGGTACTGGGATCTGAACGACGAAACCCGCAAGTTCTCGGCGCGTTTCTTCGAGAAGACCAAGCGCATGCCGACCGAAATCCAGGCGGCTGACTACTCGGCCACCATGAACTACCTCAAGGCCGTGGAAGCCGCCAAGTCGGTGGACGCTGACAAGGTCATGACCACATGGCGCGGCATGAAGATGAACGACTTCTTCGGCTCGGGCCAGCTGCGCGCCGACGGCCGTTACGTACACGACATGTACCTGATGGAAGTGAAGAAGCCTGCAGAGTCCACCAAGCCCTGGGACTACTACAAGCTGATCAAGAAGCTGCCTGGTGACTCCGTGTTCACCACCAAGGCCGAGAGCAAGTGCCCGCTCTGGAAGTAAACCCCTGAGAGGGCCCACGCCGGCCTGGCTGTCCCAGCGGGACGCCGGTCCCGGTGTGGCCCTCTGACCTGAACTCTCTCCACCTGCTGCTGCCTCCCATGGAAATCTTTGGTGTCTCATTGCCCGGCCTGTTGAGCCAGCTCCTTCTGGGGCTGGTCAACGGATCGTTCTACGCAATCCTCAGCCTGGGGCTGGCTGTGATCTTTGGCCTGCTCAACGTCATCAACTTTGCGCACGGTGCACTGTTCATGACCGGGGCATTGCTGACATGGATGGCCATGAACTATTTCGGCATCAACTACTGGTTGATGCTGGTGCTGGCGCCGCTCTTGGTGGGGCTGTTTGGGGTGCTGATCGAGCGCTTGCTGCTGCGCTGGATCTACAAGCTTGATCACCTGTACGGGCTGCTGCTCACGCTGGGCCTGACCCTGCTGATCGAAGGCGTGTTCCGCTCCATCTATGGCGTGTCGGGCCTGGGCTACGACACTCCCGAGCTGCTGGAAGGCGCGACCAACCTCGGCTTCATGATCATGCCCAATTACCGTGCGTGGGTGGTGGTGGCCTCGGTGGTGGTGTGCATCGGCACCTGGTACGTGATCGAAAAAACCAAGCTGGGCGCCTATCTGCGCGCCGGTACCGAAAACCCGCGCCTGGTGGAAGCCTTCGGCATCAACGTGCCGGTGATGGTGACCCTGACCTACGCCTTTGGTGCCGCACTGGCTGCTTTTGCCGGTGTGCTGGCCGCCCCCGTGTACCAGGTCACCCCACTCATGGGCCAGAACCTGATCATCGTGGTGTTTGCCGTGGTCGTGATTGGCGGCATGGGCTCCATCATGGGCTCCATCTTGACCGGGCTGGGCCTGGGAGTGATCGAAGGTTTCACCAAGGTGTTCTACCCCGAAGCGTCTTCCACCGTGGTGTTCGTCATCATGGTCATCGTTCTTCTCATTCGCCCCGCCGGCCTGTTCGGCAAAGAAAAATAAGGGGCCGCCAGCATGAATTCCAAGAACACTGCCACCATTGGTTACGGCCTGCTGTTGCTGGCCCTCATTGCCGCGCCTTTTCTCGGCGCCTATCCCGTCTTCGTGATGAAGCTCATGTGCTTTGCACTGTTTGCTTCCGCGTTCAACCTGCTGCTCGGTTATACCGGCCTGTTGTCTTTTGGCCATGCGGCCTTCCTTGGTGGCGCCGCCTATGTGGCTGGCCACGCCATCAAGGTGTGGGGCCTGACGCCTGAAGTAGGCCTGCTGCTCGGCACCGCCGGTGGCGCGCTGCTGGGCCTGCTGTTTGGCTGGCTGGCCATTCGCCGCCAGGGCATCTACTTCTCCATGATCACATTGGCGTTGGCGCAGATGCTGTTCTTTGCCTGTCTCCAAGCCCCCTTCACGGGTGGTGAGGACGGCTTGCAGGGTGTGCCGCGCGGCAAGCTGTTTGGCTTGATCGATCTGCAAAGCGACCTCGTCATGTACTACGTCGCGCTGGTCATCGTGGTCGCAGCGTTCTTGCTGATCGTGCGCACCATCCACTCGCCGTTTGGCCAGGTGCTCAAGGGCATCAAGGAGAACGAGCCCCGCGCCATCTCGCTGGGCTATGACACGCACCGCTTCAAGCTGCTGGCCTTTGTGTTGTCGGCGGCTCTGGCGGGCCTGGCAGGCTCTCTCAAGACCCTGGTGCTCGGCTTTGCCACGCTGTCCGATGTGCACTGGACCGCGTCGGGCCAGGTCATCCTGATGACGCTGGTAGGCGGCCTGGGCACGCTGTCGGGCCCGCTCATCGGCTCGGCTGTGGTGGTGCTGCTGGAGAACAAGATCGGCGAATTCGGCAACCTGTTGGCCGCCTTGACCAGTGTGGAATGGTTCAAGACCCTGGGCGAATCCGTCACCATGGTCACGGGCCTGATCTTCGTGATCTGCGTGCTGGCCTTCCGCCGCGGCATCATGGGCGAGATCATTGCCTGGCTGGCGCAGCGCCGCGCAGGCAGCTCCGCCAAGCATTGAGGGTGTGACGCCGCACGTTCTGGCGGCATTCATCAGGCATCAAGCCGCTGCTGTTTTTACAGGCGCAGCGGCTTTGCGTATCCGGTCATTTCCAGGTAGCCTCTACCCATGGGTTGGCCTCTGTCGCTCATCAGGTCAGACAGCCCTTCCCAATAGATCGCCCCCGTTGATCCGCTGCTGTCCAGCTCCTGGCTTTCCAGCAGCGCGTTCACTTCAAAGCTGCCTGCGGGCGTTTCCACCTGCCACTGCACCGGGTAGCGCGCGCCACTGCGCGGGCTGGTCCACCACCGCAAGGGGGTGAACGCCACAGACTGTGCGCCAAACACCTGCACCGGCTGCCCGGGCGCCCGCCACGATCCACCCGCCCACAACGCGGTGCCATCAGCCCGCCGCAGTCGGAAGGCTGTGAGTGCGCTGCCGTCGTGCAGGTTCATGCCGATCCAGTCCCACCCCTGGGCGTCAGGGGGCAGCAGGGCCTCGCTCCACTCGTGGTCCATCCAGGCGCGGCCGGTGTCGGGCGTCACTGCCATGCGTTTGTTGCCCACCTGCAAGGTGCCGCTGACGGCCAACTGTGGCTGGCTGTAGTAGTAACTGGCCTGCTCGGCGTCCGGCCCCTTGCGGGACAGCCCTTGCTGCCCCTGGAGCAGCAAGGGCTGGGTGCTGTCAAACACCAGGTCCAGCCCGAACTCGCTGCCCACGACGTGTGTGGTGTAGCGGCTGGCTGCAAAGTCTGGCTTTCCGCGTGCGGTGTCGCTGCGCTCCAGCGTCCAGTCCTGCAGGCGGATTCGGGTGTCGGCCTCACTCGCCTGCGCCACCCCAAAACCAGCACGCGCAATGCGCTGGTCATGCACCAGCCGCTGCCCGCGCACATCGGTGATGGCGGCGTGCGCGAACAGCAGGTGTTTGGCAGCAAAGGCCGACTGCAGCTGTTGCGTCGCATCGACCCGCGAGCGAAAGAATGTGATCTGAAAGCCCCACGGTTGCCCCTGCGCTTGCACATGGCCGGTGATGTACCACCACTCGGTACGAAGCTCCGGGTGGCTGCCGTGGTCACGGGGAAAGGTCAACGCCCGTGCAGGCAATGCATGCGCTGTCTCGGGCAGCCACCCTGCAGCACCTACGGCTGCCAGGCCCACGGGCATCTGCGTTACCAGCCACTGGCGTCGGGTGGCCAGAGGGCCGCTTGATTGCGCCAACGGGCCTGGAGGCAAAGCAGAAAAGGGCATGGTGCGGAGGGTAGCGGGCGTCAGCCGATCAGTGCGTCTATCTTCTGCTGCGCGGCTGAGCAGTCGCCAAACGTGCGGTCCACCCATTCAGTGTCGAAATACGTGGGCAAGTACCGTTCGCCCGCATCACACAGCAGCGACAGGATGGAGCCGCGCTCGCCCCGCTCGCGCATCTCGCTGGCCAGCGTGAGCATGGCCACAAAGTTGGTGCCGGTGGACGGGCCCACGCGCCGCCCCAGCAACTGCGACAGCGCACGCATGGCGGCGATGGACTCGCAGTCCGCCACATCCACCATGTGGTCCACCAGCGTGCGGATAAAGCTTGGCTCCACCCGTGGGCGACCAATGCCTTCAATGCGGGATCCTGGCGCCGTCAGCTGCGCATCGCCCGTGCGGTGGTAGGCACTGAACACCGACCCCGCCGGGTCGGCCACACACACCTGCGTGGCATGGCGCTGGTAGCGCACATAGCGGCCAATAGTGGCGCTAGTGCCGCCCGTGCCCGCGCCCACCACGATCCAGCGCGGCACAGGGTGCGGCTCGCGCGCCATCTGCGTGAACATGCTCTCGGCAATGTTGTTGTTGCCGCGCCAGTCGGTCGCGCGCTCGGCATACGTGAACTGGTCCATATAGTGGCCGCCCGTCTCCTCGGCAATCGCACGGGCCGCGTCATACACCGCGCCCGCGCTGTCCACAAAGTGGCAACGCCCGCCATGGAACTCGATCTGCGCCACTTTCTCGGGTGACGTGCTGCGCGGCATCACCGCCACAAACGGCAGGCCGAGCAGCCGGGCAAAGTAAGCCTCACTCACCGCTGTGGAGCCGCTGGACGACTCGACGATGGTCGAGCCCTCATGCACCCAGCCATTGCACAGCGCATACAGAAACAGCGACCGCGCCAGCCGGTGCTTCAGGCTGCCCGTGGGGTGGGTGGATTCGTCCTTGAGGTACAGGTCAATGCCATGCGCAGCAAACGCGGGCAGGCGCAGCGGGATCAGGTGGGTGTCGGCGCTGCGCTGGTAGTCTGCTTCGATGCGGGCGATGGCTTCGTGGAGCCATCGAGTAGGGGAGGGCGGGATCTGCATGTGCGCATTGTCGCAGCGCCTTCAGCCTGTACCGTGCTGGAGGTCACAGTCCGTAGAACGCCTGATTTGCTTCAATGCGTTGGGCTTGGTCCGTCGGGTATCGGCGCTCGGCCAGCAGCCGCTGCAGCGCACCACGGCCCAGGTCTCGGTGGGGGGTGTAGAAGGCACTGACGGCCAGTTCATCCAGTGCACGCCATGCGTACACCTGTGTATCCACAAAAAGAATGTCCGCAGGTTGCGGAATCTGTGACGCCTGCAAGGCAAACACGGTGGCAAGTGCATGTTCGGCCCGTTCGCGGTGATAGCGAGCCAGTTCGCACAGGGGCTCAGCTCTCTGCGGGCGGGCCGCGTAGGCAGCCAGATAAGCATTGCGCACGGTGGCGGGTGGGGCCTGGTTGCGCTCATGCAGCACGGCGATCTGGAACAGGGCATACCAGCGTTCTTCGTCCCACCCCCCCATGTCAACCCGTCGCTGGTACCACTGCAAGCTGGGCTCGATCTGCCCCGCATCGCGGCAGCTCTGGGCCAGGTAGAACACGTTGCGCGTGTTGGTGGGGTCGTCCCGCACGGCCTGCTCCAGCAAGGCCATGTCGCGCAGGTAGGTTTCCGGATCGCGCGCGCGGGCGCCATCGTGGGATACGTGGATGACGGGCCCCTGCAGCGTTTGCCAGGGGCCATGCTGCTTGGCCGTAAGGTACTCGTGCAGCACACCCTCCCAGCGCCAGCCGATGCGTGTGGCCACAAGGCTGTTGCGCTGGTACTCCCAGCCGTCCATGTGGCAGGTCAGGGTGTACCCGTCTGCCGAGAGCGCGGGCCAGGTAAAACCTGACGGCACACGAAGTTGCTCATCGGCGTCAATGAAGAGCAGATAGCCGCCATAGGGGCGCGCTAGTTCCAGTGCCTCGTTGCGGTTGTGCGCAAAGTTCTTCCAGGGTCGCTCGAACAGCGTGCCGGGAACGCCTTGCATGAAATCGCGGACGATGTCCTGCGTGCCATCGGTGGAACCCGTGTCCACGATGACCCAGTGGTCTATCAAGGGTTTGACCGAAGCGAGGCACCGGGTGATCACCGGTGCCTCGTTCTTGATGATCATGTTGAGCGTAATGTTGCGCATGGAGGTACCGCCGCAATGTACGGCAGGGAGGTCAGTCGAGCGCGGTAGAAAAGCCTTTGGAGAGACGCTTACACAGTACAACAACGAAGCCGTTCATTGAACGCCAGTCTGGTTCATGCGCACCGATGAAAGAGCGAGTTGTTCGAGACGTGGGTTGTGAGTGCACCAACGCTACTGGCACGAAAATTCAACGGAAAGCCCACCGCTGGTGGTTCCGAGTTGAGCACCGCCACCATCCACCGTGACCGCGAAAGAATCGCCTGCATTGAACGCTTGGTTGGCTGCGATGGTGCACGGTGTACCTGTGCAGGAACTGACAGGGCTGGGTGCCACGAAACCGTTGCCCCTGAGCAAGGTTGTCGTCAGCGCGGGAAAGGAGTTTACGGAGCGAACATTGACGTTAGCGACGGTGCAGTTCGAGGGCATTGCATAGATGGCAATGCCTGATGGGGCCACCGCTGAACCGTTCATATAACCCGACGTGGTGGTTACAGTGGACGCGAGGATGCCCTGCCAGCGGTAACCTCCACTTCCTGCAGGCCCGGTGGCCCCAGTAGCCCCCGCAGCGCCGGTAACCCCTGTTGGCCCCATGGCGCCAGTTGCACCGATGTTCCCCTGTGGTCCGGGCACGGTACTGTCTGCCCCGGTAGGGCCGGCAGGCCCTTGAATGCCCTGGATACCTTGAGCCCCCGTAGGTCCCGTAGGCCCTTGGACGGTGCTGCCAGCACCGGTGGCGCCCGTTGCTCCTGTGACCCCCGTGGCGCCCGTCGCACCGGTAGCACCCGTGGCTCCGGTTGCCCCAGTGGCACCCGTTCCAGAGGCGCCAGTGGCCCCGGTTGGCCCTGTTGCACCGGTGGCGCCAGTGCCTATACCGCTGGCGCAAGGGCCCAGGCGACCTGTGGGAGCATCAAAGCAGGTGAGACTGGTGTTGGGCGTTGCGCCGCTCAGGCCCGGGGCCCGCACTTCACCACTGTCCTGTACCCGAAAGCGTTCCTGGGTGCCGGCGGAGTTCTTGATCACAAAGCCACCACCACTGGGGACAGTGGCGGAGATGTCGGCGGCCAGGGCCAGCGGCGTGTGCAAGGCATAGGCTGCGCTCAGTGCAACCATCAGGCGAAGGGGATGGAAGGGGAATGTCATGGCAAATCGCTCCTGGTTGCAGATATCAAGCGTGCGGTGTTGTGGCACCACGGCGATAGCGCCAGAAGGCAGCCATGCCCATCAGGAGTGCCAGAAGCATCAAGCCGTACTCGCTGAGTGTCGGGATGCTGCTGGCCGCAACGGCCGCGCCGATTTGAACGTTACCCGCCACAGTGGCGAAGGTGCGGTTGACTGTTGCGCCGGGCCCGAGGTTGATGACGGCAGTGCCGCCACCCGAAGAGATCAGCTGGATGTTTTGTCCCGGTGCTCCTTGAAGCGTCAGGGTCCCCAACACGGTGATGTTGGTACCTGCCGGAATGACAAAGGTACGTCCCGTGGAGCTGGACAAAGTCAGATTGCGAAACACCAAGGTGCCTGAAAGCTGGCTGGTATTGCCTATGCATCCGTCTGTGAGCACCACAGAGCCGGTCTCGGGGTTGAACGTGCCGGAGCTGCTCAGGTTGCCGCCCACTTGAAGCAGGCCGGTGCCGCCGTTGAAAACCCCCGAGCCAGCGATGTCGAGGTTGCTGCCTGTCGAGAACTGGCCGGCACCGATGATCAGGGAGCCTTCCACCTGCACGGGGAGGCAGCCGAGATCCCAAGAGCCTCCTCCGGACATGTCAATCGAAGCGCCAGCGCCCACGACATATTGCGACCACGCGGGGGCGATGAGGCCGCAACAGAGCACGGCTGCGGCGGCCATATGCCGGAATACTGATTTCATGGATTTCCCTCTTACTCTTATGTACGTTATGTACGCGGCGGCTCAGTCTTGCATTGCCAAGTGACTGTGCGCAAGGTGAATGTTGTGAAATTACCGGTACCTGAAGTTCCGGTAGGAGATCGCACTGCGTGCCAGGAATGCCTTGCATGAACTCGCGGACGATGCCCTGCGTGCAGCCGTATCAACGATGACCCAATGGTCTATCCAGTGCTTCACCGAAGCGAGGCACCGGGTGATCACCGGTGCCTCGTCCTTCACGATCATGTTCAGGCAAATGCGGAGCGGAGCCAATGATTGCAGCGCGTGGTTGAAGATCGATTTCGTCCGTGTGCGAATGGCGGCGGTGGCGCCCCTTATTGGCAGTAGGCGTAGGCTGTGATGGCGCTCGCACTTCCACAAGAGAAGGTACAGCTCCACTTGTCTGTGCCCACGCGTTTGCTGATCGAAAACACGTCGTCGCGCGGGGAGGCCGTCTCACATCCGCCACTGACCACAGCTTTTCCTGCGCCACAGGTGGCTTCTACCTGGACCGTGTACGGTGGTGTGACGTTGTCGCAATTGGATCCGTTGGAATACTCTGTCAACGATACGGTAGCGCTGCCTGTGGGGCCGGTCGGCCCCGTAGGGCCTTGAATCCCCTGAATCCCCTGGGTGCCCTGTGGCCCGGGCACAGTGCTGTCGGCCCCAGTGGCGCCTGTGGGGCCCACCGCTCCAGCGGCTCCCACAGGGCCTGTTGCACCGGTTGGGCCGGTTGCACCGGTAGCGCCTGCTCCCGTGGCACCGGTGGCGCCCGTGGCGCCAGTTGCCCCGGTGGGCCCCGTTGCGCCAGTTGCCCCAGTGGCACCTGCTGCTCCCGCGCTGCCTGTGGGGCCGGTCGTTCCAATGGCTCCAGTAGCGCCTGTCGGGCCTGTTGCACCGGTGGCGCCAGTGCCTATACCGCTGGCGCAAGGGCCCAGGCGACCTGTGGGAGCATCAAAGCAGGTGAGACTGGTGTTGGGCGTTGCGCCGCTCAGGCCCGGGGCCCGCACTTCACCACTGTCCTGTACCCGAAAGCGTTCCTGGGTGCCGGCGGAGTTCTTGATCACAAAGCCACCACCACTGGGGACAGTGGCGGAGATGTCGGCGGCCAGGGCCAGCGGCGTGTGCAAGGCATAGGCTGCGCTCAGTGCAACCATCAGGCGAAGGGGATGGAAGGGGAATGTCATGGCAAATCGCTCCTGGTTGCAGATATCAAGCGTGCGGTGTTGTGGCACCACGGCGATAGCGCCAGAAGGCAGCCATGCCCATCAGGAGTGCCAGAAGCATCAAGCCGTACTCGCTGAGTGTCGGGATGCTGCTGGCCGCAACGGCCGCGCCGATTTGAACGTTACCCGCCACAGTGGCGAAGGTGCGGTTGACTGTTGCGCCGGGCCCGAGGTTGATGACGGCAGTGCCGCCACCCGAAGAGATCAGCTGGATGTTTTGTCCCGGTGCTCCTTGAAGCGTCAGGGTCCCCAACACGGTGATGTTGGTACCTGCCGGAATGACAAAGGTACGTCCCGTGGAGCTGGACAAAGTCAGATTGCGAAACACCAAGGTGCCTGAAAGCTGGCTGGTATTGCCTATGCATCCGTCTGTGAGCACCACAGAGCCGGTCTCGGGGTTGAACGTGCCGGAGCTGCTCAGGTTGCCGCCCACTTGAAGCAGGCCGGTGCCGCCGTTGAAAACCCCCGAGCCAGCGATGTCGAGGTTGCTGCCTGTCGAGAACTGGCCGGCACCGATGATCAGGGAGCCTTCCACCTGCACGGGGAGGCAGCCGAGATCCCAAGAGCCTCCTCCGGACATGTCAATCGAAGCGCCAGCGCCCACGACATATTGCGACCACGCGGGGGCGATGAGGCCGCAACAGAGCACGGCTGCGGCGGCCATATGCCGGAATACTGATTTCATGGATTTCCCTCTTACTCTTATGTACGTTATGTACGCGGCGGCTCAGTCTTGCATTGCCAAGTGACTGTGCCCGGGGCGTGGCGGACAACGCTGGTCACGCCTTGCCGCCACCTGCGCTTCTATGTCGCTTGCGCTGGTATTTCAAAGGATGATTATCAAAATCTTCCGAGATTGCAAACAATTTTTAACGGCGCTATTGAATGATCACAAGTGGTGTGTCACCAGTCCTCTTTCACCGCCATCACCGCATCCCTTCCCGCCGCCGCCCGGCCTGCCAGCCATGCGGTGACCGTGCCCGACACAACAACGGCAGCACACAGCGCCAGCAACCTCCAACCCGGCACTGCCAAATCCATCGTCCAGTGAAAACTCTGCGGGTTCACCACGTGCACCAGCACCACGGACACGGCCAGCCCCAGCAGCACCCCCGCCGCTGCACCCACCGCCGTCCACGCGGCCCCTTCGCCCGCCACCACGGTCAGGATCTGGCGCCGCGTGAGGCCCAGGTGGGCGAGCAGGCCAAACTCCTTGCGCCGTGCCAGCACCTGGGCGCTGAAGCTGGCGGCCACGCCGAACAGGCCGATGCCGATGGCGACGGCCTGCAGCCAGTAGGTGACAGCAAAGCTGCGGTCGAAGATGCGCAGCGAGCGTTCGCGGATGGTGGCGGCGGAGCTGAATTCCACCAGGGCTTCGCTGTCGCCCGTGGTGGCGCCGGCCACAGTGGAGGGCTGGCGACCGGCTTGCGTCGCAGCGAGCGCGCGGATGGACTGCTGCAAGGCCGACAGGTCGGCGCCCTCGCTGGGCCACAGGGCCAGGTCGCTGGTGCGGGCGTCGCCGGTCAGGCGCAGCCACACCGCGCGGTCCATCACCACGGCGCCGGTTTGCCGGGCGTAGTCCCGCCAGATGCCTGCTATGTAAAAGATAGCTGTTGACGCATGATTCTCTAGCGCTTGGGGGCTAAAAGCCTTGGAAAGTGCAGGCCACTCCATGCCGGGGCGCAGGCCGTACAGGTCCACCACGGCCTCGCTGATGTACACGCCGGTGCGGCCGGGGGGCACGGGCAGGGCCTCGCCCACCAGCGGCAGGGTCTGCGCCGGCTCATCGCCCAGGGGGCGGCTCAGCACCGTGAGGGCGGGCAGCGTGGGGGACAGCTGCAGTGGGCTGGCGCGCAGGGGCTGCACGCGGTCCAACCCTGGCAACTGGCCCACTGCTTCGGCAAATCCTGCGGGCAGCAACGCGGCCTCACCGCCGCCCGTGCCGCCCGCACTGAGGGCCGAGCGCACGTACAGCGGCGACGGCAGCACCGCGTCCAGCCACTGTGTGACCGAGCCGCGAAAGCTGGACACCATCACCGTCAGCGCCACGGCCAGGCTGAGGGATGCGACCACGCCGCCCACCGCGATGGCAGCGCTGCCCCGCATGCGCCGCGCGCGCTCCAGCGCCAGCCGTGGCAGCGCGTGGCGCGCGGCCAGGGGCTGCAGCCACGCCAGCAACCGCGCCATGCCCCAGGGCAGTAGGGCGATGCCGCCCACCAGCAGCAGCGCAATGGCCACGTAGGCAGCCAGTGGAATGCCAAATACGGGTGGGGCGCTAGTCAACAGTGCCCCGGTAGCTATCAAAACGATACCAACAGTGCCCTTGTCCGCCTGGCTGGCTGCGGCGCCGAGGCCCTTCAGGGTCTGGGCCGGGGGCAGGGTCTGCGCGGCGCGTGCGGGCCACCAGCCACCCGCCAAGGCGGCCGCCACGCCCAGTGCGCCGTACACCAGGGCGGCGGGGGCGCTCCATTGCAGCGCGGGCCGCACGCCCGCAAAGTAGCCACCGCCCAGGTCGCCGCCCAGCAGTTGCAGTGCCGTGGCCGCCAGCGCGGTGCCCAGCGCTATGCCCAGCACGCTGCCCAGCAGGCCCAGCGCTGCCGACTCTGCCAGCACCAGTGCCAGCCGCTGGCGCGGCGTGGCGCCCAGCACGGCCAGCAGCGCAAACTGCGGCCCGCGCTGCGCCACGCTGAGGGCCAGTACCGAAAACACCAGAAACGCGCCGGTGAACAGTGCCACCAGCGCCAGCACCGTCAGGTTGACCCGGTAGGCGCGCGACAGGTTGCTGATGCGCTGGGTGGCATCGCCGGGCTGCGCCAGCACCAGGTTGGCAGGCCAGCCAGGCTGCGCGCGCAGTGTGGTCTCCCACGCAGTGCGGTCGGTGCCGGGCTGCAGTTGCAGGTCGATGCGGGTGAGTGCGCCTGCACGGCCAAACAGATCTTGCGCAGCGCCAATGTCCATCACGGCCAGCGGCGCGCCGCCGGCGGTCACGGTGCCCGCCACCTGCACCGTGAGCGCCTGTTGCAAACCCACCTGCAGCGTGAGGCGGGGCAGGGGCGAGGATGGTGCTGGAGCGGCGGCAGAAAGCCCCAGCACCTGCAGCGCGGCCGTGTTCAGGAACACCGTGGCGGGTGCGAAGAGGGCGAACCGGTCGGCGCTGTCCCAGGGGCGCGGCACCAGCGCCGGGGCCATGGTGGGCAGCAGCAGTGCATCGGCGCCCAGCACGCGGATGGGGGTGCGAAGGGACTGGTCTTTGGCGCCCGCTGTTGTAGCCGCCTGCGCTACGGCCGACAGCTCCAGCAGCGGGCTGGCGCGGGCCACTTGCGGGTCGGTGGCGAGGCGTTCGTACAGCGCCTCGGGCAGGCTGCCTTGCATGGCGCGCAGCTCCAGGTCGGGCTGACCGTTGACAGCGCGCACGGCCTGCGAGAACTCGTCCAGCGCCGACGCATTGATCACATGCACCGCAAACGCCAGCGCCACACCCAGCATCACGGCCGCCACCGCTGCGGCGCTGCGCCAGGGGTGGTGGCGCAGGTCTTGCCAGGAGAAGGTGCGGAGCAGGGCGAGCATGGCCTGCATTGTGGCCGCAGGCGTTGGGAGCCTGGGTTTTTGACGCACATCAACCTTGCATTTCAACCCCCTTGAAGCCGCGATACCGCAGGCCTATCTTGGAGTCAGGGCCCGCCCTCCTGCGCTGGCTCAGTTGTCTGTTTCAACCCCTTTTCTGGAGCCAAAACCATGAACTCTCTTGTGACCCGTGGCAGTCTGTTTGACGACTTTTTCAAGGACATTGCCCCCGGCTTTTACGTGCGCCCGCTGCATGGCGACAACCTGCCTTCACCCAGCCAGATCAAGGTGGATGTGAAGGAAACCGAAGGTGGCTACACGGTGCAGGCCGAAGTGCCCGGCGTGGCCAAGGAGGACATCCATGTCTCGCTCGAAGGCAATGTGGTGAGCCTGCGCGCCGAGGTGCGCCAGCACGATGAAAAGCGTGAGGGCGAAAAGGTGCTGCGCAGCGAGCGCTACTTTGGCGCTGTGGCCCGCAGCTTCCAGTTGCCCGCCGATGTGGACGCCGCGCAGGCCAAGGCCAAGTACGACAACGGCGTGCTGACGCTGAACCTGCCCAAGAAGGTGAACAAGGCGGCGCAGCGGCTGAACATCGAGTGAGCGTGGCTCACACAACCCTTCTGGCGTCGTTGCTGCGCTTGGCCAGAACCGCTGCGCTGGGCAGTGTGATCCGCTCTACGCCTTCGCTGAAGTTCGGGTTTGCCTAGGCGGCGATGCCGCTGGCAGTGAGGCGCAGCACCCGGTCGGCCCGCGCCGCAGCAGCGTCGGAATGGGTGACCAGTACCAGCGATGCGCCGTGCTCGCGTGTCTGCGCCAGCAGCAGGTCCATCACGCGCGTGGCGGTGGTGGGATCGAGGTTGCCGGTGGGCTCGTCGGCCAGCAGCAGGGCGGGGCGGTGCACCAGCGCGCGGGCGATGGCCACACGCTGCAGCTGCCCGCCGCTGAGCTGCTGAGGCAGCCGTGCGCCCAGACCTTCCAGGCCCACGGCGGCCAGCATGTGCTGCACCCGGGCCGCGTCGGTTTGGCCCAGCAGCATCAGCGGCAGTGCCACATTCTGTGCCACGTCCAGGTGCGGCAGCACGTGGAAGGCCTGGAACACAAAGCCCACATGCGCACGGCGCCACAGCGCACGGGCGGTGTCGTCGAGCTGGCCCAGGTCGGTGGTGCCGTGGGTGATGCTGCCGGTGTCCCAGGTATCCAGCCCCGCCAGGCAGTTGAGCAGGGTGGACTTGCCCACGCCCGAATCGCCCACGATGGCCACAAACTCGCCGGGTGCCACGGCGAACTGCACGTTGGCGAACACCGGCGTGCTGCCGTAGTGCTTGCCCAGGTTCTCCACATGCAGCAGCGTCATGGCGTGGGCTGCTCCAGGCGTTGCAGCACGGCCTGCACCAGCGTGGCCACGGCATGGGGCTGGTCGCAGGCGATGGCGTGGCGCTGCGGCATGCTGCGCAGCCAGGTGATCTGGCGCTTGGCCAGTTGCCGTGTGGCGGCAATGCCGCGTTCGCGCAGGAAGGCCGTGTTCAACGGCGTGCCAGCGGGGCGGCTGGCCTGGAAGTCGAGTTCTTCCCACACCTGCCGGTAGCCCACGCAGCGCATGGAGGGCAGGTCGGGGTGCAGGTCGCCGCGCGCGCGCAGGGCCGCCACCTCGTCGATGAAGCCACCAGCCAGCATGGCGTCAAAACGCTGGGCGATGCGCTCATGCAGCCAGGCTCGGTTCTCGGGTTCCAAGGAAAAAAGCGCGCTAGCGCCGGTGTTATTTGTGTTGCCTGCTACCTTTTTGATAGTGTGAAAGCTCGACAACGGCTGGCCCGAGAGATGCCACACCTCCAGTGCACGTTGAATGCGCTGGCTGTCGCCGGGGGCCAGGCGCGCGGCCGTCACTGGGTCCACACGCGCCAGCTCGGCATGCAGGGCAGGCCAGCCCTGCTCGGCCGCCTGGGCTTCGATCTTGGCGCGCACCTCGGGGTCGGCGGCGGGCATGTCGTCAATGCCATCAAACAGGGCCTTGAAGTACAGCATGGTGCCGCCCACCAGCAGGGGCAGTGCGCCGCGCGCGCGGATCTCGGCGATGAGCCGGGTGGCGTCCTGCACAAACTCGGCGGCACTGTAGGCCTGCAGCGGATCGCGGATGTCGATGAGGTGGTGCGGCACGGCGGCGCGCTCGTCGGGCGTGGGCTTGGCGGTGCCAATGTCCATGCCCCGGTACACCAGGGCCGAGTCCACGCTGATGATCTCGACCGGCCGGCCCTGTTTGCCCAGCACGGCGGCCAGCGCCAGCGCGCCGGCGGTCTTGCCCGACGCCGTGGGGCCCGCCAGGGCGATGGTAGGTAGAGTGTCAGGCGTGCTCACGGGGCGCTCCAAACTTCTGCACCAGCGTCCACGAGATCACGGCCAGCACCACCGACCAGAACCAGATCCCGTTGACCAGCGGCCACACCGTGCCATCGAGCCGCAGCCCCAGCCAGCCGCCAATGGCAAAGGCCGCCAGCATCATCATGAAACCGTTCAGGGCCGATGCGACGCCTGCCGCCTTGGGGAAAGGCCCTACGGCGCCACTTTGCCCGCAGGGCTGGTGGATGCCGTGCGCCACCATGAACAGGTAGAACGGCAGCGTCAGTGCCCAGGGGTGGTGCCAGCCCATCCAGGCCACCAGCGCCATCAGCGTGCCGCCGCTGGCGCTCAAGGCCCCGGCAAT
This sequence comes from Acidovorax sp. 100, assembly GCF_003688355.1. Lineage (NCBI taxonomy): Bacteria > Pseudomonadati > Pseudomonadota > Betaproteobacteria > Burkholderiales > Comamonadaceae > Acidovorax > Acidovorax sp. 100. The sequence goes on along the minus strand of NZ_REFD01000001.1, from coordinate 4,319,993 downwards.
GGCCACCGTGCGCTGCAGGCCAAACCGTGCCAGCAGAGCGCGGCACACGAAGGTGCCTGCGAAGTAGGCCACGCAGGCAGACGCCATGACCCAGCCATACATGGTGCGCGTGAGGCCCAGCACGTCGATGTAGACGAACGAGGACGACGCCAGAAAGGTGAACAGCCCGCCATAGGTGGCCGTGGTCTGCAGCGAAAACGCCCAGAAGGTGGGGCTGCGCAACACCTGTTGCCAGGTGCCCACCAGCGCACGGGGCTGCAGCGCTTGGGGGTTGCGGTGGGCCAGGGTCTCGGGCAAGCGCAAGGCCACCAGCGCCAGCGTGACCACGGCGTACACCGTGAGTGCCAGCAGTGCAGCACGCCAGCCCAGCCATTCGCTCAGCAGGCCACCCATGGGCGCGCAGATGCAGGCCACGATACCCAGCCCAGTAAGCGCCTTGGACATGGCGCGGGCGCCCTCCAGCGGGGTGTACAGGTCGCGCACGATGGCGCGCGCGCACATCACCACGGCCCCCATGGCAGCACCCTGGGCGATGCGCCACAGAATGAGCAGGCCCATGGTCGGTGCAAAGGCACTGCCCAGCGAGGCCACGGTGTAGATGGTCAGGCCCGCCAGCAGGATGGGGCGGCGGCCAAAGCGGTCAGACAGAGGGCCCCACACCATCTGCGAACAACCAAACGCCAGCAGCAGCCCGCTGAGCGTGAGCTGCGCCGCCGCCATGGGCGCACCCAGGCTGCGGGTGAGAGCGGGCAGCGCGGGCAGGTACAGGTCGGTGGTGACGGGCTGGATGGACAGCAACAGGGCCAGTACCAGAATGGCCAGGCCGGGTTGGACAGAGGCAGGGGCGGCCGCAGACGCTGCGGTGGCGGAGGGGGCAGACATATCTGTCTGAGCGTACCAGAAGGGGTGGGCGCGCTGCAGGCAGGGCGGTGGACCCACGCGGTGAGAACTTGCGCAAATTTATGTATGACAAAGGTCGCGCGGGTGACATCCTGCCTTGCGCGGGGCGCAGCACCATGGTGGGGCGGTGGCTGGCAGCCCGTCATGCCTTGGACGCTGTTCTGAGGGACGCTTCGCCCGGATGCTGCACCAAGCAACACAACACAACATAACACCACAAGGAGACAAGCCATGCACAAGACTCACAGCGCCTCTGCGGCGCAAACCGCTCACCCTGCGCATCCTGCGCAGCCCCGGCGTTCTGGCGAATTCCCCGCCGCGCTGTGGCGGGCAGCCTGCGCTGCGGCGGCATTGGGTGTGGCCTTTGCGGCCCCAGCCCAGGCGCAGGCCCCGGCGCTACCGGCGCCCGAGACCGTGACGCTGGACACGCTGGGCTACATGAGCACCTTCCCACCCGAAGGGGCGCAGCGTGTGGACCTGAGCAACTCGTACAAATACCCGCAGCTGCGCTGGGCCGTGCAGCACCTGCGCGAGCTGCAGCCCACGCGCAATATCCGCCGGGGCGCGGCGGCACCATCTGCGTTGCCGGCCGACCCGCGACCATTGGGCGCAGTGGCATTCGATGACGACAAGGGCCAGCCCATCACGGTGGACCAATGGTTCACCCGCACCTACACCGATGCGCTGGTGGTGATGCACAAGGGCCGCGTGGTGTACGAGCGCTACGACAACCAGATGAAGCCCTACTCGCCGCATCTGCTGTTCTCGGTCACCAAGTCGTTCACCGGGCTCATGGCGGCGCAGCTGGCGCACGACGGCAAGATCGACCCCGAGGCACTGGTGACCAAATACGTACCCGAGCTGGCGGAGTCTGCATGGGGCGACATGAAGGTGCGCGATGTGATGGACATGACGGGCGCCGTGCGTTTCCGCGAGGTCTACACCGACCCCACCACCGAGATATTTGGCTACAGCTGGTCCAGCGGTCTGCTGCCCCGTCCGCCGGGCTACCAGGGGCCGACCAATGTGTACGACTTCCTCAAGACGCTCAAGAAGGAAGGCGAACATGGCGCCGGTTTTGTGTACCGCACCGTGCATTCGGAGGTGCTGGGCTGGATCGTGTCGCGCGCTACCGGCAAACACTGGGCCGAGCTCATGAGCGACAACATCTGGCAAAAGCTGGGCACCGAGGAAGACGCCCATGTGATGGTGGACAGCGTGGGCACGCCGCTGCAGGGCGCAGGCCTCAACGCCACGGCACGCGACCTGGCGCGGTTTGGCGAGATGCTGCGCCTGGGCGGCAGCTTCAACGGCCAGAAGATTTTTGACAAGGCCGTGATCGACGACACCGCCAAGGGCGGCGACCGAGAGAAGTTCAAGGTGGGTGGCATGGCCTTTCGGCCGGGCTACAGCTACCGCAACCAGTGGTGGGTGCTGCACAACTCTGATGGGGCTTATGAGGCCGCCGGCATCCACGGCCAGTTCATCCATGTGAACCCGGCTGCCGAGATGGTGGTGATCAAACTGTCGTCGCACCCCGTGGCGGGGGCAGGCTTTACCCACCCGCTCACCCTCAAGGCCTGGGCGGCACTGGCGCAGGCGGTGCGCCGCTGAGACAGCGCGGCAGAGACGTCGCGGCGAGCCGCTGCGCTTACTTCAGGTGAAACAACGAGGCCACGGCCTCGCGGTATTGTCGTTGGCCCACAGAGTTGGTGTTGTGGTGCGAGCCACCCTCTACCAGCACAAACTGCTTGGGCTCCCGCGCTGCCTCATACAACTGGCGGCCCAGCGCGGGGCGGATCAGGCTGTCGTCGCTGCCATGCACCACCAGCAGCGGCGAGCCGATCTCGGCCACCTTGCGGATGGATTCGAACCGCTGCGTGATAAGGGGCGACACCGGCAGCCAGCCCCACTTGAAGGTGCTGACCACGTCGGGGATGCTGGTGAAGGTGCCTTCGACGATGGTGCCCTTTTCATCCGGTACCTGGCGCGCCAGGTCGATCGCGATGGCGCCGCCCAGCGAGTGGCCGAAGATGTAGCGCGGCTTGTCCGGGTGCTGCTCGGCCAGCCAGTTCCAGGCAGCGCGGGCGTCCTCGGCGGCGGTGGCCTCGGACGGCAGGCCTGCGCTGCTGCGCCCAAAGCCTCGGTAGTCGATGGCAAGCACCGAAAAGCCCAGCTCCTGCATGCGCCGGATGCGGCCTGACGAGCCCGCCACGTTCCAGCGCGCGCCGTGCAGGTACAGCAGCACCGGCGCGCTGGCCTGGGTGTGGGGCAGCCACAGCCCGTGCAGGCGCTCAGCCTTGCCGCTGGCGTCGGAGGCGAACTCGATCCACACATCCTGCATGCCTTCGGTGGACGGCGCGCCGCCCCAGCTGCGGTCGCTGGGCTGGAAGATCCATTCGCGCTGCTTGGCGTCAAGGGTGGCGCAACCCACGCTCACGGCCACCACCAGCCCCAGGGATGCAAGAAGAGGAATTCGTTTCATCGTCCGACTGATTCTGGCGCAGGTACAAAAGTTCGGTGAGGATCAAGCACGGGAGCCGGTGGCTTGCAGTGGTAGAGCAGACGATACCCCTGGCGCCGTCCCGGCGCCGGCGCCAGCACGCCGTTCACGACAGCCGCGAGGCCGACTGCATGGGCGAGGAGGTATCGATGGAAAGCTCTCCTGCATCCTGCGTGGTCACGCCGGCCGCCAGGCGCACACGCAGCGCCAGGTCGGTGCGCGAGTCCGCGTTGTGCAGGGCCTCGTCCAGCGAGATGCGGCCGTCGGTGTAGAGCTGGTACAGCGCCTGGTCAAAGGTGCACATGCCGATCTCGGTGCTGTGGCCCATGGCCTCCTTGATGCCCGAAAACTCGCCCTTGGCGATCAGGTCGGCGATGTAGGGCGAGTTGAGCATCACCTCCACCGCAGGCACCAGCTTTTCGTGCAGGCCGGGGATCAGGCGCTGAGAGATCACGCCGGCCAGGTTCAGGCTCAGGTCCATCAGCAGCTGGTGGTGGGCGTCTTCGGGGAAGAAATTGATGACCCGCTCCATGGCCTGGTTGGCGTTGTTGGCGTGCAGGGTGGACAGGCACAGGTGGCCGGTCTCGGCATAGGCAATGGCCTGCTTCATGGTGTTGCGGTCGCGGATCTCGCCGATCATGATCACGTCCGGCGCCTCGCGCAGCGCATTCTTCAGGGCCTCTTCGTACGACTGCGTGTCGATGCCCACCTCGCGCTGGTCCACCACCGAGCGCTTGTGCGCGTGCAAAAACTCCAGCGGGTCTTCGATGGTGAGGATGTGGCCCGTCACGCTCTCGTTACGGTAGTTGATCATCGACGCCAGCGTGGTCGATTTGCCCGAGCCGGTGGCGCCGGTCACCAGCACCAGGCCGCGCTTGCGCAGCACCAGCTTTTCCAGCACCGGGGGCAGGCCCAGCGCGGCCAACGGCGGGATCTTGTTCTTGATGTAGCGCACCACCATGCCGGTTTCGCCGCGCTGCACGAACACGTTGACCCGAAAGCGCCCCAGGTTCTCGGCCGAGATCGACAGGTTCATCTCCTGCTTGGCCTCGAACTCGCCGATCTGCTTTTCGTTCATCACCGCGTAGGCCAGCTGCTTGACCTGACCGGGCAACAAGGCGGGCATCTTCAACGGGTGCGTGACCCCTTCGATCTTGAGATTGACCGGCGCACCGACACTGAAAAAGAGGTCCGAGCCTCCCTTTTCGACCATGACGTTCAAGAAGCTGAAGATTTCCACGGCGGACTCCCGAAAGTGTGCGTATTGGTTTTCAAGTGCAGCATAGCCTGCACTGCGCTGCGCGCCAAAAACAAAGGGGCCGAAGCCCCAGTGATTTGCTGTGTGAACAGGCTGTTGGAACGCAAACACGTTCCAAGGCCTGGCCCTTCCCCTTACACCACGCCCTGCGCCAGCATGGCGTCGGCCACCTTCACAAAGCCGGCGATGTTGGCGCCGTCGATGTAGCTCACGCTGCCATCGGCGCGCTTGCCGTAGTGCAGGCAGGCTGCGTGGATGCCCTGCATGATCTGCAGCAGTCGGGTGTCCACCTCCTCGCGGGGCCAGGACAGGCGGGCGGCGTTCTGGCTCATCTCCAGGCCGGATGTGGCCACGCCGCCTGCGTTGCTGGCCTTGCCGGGGGCGTACAGCACGCCTGCGGCCTCAAAGGCCTTGGCGGCCTCGATGGTCGAGGGCATGTTGGCGCCCTCGGCCACGCAGAGCACGCCGTTCTGGATCAACGTTTTCGCGTCGTTCTCGTCCAGCTCGTTTTGCGTGGCGCAGGGCAGGGCCACGTCCACCTTCACATGCCAGGGGCGGACACCGGCTTCAAACTTCACACCCGTGCGGGCGGCGTAGTCGCTCACGCGGCCGTAGAGGTGGTTCTTCACATCCATCAGGATGGCGAGCTTTTCGGGGGTGAAGCCATCCTCGTCCACCACGGTGCCGCTGGAGTCCGACACCGTCACCACCTTGGCGCTCAGCTCCATCGCCTTTTGCACGGCGTATTGCGCCACGTTGCCCGAGCCGGACACCGACACGCGCAGGCCGTCGAACGAACGGCCTCGGGTTTTGAGCATTTCCTGCGCAAAGTACACCGTGCCGTAGCCTGTGGCTTCAGGGCGGATCAGCGAGCCGCCGAACGACAGGCCCTTGCCGGTGAACACGCTGGCCGCGTTGTTGGCCAGCTTTTTGTACATGCCCGCCATGAAACCCACCTCGCGTCCGCCCACGCCGATGTCGCCGGCGGGCACATCGGTGTCGGGGCCCACATGGCGGTACAGCTCGGTCACGAACGCCTGGCAAAAGCGCATGACTTCGCCAGGGCTCTTGCCCTTGGGGTCGAAGTCGGAACCGCCCTTGCCACCACCCATGGGCAGCGTGGTCAGTGCGTTCTTGAAGGTCTGCTCAAACGCCAGGAACTTGAGCACCGACAGGTTGACCGACGGATGAAAACGCAGGCCGCCTTTGTACGGGCCGATCGCCATGCTGTGCTGGATGCGGTAGCCCCGGTTGACCTGCACGCCGCCATGGTCGTCCACCCAGGACACGCGGAACATCACGATGCGCTCGGGCTCCACCAGCCGCTCCAGCAGGCCGTGCTCGGCATAGCGCGGGTGCTGCGCAATGAACGGCCAGAGGCTTTCCATCACTTCGGTGACGGCTTGCAGGAATTCCGGCTGGCCGGGGTTGCGGAGCGCCACGTGGGAAAGGAAGCTCTCGGCGGTCGCGTGTTTCATGGTTCAAAAGGCTTTCAGCATCAAAAGGTCAACAACGTCAAAGATCGCTAACGCACCGGTTTGGCGCACTGCAACATCGAATTATGTTCAAAAGTTATACGTTCATGCCGATGCCTATGCACAATGGTGGGGAATGTGGCCGAGATATTCGCCACATATTGGTGCGGTTGGTGTGTGGTGCGGCCGTCATGCGTTTGCAAAACGGACGTCATGGTCTTGTCACATGCCGACCCCACAGTTCGGCGGTTCTACCAACAACATAGCGAGGAGAAGAGCATGCACATCACTGGTGTGAAATGGGGAGCGCTGGCCATGGTGGCCACGCTGGCAGCCTGCGGCGGCAGCGACAACTATCCGTACCCCACCCTGAACGGCGACAAGCCCCTGGTGATCGGCCACCGGGGCACGGCGGGCTACCGGCCCGACCACACGCTGGAGGGCTACAAGCTGGCCATCGACATGGGCGCCGACTTCATCGAGCCCGACCTGGTCGCCACCAAGGACGGTGTGCTGGTTGCCCGCCATGAGCCCAACATCACGGGCACCACGGATGTCTCCACCCGCGCCGAGTTTGCGGGCCGCAAGACCAAGAAGGTTGTCGATGGCGTAGAGGAGGAAGGCTGGTTTGTCACCGACTTCACCCTGGCCGAACTCAAGACCCTGCGCGCCATCCAGCCTCTGTCGGACCGCGACCAGTCGTACAACGGCAAGTTCCAGATCCCCACCTTTGAAGAAGTGCTGGACCTGGCCAAGACCGAAGGCGCCAAGGCCGGCCGCACCGTGGGCGTATACCCCGAGACCAAGCACCCCACCTACCACGTCAAGCAAGGCCTGCCGCTGGAAGACCGTCTGCTGGCCATCCTGGCCAAGTACGGCTACACCTCCAAGAGCTCGCCCGTCATCATCCAGTCGTTCGAGGTTTCCAACCTCAAGTACCTGCGCACCAAGACCCAGGTGCGCCTGGTGCAGCTGGTGGACGCAGACGATGTGAACCCCGATGGCACCATGTCGCTGGTGGCACCGTACGACAAGCCCTATGACTTTGCCGTGGCCGGTGACTCGCGCACCTTCGCCAGCCTGCTGACTCCCGCAGGCCTCAAGGAAGTCAAGACCTATGCCGACGGCATTGGCCCCTGGAAGCCGTACCTGATCCCCTCCAAACAAGTGGATGCGAACAAGGACGGCAAGGCCGACGACCTGAATGGCGACGGCAAGATCGACGAGCGTGACCGCGTGATGATGGCGCCCACCGACGTGGTGAAGAACGCCCACGCCGAAGGCCTGTTCGTGCACGCCTACACCTTCCGCAACGAAGCCAAGCGCCTGGCATCGGACTTCAAGGGTGATCCCAAGGCCGAGTACAAGCTGTTCTTCAACCTGGGTGTGGACGGCGTGTTCAGCGACTTTGCCGACACCGCCAAGGCTGCGCGGGATCAGTGACACCCTCGCCCGGGGGGGCGCACCGTCCGGCTGCAATCCCCAAGAGCTACCCGCAGGAAAGCGCCGAGAGGCGCTTTCTTTTATGGACGGCGAAAGAATGAAAAAGCCGGTACCTGAAATCTACGCAATATGAGGCACCGCTTTTTCAAAGATGAAGATCACTTTTTCCTTGTTTTTCAGAATCGGCCGCGTCTCGTAAGCGAGGCGGTACAGGGGCTTGCTCCTGGAGAACATGTCCACCATGCCCTCCATGGTCGTGCATAAGACCGATGCTGCGGCAGGGGGCTGGCGCTCTCGCCGAGTTTTGCGTTGTATTCTTCCCGATTTGGCGCGCCTTATGCGGAACTTCGCATTTTCAGGTTGTTCGCCCATATTTCCGCCAGCGCGTTCCCGGCACGTCAGCTGCGGTGCCAGCCTACCAAGTCGATTTTCTCTTCCATGACCGCACCCTCTGCCTCCTCCCCGGTGCAGCGCGCACAGCCCTGCGACTGGTTGGCCGTGCTGCTGTTGCTGGGATTTGGTTTCCTGCAGCTGTACTACTGCGACCTCACTTTCCATGGCCCCGACCAGATTCGCGACGTGGACACAGTGCGCCAGTGGTTGCACCGCGGCCAGTGGCCCCAGAGCAGCACCCCGTTCAACGGTCGGTTTTTTCTTCCCCCGGGGTTTTATTACCTGCTGGGCCTGCCCATGCTGGTGGTGGACAGCGAGGTCAGCATCTTTGCCGCCTTCGGGGTCTTCAACGTGGCCTGCATCGGCTGGGCATGGACCATGCTCCGCACGCACCTGGGAAGCCGCGTTGCGCTGGCCTATGTAGCGCTGTGCATGCCCATCTTTGGCAGCGTATACACCCACAGTGCCTGGAATCCGGCGCTGGTGATGGGGCTGTCCAGCCTGGTACTGGCGCTGTGGGTACGTGCCTTGCACCGGCCGGACACAGGTTGGTTTGCGCTGGTGCTGGCGATGTTCGTACTGCTGCAGGTTCACCCCTCGGCGGCTTTGCTGGCGGTGGTCATGGGACTGTTTGCCGTGATTCATCCAGCCGTGCTGCGCCAGCGAGGCACTTGGGCTGGCATTGGCGTGGTGCTGGTCCTGACGGCCTGGTGGGCGTTGTGGGCCAAGCCGTGGAAGATCGAGCGTGTGGTAGTGGCACCGCCGCCACCGTCCGAGGCGGGCTGGACGGCGCTCGCTGGCCGGCTGCTGAGTCCGGGCAAATGGTGGGATGCACTGGCCATGCCCTACCACATGGTCGCGGGCATTGAGCCTGCCTTGCCCATGGTGGCCGCCGCCGCCGCTGTGCTGCTGGGAGTGTTGCTGGTGGGAGTGTTGCTGGGGCTGGTTCGGGCCGCCCGGTCTTCCTCCATACGCTGGGTGGCTGCGGCGGTACTGGTGTGGTGGGGTATGGCCATGCTGCTGCTGCCCTTTGGCGCGTTCTGGTACCTGGACGTGATCCAGCCCTGGATGGCTTTGTTGGCGGCCTACGGCTGGGCTGGCGCCAGTGCGCGCTGGGCTCGCAGCGCGGCGGCCTGGCTTGCGGTGATGGCCGCCGTTGGCGCTATGGCGTTGGGCGGGCAATGGGCGCTGTACCGGCAGTTTGAGGCGCTGGGCAAGCTGGACCTCGGGGCCAACGTGTCGTTCTTTCCGCGCATCGGGGGGCCACAACGCTGGGCGCCATCCTTCAGCTTCAGGTACCTGCGCGCCATGCAGGACTATGTGGAATCCGAAGCCCTTTGTCAGAGCCAGCTTCGGGGCCTGTACTGGATGCTGGTGCGCGATATGACGAACCGCCAGTTCGACGCCAGGTGCCAGGTCGCTGCGGGGGGCGCCTTGGCCACGCAATATCTGATCGAACCCAAGGCTCAGGCGGTGCCGACCGCATTCACCCAGGGGCTTGTGCCCGTGGCTGCGCTGCCCGGTGCGGCGGTGTATGCCTTTGCGCCGCTGTCCGTGCGCGTCAACGGCCGCGAAGGTGGCAATGTCTTTACCGACGAACGGTTGGACTACATGACGTTTTTGCCAGCCACGCACCGAGAGGGTATTGCGCTGCAGATCAGCGCGCCGGGGCCTTCCGTGCTCCGCGTGGCCCTGCGATGCACCGACGAGACGGTGCTACCCCCGCCGGAGGGCTGGTCCTTGTTGCAGGCCAGCTCCAGTGTGCCGCCGCGCGCCGAGCACTTCAGGTACATGGGCAGCAACTACTACACGCTGGAGTGGTCCTTGCTGCCGGCGCGGCCAGGTGCTTCCATTACCGTGGCGACGCCTCCGGTAGCGCTGCAATGCGACGTGTCCGCAGCGGCGCGCGCCTTGCCCTGAGCGGCTTGTCCCCCTGCTCTTTGCCGGTGGGGGCAAGAGGATGCTGGGCGGGGCGGCAGTAGCTGCGGTTTTATGCGGCGCTGCGTCGGGTCAGAATCCCAGCGCAAACCCCAGGCTCAACAAGGTGCGCCCTTGCTGGCGGCCCACGGTAGCGTCGAGCTGCTTGCCAGGCGTCCACTCCCACCGTGCACCCGTTTGAAAGGTAGGGGCGCTGCCCCGGGTGCCAAAGGCCTCCAGGTGCGGCGTGATGGCACCCCAGCTGCGTTCCACCGATGCGCCCCAGGTGCCGCGCCACGACTGGCCGCGCTCGCGCTGGCTGCCCAGGTTGGCGTTGACCACGCCCCAGGTCGCGGCGCATGTGCCGATGAGGTTGAGCGCCACCACGCTGCCCGCGCTTTGCCCGGTACTCTGGCGCCGGTGCTCGACACCGGCACTGCTGCCTGCGTTGCAGCCCTGCTCTTGCGCGGGGCTCCACAGCCATTTGGCCTGCACGCCTTGCAAGGTGTGGCGTTCGTTGCGGTCACGCGCCAGCACGGCGCCCAGCTCCAGTCCTGCCATGGGGGTGAAGGCAGGGGCCACGTACACCGTGCCGGGCTGGCCGCGCTGGCCCTCCCACCACACTTCGACGTGACCATGGCCCACCTCGTCAACGCCTGCATCGTCCACGGAAAGAGGGCGCCCGGCGTGGGCGGACCAGGCCACGCACAGGGTGGTGGTGGCTGCCAGCATGCGCGATGCGGTGGCGTGGGTGGTACGGTGGTAGCGGTGCCGGGTCATGGAGGGCGGTGGGCAATGGCTGGAGAAAAAGGCTCTGGCTATGTCGCGGGCGGGGAGGTGCCCGCCGCTACCGTCCGCGCAGGAACAGCGCATCCAGCTCCTTCATGCTCAGCTGCCGCCAGGTGGGGCGGCCGTGGTTGCACTGGTCGGAGCGGTCGGTGGTTTCCATCTGGCGCAGCAGGGCGTTCATCTCGTCGATGGTGAGCTTGCGGTTGGCCCGCACGGCACCGTGGCAGGCCATGGTGCCCAGGATTTCATTGCGGGCGCGTTGCACCACAGTGGTGGCGTCGTGGGCGGCCAGCTCGGCCAGCACGCTGCGGGCCAGCTCCACCGGGTCGCCCTGCGCCAACGTGGTGGGTACGGCGCGCACGGCCAGCGTCTTGGGCGAGAAGGGCACCACCTCCAGGCCCAGCGTGGCCAGCACGTCGGCAGACTCTTCGGCCGTGGCGACTTCCTGCGGCGTGGCGGCGAAGGTGGCGGGGATCAGCAAGGGTTGGCTGGCAATGCGCGCGCCGCTGTCCACCTGGGCCTTCAGGCGTTCGTAGACGATGCGCTCGTGGGCGGCATGCATGTCCACCACCACCATGCCCTGGGAGTTTTCGGCCAGGATGTACACGCCGTGCAACTGGGCCACGGCCTTGCCCAGGGGCCAGGCGGTTTGGTTGCCATCGCGGCCCACAGGCCAGGCCGTGGGTGGGTTGCTGGCCGAGGGCTCGGTGGGGGAGCCTGCAACCGGAGCGGCCGTCTGTGCGGACGGCGCACCGTCCCAGGGCGTGGCAGATGCATGGGATGCGGCAGGCGTTGCCAGTGCTGCGGGCGCATCTGACTGGGCCGAGGGCGCCCACAAACCGCCCACGGCCGCGCCTGATGCGGGGTCTGCCACGGGGCTGGTAGACCCCGCACTGCGCGGCCCCCACAGGGCCTGCAGGTCTTCCACACGGTGACCACGCTCTTCAAATTTGATAGCGGCTTGGGCATTCCACACCGGCGCTTGGGGCGTCTGGGGCTTGAAATGCTCCCCATCACCGGCTGCGGACGGTGTGGGTGCCGCCGCAGCCGCTACCAATGCGGCAGCCCGTGGCGCAGCCAGCGCGTTTTCCACCGCATGGCGCACGGCCTGGTGCACCTCGCGGCTGTCGCGAAAGCGCACCTCGATCTTGGTGGGGTGCACGTTCACGTCCACACGCGCCGGGTCGATCTCGACATACAGCGCATAAATGGGCTGCTTGTGCCCGTGCAGCACGTCCTCGTAGGCGCTGCGGGCGGCGTGCGTGAGGACCTTGTCACGCACGAAGCGGCCGTTGACGTAGCAATACTGGTGGTCGGGCCGCGAGCGCGCCGCGTCGGGCAGGCCTGCGCGGCCGGTGACGGTGACCGGGCCCACGCGGTGCTGCACGGCGACCGACTGGGTGACGAAGTCTTCGCCCAGCACGTCCGACAGGCGGCGGGCCAGCGCGTCATGGGCGTCCTGCGGATCACCCTGGCCCGGCACAAAGGTGGCGCGCCACTGCTCCACCAGCTTGCCTTCGTGCCAGATGGCAAAGCCCACGTCGGGCCGTGCCAGTGCGTGGCGGCGCACCGATTCAATGCAGTGCGCCAGCTCGGTGGCGTCGGTCTTCAAGAACTTGCGGCGCGCGGGGGTGGAGAAGAACAGTTCCTTCACCTCCACCGTGGTGCCGGTGCTGCGCGCGGCGGGGCGCAGCTCGCCACTGCGGGCGTCCAGCAAGAAGGCGCTGGCTTGCGCGGCCGGGCGGGAGAGCAGGGCCATCTCCGACACCGACGCAATCGCTGCCAGTGCCTCGCCCCGAAAGCCCATGGTGGCGACGGTCTCCAGGTCGTTCAGATTGGTGATCTTGCTGGTGGCGTGGCGGCGCAGGGCCACGGGCAGCTCTTCTTGAGGGATGCCGCCGCCATCGTCCTCCACGGTGATCAGCCGCACGCCACCGGCCGACAGGCGCACGGTGATCTGCGTGGCACCCGCATCGAGCGCGTTGTCCACCAGCTCGCGCACCACCGAAGCGGGGCGCTCCACCACTTCACCCGCAGCAATCTGGCTGATGAGTTCATCGGGCAGATCGCGGATGGGGCGGCGCGTGGCGGTGGGGGGGCTGGAGGCGGGCTGCGCCGCTGCGAGGAAGGGGGTGGTGTCGTTCACCCACCGGATTTTAGGGCGGGGGCTGCGCAGGGGTATCGGGCTGGGGTGGGGCGTGATGGGGATAATGCGCCCACCTTTTTTCCGCGCCGCGCCCGGGCCCGCCTTTTCATGGAACTTGTCACTTTTCTCATCGACTTCATCCTGCATGTGGACAAGTATCTGGAGGCGTTTGTGCAGGCCTATGGCATGTGGGTGTACGCCCTGCTGTTTGCCATTGTGTTTGTCGAGACAGGCCTGGTGGTGATGCCTTTTTTGCCGGGCGACTCGCTGCTGTTCATTGTGGGCGCGCTGTGTGGTGCCGGCATGATGAGCTTTCCGCTGGCGTGCGCGGTGCTGCTGGCGGCGGCCATCTTGGGCGACCAGTGCAACTACTCCATCGGCCGCTACTTTGGCCCCAAGGTGTTCCAGTGGGAGGATTCGCGCTGGTTCAACCGCCGGGCGTTCAACCAGGCGCATGAGTTTTACGAGCGCTACGGCGGCATCACCATCGTGATTGCGCGTTTCATGCCCTTCATCCGCACGTTTGCGCCCTTCGTGGCGGGCGTGGCGGAAATGAATCGCGCCAAGTTCACCGCCTACAACGTGGGCGGGGCGCTGCTGTGGGTGCTGGGCATTGCCACGGCCGGGTACTTCTTCGGCAACTTTGCGTGGGTCAAGGAGAACCTGGACAAGATCATCTGGGCGATGATTTTTGTGCCGGGCCTGATCGCCATCTTTGGCGCCTGGCGCGCCGGGCGCCAGGCCCGCACAGCCTGACAGGCAGCGAATTTGCTACAAATAAAAGAGCGGCAGGCGCATGATTTACATGCGCCTGCCGCTCTTTTTATGCCCAGATCATCTCTCTGGGCGGGGAGGGAAGTCCCAGAGGCTTAACGGCGGTAAGGGCGGCGTTGGTCGCGGTCTTCGCCCACTTCATGGCCGATGAGGGCGCCGGCAGCGGCACCGCCTATGGTGCCCACAGGGCCGCCGAAGATGGCGTTACCGGCAACGCCGCCGACCACGGCGCCGACGCCAGTGCCGACCTGGGCGTTGGTGGGGTTGGATGCACAACCACCCAGTGCCAGGGCCGCAGTGCAGGTAATCGCAAGAAGAATGTGACGGATGTTCATGGCGAGATTCCTTGATGGTTGTGGAGTCAGGCCGTTGACCCCAAAACCGCGGTAGCGGCTGAAGCTCGACCTGTGCTTCTACTGTGGCTGCCCGGCCGCGCGGTGGCTGTAGGCAGGCAAGGGTGCTGGGTGTAGGACAGGCGGCACAGGAGGAACTAAGGGTTTCCCTGCGCCTGTCGCTGTTGCCAACCGGGTTGCGCAGGCAGATCATTTCCTTGTCATACAAAACTTACACAAGGACACGCGATGACCCAGCACATCCAGCAAGTCGGCCGGGGCGGCGTGGGCACCCAGCTGACGGTGGCGCAGCAGATCGGGTTGATTGTGGGCGTGGCGGTGCTGGCGCTGGTGGTCGTCCTGGCGCTGAGCCTGGTGCGTGTGCAGCGCCTGGGGGCCACGGTGGATCAGCTGGCCACCGAGCAGGTAGAGCGGCTGCAACTGGCGCTGCGCTGGCGCAGCAACATCGCCGTCAATTCCACGCGTGTGTTCTCCATCGCTCAGACCGAGGGCGATGACCTCCAGAACTATTTCAAGGAGGCAGTGGCCGCCACCACCGCCGACACCAGCAAGGTGCAAAAGCGCTATACCGAGCTGGAAAACAGCCCGGAGGGCCTGCGCATCCAGGAAGAGCTGGCCACCATCCGCAAGTCGTACCTGGAGTCGCGCGACAAGTCGCTGGAGCTGAAAAAGGCGGGTGACATGGCCCAGGCGCGCGCCTATGCGCTGGGCACGTTTGCGCCAGTGCTGGACAAGTACAACGCCGTGGCCGACAAGATGGTGGATTACCAGGTGCGCCGCTCGGCCGAGCAGGCGGCCGAGGCGGCAGAGCTCATCCAGTCCTACCGCATGACCGTGCTGGTGGCGGGTGTGGCAGGGCTGGCGCTGCTGGTGGTGCTGTCGTGGGTGGTGGTGCAGCGCATCCGCCGCTCCCTGGGGGCGGTGAGCGCGGTGGCGCAGCGCATTGGCGAGGGTGACCTGTCCCAACCCATCGAGGTGCAAGGGCGTGGCGAGGTGGCCGAGATGATGCGTGCCATGCAGGGCATGCAGAGCTCGCTGGTGCGCATCGTGGGCGACGTGCGGCACAGCAGCGACAGCATTGCCACGGGCTCCAGCGAGATCGCGATGGGCAATGCCGACCTGAGCCAGCGCACCGAGGAACAGGCCAGCAACCTGGAGGAAACGGCTGCCTCCATGGAAGAGATCACCAGCACCGTGAAGAACAACGCCGACACCGCGCGCAAGGCGGCCACGCTGGCCGGCTCGGCATCGCAGGCTGCGGTCAAGGGCGGCGAGGTGGTGGGACAGGTGGTGACCACCATGCAGGACATCTCTGCCGCGTCCCGAAAAATCACCGACATCATCAGCGTGATTGATGGCATCGCGTTCCAGACCAACATCCTGGCGCTGAACGCGGCGGTGGAGGCCGCACGCGCCGGTGAACAGGGCCGTGGGTTTGCAGTGGTGGCCAGCGAGGTGCGCAGCCTGGCCCAGCGCAGCGCCGAGGCGGCCAAGGAGATCAAGGCCCTGATCAGTGCCAGTGTGGAGAAGGTGGAGAACGGCACCCAGCTGGTGAGCAACGCCGGGCAGAGCATGGAAGACATCGTCGCCCAGGTGCAGCGGGTGAGCGACCTGATTGGCGAAATCTCCAGCGCCACGGGCGAGCAGACCATCGGCATCAGCCAGGTGGGCGAGGCGGTGATGCAGCTGGACCAGGTCACCCAGCAGAATGCGGCCCTGGTGGAGCAGAGCGCTGCGGCGGCCGACAGCCTCAAGCACCAGGCGGCGCGGTTGTCAGAGATCGTGAGCGTGTTCCGGCTGGGGCGCTGACCGCGTTCAGTGCCGCACGGTCTTCACCCCCTCAGGCCTTCGGGGCCCGGAGTGCAAAGAAGCCAATAAGCCAAGAGGCCTCAGGTTTTCTCCGCAGGCTTGAGGCACATCGTCACCAGCAATGAGGCATGTTCTACCGCCTTGAGCGAATGCAGCGCGCGCGGTGCCAGGTGCACAAAGTCGCCGGGATGCAATTGCTGCACGCCCAGCTCGCTCGCAAACTCCACCACGCCCTCGATGCACTGCACGGTGGCCTCTCCGGGCGTCTGGTGTTCTTTCATGGATTTGCCCACGGGCAGGACCACCCGCATGACTTCGAGCTGGCCGGCTTTGAGGACGGCGGTGGTAACGGTGTCGGCCAGTCGTGCTCCCAGGGGACGCACGCTGACGATCTGACCAGATTGGGCGTGGGGCAGGGCCATGGCAGTTCTCCTTGCTGGCCAAGGCGCGGTGCGCGCCCGGCCGATGCAGGCTACTGTGCCTGCAGTTGGCAGTGCGCGCAAGGTGGGCTGGCCGTCCCGCGCGCGATGTCCCTGCCTGCCTACACCGACCGGCTGCGCGCCAGTGGCGGGTTCTTGGCAAAGTAGCGCGTGATGCCGCGCATCAGCGCGTCGGCCAGCTGCTCCTGGTAGGCGCTGCTGCGCAGGCGCTTTTCTTCTTCGGGGTTGCTGATGAAGGCGGTTTCGACCAGCACGCTCGGGATGTCGGGCGCCTTGAGCACGGCAAAGCCCGCCTGCTCCACGCGCGGCTTGTGCAGCTTGCCCACGTTGCCGATCTCCCCCAGCAGCACGGTGCCGAGCTTGAGGCTGTCGTTGATCTGCGCGGTGGTGCTCATGTCCAGCAGCGCGCGCTGCACATGCTGGTCCTTGGACTGCACGTTGATGCCGCCCACCAGGTCGGCTTGGTTCTCCTTGTTGGCCAGCCAGCGGGCGGCCGTGCTGGAGGCCCCGCCCTGGCTCAGCGCAAACACGCTGGCGCCACGGGCCTCGGGCGTGGTGAAGGCGTCGGCATGGATGGAGACGAACAGGTCGGCCTGCACGCGCCGGGCTTTTTGCACGCGGGTGCCCAGGGGCACAAAGTAGTCGCCGTCGCGCGTGAGGTAGGCGCGCATGGGGTTGCCACCCACGGTGGTGGCGTTGATGCGGTCGCGCAGCAGGTGGGCCACGCGCAGCACCACGTCTTTTTCGCGGGTGCCGGAGGGGCCGATGGCGCCGGGGTCTTCGCCCCCGTGGCCTGGGTCGAGTGCCACGATGATGATGCGGTCGGTCTCGGTGGCTGTGGGGCGGTTGCCAGGTCGTGAGGGCGCGGCAGGGGCGGCGCTGGGCGCGGGTGCTGCGGCCACCACGGGCGGTTGGGCTGTGGTGCCGGACTGCGCGGGGCCATTGGCGCGTTGCGCGATCAGGTCGCCCAGCGGGTCGTGCTCTGCGGCGCGGGCTGTGGCCGGTGCGGGCGATGGCGCAGGCGTGGCGGCCGGGCCGCTGGCATCGCGCAGGCGCTCGGCAATCAGTGCCTCCAGCGGGTCCACGGGCGCTGCGGGGTACAGGTCAAACACCAGCCGGTGGCGGTAGGCGGCGACGGGTGGCAGGGTGAACACCTGCGGCATGGCGGGCTGCTTGAGGTCCACCACCAGGCGCACTACACCCGGAGCGTTCTGGCCCACGCGGATGCCCGCGATGTTGGGGTCGTCAGGTTTGACCTTGGCCACCAGTTCGCGCAGCTCGGGGCTCAGGTCGATGCCCTCGATGTCCACCGCCAGGCGCGGCGGTGAGGTCACGAAGAACTGCTTGGCCACCAGCGCGCCATCGGACTCGATGGTCACCCGCGAGTATTCGGGTGCGGGCCAGACGCGCACGGCCACGATGGTGGCGCCGCGTGCAATCTGCTGTGCGCCCAGCAGCAGCACCAGACTGCTGGCGCGCAGCACGGCACGGCGCGATGGCTGGGAGGCGGCGTGGCGGTCGGGCAGGGTGGGTTCGTTCACGGTGTCTCAGAGAGCTTGCAGCAGGCTGCGCCCCGTGGCGGTGGGGGCATGCAGCGTGACCTTCCTTTCGGTGTCATCCATTGCTTCAATGTGGATAGCAAGGTCTGCAAGCGGGGTAAGCGCTGCGGCCTTTTCCGGCCATTCTGCCACCTTGAGACCGGGGTTGGCAAAAATGTCCCTGAAACCGGCGTCTTCCCACTCGCGCGGATCGTCAAAACGGTAGAAGTCGAAGTGCCAGATCGAGAGACCCGGCGCCTCGTGGGGCTCCACCACCGCGTAGGTGGGGCTCTTGATGCGGCCCTGCACGCCCAGCGCGCGCAGCAGGTGGCGCACCAGGGTGGTCTTGCCCGCGCCCAGGTCGCCGTGCAGGGTCACGAAGGCGTTGGCCAGCAGAGGCTGGGCGGCCAGGCGCTGGGCAAAGGCGGCGGTGTCTTCCTCGCTGTGCCAGGTGAAATGGCGCGTGGTTTCTGCAGGGGGGGTGGCCGCAGCATCGGTGCCGCTTTCTACAATCTGGCCGGTATGTGGTGCAACAGTCAACTCGTTCCTCAAATGCAGGAGTGGGCCCGCGAGCTGGGATTTTCCCAAATCGGCGTGGCGGGGGTGGACTTGTCTGCGGCCGAGCCGGGTCTTGCGGCCTGGCTGGCGCAGGGCTTCCATGGTGACATGCATTACATGGCATCCCACGGCATGAAGCGCGCGCGCCCGGCCGAACTGGTGCCCGGCACCGTGAGTGTGATCACGGCGCGCATGGATTATTTGCCGCGCGATACGGCCAGGGATGCGCCCGGGGGCTGGCAGGCGGCCGAACTCTCACGCCTGCAGCGCCCGCACGAGGGCATCGTCTCCGTCTACGCCCGGGGCCGGGACTACCACAAGGTGCTGCGCGCCCGGCTGCAAAAGCTCAGCGACCGCATCGCCGAGGCCATCGGCCCGTTTGGCCACCGCGTGTTCACCGACTCCGCGCCGGTGCTGGAGGCCGAGCTGGCCGCGCGCAGCGGCCAGGGCTGGCGCGGCAAGCACACGCTGGTGCTCAACCGCGAGGCGGGGTCCATGTTCTTTCTGGGCGAGATTTATGTGGACATGGCGCTGCCACCGAGCGAGCCCGTCACCCCGCACTGCGGCAGCTGCAGCGCGTGCATCGACATCTGCCCCACACAGGCCATCGTCGCGCCGCACCGCGTTGACGCGCGGCGCTGCATCTCGTACCTCACCATCGAACACGCCGGGCCCATCCCCGTGGAGCTGCGCCCGCTGATGGGCAACCGCATCTATGGCTGCGACGACTGCCAGCTGATTTGCCCCTGGAACAAGTTTGCGCAGGTCAGCCGCCTGCCCGACTTTGATGAGCGCAAGGGCCTGTTGGGCCAGCAGCTGGTGCACCTGTTTGCGTGGGACGAAGCCACCTTTTTGCGCATGACCGAGGGCGGCCCCATCCGCCGCATCGGCCATGAGCGCTGGCTGCGCAATGTGGCCGTGGCGCTGGGCAATGCGCTGCGTGCCACGGGCGATGGGGCCTTGCGCGCTGCGCTGCAGTCGCGGGCCGAGGATGCCAGCGCGCTGGTGCGGGAGCATGTGGCCTGGGCTCTGGACGCTGCTTGAGGGTGTTTTTGGAAGAAATAGCCTGGTAGCGCTAGTGCAATATGCCTTGGCAGCTATCAAAATAGGAGTGGTCGCCGTTGCTCCGGGTCCTCACTGCACCAGCAGCCCCGTCTGCCGCAAGGTGCCCACCAGCCCCTGGGCGAACTCCGCATATCCGGCAGCGTTGGCGTGGATCTGGTCCGACCGCAACCGCTCTTGCGCCAGCACGCTCGACCAGCCTTTGGCATGCAGCGGGATCTTCAGCTCTTCGGCAATCTCCTCGTACAGCGGGTGGTCGCTCAGGCGGCCGGCGGCGGCCATGAGCGACAGCTCCGGCACAGCCACCAGCAGCACCTGGGCGCCGCTGGCCCGTGCCTCGGTGCAGATGCGCAAGATGTTGGTGCGCGCGGTGGCAGCACTCTGGCGCCGCAAAAAGTCATTGCCGCCAATGCCCACGATGACCAGCGCGGGCTGGTGCTGTTGCAACAGGCCCGGCAGGCGCGCAAGCGCCTGGGCCGAGGTGTCGCCCGACACACCGCCGTTGACCACCTTCCAGCCCGTCAGGCGCGCCAGTTCGGCGGGGTAGGCGGTGTCGGCGGAGGCTCCCACGCCCGATGTGAGCGAGTCGCCCAGCGCCAGGACCGTGGCGCCTGCCGGGACGGCCTGGGCACGCGCAGGTTTGCGGCCGCAGGCGACCAGGCCAAAGACGGTGGCCAGGCTGGCGCCGAGCAGCCGCCTGCGGTTCAGACCCCGGCTCATCGCAGCACCCCCAGTGCAAACGGCAGGCTCACGATGCCCAGCAAGGTGGACAGCGTGACCAGCCCCGCCACATACGGCCCGTTGTAGCCCATGCGCGCCGCCAGCACATAGCAGGTCGATGCCGTGGGCAAGGCGGCAAACGCCAGCAGCACGGTGGTCTGCACGGCATCGAGCCCGAACATGCGGGCCATGCCAAACGCCACGAGCGGCTGCACCAGGTGGCGGATGGCCAGCACCGACACGCTCAGCGTCTTGCCTCGCGTGAGCAGACCAAACTGCAGCCCCGCGCCGGCCGCCATCAGGCCCAGCGCGAGCGACGCAGCGCTGATGCGGCTGACCGTGGGCACTGCCCATTCGGGGATCTGAAAGCCCAGCAGATTGGCCACCAGCCCCGAGGCGGTGGCGACGATCAGCGGGTTGCGCAACAGCTCGCGCGCAAAGCTGTGCTGCCCGTGCCGGGCCATGGGCCACACCGCAGCCACATTGAACAGCGGCACACACACGCCAATCAGCACCGCGATCATCAACAGGCCCTGGGTGCCTGCCAGCCGCTCGGCAATCGCCAGGCCAATGAAGGAGTTGAAGCGGAACGCCACCTGCGCGCTGGCCGCATGGTCGCGCACATCAATGTGCTTGCCCACCCAGGGCCAGTGCGGCAGGCTGTAGGCCAGAGCGATGCCGATCACGCCCGACAGCATGCCCGCCCCGATCAGCCCCGACGCGGCGCCAATATCCATTGGGCTTTTGACGATGGACTGGAACAGCAGCACCGGGAACAGCAGGTAGTACACCAGGCTCTCCACCGGCTGCCAGACCGAGCGGTTCAGGGCGGTGTACCGGCAGATCAGGTAGCCCAGGAAGATGAGTGAAAAGTCGGGGAGCAGGAGTTGGGCGTAGTTCACACACCGAGAATACTTGATGCATGGCAAGCCGCACGGGGGCTCCCGGCAGGCTGAATGGGGCAGGGGGACTACCCACCCCCACTTTGTTTCTAGGGTTAGCCCTTATGTGGAATCCGCAGGGCGGTTTGGCGTGCGTTGGGCATACCATCTGCGCTGTTTGTTGTTACCCCGCACGAAGGAGATTTCCATGCATCGTCGTCAATGGCTTGCGCTGACCGTACTGGCTGCCGCAGCTGGATCGGCTGCCGCACAAGGCTACCCCAACAAGGTGATCCGGCTGGTTGTGCCCTTTGCACCCGGTGGCACCACCGACATCATTGCGCGCGTGATCGCCGAGCCCCTGGGCCGCGTGCTTGGCCAAAGCGTGATCGTGGACAACAAGGCCGGTGGCGGCGGCATTGTGGGTGCGGCCGAACTCGCCCGCGCCACGGCCGACGGCTACACGCTGGGCGTGGCCACCGTGTCCACCACCGCAGCCAACCCCGCCATCAACCCCAAGACGCCGTACAACCCGCTGACGGACTTCTCGCCCATCATCAACATTGCGGCCACCCCCAACATCATTGCGGTGAACCCCAGCTTCCCGGCCAAGGACTACAAGGCGTTTGTGGCGGAACTCAAGAAGTCGCCTGGCAAGTATTCGTACTCGTCGTCTGGCACGGGCGGCATCGGCCACCTGCAGATGGAGCTGTACAAGAACCTCTCGGGCACCTTTGTGACCCACATCCCCTACCGCGGCGCGGGCCCGGCCCTGAACGACACCGTGGCCGGCCAGGTGCCCATGATTTTTGACAACCTGCCCTCGGCGCTGCCCTTCATCAAGGAAAACCGCCTGGTGCCCATCGTCGTCGCCGCGCCCCAGCGCGTAGCGGCCCTGCCCAACACGCCCACCTTCAAGGAACTGGGCCTGGAGCCGGTGAACCGCATGGCCTACTACGGCATCGTGGGCCCCAAGGGCCTGCCCAAGGATGTGGTGGACAAGATCAACGCCGGTGTGCGCAAGGCCCTGGAAGACCCGGCCGTGAAGAAGCGCATCGAAGACACGGGCTCGCTCGTGATCGGCAACACGCCCGAGCAGTTTGCCGAGCAGATCAAGGCCGAGTTCGCGGTCTACAAGGATGTGGTCGTCAAGCAGAAGCTGACGCTGGAATAAAAGCCACCGCCTCCGTCCCCAGCCGCCTTTGGGCGGCTTTTTTGTGCCTGTGGAGTCGAATGCCCGCGATGCATGCTATGGTTTTTGGATGCTTGCTCCCAGTCTGAACGCCATCGACACCTTTGTGGACGCCCTGTGGCTGGAAGACGGCCTGTCGCGCAACACGCTGGCCGCCTACCGGCGCGACCTGACGCTGTATGCGCAGTGGCTGGCCGACCAGCAGCCCGCCCTGGCGCTGGACGACACGGCCGAACACCACCTGCAGGCCTACTTTGCCGCCCGCCATGCGCAGACCCGCGCCACTTCGGCCAACCGGCGCCTCACGGTGTTGCGCCGCTACTTTCACTGGGCGCTGCGCGAGCGGCGCATCACCGCCGACCCCACGGTGCGGCTGCAGGCGGCGCGCCAGCCGCTGCGTGTGCCCAAGACCCTGTCGCAGGCGCAGGTGGAGACGCTGCTGAACGCGCCCGACCTGGGCAACCCCCTGGGCCTGCGCGACCGCACCATGCTGGAGCTGATGTACGCCAGCGGCCTGCGCGTGACCGAGCTGGTCACGCTCAAGACCTTCCAGGTCGGCCTGAACGAGGGCGTGCTGCGCGTGATGGGCAAGGGCAGCAAGGAGCGCCTGGTGCCGTTCGGCGAAGAGGCCCGTGCCTGGCTGGAGCGCTATCTGAACGAGGCCCGCAGCGCCATCCTGGGCGGGCAGCAGACGGACGACCTGTTCGTCACCCAGCGTGGCAGCGGCATGACGCGCGTGATGTTCTGGGTCATTGTGAAGAAGTGGGCGCAGGTGGCGGGCATCACGGTGCCGCTGTCGCCCCACACGCTGCGCCACGCGTTTGCCACGCACCTGCTCAACCACGGCGCCGACCTGCGCGTGGTGCAGCTGTTGCTGGGCCATGCGGATATCTCCACCACCACCATCTACACCCACGTGGCGCGCGAGCGGCTCAAGTCCCTGCACGCGCAGCATCACCCCCGTGGATAGCGTGCAACACCACACTGGCGCGGGCTGACCGGCGCGCCAGACCGGTTTTCCCACACCACAACAAGGAGACATTGCATGAAAAAACTCATCACCAGCGCACTGCTGCTGGGGGCTGCCACCCTGGCCATGGCGCAGGCCTGGCCCACAGCCAAGCCCATCCGCCTCATCGTGGGATACCCGCCGGGCGGCGGCATCGACTTTGCCGCGCGCACCGTGCAGGTGCCGCTGCAGGAGCTTCTCAAACAGCAGATCGTGGTGGACTACAAGCCCGGTGCTGGCGGCATGCTGGCGGCCACAGAGCTGACCCGGGCTGCGCCCGATGGCTATACGCTGCTCTTGGCCAATACCGGTCCATTCGCCATCGCACCCTACTTGCAGCGCAAGATGCCGTACGACCCGCTCAAGCAGTTCAGCTACATCGGCCAGATCAGTCAGGGCAGCTATATCGCGGTCACCCGTCCGGACCACCCGGCCAAGGACTTCAAGGAATGGGTGGTGTGGGCCAAGGCCAATGCAGGCAAGGTGAACTTTGCATCGGGCGGCGCGGGCACGTCCACCCACCTGAATGGCGAGCTGATGAACCAGGCGACGGGGCTGGATGTGACGCATGTACCCTACAAAGGCAGCGCCCCGGCTGTGCAGGACTTGATCGGTGGACAGACGCAGTTATTGATCGATGCGGGACCGGTGCTGCTGCCGCAGGTCAAGGGCGGCAAGCTCAAGGCGCTGGCAGTGACGGGCCCGCGCCGTGACCCGCAGTTGCCTGACGTGCCCACAGTGAGCGAACTGGGCCTTGGTGGCATGGAGTCTGTCGGCTTCCAGGGACTGGTGGGCCCCGCAGGGCTGCCCAAAGAGGTGGTGGACAAGCTGGCCGCCGAACTGGCCAAGGTGCTGGCGCAAGCGGAGGTAAAGGCCAAGTTTGCGTCCACAGGTTCGGAGGTACATTCTCTCGGGCCCACGGAATTCTTCAGTTTTCTGAAGGGCGAGAACGACAAGTGGGCCAAGCTGATCCGCGAGCGCAAGCTCGAACTGGATTGACGGGTGGACCGGACGGCCGCCCATCGAACTCTTCTCCATTGGCTCTCACCATGAATCTGTTTTTTTCTCGCCGCCAGTGGGTGGCCGCTGCTGCTGTCGCCCTCGTGGTCTCTCCCGTCGTGGCTTCGGCCCAGGCGTGGCCTGCCAAACCCATCCGCATCATCGTGGCCTACCCGGCGGGGGGCGTGAGCGACAACATCGCCCGCGCGCTGGCCGACAAGCTGGCCATGCAACTGGGCACCCCCGTGGTCATTGAAAACAAGGCAGGCGCCAGCGGCAGCCTGGGCGTGGACGCGGTGGCCAAGGCGGCGCCCGACGGCTACACGCTGGGTTTTGCGGCGGTCAGCCCCCTGGCGCTCAACCCGCACCTGGGCAAGTCCCCCTTCGATCCGCAAAAGGACATCGCGCCCGTGGTCAGCGTGATGTATTCGCCGGTGCTGCTGCTGGGTACGCCCGCGAGCCGGGCGACCGACTTCAAGGACCTGATCGCGCGTGCGCGCGCCCAGCCCGGCACGGTGCGCTGGGCCACGTCGGGGCAGGCGTCGCTGGGGCACATCATGCTGGAGCAGATCCAGTCGGTGGCGCAGGTGCAAATCACGCACATCCCCTACAAGGGCGGCGGGCAGCAGATGAACGACGCGCTGGGCGGGCAGTTTGAGGTGCTATCGACCAACGCCGGCCCAGCGGTGCTGCAGCACATCCAGGCGGGCAAGCTCAAACCGCTGGCGGTGGGGGCTCCGGCGCGGCTGGATTCGCTGCCCCAGGTGCCCACGCTCGCCGAGCTGGGTCAGCCAGCGGCCAATCTCTCGTCCCTGTTTGGCCTCTATGCCCCGGCCCAGACGCCCAAGACGGTCATCACACGCATCAATACCGAGGTGAACAAGGCGTTGGCCCTGCCAGACATTCGCGCCAAGCTCGATGCCACCGACAACGTGCCCACAGGTGGCACCACGGTCGAGTTCGCGCGCCAGATTGCGCTGGAGTCCGAGAACAACGCGCGCATCATCCGCGCGGCAGGAATTCAGGGCAACTGACCGTGTGCAGGGGTGTTGAGCCTCAGAAACGCCACAGGCCCTGTCAAAGCAGGGCCTGTGGGCTTTTAAGGGGAAGAACGGGACTATTCTTCGTTCAGGCTCTCGGCCCAGGTCAGCGCCTGCAGGTGGGCCCAGTTCACCTGGCGGTTGGACAGGTGCAGCGCATCGGCGTTCTTGGCAAAGGCCACTTCATCGCCGCTTTCGCAGGCCTTGGTCAGCTCCAGGAACGGGGCAAACACACCGGTGCCACGCAGCAGGGCGTCCATCACGGGTTCGGGCAGGGCCACGGACTCCAGCGCCTTTTCGAGCGGCACGCCCAGCATGGTGTCCAGCAGCGAGAACACGCCCACGACGAAGGCGTTGTCGCACTCTTCGGGCGGCAGCAGCTCGGCGGCCAGCAGCTCCATCAGGCGGCCGCGCACCACGGCAGTCTGGCCCACGGCCGGTGGTGCACCACCCGCACGCGAGGTGGTCATCAAGAGGGCCGCCCAGCGGAACAGCTTTTTCAGCCCCAGGATCATCACCGCATGGCGGAACGAGGTGATCTCGCACGACAGGCCAAAACCCGACGAGTTGATGAAACGCAGCAGGTTGAAAGACAGGGTGGGGTCTTTCTTGAGCAGGTCTTCGATCTCCGCCGTGCTGGCCTGTTTGCGCACGAGGTTGATGAGCTGGATGATGGTGGCCTGCGAGGGGCGGATGGTGGTGGCCTTGACCAGCGAGGGATGCGCAAACCAGTAGCCCTGGAACAGCTTGACGCCCAGATCGCGCATCAGCTCGTATTGCGCAGCCGTTTCGACCTTTTCGGCCACCAGCGTGGCCTTGCTGTGGGTGGTGGCAAATTTGACCAGGGGGGCCGCCAGCTCGGGCTTGAAGGCCTGTATGTCCAGCTTGATGAACGCCGCCATCGGCAGCCAGCTGGTGTAGGCGCGCTTGAGGGCCTGCTGGTCAAACGCGAGGCGAAAGCCGCGTGTGCGCAACGCCTCCAGCGTGGGCACGCGGCCTTCGATTTCTTCGGGGGTGGCGCTGTCGGGCAGCGGTGGCACCTCCAGCACCACCTTTTCGGGGTGGATCAGCTCCAGGTGGCCGCCCGAGAGGCTGTCATGCGTGCAGTTGATGAACACCGTCTTCTTGCCGACCAGGGCCTCGGTGCCCGCGTAGGACAGTGCATTGAACAGCAGGGCTGCATCGCTGGCGGCGGTGTGTGAGTCGGACGCGGTGGAGCGGTCGAACAGCTCGTAGCCATAGACCGCGCGGCTTTCGTCCACGATGGCCTGGCGCGCAATGATGGCAAGGTTCTCGTCCACGGGATCGACCACAGGCGCTGCGGCGTCCGGGGTGTCTTGTTCGGGTGTGCTCGACATGGGGTCCACTGAAATGAAGGGCTGGCGATCATTCTAGACCGCCGGGCGTTGGCAGAGAACCAAAGTCTGACCGGGGGCCGCCAGTGTGGCGGCGGTAGCTGTCAGTCGCTGATGTGGTCGGCCCAGGCCAGCGCCTGCAGGTGGGCGAAGTTGATCTGCTGGCTGGTCAGGTGCAGCAGGCCGGCAGCGCGGTCAAACACAGCGTCGTCGCTGGACTCGCAGGCCTCGGCCAGGGTCAGCAGGTCACCCAAGAAACCTTCGCGCCGCAGCAGCGCGGCCGCCACGGGTTCGGGCACGTTGAGCAGGCCAATGGCCGACTCCATGGGCATGGAGAGCATCACATCCAGCAACGAGAAGATGCCCACCACAAAGGCCTGGTCGGCTTCCTCGGGGGGCAGTGTCTCCAGTGCCAGCAGCTCCATCAGGCGCCCGCGCACCACGGCGGTGTGGCCCACCGACGACGGCGTGCCGTTGTTGCGCGACGCGGTCAGCAGCAGCGCCGCCCAGCGGAACAGCTTTTTCAGGCCCATGAGCATCACGGCCTGGCGAAAGGAGGTGATCTCGCGCGACAGGCCAAAGCCGGCGGAGTTGATGAGGCGCATCAGGTTGAAGGCCAGGCCCGCATCCTTCTTGAGCACTTCTTCGATCTCGTCGGTGCTGGCCTGTTTGCGCACCTGGTTGATCAGCTCGATGATGCTGGCCTGCGACGGCGTGAGCAGCTTGGTCTCGACCAGGGCAGGGCGGGCAAACCAGTAGCCCTGGAACAGCTGCACTCCCTGGCTGGACACCATGTCGTACTGCTGGGCAGTCTCCACCTTCTCGGCGATCAGTTCGGCCTTGCAGTGGCGGCCCGCGTAGCTGATCAGCACTGCGAGCTGGTCGGGCGCCAGCACCGACAGGTCCAGCTTGATGTAGTCCGCCAGCGGCAGCCACGGCGCATACGCCGACTGCAGCACCGTGTGGTTGAAGGCCAGGTGAAAGCCCCGGTCGCGCAGCTCGGTCAGGATGGGCAGGCGCGTGGCGACCTCTTCGGCGGCCGCATGGCCCAGGGGCGGAATCTCCAGCACCACCTTATCGGGGTCTACTAGCTCCAGGTGGCCGCCCGACAGGCTTTCATGGGTGCAGTTGACGAAGATCAGCTTCTTGCCCACCAGCTCCTCAGTGCCGGCGTGCGACAGGGCGGTGAACACCAGGATCACGTCGGTGGCGGCCGTGTGGGCGGCGCCGCTGCGCGAGCGGTTGAACAGCTCGTAGCCAACCACCACCTGTTGTGCGTTCACGATGGCTTGGCGCGCAATCATGGCGACCGACGATTGGTTGCCCGGTGATGGCGCGGGCGGTGTGCCAGGGGTGAAGGCTTGGGTCATGGGCGTGGGCTTGGTGTTCTTGAAAGAGGGTGCGCTGGCCCGCTGGGGGCATCGCCAAGAATTGTAGGAGCCATCGTATTCCCCTCAGATCGTCAACATATGGCTTGGTGATTAGGCCTGCTGCAGCCAGCGCAGCTCGGCGTCGCTGAAACCGGCGCTGCGTCGCGCCGACTCATTGAACGGTGGCTTCAGTCGGGGGGCTTCGTACCGCTGCACCAGCGTGCCGTAGAGGGATTCCGAGTCCTGGCCCGCGCGCTCGCACAGCCAGCGGTACCAGTGGTTGCCGATGGCGACATGCCCCACCTCGTCATGCAGGATCACGTCCAGGATGGCAACGGCGGCCAGGGCGTCGGGCGTGCCCACCTGGCGCAGCTTGGCCTGGATCTGCGGCGTGGCGTCGAGCCCCCGGGCTTCCAGCGTGCGAGGCACCAGGGCCATGCGGGCCAGCACGTCGTGCCGGGTTTTCTCGCACATGGTCCACAGCCCCTGGTGGGCCGGGAAGTCCCCATAGTCGTGGCCCTGGCTGCGCAGGTGGTCGCGCAGCAGCCTGAAGTGCTTGGCCTCTTCGGCCGCCACGCGCATCCAGTCCTGGTAGTAGGTGCGGGGCATACCGTCAAAGCGCCACACGGCGTCCAGCGCCAGGTTGATGGCGTTGAACTCGATGTGGGCGATGGCGTGGATGAGGATGGCCCGGCCCTCGGGGGTGGCGGGCGAGCGGCGGGCCACCTGGGTGTGGCGCAGCAGTTCGGGGCGCTCGGGACGGCCGGGCAGGGCGTCGGGGTCGGTGGGGGCCGCAGGGGTAGTATCTGCTATCGAAAGCGTAGCTGCCTGGGCATGCAGGTCTAGCGCTGCAGCCGCTTTTTGTTCGGGGTCTGCCAGGCACAAGACCTGCAGTGCACGGTGGCGAAGCTCCATCCTTACAATTCTAGGCCTTGCCATCGGCACCAAGGCTTGCGCTTTGTAACGATTGGCGACCTCTCGGGGCGCGCCATGGCGTGCCGCTTCTTTTGTTTCAGCGGAGTGGGTGCATGGCAATTTACGAACTCGACGGTGTGGCTCCCCAAGTGGCGGCGTCGGCCTGGGTGGCCGACAGCGCGCAGGTGATGGGCAATGTGGTGCTGGGTGAAGACGCCAGCGTGTGGTTTGGCACCGTGGTGCGCGGCGACACCGAGAGCATCACCATCGGCGCTGGCTCCAACATCCAGGACGCGAGCGTGCTGCACGCCGACATCGGCAAGCCCCTGGTGGTGGGCGAGCGGGTGACGGTGGGTCACCAGGTCATGCTGCACGGCTGCACCATCGGCGACGAATCGCTGATCGGCATTGGCGCTGTGGTGCTCAACGGCGCCAAGATCGGCAAGAACTGCCTGGTGGGTGCGGGTGCGCTGGTCACCGAGGGCAAGGAGTTTCCTGATGGCTCCATGATCATCGGCAGCCCGGCCAAGGCCGTGCGTGAACTCACCCCTGAGCAGATCGAAGGCCTGCGCCAGAGCGCCCAGCACTACATCGACAATGCGCGCCGCTTCCAACACGGCCTGCACAAGATCGGCTGAACGCCGCCCACTGGCGCTCTCTGCTGCTTTTTTTCTCCTGGAATCCCTGCGTGTCTGAACTCCACAAGTTTCTTTTCGATGGTCTGCCCGTGCGCGGCATGATCGTGCGCCTCACCGATGCCTGGACCGAGATCCTGAAGCGCCGGGCGGGCAACACCGCCACCGGCGCCTATCCCGCCCCCGTGAGCGAGCTGCTGGGCGAGATGGCGGCCGCCGGCGTGCTGATGCAGTCCAACATCAAGTTCAACGGCGCGCTGGTGCTGCAGGTGTTTGGTGATGGACCCGTCAAATTGGCCGTGGCCGAGGTGCAGTCGGACCTGAGCCTGCGCGCTACAGCCACCGTGAATGGCGAGGTGCTGCCCGACGCGAAGCTGAGCCAGATGGTCAATGTGGGCGGCGGTGGCCGCTGCGCCATCACCCTGGACCCCAAGGACCGCCACCCCGGTCAGCAGCCCTACCAGGGCGTGGTGCCTCTGCACGGCGACCACCACGAAAAGCTGGA
The DNA here is from genome assembly GCF_003688355.1 of Acidovorax sp. 100. Lineage (NCBI taxonomy): Bacteria > Pseudomonadati > Pseudomonadota > Betaproteobacteria > Burkholderiales > Comamonadaceae > Acidovorax > Acidovorax sp. 100. The sequence goes on along the minus strand of NZ_REFD01000001.1, from coordinate 4,290,014 downwards.
GCGTCTGTCGGACGTGCTGCAGCATTACATGCTGCAGTCCGAGCAGCTCGACACCATTCTGGTGCTCGGCGCCAACGACCAGGTGGCGGCAGGCCTCTTGATCCAGCGCATGCCCATCAAGGGCGAGGGCAACCTGGCCGCGGGCCTCTCGCACCGCGAGAACGAAGACCAGATCGGCCACAACGAGGACTACAACCGCATTGCGCACCTGGCTGCCAGCCTGACCCGCGAAGAACTGCTGACGCTGGATGTGGACACCATCCTGCGCCGCCTGTTCTGGGAAGAAAAGTTGCTGCGCTTTGAACCCCAGCAGGGCGCCAGCGGCCCGCGTTTTGCCTGCACCTGCAGCCGCGAGCGCGTGAGCAACATGCTGCGCAACCTGGGCGCTGAAGAGGCCGAGAGCATCCTCGCCGAGCGCGACGACATCGAAGTGGGTTGTGAGTTCTGCGGCCAGCAGTACCGGTTTGATGCCGTGGATGCTGCGCAGATTTTTGTCTCGCCCGCCGCTGCTCAGCCCCCGGGGCCCACAGGCATCCAGTAGCCGTCTGCAGCCTCCATCGGGCGCGGTGGTCGGCTGACCATCGTTGACAATCGCCCCCGCCATCCCCGCCTAAGATTCCTGGGTCACCCTGCAGCAGCGCCTGCCGCTGCGAGGGGCCGGCGCACAAGGTCCGATCGCAAGGCCTGTGCGCGTTCAAGCGATCACATCCGGTCGCGCAGGAAATGAACGAGGGGTGTCATGCAGTTTCTTCGCCGTGTTCTGGGGGGCCACCGGGCCAGCCCGGCTACGCCTCCGCTGGCGCTGTACGACAGCGCGGCGGCACCCGACTCGCGGCGTGCCGATACCCTGCTCGCCGCGCTGGACATCGACGCCGCCATCAATGCCCACGAGCGCTGGAAAGACCGCCTGATGGACTACCTGGAGGGCCGCACCTCCGCCGGGCTGGACCCGGCGCTGGTGCGCCGCGCTGACCACAGTGCGCTGGGCCGCTGGTTGCACGGCGTAGGCGGCGAGCTGCTGGGCGACCAGCCGGCCTATCCGCTGCTGGTGGCGCGCTACCAATACTTTCATGAGCAGGCGGCCACCCTGGTGGAACTGGCCCAGCAGGGCGAATGGGACCGGGCTGTGCAGGTGCTCAACGGTGGTTACCGCTATGGCTCCAGCCAGGTGGTGTTGCTTCTCAAGGAACTCAAGCGCGGTCTGGCGTGATGGCTTGCGGCGGTGTCGTATCCCGTTGCTCAACGAGCGCTGTGAACAGTCGATGCTCACAAGCCGGGTCGCTGCACTTTTCGCAGTTCCAGGCGCGCAGCCGGGCCGCCCTGGGCGTATTTTCAGTGTCCCATGCGGCCCTTGCGCTAGTGGAATATGCCTGTGGTGCTATATTTTGTATAGCAATGAGCGCGTTGCGAGTGCGCTGCTCGCCCGTTCCGTACACCACGCGGTAGGGTATCGCCGCAGCCGCCAGGGCCGCACGCAGCCGGGTATCGCAGGCCTCCTGCGCAGTCCGTTCCTCGGCAGGGCAGGGCTGGTCGAGACCCATGAGCAGAGTCAATGCCACCGCGTCGGACTCTGCCTGCGGTGTGGGCGGGGTGTGGGCCAGGTGCGGGTGGTGCAGGGCGATACGCACCGTGCTGGGAGTGATCTGCTGCTGCAGCGCCTGTGCCAACGCCTCCACGCCCGTGTAGGGCGCGCCCAGCAGGGCAATCAAGGGAGTGGGGGGAGAGGACTGCCGCACGGGGTTGAATGAAGCGCAGGCCTTGGTCCAGGGCTGCGTTGCGGGTGTGGACGGTGCGGGGTGGTCCAAGGCGGCTGAGTGACCCCGCACGACAGATCAGCGGGGTGTGAACTGCACGTACACCTCGTTGGGCTTGACCATGCCCAGCTCGCTGCGCGCCTTTTCTTCCACCATATCAAGGCCTTCCTTGAGGTCGTGCACCTCCGAGGTCAGCCGCGCATTTGCCTGGCGGGCCTGTTCGTTGGCCGCCTTCTGCACATCAATCTGCCGCTGCATCGCATTGACGCGCGGCACGCTGCCCCGCCCCAGCCAGAGCTGGGCGTGCAGCGCTGCCAGCAAGGCCAGCAGGATGACGGGGACGATGCGGGAGACCAATGGAGGGCTCGCTCAGGCGAGGGCTGCCAGGGGCTCAGCGCAGGTTGTAGAACGCAGCGCGGCCAGGGTACTGTGCGATTTCGCCCAGGTCTTCCTCAATGCGCAGCAGCTGGTTGTACTTGGCGATGCGGTCCGAGCGCGACAGCGAGCCGGTCTTGATCTGGCCCGCATTGGTGCCCACGGCGATGTCGGCAATGGTGCTGTCCTCGGTCTCGCCCGAGCGGTGCGAGATCACGGCGGTGTAGCCCGCGCGCTTGGCCATCTCGATCGCGGCAAACGTTTCGGTCAGCGTGCCGATCTGGTTGATCTTGATCAGGATCGAGTTGGCAATGCGCTTGTCAATGCCTTCCTTCAGGATCTTGGTGTTGGTCACGAACAGGTCGTCACCCACCAGCTGCACCTTGTCGCCCAGGCGTTCGGTCAGATGCTTCCAGCCGTCCCAGTCGCCTTCGTGCATGCCGTCTTCGATGCTGATGATCGGGTACTTGTCCACCCAGGCCGCCAGCATGTCCGTCCACTGCTGGGCGGTGAGCTTGAGGCCGCCTTCGCCTTCCAGCACATAGTGGCCGTCCTTGTAGAACTCGCTCGCAGCGCAGTCCAGGCCCAGGGCGATCTGATCGCCCGCCGTGTAGCCCGCAGCTTCAATGGCTTGCAGGATCAGGCGGATGGCTGCTTCGTGGTTTTCAACGCTGGGGGCAAAGCCGCCTTCGTCGCCCACGGCGGTGCTGATGCCCTTGTCGTGCAGGATCTTCTTGAGCGCGTGGAACACTTCGGCGCCCCAGCGCACGGCTTCGCGGAACGTGGGCGCGCCCACCGGGATGATCATGAACTCCTGCAGGTCCAGGCTGTTGTTGGCGTGTGCGCCGCCGTTGATCACGTTCATCATGGGCACGGGCAGTTGCACGCTGCCCATGCCGCCCAGGTAGCGGTACAGGGGCAGGCCAGACTCTTCGGCGGCGGCGCGGGCCACGGCCATGGACACGGCCAGCATGGCGTTGGCGCCCAGGCGGCTCTTGTTCTCGGTGCCATCGAGGTCGATCAGGGTCTTGTCCAGGAAGGCCTGCTCGGAGGCATCCAGGCCCAGCACGGCTTCGCTGATCTCGGTGTTGATGTATTCCACGGCCTTGAGCACGCCCTTGCCCAGGTAGCGGCCTTTGTCGCCGTCGCGCATTTCAATGGCTTCACGGCTGCCGGTGGAGGCGCCCGACGGCACGGCGGCCCGGCCCATCACGCCCGATTCGAGCAACACGTCGCATTCGACGGTGGGGTTGCCGCGGCTGTCCAGAATCTCGCGACCGACGATGTCAACGATGGCACTCATGGTTTTCCTTTTGCAGAAGTTTTAAATCAAATCAGTCTCTAGCGCCTTCTGTATAAGCGCTAGCAGCTATTAATTGGTGAGCGATTTGGGTGTGTGCGCTCAGACGCCTTCGACACACACCATGCGCATGACGGCGGCGCCTTCGCGGGCGGCCTTGGCTTTCTGGTACTCGGGCGTGTCGTAGAAGGCGCGAGCGGCTTCAAAGCTCGGGAACTTGAGGATCACGGTACGACCGGGGTTCCAGTCGCCCTCCAGCACTTCGACCTTGCCGCCACGCACGCAGACTTCAGCGCCGTGGGCTTGCATGGCCAGGGTGCTCCACTTGCGGTACTCGTCGTACTGCGTGGGGTTGGTGACGGTGACGGATGCGATGACGTAACCACTGCTCATGTCTCAAGCTCCAAAGTTGTTTTCGAGGAATCCATTTTTCTTGGTGACATCGTCCAGGGCCACCAAGGTCTCCAGCAGCGCCTTCATGTGCTTGAGCGGTACGGCGTTGGGGCCGTCCGACCAGGCCTCGGCGGGGCGGGGGTGGGTTTCCATGAACAGGCCCGCCACGCCCACAGCCACGCCGGCACGCGCCAGCACGGGCACCATGTCGCGCGCACCACCGCTCACGGCGCCCAGGCCGCCGGGCTTTTGCACCGAGTGGGTCACGTCAAACACCACGGGTGCGCCGGAGTTGCGCATCTCGGCCAGGCTGGTCATGTCAGCCACGAGGTTGTTGTAGCCAAAGCTCACGCCGCGCTCGCAGGCCAGAAACCGGTCTTCCGACAGGCCGACTTCGGCCGCTGCAGACCGGGCCTTGTCGATGACGTTCTTCATGTCCCAGGGCGCCAGGAACTGGCCCTTCTTGATGTTCACCGGCTTGCCGCTTTGCGCCACGGCGCGGATGAAGTCCGTCTGGCGGCACAGGAAGGCGGGCGTCTGCAGCACATCGACCACGCTGGCCACCTCGGCCACGTGCGAGGTGTCGTGCACGTCGGTCAGGATGGGCAGCTGCAGCTGGCGGCGCACTTCGTCGAGGATCTTCAGCCCGGCGTCGATGCCCACGCCACGCTTGCTGGTGCCGGAGGAGCGGTTGGCCTTGTCGAACGAGCCTTTGTAGATCAGCGGAATGCCCAGCGGCGCGCAGGCTTCCTTGAGCTGGCCTGCGACATCGAGAGACATCTCCAGGCCTTCAATGGAACAGGTGCCTGCGATCAGGAAAAAGCGATGTTGAAGGCCGACGTTGAATCCGCACAGCTGCATGGTGAGGTCCCCTTAGGCTTTTTTCGCGGCTTGCTGGTGCTCCACGGCCGCCTTGATGAAGGCATTGAACAGCGGGTGGCCGTTCCAGGGCGTGGACTTGAACTCGGGGTGGAACTGCACGCCGATGAACCAGGGGTGCACGGTTTGCGGCAGCTCCACGATTTCGGTGAGTTCTTCACGCTGGGTCAGCGCCGAGATCACCAGGCCCGCCTTGCGCAACTGGTCCAGGTAGTTCACGTTGGCTTCGTAGCGGTGGCGGTGGCGCTCGGTCACCACATCGCCGTAAATGCTGTGGGCCAGCGTGTCCTTGGCCACGTCCGAGCTTTGCGCACCCAGGCGCATGGTGCCGCCCAGATCGGAGTTTTCGTCGCGTTTCTTGATGGTGCCGTCCGCGTCCTTCCACTCGGTGATCAGGGCGATCACGGGGTGGGGCGTGGTGGGGTCGAACTCGGTGCTGTTGGCGTTGGCGAGGCCTGCCACGTGGCGCGCGTATTCGATGGTGGCCACCTGCATCCCCAGGCAGATGCCCAGGTAGGGCACCTTGCGCTCGCGGGCAAACTGGGCCGTGGCGATCTTGCCTTCCACACCACGCTGGCCGAAGCCGCCGGGCACCAGAATGGCGTCGTATTTTGCGAGCTTGGCGGCTGCATCGGCGCTGTCGATGGTCTCGGAATCGACATGGTCGATCTTCACGCGCACATGGTTGCGCATGCCGGCGTGGCGCAGGGCCTCGTTGACCGACTTGTAGCTGTCCGACAGGTCCACATACTTGCCCACCATGGCGATGGTGACTTCGCCCTGGGGGTGTTCGGTCTCATGCACCAGATCGTCCCAGCGCTTGAGGCTGGTGGGCGGGGTGTTCAGGCGCAGCTTGTCGCAGATCAGGCCATCGAGGCCCTGCTCGTGCAGCATGCGCGGCACCTTGTAGATGGTGTCCACGTCCCACATGCTGATCACGCCCCATTCGGGCACGTTGGTGAACAGCGAGATCTTGGCGCGCTCTTCCTCAGGAATGCGGCGGTCGGCGCGGCACAGCAGGGCGTCGGCCTGGATGCCGATCTCGCGCAGCTTCTGCACCGTGTGCTGGGTGGGCTTGGTCTTGAGCTCGCCCGCTGCCGCGATCCAGGGCAGGTAGGTCAGGTGCACGAAGGCCGCGTTGTTGGGCCCCATGCGCAGGCTCATCTGGCGCACGGCTTCGAGGAACGGCAGCGATTCGATGTCGCCCACGGTGCCGCCGATTTCGACGATGGCCACATCCACGGCATCGGGCGTGCCAATGCCGGCGCCGCGCTTGATGAATTCCTGGATTTCGTTGGTGACATGGGGAATGACCTGCACGGTCTTGCCCAGGTAGTCGCCACGGCGTTCCTTCTCCAGTACGGACTGATAAATCTTGCCCGTGGTGAAGTTATTGGTTTTCTTCATGCGCGTTTCGATGAAACGCTCATAGTGGCCCAGATCCAGGTCGGTTTCTGCGCCGTCATCGGTCACGAACACCTCGCCGTGCTGGAACGGCGACATGGTGCCCGGGTCTACGTTGATGTAGGGGTCAAGCTTGATGAGGGTGACTTTGAGTCCCCGCGATTCGAGGATCGCGGCAAGGGAGGCTGAGGCGATTCCCTTACCGAGGGAAGACACCACACCGCCGGTGACGAAGACAAATTTGGTCATGTCTTTTTTGGTGGTGGGAAATTGGGATTATAGATGGCACCCCGGCGACACCCCCAGGGGCAGGGTCACCCCCGTCTGCTAAATTCGCGCCATGAATGAGCTTGCTGGCAAACACATTGTTCTGGGTCTGAGTGGGGGCGTGGCTTGCTACAAGGCAGCCGATCTGTGCCGCCAGCTCATCAAGGAGGGCGCCACCGTGCAGGTGGTGATGACCGAGGCGGCAGAGCAGTTCATCACCCCGGTCACCATGCAGGCGCTGTCTGGCCGCACGGTGTACGGCTCGCAGTGGGATGCGCGCGAGCCCAACAACATGCCCCACATCAACCTGAGCCGCGAGGCGGATGCGATCCTGATCGCGCCTTGCAGTGCGGACTTCATTGCGCGCCTGGTGCAGGGCAGGGCGGACGAGTTGCTCAGCCTGCTGTGCCTGGCGCGTCCCGCCCAGCGCGTGCCCCTGTTGCTGGCCCCTGCGATGAACCGCGAAATGTGGGCGCACCCGGCCACGCAGCGCAATCTGGCCCAGGTGGCGCAGGACGGTGCAGTGGTGCTGGGTGTGGGTAATGGTGACCAGGCCTGTGGCGAGACGGGTGACGGCCGCATGCTGGAGCCGCTGGAGCTGCTGGACGAGCTGATCGCTTTTTTTACGCCCAAGACCCTTGTGGGCCGGTCGGTACTCGTCACGGCGGGGCCCACTTTTGAAGCCATTGACCCGGTGCGTGGCATCACCAACCTGTCGAGCGGAAAGATGGGCTTTGCTGTGGCCCGGGCGGCGCGCGAGGCGGGTGCCGATGTCACCCTGGTCGCAGGGCCGGTGCATGTGCCCACGCCACGCGGCGTGCGGCGCGTCAATGTGCAGTCCGCCCAGGAGATGCTGGCGGCCGTGGAGCGGCATGTCCAGGCCGCCTCGGTGTTTGTTGCCACAGCCGCAGTGGCCGACTGGCGCCCTGCCCACCAGTCCGACCAAAAGATCAAGAAAGACGGCTCGGGCCAGTCCCCGTCGCTGGAGTTCGTCGAGAACCCTGACATTCTGGCCACCGTAGCCCGGTCGCCGCATGCGCTGGAAGGGGATCTTTTCTGCGTGGGTTTTGCCGCCGAAAGCCATGACCTGCTGGCCCATGCCACCGCCAAAAGGACGCGCAAGGGCGTCCCCTTGCTGGTGGGCAATATTGGCCCCGCTACCTTTGGGCAGGACGACAACGCCCTGCTGCTGGTGGACGCGCAGGGCCACCGCGAGTTACCCCGCGCGTCCAAGCGTGTGCTGGCGCAGCAGCTTATCGCTGAGATCGCCGCGCGTTTGCCACCTTTGCGTTCTTGACGGCCACCACCGTGGAGAGGTGTGATGACAACTGGTGCCACGAAGCCTGATTGGGACGCGCCACCCGATGGCGACTTTGCGGCTTATGTGGAACGGCTGACAGCCCAGGCGCCTTTGCAAAAGGCCCGAGCGGCACAGGCAAGTGCTGCCGCTACCAACGGTGCCGTTCAGTCATCCAAGGACCGTGCGCCAGCGACTTCCCTGCCTCAGGTCCTGCCGCCCGATGTGCTGCAGCTGATGCAGCCGCTGGCGGGCGTACTGCGCACGGTGCGATCGGTGTTGCTGGTAATGATGGTGTTGCATGGCATTGCGCTGTTCCTGCTTGGTCGGGGCTCGCTGCCAGGCCTGGTGGTCATGGGGGCGGTGTGGTGGGGACTGGGTTGGCTGATGCAATCGGCCGCGCAGGCTGGGGGCGCGCAGGCCCCGGGCGGGCGTGCAGGGATGGAATCGTTGCAGGATCGCCTGCGACAAATGGCGCAGCAGCGCCGTGGCACAGAAATAGGAACAGGAAAGAAAAAACCGTGAAGATAGATGTGAAGATTCTCGATCCGCGCATGGCGGACCAATTGCCCACCTACGCCACACCCGGTAGTGCTGGGCTGGACCTGCGTGCCTGCCTGGATGCGCCGCTGACCCTGCAGCCCAACGCCTGGCAACTGGTGCCTACGGGCATTGCGATCTACCTGCAAGACCCGGGCTATGCCGCATTGATCTTGCCGCGCTCGGGCCTGGGGCACAAACATGGCATCGTGCTTGGCAATCTGGTGGGGTTGATCGACAGTGACTACCAAGGGCAGCTCATGGTGAGCGCCTGGAACCGCAGCAATGTGGCGTTTACGCTGGAGCCCATGGAGCGGCTGGCCCAATTGGTGATTGTTCCGGTGGTGCAGGCCCAGTTCAACGTCGTCACCGAGTTTGCGGCCACGCAGCGGGGTGAGGGGGGCTACGGATCCACAGGCAAGTCCTGAGGTGGACCGCGCGGGGCTCCAAGCGCGTGATGGGTGAGTGGCCGGGTTGTAAGACCCCGCTTACGTTTCGATGGGTCTGTTACCGACATGGCGATGGCCCCTTGTCTACGCCGCGGCATCCTCAGGCGTTGTTCCAATCTGTACGTGGGCATTGAGCTCTGGGTCGTCGGAGATTTTTCAGTGCCTGCCCCAACAACTTCTGGAGATTGAACATGCAATTCACCCGTCCCCTCGCCCTCGTGGGCACCGTGGTTCTGGCTGCTTCGCTGGCTGCTTGCGGCCACAGCCGCCCGGCACCTGCTCCGCAATACTCCGGCGGTTATTCGAGTGGCTACCAGACGGCTCCTGCCTATCCGCAGAATCAGGCAGGCACCGAATATGGTCGCGTGTCCAACATCGAGGTCCTGCAGGGCCGCAGCCAAGGCCAGACCACCGGCACTGGTGCCGTTCTGGGCGCGGTGGTGGGCGGCGTTCTGGGCAACCAGGTGGGCAAGGGCACGGGCCGTGCTGCAGCCACCGCTGTAGGCGTGTTGGGTGGCGCGGTGGCGGGCAACGCCATCGAGGGGCGCAACAACCAGGAATATGTGCAGGGATACCGGTTGTCCGTGCAGCTGGACCAGGGGGGGTATCGCGTGTATGACGTGAGCAGCCCGGGTGACCTGCGCATCGGCGATCGCGTGCGTTTGTACAACGGTCAGATTTCGCGCATGTGACCTGACACACTGCCCTCACAAACGGGCGCTCCGAGTTTCCTCGGGGCGCCCGTTGTGCTTTTGGTAGGACTTAGTGCAGCAACGAGCTGCCTGGCGCCTGGGGCTGGACGCGGAAGAAGCCGGTTCCAGCCGTGCCACGTCCGATTTCTTCTTTGGTGGCTTCGCGCACGGTCTGCACCGTCAGTTGCAGGCGCAGCGCAATGCCCGCCAGCGGGTGGTTACCGTCGAGCACGATATGTTCGGGATAGATCTCGGCCACGGTGTAGAGGGCCGTGCGGGGGGCGTCGGGGTTGCAGCCCTCGGGCAGGGCCATGCCGTCAAACGTCATGCCTTCTTCGATCTCGGCGGGGAAGAGGGCGCGGGGTTCCAGAAACAGCAATTGGTCATTGAAGTCACCGAAAGCGTCCTCGGGTTCGAGGTGCAGTGCCAGCGTGGCACCAGGGCCGTGGCCTTGCAGGGCCTCTTCGATACGGGGCAGGAGATCATCACCGCCCACCAGAAACTCCACGGGTTCGTCGAGTACGTCGAGTTCTTCGCCCAGGGTGTCTTTCAGGGTCCAGGTCAGTGCGACCACACATTGTTGGGTAATTTCCATAGGAGAATTGTCGCAGTTTGACCAACGGCCCCGCAAAAGGGCAACACTTTCCCCATGGACATTCAGCAACCCTTGGCCCTGCTCGGTGGCCTCACTCCCGCGCAATTCATGCGCCGCCACTGGCAGAAGAAGCCCTTGCTGGTGCGCCAAGCCATCCCGCAGTTTGCGCCACCGGTGCTGCGGGCCGAGTTGTTTGCGCTGGCCGGGCAGGAGGGTGTGGAGTCCCGCCTGGTGCAACAGATCAAAGGCGCCTGGAAGCTGCGCCACGGGCCCTTCAACCGCCGTGCGCTGCCTGCGTTGCAGCAGCCTGACTGGACGCTGCTCGTACAGGGCGTCGATCTGCACAACGACGCGGTGCACGCGTTGATGCAGCAGTTCCGTTTTGTGCCCGAGGCGCGGCTGGACGACCTCATGATCAGCTACGCCAGCAACGGCGGTGGCGTAGGGCCCCATTTCGACAGTTATGACGTCTTTTTGCTGCAGGCGCACGGCAAGCGGCGCTGGCGCATCGGGCGCCAAAAGGATCTGTCGCTGCGCGACGGCATTCCCTTGAGGGTGCTGGCCCAGTTCGAGCCTGAGGAGGAGTTTGTGCTGGAGCCGGGTGACATGCTGTACCTGCCCCCGCGTTATGCCCACGACGGGATTGCCGAAGGCGAGTGCATGACCTACTCCATCGGTTTTCGCGCACCGGCCCGCGCCGAGCTGGCGCAAGAGCTGCTGGTGCGTCTGGCGGAAGATGCCGGGGAGGACGACCATCCGTTGCTGTACCGCGATGCCGGACAAGACGCTGTGGCGCAGCCGGCGCACATTCCTGCCGGGCTGCAGGACTTTGCGCGTGAGGCGCTGTCGCGCGCGCTGGCCCAGCCGCTGGTGCTGGAACGCGCGCTGGGCGAGTACCTGACCGAGCCCAAGCCCAGCGTGTGGTTTGAGCCTGGTGACCCCAAGGTGATGCTGGAAGGGGTGCGGCTGGACCGCAAGAGCCGCATGATGTACGACACACAGCACATCTTCATCAACGGCGAAAGCTACCGCGCAGCGGGGCGCGACGCCACGCTGATGCGGCGCCTGGCCGATGAGCGCCAACTGTCGGCACGCGATCTGGCACGGGCCAGCGACGACGCGCTGGAGCTGCTTTCGTCGTGGTGCGATGCGGGCTGGGCCCATGCCTGGGCCGGCTGAGACTGACCAGGAGCCAGTGATGACCGATACAGCAACCCCCTCCGCCGAGCCTCTGCGTGACTTGCCCAGTGGGCGATTCAGCGGGCGTGAGGCGTTTCAGCAACTGGTGCGCGACGCCATTGCAACGGCGGCGCGGGACGGCTGGCAAGAGATTTTTATCAGCGATGCCCACTTTCATGACTGGCCCTTGGGCGAGCGTGCGGTGGTCGAGTGCTTGCAGGACTGGGCCCGCAGCGGCAGGCGCTTCACCATGCTGGCCTGCAGCTACGACGACGTGATCCGCCGCCATGCCCGCTTTGTGCGCTGGCGCGGTACCTGGGACCACATCATCACCTGCCGTCGCAGCCCGGCCGCCGACCCGCTGGACCTGCCCAGCGCGCTCTGGTCGCCGCAATGGGTGCTGCACCGGCTCGATCCCGAGCGCTGCGTGGGGGTGACCGGCAGCGAGGCCGACCGCCGGGTGCTGCTGCACGAGACACTCAACGAATGGGTGCGCAGCAAGAGCGCACCCGGCTTTCCCTCCACCACACTGGGTCTGTAGCCTGTGCCCCACTTTGGGGAGCGCCCGTTGGCATGGCGCCACGCGGCAGTCGCGCCCGGGGGGATACTGCGCAAAGTCAAGCTGGCGTAAAGCTTTCGTCAGTGTTAGTCAGTATTGACTAAATACCAATATAATCTGCGGCTGTGCCCAAAAAGGTGCAACCAAGTGCATTGTGCCAATGCGTGCATGGGCTCAGGAAGCCTGACGCCGTGGCTTTTCAAGATTCTGTCTGTCCAAATAGGAAAATCGAAATGAAGAACTCTCTCGTTCTGGCCGCCCTGATCGCTGCTGCTGCACTCGCCGCTTGTGGCAAGAAGGAAGAACCCGCTCCAGCACCCGCTCCTGTGGAAGCTCCTGCCGCAGCACCTGCTCCCGCCGCCGAGCCAGCAGCACCTGCCGCTTCCGACGCTGCTGCTCCTGCCGCCGCTGCACCTGCTGCTGACGCTTCTGCTCCTGCCGCTGACGCTGCCAAGGCTGCTGCTGACGCTGCTGCCACCGCCGCTACCGGCGCTTCCGCAGCCAAGTAAATTGCTGCAGGCTCTGGGCTGACCCCAAGGTCGGCCTGTGCCACGGCCCCGCACCGCAAGGTCCGGGGCTTTTTTTATGCCCTTCGCCAGGGTGAGACATTTATGGACGCCCGGTCCGGGCCATCAAGGGTTGACGTCGAGCCAATCAGTGCCTTCGGTGGGGCTGGCGACCTGGATCTCCTCGTCCGCCCAACCCAGCGCGGCGGCGAGCGATTGGCGGGCGAGTGCGGGGAGGTTGTTTTGCGCACTCAGGTGCGCTGCCACTACGCATCGCAGGCTGTCGTGCTGCACCGCACGCAGGATCTCCGCCGTCGCCGGGTTGGCCAGGTGGCCGTACAGCCCGCCTACGCGGCGTTTCAGGAAGGGCGGGTAGCGGGACGCGGCCAGCATGTCGGGGTCGTGATTGGCCTCGATCAACAGGGCGTGGCATCCCTGCAGCTGCTGCAGCACATGGGGGCTGGCGTGGCCCAGGTCGGTCAGCACGCCCAGGTGTGCGGCGCCGTCGGAGCACCGCAGCTGCAGCGGCTCCCGGGCATCGTGGGGCACGGTGAAGGGGCGGGCTTCGAACGCGCCCATGTCAATCGCTTCCATGTCGTGCGCCACCCGCAGCAAGCCGTCCAAGTCTGGCGCACCGAGGGCCGCGTACGTGCCCTCGCTCATCCACACGGGAATGCGAAAACGCAGCGCCACGGTCTGGGCACAGCCGATGTGGTCCGAGTGTTCGTGGGTGATGAAGAGGGCGTCCAGGTCTTCCACCTGCAACTGCGCTTGCGCCAGACGGGCTTGCAGCTGCCGGATGCCGAGCCCGCAGTCGATCAGGAGGCGGCGAACCTGGCTGCCACTGCGGCCTTCGACGACCGTGGCATTGCCGGTGCTGCCGCTGCCCAGGTTCTTGAATCGAAGCATGGCGGAGCGAAAGGGTGGGTTTGTGGCGGCCCAAAAAACCAGAGCCACCGTCCACCAGAAGGCGGAGGGGGCTCCAGAGGTGTGGGTGGCGGCCTGCGGCCGGCTTTTATTTCAGATCGTCAGCAATCACGCGCACGATGCGCTCGGCATTGGCCGAGGACTCGGGGGCGCCAGCCTCATTGAGCACCGACACGGTGGTCGACTCACCCTGGCTGCGCACCACGATGCGGTACTTGAGCGGAGGCGTTGCGGAGGTGGAGCTGAACAGCTTGCTGAAGAAGCCAGGCTCTTTCTTCACGGTGTCCGGAGCCACGTAGCGCACGAAGTACGTACCCTCATTGCGGTTGCGGTCTTCCACGGTGAAACCGGTGCGGTCCAGGGCCAGGCCCACCCGGCGCCAGGACCGGTCAAAGCCCTCGTCCAGCTGGACCACCGGCACATTGTTGACCGTGGCCATGCGGGCGGCCTGGGCACGCGCCGCGGGTGCTGCGGCCACTGCCTTGGATTGCTCCTGGCTGACGCCCAGCTTGACCATCAGGCGGCGCAGGAATTCGGTTTCGAGTTCCGGGTCGGATGGGCGGGGCTGCCAGACGGTGCTGTCCTTGGTGACGTTGCCATAGACCTCGACCATCCCGCGGTGGGTGATGTAGATCTCGGTACTGCCATTGGCATTGCGTTCCAGCCGGGTGCGGAACTTGTCCCGTTCGCCGGTCGAGTACAGGGACTCCATCAGCTTGCCGATGGTGGATCGGATGAAATCCTGGGGCAGTTTGGCGCGGTTCTCTGCCCAGTCGGTTTCCATGATGCCGACGTTGGCCTCGGACTGGGCCAGCGTGAAGCCGCTTTCCAGCCAGAAGTCGCGTACAGGCTCCCACAGCTTGTCGGCGGGGCGGTTGACCACCAGCCAGCGCTGGCTGCCGTCTCGTTCGATCCGCACGTCGCCGAGCGACAGGGCCGCCGCGTTGGCGTTGCCCGACGGCTGTGCGGCCTGGCCTGCCTGCATGGCAGCGGCAGACACCGAGCCACCTGGCATGGCGTAGCGCGAGTCGCGTGACAGCTGGGTGAGGTCCGGGGGGACTTCCAGTGACGAGCCCTTGGCGGCGCTCTTGTAGTCGATCTTGTCGCCCTCCAGAATGCTGGTGGAGCAGGCGGACAGGGCCATGACAAGAGCCAGCAGGCTCAGGCGGGTGGTAGCAGCTTTCACGCGGAAATCCTTGGGAAGTGTCTCTGAGAGCGGGCGCAAAGCCCGGATTAGATCAGGCCGCTGGTGCGCAGTGCCGACTCGACCACAGCCTCGTTGCTGCGGGCCAGGGGCGTCATGGGCAGGCGCATGGTGCCACCACACAGGCCCATGCGGGACATGGCCCACTTGACCGGGATGGGGTTGGCTTCGACAAACAGGTGCTTGTGCACCGGCATCAGCTGAAACTGGATCTGCATGGCGCGTTGCACGTTGCCGGCCAGTGCCGCCACGCACAGCTCGTGCATCAGGCGCGGGGCCACGTTGGCCGTCACGCTGATGTTGCCGTGGCCGCCGCACAGCATCAGGGCGACGGCTGTCGGGTCGTCGCCCGAGTACACGCCAAAGCCCTTGGGCACGTCACGGATGAGCCACTGGGCACGCTCGATGTTGCCGGTGGCTTCCTTGATGCCGATCACGCCGGGCACCTGGGCCAGGCGCAGCACGGTGTCGTGCTGCATATCGGCCACCGAGCGGCCAGGCACGTTGTACAGCACGATGGGCAGGTCGCCCGTGGCTTCTGCAATCGCCTTGAAGTGCTGGTACTGGCCCTCTTGGGTGGGCTTGTTGTAGTAGGGCACGACCTGCAGCTGGCTGTCGGCACCCACGCCGCGCGCGAACTTGGCCAGCTCAATGGCTTCGGCGGTGGAGTTGGCGCCGCAGCCGGCCATGATGGGCACGCGCTTGGCAGACTGTTCCACGGCCACGCGGATGATTTCGCAGTGTTCTTCCACGTTCACCGTGGGGGACTCGCCCGTGGTGCCCACCACGCCGATGCAATCGGTGCCTTCGGCGATGTGCCAGTCGATCAGTTTGCGCAAGGTGGGGTAGTCCACGCTACCGTCCTCGTGCATGGGAGTGACGAGGGCGACGATGCTGCCGGTGAGTGGCACGGAAGAAGAAGTCATGTCCGCAGTGGTAAACGGTAAAAGGGCATTCTAACTAGCCCCGGTAGACAAAAGATGTCGTGAGGGTCCACCCGCCTGCGGGAGTTCCCGTACGGCCGTGATGCGTTGCACGAAACGCGCGGGTTCGTCGATGAAGCCGTCCTCATAAGCCACCACGCGCAGGTCCTGGCATGCCTGCAGCAGTTCGCCGTGCGCGAGCAGGAACTCCGCCCGTGACGGGCGCCCCACGGTTTCGTTGCCCTGGGCAAAGGTTTCGTAGACCAGCACCCCGCCCGGCGCCACGCTGGCCACGATGGTGGGCAGCAAGGGGCGCCACAGGTAGTTGGTGACAACCACGCCGCCAAACTGGCGGCCTGCAAAAGGCCAGGGGCCGTTTTCGATGTCAGCCTGCACCAGCTCGCCCAGCCCTTCGCAGGCGGCCAGCGCCTCGGCCGACCGGTCCACGCCGACCACGGTGTGCCCCAGTTCCCGCAGATGGCGCAGGTGGCGCCCTGCGCCGCAGGCGACGTCCAGCACGGTGCTGTGGGGGGCGATCAGGTGGCTCCAGCGCCGCACCCATTCCGAAGGGACTTCTGTACCGTGCATACCGTGCATGAACTATAAAAATGATAGCTGCCTGCGCATGATCCACTAGCGCTTGCGGCCAAAAACGCTTGAAAATCCCGCCAAGGGTGTCAAAAACACGCCCACATCTGGTCGGCCAGCAGCACCATGAATTCGGGCACGGTGTACAAGCCAAACACCACCAAGCACAGCAGCACGGCCACGGCACCGCCCAGCCAGCGCACGGCACGCGGCGCGGGTTTGCGGGGCGGGGTGGTGTCGCTCATGCGGGGGCAAACGGGTCAGGCGGGTTGGGGGCTGTTGCGCGCGATCGGGCTTTCCTTGACTGGCAGGTTCACCAGCCCGGCAAAAATGCCCAGGCCGATCGCGATGTACCAGACGATATCGTAGCTGCCGGTGGCGTCATACAGATAGCCGCCCAGCCAGACGCCCAGGAAGCTGCCGATCTGGTGGCTGAAGAACACAAAGCCGCCCAGCATGGACAGGTGCTGCACCCCGAAGATTTGTGCAATGGTGGCGTTGGTGGGCGGCACGGTGGACAGCCACAGCGCGCCCATCACCGCCGAGAACACGTACACCGACAGCGGCGACAGCGGTACCAGCAAAAAGATGCTGATCGCCACCGCGCGGGCAAAGTAGATGAAAGCGAGGATGTGGCGCTTGGGCATGCGCTGGCCCAGCGTGCCCGCGATGTAGGTGCCAAACACATTGAACAGTCCGATCAGCGCCAGCGCATAGCTGGCCACCTGGGGCGACAGGCCATGGTCCTTGAGGTAGCTGGGCATGTGCACGCCAATGAACACCACCTGAAAGCCGCACACAAAATAACCCGCCATCAGCAGGTTGAAGCTGGGGTAGCGGAAGGCCTCGCCCAGCGCCTGCGCAATGGTCTGCTCGCGCTTGACCGGGGCCGCGCCCTTGAAGCCCGGCTCCCGCAGGCCAAAGGCCAGCGGCACGATCAGCAGCACCGCCATCGACAGCACCAGCAAGGCCTGCTGCCAGCCCAGGCCTGCAATCAGCCAGCCTTCGACCGGCACCATCAGGAACTGCCCGAACGAACCCGCCGCCGCTGCCACGCCCATGGCCCAGGAGCGTTTTTCGGGCGCAATCTGCCGCCCCAGCACACCATAGATCACCGCATAGGTAGTGCCCGCCTGCGCCGCGCCAATCAGCACACCGGCCGTCAGCGCAAACAGCATGGGCGTGGGCGACAGCGCCATGCCCGCCAGGCCCAGGGCATACAGGGCTGCACCGCCGAGCAGCACGCGGAAAGCCCCAAACCGGTCGGCCGCCATGCCCGCAAAAATCCCGATCACGCCCCAGGACAGGTTCTGGATGGCGATGGCCAGGGCGAACGACTGGCGCGTCCAGCCCATTTCCTGGGTGATGGGCAGAAGCCACAGCCCGAACCCGTGGCGGGTGCCCATGGACAGGGTCACGATGGCCGCGCCGCACGCCAGCACCTGGAACATGGATAGTTTGGGAGGATTCATATGCATGCGCAGGAATGTAGCCAGATTGGGCGAAACGCGCTGATACACCCGCGACCAATACAGTTGGCGGTGGGGGCGGCAGAAAATGCAGCGCTTGGCGCAGCGGTTTGAAGGGCTGGTTATTTATCCAGCTATTGCTGCGGTGCCGCACTACAATCCGCCCCATGGCAGCCAAACCCTCTTCTGTTTCCGCGAGCGAATACTCCGAAGGCTCAATCCGCGTGCTCAAGGGCCTGGAGCCCGTCAAGCAGCGCCCGGGCATGTACACCCGCACCGACAACCCCCTGCACATCATCCAGGAGGTGCTGGACAACGCCGCCGATGAGGCCCTCGCCGGCCACGGCAAGAAGATCCGCGTCACCCTGCACGCCGATGGCTCGGTCAGTGTGGAGGACGACGGCCGGGGCATCCCGTTTGGCCTGCACCCGGAAGAAAACGCGCCGGTGATCGAGCTGGTCTTCACCCGCCTGCATGCGGGTGGCAAGTTCGACAAGGGCAAGGGCGGTGCCTACAGCTTCTCTGGCGGTCTGCACGGCGTGGGCGTGTCGGTCACCAACGCCCTGGCCACCCGGCTGGAGGCCACCAGCTACCGCGAAGGCAAGGCGGCGCGCCTGGTGTTCTCCGCCGGTGACGTGATCGAGCCTTTGATCGCCCGCCCGCTGGAGGCGGGCGAGCGCAAGCAGGGCACCTCGGTGCGCGTGTGGCCCGACGCCAAGTATTTCGAATCCAGTGCCCTGCCCATGGGCGAGCTGACCCATCTGCTGCGCAGCAAGGCCGTGCTCATGCCCGGCGTGACGGTGCAGCTGGTCAACGAAAAAACCCGCGATACGCAGACCTGGCAGTACAAGGGCGGCCTGCGGGACTACCTGATGCAGACGCTCACCGGCGACCCGGTCATCCCGCTGTTTGAAGGCGAGGGTTTTGCCGACAGCGGCAACGAGAGCTTTGCCGAGGGCGAAGGGGCGGCCTGGGCGGTGGCCTTTACCGAAGACGGCCAGCCCATGCGCGAGAGCTACGTCAACCTGATCCCCACCAGCGCGGGTGGCACCCACGAAAGTGGCCTGCGCGATGGTCTGTTCAACGCGGTCAAGAGCTTCATCGAGCTGCACAGCCTGTTGCCCAAGGGCGTGAAGCTGCTGCCCGAGGACGTGTTTGCGCGCGCCAGCTATGTGCTCTCGGCCAAGGTGCTGGACCCGCAGTTCCAGGGCCAGATCAAGGAGCGCCTGAACTCGCGCGACGCGGTGCGCCTGGTCAGCGGCTTCGTACGCCCGGCGCTGGAGCTGTGGCTGAACCAGCACGTTGATTACGGCAAGAAGCTGGCCGAGCTGGCCATCAAGGCCGCGCAGACGCGCCAGAAGGCCGGGCAGAAGGTTGAAAAACGCAAGGGCTCGGGCGTGGCTGTGCTGCCGGGCAAGCTCACCGACTGCGAAAGCAGGGACATCGCCCACAACGAGGTCTTCCTGGTGGAGGGCGATTCGGCCGGTGGCAGCGCCAAGATGGGCCGCGACAAGGAAAGCCAGGCCATCCTGCCGCTGCGCGGCAAGGTGCTCAACACCTGGGAGGTGGAGCGCGACCGCCTGTTTGCCAACAACGAAATCCACGACATCTCGGTAGCGATTGGCGTGGACCCGCATGGCCCCAACGACACGCCGGACCTGAGCGGTCTGCGCTACGGCAAGATCTGCATCCTGTCTGATGCCGACGTGGACGGATCGCACATCCAGGTGCTGCTGCTCACGCTGTTCTTCCGCCACTTCCCCAAGCTCATCGAGACCGGCCACATCTATGTGGCGCGCCCACCGCTGTTTCGCGTGGATGTGCCTGCGCG
This sequence comes from Acidovorax sp. 100, assembly GCF_003688355.1. Lineage (NCBI taxonomy): Bacteria > Pseudomonadati > Pseudomonadota > Betaproteobacteria > Burkholderiales > Comamonadaceae > Acidovorax > Acidovorax sp. 100. Next base: position 4,270,883 of record NZ_REFD01000001.1, on the reverse strand, counting down.
CGGCAAGAAGCCTGCGGCCAAGATGTATGCGCTGGACGATGGAGAGCTGACGGCCATCCTCGACAAATGCGCCAAGGATGGCGTGGCACGCGAGAAGTGCCAGATCAGCCGCTTCAAGGGCCTGGGCGAAATGAACGCCGAGCAGCTGTGGGAAACCACCCTCAATCCCGACACCCGCCGCCTGCTGCCCGTGCAGCTGGGGGATGTGGACTTTGCCGCCACCGAAGGCCTCATCACCAAGCTCATGGGCAAGGGCGAGGCCGCCGCGCGCCGCGAGCTCATGGAGCTGCATGGCGACGCGGTGGAGATCGATATCTGACCGAGGGCTGTCCGACAGGTCTGCCATGAGGAATCCAAACAAGAATGGCGTCATGCGCTGGTGCTTATTGGGTTGTTTGCTCTGTTTTTTGCAGCAAACGGCCCATGCAGACCTGTGGGCGCATGTGGATGAGCGCGGCGTGACGCACTTTGCGTCCGAGCAGGTCGATGCGCGCTACCAGCTGTTTTTTCGGGGCAACGACTTCGACTCAACGCGGGATGCACCGGCCAATGCATCGCCCATGCCCTATGCGCTACCCGCAGCGGGTGCGCGCCTGCTGGCGTTTTTTGACATTGCGCCCGACTACAAGCGCGTCAAGCACCACCTGCGCGCTGCGTCCAGCCAACATGGTGTGGACTACGAGCTGCTGCAGGCCGTGATCGCCACCGAATCCGGCTTTGACGCCGCCGCCGTGTCGCCCAAAGGCGCCGTGGGCCTGATGCAGGTCATGCCCGCCACGGCCAGCCGTTTTGGTGTGAATGCGGACAAGAAGCGCTCGGTCGAGCAAAAGCTTGCCGACCCCGCCGTGAACGTGCCCACCGGCACCCGTTACCTGCGCTACCTGCTGGACCTGTTCCCTGGCCGCATGGACCTGGCCGTGGCCGCCTATAACGCCGGCGAAGGCGCGGTGCAAAAGGCGGGCAACCAGATACCGGCCTTCAGGGAAACCCAGAACTATGTGCGCACCGTGCTGGGCCTGTATGCCCAGCTCAAGCCCCCGGCGCCGGTGCTGGCCCAGCGTGCGCTGCCCGGTCGCGTGCGCATGGAGCTGTCGGGCGGCGCGCAGAACCGGGGCAACCTGCCGCCCACCCGCGTGGCGCAGACACCCACCGCTCCCCAGAACGTGAATCCAGAAACTGTACCCAACGAATGAGCGACCAACCCACTCTCGATTTCACCACCGCAGGCGATGACGGGGGCGACTCCCTGGGCCTGGCGGGCTATGCCCAGCGTGCCTACCTGGAGTACGCACTGTCGGTCGTCAAGGGCCGCGCGCTGCCCGACGTGTGCGACGGCCTCAAGCCCGTGCAGCGGCGCATTCTGTATTCGATGGACCGCATGGGCCTGGGCTACAGCGGCCCCACGCGCAACACGGCCGCCAAACCGGTCAAGAGCGCCCGCGTGGTGGGCGATGTGCTGGGCCGCTTCCACCCGCATGGCGATCAGTCGGCCTATGACGCGCTCGTGCGCATGGCGCAGGACTTTGCCCAGCGCTACCCGCTGATCGACGGCCAGGGCAACTTCGGCAGCCGCGACGGCGACGGCGCTGCGGCCATGCGCTACACCGAGGCCCGCCTGTCGCGCATCACCAGCCTGCTGCTGGATGAGATCGACGAAGGCACGGTCGATTTCATGCCCAACTACGACGGCAGCACGGAGGAGCCGCGCCAGTTGCCCGCGCGCTTGCCGTTCGCGTTGCTCAACGGCGCCAGCGGCATTGCCGTAGGCCTAGCCACCGAAATTCCCAGCCACAACCTGCGCGAGATTGCAGATGCCTGCATTGCGCTCATCAAGACGCCCTCGCTGAGCCAGGAAGACCTGCTCGCGCTGGTGCCCGGCCCGGACTACCCCGGCGGCGGCCAGATCATCAGCAGCGCGGGCGACATTGCCGATGCCTACCGCACCGGCCGTGGCAGCCTCAAGGTGCGCGCGCGCTGGAAGATCGAAGACATGGCGCGTGGCCAGTGGCAGCTGGTGGTGAACGAGTTGCCGCCCGGCGTGAGCACGCAAAAGGTGCTCGAAGAGATCGAGGAAATCACCAACCCCAAGGTCAAGGCCGGCAAAAAGGCGCTCTCGCAAGACCAGACCCAGCTCAAGGCCAGCATGCTGGCTGTGCTGGATGTGGTGCGCGACGAATCGAGCAAAGACGCGCCCGTGCGCCTGGTGTTCGAGCCCAAGACGGGCAAGACCCCGCAGCAGGAGCTGATCACCGCATTGCTTGCCCACACCAGCCTGGAAACCTCGGCCCCCATCAACCTCACGATGGTGGGGCTCGATGGCAAGCCCGTGCAGAAGTCGCTGCGTGTGATGCTGGAAGAGTGGATTGCCTTCCGCCAGACCACCATCACCCGCCGCAGCCAGCACCGGCTGGACAAGGTGCTGGACCGCATCCACATCCTCGAAGGGCGGCAGACCGTGCTGCTCAACATCGACGAGGTGATCGCGATCATCCGTGCGGCCGAGGAGCCCAAGGCCGCGCTCATCGCGCGTTTCAACCTCAGCGACCGGCAGGCCGAGGACATCCTCGAAATCCGCCTGCGCCAGTTGGCGCGCCTAGAAGCCATCAAGATCGAACAAGAGCTGAAAGAACTGCGCGAAAGCCAGGGCAAGCTCGAAGACATCCTGAACAACCCCGGCTCGCTGCGCCGCACCATGGTCAAGGAGATTGAGGCGGACGCGAAGACCTTTGCCGACGCACGCCGCACCCTCATCCAGGCCGAGAAAAAGGCCGTGGCCGAGGTGAAGGTAGTGGACGAGCCTGTGACCGTGGTCGTCTCGCAAAAAGGCTGGGTGCGCGCCCGCACCGGCCATGGCCATGAGGCCGCCAGCTTTGCCTTCAAGGCAGGTGATGGGCTGTACGGCACGTTCGAGTGCCGCACGGTGGATACCCTGCTGGCCTTTGGCAGCAATGGCCGCGTTTACTCGGTGGCCGTGTCGCTGCTGCCCGGTGCGCGTGGCGACGGCCAGCCGGTGACCACGCTCATCGAGCTGGAATCGGGCACGCAACTGCTGCACTACTTTGCGGGGCCAGCCAACGCCACGCTGCTGTTGTCCAACTCGGGCGGCTACGGCTTTCTGGCGGCGGTGGAAAACATGGTCTCGCGCCAAAAGGGCGGCAAGGCCTTCCTCACCCTGGGCGAGGGCGAAACCGTGTGTGTGCCATCACACGCTGCGGGCACCACGGGCAGCAAACCGGTGCTGCCGGCCACGCACGTGGCCTGCGCGTCCACGGGCGGGCGCATCCTGACCTTCGAGATCACCGAGCTGAAAACCATGGCCAATGGCGGCCGGGGGCTGATGCTGATCGACCTGGAAGACAAGGACCAGCTCGCAGGCGCGGCGGCCTACACGCGCAGCATTCGCCTCGATGGCGTGGGCCGGGGCGGCAAGCAGCGTGATGAGACGCTGGAGATCCGCAGCCTGAACAACGCCCGTGCCGCGCGCGGCCGCAAGGGCAAGGCAGCAGACCTGGGCTTCAAGCCCACGACAGTGACGCGCGTCGAGTAAGGACAGCTCACACGACGCCTCCGGCGCTGTTGCCGCGTCCTGCAGCCACACCCGAACTGCAGCATTGCCTGCGGCGCAGCGCTCGGCCGGGGCCGTATCGCTGCGTTTTTTTGCCGCTTCAATCGTCGCCGCTGCCAGTGGAGCGGGGTGCGCGAAACGGGTTTGCCGCACCCGGTGCGTTTGGCGGCGCCTCCGATCGTGCTTGGGGATGACCCTCATGCGGCCGCTCCTGGTTTGTGCAATTGTCGGAAAGCGAGCAACATCTCGTGACAAACACACTCCAGGAGACCTCCATGCCTAAACAATTGAGGATGGCCCACAAGCTGTGGCTGGCTGTGATTCTGATCGTGGTCATGCTGGTCGCCGTGGTGGGGTTTGCGGCCTACCGCTCTGCAAAAGTGCAAGCCCAGGCCGATGCCGTGAGCAAGGACATGGAGGCGCGGGTTCAGGCCGCCCTGCGCTGGTCGGGGTTGACCGAAACCAATGCAGCGCGCACCCAGGCGCTGATCGTGAGCAACGACCCAGCGGTGGAAGCCGAGTTCAAGGACGTCATTGCGGCCACGTCGGCGCAGATCAGCGAGGTGCAGAAGTCGCTCGAATCCATGGCCTTGTCCGACGCCGACAAGGCCCAGATGAACAAGATTGCGGCCGCCCGCAAGACCATGATCGATCTGCGTGGCGAGGCCCGCAAGCTCAAGAGTGACGGTCAGCAAGATCAGGCCGTGACGCTGATCAACCAGAAGTACAACCCCTCCGTGGCGGCCTACCTCGCTGCTCTGCGCGAGTTTGTGGCCCAACTGCAGAAGAACGCCGCAGAGACGCAGGTGGCGATGGCGGCCGAACGCATGCTCACCGTCAAGATCGCCGCGGTGGCCGTGGGCTTGCTGCTGCTGGCCATCATCGTGGGGGCGTATTACCTGATTGGCAGCATCCAGCGGCCCTTGGCCCAGGCCAATGGACTGGCCGAACGCATTGCAGGTGGCGACCTGAGCCTGCAGGAGTCTGTCACGCGCAGCGACGAGTTTGGCGATCTGTTGCGCTCGCTCTATGCCATGAGCAATGCGCTGGGGCGCATGGTGCACCAGGTGCGCCAAAGCACGGACAGCATTGCCATCGCCAGCGCAGAGATCGCGACCGGCAACCAGGACCTGTCGGCCCGCACCGAGCAGACCTCCAGCAACCTGCAGGAGACGGCCGCCGCGATGGAAGAGTTCACCAGCACCATCCAGCAAAGCGCGGGCAGCGCCCAGCAGGCCAGCAGCCTGGCAGCGGGTGCCACCGGCGTGGCGCGCCGGGGCGGCGAGGTGGTGACCCAGGTGGTGGCCACCATGGAGGACATCAACCACAGCAGCAAGAAGATCGCAGACATCATTGGCGTGATCGACGGCATTGCGTTCCAGACCAACATCCTGGCGCTCAATGCGGCGGTGGAGGCCGCGCGTGCCGGCGAGCAAGGCCGGGGCTTTGCAGTGGTGGCCAGCGAGGTGCGCAGCCTGGCCCAGCGCAGTGCCGAGGCAGCCAAGGAGATCAAGCAGCTCATCAGCGCGTCGGTCGAGAAGGTGGAGACCGGCTCGCGCCTTGTGTCCGATGCGGGCAGCACCATGACCGACATCGTGCAGTCGGTGCAGCGCGTGACCGACATGATCGGCGAGATCACCGCCGCATCGTCCGAGCAGAGCGCGGGGGTGTCGCAGGTCAACAAGGCGATCAGCAACCTGGACCAGATGACCCAGCAGAACGCAGCCCTAGTGGAAGAAAGCGCTGCCGCAGCACAAAGCCTGCGCGAGCAGGCCGATCACCTGGCGCGCGAGGTATCCATGTTCAAGGTCAACGCTGCCAGCTACGGGCCTGCGCAGGCCGCCATTGGGGTCGCGCGCGGCGCGGCCAAGGCGACAACCACCATGCCAGCCACCTGCAACAAGCCCGCAGCGTCCGCCACTGCGGGCGGTGCCCCTGCAGCCCGCATCAGCACTGCGAGTGCCCCGGCGGCACCGGCGAAATCGCCTTCATCATCGGCAGGCGTGAAGCAAGGCGCCAAGCACGGTGCCACGGCCGGGGCGGAAGAGGACTGGGAATCTTTCTGACACGCTGAGGTGGGTGCCCCCGGCTGCCGCAGGCCTAGGCGGCGGGACCCTGCGCTGCACAGGCAACAAAAAACCCATGGCAGTGATGCCATGGGTTTTTTGCTGGGGCGCGCGGTCTGTCAGGCCAGTTCGGCGATCAGTTCGATCTCCACGCACGCGCCCATGGGGATCTGGGCCACGCCGAAGGCGCTGCGGGCGTGCACGCCCTTCTCGCCAAACACTTGGCCCAGCAGTTCGCTGGCGCCATTAGTCACCAGGTGCTGCTCGGTGAAGTCGCCCGTGGAGTTCACCAGGCTCATGACCTTGACGATGCGTTTGACACGGTTCAGGTCGCCGCCGCAGGCGGCTTGCAGCGTGCCCATCAGGTCGATGGCCACAGCACGCGCAGCCTGCTTGCCTTCTTCGGTGCCGATGTCGCGGCCGAACTGCGCAGCCCAGGGCTTGCCGTCCTTGCGAGCGATGTGGCCGCTCAGGAACACCAGGTTGCCCGTCTGCACATAGGGCACGTAGGCGGCGGCGGGCACCGACACGGGGGGCAGGGTGATGTTGAGTTCTTTCAGCTTGTCGTAAACGCTCATGGTGGTCCTCGTTAGGAAGTGTGGGTGGATAGACGAGAGCGGTCTGGTGCGCAGGCCGCCGAGCGCAGTAAGTGTTACACAGCACCCCACCCTCGCGCCGACGTGGCAGGCCCTGGCGGCGCATTAGCATCAGCGCATGTCCGCTATAAGCGCCTCTAATGCCACGCCGCTGTCCGCCACAGGCCGGGGCGTGGAGGGGTCATTGCCCCCGCGTCCGTGGCTGCTGCCCGCTGTGTTGCTGGGCGTGGTGGCCGGGGCTGCGCTGCAGCTGCAGCAGCCCACGCTGTGGTCCGCTGCGGCCTATGGGTGGCTGTTGGGGGCTGGTCTGCTGCTGGGCGGTGGCGCGGTGGCCGCCGCGCGGCGGCGCCCAGGGCTTCGCTGGGCTCGCAGTGCCATCGCCATGGCGCCCTGGCTGATGTTGCTGGCGGGGGCGCTGGCCATGGCGGGAGGCACCGGCCTGCGGGCCGTGGCCTACCAGGCGCAGGCATTGCCGGCAGCGTTGGAGGGCAAGGACCTGCGCATCACCGGCGTGGTGGCCGCCATGCCGCAGATCAACGAGGCGGGCACCCGCTGGCGCATGGTGGTGGAGGGGGCGACGCTGCAGGGCGCGCCGGTGTCCTTGCCGCCCCTGGTGGATGTGGCCTGGTATGGCAGCGCTTTCGGCGGTGCGGGCGAGGTGCTGGACCTGCAGCGCCAGCCCGCCCCGGTGCGTGCGGGCGAGCGGTGGCAGCTTACCGTGCGCCTGAAGGCGCCCCATGGCCTGCGCAACCCGCATGGTTTTGACTACGAACTGTGGATGTGGGAGCAGGGCCTGCAGGCCACGGGTTACGTGCGCGCGGGCCCCAAGGACGAGCCGCCGGTGCGTGTGGCCGCCACCTGGCAGTACCCGGTGGAGCAGTTGCGCCAGCGTGTGCGGGACGCCATCCTGGAGCGCCTGGTATTCGGGCAGGATGGCTCGGGCAATGACATCGCCGACCCCACCCGCACGCGCACGGCGGGCGTGGTGGCGGCGCTGGTCACCGGCGACCAGCGTGCCATTGACCGTGCAGACTGGGATGTGTTCCGTGCCACCGGGGTGGCCCACCTCATGAGCATTTCGGGTCTCCACATCACGCTGTTCGCCTGGCTGGCGGCGCTGGTGGTGCGGGCGTTGTGGCGGCGCTCGCCCCGGTTGAGCCTGGCGGTGCCTGCGCAATCCGCCGCACTGGTGTCGGGTGTGCTGCTGGCCACGGCCTACGCCCTGTTCAGCGGCTGGGGCGTGCCCGCGCAGCGCACGGTGACCATGCTGGCCATCGTGGGGCTGCTGCAGCTGAGCGGGCGCCGCTGGCCCTGGCCCCAGGTGTGGCTGCTGGCCTGTGGGGCCGTGGTGGTGCTGGACCCCTGGGCGCTGGCACAGGCAGGTTTCTGGCTGAGCTTTGTGGCAGTGGGCGTTCTGTTTGCTACTAATCCAATAGCTACAGGGGCAAGTAGCACTGGCGCTACAGGCCATTTTTATGCATTGGTGCGCGAGCAGTGGGTGGTCACGCTGGCGCTCACGCCCCTGGGCTTGCTGCTGTTTGGCCAGGTGTCGCTGGTGGGTTTCGTCGCCAACCTGGTGGCCATCCCCTGGGTGACGCTGGTGGTCACGCCGCTGGCGCTGGGGGGCGTGTTGTGGGCGCCGCTGTGGAGTGCGGCGGCCCTCAGCCTGCAGCCGTTCACCGCGTTGCTGCAGTGGCTGGCTCAGTGGCCCTGGGCCGCTGTGTTTTTGCCTGCCGCGCCGCTGTGGGCGGGTGTGGCGGCGGTGGCAGGGGGCGCGCTCTTGGCCATGCGCCTGCCCTGGCGCCTGCGTTTGCTGGCGTTGCCCCTGCTGCTGCCGGTGTTGTGGTGGCAGCCGGAGCGGCCGGCTGCGGGGCAGTTGGAGCTGCTGGCCGCCGACATCGGCCAGGGGAATGCCGTGCTGGTGCGCACGGCCACGCACACCCTGCTGTATGACGCAGGGCCGCGCTTCAGCCGCGAGAGCGATGCGGGCCACCGCGTGCTGGTGCCGCTGCTGCGGGCGCTGGGGGAGCAGGTGGATGTGCTCATGCTCAGCCACCGCGATGCCGACCACACGGGCGGTGCAGCGGCCGTGCTGGCCCAGCAGCCGGGCGCTGAACTGACCGGCTCCATCGAAGCCGAGCATGCCCTGCAGCGCTTGCGCCCCAGCAGGCCCTGCCTGGCAGGCCAGCGCTGGGAGTGGGATGGCGTGGCTTTCGAGGTGCTGCATCCGCTGCCCGGTGACGACGCCCCTGTGGCGGCCAAGGCCCCGCGTCCCAATGCACTCAGCTGCGTGCTGCGTATCACGGCCGCCGGGCCCGAGGGCGGGACGGCCCTGCTGGTGGGCGACATCGAGGCACCGCAGGAGCAAGCCTTGCTGGCGCGCAGCGCGCCCTTGCGGGCCGACCTGTTGCTGGTGCCGCACCACGGCAGCAAGACCTCGTCGTCGGCGGCTTTTCTGGAAGCTGTCCAGCCGCGCACCGCTTTGGTGCAGGCTGGTTATCGCAACCGCTTCGGTCATCCGGCGCCGGATGTGCTGCAGCGCTACCGTGCGCGCCAGATTGCGGTGGTGGAATCGTCGCGCTGCGGGGCCGCCCGCTGGTCCTCGTCGCAGCCTGGGCAGGTGGCCTGCGAACGCGACACCGGCGAGCGCTACTGGCAGCACCGCATGGTGCCACGGGACGACTGATTCGGGGCCGATGGCGCAGCGCCGCCAGGGGTGTTGGGCGGGGGTGGGCTCACAACTTGCTATCCTGATCGCAGGAGGCCCGTTCATGCAGAAATTTGACGAGATGTACGCCATGCTGCCGTTTGATGGCAGCGACGTGCGGGAACACTACAAGCGCTATGCGCAGTGGTTGAGCAAACAGCCCCCTGACGTGATGCAGGCCCGCAGGGCCGAAGCCGAGATGATCTTCCGGCGCGTGGGCATTACCTTCGCCGTCTACGGCGCCAAGGACGAAGGCGGCGCAGGCAACGAGCGGTTGATCCCGTTCGACCTGATCCCTCGCATCATCCCTGCCCACGAGTGGGCCAGCATGCAGCAGGGGCTGGTGCAGCGTGTCACGGCGCTCAACCGTTTCATCCACGACGTGTACCACGGCCAGGACATCATCCGCGCCGGCATCGTGCCCGCCGACCTCATCCTGAACAATGCGCAATACCGCCCCGAGATGGCCGGCGTGCATGTGCCGCAGGACATCTACGCGCACATCGCAGGCATCGACATCGTGCGCGCCCCTGATGCCCAGGGCAATGGTGAGTACTACGTGCTCGAAGACAACCTGCGCGTGCCCAGCGGTGTGAGCTACATGCTCGAAAACCGCAAGATGATGATGCGGTTGTTCCCCGAGCTGTTCAGCCTGCACAAGGTGGCGCCGGTGGCCCACTACCCCGACATGCTGCTCGAAACCCTGCGCGCCAGCGCCCCCGCCACGGCGGATGAGCCCACGGTGGTGGTACTCACGCCCGGCATGCACAACAGTGCGTACTTCGAGCACGCCTTCCTGGCCCAGCAGATGGGGGTGGAGCTGGTGGAGGGCCAGGACCTGGTGGTCAAGGACAAGTTCGTGTACATGCGCACCACACGCGGCCTGCAGCGGGTGGACGTGATCTATCGCCGCGTGGACGATGACTTCCTCGACCCCCAAGTCTTCCGCCGCAATTCCACCCTGGGCTGCTACGGCCTCATGGAGGCTTACCGCGCGGGCAACGTGGGCATCTGCAACGCTGTGGGCACGGGCGTGGCGGACGACAAGTCCGTCTACCCCTATGTGCCGGAGATGATCCGCTTCTACCTGGGCGAGGAGCCCATCCTGAAGAACGTGCCCACCTGGATGTGCCGCAAGCAGGACGACCTGCAGCACGTGCTGGTCAACCTCAAGGACCTGGTGGTGAAGGAGGTGCACGGCGCGGGCGGCTACGGCATGCTCATCGGCCCTGCCGCTACGCAGGCCGAGATCGAGGATTTTCGCCGCGCGCTGCTGGCCAACCCGGCGGGCTACATCGCGCAGCCCACGCTCAGCCTGTCGAGCTGCCCCACGTATGTGGAAAGCGGCATTGCCCCGCGCCACATCGACCTGCGCCCCTTTGTGCTCAGCGGTCGCGAGGTGCAGATGGCCGCCGGCGGCCTCACGCGCGTGGCGCTGCAGGAGGGCTCGCTGGTGGTGAATTCGTCGCAGGGCGGCGGCACCAAGGACACCTGGGTGCTGGGCGAGGGTACGCCTGCAGCGCAACCCAAGGCCGTGCAATCCCAGTCGCAATCGCAGGGACAAGGTCAGTCGCAAAGTCAATCGCAAGGGAGCCTCTGAACATGCTGAGCCGCACCGCCGACCATCTGTTCTGGATGTCCCGCCACACCGAGCGGGCTGAAAACGCCGCCGAAAGCGGGGTTTCACCACAACACAGCCAGCGTGCGCAGCACGCGCGGGGTTCTCTGCCCGGGGAGGAAAAATGCTAAGTCGCACTGCCGATCATCTGTTCTGGATGTCCCGATATACAGAGCGGGCAGAGAACACAGCAAGAATGCTCAATGTGAGCTACGAGACCTCCCTGTTGCCCCAGGCTGCCGATGTGGCGCAAAAAGGCTGGGAGGGCCTGCTGTCCATCAGCGAGCTGATCCCTGCGTACACCGCCAAGCATGGTGAAGTGACGCCCGCCAACGTGCTGGAGTTCATGGTGCACGACGGCAACAACCCGTCGTCCATCCTGTCGTGCCTGCGTGCCGCACGCGAGAACGCGCGGGCCGTGCGCGGTGCGCTCACCACCGAGGTGTGGGAGACGCAGAACCAGACCTGGCTGGAACTGCACCGGCAACTGGAAGGCGGCGCGTTCGAGCGCGACCCAGGCCAGTTCTTTGAATGGGTGAAGTACCGCTCGCACCTCTCTCGCGGCGTGGTGCTGGGCACCATGCTGCAGGACGAGGCGTTTCACTTCTTGCGCATGGGCACCTTCCTGGAGCGCGCGGACAACACCGCGCGCCTGCTGGATGTGAAGTTCCACGCGGTAAAGAACGACTTCTTTGGCCGCCCCAGCGACCGCAACCAGGAAAGCGACTTCTACCACTGGAGCGCCATCTTGCGCAGCGTGTCGGCGTTCGAGGTGTACCGCAAGGTCTACCGCGACGTGATCACGCCGGGCCGCGTGGCCGACCTGCTGATCCTGAGCCGCGACATGCCGCGCTCGCTGCACGCGTGCCTGCGCGAGGTGGTGGACAACCTGGCCGTGCTGGCCAACGGGCAGTCTGCCGAGACCAGCCGCAGGGCAGGGCGCCTGCTGGCCGATCTGCAGTACGGCCGCATCGACGAGATCCTGGCGACCGGGCTGCACGCGTTCCTCACGCAGTTCCTGGACCGGGTGAACGACCTGGGTGGCGGCATCAGCCGCGATTTTCTGGTGACGTCCGGCGATTGAAAACCAGCAGGGCGGCGCCATGCCAGGCCAGCCCTGCTGCGTAGGGAAGCAGCGGGGCCCAGGGAGAGCCCAGCCAGGCCCTCGCCTGGGGGCTGCTGAACCACGCTAACCAGGCGGGCAGGGTTGCACCCCACGGCGTGTGCAGGTGGGCCTGCAGTACGCCACAGGCGGTAAGCCCCAGGCCCACCAGCGTGGCCACCGCGATGCCGTAGGCGACCGGCAGCTTGCGGCGGCCCGCCATCGCCATGAAGGCTGCACTGAAGAACACCCCCAGAAACACGGTGGCCAGCCAGGCCACCGGCCACCAGCCTGCATCACCAGCTCCAGACCGGGCCACCAGCAGCGCGTTGAAACCACCCGTGGCGCCCAGCGCCAGCAGCGGTACCAGAAAGTTGCGATACCGCGCGCTCAGCTGTGCCGAATGCGCCGCCTGATTGGGCGTTGTTGCGGTATGGCTGCGCGCATCGCTGGTCATTCTTGCGCGTTGCGCCGCTGGTCCCGCAACATGAAGAGGTAGAGGCTTTCGACCTTCTCGCGCGCCCAGGGGGTCTTGCGCAGGAACTTGAGGCTGGAGCCCACGCTGGGGTCGATCTGGAAGCAGCGGATGGGAATCTGCCGCCCCAGCTCATCCCAGCCAAAGTAGTCGGCCAGGCCCACCACCATGGCTTCGAGTGTCACGCCGTGCAGGGGGTTGCGCGGCTGGGTGGGCTTGTTGGCCGGTGGGGCGGGTGGCGGGGTCTCTGGAGTGCTCATGGCTCCAAGCATACAGACTGGGAGCGTGAACACGCCCTGAGGGCAATCCTGTCGTTTGCATCGGGCGTTCACCCCACCACCGCCACCATAGAACCGGCTCAGGGGGCGTCAGGCTTTGCGCTGCAGATGGGCCTCGCGCTGGAACAGCTCGGCCGCCCAGTCCACAAACGCGCGCACCTTGGCGCTCAGGTGGCGGTTGGGCGGGTACACCACATACACAGGCAGCAGGGGTTGGGTCCAGTCGGGCAGCAGCTGCACCAGGGCTCCGCTGGCGAGGTAGCGCTGGGCTTGCCAGCTGGTGATCTGGCCAATGCCCAGACCCGCCACGATGGAGGTCACGTAGGCGTTGGCCTCGTTCACGCTCAGCTGGTAGGGGCCGGTGATGTCGATGGACTCATCACCCCGGCGAAACTCCAGCGGGTAGTGCCGCCCACTTTGGGGCGAGAAATAGATCACGCTGGCATGTTTCTCCTCGATCTCCAGCGGGTGCGTGGGTGTGCCCTTGCGCTCCAGGTAGGCGGGTGCGGCGACGGTGATGAACTCCAGGTTGCCAATGCGACGCGCCACCAGTGACTGGTCGCTCAGCTCGCCCCCCCGGATCACGCAGTCCACGTTGTCCCCGATCAGATCCACCGTGCGGTCGCTCACACCCAGGTCCACCTGGATATCCGGGTAGCGGGCATGAAACTCCGCCAGTTGCGGAATGATGAGCAACTGGGCCACCGATGTGCCCACGTCGATGCGCAGCCGCCCGCGCGGGTTGGCGCGCGCGTTGGTCATGCTGGCCTCGATGTCGTCCAGGTCGGTCAGCAGCCGCACCGTGCGGTCGTAATAGGCCGCGCCATCGGGTGTCACGGTCACGCGGCGGGTGGTGCGGTTGAGCAGCTTCACGCGCAGCCGCTCCTCCAGCGCCTGCACATGCTTGGTCACCGTGGCTTTGGGCAGGCTCAGCGAGTCCGCTGCCCGGGTAAACGTGCCGGCCTCCACCACCCGCACGAATATGCGCATGGCCTGTATCTGGTCCATGGCTTCTCCTTGAGTCATCAGCACCCAAATTGGGTGCTGAGGAATTCTCACACGGGCGCCCCGGTTTGATTGTTGAGCTTTTGGAAACAGTGCGGTGGTGTTTGACCTGTTTATCAGAAAGGCCCAACCCACTACATTTCATCCATCGTCAACCGACCTTCCACCTATCCACCTACCTACTGGGTACCTGCCATGCAGCCCGACCGCCCGTCTTCATCCTCTTTGCCCACGCAGCCCGCTGCGGCGCCCGCCAAGGCGTCCGGGGTGGCTGCGTCCGTCTGCACCGATTCCACCATTGAGGTGGCCCAGGGGCAGGACGTGGAAGTGCGCATGTACGGCCGCAAGAAGACCGGCCAGGCGTCACCGGTGGTCGTGCACTTCCACGGCGGGGCCTTCATGTCGGGCGATCTGGACAACGGCTGCACGGTGGCTTCTCTGCTGGAGAGTGCCGGGGCCGTGGTGGTGTCGGTCGCGTATCCACTCACGCCCTTTCCGCAGCCGGTGGACACAGGTTACGGTGTGCTCAAGTGGGTGCACAAGCACCGCACCAAGCTCGGCGGGCAGGGCGCCGCCGTGTACCTGGCGGGCGAAGAGGCCGGTGGCAACCTGGCGGCGGCCGTGGCACTGATGGCGCGTGACCAGTCTCACCCCCCGCTGGCCGGGCAGATCCTGCTGTCGCCCATGCTGGACCCCTGTGTGGGCACCGCGTCGCTGCGCGAGGCCACGGGGGACTCCACGGGCTGCAAGTGGACCGAGGGCTGGCGCAACTTTCTGCGCTGCCCGCGCGATGCCGAGCACCCCTATGCGGTGCCTGCCGGTGCGCAGCGCCTGGCGGGGCTGCCCCCCACGCTGATCCTGGTGGGCGACACCGACCCCATGCACGACGAGGCGCTGGCCTACGCGGCCCGGCTGGAGGCTGCCGGCCTGCCGGTCACGCGCCACGTGTTCTCCAAGAACCCGCAGTGGCCCGATGCCCTGCTGCAGACCGGCCCGCATGAATGTCCGTGTGCGGCGGGTGCGCAGGAGCAGTTCCGGCAGTTCTTTGCCTCCACGCGAAGTCCGGTGCCGTCCTGACGACGGCCCCTGACACCTTCTCACATCCCTGACAGCCGCTGACCTCCACCCGGGTGGAGGCAGAGAAACGCGGGCTCGGCGCGAGCCCCATTCCCTTTTTACATCTTGATTTCCGGCCTGGCGTGCCGGAGGGGAAACGCTCGCCCGGCGTTGACCGCTCCGCATGTCCTAGAGCCCACGTTACCCATTCAAACGACACGGAGGAAAGAACACACCATGCATGCACCCCTGATCCCGTTGGCCTGCGGCCGCTGTCACAGCGCACCTGGCCGCACCGTCTTTTGACGGTGGCACGCAGGCCGCCCCGGTGTTTGTCGCCGGGGTATTGACCTTTCCACCGTGTCATTGCCGAGACTGCATTCCGCCCCCTTTGCATTGACCCCTGCCGAGCGCAGCCCACAGGCGCCAGCGCACGGCAGACAAGTTTCACAGCGTGCTCCACAAGGGCACACCTACTGATCGAAAGTGACCATGAACTTCCCATCCTTCTCCAAGTTCTCCCAGCGCCGCCCCCTGGGTCTGGCCACCCTTGCCACGGCCGTGACGGCCACCGTGGCGGCTGCTGTTCTGGTGTTTCAGGCACCCGTGGCGCAGGCGGATAGCGCCCCCGCAGCACCGCCCGCCATGCCGGTGTCGGTGGCTGCCGTGCTGCAAAAAGACATCGCCCTGTGGGACGAGTTCTCTGGCCGGCTCGAAGCCGTGCAGCGCGTGGATGTGCGCCCCCGCGTCTCGGGCGCCGTGCAGGCCGTGCACTTCCGCGAAGGCTCACTGGTCAAGCAGGGCGACCTGCTGGTCACGGTGGACCCAGCCCCCTACGCCGCGGAGGTGGACCGCGCCGAAGCCCAGGTGGTCGCTGCGCAGGCCCGCCTGTCGTACACCCGCAGCGAACTGGAGCGCGCCACGCGCCTGCTCGAAGAAAAAGCCATCGCCCAGCGCGAACATGACGAGCGCCTGAACGCCCAGCGCGAGGCCGATGCCAACCTGCGCGCCGCCCAGGCCGCGCTGCAGACCGCGAAGCTGAACCTGGGCTACACCCAGGTGCGCGCACCGGTGGCGGGCCGTGTGGGCCGCATCGAAGTCACCGTGGGCAACTTGGTGGCGGCCGGCGCGGGCGCCCCGGTGCTGACCACGCTGGTGTCCGTGAGCCCCATCTACGCGAGCTTCGACACCGATGAGCAGATCGTGGTGAAGGCCCTGGCCGACCTGCAAAGCGGCCAGCGCGGCAATAGCGCCCGCCAGCTCATCGAGCGCATTCCTGTCCAGATGGGCACGGGCACCACGGGCGGCACGCCGCACGCCGGTCGTTTGCAGCTCATCGACAACCAGGTCGATGCCAAGAGCGGCACCGTGCGCGTGCGCGCTGTGTTCGACAACGAAGACGGCTCGCTCATCCCCGGCCAGTTCGCCCGCATCCGCATGGGCCAGGCCCGCAACACCCAGGCGCTGCTCATCAACGAGCGTGCCGTGGGCACCGACCAGAACAAGAAGTTCGTGATGGTGGTGGGCGAGGGGAACAAGGCCGAGTACCGCGAGGTCACCCTGGGCGCGCCGATTGACGGCCTGCGCGTGGTCACCTCGGGCCTCAAGGCGGGCGAGAACATCGTCGTCAACGGCCTGCAGCGCGTGCGCCCCGGCGCCGTGGTGGCGCCACAGCCTGTGCCCATGACCGCCAAGGCCGAGATTGCGGGTGATCGCAAGGAAGCCAAGAACGCCGCCAAGTCGCCAGCCGCCTGAGCGCGCTGGACACCAGGAATTTGCATCCATGAACCTGTCCCGCTTTTTCATCGACCGCCCCATCTTTGCCGGGGTGCTGTCGGTGCTCATCTTCCTCGGGGGGCTCATCGCATTGCGCGGTCTGCCCATCTCTGAATACCCTGAAGTCGCGCCGCCCTCCGTGGTGGTGCGCGCACAGTACCCGGGCGCGAACCCCAAAGTGATCGCCGAGACCGTGGCTACGCCGCTGGAGGAGTCCATCAACGGCGTGGAAGGCATGCTCTACATGGGCAGCCAGGCCACCACCGACGGCGTGATGACGCTGACCGTGACCTTTGCCCTCGGCACCGACCCCGACAAGGCCCAGCAGCTGGTGCAAAACCGCGTCTCGCAGGCCGAGCCGCGCCTGCCCGAGGAAGTGCGCCGCCTGGGCGTCACTACCGTCAAGAGCGCGCCGGACCTGACCATGGTGGTCCACCTGGTCTCGCCCAACAACCGCTACGACATCGACTACCTGCGCAACTACGCTGTGCTCAACGTGAAGGACCGCCTTGCGCGCATCCAGGGCGTGGGCCAGGTGCAGATCTTCGGCGGTGGCGACTACTCCATGCGTGTGTGGCTCGACCCGCAAAAGGTCGCGCAGCGCGGCCTTTCGGCCAGCGACGTGGTGGCCGCCATCCGCGGCCAGAACGTGCAAGCCGCTGCAGGTGTGGTGGGCGCATCGCCCGGCCTGCCCGGCGTGGACCTGCAACTGTCCATCAACGCGCAGGGTCGCCTGCAGACCGAGGAAGAGTTCGGCGACATCATCGTCAAGACCGGTGCGGATGGTGCGGTGACACGCCTGCGCGACATCGCCCGCCTGGAGCTGGGCGCGGCCGACTATTCGCTGCGCTCGCTGCTCAACAACGATCCGGCCGTGGGCATGGGCGTGTTCCAGGCGCCGGGCTCCAACGCGCTGGACATCTCGGCCAACGTGCGCAAGACCATGGACGAGATCCAGAAGAACATGCCCGAAGGCGTGGAGTACCGCATTGCGTACGACCCCACGCAGTTTGTGCGTGCGTCGATCAAGTCGGTCATTCACACGCTGCTCGAGGCCATCGCCCTCGTGGTGCTGGTGGTGATCCTGTTCCTGCAGACCTGGCGCGCGTCCATCATCCCGCTGCTGGCTGTGCCGGTGTCGGTGGTGGGTACGTTTGCCGTGCTGCACCTGCTGGGCTTCTCGATCAATGCGCTCTCCCTGTTCGGGCTGGTGCTGGCCATCGGCATCGTGGTGGACGATGCCATCGTGGTGGTGGAGAACGTCGAGCGCAACATCGAGGCGGGCCTGACCCCGCGCGAGGCCACCTACCGCGCCATGCGCGAAGTCTCCGGCCCCATCATTGCCATCGCGCTGGTACTCGTGGCCGTGTTCGTGCCGCTGGCCTTCATCAGCGGGCTCACGGGCCAGTTCTATCGCCAGTTCGCGGTGACCATCGCGATCTCCACGGTGATCTCGGCGATCAACTCGCTGACCCTGTCGCCCGCGCTGTCAGCGCTGCTGCTCAAGGGCCACGACGAGCCCAAGGACGCGCTTACGCGCGGTATGGACAAGGTGTTCGGCGGCCTGTTCCGCGGCTTCAATCGCTTGTTCCATCGCGGCTCAGAGGCCTACAGCGGCGGCGTCAAGCGCGTCATCGGCCGCAAGGCGCTGATGTTTGTGATCTACCTCGCGCTGGTGGGCGCCACAGTTGGCCTGTTCAAGATCGTGCCTGGCGGCTTCGTGCCCGCGCAGGACAAGCAGTATCTGATCGGCTTTGCGCAGCTGCCCGACGGCGCCACGCTGGACCGCACCGAGAACGTGATCCGCCGCATGGGTGAGATCATGAAGGAGAACCCGAACGTCGAAGACGCGATCGCCTTCCCCGGCCTGTCGATCAATGGCTTCACCAACAGCTCCAACTCCGGCATCGTGTTCGCCACGCTCAAGCCCTTTGCCGAGCGCACCCGTGCCGACCAGAGCGGCGGTGCGGTGGCAGGCCAGCTGAATCAGGCGTTTGGCAGCATCCAGGACGCGTTCATCGCCATGTTCCCGCCACCCCCGGTGGCGGGCCTGGGCACCACGGGCGGCTTCAAGCTGCAGATCGAAGACCGTGCCTCGCTGGGCTATGAAGCCATGGACAACGCGGTGAAGGCTTTCATGGCCAAGGCCTACCAGACGCCCGAGCTGGCGGGGTTGTTCACCAGCTGGCAGGTCAACGTGCCGCAGCTGTACGCCAACATCGACCGCACCAAGGCACGCCAGCTCGGCGTGCCCGTGACGGACATCTTCGACACGCTGCAGATCTACCTGGGCAGCCTCTACGCCAACGACTTCAACCAGTTTGGCCGCACCTACAGCGTGCGCGTGCAGGCCGATGCGGCCTACCGCGCGCGGGCCGAAGATGTGGGTCTGCTCAAGGTGCGCTCTGCTACCGGCGAGATGGTGCCGCTGTCGGCGCTGATGAAGATGGAGCCCAGCTTCGGCCCCGAACGCGCCATGCGCTACAACGGCTACTTGGCCGCGGATGTGAACGGCGGCCCCGCGCCTGGTTATTCATCGGGCCAGGCGCAGGCGGCCATCGAGCGCATCGCCAAGGAGACGCTGCCCCAGGGCATCACGTTCGAATGGACCGAGCTGACCTACCAGGAGATCCTGGCCGGCAACTCTGCCGTGCTGGTGTTCCCGCTGGCCATCCTGCTGGTGTTCCTGGTGCTGGCCGCGCAGTACGAGAGCCTGACGCTGCCCATCGCCATCATCCTGATCGTGCCCATGGGCCTGCTGGCCGCGATGACTGGCGTGTGGCTGAGCAAGGGCGACAACAACGTGTTCACGCAGATCGGGCTCATCGTGCTGGTGGGGCTGTCGGCAAAGAACGCGATCCTGATCGTGGAGTTTGCGCGCGAGCTGGAGTTTGCCGGGCGCACGCCCATACAGGCCGCCATCGAGGCCAGCCGCCTGCGGCTGCGCCCCATCCTGATGACCTCGCTGGCCTTCGTGATGGGTGTGCTGCCCCTGGTGCTGTCCACCGGAGCGGGCGCCGAAATGCGCAGCGCCATGGGCGTGGCGGTGTTCGCCGGGATGATTGGTGTGACGGCCTTTGGCCTGTTCCTCACGCCCGTGTTCTACGTGCTGCTGCGCAAACTGGCTGGCAACCGCCCGCTGGTGGAGCATGGCGCGCATGTGGCGCCTATCTCGCACAACACTGGCACCGGTGGCACCGCGCACCCCGTGCTGGCTGCGCCACGCAAGGAGCACGAGTGATGCCCTTGACCACGGTGACAACAACGACCTTTGTGGCCCTAGATGCGCGCTCCACGGTGCACCCGCTGCCGACTGCAACGGGTGCATCGGGCGGGGCAGGAGACCAACCATGACCGATTTGCTATTGAAGAAAAACTCCACCGAGGGTGCTGCCTTTGGCGTGCGCAAGCGCAGCCTGCTGGCGCCCCTGGCCGCCGCCCTGGTGCTGGCCGGTTGTATGACCCAGCCCGTGGCCCCCGCGCCGCATGCGGGTGTGCCCGTGCCCGCCAGCTTCACGGCAGGGGGCGACGCACTGCCTACCGCCCCCTGGACGGTCGCGGCCCCCGCCGAGGCGCAGCCGCGCGGCGAGTGGTGGCTGGGCTTTCAAGACCCGGTGCTGGCCGACCTGGTATTGCGCGCGGGCACGGCCAACACCAGCATCCAGCAGGCCGCCGCGCGGCTGGCCGAGGCGCGCTCGCTGCTGCGCTCTGCCGATGCCGCGCGCTCGGTGCAAGTGGGCGCCTCGGCCGGTGTGACGCGCCAGGCAGGCGCTGCCACCACGGGCAGCGCAGCACCTGCCACGTTGGGCACGGCGGGGCTCAATGCCTCGTACGAGCTGGACCTGTTCGGCCGCCTCTCGCAAACCAGTGACGCCGCGCGGCTGGACGCCGACGCGCGCGAGGCTTTGCTGCAGAGCACGCGCTTGATGGTGCAGGCCGATGTGGCGCAAACGTACCTGCAGCTGCGCGCGGTGCAAGCCGAGCAGGTGCTGGTGCAAGAGAGCCTGGCCGCTTATCAGGACACGCTGCACCTGACACAGCGTCGCCTGCAGGCCGGCGATGTGGCTGAGCTGGACGTGGCCCGTGTGCAGACTGAGGTGGCGGCCACCGAGTCCGATGCCCTGGCCTTGCAGCGTCAGCAGGCCCTGCTGACCAACGCGTTGGCCGTGCTGGCCGGCGAGGTGGCCAGTGGCTTTGTGCTGCCGCCCGCGACGGGCGACGCCGCGTTGCCGGTGATCCCGCCGGGCGTGCCCGGCACGGTGCTGGCGCGTCGTCCCGATGTGTCAGCCGCGCAAACTGCCGTGCTGGCCGCGCAAGCGCGCGTGGGCGTGGCGCAGAAGGCGTGGTTCCCGGCCGTCACGCTCACGGGCAATGCGGGGCATGCGTCGCCCGAGCTGGGTGACCTGTTCAAGTGGTCCGCCCGTGCCTGGGGCGTGAGTGCGCTGTTATCGCTGCCGATCTTTGACGGCGGCCAGCGCGATGCGCAGATCGAGGGCGCCAAGGCGCGCCTGGAGGCTGCGCTGGCGGACCACCGTGGGCAGGTGCTCAATGCGTTTCGTGACGTGGAGGATCAGCTGACCTCGCTGCGTTTGCTCTCCGGCCAGGCCGAGGCGCAGGGGCGGGCGGTGACGGCCGCGCGGCGGGCCACGCAGTTGTCGGATGTGCGGTATCGCAATGGCTTGGTGAGCCAGCTGGAGTTGCTGGACGCGCGCCGCAGCGAGTTGCGCAATCGGCGGCAGGAGCTGCAGGTGCGGACGGCGCAGTATGTGGCGACGGTGGGGTTGATTCGGGCGCTTGGAGGCGGGTGGGGGGATCAGCCTGCGGTGAAGATGGCTGCTGTGTTGCAGTAGCTTTTTTTAGCGACTTTGGCTGCTTGCGCTAGTGGGATATGCGCTGGTAGCTATTGATTTTGTAGTGTTGGTTTTTGTGCGCTGATTGAGCCGCGTGCCTTTGTTGAGGGCGGAGGCCGGGAGTCGCCCCGGCGGGCGAGGTACTTTTCTTTGCTTCGCCAAAGAAAAGTACCCAAAAGAAAGGCGACCCCCAGTCTGCGACCCCTTCGCGGTGCGAAGGGGCAAACCTGCGTCGTGTCGGTTGCGGGGTGCGCCGTGGAACTCACTGCGCTGCGTTGCAGCTTCGTTCAGACATCCACGGCGAGTCAGTTCACGAAGCATGGGCGCTTCGACGCCCATGCTCACCCCGCAACCGCCCCGCCGCAGGCGCAGCCAGCAGGGGGTGGACAGCCGAACATCCAAACAACCGAACAGCCGGACTTCCATTCGGGCCATTGCTGCGCTCGGCCCAGGCTGCGCAGCGCGTGGCGCTTGCGCCCGCGAGATGGGGCCGAGCGCAGCAAAGGCCCGTGTGGCTGTTCTGTACCCCGGTGCCCCTCTGGATGCGCCGAGGAGCGCAGGGTTTGGCGGATCAGGGCTCGCGTGTGTCTGAGCGACGCGCAGCGGCGCGAGTTGAGCGAGACCCCGCCACACCCGAGCACCGCAGGTTGCCCCGTAGCGTCAGCGCAGGGGACGCAGACAGTGGGGTCGCCTTTCTTTTGGGTACTTTTCTTTGGCGAAGCAAAGAAAAGTGCCTCGCACGCCGGGCGACTCCCAGCCTCAGCCCTCAACCCGGGCACGCAGCCCAATCAGCACAACAACCAGACACTACAAAATCAATAGCTACCACCGCATATCCCACTAGCGCCTGCGGCCATAAAGGCTCAAAAACCTCAAATCACCCCTTCAACCACCCCCTCAACCTCTCCACCCCTTCCCCCAACCGCCCCACATCCCGGCTCGCAAAACACCACCGCAACCACCCCAACGCCTCCCCCCCAAACGCACTGCCCGGCGCCAACCCCAACCCCGCCTCCCGCACCAGCCGCTTGGCCAGCGGCAAACACTCGTCATGCCCGTCGATGTGGAAGAACGCATACATGCCCCCATGTGGCGTGGCCACCGACACTCCCGGCACCTCGGCCAGCAGCGGCACCAGCGTGTCTCGACAGTTGCGAAGATGGTTCACCAGCGCAGGCGTCACCTCCTCCGTGCGCTGCAGCGCCACCGTGGCCCCGCGCTGCACAAACACCGGCGCGCACGAGGTGTTGAACTCGATCAGCTTGCCCACCGCCTGGGTGAGTGACGGCGGCAACACCAGCCACCCCAGGCGCCAGCCGGTCATCAAAAAGCTCTTGGAAAAGCTGTGCGTCACGATCAGCCGGTCCTCGGGCTCAGCCACGTCCAGAAAGCTGGGGGCCGCGCCATTGGCCGTGTCGCCCGCGTAGTACAGCCGCTCGTACACCTCGTCCGCCAGAATCCACGTGCCCGTGCGGCGGCAGTGCGCCAGGATGGTGGCTTGCTCCTCGCGCGTCAGCGTCCAGCCCGTGGGGTTGTTGGGTGCGTTGACGACCAGCAGGCGCGTACCGGGTGTGATGGCAGCCAGCAGCGCATCCATGTCCAGGCGCCATGCGCCGTGCACGTCGGCCACCAGCGGCACAGTGCGCACCTGCGCCCCCAGAATGCGCGGCTGCGCCACCAGGTTGGGCCACACGGGCGTCACCAGCACCACCTCGTCGCCCGCGTCCACCAGGGCCTGCACGGCCACCATCAGGCCGTTCACGCCGCCGGACGTCACTGCGATGCGGTCGAACCACGCATCGGTGTGCTGCTGCGGGTGCAGGCCGTGCATGTAGCCTGCAATCGCGTGGCGCAGTTCGGGCAGGCCCAGGTTGTGGGCGTAAAAGGTCTCGCCCTTTTGCAGCGACGCAATGGCCGCATCGCGGATGAAATCCGGTGTCACCTCATCGCTCTCGCCAAACCAGAACTTCAGCACATCGCTGCGCCCCAGGCCTTCGTTGGCCACTTCGCGGATGCGCGACTCTTCGAGGCTTTGGACTACTTCTCGCATGCAATCTCCTTGAAATACACAGCCATCATCGCAGGCGTATAGTCGTTTTTTTGATTTTTTTGGCTGACCCCAACGCTCATGACCTATCCCAACACCCAGCTCTTCATCGCAGGCCAGTGGCAAGACGCCGCCGAAGGCAAGACCCTTGCCGTGTTCAACCCCGCAACGGGCAAAGAAATTGGCCGCGTGGCCCACGCCACCAAGGTCGACCTGGACCGCGCGCTGGACGCCGCACAAAAGGGCTTTGAAGCCTGGCGCGACATGCCCGCCGCCGAGCGCGCCAAGACCATGCGCCGCGCAGCGGCCCTGATGCGCGAGCGCGCCGAATCAATAGCTGCCATCATGGTGCAGGAGCAGGGCAAGCCCCTGGCCGAGGCCAAGGTTGAGACCATGGCATCCGCCGACATCATCGAATGGTTTGCCGACGAATCGCTGCGTGTGTATGGCCGCATCGTGCCCTCGCGCAATCTCAAGGCCACGCAGATGGTGCTGAAGGACCCGGTGGGCCCCGTGGCCGCGTTCACGCCCTGGAACTTCCCCATCAACCAGGTGGTGCGCAAGCTGGCCGCCGCGCTCGGTGCAGGGTGCTCGATTCTGGTGAAGGCGCCTGAGGAAACCCCCGCCAGCCCCGCAGAGCTGATCCGCGCGTTTGCCGATGCCGGTGTGCCCGCAGGCACCGTGGGCCTGGTCTATGGCGACCCGGCTGAAATCTCCAGCTACCTGATCCCGCACCCCATCATCCGCAAGGTCACGTTCACGGGTTCCACGCCCGTGGGCAAGCAGCTGGCCGCGCTGGCGGGCAAGCACATGAAGCGCGTGACGATGGAACTGGGCGGCCATGCCCCGGTCATCGTGGCCGAAGACGCCGACCTCGAACTCGCCATCAAGATCGGCAGCGGTGCCAAGTTCCGCAACGCAGGGCAGGTCTGCATTTCGCCCACGCGCTATCTGGTGCACGAAAGCATCCGTGCGGACTTTGTGGCCGCTTTCGCTAAATACGCCCAGGGCCTGAAGGTGGGCGATGGCCTCACGGCCGGCACGCAGATGGGCCCGTTGGCCAACCCGCGTCGCATTACCGCCATGGCCGACTTGTTGGCCGATGCGGTACAGCAGGGCGCCAAGGTGCTGGCCGGTGGCGAGCGCATCGGCACCGAAGGCAACTTCTTCCAGCCCACCGTGCTGAACGACGTGCCCCTGTCGGCCCGCATCGTGAACGAAGAGCCCTTTGGCCCCGTGGCAGCCGTGCGTGGCTTCACCCAAATCGAAGACGCCATTGCCGAGGCCAACCGCCTGCCGTTTGGTCTGGCCGGTTATGCCTTCACTTCGTCGCTGAAGAACGCTCATTTGCTGGCGCAGCGCCTGGAAGTGGGCATGCTCTGGATCAACCAGGCCGCCGCACCTGCAGCCGAGCTGCCGTTTGGTGGCCTGAAGGATTCGGGCTACGGCTCCGAGGGTGGCCCCGAGGCCATCGAGGCGCACCTGAACACGCGCCTGGTGTCGATCATGAACGTGTGAGGGCGACCATCGCGCTTTTTGAACAGGTTCTCAGCGCGGTAGTCACAGGCCCCCGGTGCCATGGGCATCGGGGGCCTTTCTGCTTTTTGAAGACTGCGCTGGGGCGGCGCAATGGTGCCGCGCTGGCACACGGCATGGGTAGCGGTGTGCCAGCGCGCACTGCTTTCAGGAGAGCCTAGCCCATGTTCTCCACGCGCTACCTTGCCCTCATCTTGGCCCCAGCCTGCGTATGACCCACCGGGGCTGGCATGGACAAGGAAGGCTCCAGCCAGCGGCCCGGACTGTTCTGTGCCTGGCTGTCCCCGGACGATGGCCCGGTGTGGGCGCATTTTGAGAACCCTGCGCACCATGCCGCAACTGGTGCGGCACTGCCATACCGGCGCGCCGGTGTTTGCGCTGCAGGCAGGCACCCGCTACCAGTGCAAGGCAGCATCACCACAGAAGTCCACCGGCCAGGAAGAACCCTACACCGCAGGGCTGACCGTGCAAGCAGCCGAGGCTTCCAATCGCCCGATTTCACTCCAACCCTTCGGGCAAGTACTTGTGCAACTCCAAAAAGACTTTGACCAGGTTCTTAGTGTCGGAGGGGTGTGACGGCTGGTGCGTGTCGCTCTGGGGCCTGACGGGCGGGCTGCGGCAGCTGGGGTGGTTTGGCGGGCATTGAGATGCCTGGTGCGTCTCGTGCGCACCGGACAGTGTTTGCAATGGGGCGCTGATGGTCGGACGCTGGCCAGAGCGCGCCGTGATTCAAAGCACCTGTGTGGTGAACCGTCGCTGGTGCCTGACACCTGTCAACACCGTGTGGATGACTTCGGCCCGGTCGATATACAAGCCACTCAAATCGTCGAAAACCACGTGCCTGCTGGCGGTTTTGCCCGAGACTGAAAGTGCGCAAAACGCCAGCTAGGGCTGTTGCACACCGGTTATCGGGGTATCTACTCATGGATGGCATGAACACCAGATGCCTAGAGCACCTGGTTGCAATCGTATGCCCGGGAGGTCACACCAAAAGAGATTTTGAGTGCTGACTATTTATTCAGCAAGGCTGTGAGCGAGTGATTTTGCAAGAAAAGGTGCTGTGGAGTATTTTCCAGTGTCTACTGAAAAATAGCGGCCATGTCGTGTGATGCCATAGTCTGATCGGCGATGAAGCGTGGATTTCGGATCCGAGAGCAAACCCTGGCCAGCAGCAAAAACCCAGCCACCTTCCAGATAAATGTATTCGGCTTGTTCGCGAATCTGTGCTGCCCATGGCAACAATGACTCCAGATTTTGGAAGATGGAATCCTTCAGTGCCTGCGAATCGGAAACGGCCGACTCTTTGATATCCGGTGGCAAGACGTCTGAACTATCTACCCGCAAACCATCGGGATACCAAGAGAGATAAAAATCACGTCCATTGTAATTTTTGATGTCTCCGAAAGGTCCCGTGGCAATAACGGCACAAGGTGTGTTTACTGTTGCTCGTGTGCGTACGAATAGCGACTGGCGGTATCGATTCGACCAAGTCCCCGTCGGTTCTATTCCAGCGGTCTGGTCTATCGCCATGCGGCCCTGCCAGAGCGAGTTAATCACATAGTCATAAGGGCCAAACGTGCCTTCAGATGTTTCTATGCTCCAGGTACCTTCGGCGCTGTCTCCCGTGGGGTGGGCTGCTGTAATACGGACCCCCATCAAAGGCTCAATGAGTTTTTCTTCCGCCAAAGCGGATATGAATTTTTCGGCCACCCAATTGGTCTCTACAGAGCGCTCTGGAGCGCGAAACCCCGCAACAATGTCTGGAGAAGATGTCAAGTTGGCAAGTTGGGAGGAGTTCAGTCGTTGAACCCTGCAATCGGATACATCAGCTAAATACCGTTTTGCATCTGGATGCGCTCGCACCCGTTCAACAACTTTCTCCATGTACGTCATCATTTCTGATGCCGATGTTACTGAATCGCGATGGCACAAATACAGGTCGTCTTCGCTTGTGATGGCTGGAGCAAGTGAAGTGCCGACCAATTCTTCGATCAGAGGGCGAAAATTGAGCCCTCCAGGAATGACATGGCTTGCGGTGCGTAAAGATGGATCCGCACTGTAGATAAATCCCAGATGGATCTTTCCTTCGTTCCATCGACTTGCCGCACTGAAAGGATGTTTCTCTTTGTCAAATATGGATACGTGAAATCCTTTGCGGGCGAGAAAGATCGCGGTGGAGCAGCCCATTATCCCTGCTCCGAGTACCGCAATGCGTAACGGTTTTTTCATGTTTGTTTAATTCCAGTTATTAACATATGACGCGGGATCATATTTCTCACTGGCCATTACCAAGAGTACAGAGTCCGATGCAACGTATGTCTGGCGGCACCACACTCCACTGCCTAGGAGCAGGCCTGGCCCTGTAGGTATCAGCGCGGTATTTACTTCTTCTGGCCCTGTTCTTAGCACGAGTTCAATTTTCCCTTGAAGGCAGATCAATAGTTGCTGCCCCGTTCGGTGGCCGTGCTCGCCGCGTATGGCTCCGGCGGGTACGTTTGTTACCGTGAATACCCGGCGAGGCCGGAAAGGAAGATCGTCGAAATCGATTGGCAGTAAATTGCCGCGTTCATCAGCATGAACGGGAAGATCAATCAAGCGGGCGCGCCCCTCAAACCAAGAGTGATGCGAAAAGTCAGCGCTGGTATTTATGATTTCCCTCACTTTCTAAGTCCGGCTTGTGTTGGAGGAGCCATCTCGCCATCGGACCGGTCAAGGTGAGTTTCTGTTCGCTGGTTAGGTCTGAGATCCAGATTTCTCGCATTATTGCTGCATGAACCTCAAAAAATTGCCGTTGAGAGAATTTCCAGCTTCGAGAAAGGCTGTCAGGTTTGTAGTACTTGTAGCATAGGGTTTCTGGTATTCGTGCGAACTCACCGAGCAGGCTCATGTGAAACAACCATGGCCAGTCTGCCGAAAATTCACCCGCCCGGTGGGACTTGAGTCCCTGAATTCGACGTGCAGGCTCCAAACGGAATAAACCTCGATTGGGTACCCACCATTTGTTGTCTCCCCGCATCATGATGAACCCTCTCTGTACGGGGTCGTGCACGCCTTCAATCTCTTCAAATATCCACTGCTCTTGAGATTCGTCGGTGTTGGTCAAGAGAACGTCGGAATAGCTCAATACAACTTCTGGCCGGCTGTCAAGTATGTTGACCAGCTTCTCGATATAAGCTGAATTTAATATATCATCGTGAAATGCAAACAAAACATAATCTGAGTTGGCTTGGTTGAGTAAAAAATTGCAATTGCCTACATACCCCAGCCGTTCCTGCTGTCGTATCACCCTGAAGCGTGGGTCATTGTGGGCATGGGCTGCACAGATTTCATAGGTCGAGTCATCGCATTTGTCCACTGAGATAATGATCTCAAGAGGGGCATAGGTTTGGGCCGACAGACAGTCAAGAGTCGCCAGAATAAAGCCTGCGGATTGCCATGCGGGAACCAGTGCGGTGACCTTCGATGGCTTTTTATGGGAGTCCATATGATTGAGAAAGTGATTTTTATTGCCAGCGCAGCAGGAGCCGGAAGGCCCGCATGGTCGAGCGTTTTCCTTGCTCTGTCGTGAAATTTTTTCCCATACACGAAGGTATTTTTCGTGCAAGCAAGTACTGCGCCGACTGTTGGGAAGATACCAGTTCAAACCCGCACGGCGTGTCTATCTGTAACCGCATTGGGCATGCAGGGCTGGCACGGAAACGCTCGGTGGATTGGATGCGCAAGGCGTTGATTGCGCAAGAAAAAAACCCCGCACCTCAAAGAAGTGCGGGGTAATTGGCTGTGTGTCTGCCCTCCCACCAGTCAGGGCAGCAGCGTGTGGGGCGCTATCAGAAGTTGTGGCGCACGCCCACGGCGAAGGAGCTAAAGTCGTTACCCGGAGCCGACACGCCGTAGGTGGCAGCCTGGCTGTTGTTGATGCGGGTGTAGTACGTGTAGATCTTGGTGCGCTTGCTCAGGTTGTAGTTGTAGCCCAGCGTGTACTGGGTGGCGGCGCTGTTGGACACGTTGGAGTAGTTCCCGGCACGGCCCACGTTCACGTGGAACTCGGACACGCCCATGATGTAGGCGGCCGACAGGCGCAGGTTGGTGCGGTTGCCGCCGTTGGCGATGAACACGTTCTTGTCGCGTTGCACGTAGGCGCCCATCACGAAGGGACCGGTGGAGTACGAAGCGCGCACTGCGAACTGGTTCTGGTCGCCCAGCTTGGAGTAACCGGCGCCCAGGCCCAGCTTGCCGATTTCGTAGTTGGCAGCCAGGTCCATGCTGTTCTTGCCGCCGGTGCCGCTGGGCTGCTCGTGCTGGGCCCAGCCGGCTTCGAACGTTGCGCCGCCCAGGCTGGGGGTGCGGTAAGCGATCTTGTTGATGTCACGGGCGGGGTAGGCGTACAGGGCGTCAGCCGACGAGCCAGTGTCGTGGTTGTGGTTGCTGATGAAGTCGGCCGTGGCGTAGTACGACTCGGACGTGAAGTTGCCCAGGCGCACCATGCCGAAGCCGCCGGACAGGTTCACTTCGCTCTGGCGGGCAAAAATGCCGCGCGAGTCGGTAGCGCCGGAGCTGGAGTCAAAGCCGCTTTCGAGCTGGAAGCCTGCCATCAGGCCGCCGCCCAGGTCTTCCTGGCCCTTGAAGCCAAAGCGGGAGGAGTTGTTGAACAGGCCGGTCTTGGAGACATCGCCGTCTTTTTGGTGTTCAAAGCTGGTGTTGACCCGGCCGTACAGGGTGACGCTGCTCTGTGCAAAGGCAGCAGACGTACCCACCAGGGCCAGCGCGGCGAGGGCGCAGCGGTTCAATGTTTTCATTCGCGAGGTTCCTTAAATCAAATTTTGTTTGATGACAAATAATCACCGGCCAAAAACGCACAGGGGTGATGCCTTCGGGCCGCCGCTACAAGCAAGTTTGGTGCCTGTGGTGATGTGATCGTTGCACTTTGCAACGGAAGGGGATGCTACTGGCCGCCGTGATTGGCCGCCAGCGGGGTAAACACCTTTTTGTCATCAAGATGTCGTTGCGGCGCAACATGGTTCTGGTAGGGCATGCCAGAACCGACCCGGGGCGTAGCCCGGCACCCCCTTTAAGGTAGCGAAGGCAGCGCAAGGCCCGCGCGGGCTGCGATCGGCGTGTCGCACTGCCCGGGCTGCTGCCGCCGTGCAGGCGCTGCAAGGGCCGCGAGGATTGCAGGCGCTGCAGGGCGGCTGGTGGGGTTCGTGGAGTGGGCGACGACCCCTTGAGGGATCGTCAACGGGCCCCTAGAACCGATAGGTCGAGGTCAGCGTGTAGGTGCGCGCCTGTCCGTAGAAGCAATCCCCGCGTGCCAGGCACTGGGTGATGTGCACCTTGTCGGTCAGGTTGACCACGTTGAAGGCCACGCGCCAGTCGCCAGCGTCGTAGGCCAGCATGGCATCGGCCAGGGTGGCGGCAGGGGTGCTGATGGCGCTGGTGCCGCTCCATTGCGAGCCGGTGTAGCGCACGCCCGCGCCCACCACCCAGCCGCCACGTCCTTGCGCTGCAAAGCGGTGGCTCAGCCAGGCCGATGCGGTGTGCCGGGGCACGCTGGCCACGGGCTGGCCCTGGTCGCCTGCGTTGCTGCGGCTGATCTTGGCGTCGGTGAATGCGTAGCCCACCGTGAAGTCCCACTGGCGCGCCAGGCTGGCCTGCACCTCTGCCTCGAAACCGTTGACCTTTACTTCGCCGATCTGCAGGCTGTTGAGCGGGTTGCCGGGGTCGGTGGTCTTGCGGTTCTTCTCGCGCAGGGTGTACACAGCGGCAAACGCACTGATGCCCTGGCCTGGCGGCTGCCACTTCACGCCGGCCTCCCACTGTTCACCGCGCTGGGGTTTGTAGGGGGTGCCGTACGCGTCGAGCCCACCCAGGGGCTGGAACGATTCGGAGTAGCCCACATACGGCGCCCAGCCGCCATCCATCTGGTACGTGACGCCTGCGCGTTTGGTCCAGGCCTTGTCGTCCACGGCAGCGGCAGGGCGGCCTTCGGTATCGGTCTGCGCACTGTCGTGGCGCAGGCCCAGCGTGGCCGTCCAGCGACCCCATTGGATCTGGTCTTGCGCGTAGAACCCCAACTGCTTTTGCACCACGCTGGGCTGGCGCACCAGCTGCGCCGCA
The DNA here is from genome assembly GCF_003688355.1 of Acidovorax sp. 100. Classification (NCBI taxonomy): domain Bacteria; kingdom Pseudomonadati; phylum Pseudomonadota; class Betaproteobacteria; order Burkholderiales; family Comamonadaceae; genus Acidovorax; species Acidovorax sp. 100. Next base: position 4,240,092 of record NZ_REFD01000001.1, on the reverse strand, counting down.
GTGGGCGGTGTGAAGTTGCCGTACACGGGGTTGTACACGTCGATGGACGACGCCACCGCGCGCCAGGCCTGCTGGCCGGTGTGGTTGCGCTGCACGTCCAGGCCAGCGAGCACTGTGTGCGCGGTACTGCCCGCCTGCAGCTTGCCTTCGAGCTGCGTGTCGATGAGCAGCATGCGGCCGGTGTTGAGGTTCCACACCGCATCGCGCACCAGCGTGCGGTTGTCGCTGTTGAACACGGGGCGCGCAGGGCGGCCGGTCCCAGCGTTGGCAGTGAAGCTGGTGTAGATGGTGCGGTAGTCCACCTCGCTCACGGTGCGGCGCAGGTTCTGGCGCACTGTCCAGTCGCTGTTCAGACGGTGGCTGAGCAGGTAGCCCCAGGAGTTGTTGCTGGTGTCATACGCGTCCCAGCCCGGCTCGCTGATGAAGGTGTTGCGCGGGATCTGGCCGTACTGGCTGGGCAGCTGCGTGCCTTGCCACGGGAAGAAGCCAATGAGCGAGCCGCTTTGGTCCTTCTGGTGCAGCGCCTGCAGCGTCAGCGACGTGTCGGCATTGGGTTTCCAGGTGAGCGATGGCGCAAACACCACGCGGTTGTCGTCCACATGGTCCACCTGCGTACCGCTGTCGCGGCCCACGGCCACCAGGCGGTAGAGCCACTGGCCGTCCTGGTCGAGTGCGCCCGTCAGGTCGGCGGCGATCTGCTTGCGCGCGTTGTTGCCCAGCTGCACCTGCACCTCGCGCAGGGTGTCGGCCTGCGGGCGTTTGCTGGTCAGGTTGAGCACGCCGCCCACGCTGCCCTGGCCGTACAGCACGGAGGTGGGGCCGCGCAGAAACTCCACACGTTCCAGCGTGTACGGGTCCGGCCGGCTGGTGTTGTAGGTGCCGTAGGTGCGCAGCAGGCCGTCCTGGTACTGGCTCACCGTGCCGCCGCGTGCGGCAAAGCTGTCCACGCGGCTGTCGAAATAGTTGGACACCGCGCCCGCTGTGTATGCCGTCACCTGCCGCAGCGTCTGGACGCCCTGGGCTTCCATCTGGTCGCGGGTGATCACGCTGATGGCCTGCGGCGTTTCGATGAGTGGGGTGTCGGTCTTGGTGGCGCTCAGGGCGCGCTTGGCCACAAAGCCGGTGACGGGTGCGGTGGGGTTCTCCTGCCCCGCGCCCGAAGAGACGGTGACAGGGGCCAGCGTGGTCTCGGCCGTGGTGGTCGGAGCGGTTTGTGCATGGGCAGCGGCGCTGCACAGCAGCAGCAGGGCGGCCCGTGCCACCGCGGTGCGCGGCGCGCGGCATGCGCGCGAATTGGATGCGGAAGGATGCATGATTTGCTATTAATTAGATAGCTACTTGGGCATATTCGACTAGCGCAAGCGGCCGTTTTGGCTTGAAATGAGCGCCGCTCAGCGTCCCGCAGGTGCGGGAGTGGCCGCTGGGGGCAGGGACGGCGACGGCATGCCGTCGGCCAGCACAAAGCTCAGCGTGGTCACGTAGCTGGCTTCGCCGTACGGCGCGCCATGTGCCTCACCCGGCGTCTTGTCGCTGTGCTTCACCTCGGCCACGTACTGGCCCTTCCAGGGGGTGACGAAGGTCACTGTGCCGTCTTCACCGGCCTCGGCCTCGCGCGTCCAGCCCGAGGGTGCGGCCAGCTGCACCTTGGCCTTGGGCAGCGGTGCGCCCTGGTAGACCACTTTCAGCTCACCGGGCTTGCCGGTGGGCACCAGGTCCAGCGGGGCGGTGGGGGTCACAGGCTTGGCCAGGCTGGCCACCCAGCGGGCCGAGGGCTGCCAGACCATCGCGGGCAGGTTGCGCTTGCTGCGGTCGATCAGCGGGTAGCTGGCGGTGGCAAACAGGGTGTCGGGCGTGCCGGCGGCGGGGTAGACAAAAGCGTCCTTGCCCAGTTGGCCTTCCACACGCTGGGCGGCGGCGCCCGTGCGTTGCTGTTCGAGCACGGGCACGCCCTTGAACTGGTCCAACCGGCCGGGCGAAGTCTCGCGCAGGTTGTCGTTGAACTCCCCGAAGTGCAGGCGCGCCTGACCCCCGGCGTTTTCCAGCCACACCTGGTGCGCGTGGACAGGGGCCAGTGCGGTCACGCTGGCGATGGTCAGCGCGGCAGCCAGCCAAGGGCGTGGGAAGGTGGGAGCACAAGACATGGATATTTCCTCTCTTTGGTTTGGGATTCGGGAACGCCGCCAAAAAGCGCAGCGCGCAGCCCGCCGCACCACCTCCAGGGTGGGTGCAGCAAAGCTCACTTCTTGATAGCTGCCTGCGCTTTTGGGATAAGCGCTGGGTGGCTTTTTGATCTGAACGTTGCAGCGCCCGGCTCACACCGGACGACAGCGCAGATCGGTGGGCCGTGGGGCCCGCTTCAGCGACCGCCATGAGGTCGTCATGACAGCCGCCGGAAAACGCTCACAACGCCGCGCTCGCGCGCGGGTTCTTTGCTGGGGGAGTCGGCACCGGCGCGCGCGGCCGGCCGTACCAGCCCATCACCCCCACGGGGATGCCCAGCGCCACCCACGACCACCAGTCGCCCCAGGTGTCGGACACCAGGGCCGTGAGCAGCCCGGTGGTGGTGAGCACACCCATCACGATGGGCCCGCCCCACAAGGCCCAGAAAGGGCGGTGCTTTTTCATGCGGCCCCCTCGGTGGAGCGCGCGGCGCCCGATGTGGGCAATGCGCCGCCAGCCAAGTGAGCGGTGGCGCTGCCCACGGTTGGTGTTGCGGGGCTTGCGGCCTGCACGCCCTTGCGCAGCCACAGGTACAGCCCGCTGCCCAGCACCACGATGGTGGCGATGTCGAGCAGCGCCCAGAGGATCTTCATCGGCATGCCGCCGTAGTCGCCAAAGTGCAGCGGCTGCGACACGAGCAGCGCCGTCATGTACCACGGCAGCGTGGGCGATGCGGTGACCTGCGCTGTGCGCGCGTCCACCAGCACGGGCTTGAGCAGGCGCGAGGTGAGCGGCTCGTTGCCGCGCAGGAAAAACGTGTTGTGGTGCGGGCTGGAAAACGCCGTGCCCGGGAACGCAATGAACGACAGCTTGGTGCCCGGCGCCTGGGCCTGCGCGGCCTCCAGCGCCTGCTGCAGCGGCCCCCGCTCTGCAGCGGGCACGATGGGCTGGCCCTCATACGGCTTGAGCAGCACCGAGAGCTGGTCGTACTGCCAGTACTTGATGAGCAGGTCGGCCCACGTGTTGATCATGCCCGTACCGCCCACCACAAACGCCCACACCAGCGTGACGATGCCCAGCAGGTTGTGCAGGTCGAGCCACTTCACCCGCGTGGACCGATCCCGCCGCACCTCGCCAAACGCCAGCTTGCGCATGAACGGCGCATACAACACCACGCCGGTGACGATGGCCACCAGCAGCAGCAAGCCCATGAAGCCCAGAAACAGCTTGCCTGGCAGCCCCGCGAACAGGTCCACATGCAGCTTGAACATCACGTACATGAAGCCTTCGTCAAACCGTGGCTGCGCCAGCACCTGGGCCGTGCGGGCATCCACCGCCACTGAGCGGAAGTCATCGGTGGGCGCCGGGGTGGGCGTGAGCGTGACGAACCAGACGTTGTCATCGTCCTCCGCATGCGACGCGAACTGCACCACCCGCTCGGGGTGCAGCGCCTGTGCAGTGGCCAGCACCTTGTCCAGGCTCGCGCGCGGCGTGTTGGCAGGCATGGCGGGCGCCTCCACCTCGGTGCCCAGCAGGTGGCCGATTTCGTGGTGAAAGATCAGCGGCAGGCCGGTGATGCACAGCAGCAGCATGAAGACGGTGCACACCAGGCTGGACCATTTGTGGGTCCAGCTCCAGCGGCGCAGGGCGGTGGGGCTCAGCATGGGGCGGGGTGGTGAGGGCCGTCATGCAATCGGACCACCGCCAGCGCCGCCCACGGCACGGGGCACGCTGTCGCAACAGAGAAGGCGCAAAAGTGGTTCATCAAGCCAGACAACCCGGAAACATCGGAAGACGGTGGGTGCTGGCTGCAGCCGGGAGGCCTGTTCGATGGCTCGCGGCAAGGACTATGGCTGGCGGAAACTCAATTTTACATTGCAAATGGGAATTGTTTGTATTCGTGATTGTGCTGGGGGTAGAGGTGTTGCGAAATGGATTCAGCCATGCTGCCCATGCGGCGCTTTGAGGCAGAGACGGCTCTGCGCGCAGGGGCTGCAGGTGCAGGGCGGGGTTGGCGCCTGCAGGCTATATTCCTCTCGCCCCAACGCGCTGGTTTGGCAGACACTCGCACCGGCGTTTGATATCAGCCCATCGGCTTCAAACCCAGGCTGCGAGCCGCTTTCAGGAGAACTCTGTGTCCACGATATCCCGCGTCGTTCAGCCTGTCGCGTACGCATTTGCGGCTTGCATGGGTGCCTTGTGTCGGGCGCTGCACAGGGCTGTCTTGCTTGGGCTCGCTGTTCTGGCCGTTGGGTGTATGGGCAACGTGCACGCCGCAGACGAAAGCACATCTGCTGAGCGAAAAGCCCGACTCGCAATTCCCCCCGAGTTTCGGTATCTCGACTTTGTCCTGGCCGCTGCGGAAGGTGATTTGAACGGTGACGGCGTTCCCGACCGGGCCATGCTGTTGATGGGACGCAAAGGCGAAGGCCCGCAAGAGGAGCGGCTGTTCGTCCTGACCGGAAAGGCGGATGGCGGCTATCAGGTGCTCTCGGTGTCCGGCGAGTTCTGCCACCCCAGCAAGTTCTACAACCTGGACATTAAAAACAATTCATTGTTCGTTCAGGCGGTCTACTACGCCGACGCCGCCCGGTTCTCGGGCTTCACGCTGCAGTTCCGCTACAACCCCAAGACCAAAGACCTGGAACACATCGGCGAGCAGCAGGACGACGAAGACTATTCCAGCAACTCCTACCACCGCGTGAGCCTCAACTACCTGACCAACGCCGCCATTCATTCGCGGCGTGCTGGCAAGAAGTACAAGGAGGCGAGAGGCCGGATCGTTGATGGTCCGGGCGTGCTTCCTTTGAATGGGTTCGTCTGTGAAGGCTATGGCATGACGGGTTCTTCGGTCTACCTGGATGAAAACTTCAAGGTGCACCAGAAGGGCGTGACACCTCCGTGATGCGGAGCGGGTTCACCGCAAGAGCCCGTAGTACGGGTTGATGACAGCCAAGCCATGTTCCAGCACGCGGCTGCGGCCGATGGAGTGCCGTTCTTGGGCATCAGGCAGAAGAGGCCACATTCCTTTGAAACTTGGGTCCTTGGACCCCTTCCGCCGTTCACCTGAGCTTCAGAACCGCGTCCGTAACGTCACCTGCAGCGCGCGTGGCGAGCCCGGCAGGATCAGGTTGTCGTTGCTGCCGTGCGCCGACACGTAGTACTTGCGGTTGGCCAGGTTCTTGATGTTCACGTCCACATCCCACTGGCCCAGCGTGTACTGCAAGGCGGCATCGAGCGTGGTGTAGGCGGGCAGGGTAACCAGATTGGTCAGTGAGGTGAAGCGGGCGCCCACATAGTTCACGCCGCCACCCACGCGCAGGCCGTGGCCGAGGTCCTTCATGGCCCACAGGAAGGCCGAGTTGCGGGGCGTGAGCGCAGGCACTTTGCCCTGGGCGGCAATGGCAGCGGTGGGCAACTGGGTGGAGGTGGTGGTGGCCAGTGATTTCGTCATGCGGCCATCCAGCCAGGCGTAGCCGGCGCTTACATCCCAGCGGCCGGGCAGGCGGCCGTTGGCGGTCAGCTCCAGGCCGTTGGTGCGTTGCGTGCCCACGTTGATCTGGCGCGAGGGGTTGGTGGGGTCGGTGTTCTTGATGTTGGTGCGCTCCAGGTTGAAGAGCGCGCCCGTCACGTTCATGCGGCCATCGAGCAGGTCGAGTTTCACGCCGATTTCCTTGTTCTGCGTGATCTCGGGTTCGTTGGCGGTGTTGTTGGCAGCCAGCGCAAAAGTCTCTGCCGAGGGCTGGAACGACTTGCTGTATGACACGTAGTACGACACCGCGTCGCTGGGCTGCCAGACCAGGCCTGCGCGGGGGCTGAACTTTTTGTCGGTGCGCGACAACGCGGAGAGCTTGCGGTCAAACTCGGTCTGCTGCTTGAACACGTCGTAGCGCGCACCCACCAGCGCCTTCCACTCCGGGGCCAGCGTGATCTGGTTCTGCCAGTACAGCGCCGCTGTGTCTTGGGTGGTGTGGCTGGGGATGGCGCTGTCGGCGGTGTAGCTGGCGGCAGGTATCACCGGCGCGGCTACGCCGGCGGGGTTGAAGATGGAGACGCGGTCTGCTCCACCCGACACGGACTCCGCGCGCTTCTTCTGCTGGCCCAGTTCCATGCCCATCAGCCACTCCTGCTTCAGGCCCCCGAGCTGGTTGCGCCAGGTCACGTCGGTCTGGTTGAACAGGCCGCTTTCGTCGCGCAGGATGAACGAGCGTGTGCGGCCCACGGTCAGGTTCACCGGGTTGGTGGTGCCGCCGGGCAGGGTGTTGTAGCGATCCAGCGTGTAGTCGTATGCGCGTGTCACATTGCGCACTGACCAGTCGTCGTTGAAGCGGTGGTTGAGGGTGGCCGCCAGCGATTGCATGGTGCTGGTGGTGGTGTCGTCTTGCGCGGCGTTGCTGGATCCGTAGTAGGTGCTGGCGGGCACGTTCACTGGACGGCCGTTGAGTGCGGGAATGCCGAAGTCCGTCAGGCGCTTGTCGCGGGCGTTGGTGTACTGCAGCAGCAGGTCGGTCTGCGCCGCGAGCTTGAGCGCGAGCGACGGCGCGAAGTTGTGGCGCTTGACGAACTGCTGTTCGCGGTAGCTGCCCGAATCTTCGACGGCGGCGTTGATGCGGAAGGCTGCGGTGTCGCTGAGGCCTACATTCACATCGGCCGTGGCGCGGCGAAAGGCGTAACTGCCCAGACCCAGAGAAGCCTCCCCCGATGTCTCGCCAAACTTGGGTTTCTTGGTCACGCGGTTGATCAGGCCGCCCGAGGAGCCGCGCCCGTACAGCACGGCGGCAGGGCCCTTGAGCACCTCCACGCGCTCGATGTCGGCCAGGTCGCGGAAGTACAGCGCATCGTCGCGCACCCCATCCACAAACTGGTCGGCAATGGCGGTGAAGCCACGGATCACCACCTGGTCACGCTGGCCGTCGCCGTGGCTCATGGCCACGCCGGGTACGTTGCGCAGCACGTCTTCCATCGACCGCGCACCCTGGTCGCGCATGAGCTGCTCGGGTACCACGTTCACGGCTTGGGGCACATCGCGCAGCGGCGCGCTGCCCTTGGTGGCCGAGGTGCTGACGGCGGGCGAATAGCCGTCATCGCCGCTGGTGGATTGCACGGTGACCTCGCCCAGCGTCTGGGGCGGCGCAGAGGGCGGTGTTGCTTGTGCCAGCGCGGTGCCACAGAACGCGGCCAGGACGGCAGCGGCCAGCGGGTGCAGGGCCTGGGGGTGGCGGAAGGGGCGGCGGAAAGGTGCGTGCATGGTTTGTCCTTGGTGTGTGCGCAACGCGGTTGAAAACGGCTCCGCAGGCACCGGGCCTGGCGCGGGCCCATGGGGCCGGTGGCTGGGAGGGGCGCAGAGAGCGGGATGAAAAAATGCAGAGGTGAGAGGCGGATCAGAAAGTGCGACGAGCCAGAGGGGCCGCCGCATCCTTTCCGCTCACAACCCCCCGGCCCAGGCGGCGAGGCCTGCCAGCAGGGCCAACCCCGCCAGCAGCGGTGTGCGCCGGGGCTGCCAGGTCACAGTGGCCGTCACGGCCACGGCTGCTACTGACAGGGCCACGGCCCATGCGGTCACGCCGAGCGAAGCGGGCACGCCATCGGCCGGATGTGCGGCCAGCCAGAGCGACAGCAGCAGCAACAGCCACCCGGCGCGGCGCAGCTGTTGCAGGCGGTGGGCCACGCCTTCACGGCCCGTGGCGTCTTCGTGGTGGCGGTCCATGCCCAGCGCCATCGCCGACCAGGCCGCAAAACACAGCAGAAATGCGGACATGGTGTTCAAGCCCCCGAGGTGGAGACGGACACATCGGGTGCGGAATGCAATGCAGCCGTAGGGTCGGTGCGCAGTGTCTTGGCCGCTGCGGTGGTGCCCCGGGGCCAACGGCCCGGGCGCAGCCGCCACGACAGCCAGCCCAGCACCAGCCCGGTGGTCAGGAACGCCAGGTCCATGCTGGCCCACACCCATTCGCCCGCAGGCAGCGTGACGCCCAGGTGGGTGTGGGTGGTCAGGGCGTTGATGACAGGCAGCAGCCCCCACACCAGCCCCGCTGCGCCCAGTGGCACCGACCAGCCCATGCGGCTAGGCCGCACCACGGCGCAGGCCAGCGCCCACACCAGGGCCAGGCCCCAGGCGCTGAAGAACCAGGCCAGTTCCACATCGGCCCGGCCCTCAGCGTTCATCGGGATCAGGCGGTTGGAGGCGATGTACACGCCGCAGGCCAGCGGCAGGCCCGCCAGCGTGGCGATGTTGATGGCTGCCACCAGGCGCTCGCCAAACGGCGCCTTGGTGGGTGCGACGCCCGCCCTGTTGTCTTTACTGGCGGCGATCCCTGTGCGGCTGGCCTGCGTCTGCGACTTGGCGCTGCGCTTGACCGACCACAGCACCATGCCGGTGGCGATCATCAGGCTGCCCAACACGCCAAAGCCAAACAGCGCCCAGCGCAGGCCGATGTCGGCAAACCGCGCCATGTGCAGGCCATACAGCACGCCATAGGTCTTGACGGCGGGGCCGGTGGCATCGGCCTGGTCCAGCCACTGGCCGGTGGTGGCGTCAAACAGCAGGCGCGGTGGTCGGTATTGCAGGCGGTCGCCTTCGTGGCGCGTCACCTCGACCACGGCGCGGCCCTTGGCGTCGCGGCGCGCCTGCAGGCTGCCGATGCGCCCGCCATCCCAGCGGGTGCGCGCTTCGGTCAGGATCGACGGCAGTGCAATAGCGGGCAGGGGCTCTACCTTGTCGCCCGGTCTGCGCCGGGGGCGGCTTTCGGCTTTCTCGCCCTGCAGGTCGGCAAAGTACGTGTTGGAGTCCACGCCGTTCTCGCCCTTGTAGGCGGTGGCAATGCCTGCAGGCATGTAGAGCGTGTGGAAGATCATCAGCCCGCTGAAGGTGATCATCAGGTAGAACGGCAGCACGAGTACACCGCTGACGTTGTGTGCGTCCAGCCAGGCGCGCTGGCCACCCTTGGTGGGGCGGAAGGTGAAGAAGTCCTTGAAGATGCGGCGGTGCGTGATCACCCCCGAGATCAGCGCTACAAACATCAGCATGGTGGCTACGCCCACCACCCAGCGGCCTTCGAGGGTCCAGCGCCCCTTCTGCGCGGTGCGCAGCTCGAAGTGGAAGCGGTAGAAGAAGTCGCCGCCCATGGTCTGGCGCGCGTCGATGGCCTCGCCGGTCTGCGGGTTCATGCGCAGCGTCTCGAAACGGCCATTGCCCGTGTCGCGCCACAGGATGTTGACGGCAGGGTCGCGGTCGTCGGGCAGGTGCATGATCCACTGCGTAACGTTGGGCACCCGGCGCACCAGCGCGTCCAGGGCTTTTTGCGCCACCTGCGGATCGGTGGCATCCACCGGCTGCAGTCCATGCATCTCGGGGCGCATCCACAGGTTGAACTCGTTCTTGAAGAACGACAGCGTGCCGGTCAGGAAGATCGCAAACAGCAGCCAGCCCAGGATCAATCCGGCCCAGGTGTGCAGCCAAGACATGGCCTGGCGGAATCCCTCACGGTCGTTGGGCGCTTTGGGCTTCTTGGCTGAGCGTGCTGCTTCAGACGCAGTGTTGGCCGCGGTGGCTGCAGGGGCCCGTTCGGCCGGGGTTTGCGATGGGAGTGTGCTGCTGGTCATGCCGCTGCCTTCATCCAATGCGGTGCCGTGGCGCTGGCGCCCAGCACCAGTGCAGGCAGCAGCGTGCCACCCCAGGCGCCCCAGGCGGTGCGTGTGTAAAAAGCCCAGCCAGCGGCGGTGGCATACACCACCCACGAGAGCATGGTGGCCGTGAGCACAGCCTCCACGCGGGGCATGCATTGCGCTAGCAGGAGCGACAGCGCCGCCGAGAAGCCTGCCGCCAGCGCGTAGCCGCCCCCTATCGCCGCCACGGCGCGGGAGGTGATGGCCAGCCGGTAGCGTCCATTGACGCGGGTGCCCTTCATGGCAGGGCCCGGGGAGATCCGGGAATGTGTGTTGGCGAGGGCCCCGCAAGGCAGGGGCGGGTCGTACGGTGCGGCATCAGCAAAGAGCTCCAGACAGGTGTGTGGGTACAAAACGCACAAACGCTGGCTGCAACGGGCGGCTGGAGCCGGGTTGACTGGCTTGCTGGCGGGCTCGGGAATCAGGGTGTCACTGAACCCGGCCGCTGGTGGTAGGCTGACATTCTACTTTTGTTGAGAAGCATTCGCATTTGTGTTGCGGGAATTTTCTTCCGTTGATGTGCACTTGCAACAACCCGTGATCGCAGGGGGCATTGCTATCCGGGAGAAATATCCTCAAAGCTGCAGCGCGCAGGCACAAAAAAACGGGCCTAAGCCCGTTTTGATTTTTCTGCCCGCTTTCGTGGACCGATTTGGCGATCCGTGGCCTTACTCCACATCGCCCATCTGCGACTGCAGGTAGTTCTGCAGGCCCACCTTGCCGATCAGATCGATCTGGGTCTCGAGGAAGTCGATGTGCTCCTCGGTGTCGTCCAGGATCTTTTGCAGCAGGTCGCGCGATACATAGTCACGCACGCTTTCGCAGTGGGCGATCCCATCCTTGATGGTGGCTTGGGCGCCTTGTTCGGCGCGCAGGTCGCAGGCCAGGATCTCTGGCACGTCTTCGCCGACCTGGATCTTGGCCAGGTCCTGCAGGTTGGGCAGGCCGTCCAGCGTGAAGATGCGGTCCATGAGCCAGTCGGCATGCTTCATCTCGCCGATGGATTCCGAATACTCCTTCTTCGCCAGCTTGTCGAAGCCCCAGTGCTTGAGCATGCGGTAGTGCAGGAAGTACTGGTTGATGGCGGTGAGTTCGTTCTTGAGCTGGGCCTGCAGATGGCCAATGACCTGTGCGTCACCTTTCATGGGGACTCCTTGTAATGTGTGGATTCGGCGCTGATTGTCGTGACCCGCATCCAGCAGCGCAAGGCAAGCCCCTGCTGTGGCGCGCGGGCTGCGTGTGATGCTGAGAGGCGTTCGCGTTCACATCTTGTGTGCCCCGCGGCGCACCAGGGTTGTCACCGGGAGGTCGCACAGGGCGTTGTATAGTAATTGGCAATTGATTCGATGTAATCAATTAATTGGATTGATGGCTTGGAAATGCCTAAACTTCAGTCCTGTTCAGTCAACCAACCACAAAGGAAACAGCAATGTCCCTGATCAATACCCAAGTTCAGCCCTTCAAGACCACCGCTTTTGTCAACCGTGCCGGCAAGGGTGAATTCATCGAAGTGACCGAGCAGTCCCTCAAGGGCAAGTGGTCCGTGCTGATCTTCATGCCTGCAGCCTTCACCTTCAACTGCCCCACCGAAATCGAAGACGCTGCCGACAACTACGCTGAATTCCAAAAGGCCGGTGCCGAGGTTTACATCGTGACCACCGACACCCACTTCTCGCACAAGGTGTGGCACGAAACCTCCGACGCCGTGGGCAAGGCCAAGTTCCCCCTGGTCGGCGACCCAACGCACCAGCTGACCAACGCCTTCGGCGTGCACATTCCTGAAGAAGGTCTGGCACTGCGTGGCACGTTCGTGATCAACCCCGATGGCGTGATCAAGACCATGGAAATCCACTCCAACGAAATCGCCCGCGACGTGTCGGAAACCCTGCGCAAGCTCAAGGCTGCCCAGTTCACCGCCGCCAACCCTGGCCAAGTCTGCCCCGCCAAGTGGAAGGAAGGCGCCAAGACGCTGACGCCTTCGCTGGACCTGGTTGGCAAGATCTAATCCACGGCTCCTCCAAAGCCGGACAGCGTCATGGCGCCATCGCGCCATGCCGTCCGGCTTTTTTACGCCCGGACGTTGACAAGCAGGCTTGAACTGCAGCCTTTTTGGCGTCACCCTCCCAGACACCACAACTCGAATTTCAAAGGACACCACCATGCTCGACGAACAACTCAAGACCCAACTCGCCGCCTACCTGGAGCGCGTGCAGCAGCCGTTTGAGCTGGTGGCTTCCCTGGACGACAGCGAGACGGCGCGCGACATGCGCGAGCTGCTGACGACCATCCAATTCCTGCGCAGCGACAAGATCACCCTGCGCACCGACGGCAACGATGCACGCAAGCCATCTTTCAGCCTGCAGCGCGTGGGCGCCACCAACAGCCTGCGCTTTGCCGGCCTGCCGCTGGGCCACGAGTTCACCTCGCTGGTGCTTGCCCTGTTGTGGACGGGCGGCCACCCACCCAAGGTCGAGCAGGATGTGATCGACTCCATCAAGGCGCTGGACGGAGACTTCAACTTCGAGGTCTACATGAGCCTGACCTGCCACAACTGCCCGGACGTGGTGCAGGCGCTGTCGCTCATGGCCATCGTCAACCCGAAGATCAAGACGACCGTGATCGAAGGCGGCGCCTTCCAGCAGGAAGTGAACGACCGCGAAATCATGGCCGTGCCCATGGTGTTCCTGAACGGCCAGGTATTCGGCTCGGGCCGCATGACCATCGAAGAGATCGTCGCCAAGCTCGACACCGGCTCTGCCGCCCGCGAAGCCGCCAAGCTCAGCGCCAAGGATCCGTATGACGTGCTGATCGTCGGTGGTGGCCCCGCTGGCGCGGCAGCTGCCGTGTATGCCGCCCGCAAGGGCATCCGCACCGGCGTGGCGGCCGAGCGTTTTGGCGGCCAGGTGAATGACACGCTGGCCATCGAGAACTACATCTCGGTACTCGAAACCGATGGCCCCAAGTTCGCCGCCGCGCTCGAAGCCCACACCCGCGCCTATGGCGTGGACATCATGAACCTGCAGCGCGCCGACAAGCTCATCCCTGCTGCGCAGCCCGGTGGTTTGATCGAAGTGCAGCTGGCCAACGGCGGCTCGCTCAAGGCCAAGACGGTGATCCTGTCCACCGGCGCCCGCTGGCGCAACGTGAACGTGCCCGGCGAAGCCGAGTACAAGAACAAGGGCGTGGCCTACTGCCCGCACTGCGATGGCCCGCTGTTCAAGGGCAAGCGCGTGTCGGTGATCGGCGGCGGCAACAGTGGTGTCGAAGCCGCGATTGACCTCGCTGGCGTGGTGGCCCACGTCACGCTCATCGAATTTGCCGACCAGCTCAAGGCCGACGCCGTGCTGGTCAACAAGCTCAAGAGCCTGTCCAACGTGACCATCCACACCAACGCGCAGACCACCGAAATCACCGGCGCTGATGGCAAGGTCAATGGCCTCAAGTACAAGGACCGCGCGACCAACGTGGAGCACACCGTAGCGCTGGAGGGCGTGTTCGTGCAGATCGGCCTGGTGCCCAACACCGAGTGGCTCAAGGGCACGGTGGAGCTGTCCAAGTTCGGCGAAATCATCGTCGACTCGCACGGCCGCACCAACATCCCCGGCGTGTTCGCGGCGGGCGATTGCACCACCGTGCCTTTCAAGCAGATCGTGATTGCAGCGGGCGATGGCTCCAAGGCAGCGCTGAGCGCCTTTGACCACCTGATCCGCATGCCCGTGGTGGCCGAAGGGGCCAAGGCGCAGGCAGTGCAGCCCGAGGCCGTTGCTGCTTGATGTCGTGCAGGGGATGGGGGCGGATGCTGCCCTCGTCCCTGCAGGTAGGGCGGCCCGCAGCGTGAATCCAGCTGCGGATTCAGGCCTGGGCCTTTTGCCACTCAACCACGCAAAGTCCTTCAACCCGGTCTGGGCGATCCGCTGTTTTTGTAGGGGTTCTACAAACCTCCCTAGAATCCGGCTGCCCATGCGCCGCTTGCTGTTGCTCTTTCTCTTGGTGTTCATGCCGCTCCAGTCCATTTGGGCGGCTGCTTCGCCCTATTGCGGGCATGAAACGGCGCCGCAAGCCTCGCACTTTGGCCACCATGTGCACGATCATGTGGCCGATGAATCCCCTGTCCATCCAGCCAAGACATCCAGTGCCACCCCGGCGGACATGGACTGTCACGCCTGCCATGGTGCGGGCAGCGGTCTCGCGCACAGTCCCGGTGACCATGCCATCGTGGTGACTGCGGCACGCCCGCTGGCCCAGGCGGCACCAGCCTGGCCTCCAGCCCCCCTTTCACGCCCCGAACGCCCCAATTGGCCCTTCCTCGCCTGAGCGGCGAGGCGGGGGCTCTGGGCTGTCCCGTTTTCATTTTGTTGATGGTGTTGAAGAGCTGCCTTTTGAGGCTGTCGCGACGCGTGCGCTGACGCCTGCGCACGCTGCTGATCGTCTCTCCCTCCCATCGCGCCTCGCCGGTTTCAACCTGTGGCCCCTGGCCACTGCAGAGGAATCGGATGCAATCAACGAAACAACGACACCATGCGCCCGCCGCCGCCGTAGCGGCTATGGCGCTGGGCGTGGCACTTCTGGGCACTGCCGCACAGGCCCAGACCTCCAACCCCGGCACAGCGCCGCTCACGCTCCAGGCCCTGTTCGAGCAGGCCTGGCAACGCCAGCCCGAAGCGCAGTCTGCCGCCTTGCGGCGCGAGGCCGCGCAGGCCACACGCCGCGCGGCGGAAGCCTGGACGGCCGAGCCCGTGGCGCTGGAGCTGTCCACCAAAACCGACCGCCCCGGCAGCAACCAGGGCAGCCGCGAAGCCGAAGTGGGCCTGGCCCTGCCGCTGTGGCTGCCCGGCGAGCGCGCCCGCAAGGCCGCGCTCGCCGATGCGGAAGCGCAGGCGCTGGAAAGCCGTCAGCGCGCTGCGCAGCTGCAACTGGCCGCCACCGTGCGCGAAGCGTGGTGGGCGGCGCAGCGCGCGCAGGCTGACTGGGCCCTGGCGCAAGACCGGCTGCTGAACGCGCAGCGCCTGGCTGCCGACGTAGCGCGCCGCGTGCGCGCGGGCGACCTGTCGCGTGCCGACCAGGCGCAGGCCGACGGCGCCGTGGCCCAGGCCGAAGCCGCCATGGCCGAGGCCCAGGGCGCACGGGACTCAGCGCAGGCCGCACTGGCCGCCTGGGGCGTGCAGGCCGCGCCCACCATGGCGCTGGCGGACGGGGCAGAGCCCGAGCCCCCCGTGCCCGATGCCACGGCAGCCGCTGCCCAGCACCCTGCGGCGGCCGACTGGCAGGACCAGGCCGAGGTGGCCCGCCGCGCGGCCGACCTGGCCGCCGTGCAAACCCGCGCCAACCCCGAACTGACGGTGGCCGCCACGCGCGGCCGCGAGCAGGCGGGCGACCGCTACCAGCAGACCTTCACCGTGGGCCTGCGCATACCCCTGGGCGGGGGCGACCGTGCGCAGGCAAAGCAGGCTACAGCACGCGCCGATGCCATCGATGCCGAGGCGCGTGCTGCCGTGGAGCAGAGGCGCCTGGCCGCCGACATCGCCGCCGCCATGGCCCGTGTGAAAGCCACCCAGGCCCAGCGGGATGCGCTGGCACGGCACGCGGCCCTGGCGCAGGGCACACGCGGCTTTGTCGACAAGGCCTTCCGCCTGGGCGAAGCCGACGGCCCCACACGCCTGCGTGTGGAGCTGGAAGCCGCCCAGGCCGAACGCCAGCTGGCCCGCGCCCGCATCGATGCGGCCGCCGCCATCTCCCATCTGCGCCAGGCCCTGGGCCTGCTGCCGCAATGAACTCCCTGTGAATTTCGACCAATTTTTAAGACAACCATGACACTCTCTTCCGCTTTCTCCACACTGGGCCTGGCCCTGCTGCTGGGCTTGCTACCGCCGACCGCGCTGGCTGGCGCAGGCCATGACCATGGCGAAGCCCCCGCCGCCGCAGCGGGCACAGCCGTGCCGCGCTTTGCCGCCACCTCCGACCTGTTTGAACTGGTGGGTGTGCTCGACGGGCAAAAAATCGCGCTCTATCTGGACCACGCGGGTGACAACAGCCCCGTGAAGGACGCCCGGCTGGAGCTGGACATTGCAGGCACCAGCGTGCCCGTCACCCGCGTGGCCGAGGGCGAGTTCCAGGCCACCTTGGCCGCGCCGCTGGCCGAGGGCGTGAGCCCCGTCACCGCCACCGTGGCCGCAGGCACTGACACCGACCTGCTCGCAGGCGAGATCGACCTGCACCCCGCCGCCCACACCGATGCCGCACCGGCAGGGCTGGCCCGTCGCACCGCGCTGATCGCAGGGGCCGTGGCCGCCGTGCTGCTGGCGCTGGTCGCCGTGTGGGGTTTGCGCCGGGGCCGTACTGCCCGCATGGGCAACACCCAGCGCGTGGGAGGTGCAGCATGAAGCGCTTCCATCCCATGCCCTCTTGGCTGGCTTTGCTGATGGCCACCGCGCTCAGCGCCCCCCTGCCAGCCCTGGCGGGCCCCGGCCACGACCACGGCGACGCACCGCCCGCGCCCACCGGCAACGGCCCCAGCCGCCAGCCCGATGGCAGCGTCTTCCTGCCCAAACCCGCTCAGCGCCAACTGGGCGTGCGCACCCTGGAGGCAGCCACCGGGCAGCACGCCAAGGTTTTTGAACTGGCAGGCACCGTGGTGATGGACCCCAACGCGGGTGGCAAGGTGCAGTCCGTGCTGGCCGGGCGGCTGGAGGCCGGGCCCAAGGGCCTGCCCGGTGTGGGCCAGGCGGTGCGCAAGGGCGAGGTGCTGGCCTATGTGGTGCCCACGGCAGGCGCCATCGAGCGCTCCAACCAACTGGCCCAGCAGGCTGAACTGCGCGCCGCACGCGACCTGGCCGCACGGCGCGTGGCACGCCTGACCGAGCTGGCCGACACCGTGCCGCGCAAGGACATCGAGGCCGCCGAGAGCGAGCTGCACAGCCTCATCCAGCGCCTGGGCGCCGTGGGCGCGGGCCTGGCCACACGCGATGCGCTGGTGGCCCCTGTGTCGGGCGTGATCGCTTCGGCCAATGCCGTGGCCGGGCAGGTGGTGGACGCGCGCGAACTGGTGTTCGAGGTGGTAGACCCATCGCGCCTGCGCATCGAGGCCCTGGCTTACGACCCGGCACAGGCCCAGAGCGTGGCCGGTGCCACGCTGGTTGCGGGCGGGCAGCGCGTGCCCCTGCGCTTTGTGGGCGCGGCGCGCAGCCTGCGTGATCAGGCGCAGCCGCTGCAGTTTGCGGGCGACTCGTCTGCGCTTGGCACCTTGGCTCACTTGGCAATTGGCCAGCCGGTGCGCGTGTTCGTGCAGTCCACCGACAAGGTCGATGGCGTGCAAGTGCCCGCTGCCGCGCTGCTGCGCAACCCGGCCAACCAGACCATCGTCTGGGTCAAGGAGTCGCCCGAGCGCTTTGCGCCACGGGTGGTCACGGCGGTGCCGCTGGATGGCACCTCGGTGGCCGTGACCTCGGGCCTCCAGCCCGGCGACCGCGTGGCCACGCAGGGCGCTACGCTCATCAACCAGGTCCGCTAAGGAGTCACGATGTTCAAGTGGCTTCTCGAAAACAGCCTGGTCAACCGGCTGCTGGTGCTCATCGCCGCCGTAGTGCTCATGGCCTATGGCGCCTTCACGCTCTCGCGCACGCCGGTGGACGTGTTCCCTGACCTCAACAAACCCACCGTCACCCTCATGACCGAGGCGGGCGGTATGGCCGCTGAAGAGGTGGAGCAGCTCATCACCTTTCCGCTGGAGACCACCATGAACGGCCTGCCCGGTGTGGAGAGCGTACGCTCCACCTCCAGTGCGGGCCTGTCGTTCATCTACCTCACCTTCGACTGGAGCACCGACATCTACCGCGCGCGCCAGATGGTGTCCGAACGCCTGTCGTCCATGGAAGAGGGCCTGCCCAGCGGCATCACGCCGCGCATGGGGCCCATCAGCTCCATCATGGGCGAGATCATGCAGGTGGCCATCCCCATCGACGCGGGCAAGACCACGCCCATGGCCGTGCGCGAGTACGCCGACTGGGTGCTGCGCCCGCGCCTCATGGCCATCCCCGGTGTGGCGCAGGTGATCCCCATCGGTGGCGAGGTGCGCCAGTTTCAGGTGCTGCCCGACACGGCGCGCATGGCGGCGCTGGGCATCACGCACGACCAGCTCACGGGCGCGCTCAAGGGCTTTGCGGCCAACACCTCGGGCGGGTTTCTGGAGCTGGGCGGGCGCGAATACCTCATCCGCCACCTGGGCCGCACCTCGCGGCTCGAAGACCTGCAGAACCTGGCCCTCACCGCCAAAAACGGCCAGAGCGTGCTGCTGCGCCAGGTGGCCGATGCCACCTTTGCCGCCGCCACCAAGCGGGGCGATGCAGGCTTTGAAGGGCAGGGCGCCGTCATCCTGGGCATCCAGAAGCAGCCCACGGCCGACACCATCGGGCTCACGCGCAGCATCGAGACCGCGCTGGTGGACCTGAAGAACTCGCTGCCCGCAGGCATGGAGGCGCCGCGCGTCACCTTCCGCCAGGCAAGCTTCATCGAGGCATCGGTCACCACGCTGCAGGGCAAGCTCATGGGCGCTTCGGTGTTTGTGGCGGTGATTTTGTTCGTGTTCCTCGGCACGCTCAGGCCCACGGTGATTGCGCTCACGGCCATCCCGGTGTCCATCTTCATCACGGCGCTGGTGTTCAAGTATTTCGGCCTGTCGATCAACACCATGACGCTGGGCGGCCTGGCCATTGCCATCGGCGGCCTGGTGGACGACGCGGTGGTCGATGTGGAAAACGTGCTGCGCCGCCTCAAGATGGACCGCGCCAAGCACCCCCACCACCGCCTGCACCCCATCGAGGTGGTCAAGCTCGCGTCGATGGAAGTGCGCTCGGGCATCCTCTACGCCACGGCCATCATCGTGCTGGTGTTCTTGCCGCTGTTTGCGCTGCCGGGCATTGAGGGGCGGCTGTTTGTGCCGCTGGGCATTGCGTTCATCGTGTCCACGCTGGCCTCGCTGCTGGTGTCGGTCACCGTCACGCCGGTGCTGGCGTTCTACCTGCTGCCGCGCATGAAGAACCTCGACCATGGCGACACGCGCGTGGTGGCCTGGCTCAAGGCGCGCTATCGCAACGGGCTTGTGGCCGTGCTGGCGCGCCCGCGCACCGCCCTGGCCGTGAGTGCGGTGGCGGTGGCGCTGTCGGCAGCGGCGGTGCCGTTCTTCCCCACCACCTTCCTGCCCCCGTTCAACGAAGGCACGCTGCTCATCGGCATGCGGCTCAACCCCGGTGTCACGCTGGCCGAATCGAGCGCGCTGGCCCGCCAGGCCGAGGTGCTGGTGCGCCAGGTGCCCGAGGTCACGCACGTGGGCCGGCGCAGTGGCCGCGCCGAGCTGGACGAGCATGCCGAAGGCGTGCACGTGAGCGAGCTGGATGTGGGCCTGCTGCCTGCGGCCGAGCTCAAGCGCAGCGTGGCCGAGGTGCAGGCCGACATTCGCAGCCGCCTCGCGCACCTGCCTGCCGCCATCGCCATCGGCCAGCCCATCTCGCACCGCATCGACCACATGCTCTCGGGCGTGCGCTCGCAGATCGCCATCAAGCTCTTTGGCGACGACCTGGACACGCTGCGGGGCCAGGCCGAGGCCCTGCGCGCGCGGCTGGCGGGCATCCCCGGCCTGGCCGACCTGGAGGTGGAAAAGCAGGTGCTGGCGCCGCAGATCACTGTGCGCGTGGACTACGCCGCCGCTGCACAAATGGGCGTGCCCGCACCCCAGGTGCTGGCCGCGCTGCAGACGCTGGTAGAGGGCGAAAAAGTGGCCCAGGTGGTGGAGGGCAGCCGTCGCTTTGCGCTGGTGGTGCGCCTGCCCGACAGCGCGCGCTCCATCGACGGCCTGGCGCGTGTGCTGATCGACACGCCACGCGGCCCCGTGCCCCTGTCGCGCCTGGCCACCATCGAAGAGGGCGACGGCCCCAACCAGATCAGCCGCGACGATGGCAAGCGCCGCATCGTGCTCTCGGCCAACGCGCAGGGCAGGGCGCTGTCCGACGTGGTGGCCGACATCCGCCAGGCCGTGGGCGACACGCGCCTGCCCGAGGGCTACTTCATCACCCTGGGCGGCCAGTTCCAGGCGCAGGAAGAAGCCAGCCGCCTGGTGGGCCTGCTGGCCATCGTCTCGCTGGTGCTGATGTTTGTGGTGCTGTACACGCGCTACCGCTCGGCCACGCTGTCGGCCCTCATCATGGCCAACATCCCGCTGGCGCTGGTGGGTGCGGTGCTGGGGCTGTGGGTGTCGGGCCAGCCGCTGTCGGTGGCGGCGCTGATCGGCTTCATCACGCTGGCGGGCATCTCGGTGCGCAACGGCATTTTGAAGGTGAGCCACTACCTCAACCTGATGCGCGTGGAAGGCGAGCGCTTTGACACCGCCATGATCGTGCGCGGCTCGCTGGAGCGCCTGAGCCCCGTGCTGATAACCGCCCTGGTCACCGCCTTTGCTTTGGCCCCGCTGCTGCTGGAGGCCGAACGCCCCGGCACCGAAATCCTGCACCCGGTGGCGGTGGTCATCTTCAGCGGCCTCATCAGCTCCACGCTGCTCGACACCTTCCTCACCCCGGCCCTGTTCTGGCTGTTTGGCCGCAAAGACGCCGAACGCCTGCTGGACGACAAGAACGCCGAGGCGTTCTGAGCTTTTCTTGTTTTGTACTTGTTCTCTTTATCTGTTCGTTTGCTTTTTCATTCACCCTTTGAAAGGACTCTCATGAAAACCACCCGCCAACTTTTCGCCGCCCTGGCCCTCGCCGCTGTGGCCACCACCGCCGTCCATGCCGCTGGCGACCACGGCGCAGGCCACGACCACAAGCCCCAACACGGCGGCATCGTGGCCGAAGCCAACGACATGGACTACGAACTCGTCGCCAAGCCCGACACCATCACCCTGCACCTGCGCGACCACGGCAAACCCGCCAGGACCGAGGGCGTGAGCGCCAAGCTCACCCTGCTCAACGGCACCGAGAAATCCGAGGCCATGCTTGTACCGGCCGGCGAGGGCAGGCTTGAAACCAAAGGCATCTTCAAGGTCGCAGCAGGCACCAAGGTGGTGGCGCTGGTGACGCTGCCGGGCAAGAAGGCGGCGAATGTGCGGTTTGCGGTGAAGTAAGCCGCTGCCGTAGAGAGAAAGAAAGCGTTGTGCGCCACGCGCCGCTGCGTTGGCTTTTGCTGGCGTGGCGGTGTGTGGCCTGTCACAGTTGCTGTGCGCCATGAGCACCGGCGAGGTGGTGCGTGCATGGTTTCAGTGGTGCGGTGTGCTGAAAATTGAAGAAAATTGGGCTCTACCGCCTGTCTATCAAGCGCTAAAAGCTATCAAATTTGTAGTGAATCGGTTGGTGCTGGGCGCAAGGAGCTGAGCTTCTGTTGGTGGGAAAAGAAAGATTTTTGGGGCTGAGTGTCTTTCGGTTTAGGCTGGGACCGGTGGTTCCTCCTCGTCGCGTAGGCGGCAGTTCCCGATACTTGACCGACATTGAATAGCCTGATCGGTCATCGCGCAGTGCCCGCCGCCTGCTTTTCGGTTGAAAGTCGCGGAACAAGATCAAGGACGCGAGCGAGAATCCGCGCCTCCCCGCCCAGTCGTCGTTGCGCCTCATCCGCTTTCTTCTGAAGCAGTGCCTGCAGGCCAATGCGATCGATACGCTCACCAGTGTCGGGGTGCTGCCAATGCCTTCCCGGGTTCGACACCGAGACAAGCAGGCAGCCCGTACGCGCGTCCCGATGGGCCATGTACTTCTTGACCAACTGCTCGTCGATGGTGTCGCACAGCTCTCGCGCGGATCGCCCCTTCTCACCGATCTTCAGCTCAATAGTTGCTTGGTACCCTGATACAGACCGAAGACGGATGTCGGTCTCCTTGCCTTCAGCGGTTACGGCCTCCTGGTCAACGGTGTAGGCTTCCCGCGACGCAACTTCCAGTTCTCGTGCAATCAACGGCCGTAGCGTGTTCTCGTCGTCGATAGACGCCCAGCCGGCACGTGGTCCCGTGTCCTTGAGCAACAGCTCCTGAAGGTCGTCCAGCCGATCGACCAACAACTGCGCCATATCGGTCGCAGTCTTGGGCGAAAGCTCTTTGCGGGACAAAAGTGTGACCACTTCCGTCGGTGTCCAGGCGCTGGAGTCGATCTCTGCCGCAAGGCGCTCATGAGCCAACGCCGCGATGCGATCCCGCAAGCGCTCGAAGAGCGGATCGGCAGCGAGCGCGAGCTTTGCACTGAGAGCCTCCTGTCCACTCGTCTTCATCAGTGCATCGAAGATGTACCGACGCCCGTTCTCGGCAAAGTCTCGATACCCGGGTGAATAGACGGTGTCGTGGACGAGGTCGTCTTCCGACCTCACGTGCCGATGAAATTCAAGAGTCAGCCGGAGCAAGTGGTCAGGCGCCAGCTTGGAGACCCAATCGGTCATCCCCGGGTCAGTCCGCTCACTGAACAGTGAACCGATGATACGAACGGCTGCCCCATTAGGCTCCACAGGAAGTGTTGCCAGAACGGCAAGCATGCTCTCCACACCGCGCAGCGGCGCTAGCGAGAACAACACAGGCAGCCAGAACAACAAGTACGGATCGGTGCCGGCAGCCTGCACCTGCGACGCGGCCAGTCTCTCCAAAGGTCTTGTGATCTCAGGGCCGGCGTGCACCAGCAGCACGCGCACAACTTGGGACAGCTTCTGTTCGTTCGAAGGCGAATGCGGAAGCTGCACCAACGCCGAGCCCGACCATGCGAGCCAACCAACGAGACAAGGCAGAAGCGGCTGCGCTACTTCTTGCGTGCTGTTCCGCAGGGACTGCAGAACCATCGAGTGCCAGCCCGAATCGCCGCCCGCGTCGAGCAGCTCATCGAGCAGCTCGGTGCCAACGACGCTTTCCACCTCAGTGGGGTGCGCCTTTGCAAGGCTGCCAAGCCAGCTTGGCAGGCCGTTCAGCTCCAGCAAGGCATAGCGAGAAGCGAGTTCAGCTTCACTACGTTCCAACTTGGTCGCCCAGAGGGGATCCTCCGCTTCAGCATAGATGCCCATGAGACCGATCGACCACACAACGAGATAGGTGTTCTCCTCTCCAAAACGACGCTCGCATCGGACCGTTGGGCACAGGCTACGCCAATAGGCCATCAATGCGCGCCTCAGTCTGTCGGCGATGTCGCTTCCGAACTGGGAGGTCAGGAACGCACGATCCCATCGCCCCTCGTCGCCGTTGTGGCCCAGCTTGCGCAAGACCAGCCAGAGGTTCCAGATCGTGCTGTCCCTGCGCCCAGGCCCTAGCGCCAGCGCGGGCTGCTCAGCCAGTTCTCGCCTAATCTGAGCCCATGCTTCTCTTTCATCTGCGCGCTTCTTTGCCTGGCGCTTTTCCCGCTTTCGCTGCTCCTCCTGCATCTTCAGGAATTGGGCGCTCGGCTCGCTCGACGCGGCGATCGCTTTTAACTCTTCTGTCAGCGCTGTCGAGTCAGCCACGGCAATACGAAGAGAGCCCTCGCTCTCCTTGAGGCGCCCCTCAATCGCATGGAGGTGTGCGGCCAAGTGCAGAAGAACTGCTCGACGCTCCGGCGGCATCTGCACATCAGCAAGCGCTGCCTGTACCCACGGGTAGTCTCGCTCCAACGTGTAGTTCAGTGCCCCTTCGTAGACGATGCGAACCAGTCGGAGCCTGGCACTGCGATCGCCGCCAAGCGATTCCACGCAGGCCAGATCTACCTCGAAGACCCGCGGTCGCCAACCGTCAGCCAGCGAGTCCAGCAGCGCACTCAGCTCTGTTTTGCCCTTCCCCAGGCCGGAGGAGGCGTCGATCGACCGCCTTGCAAGAACCGAAGCCTCAATCAGTGTCTGGCTGGTGCTTCCAAGTTCAAGCAGCCGGAGACACAGCGAGCGCAGGATGCTCGATATTTCCAGCCGCCCATCGGCGTCTTGAAACTCATCCCCGACCGCCGACAGCCACTCTCGCGTGAGCCGAAGCACATCAGGCAACAAGGCGTCAAGGCGGGCTTGGCTGATGTCGGCCTTTTGGATTACCCGGGCGACACTATCAGCGTAGCCCCCACGGTTCCTTTTTTCGCTGCGAACCCTCGTCAAGAGCTGAACCAGTTGGGCCTCGGTGACATGCTCCGGATACAGCATAGTCCCGACCCAACGCGCAAGTCGTTCGGACCACCCTGGCGCTAACGTGACGATCGCATCGATCATCGGTGCAAGGCGGTAATCGCCCAGGGCTGCAAGAGCGAGCAATGCCTCGAACCGCTCGCGATCGCTGCAGGTTGCGTCCGCTGCGACGCTTGCAACCAGGTCAGCGCAGCCCTGCATGCGGCCAGCACTCACAAGCCGGAGCAGCAGCTCCCGAACTTCGGGCGCTTCGACACCGGCGGCCCAAGCAGATTGCACTGTGTCGGCGAGGCCGAGTTGCGCCAGCCGTGCCACCTGCAGATTCGGTACGTCAAGGCCGCGCCACAGCCCTTTGCCGTATCGCACCAGGAAACCGAGCAACGCGCGCTCGCGCTGGAGATCCGTGAGCGACTCCGGGTCGCCCTGGATCAACAAGGCGTCCGGCTCGATCTTGACCACACGTTCGAACATGTCGGGTCGAAGCAGGGCAAGCCATGCCACCACTGGCCTCATCGACGGCCTGAGGATCGTCTCGTTCGAGCCCGTGAGCCCAAACAACATGCGGCCTGCGGCGGCCTGGGTCAGCAAGCCAGCCTCGATCAGGTCATGAATCTGACGGGCCGCGAGAAACTCCATTACTGACCGATGGTGGAACCGGACCCTGCCGTATCCGCCTTCCACAAAAATCGGGCGCTCCAAGAGCGTCAACACCTCTTTGGGGCCCCAGTCCGTCAGCAGCTCACGCGGATCGATCGGTGCAGCGCCTGATGCGTCGCCATCCGATCCAGCGCTGTACTGGATGGTCAGGCGTCGGCTCAGGATGACCGCGAGCGCGAGCCGCTGTGCACCTATCAGCGCCTTCGCTGGCGGAAGCTCTGCCCTCTCTCGCCGATCAGGGCGCGCTGAGAGTCGGGCGCGCACATGGGACTGGATCTGCTCGAAGTGCGCACGAAGCACCCCGTGCTCTCGCCAGTCGTCGCAAAGCTCAATCAGATCCTGTGGCTTGCGAGCGAACTCTCTTGCGTGCTTTGCGTCGATGGCTGCCAGCAGTGCCTCAGGGTCCTCAACACCTCGGGATCGCGCGAACTCAATGATCTGGGGGCCGGTCAGCGGCAACAGCTCGACCTCTCGGCTGACGGGCGGGCCTTCGTCCTTGGTCTTGCTGGGGCCATCCATGGCGATGCGAATGAATTCATCTTGCGAATCTTCATGCCGCACTTGCGTGGGCACGGGCAGGATGTCCCTGAACGCCTGGCGATCGATCGGCACTGGGCGAGCGGTGACGACTACAGTGGCTCGTCCCATTGCCCCCCGAATGTCGTTTGCAAATCGACGCAGCGCGTCCTTGAACGAACGATGAACGAGTTGAAGTTCGTCGATCGAGTCGAGGAAGAAGTAGGCAAGTTGCGATGAGGACGCCAACCAGTTGGTGAAACGTTCGTGCTCATCCCCGAAAAGGGTGGCTACGACGCCGGCGGATTCAACGCGTTCAAGAGACAAGAAGAAGGCTGGCTCGCCGCGAGCGAAGAGCTCCCTCGCCTTTGACTCGCACTCATAGGTCTTCCCTGCGCCAGCCTCCGATATGATGAGAATGCGTTGGGACTTCAGCAACTCGTCCCAGCTGATACCGGATTCGTCGAAGCGCTCGCCCCAGGACAGTTCGAATGCATCGTCGTTGCTTGAGGTCGCTCTCAGGGCCTTGAAAGTGCGATTCATCTTGGTTGATGGCTTATTAGTCAACGCTTGTTCGATGTAGAACTGTAATGTCTCCGCTAGTTTGGCTTCGGGGGGCGCTGAACCCAACCGATCCGGCGTCTCAGAGGCACCGAGCTGCTGTATAGCTGGCATTGGTTTGGCGGAGGCGAACGGCCACAGCACCTGCAAAGCCGACGTTAAGTCGCCCCTGCAGATCTGAAATGCTCTCTTATGCCCCAGCCACCTATCGGCTGAGCATTGCCCCCTGCGCCCCCCCCCGCCACGCAGGCTGTCCGCCCGGTCCAGACTCATCGGTAGAAGCTCCCGGCTGATTGCCCCAGTACCCGCTCCCGTTTGTCCCGCTCACGCAACCGGCATGCAACGTGGCCTTGCGCGCCTTGCACCGCCACATGGCCCTGCAATCTCCCGCGCCGCCGTCAAAGTCATATTCACACCAGTGATGTGAAACATCACCAGCGTTCCATTGACTGATATTGCTGCAGCGCGAATGATCGCTCCCCAGGCGCTGGATGCATCTGCACCGGCCCCGAAAGACAGATGGATTGATGGATCGACTGATTGATTGGCGATGACAAAAAACAAAGGAGACGCCCATGCATGAATGCCCCGTGACCGTGTTCCCGCAGCAGATCCGCTGGGAGACGGACGGCACCAGCCGCATTCCCTTTCAGGCCTATACCGATGAGGCGCTGTACCGCAAGGAGCTGGACCGTTTGTTCTACAACGGGCACTGGTGCTATGTCGGCCTGGAGGCGGAGATTCCCAATGCAGGGGATTTCAAGCGCACGGTGATCGGCGAGCGTTCGGTGCTGCTGGTGCGTGACAAGGATGCTTCGATCCATGTGGTGGAAAACGTCTGCGCCCACCGTGGCATGGCGTTTTGCCGCGAGCGGCATGGCAACCGCGAGAGCCTGACCTGCCCGTACCACCAGTGGAACTACACCCTTTCCGGTGACTTGCAGGGTGTGCCGTTTCGGCGTGGCGTGAAGCAGGATGGCAAGGTCAATGGCGGTATGCCTGCGGACTTCAACCCGGCAGAGCATGGGTTGACCAAGCTCAAGGTGGCTACCCGTGGCGGCGTGGTGTTTGCGTCGTTTGACCACAGCGTGGAGCCGCTGGAGGAGTTTTTGGGCCCCACCATCCTGGGTTACTTTGACCGGCTGTTCAATGGCCGCAAGCTCACCATCCTGGGCTACAACCGCCAGCGCATTCCGGGCAACTGGAAGCTGATGCAAGAGAACATCAAGGACCCGTACCACCCCGGCCTGCTGCACACCTGGTTCGTTACCTTTGGGCTCTGGCGTGCGGACAACAAGTCGCAGCTGCTGATGGATGCGCAGCACCGCCATGCGGCCATGGTGTCCACACGTGGCGCGGCGGGCAAGGCGGCGGATGTGACGCAGGTGTCCAGCTTCAAGGCGGGCATGGAGCTGAACGACCCGCGCTTTTTGGACATTGCGCAGGAGGACTGGTGGGCGGGGCCACCCCTGGCTGCCAGCAGTGGTGATGCTGCGGCGCCCAACGCACCGGCATCTGTGCCCACGGCGGTGATGATGACCGTGTTCCCCAGCGTGATTTTTCAGCAGCAGGTCAACAGCGTGTCCACGCGCCACATCCAGCCCGATGGCAAGGGCGCTTTTGATTTTGTGTGGACGCATTTCGGCTTTGAGGACGACAGCGAAGCAATGACGCAGCGCCGCCTGCGCCAGGCCAATCTGTTCGGCCCGGCGGGCTTTGTGTCGGCCGACGATGGCGAGGTGATCGAGTGGTCGCAAGAAGGCTTTGAGACCAAGCCCGCGCACCGCACGCTGGCCGAGCTGGGCGGGCGCGATGTGGGCGACACGGACCACATGGTGACCGAGACGCTGATCCGGGGCATGTACGAATACTGGCGCAAGGTGATGGAGGCGGAGGCATGACCATGGACTTCCAGACCTACTTTGAACTGAACCAGCTCTACGCCCGCTACGCCCGCGCACTCGACGCGGCGGACTGGGAGGCGTGGCCAGAGTTTTTCATCGAGAACTGCGTTTACAAGCTGCAGCCGCGCGAGAACCACGAGCGCGGGTTTCCGCTGGCCACGCTGGCGTTTGACAGCAAGGGCATGCTGAAGGACCGCGTTTACGGCATCCGCGAGACGCTGTTCCACGACCCCTACTACCAGCGCCATGTGGTGGGTGCGCCGCTGGTGCACAAGGTGGATGCGGATGGTCGCATCCACTGCGAGGCCAACTATGCGGTGCTGCGCACGCGCTTGTCGAAGGAATCGACGGTGTTCAACGTGGGGCGCACGCTGGATGAGGTGGTGCCCACGCCCGAGGGCCTGAAATTCGCATCGCGCCTCGTCGTTTACGACAGCGAGATGATCCCCAACTCGCTGATCTACCCCATCTGAGGAGCCGCCATGACGACGATGACGACAAACTGGATTGACGCCGCAGCGCGGGACGATGTGCCAGAGGATGACGTGATGGGCCTGGCCGTGGCCGGGCGCGACATTGCGCTGTATGGCGTGGGCGGCGAGGTGTTTGCCACCGACAACATCTGCACCCACGGCCATGCGCGCCTGTGCGATGGGTTTCTGGAGGGGCACGAGATCGAATGCCCTTTGCACCAGGGCAAGTTTGATGTGCGCAACGGCAAACCCACCTGCGCGCCCGTCACCGAGCCGCTGCGCAGCTACCCCGTGAAGATCGAGGGCGGCCGCGTGTGGCTGGCCCTGGACTGAACCTCTCGAGGAGCCCCCATGACTGCCGAACGACCTGAGGTCGAGGCCGCCGCATTGCCGCATGAAGGCGTAAACGCCCACTCGGCCCACACCATCGTGATCGTCGGTGCGGGCCAGGCGGGCGGCTGGGCGGCGCAAACGCTGCGCAGCGAAGGCTTTGCGGGCCGTGTGGTGCTGATCGGTGATGAAGCCCATCCGCCGCACGAGCGGCCACCGTTGTCAAAGGCGGTGCTATCGGGCGCAGCCGCGCCGGAGAGCACGCGCCTCATGAAGCCCGAGGCCTTTGACGCCCTGGCGGTGCAATGGCGGCCCGGCGTGCAGGTGCACCGCATTGACCGCGCTGCCAAGCAGGTGCTGTTGTCGGATGGCACAGCGCAGCCCTACGACAAGCTCATCCTGTGCACCGGCGGGCGCGCCCGGAGGCTTGCCGTGCCGGGGGCAGACCAGGTGCCGCTGCACACGCTGCGCACCATTGAAGATGCGCAGGCGCTGGCCCCGGCCCTTCGGCCTGGCCGCAGCGTGGTGGTGGTGGGCGGCGGCTGGATCGGCCTGGAGGTGGCGGCCACCGCACGCCAGCAGGGCGCGGAAGTGGTGGTGGTGGAGACGCAAAGCCGCTTGTGTGAACGCACCGTGCCCGCTGAGGTGTCGGCGTATCTGCTGGCGCTGCACCGCGCCCAGGGCGTGCGCGTGCTGCTGGGCGCGGGTGTGCGGGGCTTTGCCCGCGCTGCAGATAGCCGTTCGGAAGTCTTGCTGGCCGATGGCAGCGCGCTGGCGTGCGACACCATCGTGCTGGGGGTTGGCCTGGTGCCCAACGACGAGCTGGCGCGCGCGGCGGGCCTGGCTTGCGAAGGTGGCGTGCTGGTCGGTGCCCAATGCCGCACGTCCGACCCCGACATCCTGGCCGCAGGCGATGTGGCCGTGGCACCCAACCCCTGGGCGGGCCGCAGCCTGCGGCTTGAATCGTGGCAGAACGCGCAGGAGCAGGGCATGGCCGCTGCGCGCTCGGCCCTGGGCCAGGCCGTGGACTACCAGCCGCTGCCGTGGTTCTGGTCCGACCAGTACGGCATGAACCTGCAGATCTACGGCATGCCCACGCCTGCGCACCGCGTGGTGCAGCGCGGCGATGCGGCCAGCGGCAGCTTTGTGCTGTTCTACCTGGCAGGCGATGTGGTGCAAGCAGCCATCGGCGCCAACGCGGCGCGTGATTTGCGGTTTGCCCGCCGCTTGATCGAGCAGCGCAAGCCGGTCGATACAGAGCGGCTTGCCGACCCGGCCACACCCATGTCCAAACTTTGATCCAGCGCTGGCGGTGCACGGTTGGCGCTCTGGCGCCATCAGTGGTCACAGCCAACGCTTGCCCCTCCTGACACCTCCCTTTGAAGAAAGAAACTGCGATGACCACCACCTACCTCTGGACCCCGCCCCCCGTCTATTCGCTGCCCGTGCGGGGCCGTAGCGAGCGCCTGCCCATCCACCGCCTGTTCTTTGTGGGCCGCAACTACCACGCGCATGCGGTCGAGATGGGGCGCCCGGTAGACAAGTCGGTGGAAGTGCCGTTCTACTTCACCAAGGCCCCGTCCACGCTGGTCGAGTCGGGCGCCACCGTGGCCTACCCACCCGGCACCCACAACTACCACCACGAAATGGAACTGGTGCTGGCCATTGGTGCGCCCGGTTTTCGCGTGAGCGAGGCCGATGCGCCCCGCCTTGTCTATGGCTATGCCTGTGGCCTGGACATGACGCGCCGCGACCTGCAGCTGGTGGCGCGGGATAAGGGCCGGCCTTGGGACCTGGGCAAGGATGTGGAGCAGTCCTCGGTGGTTTCGGAGATCGTGCCCATGCCGCAGGTGGTGCTGGGCCAGGGCGACCTGGAGCTGTCGGTCAACGGCGCTGTGCGCCAGAAGTCCGATCTGTCCAAGCTGATCTGGAACATCCCCGAGCTGATTGCCGACCTGTCCAAGTTCTACCACCTGCAGCCGGGTGACCTGATCTTCACCGGCACGCCCGAGGGCGTAGGCCCGGTACTGGCAGGCGACCGCATCGACGGCCACATTGAGGGCGTGGGCAGCATCGTGCTCCACGTTGGCCCGGCGGAATAAGAAAAAACCACATCCAGGAGACAAGCCACCATGACCATTGACCTCACGCCTTCCCCCGTGCGGCTGCATGCCGTTGCGGGCAAAGGCCAACCCGAGCCGACGCCCGAGCTGGAGCAGCTGTACCGGGGCTTTGAGCAAGAGCTGCTGGTGCCGCTGTGGACGCAGATTGGCGACCTGATGCCCTGCCAGCCCCAATCCAAGGCTGTGCCGCACCTGTGGCGCTGGGATCGCTTGAAGGCCCTGGCCGCACAGGCGGGCGCTATCGTGCCCGTGGGCCGTGGCGGCGAGCGCCGTGCGATTGCGCTGGCCAACCCGGCGCTGGGCGGGCGCCCCTTTGCCACGCCCACGCTGTGGGCCGCCATTCAGTACCTGATGCCTGGCGAAGACGCCCCCGAGCACCGGCACACGCAGCACGCGTTTCGCTTTGTGGTGGAAGGCGAGGGCGTGTGGACCGTGGTGAATGGCGATGCCGTGCGCATGTCGCGGGGCGACTTTCTGCCCCAGGCCGGCTGGAACTGGCATGCCCACCACAACGCTGCCACCGAGCCCATGGCCTGGATCGACGGCTTGGACATTCCGTTCTCGTACTACACCGAGAGCCAGTTCTTCGAAGTGGGACGCGAGAAGCTCCCGCCCGCCGAGCGCACCACCGCCGAGCGTTCCTATTCCGAAAGGCTGTGGGGCCACCCGGGCCTGCGCCCGGTGTCGATGGTGCAGGCGCAGCCCGCCACGCCCCTGCTGGCCTACCGCTGGGTGGACACCGACCGTGCGCTGGCCGATCAGCTGGCGCTGGAAGACGAAGGCCAGGCGGGCACGCTGAGCCCCGGGCACGCGGCGGTGCGCTTTACCAACCCCACCACCGGCGCCGATGTGTTGCCCACCATGCGGACCGAAATGCACCGCGTGCGCGCGGGCGGTGCAACGCGGGTGCACCGCGAGGTGGGCTCGTCCGTGTTCCAGGTGTTTGACGGCAGCGGCACCGTCACGGTGGGTGAACGCACCTGGCAGGTGGCGCGGGGCGACTTGTTTGTGGTGCCGTCGTGGCAGCCGTTCTCGGCCCAGGCATCGGCCGCTGGCGCGCTGGACCTGTTCCGCTTCAGCGACGCGCCGATTTTTGAGGCGCTGCACAGCCACCGTGTGCAAGTCACTGTTTGATCCATCACTCACCAAGCCGGATTCGGCTTTCATAAAACCAAGGAGACACCCCCCATGCTGACCGCCATTCGTTCACAGATTTTTAAACCCGCTCTGGCGCTTTGCGCGCTGGCCCTTGTGGCCGCCGCGAGCGTGCCCAACGCCGTGGCGCAGACCTTTCCTGCCAAGCCCGTCCGCTCCGTCGCGCCGTATTCGCCCGGCAGTGGCCCCGATGCGGTGATGCGCATCCTCAGCGAGCGCCTGTCGCGCAATTGGGGGCAGCAACTCGTCATTGACAACAAGCCGGGTGCCAACGGTTTCATCGCCATCGGCGATGCCAAGCGCGCTGCGCCAGATGGCTACACGCTGCTGCAGGTGGACAACACGCACATGGCCCTGCAGCCGCATGTGTTCAAGCAACTGCCCTATGACCCGACCAAAGATTTCGAGCCCGTCGCTCCGGTGTATTTCACGAACTTCTTTGTGGTGGTGGCGGCCAACTCGCCCTGGAAGGATGTGGGCGATTTGATCAAGGCGGCCAAGGCGGCGCCGGGCGACATCACCTACGGCTCCTGGGGCATTGGCAGCGTGGCCCATGTGGGCGCGGCGAGTCTGGAGGCAGCAACGGGCACAAAGATGATGCATGTGCCTTACAAGGACATGGGCAGCGTCTACACCTCGGTGGCCACGGGTGACATCAAGTGGGCGTTTGGAACGGCGGCGACGGCCGGGCCGATGTTCCAGGCCAAAAAGGTAAAGTTTCTGGCCCTGGCTGCGCCCCAGCGTCTGGCGGGCTTCACCGACATTCCGACCATGGGCGAAGCGGGCGGCCCGGCCGGGTTTGAAGTGAAGACCTGGGTGGGCCTGTTCGCGCCTGCTGGCACGCCGAAGGCCGCCATCGAGAAGATCAATGCCGACGTGGGCAAGGTGCTGGCCACTTCAGAGGTCAAGGAGCGCCTGGCGACCTTCGGGTTTGAGCCTTACATTGGCCCGCCCGCTGAACTCACCAAGGCCATCGAACGCGATTCGCGCACGTTCGGTGAAGTCGTCAAGCGCGCCAAGATTGCCCTGGACTGACCTGACACAGGGACTGAAACAGAGACTGAGCATGAAACTCTATTCCTTCTTCCGCAGCGGAACCTCCCACCGCTTGCGCATCGCGCTCAACCTCAAGGGGCTGGTCTACGAGCAGATTGCGGTCGACTTGCGGCGTGAGGAACATTTTGGCGATGCCTTCAAGGCCATCAACCCGCAGCAGTTCGTGCCCGTGCTGGAGGCCGATGAGCGCCTGATGATCCAGTCGCCCGCCATCATCGAGTGGCTCGAAGAGCGCTATCCCACACCACCGCTGCTGCCCGGCGATGCAGGCGATCGCGCCCAGGTGCGCGCCCTGGCCGCCATCGTGGGCTGCGACATCCACCCCATCAACAACCGCCGCATTTTGGAGGCGCTGCGCCACCGCTTTGGTGCGGACGAGGCTGCCGTGAACGACTGGTGCGGCACCTGGATCAGCGCGGGCTTTGACGCCATCGAGGCGCTGCTGGCCAGGGACCCGCAGCGCGGTGATTTCTGCTTTGGCAGCACCCCCACGCTGGCCGATGTGTACCTGGTTCCGCAGGTGGAGAGCGCGCGCCGCTTCAAGGTGGACGTGTCGCGCTGGCCGCTGGTGCAGGCGGTGGACGCGGCCTGCGCGCAAGTGGATGCGTTCCGCAAGGCGGCGCCCAGCGCGCAGCCGGATGCGGGCTGAGCCTGCCGAAGCCCCTCGCGGCGCTTCGACCGCGCTGAGTGAGCGGTTCAAGTGGATTCAGAAGACTCCAAAAACCTCATTCCGTTTCCAAATCATTCGTGTCTAGGCGCGAAGCCGCAGACAGTGCTGTAGCACGGCAAGGCGAAGCAACAACGACACGGATGATTTGGAGACGGAATCAGTCGCCCTGCATGTAAAAAGCCTCGGCATGGAGGTGAGCCGCCTCCAGGCCTTTGCCCAGCGCCAGCAGTGTGGTGGTTTCCACCATCGGCGGCGAGCCGCACAGATACGCCTGCCAGCCTTGCAGGCTCGCGTGGTCCTGCTCGATGGCCTGGGTCACCAGCCCGCGCCGCTGTGTGGCAGGGTCGGCACCCGAGGCCACCACCACATGCACCTGCAGGGCAGGGTGCACGCTGCGCAGATGGTCCAGCCATGCCAGGCCATACAGCTCGCGCGGCGAGCGCAGGCCGAAGTACAGGTGAATGGGGTTGCGCATGCCCGCAGCCACTGCGCCGCGCACCACAGACAGCACCGACGCCAGCCCGGTGCCCCCAGCCACGCACAGCATGGGCCCCGTGTGCTGTTGGCGCAGATACGCCGCACCCAGCGGCCCGCTGACCTTGACCTTGTCCCCCACCTTCAGCTGCCCGGCGATGTAGCCGCTGACCCGGCCCTGGGGCATGAGTTGCACATGAAACTCCAGCAGCGGTTCGCCCGGCAGGTTTGCCATGGAGTAGGGGCGCACATGCGTCGGCGTGAACCCCAACTGCACGTACTGGCCTGGTGAAAACGCAATCGGTTTTGCCACCTTGAGCAGCAGGCGCCGGATGTCTGCCGCCAGTGGCTCGATGGCCACCACGGTGGCCTTGGCCACGCGCGCACGGTGCACCACGGCCTCTTCCGGGGCGGGCACTTCGATGGTGCAGGGCTCGGTCACATAGGTCTGGCAAGCCAGCACGGCACCGTCCACGCCGTCCAGCGGACGCTGCTGCTCGCGCCCGCCATCGAGCACCTCACCAGACAGCACCCGGCAGCGGCAGATGCCGCAGCGGCCCGACAGGCATGAATACGACATCGGAACCTGCGCCGCGCGCAGGGCGTCGAGCAGGTTCACGCCGGGCTCGGCGCGGATCACGCGGTTAAGCGGCTGAACGAGGATGTCCATGGCGGGCTGCGTTCGATTTCATCCAGCCCATTGTGCCCACGAAAGCGCCAGCGAATCACTGGCTGCAATACCATCGCCACTTCATATCACCCAAGCTGATGGAGTGGCGATGGAGCTATCGGATATCGACCTGAACCTGCTGGTGCTGTTTCAGCAACTCATGGTCGAACGGCGCGTGTCCAAGGTGGCCGACAACCTGGGGCTGACGCAGCCTGCGGTCAGCAACGCGCTGGCCAAGCTGCGGCGCATTTTTGGCGACGAGCTTTTCCTGCGCACCTCGGGCGGCATGGTGCCCACGCCTTTTGCCGAACAACTGGGCGAGTCCGTGGGGTATGCGCTGGGCATGATCCACAGCGGGCTGAACCAGCGCACACAGTTCACGCCCGCAACGCTCAAGCGCACCATCACCATCGGCATGACGGACATTGGCGAGATCGTCTTCCTGCCCGCGCTGCTGGAGCGCCTGGGGCGGGAGGCGCCGGGCGTCACGCTGAACACCGTG
The DNA here is from genome assembly GCF_003688355.1 of Acidovorax sp. 100. Lineage (NCBI taxonomy): Bacteria > Pseudomonadati > Pseudomonadota > Betaproteobacteria > Burkholderiales > Comamonadaceae > Acidovorax > Acidovorax sp. 100. The sequence goes on along the minus strand of NZ_REFD01000001.1, from coordinate 4,205,091 downwards.
CGCAACAACGCCGCCCATCTGCGCGAAGACATGGAGGCTGGCAAGGTGGACCTGGCCATCGGCCTGCTGCCGCAGCTGAAAGCCGGGTTCTTCCAGCGGCGCTTGTTCCGCCAGCGTTATGTGTGCCTGTTCCGCAAGGGCCATGCGCTGGACCGGCCCAAGCTGCTGTTGTCGGACTACAAAGCGGCAGAGCACCTAGTGATCGTGTCGGCGGGCACGGGGCACGGCAAGGTGGATGAATTGATCCAGAAGGCCGGCATCGACCGCCTGGTGCGGCTGAGCGTGCCGCACTTTGTGAGCGTGGGCCACATCCTCCAAAGCACGGCGCTGGTGGCGACGGTGCCCGAGCGGCTGGCGCTCAAGCTGGTCGAACCCTTTGGCTTGGTGCTGCGAACGCACCCCGTCAAACTGCCTGACGCGCCCATCAGCGTGTTCTGGCACGCCAAGGTGCACCGCGAACCCGTCAATCAGTGGCTGCGCGGTATGGTGTTTGAGCTGTTTGGGGGCGACGGTACCGTTGGCGGTGGGTTACCGTGATCTGTGGGTTGAGCCAGCGGCGCACGCCAGGTTGCGCCGTTGGCTCTCATAGAGATTGCTATGTTATTTATAGCTTGTTTTTCTTTTAAGTAAAGCGGTAGCCCCGGTTTTTATTCAACATTCTGATCGCCACTCCGAGGGGTTGGTGGTTGTCGGTTGGTGGCAGCGTTGTCACCCAACGCTGTTCAATACACCAGCCGCTCCGGCCGCACCTCCTGCAGGATGGTCGTCGCAATCTCTTCAATCGATTTGGTAGTGGTGGACAGCCACCGGATGCCCGCGCGGCGCATCATGGCTTCGGCCTCGGCCACTTCGGCGCGGCAGTTTTCGATGCTGGCGTATTTGGAGTTGGGGCGACGCTCGGCGCGGATCTCGGCCAGGCGGTCGGGGCTGATGGTCAGGCCAAAGATCTTGCTGCGAAACGGCACCAGGGCCGGGGGGAGCTGGCGGCGCTCGAAATCCTCGGGGATCAGGGGGTAGTTGGCGGCTTTCAGGCCACATTGCATGGCCAGGTACAGGCTGGTAGGGGTTTTGCCGCTGCGGCTCACGCCCACCAGGATCACATCGGCCCCCGCCAGGTCGCGGTTGCTCTGGCCGTCGTCATGGGCCAGGCTGAAGTTGATGGCTTCAATGCGGTCCGTGTACTCCTTGCTGCGGCTCACGTCGCTGAAGCGCCCCACGCGGTGGTGCGACTTGATGCCCAGCTCTTCCTCCAGCGGGTGCACAAAGGTGCCGAACATGTCCAGCAGCATGCCCTTGCAGCCCTCCTGGATGACCTTGAGCACGTCCATGTTGACCAGCGTGGTGAAAACGATGGGCTTTTTACCCTCGACCTCTGCAGTGTGGTTGATCTGCCGCACCGCCTGGTGCGCCTTGTCCACGGTGTCGATGAAGGGCAGGCGCACATGGCGCGGCTTCATCTCGAACTGGGCCAGGATGGCGTTGCCGAAGGTTTCGGCGGTGATGCCGGTGCCGTCAGAGACAAAAAATACGGTGCGCGAGTGCATGGAGCCCCTTTTTTTGGATGCGGCTTGCGCCAGCCGGGTGGACACCACAAAGAAGTGGCAATTCCCCGTTTTGCGTCAGTCGCGTGAAAGCGTCAGCCCGTTGCCAGATGCGCGGGCCTACAATTGTCACAATTATCCAATTCTCACCATGCACACCGTCGGCCTACAACCACAACGACAAAGCTGCAGCCTGTGCATGGCCGCTCGCCCATCGCTCTCAGGGGGCAGGCGCGCAGACCCGGTTTCAACTTCTGGAGCTTTCCCATGTCTGCACTTTTCAGCCCGACCGCCCTGGTCGTACCGTTTGAAAACCTGAGAATGACCGATGTCGAGGCCGTTGGCGGTAAAAACGCCAGCCTCGGCGAGATGATCTCCCAGCTGCCGCAGGGTGTGCGCGTGCCCACGGGCTTTGCCACCACCGCCCACGCGTTCCGCGAGTTCCTGGCCTACGACGGCCTGGCCGACCGCATCAGCGCCAAGCTCAAAAGCCTGGATACCGAGGATGTGCGCGCCCTCGCACAGGTCGGTGCCGAGATTCGCGCCATGGTTGAGGCCCAGCCCTTCCCGGCCGACCTGCAAAAGGCCATTGCCGACGAATTTGCCAAGCTGAGCGCTGGCAACCCCGCCGCCTCATTTGCCGTGCGCTCGTCCGCCACGGCCGAGGACTTGCCCGACGCATCGTTTGCCGGCCAGCAGGAAACCTTCCTGAACGTGGTGGGCATCGACGAAGTCATGCACAAGATGAAGGAAGTGTTTGCGTCGCTGTACAACGACCGCGCCATTTCCTACCGTGTGCACAAGGGCTTCGAGCACGATGTGGTGGCCCTGTCGGCCGGTGTGCAGCGCATGGTGCGCTCCGACCTGGGCGCCGCCGGCGTGATGTTCACCATCGACACCGAATCCGGCTTTGAGGACGTTGTCTTCATCACCAGCAGCTACGGCCTGGGCGAGACGGTGGTGCAGGGCGCCGTGAACCCCGACGAGTTCTACGTACACAAGCCCATGCTCCAGGCAGGCAAGAAGGCGCTGATCCGTCGCAATCTGGGCAGCAAGCTGATCCAGATGGTGTTCTCCACGCCTGAAGAAAAGGCCGCCAGCGGCAAGCTGGTCAAGACCATTGATGTGCCCACCGAGCAGCGCAACCGCTACTCGCTGACCGACGCCGATGTGGAGCAACTGGCCCGCTACGCGCTGGTGATCGAGCAGCACTACGGCCGCCCCATGGACATCGAGTGGGGCAAGGACGGCACCGACGGCCAGCTCTACATCCTGCAGGCACGGCCTGAAACCGTGAAGAGCCAGGCCAAGGGCCAGGCCGAGCTGCGCTACAAGCTCAAGGGCCAAGGCACCGTGCTGGCCGAGGGCCGTGCCATCGGCCAGAAGATTGGCACCGGCCCCGTGCGCCTGGTGCACAACATTTCCGAGATGGACAAGGTCCAGCCGGGCGATGTGCTGGTCACCGACATGACGGACCCCAACTGGGAGCCCGTGATGAAGCGCGCCAGCGCCATCGTCACCAACCGGGGTGGCCGCACGTGCCACGCCGCCATCATTGCGCGCGAGCTGGGCATTCCGGCCGTCGTGGGCTGTGGCGACGCGACCGAGCGTCTGAAGGATGGCACGCTGGTCACGGTGAGCTGCTCCGAGGGCGACACGGGCAAGATCTACGACGGCCTGCTCGAAACCGAAGTCACCGAAGTGCAGCGCGGCGCGATGCCCCCCATCAAGACCAAGATCATGATGAACGTGGGCAACCCCCAGCTGGCGTTTGATTTTGCCCAGCTGCCCAACGAAGGCGTTGGCCTGGCGCGGCTCGAGTTCATCATCAACAACAACATTGGTGTGCACCCCAAGGCCATCCTGGACTACCCCCAGATCGATGCCGACCTGAAGAAGGCCGTGGAGTCCGTGGCCCGTGGCCATGCCAGCCCCAGGGCGTTCTATGTGGACAAGGTCGCCGAAGGCGTGGCCACTATTGCCGCCGCCTTCTGGCCCAAGCCTGTCATCGTGCGCCTGTCGGACTTCAAGTCCAACGAATACCGCAAGCTCATCGGCGGCAGCCGCTACGAGCCCGAGGAAGAAAACCCGATGCTGGGCTTCCGTGGCGCCGCCCGCTATATCAGCGAAGACTTCGGCGAAGCCTTTGCGATGGAATGTGAAGCCTTGAAGCGCGTGCGCAACGACATGGGCCTGACCAACGTGCAGGTGATGGTGCCCTTTGTGCGTACGCTCGGCCAGGCCGAACGCGTGACCAAGCTGCTGGCCAGCCATGGCCTGCAGCGTGGCAAGGACGACCTCAAGGTCATCATGATGTGCGAAGTGCCGAGCAACGCCATCCTGGCCGAGCGTTTCCTGGAGTTCTTCGACGGCTTCTCCATCGGCTCCAACGACCTGACCCAGCTCACGCTGGGCCTGGACCGCGACTCTGGCCTGGAGCTGCTGGCGCAGGACTTCGACGAGCGTGACCCGGCTGTCGAGGCACTGATCCATCAGGCGATCAAGGCCTGCCTGGCCCAGGGCAAGTACATCGGCATCTGCGGCCAGGGCCCCAGCGACCACCCTGACTTTGCGCAGTGGCTGGCCAAGGAGGGCATCTCGTCGATTTCGCTCAACCCCGACAGCGTGATTGCCACCTGGCAGCAACTGGCAGGCTGACGCACCGACCGGGCTGCCATGTGCCAACTGCACCACCCGCCATCGCGTCCGTGATGCCGCGCCAGTGATGCCGTTGCAGCAGCCCGCTACCCGCCCCGCCGACGCCGAGATGGCGGGGCCGTTTCCCCCCGACTTGCATGACGTGCGCCACCTGTGGCTCAAAGCAGGTTTGCTCCTGCTGTGGGCCCTGGTGTCTTTTGGGGCCACCTACTTCGCCCGGGACCTGCAGGTACTGGTGGTGGGGGGCTGGCCTCTGGGCTACTGGATTGCGGCGCAGGGCGCTGTGCTGGTGTTCATCGCCATCGTGGTCGCCTACGGCTGGGCCATGAACCACTTTGAGCGGCAGGACCAGCAGCAACGCGAGGCGTTGGAGCTTTCCGCCCCTCCCGCAGAAGACCGCGCCCATGGCTGAGCGCAAGCCAGGCAGCGCCGAGGCGGACCGCGCCTATTTGTGGCGGCTGCACCGTATTCTGGCGCTGTACGTGGCGGGGGTGCTGGGCTTTCTGGCACTGATGACCTGGGCTGAGCACCAGGGGCTGTCGCGCCACTGGATCGGCCCGATTTTTCTGTTCCTCACGGTGATGGTGTACGCCGGCATCGGCGTGTACGGCCGCACGACGGACCCCGAGGACTACTACGTGGCTGGGCGGCGCATTCCGCCCATGTACAACGGCATGGCGACGGCGGCCGACTGGATGAGTGCGGCCTCGTTCATCAGTCTGTCGGGCGCGCTGTACCTGCAGGGCTTTTCGGGCACGCCGGGGCAGGCCGGTGGCCTGGCCTATCTGCTGGGGTGGACGGGGGGCTTTTGCCTGGTGGCCATGCTCATCGCACCCCACCTGCGCGCCATGGGCCTGTACACCGTGCCCGACTTTTTTCACGTGCGTTTTGGTGGGCGCTGGCCGCGTGTCATTGCCGCACTGGCAGCCGTGTTGTGCTCGTTCACTTACGTGGTGGCGCAGATCTACGGCGTGGGGCTGATTGCGTCGCGCCTCACCGGCGTGCAGTTCGAGATCGGCATCATGCTGGGCCTGGGCGGGGTGTTGTTGTGCTCGTTCCTGGGCGGCATGCGGGCCATCACCTGGACGCAGGTGGCGCAGTACGTTGTGCTGCTGCTGGCGTTCATGATCCCGGTGTCGTGGCTGGCGTACAAGCAGCTGGGCAACCCGCTGGCGCCATTGGTATATGGCGCGCAGATCAGCAAGATTGCCGACCTGGAGGCGCAGCTGCTCGACTCCCCGGCCGAACACCAGGTGGTGCAGGCTTACCTGCAGCGCGCCAAGGACTTCGAAGCGCGCCTGCAGGATGTGGATGCCGCCCTGGAGCGTGAACGCGAAAAGGGCCGTGAGCGCATCCGGGCCCTGCGTGCGCAGAACGCTGATGTGGGCCTGATCGTCTCTGCCAGCCGCGAGCTGGCGGCGCTGCCCCGCGATGCTGCAGCTGCCCGCGAGCGCTGGACCCGCGAAATGCGCGAGAACTACGAGCGCGCGCGTCCTTTGGGTGGGCTGCCGCCCCACAGCCAGGCCTATGCCGGCGACCCCCACGGCACCCCCGAGGAGCAACGCGACTACGAGCTCACGCGCCGTAATTTTCTGGCGCTGATGTTCTGCCTGATGGTGGGCACCGCCGGGCTGCCCCACCTGCTGACCCGCTACTACACATCGCCCACGGTATCTGCGGCCCGCGCGTCGGTGGGCTGGTCGCTGTTTTTCATTGCGCTGCTGTACCTCAGTGCGCCCGCGCTGGCCGTGCTGGTGAAGTTCGAGGTCATGCAGAACCTGGTGGGCAGCAGTTTTGAGGCCCTGCCCACCTGGATGGCCCAATGGGCGCGGGTGGACAGCTCGCTGCTGTCGGTGGAAGACGTGAACGGCGATGGCCTGATCCAGTTTGGCGAGATCCGGCTGGGGGCCGACCTCATCATGCTGGCCACGCCCGAACTGGGTGGGCTGCCGTACGTGGTGTCGGGCCTGGTGGCGGCAGGGGGCCTGGCAGCGGCGCTGTCCACGGCCGACGGCTTGCTGCTCACCATCAGCAATGCGCTCGTGCGCGACCTGTATTTCCAGGACACGCGCCGCCAGGCGTCGCCCGAGCAGCGGGTGATCCTGACCAAGTTCACGCTGCTGGCCGTGGCCTTGTCGGCTGCGTTTGTGGCGGCGCTCAAGCCATCCGAAATCCTGCCCATGGTGTCGGCGTCCTTCTCGCTGGCGGCGTCGGCGTTTGTGCCGGTGATGGTGCTGGGCATCTTCTGGCGGGGCACCACGCGGCAAGGCGCGGTGGCGGGCATGCTGGGCGGGCTGGCTATCACGGTGTACTACATGCTGTCGCATGTGCCCGCCATGCAGGCGCTGCCGCGCTGGCTGCTGGCCGATGGGTTGTGGTTCGGCATCCAGCCCATTTCGGCCGGGGTGTTTGGTGTGCCCTGTGGCCTGCTCGTTACCTTGGTGGTCAGCTGGATCACCCGGCCTGCACCGCCGCTGCCACGCATTCGCTCGGAGATGTGAGGGGTTGGCGCCGCGCGGGGGTTATGTGTAAACCCCGATTTGCAGAGGTGCCAAAACATGGGATTCTGGTTCGCAGGTGATAGCCTTGCGGCGTCCCCCGCGACTGCTCACTACTAGGAGACTCATGGTTCTCGTCAAAACCCCCGCAGGCCAGGAAGCACTCAAGGACCGTCACGGCAGCCTGAGCTCGCGCCAGCGTTCGGCCTTCATTCTTTTTGACGGCAAGCGCACCACGGGGGAGATTTTGGCGGCCACGGCGGCCATGGGCATCACGCAGGACGATGTGCAGGCCATGATCGCCCAGGGGCTGTTGGCGCCGGTCGGGGGGCAGATGGCTGCTGCAGTCGTGGGCTCCGTTGCTGCCAGTGCACCCCTCGCTTCCGCCACGCTGGCAGAGGCTCCCGCCACCGATCTGGGCACGGTGGCGTCGCCCGTCGAAGGCTCGGGGCGTTCGCCCATGGAGCGCTACCAGGCGGCGTATCCCATCGCCACGGAGCTGACGGCGGCGCTGGGCTTGCGCGGGTTTCGCTTGAACCTCGCGGTGGAGGGCGCAGGCAGTTTTGAAGACCTGGCGGCACTGGCCCCCAAAATCCGGGAGGCGGTGGGTGATGCCAAGTTCGAGCGGCTGGACAAGGCGCTGTTTGATTGAGGCCCCGGGGTTCCGGACTGGTCTTGATGGATAGGAGCCTGAGGGCTCCCCAGCCAAAGCCCGTTTGCAAGATGCGCGGGCATAAAAAAAGCGGCCCGAGGGCCGCTTTTGTTTTGCCGATGTAGACCGGAAGGGGGCTGAGATCAGCGGCCCACCTTGAGCAGTTCCACGTCGAACTTGAGCGTGGCGTTCGGGGGGATCACGCCGCCCGCACCGCGTGCGCCATAGCCCAAGGCGGCGGGGATGATCAGGGTGCGCTGGCCGCCGATCTTCATGCCCTGTACGCCTTCGTCCCAGCCCTTGATGACCATGCCGGCGCCCAGTGCAAATTCAAAAGGGTCGTTGCGGTCGCGGCTGGAGTCGAACTTGGCACCTTGCTCACCGTTGTTGTACAGCCAGCCGGTGTAGTGCACCGACACGTTTTGGCCCTTGGTGGCTTCGGCGCCTTCGCCCACGGTGGTGTCTTCGTATTGCAGGCCGGATGCAGTGGTGGTCAGTGCCATGGGAGTTCCTTGTTTGCTATTAAAAATATAGCTTCAGGCGCATGTTTTGATTGCGCTTGAAGCTATTTTGATCCCTATTTTAACGAAAGCCCCGCGCGGAGGTCCGGCGGGGCTTCTCCCTGCGGGGCAGGGCGAGCAGGGGGGGGGAGAGGGCTCAGGCCTTCTTGGCGCGGCCTGCGACCCAGCGGGTGGCAAAGGCCTGCACGTCCGACAGGCGCTTGAGCAGGTCAGCGCCCGAGGGGGTGACGGTGTAGCCGTCGCTGCCATGGTCCACAAAACCGGCTTCGCGCAGCTCTTTGATGCGGGTGTTGAGCGTGTTGGGGGTGATGCCACCCACGCTGTCCTGCAGCAGGCGGAACGTCTGGGGGTGGCCGTCCTTCAGGGCCCACAGCACGCGCAGCGCATAGCGGCATTCAAGTTTCTCGAAAAGCTGGTTGATGGAAGCATTTTCTTTGGAGCTCATGGACGCTTCTCCTCGCGCAAGTGTTGGATCTGGATTCAGTGCGGGTGGCCGTCAACCGGGCCCGCTGATGCGCTGAGACTATAGCGCGGAACCCATTTTGCTACAAGTTTAGTAGCTCAGAACGCACAGCACACATGCGCTAGTGGCGAAAAATACAATGTTGCGTATCAAACTGTTGCGACAGGGCCACGGTTTTTGGGCCTCTTCAGGCGCGTCCCAGCCCCGCCAGATGCCCCACCAGCAACTGGGCCGCGGGGGGCAGCCACTGGGCGCTGCGGTAGCAGATGGCAAAGCGCCGCTGGGCCCAGGGGTCGCTCAGCGGGACGATGCGCACCGGTGCCAGCTGGGCAAAAGGCTGGGCCACTTCGCGTGGCACCACGCTGATGGCGAGGTTGGCGCGCACCACCCGCAGGGCGGCGTCAAAGTTGGACACCAGCACGCGGTGGGCCAGCATTTTCCCTTCCACTGCAGCGGCGCGCGCCAGCAGCACCTGCACTGCACTGAGCGCGGGCATGCTGACGAATTCGTGCTCCAGCACGTCGGCAAACCGCACGCTCTGCAGCTGGGCCACGGGGTGCGACTCGTGTGCCACCACAGCCAGGTGGTCGCTGCGGTAGGCGCTGGTTTCCAGGCCCGACAGGTCGGCTGCGTCCCAGCAGATGCCGATGGAGGCGCTGCCGTCGCGCACGCCTTGCACCACGTCCGGGCTCACGCGTTCCTCCAGGCTGATCTGGATGTTGCGGTGTGCCGGGTCTTGCAGAAAGGCCGCCACATCGTCGGCCAGCGACTCTGCCATGACCGAGGCCGTGACCAGCATGCGCACATGGCCCCGGGTGCCGGTGGCGTAGGCCGCCATGTCGCGCTCGATCTGCCCTACGCTGGCCAGCATGGTGCGGGCATGCTCCAGCAGGGTCTCGCCGGCAGGCGTTGGCACCACGCCCCGGCGCTTGCGCAGCAGCAGCGGTGTGCCCACCGTGTCTTCCAGCTGCGCCAGCCGCTTGCTGATGGCCGAGCCCACGATGGACTCCTGCTCTGCCACACGCGCGATGCTGCGCTGCTCGCACACGGCGGCAAAGAGGCGCAGGGTCTGCAAGTCCAGGTCGCGCATGGCAAACCTCCAAGTGTTGTGATGTTCCGTTTGGGAATGTTACGGCTTCCGAGATGTATTTTCTGATTCATTCGGGAATTTTTAGAATCTTGCCCAGACCCACCCGAAAGAGACATCCCGTGCACATCTCACCGATCCCATCCGACCAGCAGCCCCCGGTGGCCCGCGCCATCGTCCGCGAAGTCGGCCTGCGCGACGGCCTGCAAAGCATCGCCACGGTGGTGTCCACCGCGCACAAGATCGAATGGATCAACGCTGCCTACGCCGCCGGCCAGCGCGAGATCGAGGTGGGCTCCTTTGTGCCCGCCCGGCTGCTGCCCCAGCTGGCCGACACGGCCGAGGTCCTGGCCCACGCCAAAACGTTGCCCGGCCTGGTGGCCTCGGTGCTGGTGCCCAACATCAAAGGCGCCGAGCGCGCGCTGGAGCAGGGTGCTGACCTGATGATCGTGCCCCTGTCTGCCAGCCACGCCCACAGCCTGGCCAACCTGCGCAAGACCCCCGACGAGGTGGTGGCCGAGGTGGCCCGCATCCGCGCGCTGCGCGACGCGAGTGGCGGCCGCACCTTGATCGAGGGCGGCGTGGGCACGGCCTTTGGCTGCACCCTGCAGGGCGAAGTGGCTGAGAGCGAAGTGCTGCGCCTGATGCAGGCGCTGCTGGATGCGGGCGCCGACCGCGTGAGCCTGGCCGACACCGTGGGCTATGCCGACCCGGCTGCGGTCGCCCGCCTGTTTGGCAAAGCGCGGGCGCTGGTGGGCGACCGCCTGGCCTGCGCGCACTTCCACGACACGCGCGGCATGGGCCTGGCCAATGTGTATGCCGCCTGGCAGGCAGGCATCACGCGCTTTGATGCCTGCCTGGCGGGCATCGGCGGCTGCCCGCACGCGCCGGGCGCCAGCGGCAATGTCACCACCGAAGACCTGGTGTTCATGCTGGAGCGCATGGGCATCGCCACCGGCATCGATGTGACTGCGCTGCTCGCGCTGCGCCAGCGCGTGGCCGGATGGCTGGCGGGCGAGACCCTGCATGGCACCCTCTGGCAGGCCGGGCTGCCGCAGAATGCCGCACCCGCCGTGCTGCGTGAAGCAGCAACGGCCTGAACCCCTTTCTGAACGCTCTGAACATGCACGACACATCCGCCCCTCTCTCGTCCCCCCGCCTGCCGCTGGAAGGCCTGCGCGTGGTGGAGTTCACCCACATGGTCATGGGCCCCACCTGCGGCATGGTGCTGGCCGACCTGGGCGCCGAGGTCATCAAGGTCGAGCCGGTGGACGGCGACCGCACCCGCCACCTGCTGGGCGCGGGCGCGGGCTTCTTCCCCATGTTCAACCGCAACAAGAAGAGCATTGCGCTCGACCTGCGCAGCCCCGAGGGCCTGGCGGTGGCGCGCAAGCTGGCCGCATCGGCCGACGTGGTGGCGCAAAACTTCAAGCCCGGCGTGATGACCAAATACGGCCTGGACTATGCCGCCCTGAGCCAGGTCAACCCGCGCCTCATCTACGTCAACCACACCGGCTTCTTGCCCGGCCCGTACGAGCACCGCACGGCGCTGGACGAGGTGGTGCAGATGATGGGCGGACTGGCTTACATGACTGGCCGCCCCGGCGACCCGCTGCGCGCAGGCAGCAGCGTGAACGACATCATGGGCGGCATGTTTGGCGCGATTGGCGCCATGGCGGCGCTGATGCAGCGCGGCATCACCGGGCGCGGGCAGGAGGTGGACTCGGCCCTGTTCGAGAACAACGTGTTCCTGGTCGGCCAGCACATGATGCAGTACGCCGTCACCGGAAAACCGGCCGCGCCCATGCCCGACCGCATCTCGTCCTGGGCCGTGTACGACGTGTTCAGCGTGAAGGACGGCGGGCAGATCTTTTTGGCCGCCGTGAGCGATGCGCAGTGGCAGACCTTCTGCGACGCCATGGGCTATGCCGACCTGAAGGCCGACACCGGCCTGGCCACCAACAACGACCGCGTGCGCGCCCGCCCCACGCTGATGCCGGTGCTGCGCGAGCGGCTGGCGCAGCACACGGCCGATGAACTGGCCGCGATCTTCGAGCGCCACGGCCTGCCGTTTGCACCCATCCGCCGGCCCGAAGAACTGTTTGACGACCCGCACCTGCAAGCCACGGGGGGCCTCGCCGACATCACGCTGCCCGATGGCGAACGTGCCGGGCAGACCGCGCAGATCACGCTGATGCCGCTGCGCATGGACGGCCAGCGCCTGGATGTGCGCTGCGACCCGCCGCGCCTGGGCCAGCACACGGCCGAACTGCTGCAGGGCCTGGGCTACACCGCCGATGAAGTGACCGCGCTGCAGGCCACCGGGGCCATTGCCTGATTTTTCCTTGACGACCGGGGCAGCCCACGCGGCGCAGACCGCAGGCCCTGGATTCCAACCACACTACCGGAGACAACCGTGCCCCTGCCCACCCCTGCTTTTGACATGCACCGCATCGCGCCCGCCCGCCATGGCGTGCTCACGCGCCGCCAGGCGCTGGCCACCGGTGCGGCCGCGCTGGGCGCCGCCGCCTGGGGCCTGCCCCGCCTGGCCCGTGCCCAGGGCGACGGCAAGCCGCTGCGCGTGATCCTGCCGCTGTCGGCGGGCTCAGGGGCCGACGGCGCCATCCGAGCCATCAGCACCAGCCTGGCCAAGGCGCTGGGCCAGCCCATCGTCATCGAGAACCTGCCGGGCGCGGGTGGCATCACCGGCACCACGCAGATCGTGCGTGCGCCCAAGGACGGCTCGGTGATCGGCGTGGTGTCCAACAACCACGTGGTCAACCCCAGCGTTTACAAGAACATTCCGTTCGACTCGCTGGCCGACATCACCCCCATCACCATCCTGGGCGCCACGCCGTTTGTGCTGGTCGCGCACCCTGCGGTGCCCGCCAAGACGGTGCAGGAGCTGATCGCGCTGGCCAAGTCCAAACCCGGCGTGCTCAACTACGGCTCGTCGGGCAACGGCACCATCCTGCACCTGGGCGCGGCCATGTTCGTGGACCAGGCCAAGATCGACATCAAGCACATTCCCTACCGGGGCATGGGCCCGCTGATGAACGACATCCTGGGCGGGCAGGTGCAGCTGGGGGTGGTGGCGGTGGCACCGGCGGCTGCGCACATCAAGGCAGGCGCCTTGCGGGCCCTGGGTGTGACCACCGCCACCCGCGTGGCGGCACTGCCGGGCGTGCCCACCATTGCCGAGCAAGGCCTGCCGGGCTATGAGCTGGATGGGTGGATCGCCCCGGTGGCGCCTGCGGGCCTGCCCAAGGCCGAGCTGGCGCGGCTGTACAACGGCTTCAAGGCCGCCATGGAGATGCCCGAGGCGCGTGACGCGCTGATTGCGCAGGGCTACGAGATCAAGCTCACGCCGCCCGAGCCGGCCGCCGCCTTCTTCCGCAGCGAAGCAGCGCGCATGGCGCAGGTGGTGAAGAACGCGAACGTGAAGATCGACTGACGCAGCGCAGGGGGCTGCCTGCAGCGTGTTTTTGCGCAGCAGCAGGCAGGTTTTGAGGGTTTTTGGGCGCTTGCGCTAGTGCAATATGCCTGAGTAGCTATTGTATTGATAGCATTTGCATGGCCGCCGTGGCCCTGCGCCTGCAGGGCTGTGGTGCCACCGCGGGGGCGGTGTGATGTGCAATTGCCTTGCGGCCCCCCGTCAGGCCCGCGGCGCGGGGAGCGCGGGGTGGGCGTGGCGCAGGCGGAACACCTCCACGGCCTCCACCAGTTGCTGCGCTTGCCCGCTCAGGCTGCCTGCGGCAGCGGCGCTTTCTTCGACCAGGGCGGCGTTCTGCTGTGTCGCCTCGTCCATGCGCACGATGGCCTGCGTCACGCGCAGCATGTCGCTGGTCTGTGCGGCGCTGGCCTGGCTGATCTCTTCCATCAGCGCGCTCACACCCTGGATGGACGACACCACCTCGGCCATGGTGGTGCCTGCATTGCGCGCCAGGTCCGAGCCGGCCTGCACGCGCTCCACGCTGGTCTGGATGAGCTGCTTGATCTCGCGTGCGGCGCTGGCGCTGCGGGTGGCGAGGTTGCGCACCTCGCTGGCCACCACGGCAAAGCCCCGGCCCTGTTCACCGGCGCGCGCGGCCTCGACGGCGGCATTGAGCGCGAGGATGTTGGTCTGGAATGCGATGCCGTCGATGACGCCAATGATGTCGGCAATGCGGCGCGAGCTGTCCTGGATGCCCTGGACCACCTCCACCATCTGCGTGACCACGTCACCCCCCCTCTGCGCCACAGTGGCGCCGTTGCGCGCCAGCTCGTTCGCGCGCTGGGCGTTGGAGGCGTTCTGCTGCACCGTGGATTGCAGCTGCTGCATCGACGAGGTGGTTTCGTCCAGCGACGAGGCCTGCTCTTCGGTGCGCAGGCTCAGGTCGGCATTGCCCTGCGCGATTTCAGCACTGGCGCTGGCCACGCCCTCGGCATTGCTGCGCACGCCAGAGACCACGTTTTCCAGGTTGTCCTGCATGGCGCGCAAGGCCTCCAGCAGGCGCGCGGGTTCATCCGTGCCCTCCACCTCGATGCGGGTGGTGAGATCGCCCGCCGCCACCTTGTGCGCCACCGACACCGCCACCCCCAGGGGGCGCACCACCGAGCGGGTGAGCAGCCAGCCCGCGCAGGCGCCCAGCGCCGTGACCAGCGCGAGTGCCACCAGGCTGCTGAACAGTGCGCGCCGGGCGTCCTGCGCAGCCTCCTGGGCGATGACTGCACTGCTGGCGGCCACCTGCTGGCTCAGCTCGGTGAGCAGCTTGGCCGGGCCCTGGTCGATGTCGGCCACGTCCGCATCGCCCGCCGAGGGCACAAAGCCCAGCGACTGGAACACCTCAAAGCCCTTGCGGTAGCCCTGCGCCATCTGGGCGTGGGCCTGGGTGAACTTTTGCAGCGCCGCCTTTTCCTGCGCGTCGGTCAGCTGGGGCTCCAGCGACTTGGCCGCATCGGCCACCCGTTTTTCACTGGCCTGGAAGGCATTCCAGTGCAACTCGCGCTTGCGCGAGTCCTCGCCCCGCAGCAGGGTGTTCTTCCACTCCAGCACCTGGGTCTTGAACTCGCTTTCCATGCGGCTCACGGCGCGCTCCTGCGCCACGCGCTGTTGCACCGTGGTGTCGTAGGTGCCGAGCGTTTGGTACAGAGCCGCAATGCCGAACAGCGCGGCCCCCAGCAGCAGGGCCAGCACCAGGCCCAGGGCTGTGGCCATGCGTGCGCCGATGGAGTAGTTGGACATTTTCATCAGAGGCTCCAAAGGTTCTGCAGCAGGCCGGTCGGCTGGTGCTCAGAGGCGCTTGCGGCGGGGGTGTTCAGACCTTCTCAGGCCTTCAGCTTGAGCAGGTACACCATCACGCGGGCGGTCGTGAGGTCCAGTTCCATGAACTCTGCCAAATCCTTGCCGGTGAGCCAAGAGGGTTCCCACCGGTTCTGCTTGAGCGTGCGCAGCCAGGATTCGTGGCGGGTGGCGGCCTCGACGGCGGCCAGCATCTCCGCCGTGCGTGCGGCGGACACGCCCTTGCCGGTGAACACACCGCGCCAGTTCGCCATCACGGCATCCAGCCCTTGTTCGCGGAACGACGGCAGGCCAAAGACGCTGCGGCGCGACGACACGCCCACGGCGCGCAGCTTGCCGCTGGCAATGGCATCGTTGAACTCGCTGTAGCCCGACAAACCCAGGGCTGCGTTGCCCGACAGCACGGCCTCGACCACCTCGGCACCGCCAGGGAAGGGTTTGTAGACCAGCCCCTCCGGGTTGGCCTTGGCGGCGCGGGCCAGCACGCCTGCGTAGATGTGGTCCACACCACCGGCCGAACCGCCGGCAATCGGCACGGCCTTGAGGTCGGCACGCAGCGCATCGGCGAGGTCCTTGGTGGTCTTGATGGGCGAGTTGGCGGCCACGGCGGCCACCAGGTAGTCGCTGGTGAGCCGCGCCAGGGGCTGGATCTGTGTCATGTCCACTGCAGGCTTTTGCAGTGCCACGGCGCCCACCATCACCATGCCACCCATCAGCAGCGTGTTGGGGTCGTTGCTGTACTTTTCGGCGTATTTGGCCAGGCCGATGGTGCCGCCCTTGCCGCCGATGTTTTCGTATTCCACCTGGTCCGCAGCGCCGGCTGCGACCATGGCTGCTCCGAGGGCTCGGCCTGTCTGGTCCCAGCCGCCACCGGCATTGGCAGGGATCACGATGCGCACGGTGCCCGCCAGCTTGGCAGGCTTGGCGGCTGCAGGGGCAGGACGGGCTGCTGTCGCAGCGCTCTGCGCCCAGGCGGAGGGGGCGAGCGCAGTCCAGGCCAGGGCGGTCGCAACGGATTGGGCAAGGGCACGGCGGCGGTCGATGGCTGCAGACATGGAAAGTCCTTTGACAAGAGGGAAGGCAGGAAGGGCGTCGGGAACCAGATCTCAGGCCGCTGCGGGAGCGCCCTGACTGGGTTGCTTGCGCGTTGCCACGCCGAAGCAACGCAGTCAGCCTGTGGCTGCATGCACAGGGAAGGGACCTGCGCACCACCTGGGCTGCGCGCAATGGTCGCCAGCCAAGCTGTCAGTCTGCTGTCGCTGGCATCAGGGTAAACGCGGGGTTTATGGCCCCGTGCAGAGCGGTGCGCCGATCAGCGCACCATGAAAAACGCCCTGCGCCGCAGGTGCGGGGCAGGGCGTTGAAGCCAGTAAAGGCTGGGTCGCGAGGCTTACAGCGAGTCGATGAAGCTGCGCAGCTTGTCAGAGCGGCTGGGGTGCTTGAGCTTGCGCAGCGCCTTGGCTTCTATTTGGCGAATGCGCTCGCGGGTCACGTCGAACTGCTTGCCCACTTCTTCCAGCGTGTGGTCGCTGGTCATCTCGATACCGAAGCGCATGCGCAGCACCTTGGCTTCGCGGGGGGTCAGGCCATCGAGGATGTCCTTGACCACGTCGCGCAGGCCGGCCTGCATGGCGGCTTCGATAGGCGCGGTGTTGGCACCGTCCTCGATGAAGTCGCCCAGGTGGCTGTCGTCGTCGTCGCCGATCGGCGTTTCCATGGAGATCGGCTCCTTGGCGATCTTCATGATCTTGCGGATCTTGTCCTCGGGGATCTCCATCTTGGCCGCCAGGATGGACGCATCGGGCTCGAAACCAAACTCTTGCAAGTGCTGGCGGCTGATGCGGTTCATCTTGTTGATCGTCTCGATCATGTGCACCGGGATACGGATGGTGCGCGCCTGGTCGGCGATCGAGCGGGTGATGGCCTGGCGAATCCACCAGGTGGCGTACGTCGAGAACTTGTAGCCCCGGCGGTATTCGAACTTGTCCACCGCCTTCATCAGGCCGATGTTGCCTTCCTGGATCAAATCGAGGAACTGGAGGCCACGGTTGGTGTACTTCTTGGCGATCGAGATCACAAGGCGCAGGTTGGCCTCGATCATTTCCTTCTTGGCATCGCGCGAGGTGGCTTCACCTTCGTTCATGCGCTTGTTGATGCCTTTGAGCTCGGCCAACGGCACGACCACGCGCGACTGCAGGTCGATCAGCTTTTGCTGCAGATCCTGGATGGGCGGGATGTTGCGCGCAATCACGGCCGACCAGGGCTTGCCGGCGGTGGCCTGCTTCTCGACCCACTGCAGGTTCAGCAGATTGGGCGGGAAGTCCTTGATGAAGGTTTCCTGCGGCATGCCGCACTTGTCCACGATGATGCGGCGCAGCTCGCGTTCCTTCTTGCGCACGTCGTCCACCTGGCCGCGCACCATGTCGCACAGCTTCTCGATGGTCTTGGCGGTGAAGCGGATGGTCATCAGCTCGGCCGACAAAGCAGCTTGCGCCTTGACATAGGCGGGCGTGCCGTAGCCTTCCTTGTCGTAGACCTTGTGCACTTTTTCGAACAGCTCACGCAGCTTGTCAAAGCGCTCCAGTGCCTGCTTCTTGAGTTCTTCGAGTTTCTTGGTCAGCGCCTTGGAGCCGCCCTTGCCGTCGTCGTCATCGGCCTCGTCGAATTCGTCGAAGTCTTCTTCGGCCACATAGTCGTCGGCCTCGTTGGGGTTGGAGAAGCCGTCCACGATGGTCGAGATGACGACCTTGCCTTCGCGGATCTCCTCGCCCATGTTGAGGATCTCGGCGATGGTGGCGGGCGATGCGCTGATCGCCTCCATCATGGCCATCAGGCCGCCTTCGATGCGCTTGGCGATTTCGATTTCGCCTTCGCGGGTCAGCAGCTCCACGGTGCCCATTTCGCGCATGTACATGCGCACGGGGTCGGTGGTGCGGCCGAATTCCGAGTCCACGGTGGACAGCGCGGCTTCGGCGGCTTCTTCGGCCTCTTCCTCGGTGGCGCCAGCGGGAGCGTTGTCCGTGATGATCAGCGCTTCGGCATCGGGCGTCTGCTCGTACACCGCCACGCCCAGGTCGTTCAGGGTGGTGATGACGGCTTCGAGGGTTTCGGCATCGACCAGCTTGTCGGGCAAGTGGTCGTTGATTTCAACGTGCGTGAGGTAGCCGCGGGTCTTGCCCAGCTTGATCAGGGCCTTCAGGCGCTGGCGGCGCTTTTGCATGTCCTCTTCGGACAGGACGGTTTCGTCCAGGCCGAATTCCTTCATCAAGGCGCGTTCCTTGGCCTTGCTGATCTTCATGCGCAGGGGCTTGACCTTCTCGACCGTGGCGGCTGCCTCGGGGGTCTCTTCGATCTCGCCTTCGAGATCGGCCTCGATGTCCGACAGGTCGGTATCGTCCACGCTCTCATCGCCACCGGCGGCTGCCTTGGGCTTGCGGCCGCGCTTGGCGGGGGCTTTGGCTTCGGCGGCACCAGCAGCCTTGGCGGGGCGGCCAGGCTTTTTCTTGGGCGCTTCTTCGTCGTCCGCAGCTGCGGCGACGGCCTTGGCGCGGGCAGGTTTCTTTTTCAGCAACTCATCGGCAGCTTTGATCAGCTCGGCGGTACTTTTCACGGGCACAATTTTCACTTTCTTGGCGACCGGGGCGGGCGCAGCGGCAGCGGCCTTTTTGGGGGCCGCCTTGGCCGGCGCTTTGGCCGCGGTTTTGGAGACAGCCTTTGCGGCGGTGCCTGAGGCAGACTTGGGCGACTTCGCGGACTTTTGAGCGGGCATGGAGCAACCTCAGAATCAAAAACGGACACAAAGAAAACGCAAGCGCCTCAGATCCCGGCGCGGGTGGCAACGCAAAGCAACGAGGGCTTTGCGCCTGGAGGGGACACCCTCAGCGGCAAGATGTCTGGGCGATCATTTGGTGTGCAGTCCTTGCGATAAGTGGGCCCATCAGCGCATAGGTGCGCGTTTGTCACGGTGGCCCGGCTCGGAGGTGCTGCTGTCGCTCTTGCCAATAACTAACCTTATATTATACCGCCCAGACCCTATTCAAGTGGTTTTTGGCGCTATTTGCTCCAGTTCCTTGCGCTTTTCGGCCAGCGCCCGGTAACGCTCCAGGGCAGATGGGTCTTGTGCCACCTGCAGCACCAGCACTTTTTGCTGCTCCTTGATGTCTTCGATCTGCATGCGGGTGAGCAGGTCGCGCAGCTCCAGCCGCAATTCGTGCAGTTCGCCCTCGGTCTGCGCATGCGAGCCGGTCATCACCTTGACGGCCAGCTCTTCGCACTCGTGATCGCGCAGGCTTTCGCGCAGCACGGCCCAGGCCAGGGGGCCATGTTCGTGGAACTGCGCCTCCAGCCACGCAAACAGTGGCCCATGGGGCGCAGGCTGGGCCGCCAGTGTGGTGTGGTCGTCGTGCGTCAGCTCTTCCAGAAACGCCATGTGCGACAGCAGCAGCCGCGCCGCGTGGTCCGCCCGGCCCATGGCCGGCGTGCGGGGCAAGCGGGGCTGGGGCGGCCAGGGAGCGTCCTTGTCGCGCTTTTTCCAGCCTCCGCCGCTTTTCCAGTCGCCCCCTTTGCGGAACGGGGGCTTGCCGCCGCTGCCATAGCCACTTTGGCCTCCGTAGCCTCCCTGGTTGCCGTAACTGCCGTAGCCTGGGTCGTAGGCCGTGCCTGTCGACTCGCTGTGGGGTTGCCAGCCATCGGTGTCGGGCGGGGCATCCCAACTGGGGGCGTCATCAGGGGCGGTACGGGGCGGGTGGCGCTGCGGGGGGGCATGGTGTGCAGCGCGCAGGCCGTCGCGGGCGGCGGCCTGGCCCCACAGGTCGGACAGGTCGCGGGCATTGAGCTGGGTCAGCTCGGCCAGCTCGCCCAGCAGCTGGCGCTTGAGCACGCCGTCGGGCAGCGCCGTCCACAGCGGGCGTGCATTGCTGGCCATGTGGGCGCGGCCTTCGGCGGTGGCCAGGTCGCAGCCCTCGCTGGCCGATTCGACCAGGAAGCGGCTCAGCGGCATGGCGTCGCTCACATGGCGCGCAAAGGCGTCGGTGCCATGGTCGCGGATGAAGCTGTCCGGGTCGTGCTCTGCGGGCAGGAACAGAAACTTGATGCTGCGCGTGTCGGTGGCATGGGGCAGGGCGCCATCCAGGGCCTTGCGCGCGGCGCGCCGCCCGGCGTTGTCGCCGTCAAAGCTGAACACCACCGCGTCGGTAAACCGCAGCAGCTTTTGCACATGCTCTGGCGTGCACGCCGTGCCCAGTGTGGCCACCGCGTTCGGAAAACCCAGCTGCGCCAGGGCCACCACGTCCATATAGCCCTCGGTGACCAGCGCGTAGCCCGCCTCGCGGATGGGCGTGCGGGCCTCAAACAGGCCGTACAGCTCGCGCCCCTTGTGAAATACCGGGGTTTCGGGGGAGTTGAGGTACTTGGGCTTGTCGTCCCCCAGCACCCGGCCACCAAAGCCGATGTACTCGCCCTTGACGTTGCGGATGGGGAACATCACCCGGTCGCGAAACCGGTCATAGCGCTTGCCACCGTCTTCGTCGTTGACGATGACCAGGCCGCTTTCCTCCAGCAGCGGGTCGTCGTAGCTTGGGAACACGCTGGCCAGGCTGCGCCAGCCTTCGGGCGCGTAGCCCAGTCCGTAGCGCTTGGCCACCGCGCCCGAGACACCCCGGCCCTTGAAGTACCCGATGGCGCGCTGCGACTCGCGCAGGTGGCGGCGGTAGGCGTCGGCGGCTTTCTCCAGCACCTCGTTCAGCGTGGCTTGTTTCTGTCGCGCGGCGGCGGCGCGTTCCTTTTCCTGCGGGGAGATGTCGTCATCGGGCACCTGCAGGCCCACGCTCTGGGCCAGGTCCTGGACGGCCTCGACGAACCCCATGCCCGCGTGGTCCATCAGAAAGCTGATGGCATTGCCGTTCTTGCCGCAGCCAAAGCAGTGATAGAACTGCTTGGCGGGGCTGACGCTGAAAGAGGGCGACTTCTCTCCGTGAAAGGGGCACAGCCCCATGAAATTGGCGCCACCTTTTTTCAGCTGGACGTAGCGCCCCACGATGTCCACCACGTCCACACGGGTGAGCAGTTCCTGAATGAAAGACTGAGGGATCGTCACGCGCCCTATTGTCCGCGTAAACTCTTTGTAACCAGTTATTGCTGGAAAGGCTTTTGGCATGGGGTTCGCGGCATGTGGGCGGGCGTTGGCGGGTAGGGCGCTGCACGGGTGGCGCGCCAGCCTGCCCGTGCTGCTGTTCGCGCTGGCGGGACTCGCATGGCTGCCGGGGGCCTCGCAGGCCGCGACGGTCCTCAGGGTGCTGGCCTGGCCGGGTTATGCCGACCCGGACTTTGTCGCGGTGTTCGAGAAGCGCCATGGGGTCAAGGTGGAGATCACCATCGTGGCGTCGGACGACGTCTTGCGCGCCAAGATGGACAGCACCGACGGGCCGGGTTTTGACCTGGTGGCTGCCAACACGGCGGAAATTGCGCGGCTGATCCTCCATGACAAGCTCGCGCCGTTGCCGTTGAGCAACATCCGCAACACTGCCGGGCAGCTGCCCCGGTTTCGCCAGCTGCACACCATCTCGGGCATTGGCTGGCGGGGCGAGGTCTATGCCATGCCCTTCACCTACTCCGAGATGGGGCTGGTGTACGACCGCCAGCAGTTCAGCACGCCACCGCAGTCGATCGCCGTGCTGTGGGACCCGCGCTGGCAGGGCAAGGTGCTGGCGTTTGACGGCAGCAGCCACGGATTTTCGCTGGCCGCCATGCGCCGGGGCCTGCCGCCGTTTCGCATCGACCCCGCCCGTTTCAGCCCGCTGGCCAAGGACCTGGTGGCCCTGCGGCGCAATGTGCGGTCGTTCTACAGCCTGCCCGAGGAGTCGGTGGAGCTGTTTCGCAAGCACAAGGTGGCGGTAATGCACGCCAACTACGGCCAGCAGCAGCTCAAGCAGCTGCGCGATGCGGGGCTGGATGTGGGCTACGTTGTGCCCAAGGAGGGCGCGCTCGCCTGGCTGGATTGCTGGGCCATCACCCGCCGCTCCACCCAGGTCGCGCTGGCTGCCGAGTGGATCAACTACATGCTCGACCCGGCCGTGAGCCGCGAGTTCACGCGGCGCCAAGGGCTGGCCAACACCCTGGACGAGCCACCAGCACTGGCGGGCGATGTGCCCGGGGGGACCATGGGCCCCATCGTGTGGCTGGAGCCGGTGGAAGACGAAGCCCTGCGCGCCCGCCTCTGGCAACGCATCGTGTCGGGCGACCGACCCAACCGGTTCTGACCGATGGCACGCGTGAAATGGAGCATCGCGCTGAGGCTGGGGGCCCTGCTGGCCTCGTTCAGTGTGTTCGCGGCCATTCTGGCGGGCTACTACACCTTTGACTCGAGCCGCGAACGCCTGCAGGGGCGGGCCGAGCGCTCGCTGCTGGCCACCACGCAGGTGCTGGCGCGCCACATGCAGGCGGGCTTTGGCACGGTGGCGCGCGACACGGCCTTTCTGGCCGACGCCGCTGCCGTCGAACAAGACCAGGGACGGCTGGCCGACCTGTTCAAGGCCAACCTGCAGGCCCATCCCGCCTATTTGCAGATCCGCTTCATCAGCGCCAGCGACTACGGGCTGGAGCTGGTGCGCATCGATCGCCAGGGCGACAAGCTGGTGCGCGTGCCCGATGACCAGCTGCAGGAGAAGTCGCACTTTCCGTTCGTTTTCGAGGCCCTCAGCCTGCCCGATGGGGAGGTGTATGTGTCCGAGTTCGGCATCAACCATGAAGACGCCGCGCAGGAGGCGGCCGTGCCCGTGTTCAACATGGCGTCGCCCGTGGTGCAGGGGGGGCAGCTGCGGGGCGTGGTGGTGGTGCGTGTGGCGGCCGCGCCGTTCCTGCACAACTTCAACGCGGCGCTGCCGACCCCTTACGGTTTTTATCTGAGCAACCGCTGGGGTGACTTTCTGGTGCACCCGGACGCTGCGCAGACCTTTGGCTTTGACCGGGGCCAGCGCATCCTGATCCAGGAGTCGTTCCCGCAGGTGGCCGCGCTCGTCGATGGCCGTGCCGAAGAGGCGGTACTCAGCCAGTCCGGCACCGACGACGAGGAGGCGCGTGTCTTTGCCTTTGTGCGCATGCCCTTTGGCAACGCGGACGAGGGGCGTTTCATGGTCGTGGGGCTCTCGCAGCCGCTGGCCGTGGTGCAGGGCGAGGTGCTGGACCTGGGGCGCAGCATCCTCAAGATCCTGCTGGTGCTCAGCGTGGTGGGTGTGGCCCTGGCGGCTGGGGTATCGCGCCTGGTGACCCAGCCGCTCCAGGCCATGGTGAAGGCGGCGCAGGCGTTTTCGCGTGGGGAGGCCCACGGCGCGCTGCCGGTGCACCGGGGCGACGAGGTGGGCGAGCTGGCCCGCAGCTTCCAGGACATGGAGCAGCAGATCAGCCGCCAGCTGGCCGAGCTGAACCTGAGCCGAGACGCCATGGCCCACCTGGCGCACCACGACGCACTCACCGGCCTGCCCAACCGCCGCATGTTCGAGCAGCGCCTGGCCCAGGTGCTGGAGCTGTCGCGCCGCAGCGGCCGCAGCTGTGCACTGTTGTTCGTGGACCTGGATGAGTTCAAAGCCATCAACGACACGCGTGGGCATGCCGTGGGCGATCTGGTGCTGCAGGCGGTGGCACGCACCATCGTCGGCGCCGTGCGGCAGGTGGACACCGTGGCCCGGCTCGCCGGGGATGAGTTCACGGTGCTGTGCGAAAACGTGGATTCCGAAGAGGCCGCGCTGCAGATCGTGACCAAGCTGCAGCACGCGTTCGAGCCACCGCTGGACATCGACGGCGAGCCCCTGGCCGTGCGCGCCAGCATCGGCCTGAGCCTGTTCCCCCGCGACGCGCAGGATGCGCGCACACTCATGGCCAGCGCCGACGCGGCCATGTACCGCATCAAGCAGAGCCACAAGCGAAGGTTGTGAGGCTGCGCACCGCAGTCCACACCGCGCTTGCGCCAGCCCGTGTTGCTTTCGTGTCAGCCTGCGGCGCTAGGCTGTGTGTAGTTCACCTTCTTGCACCGACCCATGACCTCCATCTTTGACCAGCACCTGTCCCGCAACGAAGCCAACTTTGCCGCCCTGTCGCCCCTGTCGTTCATCGAACGCACGGCCGAGGTCTACCCCGACCGCCTGGCCATCGTGCACGGCGCGCTGCGCCAGACCTGGGCCCAGACCTACGCGCGCTGCCGCCAGCTGGCCAGCGCGCTGACCCAGGCCGGCATCGGCAAGAACGACACCGTGGCCGTGATGCTGCCCAACACGCCGCCGATGGTGGAGGCGCACTTTGGCGTGCCCATGGCGGGCGCGGTGCTCAACACCCTCAACACCCGGCTGGACCCGGAGGCCATCGCCTTCATGCTCGACCACGGCGAGGCCAAGGCCGTGATCGTGGACCCGGAATTCACTGGCACCATGGCCAAGGCGCTGGCCCTGCGCACGGGCACCACGCCCATCCGCGTGATCGAGGTGCAGGACGCGCTCTACGGCCCCGCCGTGCACAACCTGGGCGGCACCGAGTACGAGGCCTTTGTGGCCAGTGGCGACGCCACCTTTGCCTGGAGCCTGCCTGCCGACGAGTGGGATGCGATTGCGCTCAACTACACCAGCGGCACCACCGGCAACCCCAAGGGCGTGGTCTACCACCACCGGGGCGCCGCCACCAACGCCATCAGCAACGTGCTGGAGTGGGACATGCCCAAACACGCGGTGTACCTGTGGACGCTGCCCATGTTCCACTGCAACGGCTGGTGCTTTCCCTGGACCATTGCGGCCCGCGCAGGCGTCAACGTGTGCCTGCGCCGGGTGGACGCGCAGGCCATCTTCGACGCCATTCGCACGCACGGCGTCACGCACTACTGCGGCGCGCCCATCGTGCACGGGCTGCTGGTCAACGCGCCCGAGGCGATGAAGGCGGGTGTGCCATCCGGCGTCAAGGCCATGGTGGCGGGCGCAGCGCCACCAGCGTCGATGATCGAAGGCATGGAAAAAATGGGGTTTGACCTGACCCATGTGTACGGCCTGACCGAGGTCTACGGCCCGGCCACCGTGTGCGCCAAACACGAGGCCTGGGATGCCCTGGACATCGGCGAGCGCGCCCGCCTCAACGCCCGCCAGGGCGTGCGCTATCACCTGGAGCGCGACGTGCGCGTGCTCGACCCCGAGACCATGCTGCCCGTGCCGCAGGACGGCGAAACCATGGGCGAGATCATGTTCAAGGGCAACATCGCCATGAAGGGCTACCTCAAGAACCCCAAGGCCACCGACGAGGCCTTCGCGGGCGGCTGGTTCCACAGCGGCGACCTGGCCGTGCAGTACCCCGACGGCTACATCAAGATCAAGGACCGCAGCAAGGACATCATCATCTCGGGTGGCGAGAACATCTCGTCCATCGAGGTCGAAGACGTGCTCTACCGCCACCCCGACGTGCTGGCCGCTGCCGTGGTGGCCAAGCCCGACCCCAAGTGGGGCGAGACGCCCTGCGCGTTTGTAGAGCTGAAGGCCGGTGCCCAGACCACGCCCGAAGACATCGTGGCGCACTGCAAGAAGCACCTGGCGGGCTTCAAGGTGCCACGCGCCGTGGTGTTTGGCGAGCTGCCCAAGACCAGCACCGGCAAGATCCAGAAGTTTGAGCTGCGCAAGCAGGCCGGGTCGGCAGCGGCCATCAACGTCTGAGAAGGCGTGACGCGCCTCGTGGAGGGGGCGCGCGCGGTGGGTGGCTATTTGCTATGTAATTAATAGCTGCCGGTGCATATTCCACTAGCGCATCCGCCGCTTTTGGTTTGAAAACCGGGGCCAGGGGCTCCTGGGTGCCCCTGCGGCGCTGCCCGGGCTGGGTGTCAACGCCCTTCGTCCACCGCCTCCCGCCAGTCCCGCGCTGACATCCCCAGCTTTTGCGCAAACACGCGCGACAGCGCCGAGGGGTTGGCGTAGCCCAGTTCATGGGCGATGGACTTGAGCGACCGGCCCGCACGCAAATGCGCCTGCGCCAGCGTGAGCCGCCAGTGCGCCAGGTAGTCGGCTGGCGTGTCCCCCACCACGGCCTTGAAGCGGGCGGCAAACGCGCTGCGCGACATGCCCGCCTGCTGGGCCATCTGCGCCAGGCTCCACGGCTCGCCGGGTGCCTCGTGCAGGGCCGTGAGCGTGCGCGACAGTTGCGGGTCGGCCAGGCCCGTCAGCAGGCCGGGGGGCATCTGTGCTTGCTGCGGGTGGTCCAGCAGCCAGCGCAGCAACTGCAGCAGCACCACTTCAAACAAGCGGTCGGCCAGCACGCGGTGGCCGCAGCGCAGGCGGTCAGTCTCGGCAAACAGCAGGTCCAGCGACTGCTGCAGCCCGTCCACCGCGCCCAGCGGCAGCACCACCAGCGGCGGCAGGGCGCGGGCCAGCGGGTGGCTGGCGCCGCCGTCGAAGTCCAGCGCGGCGCAGGTGAAGTCCGAGCCCTCGGTGGGCGCGTTGTGAAAGAAGTGCTCCAGCGGCCGGGCATAGAACAGCAGGCTGGGCTCGCACACCTGAAGCCGCTCGGGCGGGCCGGCCTGGGGCTGGTGCGTGACCACCATCTCGCCCTGGCGCAGCACATGCAAAAAGCCCCGGCCCGGCGCCGCCGCAAAGTGCGTCACGCCGCACAGCGGCCCGTTGTGGAACAGGTGCGCCCGCACCCGAAACCGCTCCAGCAGCGGCGACAACCGGTCGAGCGGGGTGGAGGCCTGCGCGGGTGTAGGAACGCTTGGTGGCATGGTTTTGGATTATTGGGTATGAATTATGGATTTTATGTGCCAAATGGTACGCGCTGGCGCCGGACACTGCAGGGGTGCCGAGAACAGGCACAAGTTCTCACCAACCCTTCATGACCTTCAAGGAACACACCATGTCCGCTACTTCTTCTTCCGTCGCCCGCGTCCCCCTCGTCGACCGCACCGCCGCCACCGGCACTGTGCGCGCCGTGCTCGACCAGGTCCACGGAGCCTTTGGCGCCACGCCCAACATGTTCCGCGCCGTGGCCAACTCGCCCGCTGCGCTGCAAAGCATGTGGGGTGCGTTTGGCGCCTTGGGCGGCGGCGTGATCGGCGCCGCCCTGGGCGAGCAGATCGCCGTGGCCGTGGCCAACCGCAATGCCTGCGACTACTGCCTGGCCGCCCACACCGCACTGGGCCGCAAGGCGGGCGTGAGTGGCGAGGCCCTGGCCGCCGCGCAGGCGGGCGAATCGGCCGACCCGCGCACGGCCGCCGTGCTGCGCTTTGTGCTGCAACTGGTCAACGAACGCGGCCAGGTCGATGCGGCCGATGTGCAGGCCCTGCGCGACCAGGGCGTGAACGACGAGCAGATCGTCGAAATCGTGGCCCATGTGGCGCTCAACCTGTTCACCAACTATGTGAACGTGGCGCTGGCCGTGCCGGTGGACTTCCCTGGCGTCAAGCTGCGCCCGGCGCGCTGAACGATGGGGCGGCGCGCGTCTGGCCGGTGGGCTGGGTGCGCGCCGCTTCTGTTGCTGCTGGCGCGGTCCTGTGGCGAAGCCATCGCAGGCAGTCCTTCGCCAAACCCATGCGTGCATTTTTTGCACGCATGACCGGCTGCAAAGTCGTTTGTCAGCGCGGCAGGCCTGCTACACCATGGCCGCTCCCTTGCCCACCCACCCGAAGGAAGCCGCCCCATGACCCCCGCCCGCGACGAGCACGCCATCGACACCCTGCCACGCCTGGAGGCCCTGCTGGGCACGCTGAGCGATGCCTCCGTCCACAAAGAGCTGCCGTATGTGCACCCCGCCTACCGCGCCATGATCGCGGCGTCGCCCTTTGCCGTGCTGGCCACCACCGGCCCCGGCGGGCTGGATGCCTCGCCGCGCGGTGACCCCGCCGGCTTTGTGCAACTGCTGGATGACAAGACCTTGCTGCTGCCCGAGCGCCGTGGCAACAACCGCGCCGACAGCCTGCGCAACATCGTGGCCGACCCGCGCGTGGCGCTGCTGTTCCTCATCCCCGGCGTGGGCGAGACGCTGCGCGTCAACGGCCACGCGCGCATCAGCGTCGCGCCCGACCTGCTGGCGCGTTTTGTGGTCAACGGCCAGCCGCCAAAGTGTGTGATCGTGGTCGATGTGCAGGCGGTGTACTTCCAGTGCGCGCGCGCCATCCAGCGCTCGCGCCTGTGGCATGCCGTGCCGCCCGGCACCCCGCGCCCCGTGCCCACCCCGGGCGCCATCCTGGCGTCCATCACACAGGGCGCATTTGACGGCGCTGCCTACGACCGCGAACTGCCTGCGCGCCAGCAGGCCACGCTGTATTGAGCCGGCACCGCGATCCGTCGCCACAGCGTTGCCCCTGCCGCAAGCGCACACAATGGCGGCTGGGCGCGCAGGGCTTGCGCTTCATGGGCTCACCGGCCGAACGCGCAGATGCGTGAGGAGCGTGGAGCTCCGTGGGGCGTGAAGCCCACTCACGCGCGCGTTCACACCAAGTGAGGGGGAGACATGGATTCCGTGCTGTTGATCGTGGCCCTGGGCGCAGTGGCCGCCGGGTTTGTGCAGGGGCTGTCGGGTTTTGGTTTTGGCATGGTCGCCATGTCGTTCTGGGCCTGGACGCTGGAGCCCCGCCTGGCCGCGCTGCTGGCGGTGTGCGGCGCGCTCACCGGCCAGCTGGTGGCGGCGGCCACGGTGCGCCGGGGGTTTGACCGGGCGCGCCTGCTGCCCTTTGTGCTGGGTGGCCTGGTGGGCATCCCCATTGGCGTGGCCGTATTGCCCCGGCTGGACATGGACGCGTTCAAGGTCATCCTGGGCACGCTGCTGGTGCTGTGGTGCCCGGCGATGCTGATGGCCAAGCAGTTGCCCCGCATCACGCGCGGCGGGCGCGTGGCCGACGCGCTGGTGGGCATGGCCGGCGGCGTTATGGGCGGCCTGGGCGGCTTCACCGGCGTGCTGCCCACCCTGTGGTGCACCTTGCGCGGTCTGGACAAGGACGTGCAGCGCGCCATCATCCAGAACTTCAACCTGGCCATGCTGCTGGTGACCTTCATCACCTACCTGGCCACCGGTCTGGTCACCCGCGAGGCACTGCCGCTGCTGGCCATTGTGGTGCCCGCCATGCTGGTGCCCGTGCTGCTGGGAGCGCGGCTGTACCACGGTATCAGCGATGCGCGGTTCCGGCAGATCGTGCTGGGCATGTTGACCTTGTCGGGCGTGGCGATGCTGGTGGCCAGCCTGCCCAAGGTGCTGGCGCGGCTCGCGTAGGGTTCCATTTGCGTGGGCCGCGCCCGGTGGCCATCCTGTTGTCGACTTGCCGCACATGCCCCGTTACATTGGGAGGGGCATGCACCAAAAAGATGACACCACGCGGCCACCGGACGCGGACGACCGTCTTGAGGCCGGGGCCCCGCGTCGCCGCTATCGCCTTGTCACGCCGCTGAGCTTGGCGATTGCGCTGGGCTGCATCGTTGCCGTGGCGGGCTTGTGGCTGGTCACGCTGCAGCGTGTGGCGTTCGAGCGCGAGCAGGCCGTGGCCTCCGCCATGCAGTCCAACGCCAACCTGGCCATCGCCTTCGAGCAGCAGGTGTTCCGCACCCTCAAGGCGGCCGAGCAGGTCGCCGCCTTTGTGCGCGAGCAGTACCTGCAGCAGGGCACCGATATCGACCTGCGCGACTGGGTGGAGCGGGGGGTGATCCGCGAGCCCATGTTCACCATCATCAGCGTGGTGAACGAGCAGGGCGACATCGTCAGCAGCAGCCAGGAGACCGGGGCTGTCAACTACAGCGACCGCGCCTTTTTCAAGGCGCTGCGTGCCAGCGATCGCGATGACCTGTTTGTGAGCGAGCCTGTGCTGGGCCGTGTGTCGGGGCAGTGGCGCATTCCGATGGCGCTGCGCATCGTGAGTGAGGGAGGCCGCTTTGGTGGTGTGGTGGTGATGTCGGTGGACCCGACGAACTTCACCGACTTTTACCGCCAGGCCGACCTGGGTGCACAGGGGCTGCTGGAGCTGACAGGGCTGGACGGCGTGGTGCGCGGCCGCAAGGCCGGGGGCAAGATCAGCTTCGGTGGCGATGCGCGGGGCCTGCCCTGGTTTCAACTCCGCGCGCAAGACCCTGAAGGCGAACTGATCGATGAGAACGGCGCGGTGGACGGTGTGCCGCGCATCCTGAGCTACCGCAGCATGGCGGGCTACCCGTTGATGGTGACGGTGGGGTCGACCTCCGACGAGGTGCTGGCGCCGGTGATGCAGCGGCGCGTTGACTACCTCGCCCTGGCGGCGGGGGCCAGTGTGGCGCTGCTGTGTTTTGGCGCGCTGCTCATTGTGGTGCTGGCACGCCAGCGGGCCGTGGCCGATGCCCTGGCGTCCAGCGAAGGCTTGTTCCGCGCCACCTTCCACCAGGCGGCTACCGGCATCGCCCATATCACGCCCGAAGGCCGCATCCTGCGTGCCAACGACAAGTTCTGCCGCATGCTGGGCTATTCGCTGGAGGAGCTGCGCCAGCGCGACCTGTTTGCGCTGAGCGACGAGGGCGAGCGTGAAGCCCTGCGCCGCTTTCTGGCGCGGCGCCTGGTGACGCACTCGCCCGTGTTCTCTCCCGAGATGGAAAAGGCCTACCGGCGCAAGGACGGCGGCCTGTTGTGGGTGTACGAAGCGCTGGGCCTCGTCAAGGACGCCCAGGGTCACCCGGACTTTCTGGTGGTGGTGACGCAGGACATCAGCGCGCGCAAGGAGCTGGAGATGCGCCTGTCGCACGATGTGCTGCACGACGCGCTCACGGGCCTGTCCAACCGCGTGATGTTCCATGACCGATTGGCGCGTGTGCTCGAAACGGCCCGGCGCCACGGGCGGCACGCCGCAGTGCTCTATGTGGACCTGGACGGGTTCAAGTCCGTCAACGACCAGTGGGGCCATGCAGCAGGCGACCTGCTGCTGCAGCAGGTGGCACGGCGGCTGGAAGACTGCGTGCGCGCCGAAGACACCGTGGCGCGCCTGGGCGGCGACGAGTTCGGCATCGTGCTGGCCACCATCGAGCGGGCAGACCACTGCGAGGTCGTGGCGGGCAAGGTGCTGTCTGCGATGGAGCAGCCTTTTGTGCTGGAGGGGGCTGTTGCGCACATCTCGGCCAGCGTGGGCGCGGCGCTCTACCCGCGCCATGGCACCGATGCCGATGCGCTGCTCGCCCAGGCCGATGCTGCGATGTATGCGGCCAAGCAGGCGGGCAAGAATCGCTTCAGCATCGACACCGCACTGAGCCCGCTGGCCGATGGGGGTGTCGCAGGTTCGCCGGGCTGAGGAGGAGCCAGCCATCGAGGGATGGCTCTGGTGTTGTGCTCCTAATTTGGGAGCATTAAGCGCATTATGTATAGGCGCTATCGGCCTGTTTCATTCAAATCACCGCGTCATGATCGGAAAGTCACGCACCGGCTTGTCCAGCATGCCCATCAGCTGCCGCAGGGCCTGCGCATCGCCTTCCATGCGCAGCGCGCCAGAGGCGGCCAGCTCCTGCGGTGTGGCCTGGCCGTTCATCAGGCGCAGGAAGGCGGGTTTGGTAAGCAGCAGCGTGGCGTCGGCGGGCCAGGGTGGTGTGCCCGGGCGGTGGTGCAGCACCGCGTTCTCAAGCCACAGACCATGGTTTTCTTCGGCGTCGGTAAAGCGCAGTGCCACGGCCAGGCGCACGCCGTCCGCGCGCGGGCCGTTGAGCGAGGCGGCCATTGCATCGAGGAACTGCGGGATGGGGGTCTGCATGAGCATGTCGGCCACTGCAGCGCGCGGGCCTGAAGCGTTGCGCTGTGCAGTGCCATGCCGCAGTTCCTGCGCGCCTGTCAGGTAGAAGTTGCGCCAGGGCGCCGATTCAGCGGCGTAGCCCATCTGCTCAAAGCTGCGCGCCATCAGGTCTTTGGCCGCAGCGTTGTTGCTGTCCGCCAGCAGCACATGGCGTAGCAGCTCGGCCGCCCAGCGGTAGTCGCCCGCGTCAAAGGCCTGGCGCGCGGCGGTCACTGCAGCGTCCGCGCCGCCTGCCAGGGCCACGTAGCGGCGCGCGGCCTCCACAGGCGGCAGCGGGTCGAGCGTGGCGGGGTGCGCGTCGAACCAGCCCAGGTAGAACTGCGCCACCGCGCGCACGTTGTGTTTGACAGTGCCGTAGTACCCGCGCGATGCCCACTGCGCCGCCAGCGTGGAGGGCAGTTGCACGGCCTCGGCGATCTCGCCGGGTGTCTGCCCGGCGTTGAGCAGGCGCACCGTCTGGTCGTGCAGGTAGCGGTAGGTGTCGCGCTGCGTGGTCAAGAAGGTGTCGATGCGCTCGCGGCCCCACACGGGCCAGCCGTGCTGCAGGAAGACCACATCTGCACGGCGTGCGTGCGCAAGGGCGCTGTCGATGTAGCGCGACCACGCCAGCGCGTCGCGCACCTTGGCGCCGCGCAGGGTGTAGAGGTTGTGCAGTGTCTGCGAGACCAGTTCTGCCGCACCGAACGCGCGCAGGTCGGGCAGCTCGAACACCATCTCGGCCGGGGCTTCGGAGCCTGGCACGTTGTGGAACACGAAGCGCACGCCATCAATGTCGAGCGCCTGCGTGGGCTGGTCGATGAGCACGGTGGGCGGCAGGATGCCGATGCGCCCGACCGCCACGGCCATGCCCAGGCCGTTGTCCACCACGCCGCGCGCATCGCGTGGCAACTGGCTGCCATACATGAAGCCCGCGCGGCGCGACATGGCGGGGCCGAGCAGCAGGTTCTCGCTGGTCGCCTCCTCCATGAAGCCCACCGGTGCCACGATGGGCACGCTGCGTGCCTTGGCGTCCTGCGCGGTCAGCACGCCCAATGCGCCGCCGAAGTGGTCCACATGGCTGTGCGTGAACACCAGGCCCGACACCGGCTGCGCGCCCAGGTGCTGGCGCGCGAAGGCGAGGGCGGCCGCCGCCGTCTCCTGCGTGGTGAGCGGGTCCACCACGATCCAGCCCGTGCGGCCCTGGATGAGCGTGAGGTTGACCAAGTCGAACCCACGCAGCTGCCAGATGCCCTCACGCACCTGGTACAGGCCGGGCGTCTGGTTCAGGCGCGCATGGCGCCACAGGCTGGGGTGCACGGTGTCGGGGGCCTCGCCCTGCGCAAACTGCAGCGCATCAAAGTCCCACACCACCTGGCCCTGCGCGTTGCGCACCTGGCCTCTGGGCGTGGCGATCAGGCCCCGGCGCGCGTCCTCGAAGCTGGCGGGCGCGTTCACGTCCAGTGTGCCCAGGGATGCGGCCTGGCGCGCACGCGTGGCGGCTGTTGCGTCCTGCCGGACATCGGCCACCTGCGCAAAGGTTGCAGGTGCCAGGCCCAGCAGGAGTGGCAAGGCGAGTGCCGCAAGCGTTGGGAGGTTTCGCATGGGGGTTTGGAACCTTTTTGAGATGAAAAAGGCCTCACGCGCACAATTTATATGCGCTGGCAGCTATCAAAATTGAAGTAATGCGTTGCCTGGTACGGACGGGTAGGGCCCGCGCACGTGGGCGCGCTCACCCCTTCGCGCTATCACATCGGCTCCAGCCTGATGCGTTTCATCATCGCCTCGGTGAAGCCGATTTCCTTGCCGAAGGCCCGTGTGAAGGTCTCGCCGTCTTGCGGGTTGACCATGCCGCCTTGCTCTTCGAGCGCGGTCACCACGGTGGGCTGGCGCAAGGCGGCTTCGAACGCGGCGCGCACGCGGGACACGATGGCATCGGGCGTGCCGGTGGGCACGGAGACACCGCCCCACGAGGTCAGCTCCACCCCGGGCAGGCCCGCCTCGGCCAGCGTGGGCACACTGGGCAGCTTGGGGTTGCGCGCGGGCCCGGTCACGGCCAATGCGCGCAGCTTGCCAGCCACGATGTTCGAGTACGCCACAGCGGTGATGGGCGCGCCAAAGGCCACCTGCTGGCCCAGCACCGCATTGACGATTTCCGACGCGCCCTTGTACGGCACATGCGTGGCCTGCGCCTGGCTGACGCTGAGCACCATCTCCACCCCCAGGTGCGAGGGCGTGCCGACACCGCCCGACGCGTAGTCCAGCTTGCCGGGCTGCGCACGCAGGCGCGCCAGCAGGTCGGCAAAGCTGCGGATGTCGCTTTGCGCGTGGACGATGACCACCGTGTCCGAACTCGTCAGGCCGATCACATGGCGAAAGTCCTTGAGTGCGTCGTAGCCGGGCTGCTTATACATGCGCATGCTGGCCGCCATGGGTGAGGCGGAGTACACCCAGGTGTAGCCGTCGGGCGCGGCCTTGGCCGCCTGGCGCGCACCCAGGTTGCCGCCTGCGCCGCCCTTGTTTTCGATGACCACGGGCTGGCCCAGCTCCTTCGACACCGCTTCGGCCACGATGCGGGCCGTGGTGTCCGGGCCCGTGCCGGCGAGGTAGGGCACCACCCACTTGATGGGGCGCGCGGGCCACGGCTCGGCGGCCATGGTGGATGTACTGGCCAGCAGTGGCAGCAGGCTTGCAGCGAGCAGTACGCGGCGGCGCAGGTGGGGGATGGGTTGATTGGTCATGTCTTGTCTTGTCTCCGTGTCATTTTCTGTGAGGGTTGTTTTGGCGCGCTGTGGGCGGCGCAGCCGCTCAGGGGGATGCCATGAGTTCTTTCGCGATGGTGTTGCGCTGGATCTCGCTCGTGCCGGTGAGCACGCGGTACATGCGCAGCATGCGGAACAGGAACTCCACGCGCCGGCCCTGCACGATGCCTTCGCCGCCGTGGATCTGCACCGCGCGGTCGGCGATGCGAAAGGCCGCCTCCGAGCAGAACAGCTTGGCCATGGAGGACTCGGCGCGTGGCTCGGCGCCCGCATCAATCGCGCGGGCCGTGGCCAGCATCAGCCCGCGCGCGGCAGCCCAGTCGGTCGCCATGTCGGCCAGCATGTGTTGGATGGCCTGGAACTGCCCGATGGCGCGGCCGAACTGGTGGCGCTGCTGTGCGTAGTCGCGCGCATCGCGCAGGGCCACCTGCGCCAGGCCCAGCATGGCGGGGCAGTGCAGCAGCCGGTTCACGCTGATGCGGCCCAGCGCCAGCGCCAGGCCGCGCCCGGCCTCACCGATCAGGTTGGCGGCGGGTACGCGCGTGCCCTCCAGCACGATGTTGCCCGTGCTCGTCTGCCCCGCCATGGTCTTGTAGCCCGACTCCACGCGCACCCCGGGCGCATGCAGGTCCACAAAGAAGGCCGTGACCTCGCGCTTTTTCGGATCGGGGGCGTCGTGTGTGGCGGTGGACGCCATCAGCACCGCGTAGTCGGCAAACGGCGAGCCCGAGATGAAGCGCTTGGTGCCCGTGATGACGTAGTCGTCGCCCTCGCGCACGGCGCGTGTCTGCACGTTGCCAGCGTCCGATCCAGCCTCGGCCTCGGTCAGCGCGAAGCAGATGGCCATCTCGGCCCGGGCCACCGGCAGGATGAACTGCTGCATCTGGTGCGGCGTGGCCATGCGCGCCAGCGCGCCCACGCGTGGCGGGCCACTCAGCTCGCCAAACACATGGGGGGCGAACGGCGAGCCGCTGGCGTAGATGGCTTCCTTGACCAGCACATGGTCCAGCGTGGACAGGCCCAGGCCGCCCATCTTCTGCGGCAGCGTCATGCCGTAAAAGCCTAAAGCGTGCGAGCGCTTCCACACCTGCTGCAGCAAGGCCTTGTCGGGCGCGTGCTCGTGGTCGATGCCATGCTCGCGCGCCAGCGCGGCCAGCTCGCCATACAGAAACTCGTTGATGCGCGCAATCAGCTCGGCCGCCTGTGGCGAGCCTTCAAAAGGCATGCCGGGAAACAGCGGCGCTGGGAGGGGGGATGTGATGTCGTTGTTCATGTCAGGATTCCTTGTCGTTGGCTGTGACAGCGGGCTCTGGAAACTGGCGCAGGCCCAGGCGAGAGACGCCGAGCAAGGGCCGCCCCGCAGCGATGGCGTCGTCCCCCTTCTCGCAGCGCGCAGCGCCAAGAGAGAAGGGGGAGGCGGCAAAGCCGCTCAGGGGGATGCCCTCTAATTCACCATCCGCCCACGCCCTTCCCAGTACGGGGCCTGCACGGCACGGCGCATCACCTTGCCGTTGGGGTTCTTGGGCAGGGTGGTGACGAACTCAATACGCCGTGGCCGCTTGAACCCGCCCAGGTGCTGGGCGCAGAACGCGTCGATCGCAGCGGTGGTGTCAGCGCCGGCCGCGCGGCCGGGCTTGAGCACCACGTGCGCGGCCACGGCCTCGCCCCATTTGTCATCGGGCACGGCGAACACGCAGGCGTCCGCAATGGCATCGTGCTGGTACAGCACGGCCTCGACCTCCGATGGGTACACGTTGAAGCCGCCGCTGATCACCATGTCTTTCTTGCGGTCCACGATGTAGACGTAGCCCTCGTCATCCATGCGGGCCAGGTCGCCCGTGTGGTACGCGCCGTCCTTGAGCACCTCGGCCGTCAGCTCGGGGGCGCGCCAGTAGCCCGCAAAGATGTCGTCGCCACGCACCACGATCTCGCCGATCTCGCCGGTGGCCACGGGCTGGCCGTCGTCGCCCAGGATCTGCACATCGCATTCCAGAAACGGCCGTCCGCACGATGCCAGGCGCTCTGGCCGCGCAGCGCGGGCAAACAGATGGTCCTCCACCGACAGGCCACACACGCCCGAGGTCGTCTCGCCCGCGCCGTAGCCTTGCTGCAGGATGGGCCCGAACACGTCCATGGCCTGCAGGATGCGCGCGGGCGCCATCGGGGCGGCGCCGTAGCCCAGGCGCAGCAGGTCGGGCAGGGGGCGGTACTGGCCCTCCAGCTCGGTCAGCAGCATGTTGATCATGGTGGGCACCATGAAGGTGTGGGTCACGCGGTCGGCCCGCATGTCGGCGATGAAGCGCGGGGGCTCGAAGCCGTTGAACAGGCGGATGGTGACCCCCTGGCACAGCGCCGGCACCATCTGCATGCCCGATGCGTGGGTGATCGGGCCCACCAGCCCCAGGATGTGGCCGGGCTGCTGCCCGTCCGAACGCGTGAGGAACTTGCGCAGCTGCGCAAGGCGGTTGCCGAAGGTCTGCATGGCCGCCTTGAGCACGCCGGACGAGCCCGAGGTGTAGTGCAGCACGGCGACTTCGTCCTCGCACACGACCACCGGGGTGAATGTGTCGCTGGCCTGGGCCAGTGCCGCTTCATACCCTGCGGGGCCCGCATCGTCGGTCAGCAGCAGCCAGGGCATGGCGCCGGGCATGCATTGCTCCACATGCGGGCGGATGGTCTCGGCACGCTCGGCGGTGGTCACGATCAGCGCCGCACCGCTGTTGGCGGCAATGGCGCCGACCTCGGTGGGCGAGAGCCGGGCGTTGAACGGCGCCTTGATCAGCCCGGCCTTGTAGCAGGCGATCTCGATCTCGACGACCTCGACACAGTTGGGCAGGTAGATGCCCACGCGGTCACCGCGCTGCAGGCCCAGGCCGAGCAAGGCGTTGGCCAGGCGGTTGGTGCGCTGCTCCAGATCGGCATAAGTGATGCTGCGTGCGGGGCTCTTGACCGCCATGCGGCGGGCATGGGCACGGGCGCTGCGCGCCACGAGGGCGCCGACGTTGGCGACCACGCGCGGGGGAATGGGGGGCGAGGTGGTAATGGCTGTCTCCTGAAACACTGGCCCCGTCGAGCGCGGGGCATGGGGTCACTGTTCCAGAAGACGGGGTATCAGGGAAATACCGATTGCTGATGGGCAGGCATCACTGAAATTGATGCCCGTGCCGTAGCGTGCCTTCCGCACACGCTGCGTGCGCGGCCGCGACAGTGTTATGCCGCCTTCGCCCGGGTGGCGGGCTTTTTGGCGGCGGATCTGGCGGGCTTGGCGGCGTTGAGTGCCACTGCCGCGCGGATGAGCGACTTGAACGCCTCTGCATCCACCACATCGCCCTCGTGGATGTCGATGGCGCGCCGCGCATTGCCGTCCAGGCTGGCGTTGAACAGCCGCGCCGGGTCCGGCAGCGAGGCACCCTTCAGAAAGGTGAGCTTCACTGCGGCCTTGTAGCTCTCGCCGGTGCAGAGGATGCCGCCCAGCGACCATACGGGCGTTCCCATCCACTTCCACTCTTCCACCACGCCGGGGGCGGCCTCATGGATGAGCGCACGCATGCGTGCCAGCACCGGTCCGCGCCAGTCGGCCAGGTCTGCGATGCGCTGATCGATGAGGGTGGAGGCGGGTTGGGACGATGAAATGGTTTTGGATGCCATGGCGGTGTCTCCTGAAGCGGAATCGTTAGAGCCTTTATGGGAATGTGATCAGTCGGCAGCCAGGGGCTTGCCCGCCGCCCGCAGCACCTGCGTGATGAAGCGTGCCTTCTCCTCGCGGTAGCGGTCCATCCCCTCAGATGCGAATCGCTGCTTGAGCCGGTTGTACTCTGCCACCAGGGCGGGGTCGGCGCGCAAGGCATCGCGAAAGTGCAGAAAGCATTCGAACGGCGAGCCGCAGGCCACCACCTGCAGTGCAACGTCCATCGTGGCGCCGGGCCACAGCAGCATGCACAGATCGGGCGCGCGCAGTGTGTCGGCCTTGGCGCTGCAGCCTGCGGCTTCGAGCGCTGCCACGCCCGGTGCATGGTCTTGCGGCGGCACCAGCACGCAGATATCGAGGTCACCCTTGGAGACTGCGCCGGGAATGGACGAGGCGCCGATGTGTTCGATGCGCGCCTGCGGCACGATTGCAGCCACCTGGGCAGCCACCGCGGCAAACGTGGCTGCGGCGTCGTCCTGGTACTGCGCGGATTCGAGCAAGGTCACTGCGGTCACTCGGGTCACACTGCGGCCTCCCACCTGCCCGATGCCACCAGCTTCTGCACCACGGCCTCCAGCGCGTCCATCACCACCTGCATCACCCCGTCCACCTCGCGGTCCGCAGCGGTGGCCAGGGTGTAGCTGCGCGTCATCTCCGGGTTGACCACGCGGGCCACCATCCAGTCGGTGCCAGAGGCAGGGGCATCCCCCAGCGCGCAGGCAGGGGTGAAGGTGAAGCCGCCCCCGCACGCATACAGCGAGCGGATCACCCGCGCGGAGTCGTGTTCGTGGGCGATGTTCAGGGCCACACCGCGCGCGGCGGCGGCTTCTTCGACCCGCTGGCGGATGGTGTAGCGGCGCGACTGCAGCACCAGGGGCTGTGCGGCCGCATCGGCAAAGTCGATGGTGGGGCGCATGGTGGGGCTGGCGGCGCGCGCTGCCGTGGCACGCGCGCCAGCCCGGCGCGCAGCAGGCGCTTTGGCCGTGGCTGCTGCGTCAGGCACTGGCCGCAGCAGCGCACGCACCGTGCCGCCGGGGTCGTGCCCGCAAAAGTACATGGCCTCGCGCACCAGGGGACGGCAGTGCAGGCCCTCCACCTGCGCGGCGTCGACCAGAACGCCGATGTCCGCACGCCGGTCCAGCATGGCTTTCCTGACCATAAGGCTGAGGTCGTCGAGCACGAACACCCGAATGCGCGGGTGCGTGTCCTTCAGGTGCGCCAGCAACGGGCCCATGAGCAGCGATGACAGCAGAAACGGCACGGCAATCGTGACCGATCCCTCCGGCCCCTGCGGCAGACGCTGAATGCGTTCGCGCATCGCAGACGCGTCGCTCAGCAGGCGCCTAGCATCCTGGTACAGCTGCACGCCGGCCTGTGTTGGGGTGACGCCGATGTGCGAGCGCTCCAGCAATTGCGCGCCCAGCTCTGACTCCAGCTTCTTGATCTGGGCGGTGAGTGCCGGCTGGGCAATGTAGAGGCTGCCAGCCGCCCGCGAGAGGCTGCCGGCCTCGACCACGGCGATGAAGTAGCGCAGGCTTCGGAGATCCATGGGGCAAGAATGTAGCCGGGTCTGTCCTTGGCGCACGCCATGCCCGCCCAGGCGGCAGCGCACTCGGCGTGTAGCCCTTTTATAGGCCGCGCAGGGCGGCCTTTAGTCGCCCATCACCACACCCTCACGCCGTGGGTCCGCGCCCCCCAGCCACAGCTTCTTGCCATGTGCCTGCCCGCGCGTGATGGCTTGCAGGCCGCTGGTCATGTTCATCTCACGCACCTCGGCGCCCCGCGCGCGCAGGGCTTCGACGGTGGCGGGTGGGAAGCGCTTTTCTTCCAGCAGCGTGGGGCCGTTCATCGAGCCGAAGTTGGGCAGGTTGATGGCCTGCTGGGGCATCAGGCCCCAGTTGAAGACGCCATACAGCGTCTTGGCCGTGTAGTGGATGATGGCTGCGCCGCCAGGGCTGCCGCCGCTCATCAGCAGCTCGCCCGTGGCTTTGTCGAACACCAGCGTGGGCGACATGGACGAGCGCGGGCGCTTACCGGGCTGCACGCGGTTGGCAATGGGTTGGCCTTGCGCGTCGGTGGGGGCAAAGCTGAAGTCGGTGAGTTCGTTGTTGAGCAGGAAGCCTTTCACCATTTGCCGTGCGCCGAACTGGTCTTCGATGGTCGTGGTCATGGCCACCGCGTTGCCAAAGGCATCGACGATGCTGATGTGGCTGGTGCCGTATTCGGGTTGGTCGGGCATGGGCGCAAAGCCCGTCTTGACATCGCCGGGGTTGCCGGGCTGGGCGACCTTCATGCTCTGCGTGCCGATGAGCTTGGCTCGGTCGGCCAGGTAGGCGGGCGCGAGCAGGCTGGTCCAGCTGCCGTCGGGGGGCTGCACAAAGTCGGGGTCGGCCACGTACTGGGCGCGGTCGGCAAAGGCCAGGCGGGCGGCCTCGGTGTAGAGGTGCAGCCAGTCCGCGCTGGGCAGGCCGTCCTGCAGGGGCTTGGCGGCGGCGTCGGTGTTCTTCAGGATACCCAGGATCTGCCCGATGGCGATGGCCCCGGAGCTGGGTGGCGGAAAGCCGCACACACGGTAGTCCTTGCTGGCCACCTGGTAGTCGTGGCACAGCGCATCGCGCTTCTTGGGCTGGTAGCCAGCCAGGTCGGCCAGGCTGAGCTTGCCGGGGTTGGTGGGGTGTTTTTGCACCTTGTCGACGATGGCCTGGGCGATCTCGCCTTCGTGCAGGGCCTTGCTGCCTTCGGCGGCGATGCGGCGCAGCACGGCGGCCAGCTCGGGGTTGCGCAGGTTCACGCCCACATCGCGTGCGTCGCCATCGGCCTTGTAGAAGTAGGCGGCGGCCACTGGGTCCTTCTTGAGGTGGGCGTCGGCCTTGACCAGGGTGTTGAGCCGCGCGCTGACCTTGAAGCCGCCTTCGGCCAACGTGATGGCGGGCTGGAACAGCGTGGCCCAGGGCAGCTTGCCGTGCTGCTTGTGCGCCATCTCCAGCATGCGCACGGTGCCGGGCACGCCCACCGAGCGGCCGCCCACCACGCCATCGTAGAACGGCACGGGTTTGCCGTCGGCGCCCAGGAAGAGTTTTTCATCGGCAGCAGCGGGCGCGGTCTCGCGGCCGTCGTAGGCCTCTACCACCTTGCCGTTGCTGTGCAGCAGAAAGGCGCCGCCACCGATGCCGCTGGACTGGGGCTCCACCAGCGTCAGCACCATCTGCACGGCGATGGCCGCGTCGACGGCCGAGCCGCCAGCCTTGAGGATCTGGTAGCCCGCGTCGGTGGCCAGCGGGTTAGCAGCGGCCACGGCGAACTTCTCGGTGGCCCAGCCCGGCTTTTCGGTGTAGCCGGACGAGCCCTCGGGCTGGGGGGGCACGGTGTAGGCGAACTGGGAGGGAGCGCTGGCGCAGCCCGCCAGGGCCACCAGGGTGGCAAGGGCCGCAGGGGCCAGCAGGTTGTGACTGAACGGGCGGCGCAGGGGCGGCGTGGCAGGCAGGGCAGTGGGGGACATGCGGGTCTCCTGTGGGTGCAAGCAGCGAAGCGGCCATGGTAAGGGGCCTTGCTGCAGCCTGCGAGGGCGTGCCAGGGGCTGCTGGAGGGGTTTGCGCAGCGATTGAAGGTATTTTGTGGTGGTAGCGCTAGTGCAATATGCCTGAGCAGCTATCAAAAAGATAGTTGTTACCGACCGTCAGCGGCTGTTCTCTGGTCATCTCTGAGCCCTGGTGCGGCGTAGTGACAAGGGGCCCCCGGGCCTGGAGGCTTGCGCCACGCCCTCTCAGGCCGCCTGGGGCCCCGCGCGGCCGTCTTCCACCACAAACCGGGCGAGCGTGAATGCGCCGCTGTCAGCGCGCAACGGGTCGTCCACCACGCGCAGCGTGGTGGCCCAGCGCGCGGGGGTGATGTCGGTCAGGCCGTAGCCGCGCTGGTCGCAGCGTGCCAGTAGCACATGCGGGTTGTGGCGGACGATGGCGTCCACCTTGGCCTGTGTGGTGCCCGACCGCGAACTGATGGAGGTGCCGCAGAACTCGCTGGCCAGTACGGCCGAATCGGCGCGCGCGGCATCGGCATGCACACGGCAGACGTAGTTCTGGTGGATGTCGCCGCCCAGCAGCACCGTATTGCGCGGCGCGTGCCGGGCCACGGATTGCAGCAGGCGCTGGCGTGCGGCGGGGTAGCCGTCCCAGGCGTCTGTGGGCACAGTGCCGGATGGGTAATGGCGCGGCGAGAACAGCGTCTGCTGCGCGATCACGCTCCAGCGCGTGGCCTGTGCGCTCGCTGCATCAGCGGCCAAGCCTGCGTCCAGCCAGCGCTCTTGCGCGCTGCCCAGCAGGCTGCGCTGTGGCTGGGCCAGCTCGGCGCAGTCGGCGGGGCGCACAGCGGGTGCGCTGCCGGCGTCGGGCGTGCGGCAGGCTTGCCAGCTGCGGTATTGGCGACTGTCGAGCAGGTGGATGTGCGCCAGCCGGCCCCAGCGCAGGCGGCGGTAGATTTGCAGAGCGTCCCAGCCCGTGGTGGACGCGGGGCGCTGAAGGCTGGCCGCGCTCAGCGGCATGTTTTCGTAGAACGCCTGCCACGCCGCGCTGCGCTGGGCCAGAAAGGCGGCGCTGCCCGCAGCCTCGCCGCGGCCTGCATCGGCGGCGTAGTCGTTTTGCACCTCATGGTCGTCCCAGGTCACGGCCCAGGGGCAGGTGGCGTGGGCCAGCTGCAGGGCGGGGTCGCTTTTGTGCAGGGCGTAGCGGTCGCGGTAGTCGGCCAGCGTGGTGGCGTGGCGCAGGCTGTGGGTGCGCGCCAGGTCGGTGGTGGTTTTGGGGGTGGCGTATTCGTAGATGTAGTCGCCCAGGAACAGCACCAGGTCTGGCTGGTCGGCGGCCAGATGGCGCCAGGCCGCGTAGTGCCCATGCTCCCAGCGCTGGCACGAGGCAAACGCCACCCGCAGCGCCCCGGGTAGGTCGCCCGCCGCAGGCGCGGTCCGCGTGCGGCCCGTAGGGCTCACTGCGTCGCCCAGCATGAAGCGGTAGTGGTACCAGCGTGCGGGTTGCAGGCCTTGCAACTCCACATGCACGCTGTGGCCCAGCGCGGGCAGCGCGGGGGCCTCGCCCTTTTGCACGATCTGGGCAAAGCTTGCGTCGTGTGCCACCTCCCACCGCACGGTGTGTGTGGCCAACATCTGCGCCGGATCAGTCAGTGCGAGCCGCGTCCAAAGCACCACGCCATCAGGCGTCGGGTCGCCGCTGGCGATGCCCAGTGCAAAGGGGTTGGTTTGCAGCGCGGGTGGGTTGCTCCAGGCCCAGCGGGGGAGGGTGGCGACGGAGGCAGCCAGAGCTGCATTGCGCAGGAACTGCCGTCTTTGCTCGGATGTCAATTCAGCTGCCCTTTGCGTCGGGCGCCGTGCTCAGAAACTGACGCAACCCAGACCAGTGGCCGCCGCGCAAGGGCCGCCCCGCCGCGCTGGCGGCGTCCCCCTGCCCGCAGCGCGTAGCGCTGCGAGAGCGGGGGGAAGGCGCGCAGCGCCTCAGGGGGGTGTTCCTGCTCAAGCCGCCATCACCCGGTTCTTGCCCGAGCGCTTGGCGAGATACATCGCCTGGTCGGCCCGCACGATGGCGTCGGTGGCGCTCTCGCTGTAACTCAACTGGGCCACGCCCGCGCTGAAGGTGATAAGCACCTTCTCGGTGCCTTGCAAGAAGAAGCGCGTGGTCAGCTCGCGCTGCAAGCGGGTCATGGCCGCAACGCCGGCTTCGACCGTGGTGTCGGGCAGCACGATCACGAACTCTTCGCCTCCATAGCGGGCCAACAGGTCCTGCGGCCGCATGACTTCGCGCGTGACCTGTGCCAGGTGCACCAGGGCTGCGTCGCCCCCGGCATGGCCCAGCCGGTCGTTGATGGTCTTGAAGTTGTCCACGTCCAGCAGTGCCAGGCACAGTGACGAGCCCAGGCGGCGGGCGCGGGCGATTTCGCGTTCCACGGCCTCGTCCAGGCCCTTGCGGTTGAGGCTGCCGGTCAGCGGGTCGTGGCGCGCCTGGGCGCTGGCGCGGTCCAGCTCTTCCTGCAGTTTGGCGACCTCGGCGCGCTTGGCCTCGGTGCGCTCGCGCAGGTCTTGCAGTTCGTCGTGCGTCACGCGGCTGTCCAGCGCCATGGCGCGGGTGGCGCTCATCACTTCCTGCAGCACCGGGGCGATCTCCTGCAGGGTACTGGCCTTGCCGATCAGGTCGGCGCAGCGCTCCATGGTGCCCTGGTAGCTGGTGCTGGATGCGGTGATGCGCGCCAGCCGCTCGATGAAGGTGGCCAGCATTTCCTTCATCTGCTCTTGCGCCTCCAGCGACCGCGCCTTGGCTTCGGTCTGCTTGAAGATCACGTCCTTGAGCCGGCGCTGCACATCGTCCAGCCGCCGCAGCGTCAGCGGCGGGGTCGAGGCACTCATCAGCGCCTCGGCCTGGCCCTGCAGCCAGCGGTCGTCCACGCTGAGCACGGCGATGTTCTCGAAGATCATGTGCAGCAGCT
Source organism: Acidovorax sp. 100 (assembly GCF_003688355.1). Classification (NCBI taxonomy): domain Bacteria; kingdom Pseudomonadati; phylum Pseudomonadota; class Betaproteobacteria; order Burkholderiales; family Comamonadaceae; genus Acidovorax; species Acidovorax sp. 100. The sequence continues at coordinate 4,160,743 of NZ_REFD01000001.1, read as the reverse complement.
CCAGCAGGCTGGTGCGGATGGAGGCTTGTTCTTCGGTGGCGAACGACAGGCGGTAGCTGAAGTTGCCCAGCATGAGCTGCGCGGTGGTCACCAGGGGGGCGGGCTCGCGCAAAAAGGTGATGAGCTGCTGCGCCATGTCGATGACGCGGGGGTCGTCGTCGCCCAGCGCGGGCAGGGTGTTGTCGATCAGGCGGGCCAGGGCCTCGGCAAACTCGGTGGGCAGTTCGCCCAGCGCGGTGGGGGCGTCGGCCACCTCGATGGGTTTGGACGCCGTGGCCGGGTGCAGCCCGAGATTGGCATACCCCACCATCACGCTTTGCAGCGACGTCCAGTCCTTGGTGATGATGGCGCGTTCGAACTGTCCCAGCAGGCGCTTTTGCGCGGGTGTCTGGCCGGGCAGCACCCGCTGGATGCTGCTCAGCGGCCCTTCCGGGAACGGCTGCGGGCTGCGGATGCCCGCTATTTCATCGTAGATCGCAAGGTAGTTGTCTGGCGTGGGGGCCAGTCGGCGTGCGGCCAGTTGTTTGAGCGTCTCGCGCGCGATCTCGGAAGGTGGTCGGTCGGCCATGGAGGGGCACCAGTGTCAGAGGGGCTGGAATACGCAAGTGTGACACAGGCAAGGCCTGGAAGGGGCTGGCATACCGCGCCACACGGGTATGCCAGCCGGGAACGTGGTGGCGGCTTTGCGACGTGGCCTGCCGTACGTTCCGAGGCGGCGCGGCCAGGCGTCAGTTCACCATGACCAGCTTGCCCATCACGCCGCGTGAGCCCATGTGCGCGTAGGCGGCGGGCAGTTCGGCCATGGGCATGGTGCGGTCGATCACGGGCTTGATCTTGCCCTGGGCGTACCACTGGGCCAGCTCGCCCATCATGGCGGCGTTGGCCTTGGGTTCGCGCTTGGAAAACTCGCCCCAGAACACGCCCACGATGGAGGCCCCCTTGAGCAGCGCCAGGTTGAACGGCAGGGCCGGAATGGGGCCGGACGCAAACCCCACCACCAGGTAGCGGCCGCGCCATGCGATGGAGCGGAAGGCGGGCTCGGCAAAGTCGCCGCCCACCGGGTCATAGATCACATCGGGGCCCTTGCCGTCCGTCAGGGTCTTGATGGCCTCGCGCAGGTTGTCCTTGCTGTAGTTGATGGTCGCGTCGGCCCCGATGGAGGTGCACAGCGCGCATTTTTCGTCGCTGGAGGCCGCAGCGATCACGCGTGCGCCCATGGCCTTGGCGATCTGGATGGCCGCCGTGCCCACGCCGCCGGCGGCGCCAAGCACCAGCACGGTCTCACCCGCCTTGAGCTGGGCGCGGTCCACCAGTGCGTGGTGCGACGTGGCGTAGATCATGATGAATGCGGCCGCATCGACATGCGAAAAGCCATCTGGCAGGGGCATGCAGAGGGCGGCCGGGGCGACGGTGTGGGTGCCGAATCCACCGGTGCCCGACAGGCAGGCCACGTTCTGGCCGACCTTGAGGTGCGTGACGCCTTCGCCCACAGCGGCCACCACGCCCGCGTATTCCGAGCCGGGCACAAAGGGCAGCGGCGGCTTCATCTGGTACTTGTTCTGCACGATGAGCAGGTCGGGGAAGTTCAGGCTGGCTGCCTTGATTTCGATGAGCACCTCGCCCGCCTTGGGGGTGGGGGTGGGCAGCTCCGTCCAGGTGAGCGCTTCGACGCCGGTGGGGTTGGTGCAAAGCCAGGCATGCATGGGGAAGTCTCCTGTCGGTCGGTCTTGTCAATGATGGCCCGCATGATAGGTGGCGCTCCGGTGTGCTGGATGTCCCACGAGCGACGGGGCCCGGGGTGCCGTCGGCGCAATGTGGTCAACGGGCGTCTGACCGAGGTGCAGCAGTCCGGCCACCTACAATCCGTTGCAACCGCTATCCAGACCATGAAGATCCTGATATCCAACGACGACGGCTTCCAGGCCCCTGGCATCGTGGCGCTGCATGATGCGCTCAAGACCCTCGACGGGGTCGAGGTGGAGGTCGTTGCGCCAGAACACAACAACAGTGCCAAATCCAACGCGCTGACGTTGCATTCCCCTCTGTATGTGCACAAGGCAGCCAACGGCTTTCGCTACGTGAATGGCACCCCGGCAGATTGCGTGCACATTGCGCTGACCGGCCTGCTGGGCTACCGGCCCGATCTGGTGGTGTCGGGCATCAACAACGGCGCCAACATGGGCGACGACACCATCTATTCCGGCACGGTGGGGGCGGCCATGGAGGGATATCTCTTCGGCATTCCGGCCATTGCGTTCTCGCAGGTGGATAAGGGCTGGGCCGAGCTGGAGGCCGCTGCGGCCAAGGCGCGTGAGCTGGTGGCGCAGATGCGTGCGCAGCAACTGTTCAACGAAACCCCCTGGCTGCTCAACGTGAACATCCCCAACATGCCGCTGGAGGCCTTGCGCCCGGCCAAGCTGTGCCGCCTGGGGCGCCGCCATGCGGCGGAACGGGTCATCGTGCAGGAAAGCCCCCGGGGCGAAGCCATGTACTGGATCGGCGGTGCGGGTGCCGCCAAGGACGATGCCGAAGGCACGGACTTTCATGCCACGGCGCAGGGCCATGTGTCCATCACGCCCCTCAAGGTGGACCTGACCGATCACGACAACCTCGGCTACTGGGCACAGACCGCCGCCCGGTTGGCGACAGGGGCGGCTGCCGCCCCTGGGGCGTGATGCAGCGCCGCCCGGGGTTCCCGGCCAAGCTGCCGGTGCCGGGCAACGCTGCCGCGGGCAAGCCGGTGACGGCGCCTCCGTCTGTTGCTCTGCGCAAGCCGGCCGTCGCCCCGGCGCCCGCCGGGGTGGGGCTGGACTCGTCGGCTGTGCGTGCCCGCATGGTGCAAAAACTGGCGGCGGGCGGCATCACATTGCCCCCCGTGTTGCAGGCCATGGGCGCGGTGGAGCGTCACCGGTTTGTGGACAGTGCACTGGTCAACCAGGCCTATGAAGACACCAGCCTGCCGATAGGCTTGGGTCAGACCATCTCCAAGCCCAGCGTGGTGGCGCGCATGTGCGAGCTGTTGCTGGGTGCTGAGAGTGCGCGCCATGGCGGGCTGGGCCGTGTGCTGGAGATTGGCACGGGCTGCGGCTACCAGGCGGCCGTGCTGAGCCTGCTGGCCCGCGAGGTGTACACGCTAGAGCGCCTGCGCGGCCTGCACGACAAGGCGCGTGACAACCTGCGGCCGTTCCGCCTGGCCAACGTGCATCTGCTGTTTGGCGACGGCATGCTTGGCTATGCCAAAGGTGCTCCGTACGCGGCCATCATCGCGGCGGCCGGCGGCGATGCCGTGCCGCTGGCGTGGTGCGACCAGCTGGCCGTGGGGGGGCGTCTGGTAGCGCCCATGGCGCTGTCGGGCGGGCAGCAGATGTTGCTGGTGATCGACAAAACCCCGCACGGATTGAAACAAAACGTGCTCGAGCCCGTGCATTTTGTCCCCCTAAAATCGGGGATTGCGTAAAGGGAATTGCTTATGTTCGTATCGCGTGGTCTTGTGGCGGGTTTTACTGTGGCAATGGCGGGGCTGGTGCTCTCCGGCTGTGGCACCCGCATGAACAAGGCTCCTGTGGAAGATCGGGGCACCTCTTCGTCGTCTTCTGCCCCAGCGCCCGCAGCACAGCCGGGCGTGGTGGTGGGTACCCCCATCAAGCCTCTGCCTGGTGCAGAAAACGCCGGCAAGCCGGGTTACTACACGGTCAAGCCTGGGGATACCCTGATTCGCATCGGCCTGGAGTCTGGGCAAAGCTGGAAAGACATTGCCCGCTGGAACAATCTGGAAAACGCCAACCTGATCGAAGTCGGTCAGGTGCTGCGCGTGCTTCCTCCGTCCGCTACCCCGGCGGTGGTGGCCTCTGAGAGCGGGGTGGTGACACGCCCGGTAACATCATCCTCCGTCGCTCCAGCCAGCACGCCCGCTGCTGCTCCTGCATCGGCCGCCAGCGGCGCCAAGCCTGCTGCCTCTGCTGCGTCGGGCACGGCGGTGGCGGTGGCGCCAGCCACGCCGGCACCTGCGCCAGCGCCAGCGGGCGAGGATGAGTTGGCGTTCATCTGGCCTGCATCGGGTTCGCTGATTGCCGGGTTTGACGAGGCACGCAACAAGGGCTTCGACATTGCCGGCAAGGCGGGTGACCCGGTACTGGCGGCAGCGGATGGCCGTGTGGTCTATGCCGGTGCCGGTCTGCGCGGCTATGGCAACCTGGTCATCCTGAAGCACAACAACACGTTCCTCACCGCTTACGCACACAACCAGACCCTGTTGGTCAAGGAAGACCAGGCGGTGCGCAAGGGCCAGAAGATCGCCGAGATGGGCAACACCGACGCAGACCGCGTCAAGCTGCACTTTGAAATCCGCCGGCAGGGCAAGCCTGTCGATCCCACACGCTATCTGCCATCCCGTTGAGTCCGATGGCGGATCACTCGCCGGGCGGTGGTCCCGAAGCGTCTGAGGTGGCGACAGCGCAGGAGGGCGATTCCCTCCTGCTGGCCGATGAGTCGGAAGCCCTGGCCGACGCGGATAGCGAGCTGCGCTCGTTGCAGATGGGCCCAGGCCAGCACGCCGAGCGGCTGGATCGTGCGCTGGTAGAGCTGGTTCCCGAGTTCTCCCGCAGCTATCTCCAGCAATTGCTGGCCCAGGGGCTGGTCAGCCTCAATGGCAAGCCTGCTCTCAAGGCAGCCGCGCGGGTCAAGGCCGGCGACCTGGTGGTGCTGGAGATGCGGCCCACCCTCCAAAGCCAGGCATTCCGGCCTGAGCCCATGGCGATTGATGTGGTGTACGAAGACGAGCACTTGCTGGTGGTGAACAAGCCCGCAGGCTTGGTTGTGCACCCTGCGCCAGGCAACTGGAGCGGCACCCTGCTCAACGGCCTGCTGGCCCGCGACGACAAGGCACTGCGGGTGCCACGGGCTGGTATCGTTCACCGCCTGGACAAGGATACCAGCGGTCTTATGGTGGTCGCCCGGGACCGTGCGACCATGGACGCCCTGGTGGCGCTGATTGCCGAGCGCAAGGTCAAGCGCCAGTACGTGGCCATGGCGCATGGTGCCTGGACGGGGGGGGCGACCCGCTCGGTGGATGCCCCCATCGGGCGGGACCCTCGCAATCGCCTGCGCATGGCGGTGGTGGACTTGGCGGTACACCCTGGCAAAACCGCCCGCACGGATTTCCTGTGTCTGGAGGGAGGCGAGCGTGGTTGCTGGGTGCAGTGCACCTTGCACACCGGGCGCACGCACCAGATTCGCGTGCACATGGCGTCTCTGCGCCATCCTTTGGTGGGCGATGCCTTGTACGGTGGCACGCCGGTCGGCGCCTTGCAACGCCAGGCCCTGCACGCCTACCGGTTGGCTTTTGCGCATCCGGTGACGGGGGATCCTCTGGAGTTTCGTGCCCCTGTACCCGACGATATGCGCCGGGCGCTGTCGGAATGGGGTCTGGGCTACAATGCGCCCTGAACGGCCGTGACGGCCCTAGCCCGCAGCCGGAATCCCGCCGGGCTCTACCAAAGCACCAGCGCCATTGCGCGGTGCACCAATGATTGCCCCTGCTGTTGATGTGACACCCGTTGCAACGCGTGGCACTTTTCCAGGAATCGCTGAACCATGAACACGGTGGATGCCAAAAGGGTCCTCGAAACTGCGTTGATCTGCGCGCAGCAGCCCGTGCCTGTGCGCGAGTTGCGGGTGCTGTTCAATGACGCGCTGGGGTCCGACACCCTCAAGGTGCTGTTGCAGGAACTGCAGCTTGATTGGGCGCAGCGTGGGGTGGAGCTGGTACAGGTGGCAACGGGATGGCGCTTCCAGAGCCGTCCTGAAATGCGTGAATACCTGGACCGTCTGCATCCCGAAAAACCGCCACGCTACACCCGGGCCACCATGGAAACCCTGGCCATCATTGCCTACCGGCAACCGGTCACGCGCGGGGATATCGAGGACATTCGGGGTGTGACGGTCAACAGCCTGATCATCAAACAGTTGGAAGACCGGGGTTGGGTGGAGGTCATTGGCCACCGCGAAACGGTGGGGCGCCCGGCGTTGTTCGCCACGACCCGCCAGTTTCTGGACGATATGGGCCTGCAGTCTCTGGACCAACTGCCGGTGCTCGATGACCCGACAGGCAATGCGAATGTGTTGGAAGCCATGGCAGCCGCCGCCCAGGGAGTCATTGAGGGTGGGCCTGATCTGCTGGCAGTTTTGCCGCACGAAGTCGGTGGGCAAGAGCCAGTGGAGTCTGTGGAGGCTGTGACTGATACGGGGGGTAAGCGGCCCGTGGATGATTTTTTTCAGAATGTGGAGACCGATCTCCGCGACGACCATGTTGATACCCCGGGTGGTATCCAGGGAAATACTTGATGAACGACTCGACCTCCGAAAATCCGGCCGAAGTGCCTGGGTTGAATGCCGCTGATACGGTACCTGCTGCCAAAAAGCCGGCTGCCAAGCGGGCTCCTCGCAAAAAGGCGGAAGCTGTCCTTGTCGAGGAAGCGGTGCCTGAAGCCGTGGTGGCGATGCAGGTCGGTACTTCGGTGCCTGTGTCGGAAGCTGCGGCGCCAGAGGTGCCTGTGGCCCAGGTGCAGGCGGTCGCCATGGACTCGATATCTCCTGAGGCGGTCGTATCGGCTGCCGACGGCGAGGGCAATACTCGGCAGGCAGGGAGGCCCCCTCGTGGCGAATCTCGTGAACGGCCTCAGCGTTCTGATGGGGCAGGGCGCGACAAGCGCAGAGCTGCCCCTGTCGTTGAGGGCTATCAGTTTGAGGATGTAGTGTCCGGTCGTTTCGACGAAGAAGATGCCTCCGCAGACGCGGTGCCGCAGAAGCGGGTGCTGCTGCCGCAGGTCGAGACACCTAAACTGCACAAGGTGCTGGCCCAGGCAGGGCTGGGATCGCGGCTGGAGATGGAGCAATTGATCCTGGAGGGGCGGATCTCGGTCAACAACGAACCTGCTCACATCGGACAGCGCATTCAGTTTGGCGATCAGGTCAAGGTCAACGGCAAGCCGATCCGCTATCGCATCGACCCCCCTCCGGCGCGCGTAATCGCATATCACAAACCTGTGGGCGAGGTCGTGACCCATGACGATCCCCAGAATCGACCCACCGTCTTTCGCAAGCTGCCCCGGCTCATGCAGGGCAAGTGGCAGTCGGTAGGACGCCTGGACCTGAACACGGAGGGCCTCTTGCTGTTCACCAGCTCGGGCGAGCTGGCGAACAAACTGATGCATCCACGCTTTGGGTTGGAGCGCGAGTACGCCGTTCGGGTGCTGGGTGCTCTGAGCAACGAGGAAAAACAAAAACTGCTGGACGGCGTGCGCCTGGATGACGGCATGGCATCGTTTGGCTCCATCGAGGACGGTGGTGGGGAGGGTTCCAACTGCTGGTACCGGGTCACCATCTCCGAAGGCCGCAACCGTGAAGTACGCCGCATGCTCGAATCGGTGGGTCATGCGGTCAGCCGCCTGATCCGCATCCGCTACGGTGCCATGGTGCTGCCGCGCGGCCTCAAGCGCGGAGCCTGGCTGGAACTGGACGAGAGTGATATCCGCGCACTGGTTCAGGCCGCAGGTGCTGGGCGCCCCGAGCCTGTTGAGGGACGTCCTGAAGGGGCTGGTGCTGGCGGGCGCAATGGCAAGCCGCGCAACCGTGGCCGTGGTGGACCACGCGGTGATGGCTCGCGTCGGGACATGTCGCAGCCGGCCGTCCCTGGTGGCCCCCGTGGCCAGAAGCCGCGCCGCGATGGTGGCCAGGGCCCTGCCCGTGGCAACAACACCGCGGGGGGCGATCGCCAGCGTGGGGGCTCGGCACAGCCCGACCCGATGAAGACGTCGGTGGGCTACATCGGCATGGACAGCCTCTCGCGCCACCGCCAGGATAAACGACGCCCCGGTGGCGGCGGTCCCCGGCGCGGAGGTGGTGGGCGCTGAGTGCTCCTGCCTTCACGCTCCCCGGTTAGAATCGAGGGCTTTGTCCGGTGGACAAACGAATCACAGCAACAACCATTTAGGAAATCAACATGGCAATCGAACGCACTCTCTCCATCATCAAGCCCGACGCAGTGGCTAAGAACGTCATCGGTCAGATCTACGCTCGCTTTGAAGCTGCCGGCCTCAAGGTCGTGGCAGCCCGCATGGCCCACCTGTCGCGCCTGGAAGCCGAGCAGTTCTATGCAGTTCACAAAGAGCGTCCTTTCTTCAAGGACCTGGTGGACTTCATGATCTCCGGCCCTGTGATGATCCAGGCCCTGGAAGGCGAGAACGCCATCCTCAAGAACCGCGAACTTATGGGCGCAACCGACCCCAAGAAGGCAGAAGCTGGCACCATCCGCGCCGACTTCGCTGACAGCATCGACGCTAACGCTGTGCACGGCTCCGACGCCGCTGAAACTGCACAGGCCGAAGTGGCATTCTTCTTCCCCGGCCTGAATATCTACTCGCGCTGAGATGGTGATGCTCCCCATGCCCGTACCCACTCTGGTGGGAGTCCCGTGTCATGGGGTTAGCTATGCTTGGTCTCCAGTGGGTTTGGCACCATGAGCACGACGAATCTGCTGGAATTCGACCTCGACGGTCTGGCGGCGTTTTGCGAGCGGCTGGGGGAAAAGCGCTTCCGCGCCACCCAGCTGTTTCGTTGGATTCATCAGCGCGGTGCCAGCGATTTCGACGCCATGAGCGACTTGGCCAAGGCCTTGCGTGACAAGCTCAAGGGCTGCGCGCAGGTCGAGGCACTGCCCGTTATTTCAGAGCATGTGTCCTCGGACGGCACTGTGAAGTGGCTGTTTGATGTGGGTGATGGCAACGCGGTGGAAGCCGTGTTCATCCCGGAGGATGATCGCGGAACCCTCTGTGTGTCATCGCAGGCGGGCTGCGCTGTCGGTTGCCGCTTCTGTTCTACAGGCCATCAGGGTTTCAGTCGCAATCTGACGACGGGTGAGATCGTCGCCCAGCTGTGGTTTGCAGAGCACTCCCTGCGCAAGCGCTTGCAGACTGAAGACCGTGTGATCTCGAATGTGGTCATGATGGGCATGGGGGAGCCGCTGCAAAACTATGCGGCATTAGTCCCTGCGCTCAAAGTAATGCTGGACGATCACGGGTATGGCCTGTCGCGCCGCCGTGTGACGGTGTCTACATCGGGCGTCGTGCCCATGATGGACCGCCTTGCGCAAGACTGTCCCGTGGCATTGGCGGTGTCGCTGCACGCACCCAATGACCCACTGCGCGACAACCTGGTTCCGCTCAATCGCAAGTATCCGATCGAGGAGTTGCTGGACGCTTGCAACCGCTATTTGGCGCATGCACCCCGTGACTTCATCACGTTCGAATACTGCATGCTTGATGCTGTCAATGACCAGGCGGAGCATGCGCGCCAACTGATCGAGTTGGTCAAGCGCAGTGGTATTCGCTGCAAGTTCAATCTGATTCCTTTTAATCCGTTTCCCGCATCAGGGCTGTTGCGGTCCCCGCAAAATCAGGTGCAGGCCTTTGCCAAGATACTCAGTGACGCGGGCATCATCACCACGGTGCGCAAGACGCGCGGTGATGACATTGACGCGGCGTGCGGTCAATTGGCTGGGGATGTCAAAGATCGTACCCGGGCCGCAGAACGCATGGCAAAGCAGCGCACAATCGTGCTCAAACCGGTGACTTGATCAGGCAGTTGGCAAACTTCAAGGAGGCTCTACATGGCGGGAATGGTTGGACGCTGGCAGCATATTGGCCGCTGGACACTCACGGCATGCAGTGCGGTGGTTTGCATATGGGCGCTCCAGGGGTGTGCAACAAACGCTTTGTCTGCAGTCAGTGACGCCGATGCGGGCTTGGTCACGCCGTCCGATGAGCCTGAGTCGCGGCGCCGCGCTCGTATCCGGCTGGAGTTGGCCTCCAACTATTTTGAATTGGGGCAAACGGCGGTCGCACTGGATGAAGTCAAGCAGTCGCTGGCTGCAGATCCGTCTTATGCCGATGCTTTCAATCTTCGTGGCCTGATTTACATGCGCCTGAGTGACTATGCACAGGCCGAAGACAGTTTCCGCCGTGCCTTGTCGCTAAGGGCAAATGACTCCAACGTACTGCACAACTATGGCTGGCTGATGTGCCAGCAGCAAAAGTACGTGGAGGCCGACCAATATTTTGTCCGAGCCATTGCCAACCCCGCCTATACAGCGCGTGGCAAAACGTGGATGGCCCGTGGCCTGTGCCAGTCAGGGGCGGGACAGTTTCCCGAAGCGGAACAGTCTTTCTTGAAGGCCTATGAATTCGATGCTGCGAATCCGGTGGTCGGTTATCACCTCGCAGCGCTCTTGCTGCGGCGCAACGAGTTGTCGCGTGCGCAGTTTTACATTCGACGGCTCAACAACAGCGATTTCGCCAACTCTGAATCGTTGTGGCTGGGCATCAAGGTGGAGCGGGCTTTGGGCGACACCGTGGCAATGAGGCAACTGGCTGCTCAGTTGCGCAAGCGCTTCCCGGATTCCAGGGAGCTGGGTGCATACGAACGTGGGGCTTTCAATGAGTGAGGTGGTGGAGAGCGGAGTGACGGCGGGCGGCTTGCTCAAGGAGGCCCGGCAGGCGGCAGGCATGCACATCGCAGCCCTGGCGGTTGCGTTGAAAGTACCCGTCAGCAAGTTGGAAGCCCTGGAGGCAGATAACTACACAGTGCTGCCTGACACCGTATTTGTGCGCGCGCTGGCTTCGAGTGTTTGCCGTACCCTCAAAATTGACCCAGCGCCCATTTTGTCTTTGCTTCCCCAAAGTCAAAGTCCTCGTCTGTCTGTGGACAGCGCGGGTATCAATGCACCTGTGAAGGGTAGTGCCGGCAAATCTTCGTCGTCCTCTTCGGCGTCATTCGCGGGTTCAGGTTCCGGTTCGCGTTCGGTGGTGTTGGTCGTTCTTGCACTGTTGGTGGGAGCTGTGGTTTTGTTCTTTGTCCCTCGGCATTCCACGCCAGGGGATTCTTCCGATCCAGTGCCCGTTGCGGTGCCAGATGCTTTGCCGGCCAATGCCTCCGAGCCTGCACCTGCAGTGGTGCCACCAACGGTGGAGCGCCCCGCCGATGCATCTATTTCTGCATCGCCCGCCGCGGCTTCGGTGCCTGTGTCTGCTGCGCCACCTACCGCTGCACCTCCAGCGCCTGCTGCCGCTGGCAGTGGCGTGTCTGCGGGCGCTGTTTCGGCCGCTGATGGCGCGGCAGATGCTCCCTCCGGTCTCCTGGTGCTGCGCGCGCGCGGTGCGTCATGGGTGCAAGTTCGCGATGCCAATGGTGCACTGGCGTTGCAACGCAATCTGGCGGCGGGAGAGTCGGTATCGGTGTCGGCACCCACGCCCCTGGCAGTGATTGTCGGTCGCGCTGACGCGACGGAAGTGATTGTTCGAGGAAAGCCGTTTGATCTGACGGCAGTCGCCCGTGAAAACGTGGCGCGTTTCGAGGTGAAATAGTGGAAAACTCCCCGATTGATTTTGGGCCGGTGGCGATTGCTTCGCCCTTACCTAGACGTTCGCGCCAAGCGAAAGTTGTCTGGGGTTCGCGTGTGGTGACCGTGGGGGGGGATGCTCCCGTGCGCGTGCAGTCCATGACCAACACCGACACCGTCGATGCCATTGGGACCGCGATTCAGGTCAAGGAGCTCGCTCAGGCGGGGTCGGAGTTTGTCCGCATCACCGTTAATACGCCAGAAGCTGCTGCAGCGGTACCGTACATCCGAGAGCAACTGGATCGCATGGGTGAGAACGTTCCCTTGGTGGGCGATTTTCACTACAACGGACACCGCCTGCTCACCGAGTTTCCGGACTGCGCCCAGGCTTTGTCCAAGTACCGAATCAACCCTGGCAATGTGGGCAAAGGTGACAAGCGCGATAAGCAATTTGGTCAAATGATCGAGGCTGCCATGCGCTGGAACAAGGCTGTGCGCATCGGTGTCAACTGGGGCAGTCTCGATCAGGAGTTGCTGGCTGAGCTGATGGATACGAACAGCCGCCGCAGCAATCCATGGGAGGCTCGTCAGGTCATGTACGAGGCCCTCATCACATCGGCCATTGAATCTGCACGTCGTGCAGAGGCCATGGGGATGGACGGCAACCAGATCATCTTGTCGTGCAAAGTCAGCGGAGTGCAGGATCTGATTTCGGTGTACCGCGAGTTGGCACGCCGTTGCGACTACGCTTTGCACCTGGGTCTCACCGAAGCCGGTATGGGCACCAAGGGAACGGTTGCTTCGGCGGCCGCATTGTCTGTGCTGCTGCAAGAGGGTATTGGCGACACGATTCGTGTGTCGTTGACACCCCAGCCCGGCGAGGCGCGTACCCAAGAGGTGGTTGTGGCATCCGAAATCTTGCAGGCCTTGGGCATGCGGGTTTTTGTGCCCAGCGTTACCGCTTGCCCGGGATGTGGCCGTACCACCAGCACCACCTTTCAGGACCTGGCCAAGCAAATCGACGATTTCCTGCGTGCGCAAATGCCTGTGTGGCGCGTGCGTTATCCGGGTGTGGAATCGCTACGGGTTGCAGTTATGGGCTGCATCGTCAATGGCCCGGGTGAAAGCAAGCACGCAGACATTGGAATCAGTCTGCCGGGGACGGGTGAGGCGCCTGCCGCCCCTGTCTTCATTGATGGCGAGAAGGCAATGACCCTGCGCGGTGACGATATCGCCAATGAATTCCATCGCATCGTCGAGCAGTACATCGAAAAGCGTTTTGGCGCTGGGGTGTCTGCTGCTTGACCGGTAGTGCTGCAGCCACCCGCACCGTAAAGCCTCGGGAGGTGGTCTGTCCAGCTTATGTAAATTTCCGCCAGACATAGAAAAGAAGCGCTGTGAGTAACGAAAAAAGCAGTCCCTCGTCCAAACCAGAGAAGCTGGTTGCGGTGAAGGGCATGAACGACATCCTGCCTCCGGAATCTGCCCGTTGGGAGTGGCTGGAGGCCAAGGTGCGCGACCTGATGGCGCGCTACGCCTATCACAATATCCGCACACCCATTGTCGAACCCACACCGTTGTTTGTACGTGGATTGGGCGAGGTCACCGACATTGTCGAGAAAGAGATGTACTCGTTTGAGGACCGTCTCAATGGGGAGCAGCTGACGCTTCGCCCCGAAGCGACAGCTGGTGTGGTGCGTGCGGTTGCAGAGCACTCTATGTTGTACGACGGCGGTAAGCGCCTGTACTACATGGGCCCCATGTTTCGTCATGAGCGTCCCCAACGCGGACGCTACCGCCAGTTTCACCAGATCGGCGCCGAGGCACTGGGGTTTCCGGGGGCCGAGGTCGATGCCGAGTTGATTCTTCTGGCAAGTGCCCTGTGGCGCGACCTTGGCCTGCAGAACGTGCGTCTCGAACTCAACAGTTTGGGTCAGCCGGACGAGCGCAAGGCTCACCGGGCTGCATTGATCGCGTATCTGGAACAGCACGTCGATGCTCTTGACGAGGAGGCGCGTCGGCGGCTGCACAGCAACCCTCTGCGCATCCTCGACACCAAGAATCCCGCGATGCAGTCGCTGGTGGAAGCGGCGCCTCGTTTGATTGACTTTCTGGGTCAGGAGTCTTTGGCGCATTTCAATGCCGTCAAGGCCATTCTTGATGCCAATGGGATAGCTTGGACTGTCAATCCTCGCCTGGTGCGTGGCATGGACTACTACAACCTCACTGTGTTCGAGTTTGTGACGGATCAGTTGGGCTCGCAGGGCACGATCTGCGGTGGGGGGCGCTACGACTACTTGATCGAACAAATCGGTGGCAAGGCCGCACCGGCGGTGGGTTGGGCGTTGGGGGTCGAAAGGGTACTGGAGTTGCTCAAGGAGCAGCAAAGTGCCACCCCTTTGCTGGTTCCGGACGTCTATGCCATTGTCCCTTCGGCGGCCGCGTTACCTCGGGCTGTGGCTACTGTCGAGCAATTGCGCCAACATGGTGTTCGTGTCCAGATGCACGCGGCCCCTTCGCTGGAGGGCATGGGCAGTATGAAATCGCAATTCAAGAAGGCTGATGCCAGTGGTGCAATGCACGCGCTGGTGTTTGGCGATGATGAGCTGTCTCGTGGCATGGTGACTGTCAAAGCCTTGCGTGATGGCGCAGGTGAGCAAACCGAGCGCCCGCTGGACTTGGTCGCGCAATGGTCGGCCACCCTACAATCCACCCGCTAACCCAATCACTTTCCATGGCAAATCATCTCGACCTTGAAGAACAAGAGCAGCTAGACCAGCTCAAGCATTTTTGGAACACCTGGGGCACGTTGATCAGCTCCGTGGTCATTGTCGTTGCAGGTGCAGCGGCTGCTTGGAACGGTTACCAGTACTGGCAAACCCGGCAGGCCACGCAGGCGGCTGCGTTGTTTGATGCTGTGGATGTGGCTGCGCGGTCTGCCGATAACGTCCGCATGGAACAAGCTTTTGCCGATCTGAAGTCTAAATATGCAGGGACTGTCCAAGCTGGGCAGGCAGGCTTGACCCTCGCCAAGGCCATGCAGGGCACTGGTAATGTCGAAGGCGCCAAAGAGGCGCTTATGTGGGTTGCAGAACAATCGTCTGACGAGGGCCTCAAGGCCTTGGCCAAGTTGCGATTGGCTGGTGTGCTCATGGATCAAAAGAACTATGACGAAGCACTCAAGCAACTATCCAGCAGTTTCGCGCCGGAATTCTCCTCTGTTGTGGCGGACCGCAAGGGTGACGTCCTGATGCTCCAGGACAAGCGTCAGGACGCGATTGCTGAGTACACCAAGGCATATAAGGGGTTCGAAGACAGTGTCGAGTACCGCCGTCTGGTGGAAATCAAGCTGAACGCGCTGGGTGTCTCGCTGCAAGGTGTGAATGTGGCTTCTGCTGTCTCTTCAACCGCAACACCTGCGGAGTCCAAATAACCATGTCGTCGCCTATCAACGCAAGGTCAGGGCACCAATTGTTTGTGCGCGGTCTGGTGGTAGCACTAGCGGCTGCCACGTTAGCCGGTTGTTCTTTGTGGAGCGCCGACAAGTCTAAGCCTGTGCCTGCCGACCTCGGAGCCAATGTGGCCGTTCTGGGCGTGCGGCAAGCATGGACTGCGCGCGTTGGCAATGTGGCTGGATTGCCATTGGAGGTCCATGTTGCTGGCAATGTGGTGACCGTCGCGTCAGCTGATGGTGCGGTGGCAGCCCTGGATGCGCGTACGGGGGGGGATATCTGGCGAGCAGCGCTGGCTGAGCCTCTGTCAGCAGCTGTGGGTAGCGATGGCAAGTTCGCGGCGGTGGTATCGCGTAACAATGCACTGATCGTTATTGATGGGGGGCGTGAGCGCTGGCGTGAGACGCTCGCAGCTCAGGTATTCACACCACCTCTGGTTGCAGGCGGTCGTGTTTTCGTGTTGTCGGCAGATCGATCCGTGTCTGCCTTTGATCTGTCGACAGGTCGTCGTCTCTGGTCCCAGCAGCGCCCCGGGGAGCCTTTGATATTGCGCCAGGCTGGTGTCTTGACCGCTGTGGGTGACACGCTGGTGGTGGGGTTGTCAGGCCGTTTGGTCGGATTGAATCCTGACAATGGCAGTGTGCGATGGGAGACCCCCATTGCCAGCGCACGGGGCACCAATGATGTGGAGCGCCTTGTCGAGTTGGTGGGGCGCACCAGCCGTGTGGGAGAAACAGTGTGCGCTCGATCCTTTCAAGCTGCTGTGGGTTGTGTGAACACGGCAAGGGGAGCGACCATCTGGACGCAGCCTGCTAGCGGAGCAGAAGGCGTTCACGGCGATGCAGAGGCCATTTTTGGCTCTGAGAGCAATGGCACTCTTGTTGCGTGGCGCCGCGCGGATGGTTCACGCTTGTGGGGTATCGATCGACTCAAGTACCGCAAACTCACGGCGCCGCTGCTTCTAGGGCGTTCGGTAGTCGTCGGTGACGACTCGGGTTTGGTGCATTTGCTGTCCCGTACAGATGGTTCACCCCTGAACAGGCTGGCGACAGATGGGTCTGCCATCGCTGCTGCCCCAGTCGTGGCTGCAGATACCCTGGTGGTTGTTACCCGCAATGGCGGCATTTACGGATTCCGTCCAGATTGATCGGTCTTATTCAATGAAGCCAGTTATCGCCCTCGTGGGGCGTCCGAATGTCGGCAAGTCCACGCTCTTCAACCGTCTGACCAAGTCGCGCGACGCTATCGTCGCTGACTTTGCAGGGCTCACGCGTGACCGGCACTACGGTAACGGCAAGCAAGGAAAACACGAGTACATCGTCATTGATACCGGTGGCTTCGAACCCGACGCTTCCAGCGGCATCTACCGCGAGATGGCCAAACAAACTCAGCAGGCGGTCGCCGAGGCGGACGTGGTGATTTTTGTGGTGGATGCCCGTGCAGGCGTCTCCGCGCAAGACCACGACATTGCCAATTACTTGCGTCGCTTGGGCAAGCCTTGCGTGCTCGTCGCCAACAAAGCGGAGGGCATGCTCCAGGGCGTCCAACTAGCGGAGTTCTATGAGCTGGGGCTGGGCGAGGTTTATCCTGTGTCTGCGGCGCACGGGCAGGGCATACGCAGTTTGGTTGACATTGCGCTGGAGCCGCTCAATCTGCCTGAGCCTGACGATTCGGATACGGCGTTGGACAAGGGCGTAATCAAGCTTGCCGTGGCGGGGCGCCCCAACGTGGGTAAGTCCACCCTGATCAACACGTGGCTTGGCGAAGAGCGACTGGTGGCATTTGATATGCCCGGTACGACCCGCGATGCCATCACTGTGCCTTTTGAGCGCAATGGCCAGCGCTTTGAGCTGGTGGATACTGCAGGACTGCGCCGCAAGGGGAAGGTGTTTGAGGCTATCGAAAAATTCTCGGTAGTGAAAACGCTCCAAGCCATCGAGTCCGCAAATGTGGTGCTGTTATTGCTCGATGCCACCCAGGGGGTAACGGACCAGGATGCCCATATCGCGGGCTATATTCTGGAGAGTGGCCGCGCTGTGGTTCTGGCGGTGAACAAATGGGATGCCGTGGATGACTACCAACGGCAGCTCTTGGAGCGCTCCATTGAGACGCGGCTAGCGTTTTTGAAGTTTGCTTCGTTGCACTTCATTTCTGCGAAGAAGCGTCAGGGGCTTGGCCCTCTATGGACATCTATTGCCCAGGCCCACCGGGCGGCCACCTGCAAGATGTCCACGCCAGTGCTCACCCGACTGTTGCTGGAGGCAGTTCAGTTCCAAAGCCCCAAGAGGGCGGGAATGTTCCGCCCCAAAATGCGGTATGCGCACCAAGGCGGCATGAATCCGCCTGTGATCGTGATCCATGGTAACTCGCTGGAGCACGTGACTGATGCTTACAAGCGATTCTTGGAAGGGCGCTTCCGCAAGGAGTTTGATCTTGTGGGGACCCCTTTGCGCATTGAGATGAAAACTTCGCACAATCCTTTTGCGGACAAAGACGAGGCCTGACGACAAAGGCTCTTCAGTCGAGGGGCCATGTGTGTTAAAGCCAGAGCGTGCGTCTGGCTGTGGTAAGGTGCTGGTTTACAACAACACTTGAACACGGAGAATATCGTGAGCAATAAAGGCCAGCTTTTGCAAGACCCCTTCCTTAACGCATTGCGTCGGGAGCATGTTCCAGTGTCCATTTATTTGGTCAACGGGATCAAGCTGCAGGGGCAAATCGAGTCTTTCGACCAGTATGTGGTGTTGCTGCGCAATACGGTGACGCAGATGGTTTACAAACACGCGATTTCTACGATCGTTCCAGGTCGGGCGGTCAATTTCTCTACCTCAGAAACCCCTGATGCTGACAACAGCAACTCTTGAGTTGTTGTCTGGTAGCGGGGCTCGCTTTCTGAGCGAGGTAGAGCAGAGAGAGGGTGGTTGGCTTTGAGTTCGGCTTCCGCATCCTCGTCCGCTATGACGCCGGTGTTGCTGGTGGGCGTTGATTTTGGTCTCCCCCACTTCGATGCTGAGTTGGAAGAGTTGGGACTGCTCGCCCAGACGGCGGGTTTACGGCCTGTTGCTCGCATTACGTGCAAGCGGAAAGCGCCGGACGCGGCACTCTTTATTGGCTCTGGCAAAGCGGATGAAATTCGCACCTTGGCCCAGATGCATGGGGCATTGGAGGTGCTGTTTGACCAATCACTCAGCCCCGCGCAGCAGCGTAATCTGGAACGTCATATCGAGCTTCCAGTCAATGACCGCACGCTGTTGATTCTGGAGATCTTTGCGCAACGTGCGCGAAGCCACGAAGGCAAGCTTCAGGTTGAGCTCGCCAAGCTGCAGTATGTGAGTACACGGCTGGTGCGGCGCTGGTCTCACTTGGAGCGCCAAACTGGCGGTATCGGTGCCCGGGGCGGTCCGGGTGAAAAGCAGATCGAGCTGGATCGACGCATGATTGGTGACGCGATCAAGCGCACCAGAGAGCGCTTGATCAAGGTCAAGCGTCAGCGCTCCACGCAGCGGCGCCAGCGCGAGAGGCGCGATACCTTCAATATTTCGCTTGTTGGATACACCAACGCGGGTAAGTCCACGCTTTTTAATGCTCTGGTGAAAGCGCGAGCGTATGCAGCGGATCAACTTTTTGCCACGCTAGACACCACAACACGCCAGTTGTATCTGGCAGATGCGGCGCGATCTGTTTCTCTGTCCGATACGGTGGGCTTTATCCGGGATCTCCCGCACGGATTGGTGGATGCCTTTCAGGCTACGCTGCAAGAGGCTGTCGATGCAGATCTGCTGCTTCATGTGGTGGATGCTTCCAACCCGGATTTCCCGGAGCAGATGGCGCAGGTGGAGCGGGTGTTGCTGGAAATTGGTGCGTCGGATATCCCGCAGATACTGGTGTTCAACAAGCTTGACGCATTGCCCGAAGAGCGACGGCCCTCCCTGCTGGTAGACCAATACGAAGTGGGGGGGCAGTCGCTTTCCCGTCTGTTCGTAAGTGCTCGATCTGGAGAAGGTCTTGATGATCTGCGCCGCGCTTTGGCCGATAGGTTGCTGGCTACGCGTGAGGATATGACCCCAGCAGACGCCCTTGAATTGCCGGATGTGTTGCCCTGATTGGGCACAATGCATGATCGAATGACGCCATCAGAGAACCAGAGATTTTGCGCATGAATTTTCATACTCGCACCCTACGCTGGGCTTCATTGCCGGACCGTATTCGGGGCATGTTCAATCTGAACGATCCACGCTGGGGTCGCGGGGATGATAAGTCGGAGGACGGTAGCGTGCGCCCTGAGGATCGACCTGCAGCGCCACCCGCAGGTCAGAGGGGTGGGGATCAGCGGCCAAGCAATGGCCAGCAGCCGCCTGATCTCGACGAGCTCTGGCGTGACCTTAATCGCAAGCTTGGCAGTCTGTTCGGGGGAAAGAATGGTTCTGGCCGTGGCCCGGGAGGAGGGGCGGGCGGTGGCTTTCAACCTGATTTGAAAAGCGCCGGTGTGGGTGTTGGCTTGATTGTTGGCATTGCGTTCGTGATCTGGATGGGCACAGGTTTTTTCATAGTGCAAGAAGGCCAGCAAGCCGTCATTACGCAATTCGGCAAGTACAAAAGCACCGTGGGTGCAGGTTTTAACTGGCGCTTGCCTTACCCAATTGAGCGTCATGAGTTGGTTTTTGTGACGCAAATTCGCTCCGCTGATGTGGGGAGGGACACGGTCATCAAAAGCACGGGCTTGAGAGAGTCCGCAATGCTGACCGAAGACGAAAACATCGTGGAGATCAAGTTTGCTGTTCAGTATCGCCTGAGCGATGCCAGGGCATGGCTTTTTGAAAGCAAAAATCCCTCAGATGCCGTGGTTCAAGCAGCGGAGACCGCCGTTCGCGAGGTGGTGGGCAAGATGCGCATGGACACGGCATTGGCTGAAGAGCGGGATCAGATTGCGCCTCGCGTTCGCGCGCTCATGCAGACCATATTGGACCGTTACAAAGTTGGCGTCGAAGTTGTTGGCATCAATTTGCAGCAGGGCGGTGTGCGGCCGCCTGAGCAGGTGCAGTCCTCCTTTGATGATGTCCTCAAAGCTGGACAGGAGCGCGAGCGTGCCAAAAACGAGGCACAGGCTTACGCGAATGATGTGATTCCACGCGCTGTGGGCTCTGCCTCTCGTCTGAACGAGGAGGCTGCTGCGTACAAGGCGAGGATCGTTGCACAGGCTCAAGGTGACTCGCAACGGTTTGCTTCTATTTTGGCCGAGTACCAGAAGGCTCCGCAGGTAACCCGTGATCGTATGTATCTGGACACGATGCAGCAGATTTATGGCAACGTGACCAAGGTGCTGGTGGAGTCGCGTCAAGGCTCCAATTTGCTGTACCTGCCGCTCGACAAAATTATGCAAGGCGTAGCAAGCGGGTCCGGAGCGCTGGATGCCCCTGCGGCCACCAGCTCGCCTCCAGCGGTGTCACCAGCAACACCCGCACCAACCTTTTCGAATGACGCTCGCGCGCGCGACACCAGCCGCACCCGTGAACGTGAATCCCGCTAGGAGCAGTTCGTGAACAGAGTCGGTTTTATTGCATCTACCCTTCTGGTGGTGCTTGCTCTCATGAGCTCCATGCTTTTTGTTGTGGACCAGCGGCAGTTTGGAGTGTTGTATGCACTGGGTCAGATCAAAGAAGTGATCACGGAGCCTGGCCTCAATTTCAAGCTGCCTCCTCCATTTCAGAACGTCACCTACATAGACAAGCGTTTGCTGACCTTGGACAGCACGGACACCGAGCCCATGTTGACCGCTGAAAAGCAGCGTGTCGTTATCGACTGGTATGTGCGCTGGCGCATTTCCGAGCCCACTGAGTACATTCGCAACGTTGGGCTGGATGAGACGGCGGGCGCCATGCAGCTTAATCGGGTGGTTCGCAATGCTTTCCAGGAGGAAATCAACAAGCGCACGGTGAAAGAGCTGCTCTCACTCAAACGCGAAGCGCTGATGGCTGATGTCAAGCGCGAGGTCTTGGAGACAGTTCGTGGTTCCAAGCCCTGGGGGGTGGATGTGGTGGATGTGCGTATTACCCGTGTTGATTACGTGGAAGCCATCACTGAATCTGTGTACCGGCGCATGGAAGCGGAGCGAAAGCGCGTGGCCAATGAGTTGCGCTCTACAGGGGCTGCAGAAGGCGAAAAGATTCGTGCAGACGCAGATCGTCAGCGCGAGATCACAATCGCCAATGCCTATCGGGATGCTCAAAAGCTGAAAGGTGAGGGCGACGCGGAAGCGGCCCGCATCTACGCCGAAGCGTTTGGCAAAGATCCTCAATTTGCCCAGTTTTATCGCAGTCTCGAGGCGTACAAGGGCAGTTTCAATAAGAAAAGCGATGTGATGGTGCTGGACCCTTCGTCCTCTGACTTCTTCAAGGTCTTTCGCGGCTCAGCGTCTGCATCGGCGCCTGTTGCTCCACGCAAGTAAACAAGTGGCGCTGGTTGTGAGAGGTGAATGATGTGGGACAGCCTTTGGACGGCATTTGCCTTGGTCCTGGTAATTGAGGGTTTTTTGCCTTTTTTGTCCCCCCAAGTCTGGAAGCGTACGGTTGCGCAGATCGCTCAATTGCAGGATGGCCAAATACGCTTTTTCGCATTGTTGGCCCTGGCTGCGGGTCTTCTGATGCTTTGTTTCTGAACGCTGTCACACCCCTCGACTAGGAGATTCCTTGGGGAGTCTCGCCCGGTCCCGGTAGAATCACGGTTTTAACAGCCTCCCCTTTTCTCCATGTCTGCTTGGGTCCTTCCGGATCACATTGCCGATGTCTTGCCGTCTGAAGCGCGGCACATCGAAGAATTGCGTCGCGGGCTGCTTGATACAGCCCGTTGTTATGGTTATGAGTTGGTGATGCCCCCGCTGTTGGAGCATCTGGAATCTCTCCTTACGGGCACTGGCGAAGCGCTGGATCTGCAAACCTTCAAACTGGTGGACCAGCTATCTGGTCGTTCCATGGGGCTGCGAGCTGATACGACTCCGCAGGTTGCTCGCATTGATGCGCATTTGCTCAATCGCAAAGGTGTGACACGTCTTTGCTACTGTGGTCCTGTGTTGCACACGCGTCCTGACCGCCCGCATGCCACCCGCGAGCCTCTTCAGTTTGGTGCCGAAATCTATGGGCATACCGGGCTGGAGGCTGACCTTGAGGCTTTGCAGTTAGCTCGGGAGTGTTTGCGAGTTGCCAATGTACGCGACACAACCATTGATCTTGCGGACGTGCGCATCGTCCGCAGCCTGTTGGCTGGTGTGAGCGTGAGCCCGCAACTGCTCAGCGGCATTCATTCTGCTTTGGCGGCCAAGGATGCGGGAGAGTTGACAGTCTTGACGCGTGGCTTTCCTGAGGATTCTCGGCAAGGCCTTCTCGCTCTTGTCCAGTTATATGGAGACTCTGCTGTTCTGGCTGAGGCTGAAAATGCGCTGAAACGCATTTCTGGTGTGTCTCAAGTGCTATCAAATTTGAAGTGGTTGGCGTCGCGTCTTGACGGAGCCTCTGTCACTTTCGACTTGGCTGATTTGCGTGGATATGCCTACTACAGCGGTGCGCGCTTCGCGATCTATGCGCCCGGTGCCAGCGATGCCCTGGTGCGCGGCGGCCGGTACGACGAGGTGGGGGCAGTGTTTGGCCGAAATCGTCCTGCGGCGGGATTCAGTTTGGACATCAAGCAGGTGGTTGGCGTGGTGCCACCCCGTGCGCTGAAGGCTGCCATTCGTGCTCCCTGGGGCGAGGCTGCGGATGTGAATGCAGCGATTGGAGAGCTTCGGTCCGCTGGGGAAACAGTGGTGTGTGTTTTGCCAGGGCACGAGAGTGAGGTGGATGAGTTCCACTGTGATCGTGAACTGGTTCAGGTTGCGGGCCGTTGGGTCGTGCAGGCTGTTTGAGCAATTGTCATTTGAATTGGGTTTGAGATGAAAGCAACCAAAGGTCGCAACGTAGTGGTGGTCGGTACCCAGTGGGGCGACGAAGGCAAAGGCAAGTTGGTCGATTGGCTGACGGAGAGCGCTCAAGGGGTCGTGCGTTTCCAAGGGGGGCACAACGCTGGCCACACACTGGTGATCAATGGCGTGAAGACGGCGCTGCATTTGATCCCGAGCGGCATCATGCGCCCTGGGGTCAAGTGCTACATCGGCAATGGCGTGGTGCTTTCTGCCGCGAAGTTGTTTGAGGAAATTGAGGGGCTTGAGAAAGCCGGTGTCGAGGTTCGTTCGCGCCTGCGCATCAGTGAGGCTTGCCCTCTGATCTTGCCTTTCCACGCGGCAATTGACGTTGCGCGTGAGGCGGCCCGAGAGCAGGGGGGGACTGAGAAGATTGGTACCACCGGCCGTGGCATTGGTCCAGCTTACGAGGACAAGATTGCCCGCCGTGCCTTGCGCGTACAGGACTTGA